>CAWGMX010000016.1:0-79095 GCA_963823795.1 Vulcanimicrobiota bacterium | reverse complement strand
GGCTTGCTCGACGTTAACGGCATGCTATACGGCACTACGCTTGATGGTGGCAGTTATGGATGTGGCCATCAACATGCTAACTGCGGAACCATTTTCAGCGTAGACACGTCCGACGCGGAAACGGCTCTCCACAGCTTCGGCGGCCGCCACGAGGGCGCAAGCCAACACTCTGGCCTCATCGACGTTAATGGCACGCTCTACGGCACAACCTCGCGCGGCGGCTCGAAATGCGGAAAGGTTAGTTGCGGAACAGTCTTCGCTTTCTCCCCGTAAGCCGCCCCGCCCCGCCTCGCAGCTGCGCAGCCGAGGCCGATCGGCGTTGCGCATTGCGTTCGCCGACCGACCCGTCACCAGAATGAAACGTTGACAGCCAAACTGACAACCTAACGGGTCTACTTTGGTTGCCCGAGGCTGCCTCTCACGAGCGTCCTTTTCCAGAATTTCCTCAAGAAATCAGGTCTTCAGCCGTCCCCGCTGCGAACCCCGGAATATGCTTGATAAGCATGAGGTCCCAGGTTCGATCCCTGGACGGCCCACCATCGCCAACCCTTACCCCCTAAGGGTTTTTTCATTTTGTCTAAATCGGGCAGAGGGGTCGTGCAGCAACGCGTGTATCAACGAAGGCTATTTCGCTGTGATACAGACGGCTGAAGCGCAACGACCTAAACGAAGGACCGTCATGGCGATGCTACCAGCTAAAGACGACGAGGCCGTTGCCGGTTGCATTGTACCAATTTCGCCACATGTGTACGCGTGTTGCACTCGATTCAACGTACGATGATCCGCCGCCACCACCACCGCCCACGCCGCAGTAGGGGTCGCTGTTGGTAGAGGCGCAGGCGCCGCCGCCACCGCCGCCGCCGTAATAACCGCCCCCACCACCGCCGCCAGCGCCCCCGCCACAGCTGCTACAGTAAGAGCCGCTTGAGTAGCCAGTGTCGCCGCCGCTGCCGCCCTTGCCTAACGTGCCCGGACTTCCGGAACCACCGTCTCCAGAGGAACCCTGCTGGCCGGCACCACCAGAGCCTCCGTGGTCCTGAGTGCCGCCGCCACCTCCCCCACCGCCCTGATAGCGCCCGTTACCGCTGCCACCATCGCCTCCGGTTTTTCCGCCGCCAGCGCCACCAGCAACGCTGTCGGTGCCGGCTCCGCCTCCGCCACCAGCTACGACGATCCGATCGCTGGGCGAATCTCCGCCCTCGCGTATGTCAGAAGCACCCCCGCCGCCGTACGCGTAGCACGTTTTGCCCCTGCGATAGCAGGCAAGGTAGAGGCCGCCGAGAGCGCCACCGTTAAAACCACATTTGTCATCGTTATAGTCGCCCTCGCCGCCAACGAACACGTATAACGTCTCCCCAGGCCGAACAGGGATCACGGCGGTGTCACGCCCGCCGTTGCCACCATCGTCGCCGCTGTACGCACCCTCGCCGGCGGCGCCTCGCACGACAACCTTGATCCACTTTACGCCAGCCGGCACTCTGAAACGCTAAGCTCACCGTTTAATTAAACGTGCGCTGGCCCGGAAGACGGTCGGGCGCACCGCTGGCCGGCACGAGGCCGCTACCGCCGCCGGCACCGCCGCATCCCGCAAGCATAGCAACGACTACGCAGACACCTAAAGCATAGCGAACCGTGAATCAATCATCAGACTGCTCCTCTTGAAGCCCGCTTCGACATGGGCTGCGCGTTCCCCAGGGCGCTACGGAGAGGCCATATCGTACGCTCGCGCCCGTTGCTGGAAGCGAAAGGCTTTCTACATTGGTGTCGATCCGGCTTGGTCGGCTGGGATGGAGCGCGAGTGAGTCGAATATATCCGCTCGTTGATTTCTTCAGGCTTAAGGAGGACAAGATGAGGATTTCGAGATTTACCCGCTACGCGCTCCCCAGTTGCGTAGCTGCGGCGATGCTCGCCGGTTGCGCTGGATCGCAGCTGCCAATCGGCGCGCCGGCCACGATGCCACAAGCCTCAGAGCTCGAAGCACGCACCAATAGCTCAAACTACAAAGTTGTATATAGCTTTGGCGCACTCCCCGATGGGCAGAACCCGTGGGCCAGCCTGATTGATGTGCGCGGCACGCTCTACGGCACCACGAGCGAAGGCGGCGCACAGTCCTGCTACTATGGATCCAACAACAACCTTTGCGGCACGGTCTTTAGCATCACGTCAACCGGCACGGAAAAAGTGCTGCATAGCTTTGGCTATGGAACCGATGGGGCTTTCCCCACTGCATCCCTAATCGAGGTAAAGCACAAGCTCTACGGAACGACGAGCATCGGTGGCTCACATGGCTGCCCCTACCCCCCGAACTATTCGACCTGTGGAACGGTCTTTAGCATGACGACGGGCGGCACGGAGAAAGTGGTGCACAGCTTCGACACGTATACACATGATGGTGCTGAGCCCGAAGGATCCCTGGTCGACGTAAAGGGCACGTTGTACGGCACGACCGCCGGAGGCGGCGCGTACCACTGCGGCCTGGAGTACATGTTGTGCGGCACGGTTTTTAGCATCACCACGGATGGCGCTGAGCAGGTACTGCACAGCTTCAAGGGCACCGACGGCGCCGCTCCCAAAGCCGGCCTGATCGACGTACGCGGCACGCTCTACGGCACAACATTTTACGGTGGTAAACACCGGCGAGGCACGGTCTTTAGCATCACGACGGGTGGCTCGGAAAAAGTGTTGCATAGCTTCGGCAAGGGAACGGATGGCTCTTATCCCACGGCCGGCCTAGTCGATGTAGGCGGCACGCTTTACGGCACGACTACGGAAGGCGGCGCTTACGGGCGAGGCACGGTCTTTAGCATCACCGCGAGCGGCACGGAAAAAGTGCTCCACAGCTTCGGCAACGGAACCGACGGACGTGATCCCGTCGCCTCCTTACTCGAGGTAAACGGCACGCTGTACGGCACGACGAACCTCGGTGGCACGGGAAATCAGTGCACCACCCACGGCGTCGGCTGCGGGACGATCTTTAGCATCACGCCGGACGGCACTGAGCGGCTGCTACACAGCTTCGGCACCGGGACCGGAGCCGGTGGCTTCTATCCGAGCGCCGGCCTGACTTACTTGAATGGCGCGCTGTACGGGACAACAGCCGCCGGCGGCACATACGATTACGGAACCGTCTTTGCGTTGACTCCTTAGCGCAAGGTCACCAGTCTGAATCGATGGGAGAATGGTAAGTGGTTCAGCTACTAGGCCGTGTTTTCAAAGTGGCTTGAAGGAAAGCGCCGGTATTCGTAGGAATTTTTTGAGGCTATGCCACGACATAGCCTCTCGGACGAGCAGTGGGCGCGCATAGAACCGTTGCTGCCGCCGGAAAAACCCTTGACCGGAAGGCCTTCGATTAGCCATCGAAGGTTTTTCAACGCGGTCCTCTGGCTGGTGCGTACCGGTGCGCCTTGGCGGGATTTGCCCGCTGAACATGGGCCGTGGAGGACGATCGCCACTCGATTCTATCGATGGCGGCGCAACGGAACGTTGTTCAAGGTCTTCAAAGCTCTGCAGGCTCAAGCCGATGGGCAAGGACTGCTGGATTGGGAGATGCACTGCGTTGACAGTACCGTGATTCGAGCCCACCAGCACGCAGCCGGTGGAAAAAAGGGGCTCCCCGCGCGCTCGGCCGTAGCCGAGGAGGGTTCGGTACGAAAATCCATTTGCGCACTGATAGCAAAGGCAACCCGATCGTCTTCACGCTCACCGGCGGCGAAAAACACGACGCGCCGCAGCTCGTGAGGCTCATCGATGCCGGTGCGATCAAGCGCGTCCATCGCGGTCGCCCGAGACTGCGCCCAAAACGCGTAGCAGGCGACAAAGGCTACGATAGCGCGGCTCTACGAACTGCATTACGGCGACGCCGCATTGAGCCAATAATTCCGTCGCGTTCCAACCGGATACGGATTATAACGTTCGACAAGGTTCGCTACCGCGAGCGCAACGTGATCGAGCGATGCATCAATCGACTCAAGCAGTGGAGGCGCGTAGCTACGAGATATGAAAAACTTGCCGCCAACTACGTTGCCGTGATCCTCATTGCAGCAACCATGCATTTTGTGAACCTACTACTTTGAAAACACACCCTAGTCACAATAGGGCCGTGGTTCGGGGTCCTGGCTTCTGTCGGCCTGGCTACCGTAACACCGAGCTATTATAAACATCGCCCTCGTTGGCTGATCGTAACAATACGCTCGTCGGCCGCGTCCTACGCAGCTATGATTGTCCTCCAACAGATATTCATCGGCATGAGAGCCGCTACCGCGGGGCTCGTCTGCGCGACAGTCGGTTTGAAAAGTATATGCGTCGCGTTGGTTGCGTTGGTGTACGCGAGAGCCGCTCGGTCGACAAAGCCAGGCTAACGGTGTGGACGCGACGCAACCTACCAAAAAACTAAGCGAGGCGCCAGAGCGCCGAACTCAAGCGTGCCGGTAGCCGCATAGTTCCCGGAAGACCACCGGCACGAGATTCCGAACAACCCGAATGAGAACCGCGGTTGCAGCTGCTGCGCGACGCGAATTGGCAGCAACACTAGTGGTTAGCCAATGTGAGCCAGTGACTTCCGTCTTGGATTTGCCAGCTCGTCGGATTCGCAGTGCGGCTGCGGTACGTTCCGTCGCCGCCCGCACAGCCGCCGCCGGCCCCGAGCGCCTGCGCGCAGAAGCTTACGACGACGTACTTATTTTTGTAAGCGAGTTGCTGCGACGTGCAAGCCGTCATCCACTTCGGATAACTGTGCATCCCCCAGTCCGAAGCGAGCACAACGTCCCATCCCACGATATCCTCGTGCGCGGTTCGCGCCTTGTACAAAATACAGTCGTTGAGGCCGAGAATCATCGGGGCGTGCCCGCTCACATTCACGCGAAGGAGGCTCGTCCCAAAGCGCGCCTGGTCGGCACTCGACACCGCATACGGAATATGGTGGGCGCATCCCGCCCCTAGCGCGGCTGCAAGCACAAATCCCGGCGTGACTACGCAGCGATAGAACGCGCTATCCTTCTTCGTCGTCGCCGCCGCTATCGATATCGTCGATGTTCTGGTCGCCATCGGGTGGAGAGTCAGGGTGCGGATCACCCGGTTCAGAAGGACCTGCAGGTGTGTACATTCTGGTTTAATACCCACTTTGAGTGCCGTTCTAGTCGCGTTGCGCGGGGTCTTGCGGATGACTACCGTAGACCGGCAGGTTGGTATCGAAGAGGCTTTCGAACGAGCCGGGGATTTTAACGGGAACGTACGGCAGCGGTGCCTGCGTGAAATCGAGGCAGTCGGCGAACCGGTCCGAGCGCGCGTCGCTGGTTCCCAGGCTCTTCAAGCCGTAGGTGTGCTCGATGAAGTGCAGGATGCTGCCGATATAGTGCGTCTCGTGCGAGACGTAGCCGCGCCGCGCGTACGGCGAAACGATTACTAGCGGGATGCGAAAACCGGGTTCGAAGTAGTCGAACGTCGCCGGCTTCACGTGATCGTACCAGCCGCCCCAGTCGTCGTAGGTGAGGACGATAGCGCTATCCTTCCAATACTTGCTCTTGCCGACAGCGTTGAAGACGCTGGAAACCCACTTCGGGCCGTTGCTGCTCGGAACGTTCTGACCCGGATGATCGCTGTTGGCGTAGGTGCCGATAACCCAGGAGACTGCCGGCAGCGTTCCGTTCTCCACGTCGCTGAAGATCGTCGTCTCGGGCGTTACGACGTTGGCCCACTGGCTGCCGTCAAACACGTGGAGGATCGAAGCATAACCCGAGACGGTACCTTCCTTATCGGCGGAATCCACGTAGTAGCGCCACGAAACGCCGCGCTTGGTAAGCAGATCGCCGATCGTCTTGAAGTCGAAACAGCTCCGGTAGCTCTTGTTCGTCGCCCCGGTGAGGATGTCGACGGCCACGCCGAAGCCCTCCTTAGCGCAACTGCTGCCGTACTCCGGGTTGTCCGCGGCGTACCAGTCGGGGTCGGCGGCGTCGATCGGTCCCGACGCGCCGGCAATCGGATACAGATGGCCCGCGTAGCTTTGCGAACGATGGTCGGCAAAGGTTGCATCACCCAGCACGCCCTCGCGCGCTAAATCCCAGTAGGCCTTCACGTCCTGGCGGCGCGCGTAACCGTAGGCGAAGTCCTTCGGCGCTCCGCTGCCATAATCGATCTTGTCCAAATCAAAGCCGTTCATTTTGCCGCCGTTGTATTCGACGACCCAATTCTCGTACTCGTGCGACGGATCCCAAGGCGTCATCAACGGAAGCTCAAACAACTGCACGGCTTTGCCCTTGTGGTTGTAACCAACCTTGGCGTAGTCGGCACCGGGATAACCGTGAAACAGGTTGTCGAACGTGCGGTTCTCTTGCAGCACGATAATAATGTGCTTGATCGGGGTGCGACCGGGAATCGGCGACGGAGTCGGCGAGGGCAGCGGGGTCGGTCCCGCTCCGCTCCCCAGCCAGACGTCGTCGAGATACTGGTTGACGTAGGTCTTCGCGTAACCGTTGCCGTGAACGTCGAACTTTAGCGTCAACTGGCGGCCGGCTAAGTCGTGCAAGTCGTAGGGCCCCTCGAAGCGCCAATCGCCGTTAAACGCCGCAACGCGATAGAGCGTCTTGAGCACCTTCCCGTTCGGCGTTCAAGAGTTGGGCGGTTTGCCAGGCGTACTTCGAGCACGTCGTTGGTCTGCCGATTGACGTAAAACTCCAGCTCCGCGCGCTGCGGAACCGTTACGGTCTGGCAAATGGCGGCGTCGCCGAAGAGCTCGGGCGGGTGCCTAGTGCCGGCGAAGGCCGAATGACTCCCGCCGCTAGGGTGCTCGTTTGAAAGCCGAACCGCGACGGTGCCGCACTGCTTCCAATCACGCAGCCCTTCCTCGAAGTCGGGATTGCGCACGATATTTTGGCCGATGCCCGGCAACGCAAGCGCGGCCTGCTGCGCAACGGGTACCGCGGACGGCGCCCCGCCGCCGCAGGCTGCCAGCGCAAAGGCATAGATAGTTGCGCCGGCAGCGCGCGGTGCGCGTTGCCACGGTGTCATGAATGGCTTGTCGGCAGCAGATACCGGTTGAACCACTCGAGCGTTTGCTGCAAGATATCGATTTGGCTGGCGATCTTTTGCGGGCCGTGGCCTTCGCCGGCGTAGACGATCAGTTTGGTGGGGACGCCCAGCGTCTCCATCGCGTGCCAAAACTCGAACGCTTGCGGTGCGGGCACTTCTTCGTCGAGTTCGCCTTGGAGAATCAGCACCGGCGTTTTCGACTGCTCGATGAACGTGATCGGCGAGCTTTTCGCGTAGACCGCGGGATCTTGATAGACCGACGCGCCGAAGAACGGAATCATCCACTGGTCGATCTTGTTCTGACCGTAGTAGGACTGCCAGTTGACGATGCCGGCACCGCCGACGATCGCCTTGAAGCGGGTCGTCTGCGTCTCGGCCCACATCGCCATATAGCCGCCATAACTCCAGCCCATGAGTCCCAGGCGGTTCGGATCGATCGGCGCCGCCTTGACGGCCGCGTCGACGCCCGAGAGGTCGTCGCGCCAGTCGCCATACCCGAAATCCTTGATGTTGGCGCGCGTGAATGCTTCGCCCTGACCAAAGCTGCCGCGCGGATTGGGCAGGAAGACGAAGTAGCCTTGCGAGCAGAGTGCGCTGACGTCACGATTGGCAAAGGTGGGGACCGCCTGCGCGGATGGGCCGCCGTGGACCATCGTCACCATCGGATAGGTGCGTCCCGGATCGTAGTCGAGCGGATAGACCAGCCAGCCCTGAACCGAAAAACCACCGCTCGTCCAGCGAAGCGAGACGGCCTTGCCGTAGAAGCGAACCGCGTGCGCGTTGCGGTTGGTAACCTGGTGCAGCGCCGCCGGCGGACCGGCCAAGATTTCGGGCGGATCGTCGAACGACGAACGCACGAGCGCGACCATCGAGCCGCCGCGAATGCTCGACCAGCTCCAGATCGACTCATCGCGTCCGACAAGCGTCGTCACCTGGCCGCTGGAGATATCGAGCCGTAGCAAGTGCATCGCGCCGGGGAGGTGCGCGACCACGTCGAGGCTCGTCGCGTCGTTCCATCGCAGGGATTGCACGGAGAACGGGGCCCCGGGCGTTGCGTTGTGCGTTTCACCGGTGCCGGCATCGACCAAGTACAGGTCGCCGCCGGTCGATCCGAAGTCGCTCATGATGCCGCCGATCACCGCGATGCGGCTTCCGTCGGGCGACCACTGCGGGTCGTTCAACTGAAAAGCGGGCGCGAAAAGGTCGCGCATCGTGGCGTTCGCAACATCAACGCGCGCCAGCCGCGCGATCCACCAGTTGTTGTCGCCGTTCCCTTTTGCGTAGGTGACGGCAATCGCACCACCGTCGGGAGACCAGCCGTACTCGTAGACGTACGAGTCGGCGGGCGTGAGACTGCGAAGCGCGCCGGTCGCAACGTCCACCGTAACGAGCCGCTGCTCGTCGACGACCGAGCCGATGACGCCGACGTCGCGCGCACCCGGGGCCAGCGCACCGGCCTTGCGATGCGCCGCGCCAATATAAAGAAAGGCCACCGCTTTGCCGTCGGGCGACCACGTCAGCCGCGCGACGTTACCGTTGAGCCGGCCGATCTGCCGAGCGTGTCGCCCGTCGGCACCGGCGACGAAGAGCTGAAGTTGCCCGCTCGATCGCGCGTCTGATAGAAAGGCGATCGCGCGCCCGTCCGGCGACCAAACCGGGCCTTCTTCATCGTAGAACGCGCCGGCCGGTCCGGCCGTAATGCGCACCGGCCCCCCACCGGTAAGCCGCTGCAGATAGAGTGCATTGGAGCGAGGTGAATCGAGCAGATGACGCGCGTTATGGAAACTCTCTTGCCAAACGACGGCGTCTCCAGTTGGAGAAAGCCCGACGCCGCCGAGATCGTGCACGCCATAAAGGGCCGTTAGAACCTCGCGCATCGTCGGCGCCGCGAGAGCCGAACCAGGTGCGAGTGACGCGGCAACAGCGAAGGCGCACGCGCCAACGAGCCACCGTTTCAAATTCAACCTCCAGCCATCGCGCCGACGACGAGAAACGGCTCCACGCCGTCGGCGACGGCCTGCGGGAGCGGCGCGTCGGACGGCTGGTGTGAGAGATCCGTCTCGCAGGCGAAGAATCGTACATAGGGCCGGCGCCGCTGCGTGACGTGATCGCGAATCGTTCCGCGGAGCACCGGGTAGCGCGACTCGAGCGCGTCGAGCAGCGCGCGTTGCGTAAGCTCACCGGTTATTTCGATAGTCACTTCCCCGTTGACGCGAGCGAGCGTGCGCAGATGCGCCGGCAGGACGACGCGAATCACGGCAGCGTTTGCGCTTCGACGGAGAGGACCGCCGGGAAGTCGCGCGCGATGGCCGTCCAATGGTCGCCCGAATCCGGAGAGGCGTAGACTTGTCCGCCGGTCGTCCCAAAATAGATGCCGCACGAGTCGAGTCCATCGACGGCCATTGCGTCGCGCAGAACGTTGACGTAGCAGTGCTCCTGGGGAAGGCCGTTCGTCAATGCCTCCCACTCGTTGCCGCCCGTGCGGCTGCGATAGACGCGCAGCCGAGCGTCGGGCGGGAAGTGTTCGGAGTCGCTGGTGATCGGAACGACGTAGATCGTCTGCGGTTCGTGTGCGTGGACGTCGATCGGAAAGCCGAAGTCGGTCGGGAGATTTCCGCTGACCTCGCTCCAGCGCTCGCCGCCGTCGTCGCTACGCATGACGTCCCAGTGCTTCTGCATGTAGAGCGTATCGGGATGTTTGGGATGCATCGCGATCCGATGAACGCAGTGTCCGACTTCGGCATCCTCGTCGGGAATGCTATTGGAGCGCAATCCGCGGTTGATCGGGCGCCAGCTCGCGCCCGCGTCGTCGCTGCGGAAGACGCCGGCAGCCGAGATTGCGCCGTATATTCGCGCGGGGTCGCGCGGGTCGAGAAGAATTGTATGCAGGCACATGCCGCCGGCGCCGGGTTGCCAGGACGGTCCGGAAGGGTGCTTGCGCAGCGCCGAGAGTTCTTCCCAGTTTCGTCCGCCGTCGCTCGAACGAAAGAGCGCCGCGTCTTCAACGCCCGCATAGACGAGATCGGGATCATGCAGCGAGGGTTCGAGATGCCAGACGCGCGCGAACTCCCAGGGATGGGGCGTGCCGTCGTACCAGGTGTGCGTTCCGGGTTGGCCGTCGTAGACGAACTGGTTGCCGACCGGCTCCCACGTTGCGCCGCCATCGTCGGAACGTTGAACGAGCTGCCCGAACCAACTCGTCGACTGCGAGGCATAGATGCGGTTCGGATCGGCCGGCGAGCCTTTCATATGATAGATCTCCCAACCGGCGAAATGCGGGCCTTCGATCTTCCAGTCCATCCGTTTGCCATCGGAGGTAAGGACGAACGCGCCCTTGCGCGTGCCCACGAGCAGCCGTATCGAACTCATAAAAACTTCTTTTGAAGGTGGCGAAGTATCGCACCTGCGCCCCCCGGGCGGTAAGCCGCCGGCGTACTGGGTTCAGCTAGCGCGCTCGTCCTCGGCGCGCGGCAGGCCGGCCAACATGCTCGGCGACGACTAAAAGAGACCCGGCAGATGCCGGGTCTCTTTCGTCAAGCTTACCGATAGGCTGCGCGTTCCTACTGAGTAGCGATCCCGATCTCACCGGTGATGCACTCGGTGCTGTTGAGGCAACCCTCGATGTATTGATAGTACTTCACCACGCCCTTGCTATTCTTGACTTTCTTCTTCGCGGTGATCGTGTCTTCACTCGGGTTGCCGGGGTTCGGGTAGAACGAGCCGACGATCTTCTTGTAGATCTTGTTCGCTTTTACCGTGTATATGGCTTCGTACCACGTCAGCGAAGGGAAGTACCCTGACGAGCAACCGCTTCCGGATTCGTTATAGCAAAGTTCGAGAGCGGCCGGGGTCTTTTTCGACACGGTGACGCACGTAATGTAGAGCGAGGGATCGCAGTACGCCGTGAACTTCCGGGCGCCGACGACCGTCAGGTGAGCAGAATGCGACATCGGCGCGACTCGAGCTGCTTGCGAACCGCTGGGAAGTGCCTGCGAGCCGCCGCTGCTGCTAGAACATGCGGAGAGCAGCAAGCTCGCCGCAATCGCGCTGCTCGCGCAAAAGTTGATAAAACGCACGATTCAACTCCTTGAATAGCGAAGTAAAGCTTGTGAGTGCCCTTTAATGGAGCCGCTCTCCTGCACACCGGAGCATCATCCACCAGCTTGCTTGATATGCATCCGGCACGAGACTCCAGCCCCGGTCGGCAACGGAAACGTCGGTCTCAATGCCGCGCAAGGCAAGCTTTTCTACCGTTGCGTTGATGTTGTCGCTGCATGGCGACTAAGGCAGATGAATCGCGAATCGCTTGCGCTTGCTGCGAAAACCTCCCACGAGCTCGATGGAACTGCGCGAGACTCCGTAAGCCGCCGCGAGCGCGTGGATGCACGCCTCGTTTGCCGCGCCCTCGATCGCGTGCTCGCGGACGCGCACCACAATCGATTTGCCCGTGCGGTCGATGCCCGGCGCGCGCGAGCCCGGCTTAACCGTCACGTTAACGAGCGTCCTCGCCATGAGGAGAGATTCGACGGTGCGCGATTGGACGCCCCTTACGCCGCTCACCCTGCGAGATGCTGCGCCGTGAAAACGACGGCCAAGATGACGAGCACAACCCCGGCCACCCGCTGAGCGTCTCTTCGGTACCGGCGCCCGAGCCTCTCGCCAAATACGAGCCCGATCGCGGTAAAGAAGACGGTACTGACCGCGACGGTTGCAAGCAGCGGTGGAAGCGGCAGCGGCACGCCGGGCAACGAAATGCCGATTCCAAAAGAGTCCAGGCTGATGGACGCCGAGGCAATGATGAGGCCCCACCCCGAAGTAACTTTGAACGTCGGCGGAGCCTTCTCGAAGCTCTCGCGAAAGATAAAGACGCCCACGCAAGCTAGCACGGCAAAGCCGACGTAAGGCGCGATCGCTCCCGCAATTCGCCCGGCACCCGTGCCTATGCCGTAGCCGACGAGTTGCATCAACACTTCGGCGGCGGAGAACGCTGCCCCCAGCCTAATTCGAGCGGGCCAGTCGATCCGCATGACGCCCACGGCAATCGACAATGCGAGTACGTCGAGACCGACCGCGAATGCGATGCCAAGGATCTTCACCGCGGTCGTTGCCGTCATCTCGTTACACGTACCCTTATCCGGGCGGCGTATCCTAATCGACTAAAACGAAGAGTCGCTCGAACTTTACCAACTTGAGAATGCGCTTGACGCCGGCGCTTGCTCCGGTCAGCGTAATCGACTGTTCCTTGAAGCGAAGTCGCAGGGCGGCAAGTTCATGTAAGAATGTCGAGTCGATGTACGTGACTTTGCTGAGGTCTATGGTGACGGGGCCGTCTCCGGGCAACGCACCGAACAGCGCCGCGACTTGCTCCTTTCGGCTCAAATCGTATTCGCCGTCCAGCTGGACGCGGCGAGGAAAGCCGGTACGTAACTGCTGCATCGTTCTCAATCATAGCGTTCCCGACACGCGAAATCCTGAAACGGCCCTGGGAGCGACCTCGATGATTGCGTGAGCGTTTGGTTATGGTGGAGATGTGGGGACTCGAACCCCAGACCCTCTACATGCAAAGCAGATGCTCTACCAGCTGAGCTACATCCCCACGCTGCGAGGTTACTACGTTTAGGTAGTCGGCTTTATCGACCCTTCGACAAGCTCAGGCGGGCAAAGCCAGGACGCCCCCGGAAAACGGAGGAGTCGCACTTTGCGCCATGAAGTGGGGCGAGTTGCGGCGGCCTGAGGCCGATGGGGGCATAGCTCAGCTGGTAGAGCATTACGCTGGCAGCGTAAGGGTCAGGAGTTCGAGTCTCCTTGCCTCCACCAAGAAACGCTCGTTCTTACGGGCGTTTTTCTCTCTTAGGGATGCGACGGTTGCCATTCGGTTGCCATCGGATGAGATACGCTCGAGCGTTGCGCTCAGGCGCTCGACGACACGCGCTGTACCTCGGCAACCAAGTGCGCGTTGATCGTGAGCGTGACGGTTGGCGTCGTGTGACCCAAAACGGAGGCGGTGGTCCGAACGTCGGTGCCGCCAACGATCAGATGCGTCGCGGCGCGAAAACGGCGCCCTCGTCGATGTAGTCTGCAGGCGCAAGACGTTTGTCTTTTATCTGCATGGCGCGCTGCCGGCTCAGTGCTTCCAGGGCCAGCCGCGGCAGGCAAAGACGACGAATGCTGCCAGTTTTCGTGCCCTTGAGCTCGAGACGTTCCTTGGTTTGCGATAGGTTCTTCGCGATCGTAAGTGTTTGATTCTCGAAATCTACGTCGCTCCACGATAAGGCGCAGAGTTCGCCTCTTCTCGCGCCCGTTGCCAGCGCGAGCATTTAAAGCGCTGACCACACCCTTCATGTCAAGGAGCTTGCGTATCGCGCTTCCCGAAGACTTAGCCGGAATTATCGCGCGGTGCGGCGTGCGTCGCGAGAAATGCGGCAACCTCGTCGACATCCAGCTTGCGCTCCGCCAGATCGATCATCAACTTCAAGCCCTCGTCGGCGTCGGCACGGACGTCGAACCCGTTCGCCGCGAGAAACGTACGTGTCGCGATCCAGGCGATTCGCTTGTTACCGTCGAGAAATGGCTGGTTCTGCGAAATCGAGCGCAGGAGCGCCGCCGCCTTCTGAAAGAGATGCGGGTAGAGTTCGGCGCCCAACATCGTTGCCTGCAACAAGGCAACAGCCGACTCAAGAAGCTCTGGCCGCACGAGCTGCCGGCGCGACCCGACGTACTCGCCATAGAGCACGAGCACGTCGTCGACGTCGAGGAAGAACACCTAGACGCGCGCTAACGCTTCAAGAAGTTCCTTATCTTCTCCAACGATTTCACGCGCGAGCTCCCGCAAGCGCTCACGCGGAATCGGATGTGCTTCCAAATGCTCGCGTAGTGCCGCGAGCATGAGCTCGTTCATCGACCTACCTTCCGACTGCGCCTGGCGCCGCAACCGAAGGTAGGTCGCTGGATCGAGACGGACGGGGAGGGTTTTCACTCGTGACATCGTGATGCCATGATATCACAAACCGCTGGTCGGGGACAAGCGAGCAAACGATTGTAGCCCGGTCGGGCCGGGAACGAGCGCGGCTACCGGTCCATTGAAATCGAAGCCCGCGTGCGAGCGAGCGCACGCTGGGCTCGGCGAACGGCGAACTCGAGGTCGCGGCGGAACGCATCCGGCACTCCCCGGTAGCCGCGATCAACCGCGGCCGCGAGCTGGTCAAAGGGTGCGCTCGTCGCCGCGCCTTCGCATTCCAACTGCACAACGCCGGTACGCTTCAACACGTTCAGCTGTGTTTCGATCTTCGGTATCTCGTCACGTAGGACGGCCCGCGCTTTGCGCATCTGGTCTTCGAGACCGAGCGACGCGCTGACGTACTCCCTGTAGACCCGTTCCTCGCTTCGGATGCGTTGTTCAATTCGCTGGGCGTCGCCGCTTTCAAAGACCGATCTGCTCGGCGTAGAGCTCGAGCACGTCGTGGCGCCCGCGATTTATTACGAGCCTCGTCGAGCGCTTCGTATGGGGCGACCCGGAAGTCCGCGCAAATGAGGGGCCGTGGCTACCCGGCTAAGACGACGAATCGAAAGAGGTCCGGCGTGGCGCCGGACCTCTCCGCTTAGTTAGCTCCTGGGATCGGATGGATACTCTTAGGGGCCGACGTTGAAACCGACATACGCCGCGAGCGAACCCGAGAGTAGAATCTCTTGTTTATAGAGATACTGCTTCGTTGGTTTGGGCGGTTTCTTGCCGATCACGATCGTATCGGCCACGTACGTTCCGCTCGTGGAGCCGCCGCAAACCTTGATCTTGTCCTTGCACTTGAAAGGACCAGTCCATTCTGCAGTCATCTGCTCGATGGGATCGCATGTTTGCGAGTTTGCCTTGCAAACGTTGCCGCTCCATGTATAGTTACTCGTGTCCGCGCACGGACTGCTTGTCGGGCCGTCGCACCAGTCGATCACGAGACCCTTCTTCCGGGAGACCGTGTAGCAGGCGAGGTATTTTTTGGCGCAAGCCGCGGGCAGCACCCCTTTGGAAGTGGTCGCAGAGCGGAGCTGCGCTCCGGAGTCGTGGAATCCAGCGGGCGAGATTTGGTTGGGCGCGACGGGCACGGGAGAGCCGCTGCTCCCGGCACAGGCACTAAGGGCAAAGACCGCCGCCGCGAACGCAGCAGGCAGAGACCAACGGCCGAAATGGCAGATCACAAACGAACCTCCTCATCGCAATTTTGCAGTAAGAACGAGCCCCAAGCGACCCGTTCCTGGAGGCTCAGTAGAGTGGGAAAGAGGGTACGAACAAAGTCTCACATTACCTCTGACCGGGCTCTTCAGAGTTTTTTCATCTCCAATGCTTAATCCTAACAGGGAATAAAGGGAGGAATCATGCCCAGACAGACAGTCTCAACCCGAGGAGCATTCGTTCGCAGCGCGATCCTGTTGCCGGCACTTGCCGGACTGTTTACCCAAGCCGTCCTGGCCGACGATACCAAGGTAACGCAGTCGTCGGTTCAATATCAGACAAAACCCAACGGCGACAAACAGTGCTCGAAGTGCAACTTCTTCATTCCCGGACAAACGGCCGATGCGAACGGTACGTGCAAAATCGTCGACGGCGTTATCTCCCCAAGCGGCTACTGCATCGCCTACAACGCAAAGTAAGCGTTGCCGAGTACGCTTAGATGAGGCGCGTGCCGACGAACACCAATGTCAGGGCGACCGCCGGACGCAGCCAACGCGTTTGCATTCGTCCGCAGAGTTTGCTGCCGATATACACGCCCGGTAACGAGCCCAGCAACAGATTCACTACCAAGAGCGGGTTCACGTCGCCCATCGTCCACCGGCCTGCCGCGGCCGTCGGGATCAAGAAGGCGGCATAGGCAATGTCCGAACCGATCAGCTCGGGCAGGCCGACAGCCGGCAGCACCAGCGTCAGCAGCGGCAGCGTAATCGAGCCGCTGCCGATCGAGGTAATCGTAACGATCAGACCGACGACCGCGCCGATCACAGCGACGCGCACACGCTGCGAACCGCTCCAGACGAACTCGCCCGACGCCGCGGCGCCGGCACGCTTGAAGAGCGGCCGCGCGATCATGATGGCCGCGGCCAAGAACAGCGCAACGCCGATCGTGTGCCGGGTCCACAGCGTGATCAGCTTGATGTCGAAATGCGTTCGCAGATAATACAGCAGCCCAACCCCGACCAGAGCCGCCGGTATACCGCCGGCCAACAGAGCGATGGTAATCTGCCAGTTGACCGTGCCTTGCCGGTTATGCAGATAGGCACCGTACAACTTCGTAGGAACGCTGTAGAGCAAGTCGCTCCCGACGGCGACCAACGGGTTTACTTTTAGTACCAGGACGAGCAACGGCGTCATGATTGCGGCTCCCCCAACGCCGGTCAGGCCCACGATCGTGCCGACCACTAACCCAATGAAGACCAACTCCAAGTTCACGAAAGAGGAACCTCCTGCACATAAAAGATGACTTAAGCCAACAAACCCAAAGAATAGTAACCGAAGTCACCGATAATTGAAAGGGGAGGTCAGTTCTTTCGAAGGTTCTGCTACTCGGGGCGTTCGAAAAGCCAGCGCGAAACCGCGGCTTTGACCAAGTCACGCTCCAAGGCGTGGATGCGCTCCATAAGGTGCGTCTCTTCTTCTTGTGCCTGGACGGGCAGCGGCTTTCGGGCCAGCACCGGTCCTCGATCGGTTGCCGGCGTCACGCGATGGACGGTCGCCCCGGCCCACCGGCTGCCGCGGGCGAGCGCGTCGCGAACGGCTCGCGGTCCGCGAAACGCTGGAATCCGCGTACCGTCGGGGAGTCCGACGTCGTCGCGGCCGGGATCCAGTGGCAGAAACGCCGGATGGAGGTTGAGCATTTCGGGAAACGCCGCCACGAAGGCATCCGAGAGCAGATGCATCCAGCCAAGCAGCAGCACGAGATCCGGCGACTCGCAGCGCACCACTTCGAGCAGGCGCTCGTCGTACAGTGCGCGCGTCTCCTCATTGCGGCGCCACGCCGCCACGTGCGCCCGAACGCCGGCGGCGCGCGCTCGCTCGACCGCACGCGCGTGCGAATCGTTGCTCACGAGCGCCACGATCTCGATCGGAAGGCTGCCAGTGCTCGAGGCATCCGCGACGGCTTGAAAGTTGCTTCCGTTTCCCGACGCCATTACGAGCGTGCGCGGCCGCGGCGCGAGCAGCGCCGCGCGATCGAACTCTTCTGCGACGACCGCGCCCACCGTATCGGCATAGTATCGCACGAGCCCGTCGCCGCTCACCGCGGGAATCAAGGCGCGAGCATAGCCGCGTTCGTGCAGCGCTTGCAGCGCGCGGCGCAAAATGAAGACGCCGAGCCCGGTCTTACGCTCTTCCCTCACGACGCCAAAAGGCCCGAAGAGCCCGACGTCGCGCTCGCGTGCAAGTCCATTGAGCCAGCGAAACTTTAACCCGCGCGCATCGAGCGTCGCAAAGCCGATCGGCACCTCGTCGCGGCGCGCGACGACGTTCACGCCCGCCGCGGCCTCGGAGCTCCACGTGCCGCTAAAGGTTTCGTCGATCCACGCCAGCGTGCGGTCGTCGGCAACTTCGATCGCTTCGGCAGATGAGTCCGAGGGTAACGCGGCAAGGTCGACGACGAGATTGCAGAGCGTCGCCACGTCAGGGATGAACGACGACGCGCGGTTCCTCGCCGATGCGCGATTCGATCCAACCGACGACCTTCGCACCAGGAACCGCGGCAACCGCCGCCGCGGCATCGGTAACCGGTACGATGAGCGTGAAGCCAACGCCCATATTAAAGATACGGTATCGCTCTTCGCCCAAATCGCCGCGCCGGACGAGTTCTTGCAGAATCGCGGGCACCTGCCAGCGTTGTTGCTCGAAGACGGCCCTGACGTTCTCCGGCAGCGTGCGCGGGAGATTCTCCAGCAAACCGCCGCCGGTGATGTGCGCCATCGCCTTGACGCGCGCGACCCGCTGGATGGCGCGTACGGATTGATAGTACGACGGATGTTCGGCGAGCAGCGCATCGGCATACGTCCCACCGTCGAACGGAAGGTTCCATTCGTCGCGCGAGATCAGCGAACGGGCGAGCGAATAGCCGTTGGTATGCAAGCCCACCGCGGGCAACCCGATAATCGCGTCGCCCGGCTCGACGCCGCCCAGCCGCTCGAGGGCTTCGATCTCCACCATGCCCACGATGGTTCCCGCGAGATCGAAATGCGCGGGCTGATAGAGCCCCGGCATCTCAGCGGTTTCACCGCCGAGCAACGCGCACTCGTGAAGCCGGCAGGCTTGCGCGCAACCGCGAACAATTTCGGCCGCAACGGCGGGATCGAGTTTCCCTACCGCAAGGTAATCCAAAAAGAAGAGCGGCGATGCGTTGCAGACGAGGATGTCGTTGACGCAGTGATTGACCAGATCGGCGCCGACCGTCGAATAACCGTCCAAGCTCGGCCGCAATCACGACCTTCGTGCCGACGCCGTCAGTCGAGGCAACGAGCGCGCGGCTGGGGTCGCCCGGCATGCGAAAAAGCCCTGCAAAGCCGCCGATCGCTTCGAGTTGGCCGGCGTGGCGCCATTGGCCCAGCACCGCAGCATAACGCGCGACGGCTTCATTTCCGGCACTAACGTCAACGCCGGCTCGCGCGTAGCTGTCCGAACCAGTTTTTTCCTCGGTACGAGGATTCTCCCAGCTTTCTGCCATAGGCTGGCAGTAGTTCACCATCGGAAAGGTCCACCATGCAAGTTCGTCTTACTCACGATGCGCCCGGCCACGTGCATACAGGAGCGCTCGTCGTCCCCTTCTTCTCGGATACGGCGCTCGAATCCACGGCCAAAGAGATCGATGACAAACTCGGCGGCGTAATCGCCGACGCGCTGGCCGCCAAAGAAATCCAAGGGCGCCTCGGCGAGAACGTCCTCATCTATGCGAAGGGCGAGCCGTATCAGCGCGTTCTCGCGGTTTCGCTGGGCGAGCGCGCGCGCTTCGAGCCGCACTTTCTCGCGCGCTACGCGGGCAGTGCCGTGCGCTATCTGGGTCGCCGCAATATCGAGTCGATCGCGATCGTGCTGCCGTTACAGGCGCAAGGCCAGGAGGCCGCGTGCGCTTCATTTGTGAGTGAGGGCGCCATTACCGGCATCTTCGAGACGACCCTGTATCAGGAGAAGCCTGACCGTCGCAATGCTATGACCGAGGTTGCCATCATCGCCGGCGGCCTCAACCAAGCCGAACTCGAGCGCGGGATCGCGCGCGGAACCGCACTCGGCAACGCCGTGAACCTGGCGCGCAGGCTGGCAATTACGCCGGCCAACTTGATGACGCCAACCCGCCTGGCCGAAGAGGCGACAAAAGTTGCCGAACAAAACGGGCTCGAGATCGACGTGCTCGACGAAGCGCGCGCGAGCCGCGAGGGCATGGGATCCTTTCTCTCGGTCGCGCGGGGCAGCGCGCAGCCGCCGAAGTTCATCGTGATGCGGTACAACGGCGATCCGTCGAGCAAAGAGCTGCTGGCACTCGTCGGAAAGGGAATCACGTTCGATACGGGCGGCATCTCGATCAAACCCGCCGAGCGGATGGAGGACATGAAATACGACATGTCAGGCGGCGCCGGCGTGATTGCGGCGATGTCGGCGATCGCAAAACTGAAACCGAAACTCAATGTCGTTGCCATCGTTCCGGCAACGGAGAACATGCCGGGAGGCAAGGCGACCAAACCCGGCGATATCGTGACGGCGATGAACGGCAAGACGATCGAAGTCATCAACACCGATGCCGAGGGCCGGCTGATCCTGGCCGACGGGATCTGCTATGCAAATAAACTCGGCGCGACAAGGATCGTCGATGCCGCAACGCTGACCGGCGCGTGCGTCATCGCGCTGGGCCATGCGTCGTCGGCCGCCGATAACCAACGACGATGCTTTCGCCGCCCAGTTCTTAGCCGCGGCCAAGCCCACCGGCGAGCGTTACTGGCAAATGCCGTACTACGAGGATTACACCAACGCGATGAAGAGCGACATCGCGGATTTAAAGAACACCGGCGGCCGTCCCGCCGGCACGCTGACCGCCGCCGCCTTTCTACGCGAGTTCGCGGACAAGACGCCGTGGGTGCATCTCGATATCGCCGGCACGGCCTATCTCGAAAACGAGTCGCCCTGGCAGGCGAAGGGCCCGACGGGAACGCCCGTACGCGCCTTTCTCTCGCTGGTCGAATCGCTCGCCGGCCAGCCCCTGATGGGCGCCTCCGGCAACGGTGCGAGGTCAGCCGAGCTGAAGGTGTGAAAGCCAGCGAGAGCGCGCGTCCGTACGAGCCGGAGAAGAATCCGGCGATACGCCGCTTAACGGCGGGCGCCATCAAACGCCGAAAAGGAAAAGCGCTTTTCCCGGTTGCAACCGCGTACGACGCTCCATTCGGGCAGTTCGTCGAACGCGCCGGAATCGACGTCATCTTAGTCGGCGACAGCGTCGGCAACGTCGTCTTGGGTTTCGACGAAACGACGCCGGTCACGCTCGAAAGCATTATTTATCACACGCAGGCCGTCGTGCGTGGAACGACGCGCGCGCATATCATGGCCGACATGCCGTTCGGTTCCTATCAAGTGAGCAACGAAGACGCGTTGCGTTCGGCGATTCGGCTCGTCAAAGAGGGCGGCGGGTGCTCGGTGAAACTCGAGGGCGGACGCGATCAAACCGACCGCATTCGCGCGATCACCGGCGCCGGCATTCCGGTTGTCGGCCATATCGGCGTCACCCCGCAGACGGCCGGCCTCGGCCCGGGCTTCAAAATGCGGACCCACCGCGACCGGCTGATCGACGATGCACGCGCGGTCGAAGCCGCCGGCGCATACGCGATCGTTCTCGAGGTCGTGGATTACGAGATCTCTCGCGAAATTACCGAGATGTTATCGATTCCGACGATCGGCATCGGCTCGGGCCCGCACTGCGATTCGCAAGTACTCGTGCTGCACGATATCCTCGGGATGTATCCGCACTCGCCGAGTTTTGCCAAACGCTACGCGGAGATCGGGCAACTGGCGACGCAGGCGCTCGAGGCCTACGCCGAAGAGGTCCGCGACCGCACTTTCCCGTGTTAAGGGATTTCGACGGTGCCGACCAGTTGGCACTCTGCGGTGCTATGGTCGCGAAATGCTGGAAACCAACGACTGGTCCGACCCTTTGGTTATCGCGTTGCGCGCTTTCGAACGCGTCCTTCTTGCGTCCGACGAAAGCCCTCGAGCGCGTCGAGCCGCCGCCGAATCGCCCGCAGTTCCTCGACGAGCGCAAGGCCGCCCGCCGCTAGATGACCGGCCTGCGCCGGCGACGGTGATTCCGTTGCGTCCTCGACATCGCTAGCCGGCGCCTCGCGGACGCGCGCGCCGGCGCGCTCGAGCGCAGCGGTGATAAAGCTCTGTGCGCGGGCACGCGCGGCTTCGCCGGATTTACGCCCGAGCGGGCGGACGTCCACGAACATCGACGACTTGTTGGCTTCGACGAAGAGGCGCGCTTCTTCGCACTCGAGACCGTAGAGCGTCTCCGCGGTCGTTCCGAGCGCGCGCGCAAGGCGAACGACGATGCTGATTGAGGGATTGAGCCGCTGATCGGCCTCGATCTTAAAAAGCGTGGGGTGATTGACCTCGGCGCGGCGAGCCAGCTCGTTCTGGGACCATCCCAAAGCACGGCGCCGCGCGGCGATTCTCTTTCCCAGCGTCACTCATCTGGACTGTAGCACCGCGCAGCCGCGGCCCTTGAACCGATTGGTCTTGGCGAATGGGTCCTAGGCCGGAGAAGCTAGCGCCTCATGGCCCGCGGGAACGTTGGGATATTCGCCGACGAAACAGCCGAGGCACATTTCGTTGCGCGTCCTTCCGACCGAGGCGATCAAACCGGCTAAACTCAGATAGCCCAAGGAATCTGCCCCGGTCTTGGCCCGGATCTCTTCCACCGTGTAGTTGGCGGCGATTAGCTCGCCGTAGGTTGCCATGTCGACGCCGAGATAGCACGGATGTTTGATCGGCGGCGAGGTGATGCGCAGATGCACTTCTCGCGCGCCCGCCTCGCGCAGGAGCGCCACGATCCGGGGCGTGGTCGTCCCGCGAACGATCGAGTCGTCGACGACGATAACGCGCTGGTCGCGCAGATTCTCGACGAGCGGATTGAACTTGAGGTGCACGCCCCGCGCGCGCATATTCTGGTCGGGGCTGATGAACGTCCGGCCGATGTAGCGGTTCTTGATCAGGCCTTCGATATAGGGTAGTCCGCTCTCGGCGGCATAGCCGATGCCGCCCGCGACCGCGGAGTCGGGCACCGCCATCACGACATCGGCGTCGACGGGATGCTCCTTGGCCAACTGGCGCCCCATCGCGTACCGGGCCATGTAGACCGAACGGCCGTTGAGCTGCGAATCGGGACGCGCGAAGTAGATGTATTCGAAGGTGCACAATGCCGGCTCCGCGGTCTCGACCGGCGTGAGGTGCGATTCCAAGCCTTGCGCGCTGATGCGCACGATCTCGCCGCGCTCGATTTCGCGCACGTACTGCGCGCCGATGGTCCCCAGCGCGCACGACTCCGAGGCGACGACGTAGCCGCCGCCGTCGCTTAGCTTGCCGAGGCAAAGGGGCCGTACGCCCCAAGGATCGCGAAACGCGTACAGCTCGTCCTGCGTGCAGAGCACCGTCGAGTACGCGCCGCGAGCCCGCGCGATGACCGCTTCGATCCGTTGCATCATCGTGCCCTTGGACTCGACGATCAGCTTGGCCATTACTTCGGAATCCGACGTCGCCTGCAGCACGGTCGTCGGCGACAGCGTTTCACGAAGCTCGTCGGTATTGGTGAGGTTTCCGTTATGCGCGAACGCGAAGTCGCCCAGTTCGCTGCGCTCGAGCAGTGGTTGCGCGTTCACGACGATCGAAGAACCGCTCGTCGAATAACGCGTGTGGCCGATCGCAATGTAACCGCTGAGGTCGCTTAAGATGTCTTCGTCGAAGATGGCGCCGAGCAGCCCCATCTCCTTGTGCGAGCGGATCGTGCCGCCATCGGCTGCGGCGATGCCCGCAGACTCTTGCCCGCGATGCTGCAGCGCGTATAGCGCGAAAAACGCGAGCCGCGCGGCATCGCGCCCGGGTGCGAAGACCCCCGTTATCCCGCACATCTCATGCCATTATAGCAGGCTGCTAGTCCGACGAGCGCCTCCCACCGAAAATCTGAAGCAAGGCAAGGAAGATGTTGATCGCATCGAGGTAGATGCTGGTCGCCATGAGGACCGGCGTCAATCCGTCTCCTCCGGCGCGCAGCCGCGCGAAATCGATCAGAACGAGGCCCGAGAAAATGACGAGCGTCAGCCACGCATAGGTCTCCGGATGGATGAACTTCACGAAGATCGAGATGACGCCGAGCACGATCAGCCCCAGCAGCGCAATCATGAAGATGCCCTGGAAGCGACGCAGGTCCAGCCCCGTCGCGTAAACGATGGCGGCAAGCGCGAACATTCCCAGGCCGGTGGTTAAGGCGGCATTGACCACGACGTCCGGGCCAAAGGCGCGGACGTACTGGCCGATAACCGGCGCGATGCCGACGCCTTCGCAGAACGTGAAGGCATAAAAGAGCAAGAGCGACAGCGGTTCGTTGCGGCGGACGGCGTTGATGGAGATGAGCAGAACGAAGCCGACGATCATCGCTACGAGGCCGACGCCCGGCGCGAGATCTTGGAAGCGCCAGGCCGCAAGCGCCGTTATGCATAAGCCCAGCGCGGTAATTCCGAGCACTTGCGCCAGCAGCGACCGCGTGGGTACCGCCGGCGCGAGCGGCTGCCCGAACTGGTTTTGCGGTTGAATGCCAAAAGCCATGACGTCCTCTACTATCCCCTTTCCGACTGCCAGGTTGCAGGCGCGGCGATATCCGTGCGGTAGGTCAAGGCAGCGCTTCCCAAGCGGCCGGCGAGCCCCTTGACGCTCTCGTAGGCTCGCGAGCGGGCTTCGTCGAGGCTCGTCGCCCAGCGCGGTAACGGTGAGAACGCGCCCACCTCCACTGCTGACGGTTCCGTCCGCCAGCGTTGAGGCTCCCCAGAATGCCTGACAACCCTCCGGAAGCGAAACGTCGGAGTCGAGACCCCGCAGCGGGGTGCTGCTGCGCGGGTAATCGCTGGTAGCGAGAACGACGCCGACGCACCGTTCGGGCGAGACCGTCGCGAGCGAAAGGTCCATCGCACCCTGCGCGGCGGAGTGCAGCAACAGCGCAAAATCTCCGCCGATGCGCGGCACGAGTACTTGCGTCTCGGGATCTCCAAAACGCGCGTTGAACTCGATGACGTGCGGCCCGGCCGCATTCCACATCAATCCGCAGTACAACACGCCGACATACTCCTCGCCTTCTGCAAGAAGCCCGCGGAGCAGCGGCGCGAGGATCCGCTCGCGCACGGCGGCGTCGAGGTCGTCGGGAAAACCGTTCGGCGGCGAGTAGGCACCCATGCCCCCGGTATTTGGACCAGTATCGCCGTCGCCGGCACGCTTATAATCGCAGGCGGCCGCGAACGGCACGATCGCGCGCCCGTCGCAGATTGCAAAGACGCTCACTTCACGGCCGCCGATCGGCTCCTCGAGCAGCAGGTCGAGGCCGCCTCCCGGAATCCGGCTGCCATCGTACCAATCGGTGACGACGGCGCGCGCCACATCCGCGCCCGGCGCGATGACGACGCCCTTACCTGCGGCAAGTCCGTCGGCTTTAACGACGACGCCGCCCTTCCACTGCGCCAGCGCACTGCGAGCTGCGTCCAGCGAATGGATGACGACTGCCTTTGCCGTCGGAATGCCGTGACGTTCCATGAAGCGTTTAGCGAAGATCTTGCTCGACTCCAAACGTCCGGCGGAACGGTTGGGGCCGAAGACGGTAAGCCCGGCCTCTCGAAGCCGATCGCCAACGCCCGCAGCGATGGCCGTCTCCGGACCGAGGACGACCAGGTCGATGCCTTCGCGAAGGGCGCGATCCGCCAATCCCTTGCCGTCGGTTGCAGCAATCTCCCAGTTTGTTCCACGCGAGGCCGTGCCCGCATTCCCCGGCGCGGCAAAGATCGCTTCACAGGACGGCGATTGCGCGAGTCGCCAGGAGAGCGCATCTTCGCGCGCACCATTACCAACTACGAGGATTCGCACACTCGACTCCTAACGGGCCCACATGCTCGTCGCCATGTACACGACCTTCGCCGCCAGCAGAAAGGAACCGCTGGTCGAGAGGATCGCACGGATTCATGACGGCTTTCTCGCCGCGGGCTTTGGCGAACCCTCCGTGCGCTTTACGCTGGCAGACGCCCCCGTCAACCCCGAGACAAGCGCAGTGACGGCGGCGCTGGGCATCAAGCGTATCTCCAGCGTCGACCGGGTGCGCAAACGCTGGCCGCAGTTGGAGCGATTTGCCCGCGAACGCATGATTGCCAACATAACGGAATCCGGCGCGACGGAGGCGGTGGATTTCGCGCTCCTGCTGGAGATCGCGCGCGGCGTTCCGAGATCCTTTCCGTTTCACGCGCTCGCCATGCATTTCTCGGCGCCCGGGTTCTCAGACGGCCCGGAGTTGCCCCCATTCCCCGATGGACCGACGCTCGGCATATTAATGCGCGCGGGGGTCGACATCGGCGCCGGGCACCCCACATCGCCGGGCGTTAACGTCAAGGACTCCTGGTGGGTCAACGGCCGCAATAGGTACGTCGCGGCGATGCGCATCGTCGAAGCCGACCCGACGGAAAAGAAGCTTCCCGCGCCGCCGCCCGAAATCGCGACGCTCTTCGCCGCCTGCGGCAAAGTGCGCAAGACGGTGCAATTTCGATGGTCGCCGCGCAGGCGCCGGAACGATCCGACCCTACCGCCCAAGCGGGCGGGTCGGAGAAACGCGAGGCGATCCGTTCGGTGGTGCGCGAGTATCGCGCCAAGATACCCGAAATGCTCGAAATACTTCCGCACGATCTGCCCGATCTGTTGGGAGAAGCGGGGGCCCAGCCGGCCTTCGAAACGTCCGGGCCGAAGAAACCTGAGCTCGTTCGCGCCTTCAAGCCAATGGGCTACGATTGCCGTGGTGAGACGGGTGCATTCACGCTGCGCCGCCGCACGCCCGGAAACCTAACGGTGAAGCTCAAGCTCGACGTTGGGACCTGGAGCAACTCGCTCACCGCTTTCATGCAAGTGCTGGGCTTGATCGACGGGCAAGGCTTTAAAGCATCCCTGTCGCTGCCGCCCTCGCGGCACGCAGCGCGTGGCGTTGTGCACGGCGTTGAGCTTACCGGGCAGTTTTCGATCGGCGGCCCCGACCGCTGGCGCGAGATCGTCAATAACTTGGCGGTGCTGGTCGCCGAGCTCGACGGCAGCTTCGTGCCTGCGATCGAGGAGATATCTGGGCCATCGCCGGCATGGTTCGAGCCGGACTCTTCATAGCGCGCATCATTCCCACTCGACGGTGGCCGGCGGTTTGGTCGTGATATCGTACGCCACACGATTGACGCCGCGTACTTCATTGACGATCCGCGCGGACATGCGCTCCAAGAGCGCGTGGGGCAGACGCGCCCAGTCGGCCGTCATGCCGTCCTCGCTGGTGATCGCTCGGATCGCGACGAGATTTGCGTAGGTGCGTCCGTCGCCCATGACGCCGACGCTCTTGACCGGCGTCAGCACGGCAAAATACTGCCACGGGTGCGGGTCGAGTTGCGCGGAGTCGATCTCTTCGCGAACGATCGCGTCGGCCTCGCGAACGATCGCCAAACGTTCCTCGGTCACGTCGCCGATGATCCGCACCGCCAGGCCGGGACCGGGAAACGGCTGGCGCGATACGATTGCATCGGGCAAGCCGAGCGCCCGCACCGAGCACGCGCACTTCGTCCTTAAAGAGCGCGCGCAACGGCTCGATCAGCGCGAGGTTCATTTCATCGGGAAGGCCGCCGACGTTGTGGTGCGACTTGATCTTTTGACCGGCCTTGCTCTGCGGCGTCTTCGATTCGATGACGTCGGGATAGAGCGTGCCCTGCACGAGATATTTGACGCCTGGAATTTTCGCGGCCTCCTCGTCGAAGACGGCGATAAACTCGTGGCCGATCGCCAGCCGCTTGCGCTCGGGATCTTCGACGCCGGCTAGCTTGCCGAGAAATCGCTCGCGCGCGTCGACCGCAATCACGTTGAGATGCAGCACTTCTCGAAACGCCGCAACGACTTGTTGCGCTTCATTCTTTCGCAGCAAACCGTGATCCACGAAGATGCAGGTGAGCTGTTCCCCGATCGCGCGCGCGACCAGCGTCGCGGCGACGGCGGAGTCCACCCCGCCGGAGAGCGCGCAGATCGCTTTATCGCTGCCGACGCGTTCGCGGATATCCCGCACCGCGCTATCGAGAAAAGATTCCATCTTCCAATCGCGCCCGAGGGCGGCGATCTCGTGCAAAAAGTTGTCGAGAACGGTTCGTCCGTGCTCGGTGTGTACGACTTCGGGATGAAACTGCACGCCGTAGATCTTCTTCTCCGGGTTGCCGATTGCGGCGACGTGGCAGCGCGCCGTCGAAGCCAAGGCGCGATACCCGTCCGGCAGCGCGACGACGGAATCACCGTGCGACATCCACACCCGCGACTCTTCCGGAACGCCGTCGAAGAGCGGCGTCTCGCGATCGGCCACCACCAGCGTGGCTGGACCGTACTCGGCGTGATCGAGTTGCACCAGCTCGGCGCCGATGTCGCGCGCCAGAAGCTGCATGCCGTAGCAGATGCCAAGAATCGGTACGCCGGCCTTCACGATCTCGGGATCCATCTTCGGCGCACCCTCGGCCAGCGTGCTTTCCGGGCCGCCGGAGAGAATCAGTGCGGCGGGCCGGCGCAACGAGAGCGTGCTCCAGGGAACGTCGTACGGCACGATCTCGCAGTAAACGCCCAGCTCCCGCGTCCGGCGCGCAATCAACTGACTGTACTGCGCGCCGAAATCCAAAATTAGAACGGTCGGCGGCATCGCCCTCCCTTACGCAGCGGCGGCGGCAGCGGCGTTGAAGGGCGGCATCATAATCGGGTTCGCTGGCAACTTCGGGGACGATCTCGACGTACGAAATCGTGCGATCTTTGCCGATCACGACGATGGCACGCGCCAAGAGGCCCAGCTCCGAGATCAGTAGGCCGTAGTTCGTGCCGAAGCTGTGACTCCGGTAGTCGGAGAGCATGTCGAGCTTGACATCGCCTTCGGCCGTGCACCAGCGGGCCTGCGCAAACGGCAAATCCATGCTGACCACGGCGGCCTTCACCCCTTCGGGGAGCTCGCCCAGGCGATCGTTGAACTTCTTGGATTCGAGGGAGCAGACGCTCGTGTCGAGCGAAGGCACGACGATCAATAACGCGGCACGTTTACCTTCGTCGAGAAGTATCTCCGGAGTGACGGTCGAGAGATCGCCGGAGGTCAGTGTAAAACTGGGCGCAGGATCGCCGCGCCGCAGCGCCGGCCCCAGCAGCGTCATCGGTTGTCCTTTGAACGTCACCACGCCGGCGCGCTCTTGAACGTTGTCAACGGTCATGTACTACCTCCAGAAAAGCGAATGAATTTACGTCAACACGTCCGGGAGCCGTTTGGTGTCGCGGGCCATTACGACTTCCATCGCAATCCGTTCGCCAACCGAAACGTCGCGGCCCCAACGATAGGCCGAATAGGGAGTGAATCGCGTCCCCGGTGAGCCCGGGATGCGCAGCGAGACGTCGTAGCAGACAAGCTCTTTGGGCGGACCGGCCGCTACGATGCATTGCAGGGCGAACGGTCCGATGACTCCGGGCGGTTGCGCCTCCCGCGCGGCGCGCACGAAGCGCTCGCCCATGTCAAAGGCCGGCTCCAGCATCGACTCCACGACCGTCGCCGCGATGTGGCCGGCTTCTTCCAAGCGCATCGTGATTCCGCGCACGGCTTCGAACGCCGCCGGCGGTACGTTGCGGAAGCCCTCCAAGTTCGTCTGGCGACGCGTGTCGGTGCCGCTCAACTCGAGCTCCTCCAAGAGCGGCGAGTAAAAAAAGTTGAAGTTTACCGACGGGCCCAGCGCGTATTCCTCGATTCTCGCCGATGCTAGCCCGGCCGCGCTCAGAGTCCCTTCATCCATCAAGTGGTCGGCCGTGGCGCGGTACTCCTCCGGCGACGACGAGAGAAAGAAGGCGCGTTCAAACGAGATCCGCGCGTGCGGCGCCTTGACCATCACGAGGCAGTCGATCTCGTCGGGAGACTCATAGCGGCGAGGGTGCCGAATCCCCGCGGCCCGCATCAGCGCGTATTGATCCACGCCCTTTTCGGTGCGCTCTTCCGCTTTGAGCAAGGCGCGGTTTCCGAAGAACGGCACCAGCATCCGCCGCTCGATCTCCTCGTACTCGTACTTTTCGTGGAGGTAGACCTCGAAGGAGCGATTGGGAACGAAGATGACGTTCTGACGCAGCAGCCGTTGCTGCACTTCCTCGTCGAGGATATCCGAGAACACCTGCAGTTCGAGCACGGCGTCGACGCAGCCGCGCCCGATGGGCTGCTCGCGGCGCGCGAAATGACGCAGGTAGGTCTGCTCGCGGCCTTTGGCGGTAACGACCAGGTTGCGCAGCGCCTGGGCGCGCGCGCCGTAGGCCACCTCGAGCGCCGAGTGGCTTCCGATCGAACAGAGCGTGAGGCGAGCAGGGTCGTACGCTGCGAGTGCGCTGGCGACTATCTCCTGGCTCACCGGCGCGTCATTCGACGCGAACCTTTCCGGCCATGCGCCGCCAGACGATGGGCGCGTAGATCGCGACGCCGGCGATTCCGATCAGCGTCGCGGTCAGCGCGCAGGCCAGCGCGGTCTCGGAAGGGGCTGCCGTAAAGATCGAGATGCCGCGGCTGCGCGCGGGAAAGGCCGGCAGGAGGTACGGGAAGATCGTGCCGGCTGACGCCGCGAGCAGCGTTGCGATAAAGCACGACGACATGACGAAGGCCTCGCGGGCGCGTCCCCCTCGCGCGCTGCGCCACATCGCAACCAGCGCGATCAGCGAGAGCAGCGGCATCGCGAAGAGCCACGGGGCTCGCAGCGGCGCATTCATCGAAACGGTCAGCGCCGTAGCGGCGAGGTAGAGGATCAAGACCAGCCACGAGCCGCGGACGACGATCCGGATCGCTCGGGCGGCAAGCTCGCCCTCGATGCGCATTGCCATGAAGGCGGCGCCGTGCACGCACAGCGTCGCGAGCGCAAAGACTCCAACCAGCAGCGCGTAGGGATTGAGCAAGAACGCAAAGGTGCCTTGGAAGTATCCCGCCGCGTCGAGCGGTACGCCGCGCAGCAGATTCCCCAACGCGATGCCGAAAACGAAGATCAACAGCGCGCTCGAGAGCGAGAACGCGGCGTCCCAAAACTGGTGCCAAACCTCCGACGGCAAATGCTCGCGCAGTTCCAGCGCGATGCCGCGAAACATCAGCAGCCACAACACCACGATGAAGGGGAGATAGAAACCCGAAAACGAGGAGGCATACGCCACCGGAAAGAGGGCAAAGAGGGCGGCCCCGGCGGCGATCAGCCAAACCTCGTTGCCGTTCCAAAACGGACCGATGCCGGCCATCGTCGCGGCGCGTTCGCGATCCGAGCGCGCGATCAGCGGCGTGACCGCCGCGACGCCGAGATCGTAGCCGTCGAGCAGCACGTACATCGTGAGCATGAAGGCGATGGCGATAAAGCCGGCGACGCTCACGCGGCCTCGCTCCCCGACGGCCCTCTTCCGACCTCGCGTAAGACGAGATACAAAAAGAGCACGCCCAGCAAGAAATACATGCCGGCAAACCCGATCAGCGTGAAGATCGTCTCCCCGCTCGAAACGGTCGGCGAGCCGCCCGCCGCCGTCTTCATCAAACCGTAAACGATCCACGGCTGGCGCCCGACCTCGGCCGCCACCCAGCCCGCTTCGTTGGCGATGAACGGAAACGGCATCAGCAGCATCAATATCCAAAGCATCCAACGCGCGTTCCACAGCCTGCCGAAGGCCAACAACAGCACCGCAATCGTTGCAGCCGCGGCGAAGATCGTGCCGAGACCGACCATGATGTGATACGAGTAGTAGGTCAGCTCGACGGGCGGCCACAGCTCGCGCGCGTACGCGTCGAGCCCATTCACGTTGGCTTTGTAGTTTCCGTAACTGAGAAAGCTCAAAATATCCGGCACGAAGATCGGATCGATCAAACGCTTGCGCCCGACGTCGGGCATCCCGATGATCGCAAGCGGCGCCTCGCGCTCGGTCGTGAAGAGGCCCTCTTGGGCGGCCAGCTTGACCGGCTGATACTGCGTGACGTCGCGCCCGTTGCGATCGCCGGTCGGGAAGACTGCGATCAACGAAAACGCGAAGGCCGCGATCGTCCCCGCGCGCACGAGCCGGCGTCCGATCGCCTCATCCCGGCGCGAAAGCAAGTAGTACGCGCCAATGCCGGCGACAACGAAACCTCCGGTAAGGAGCGCGCCGCAGAGCACGTGCGCAAACTGCCAGTAGGCGAACCGGGAAAACAGCACCGCCCAGATGTTCTCCAAGAGAATCGTGCCGTCGGCGGCAACGCGATAGCCGACCGGATGCTGCATCCACGCGTTGGTGGCAACGATGAAGAATCCCGAGAGCCAGGCCCCCGCACACACGATTACACCGGAGTAGGCGACGAACATCGAAGGCACGCCCCGGCGCCGATAGAGCAGCGCGCCGAGAAAGACCGACTCGAGGAAGAAGGCAAACAGGCCTTCCATTGCGAGGGGCTGACCGACTACCGAACCGGTGTTGCGCGAAAAGGCCGCCCAGTTCGTTCCAAACTGAAACTCCATTGGAATGCCGGTGACGACGCCGGCGGCAAAGTTGATTGCAAAGATTTTCGTCCAAAACGCGGCGATCCGCGCGGACTCTTCATCGTGCCCGCGCGCCGCCTTCCAGGTGTATGCCGCCACAAACGGCGCCAGCCCCATCGTGCCGATGGGAAAGAGGTAATGGAACATGATCGTGAAGGCGAACTGCAGTCGGTCGGCGAGCACCGGATCCACGTCGCAGCTTTCCGGTTAGGTTCCGAGCAGTTGCCGAGCCTGCGAGCTGTCTTGGTACTCGACGGTCAGGATCGCCCTGATCTGACCGGCCGTGCGTTTGGACTGATCGTCGCTCATGCGCTGCAGCGTGTTATAGCACCAGAAGAGCAGCATCGGCAGGTCGCGATCGCGCGGATAGACTTCTTGCATTGCGACGATCGCTTTCGCGACGGCGAACGCCTCGTCGCTCTCGCGATTCCCGTAGTTGTAGTTCAACATGTAGTTTATTCGCTTGAGCCGGTTCTCGATCTCGAGAATCGACATGCCTCGCGGCCCGAAGTACTCATCGGCCGGCGCTAGTGTCGTGAGGTACGCGTCATGCGGAATCGAGGTCACGGTCGCGATGACGCGAATCGGATCGACGGCCTTCAAACGTGCGAGAAACGTCTGTGCGTTGGTGAAATCGCCGGCCGTGTAGCCGTCGTTGCCCGGGCGATGCGCGCTGCGCCGAGGCGACAAGTTCGTTGCCCCAGTTCGTCGGCAGATGCGCGACCGGAAAGTTCGCAGCGGCGGCCCGCTCGAAGGCCAGGCTTCGCCATGCCGGATCGTGCGTCAGCAGCCAGGCGCGCCAATTCGCCTCGACCCGGATCAGCAAGGCATCGATGTCGCCGGGATAGGCCTTGATGTTGGCCGTCGCGTCCTCGTCGGCGTATCGCGCCAACACCTGGGGCTGGTCTTCGGCGTTCACGCGCGCCATCAGCCCCTGCGCCTGCGAGACGGTGGCGAAATCTTTCGAGTTTTTCATCGCCCAGTCGGCCGCCTCACGCACCCACCAAACGGCGCCGTCGTGGTTGGTCAGGGGGTTATAATGCAGGCCGCTTCCGATCTGCACGGTCAAGGTCGCGAGCACGCCATAGTTCGGATCGGTCGGATACTGAAGCGAGTACGCGCGGCCGGCGTCAAAAATCGTTGCGAGATAGATCTGTTGGGGGCGAAAGCTCCAATCCGCGGCGGCATCTTTCGCATAGGCGTCCTTCATCTGGGCGTAGAGGATCGCCGGATCCGCTTCCAGCGTCGCGCCGCTCTTGACGGGAAGCGCGACCAGCCCGCACAGCAGGGCCACGCCCAGGCCTCTAGACCACGCTCGAGTCATCCAGCACCAAACCAAGATTGTTGGTTAGCAAAGCGTTCTTGATCTCGCGCGCAATGCGGCGCCCGGTGGACATCGGCTCGGAGTAGTTCAGATACGAGTATGGCGAGCCATCGATGAAGAGGTTCGTGCCGGCGACGATGCGTGCCGAGATCTCCATCACGTAGAACTGAATGTCAGGCGTGATGATCGTCTCGATGCAAAAGGCGCCGAAGAGGCCCTTGGGACCGGCAATCTCCTTGCTGACCCGCACCACGTCGTCGCCCATGCGCAGCGCTTCGGCAAGCATCGACTCGCGAAGCGAAACCGGCTGGTTGCCGACGACGACGTACGAAGGGCTGACGTCCATCCCTTCCTGCGCGGCCGCGGGAATGCGGCCGAGAGAATCCACGTTGGTCTCGTAGCGGCGGTCCATCGACATAATTTCAAGCTTGTTCTGCAGCGGCGAGTAGAAGTAGTGAATGTAGAGAGGTACGCCGATGATGTATTCCTGAATGATGTAGGCTTCCTTGAGGTGCGCCGCGCGCGCTTCAAAGTCGTGGGCGTCTCTAATGAACATGTAGCCTTTACCGCCCGCTGCCCCGTAGAGCTTGACGATAACCGGCCGGTCGATTTCCGCCCCGCTGCGAAACTGCCGCGGCAGCGTGAGCCCCGCCCGCGAGAGCCACTGCCGCTGCAGCTCGCGGCTGGCCTCCCAATCGAGGACCGCCTTGTTCCCGAAATAGGGAACCGTCATCTTCTTATGCTGCTCGAGCGAAAGATAGGCCACAAAGGATCCGTGAGGTACGATGATCGCTTTGCGGCGATCGAGCTCGTCCATCAAGTTCATGAACTCGGCGTAGCGCTCCAGCACGATCACCTCGTCAACAAACGCGAACGAGCGGTAAAGCCGCTCGGTATCGCGATTTGAGATCGCCAGCGTCTTAAAGCCTTCGTCGTGGGCGCCTTTAAGAATTTGCAGCGCCGAATGGGAACCCAAAGTTGCGATCGTGTACGGCCGGTTCATTGATGCGATACAGTTACTTGCTGCCGCCGGGCTTGGCCTCCTGACATGTATTTTTCCCGCTAGCGCAATCAGTTACACGCCGTTCTGAATGCCGAGTACATCGGCTAACTGCGTATCGTCGAATCTTAAGCTGATAGCCCCTCGGTCCATCTGTTTCCGCGCCTTGCGAAAGGCCGGTATCGCTCCGCCCATCCGCCATGACGACCATTGGAACGGGCGGCGGCTGCGTAGCCGTCTGCCGGCTCGCAGGGATTGAGCGCAATGCGCGGCCCGAAGCACGAGCCAGTAGGTCGGGCCAACGCTTTTGTAGACAAATGTATTACAAATCGCTACAATGAGGGCCTGTTTGCGTGCCGATCCCGATCAGATGCTTGCTCTGGGGTGACAACGTCGAGCATCTCTGGGCCAGCCACCGCGTTACGCCCGAAGAGGTCGAGGAGATCGTCTTTGGATTCGACGGTTCAGGCTCCGAGCTATCGCGTCCGCCGCGACGGTGATGCATATATCATTTATGGCGAAACCGGCGACGGGCGGTTGCTAAAGATGGTCGGTACGTTCGCGGAAGGCCGAGCTTTCCGAGTATTCGGCGCGATCGACATGGATATTCGAGACCGACGTGCCTATCGGCGAGGAAAGGTTTGATTATGGCCGTGCTTCCAAAGAAGGGCGAAGCAGATTACCTTCGCGAGCTCGCGCGGTCCCAGCCCGAGGAGATCGCGAAGGCCGAGCTGATCGTGGGAAAGCCGGGGGCGGCGCCGCCTCCGATTTCGATTCGCTTGAGCGAGCCACTGCTCGACGCACTGGATCGTATTGCGGAACGCGAACACCGCAGGCGCAGCAACCTAATTCAGCATATTCTCTGGGAATACGTTCACGACGAGAGCCGCAAGACGCGGCGATAGCTCGTCGAGGTCGCGGGGTCGTTTAGTAGACGGCTCGTTCGATCGCCGGATTACACAAAAGGCGTTCCACTGCGGCGCGCAGCGCCTCTTGGTCGAGCCCGGCGTCGTTTCGTCCCAGGAGGCGCCAGGCAGTGGCGCGGCCGCCTTCGAGGGGTTCGATCCAGACTTCACCTGAGCGCGGGGCCGCCTCGTCGAGCACGGTCACGCGATGTTTGTTCGGATTGAAGATCGTCTCGTCGGCCGTGATCCGCTCGATCAGCGCCGGTACGTCGCCGCCGTCATCGAAGAACAAAATTTCGCTGCGTTCGACGCGCTCGACGACGACGCCGAGCCGGCGCAGCGCGACCGCCGCCGTAAACGCGGTGTTGTCCGGAATTTTCAAGCTGATGGCAACTGCCCGCGTCATGACGCCAGCGCCTGGACGAAACTGCGAAACAGGATCGAGCCGCCGGAGGGCGCGAGGACGTCGTCGCCTTCGCGGCGGTCGAGATGGTTGAAGTTCCAGGCATCGCGCTCCGGATGCGGCATGATCGCAAGCACGTTGCCTTCGCGATTCACCAAGCCCGCGCACCCGAGCGCCGATCCGTTGGGAATCGCGTCTTCGTCGACGCTGCCATTCGCATTTGCATAGATGAAGGCGAGGTGGCCGCCGGCCACGATCTCGCTTAAATGCTCCGGTGTCGCGGCGAGGCGTCCCTCCGCATGCGCGGCCCAGGCCGGCACAATTGCGTCCTCCGGCAACGCCGAGGTAATTGCGCACCGCTTCGGTTCGATTGCGAGCTTCATATAGATGTGCCGGCAGATAAAATGCGGCGCCGGTCCGTTGCGCGTGAACGCCGCGGTCGGCCGGCGAACCGGGCCGGTGCCGGGCACGAGACCGGCTTCGAGCAGAATCTGCGCACCGTTGCAGATACCCAAGACGAGCTTACCACTGCCGGCCGCTTCGATCACGTAGTCCATCATCCGGTCGTGCGCCGCGATCGCTCCCGCCCGAATGCGATCTTCATAGGCAAAGCCGCCGGAGAGCACGTAGGCTTCGTATTGCGCCATCTCACCCGCCTGCGACCAATGGACGATCTCGGCGTCACCGCCGCAGTCGCGAAGCAGCCGGAGCGTCTCGTCTTCAGAGTTCGTTCCGGGAAAGACCGGAACCGCAATTCTCGCGCTCATGGATAGAGCGCCGCCAACGGCTGCGACCAAGTCTCGTGCAAACGCTCGACATCGAAGCGCGTCCCGTTGACGATCAATTCTGGCGCGTCGATCGTCACGCCGATTTGGAGCGTTCCGGTCATGTCCATGCCGCTGTCGGGAGCGACTTCGCAGACGAAGCCGCCGGCTTCGCAGAGCGGATTACCGAAGTCGATCTCCGCGCCGATCTTCCGGCCTGCCGACAACGCGTCGAAAGCCAAGCGCGCAAACGCCGTCAGCATTCCGCCGTCGGCGACGACGCGGCAGGCACGCAGAACGCCGCGCGCAATTGCATCTCTCACGATCGCAACCGCGGCGCGTTCGGCCTCGTACTCGATGCTCGGAAGCGTTCCCTTGACGCCGAGCAGCTCGGCCAAGACCGATCCGCCCGCAACCAGTTCACGGCTTCCAATCCATAGCAGCGGCGAGCCGGCCGCTTTGAATCCGGGCGTCACGACGTTTGCGATATCGTCGATGGAGCCGATGCACGCGACGATTGCCGAGGCCGGAATCGCGCGCCCATCTGACGCTTCGTTGTAGAGGCTGACGTTTCCGGAAACGAACGGCAGGTCGAGCTGCGTTGCGGCGCGGCCCAATGCCTCGACCGCCGCGACAAACCCGCCATACTGCTCGGCCTTCCGGGGATTGCCGAAGTTCAAACAATCGGTCAAACCAATTGGGTGAGCGCCGACGGCGACGACGCGGCGCATCGCCTCCAGGACGGCCTGCTCGGCGGCATACGCCGGATCGATGCGCCCGTAACGCGGATTGCCGGCGACGGCGAGCGCCACGCCGAGCCGTGAGCCCGGAACCGGTGCCAAGACGCCGGCGTCGGCCGCGCCGCGCGGCAGAACCGTGCGTCCTCGAACGACGGAGTCGTAACGCCGGTAGAGCGGCTCCCGCGAGCAGACGTCGCGGTGCGCCAGCACGCGCGGAAAGATTCCCTGGAGGTCCAAGGCCGGAAGTTCCTGGGCGGCCGCGGCGTGATAAATCTTTTCCGTATAGGGCAGCTCGTCGTGAATCGATCCGGTGAGAAACTCGCTTTCGACGTCCATCACGACGGCGCCGCGATATCGCAGCACGTACTGTTGCTGCGCGGTCACCTCGCCGATCGCAGTTGCGCGCGCGTTGTGGGCGACGTCCGGCAGCCCAAACTCCTCGTTATAAATCTGCAGCAGCTCCGGAACGAAATCCGGCGGAACGACCCAGAGCATCCGCTCCTGCGTCTCGCCGACGGCGATGACCTCGGGCGGCATCCCTTCGACCGCAACGTTCACTCTGTCGAGGTCGATCTCGGCGCCATATCCGCCGTGCGCCGTAACCTCCGCCGAGCATCCGACGATCCCGCCCGCGCCGAGGTCTTTGAAGGCCGCCACGATCTTGCGCTCGCGCAAGAGCGCAAAGACGCGGTAGCTCGCGCGCATCAAAACGTTTTTGAAGAAGGGATCGGGGACTTGCACGGCGCCTTTGTTGAGCTCCGCGTCGCGCGCGTCAAGCGCGACCGATGAAAACGAAGCTCCGCCGAAACCGCTGGGATCGGTCGCTTTTCCGACGAGCACGATCTGCCAGCCCTCGGCTCCTTTGGGCACGTAGGAGTGGATGACGTCTCTCTCGTTGACGATTCCAAGCGCAACGACGTTGACCAAACAGTTCTCGTTGAAGCCGCGCTCGAAGTAGACGTCGCCGGCGAGGTTGGGAACGCCGATCGCATTTCCGTAGGCGCCGATCCCGTCCACGACCCCGCGCGCGACGTGGCTTTGATGCGATGCCAGGTCTTCACATCGGCCGAAGCGCAACGGATCGGCCACGGCAACGACCTCGGCACCCATGCAGAGCACGTCGCGAACGATCCCGCCGACTCCGGTCGCCGCGCCTTCGAAGGGAACGACTTGAGATGGATGGTTGTGCGACTCGTGCGCGACGACGATCGCGTAGCGCTCGCCGTCGTGCGTGCCGAGATGGAGAATCCCGGCATCCTCTCCCGGCCCCAGCAGCACGCGAGCTCCGCCGGTGGGAAGATTTCTTAAGAAGCGGCGGCTCGATTTATAGCTGCAATGCTCGCTCCACGCCGCATCGAAGGCGTGCAGCTCCACGACCGATGGATCTCGGCCGAGCCGCTCGGCGATGCGTTGCAGCTCCTCGTCACGGAGGTTAACCAAGCGCAGAGTTCTGCGACGCCTGCGGCTGCTGCTGTAACGACGCGTCGGCGTGGAGCACGGCCGATCGCGCGTTGGCCTGCATCAGCAGCGTGCGCCCGAAAAGCACGGTGTCTTCGAGTCCAAACACCTTCGCGCACTGCATCATCACGCGACCGATATCCTCGCCGCCGTCGACGACCGGCGCCGACGAGGCCGCTTCGAGCATCGAACGCAGCAGCTCGTTTTCGCCGACCGGAATAACGACCAGCCGCGCGAAGCTCGCTTCGAGCTGCGCCATCAACTGCAGCACGAAACCCGGCGTGGACGCGGCGTTGGCCACGTGGCGTACCGTCGGGACGCCGAGCTGGCCGAGCGTTTTGACGATTTCATTCGCACGTTCGACCTGCGCGGCAGAATCGGCAATGACCGCGACCATGCCCGGGCGCATCACCGGAAACGTGCCAACAAAATCCGCGACCCGCTCGTAGGCCTGCTTGACCATCTCCAACGCCGGCTCGTCGACCGTTTCGAGGTTCCGGTAGATCTGCTTGTCGAGCATCAGCTCTTCGCGGCCTTGCGGCCAGATTCGCCAGGAATCGTTGTCGATCACGTCGGCGATCACGAGCTGACCTTGGTTCTCGCCACCCGCCAGTCGCCCGAACTCGATCTTGAGATCGACCAACATCACGTCGCGCTTGCGCCACGCATGCGACAGGATGTCGAACGTTAGCCGCGCGAGCTCCGTCATCGCGCCGACCTCTTGCGGCGCGGCGAGGTTTTGCGCCACGATTTGATCGGGCGTAATCATCGGGTCGTGCGCCGCGTCGTCTTTAAAGAAGAACTCGATCACGTGCGGCACGAGCAGGGTTCCGCGCGCGAGGCCGGGGTTGCGCTTGGCAAACGAGCCGGCCGCAATGCCGCGGGTCACCACCTCGAGCGGAATCATGTTGGCGCGCCGGACGACCATCTCGTTGTTGTCGTCGTCTTCGCCGCCATTGAGGTAGTGCGTCGGCAGACCGCAGAGATTGAGCAAGCGAAAGACGCGCGCGGTCGTCTGTGCGGCCAGACGCCCTTTGCCGGCGATCACGTTGCGCCGCGCGCCGTCGCCCGAGGATATCTGATCGGTCTGCGCGACGACGAGCTGATGCGGCTGACCGGGGTTCTCGTAGAGCACCTTCGTCTTGCCGCGCGCTATTTCGATGCCTTTGTTCACGCTACGCGGACCTCGGCTTGACGGGGGAAGGGTGCCAATACTTGGATGCGATCGGACAAGAGCCGCGCGCGTTGCGGCGCGGTGCCGACGTGAGCGCTCGGGTCGAGCAAGCGTCGAATCTCGGCCGGCTCGACGAATGCGGTCAACTCCGCGCGGTCCGTCAAGAGGCGCGCCAGCGGATTCTCGTCACCGCGACGAACCGCTTCCCACGCTTCCATCGATGCATTACGCAACGCTTCGTGCAAGAGCTGACGGTCTCCGCCGGCTCGCGCCGCTTCCAACATCACCGCCTGCGTGCCGGAGAAGGGAGCATACGTGCGGACGTTTTGCACGATGCGCCGCTCGTCGACGCGCAACCCTTCGATGACCGTGCGAGCGAGCGTTATCAACTCGTCCGCGCAAAGCAGCGCCTCGGGCAACACGACGCGGCGGTTCGCGCTATCGTCGAGCGTTCGCTCGAGGAGGTTCGTCGCCGCATTTTGCCAGGTGACGTCGGCGTAGCCGGGCAGCAATCGAGCCAGCGAGTCGATCCGCTCGCTCAGGATCGGGTTCTGTTTGAAAGGCATGACCGAGCTGCCGACTTGGGATTGCGCGAACGGCTCTCCCAACTCGCCGAAGCCCGGGCTTGCCAGGACGCGAACGTCGGCCGCGAACTTCGAGAGCGATGCTCCCACGCCGGCCAGCCCGGAGAGCAGCAAATAATCGAGCTTTCGTGGATAGGTCTGCGTGCTGATCTCGCGAGCGGTCAGCCCGAACTGCCCGAGCACGTAGGCTTCGATCTCCGCCGAGCGGCCGTTCTCGCCGAGCAGGCGTTCGTAGGATGCCGCGGTGCCGACCGCGCCGCGCAGTCCCTTCGTCGTGAGATTGTGGAAGACGAACCGCAAGTTCTCGTCGTCGACGAGCAAGTCTTGGGCGTAGCTTGCGAAGCGATAGCCCAGCGTCGTCGGCTCGGCCGGCTGAAGATGCGTGTAGGCCATGCAGACGAGATCGGCATACTCCCGAATCTTAGCGGCGAAGGTCGCGAGCAGCTCGCGCAGATTCGAACCGACGTACGCCAGGGCGAGCCGCAGCCGATAGGTTTCAACCGTATCCTCGACGTCCATCGACGTCGCGCCGAGATGGAGCTTTCCGCCGCCCCGCTTTGCCTGCGATGCAAAGACGCGGATCTCCGCCATAAGGTCGTGGTGGATCTCACGCTCGACGGCCAGCGCCGCTTCGATGTCGATGTCGCCGGCATGCGCGCGGAGATCGTCGAGCTCGGCCTGCGCGACCAGGCCTTGCGCGGCTTGCGCTTCCGCCAGGGCGACCCACACGGCGCGCCAGAGCCGCCGCCGCCGCTGCTCGGAAAATAGCGAGCGAAGCTCCGCGCGGCCATATCGCCAGGAGAACGGCGAGGCGTACGTACGATGATCCATGGATTTGAATTGGCCTTCGCCCTACGGGAAGCCGCGGCCTCGTCACCGTAGAACCAGCGCAATGAAAGCGGCCACGGCAATATTGGCAGCCGTCGTAGCGTGCTTGGCGGGATGCACCAAGAACGGCTCGGCGCCCGGAGTACGCCATCCGTGGACGCATGCGGGCGTGCTGCGCATCGCCGTCACCGAGGAGCCCAAGAACCTCAATCCGTTGCTCGCCGGTACCACGATCGAGATCTTCATCGATCGCTTGATGTTCGAGCCGCTGCTCTCGGCCGACGCGCGCGGCAATACCGTGCCCATGCTCGCTGCCGTGGTGCCGACACAAGCCAACGGCGGCATTAGCGCGGATGGCCTCACGATTACCTATCATCTCCGTCGCGACGCGTCGTGGAGCGACGGCGTACCGGTAACCGCGCACGACGTTACCTGGTCGTGGCAGGCGATCGAGAACCCGAACAACGACGCCGTCTCGCGCCACGGCTACGACCAAGTGCGAGCGATCGACACGCCGGACGCACACACCGTCGTCGTGCATTTGAAGCGGCGCTTTTCGCCCTTTGTGAACACCTTTTTTGCCGAGAGCGACCAGCCCTACGACATCCTGCCTGCACACGTTCTGGCGCGCTACACGAACGTCAATAGCGTGCCCTTCAACGCGCGGCCCAGCGTTGGCGACGGGCCCTTCCGCTTCGTGGAGTGGCGACGCGCCGATCGTATCCTGCTCGACGCAAATCCTCATTTCTTCCAGGGGACGCCTGGATTGAAGCGCATCGAAATACTCTTCGTTCCTAACGAGGACTCGGGCACGAACTTGCTCCGCACGCACGCCATCGACTATCTCTATCAACCGTCGATTCAAACGTACCCGATGCTCAACTCCCTGCCCGATGCGCGGATTGTGTGGGTCAATGCCAACGGCTTCGAAGGAGTGGAGTTTAATCTCTCGCATCCGCTGCTCGCCGATGCTCGCGTGCGCACGGCAATCGCGGCGGCGCTCGACAAACCGTCCTTCACGATCAGCGCTAACGCACGGACAGACGGTTCCGGCGACCGAAGATCTCCCGAACTGGATGTGGGCCTTCGACCCGAGCGTAAGGTCCGTGCCGTTCGATCTCGGGCGCGCGAAGCAGCTGCTCGCACGAAGCCGGATGGGTCGCCGGCGCCGACGGAATCGTCCGAAAGCAGGGGCAGCCGCTGGAGTTGCTGCTGGTCACCGATAATGCGAGCGCGACGCACCGGTCGGAGAGCATCTTGATCCAAGCCGCGCTGAAGCGGATCGGCATCGCCGTCGACGTGAAGTACTATCCGTTCGACCTGCTCTACGCCCCGCAAGCGATGGGCGGGATCCAACACGGCGGAAAGTTCGACATGCTGGCCTATGGCTGGTACGCCGGCATCGATCCGGACAACTCGTCCGAACTTACCTGCAACAACTTCCCGCCGCACGGCTATAACGACCCGCGTTATTGCAGCGCCGCGATGGACGCCGCCCAGCAGACGGCTTTATCGCACTACGATCGCGCGACCCGCCGCGCGGCGTACTCGACGATCGAACACCTCCTCGCGCGCGACAACCCGATCCTCTTCTTCTGGTGGCAGCGCCAGCAAGAGGCGATCAGCGTCGACTTCCACGGATTCGACCCCAATCCGGTCGTCGAATCCTGGGACGCCTGGAGGTGGAGTATATGAAGATGCGCGTGAAATGGAAGTGCATCAGCTTTGCTGTCGCCGCCGCGACACTGCTCGCCGGCTGCGGAGCGCAACAACAGATCGCGGCGCCGCGCGCAATACCGCTGCAAGTACCTACCGCCGCGGACCACGGCTTTAAGTCGCTCTACAGCTTTCAGAGTCGCCCCGATGGCGCAAATCCGCAGAACGGCGTTGTTGCGATCGGTCATACGCTGTACGGCGCGACGCTTTACGGCGGCGCAAATGGTTTCGGTACGGTCTTTTCGCTCACGAAAGACGGGTCCGAAAGCGTGATTTACAGCTTCGGGCAGACGCCCGACGGTGAGTACCCACTTGGCGAATTGCTGGCGCGAAATGGCGTGCTCTATGGAACGACGTCAGGCGGCGGGAGCGGTAACGCCGGTACGGTCTTTTCCGTAACGACCGGCGGCGCAGAGAGCGTTCTCTTCAGCCTCGAGGAGCCCAATGGGAATAGCCCTTGGGCCGCCGTGACCGCGAAACGCGGGACGTTCTATGGAACGGCGCTCGACGGTGGCAGCAAAGGGTTCGGGACGGTGTATGCGCTGGACGCGTCCGGAAACGAAACCATGCTGTACGATTTTCGCAATCAGCCCGACGGCGCGGACCCTCAGGCACCCGTGGTCGACGTAAATGGAACGCTTTAATGGCACTACGAATTACGGCGGCACCGGCTCGTGCAGCGAAGGATGCGGCACCGTCTTCGCCGTCAGCGCGTCCAGCTCGGAGCACGTTTTGTACAGCTTCACAGGTGCGCCCGACGGCGAGCGGCCCGGACTCGGCGGCTTAATTCTCGATCACGGAGCGCTCTACGGAACCACGCCGACGGGCGGCGCGAACAATGCGGGCGCCGTTTTTAAAGTCACCTTATCGGGCAGCGAGAGCATTGTCTACAGTTTCAAAGGCGTCCTCGACGGCCAGGGGCCCGATGGAACGCTGGTCGATTATCGCGGTACGCTGTATGGCACCACGACTCAAGGAGGCGGCACTTCCTGCAAATTCTCCATGGGGTGCGGCACGATTTTCTCGCTAACCGAATCCGGCAACGAGAGCGTGCTCTACCGATTAACGGGCGGCTCTGACGGTGAGTATCCCCAGACGCCCTTAACCCTCCTCGACGGAAGACTTTACGGGACGACCGTCGGGGGAGGAACGGATGGAAACGGCACGGTCTTTAGCATTCGGCCATGACGGAGGTTCGCAGAGCCCCTTCAGCGCGACTCGGTGCGAATAGCCGGAGTAAGGAATGCGCCAATCGCGACGACCGCGGTGCCGACGCAGGCGATCGTCATCGCGGCATGCGGCGAGCGATGGTCCGCAACCCAGCCGAAGAACGTCACGCTCGGCGCCATTCCCGCGAGAACGAGCAGACGTACCGCGCCCATCAACCGCCCAACCATGTGTTCCGGCGTAACGCGCATGCGAAAGCCGATGATCTGCGCGATCTCGAAGTTCGCGAGCGCATTGGAGCTGGCCCAGAAGAACGCGGCCAGCCAGATATTCGAGACGAGCACCACCGGAATGAAGAGTATCGCGTCGATCAGATAGGCGCGCGTTAGCGAGCGCCCGAGCGGCCAGCGCTCGGCGTAGCGCGCCGCGACCGTCGCTCCGCCAATTGCGCCGAGCGCCGAGATCGCGAAAAAGAAACCCACCTGCTGATCCGTGGCGTCGAAGCCCTTCTTGAGAAACGGAATCAGAATCGCATAGCAGCCGAAGCCGAAGATGTTGAGCGAGAAGGCCACGAAGGCTTGTGCGCGCATGCCGAGATCGGACCAGAGCGCGCGATACCCGAGCGCGACGTCACTGAGAAAATGGCGCCACGTCGGCAGGCCGGTCGTCTTCTCGGGCCCAAGCGACGGAATCGAGACCAGCGAGAGCTGCGAGCCCAAGTACGTGAGCGCATTGATCGTAAGCGCCGGCAGCGGGCCGAGGGTCGCGAAGAGCGCGCCGCCGATGGCCGGCGTCACGAGATTCGAGGTATTCTCGGCCGCTAAGAGCATGGCGATCGCCTTTGTCGACTGTTTGCTGCCCAGAAGATATGGAATGCTCGACGACTGTCCGCCCAGAAAGCCGGCGGCGCAGATCGAGATGATCACCAAGCCACCGTAGATCATCGGCAGCGTCAGCACGTGCATCGCGTAGGCAACGGCAAAAAAGCTCATCACCAAAAAGCGCACGGCATCGCAGCCGATCATCAGCTTGCGCCGGTCCAGCCGGTCGGCCAGCGAACCGCCGACCAGCGCAAAGAGCGAGAACGGCGCCACTTCGCAGATAAAGGCCGTGCCAGTCGAGAGCGCGGAATGCGTCAGGTGATAAGCTAATAGCGGAACCGAAAGCATGCGCAATCCGTCCCCGACGAAGCTCAGGGATTGACCGGCAAAATACCGCCGAAAGCCGCGCGAAGCAAAGATGCTCGGCGCGCCGACATCGCTAACCATGAACCGGGGAGGATACCGCACAGTCGCCGCGCCGTCAAGCGGCGGCGATCAAATTCTTAGCGGCGCAAGTATTCGGCGAGGCCGACGCTGATGCGATCGATCAGCGTCTTGTGGTCCTCCGGATCGTTACCGGCCCGACCCGTCACGACGGCTTCAATGCCCGCAAGCGCGCCTTCGAAGGCGATTCGGGCGCGGCGGGCACCGATGCGCCGCCCCAGCGGGCGCAGGGTGCGTTCGCGCCAGCGCATGCGCTCGGGAATTTGGCCACCGGGCCGCGCGGCCTCCCACAGGTAGCCGCTTTCGGTTGCCAGCGCCGAAAAGAGCGCGACGGCCGCGCCTCGGTTCTCGGCAAAAAGCTCGTGCGCAATCTGCAACGCCGTGGCGACGTTGCCTTCCACCAGTGCGCTGGCAAACTTGTAGGCCTTCGGGTCTCCAATCGTCAGCGTTTCGTGCTCCAGATCGGCCAATGTAATCTTCTTCCCCGCCAGCGCGAGCTTTTCGAGATCGTTGCGGACGGTCGTCAAGTCGGCGTCGCTGCGCGCCAGCTCGGCGACCGCGCGTGGCTCCGCGGTTGCCGCTAAGCGTTCGAGCGTCTCGGTAACAAAGCGCGCCCGCGTTGGTTCGTCGGCGGTCGTATCGATGCGCAGAGCCGCGCGTCCCGCTAAACTTCCCAATGATTGCGGGCGAGCGCTGCGCGGCGAGAGCAAGTCGCTCACCAACAGCGTGTTGCCTTCGGGCACCTCCTGGGTCAGCGCCAGCAGCGCGCGGCGCGGGTCGGCGCGCAACGTTTGCGCCTCGCTAACCACGACGACGCGCCGGTCGGCGAGAAACGGCATCGCCTGCACCGCCTCGCGAAGGCGCGCCATATCGCCAAGGTCTTCGGGTGAAAATCGCGACAGATTGAGGTCGCGCACCTCGTCGGGCAATAACCGGTCGAGCAGCACGTCCATGGCCCGCTCCGCCAGCGCGCGCTCCGTCCCCTCGACGATGACGAGCTTGCCGATCGCCGGCTGCTTATCGAGGAAGTCGTAGAACTTCAATGTGTTGCCGCAGCAAGCGGCACGCGCGGGCGCAGCTCGAGGTCGGGGATCGATTCGACGTACGGCGAGCGGACGATGCCGCACTCGGTTACGAATGCCGCAATCAGATGCCCCGGCGTTACGTCGAACGCCGGATTGTAGACGGCTGCGCCTTCGGGCGCGACGCGCCGGCCGGCAAACGAACTCACCTCTTCGGCACTGCGCTCTTCGATGGGAATTTCATCCCCGCTACGGATCGAGAAGTCGAACGTCGACCGCGGCGCGGCGATGTAAAACGGAATTCCGTGGTGGGCCGCCAGGATCGCAAGCGCGTAGGTGCCGATCTTGTTTGCGGTGTCGCCGTTGCTCGCGATGCGATCGGCGCCGGCGATCACCAGGTCGATGCCCTTGCGCTTCATCGCGATGGCGGCCGCGGAGTCGGCCATCAGGACCGCGTCCACACCGGCCTGTTGCAGCTCGAGGTAGTTCAGGCGAGCACCCTGCAAGAGGGGCCGCGTCTCACAGGCGAAGACGTGCGGCTTCTTAGCGCCCCGCTGCGCGGCGATGATGACGCCAAGCGCGGTGCCGCCGCCGGCGGTTGCGAGCGGTCCCGTGTTGCAGATCGTCACGATCCGCGCGTTCTTCGGAATCAACTCGAAGCCGTTCTCTGCAATTGCCGCGTCGATGGCGATCTGCTCCTCATGGATCGTCTTGGCTTCTTTGAGGGCGTCGCCGGCCGCAAGAACGCGGTCGACCGCCCACGCGAGGTTCACGGCCGTCGGCCGCGCAACGCGAACGCGGTTTGCTTCTTCAAGAAAGCGCGCCTCATCGGAGATCGTACGGCGTAGCAGTGCCACACCGTACGCTGCGAAGACGCCGATGCAGGGCGCTCCGCGGATCGCCAGGCTCTTAATCGCGCCTTCGATATCGGCGACCGTTTGGGCGCGCTCGTAGCGTACTTCGTGCGGCAGCAAGCGTTGATCGAGATAGCGCACGGCGTCGCCGTCCCACGCGACGGGGATGAATCCGTTCATCCCTAGGTGCGGAAGCCGGCGCGCGGCGTGCCGACCGTCAGGGTTAGCAACGAGGCCGCGGCCAAGCCGGCCCCATACCCCTTATCGCCGTCCTTGGGATCCGCGCGCTCTTCGGCTTGCAGGAGCGTGTCGGTCGTGAGCACGCCGAAACCGATCGGAACGCCGGTAACCAGTTGGACGTCCATGATGCCGCGTGCGCATTGGCCGGCGACAAAGTCGAAGTGCGGCGTCTCGCCGCGAATGACGGCGCCCAACGCGACCAGCGCGTCGAAAAGGTCGCTATCGATCAGATTTCGGCACGCGAGCGGCAGTTCGAAACAACCGGGGACCTCAAAGAGGCTGACGTGCTCGTCGGCGACGCGGCAATCGCGTAACGCTCGTCTCGCCCCGTCCACCAGACGGTCGGCGATGTCGGCGTGGAAGCGCGCCGCGACGATTGCAAAACGCCGCCCCGCGCAATCGGGCTTTGCGGTACCGCTCGCGCCGTTCGGCTTCACGATGCGACGACCTCGTCGAGCATGTGACCCAGCTTGGAGCGCTTGGTGTCGATGTAATGTTTGTTGTGTTCCGTTGGCGTGGTTTGAAGCGGCATTCGTCCCACGATCTTGAGCCCATACCCTTCGAGCCCAAAGATCTTCTTGGGGTTGTTCGTGATCAAGCGCATCTCTTTGACGCCGAGGTCGGCGAGAATCTGCGACCCGATCCCGTAATCCCGTTTGTCGATCGGCAAACCCAGCGCAAGATTGGCTTCGACGGTGTCGGCACCACGGTCTTGAAGTTCGTAGGCTCGCAGCTTGTCGGCCAGCCCAATGCCGCGACCTTCCTGTCGCAGGTAGAGAAAGACGCCACGACCCTGTTTGGCGATCAGCTCCATCGCGGCATCACGCTGGGCCGCGCAATCGCAGCGAATCGAGTGCAACGCGTCGCCGGTCATGCACTCGGAGTGGACGCGCACGAGAATATTTTTGCCGTCGCCTATCTCTCCCATCACCAGCGCGACGTGCGTGTTTTCGTCGATCGCGGTGTCATAGGCGATGCCGGTATAGCTTCCAAATACGGTGGGCAGATCGAACTCGGCAATTTTTCGGACGAGCTTCTCGGTGCGCATGCGATAGGCGATGAGATCCTTGACGGTGATCAGCTTGAGCCCGTGCCGGTCGGCGTAACCGCGCAGGCCCTCCAGGCGTTCCATCGTTCCGTCTTCGGCCATGATCTCGCAGATGACGCCGGCAGGAAAGAGTCCCGCGAGCCGCGCCAAATCGACGGCCGCTTCCGTCTGTCCGGCGCGCACGAGGACGCCGCCTTCGCGCGCGCGCAGCGGAAACGTGTGCCCGGGACGCAGGAAGTCGGCCGGCTTCGCTTCGGGATCGAGCAAACGTTTGATCGTGGCAGCACGGTCGTGCGCGGAAATTCCCGTCGTCGTCAGTCCACGCGCTTCGACCGAGACGGTAAACGCGGTTTCGTGGACGGCGGTATTGTCGCGCACCATTTGCGGGATGTGAAGCTCGTCGAGCCGGGTGCCGGGCATCGGCACGCAGATCAATCCGCCGGCGTGCTTGCGCATAAAGTTGACCGCTTCGGGGGTGACCATCTGCGCCGCCATCACCAGGTCGCCTTCGTTTTCGCGGTCCTCGTCGTCCAGGACGACGACCATCTTCCCGGCTCTGACGTCCGCGATGGCGCCGTCGATCGAGTCGAAGGGGCTCGCGGCCCCGCTCAGTTGCTCGCCAAGGGAAGGAAAGACGGCGGCCAGGCGCTGGAGGGTCCGGTACGAAGGCTCGCGGCGGCCGGCGCGAAGCAGCGAGATCGCCGACTCGGTCAGGCCCGCGCTCTCGGCAACCTCCGCGGCCGTAAGCCGCGCCTCATCCATCGCCGAGTTCAGAAGATCCGCAAAGGGGGCCATGCTCCAAGCCTAGCTTGGACTTTACAAATGTCAAGATGCGACCCCGCATGGCCGCATGGGGGTGCCGGATTAGCCGGGCGTGGAAGCCTGCACGGTAGCGGCAAAGGCACGGAACAAAGTCTGAAGATTGATGCCGAAGAGCTGGACCCCAGAGAAAGCCACAATGGCAATCAAGGCGATCAGGATCCCGTACTCGGTCATCGTTGCGCCCTCTTCGTCGCGGATCATGAGGGTCAGAGCAGCTAGCATTCCGTCTTCTCCTGGTGTGACAAATTGACGAACCGCCCTACGCTTAAACGGTCGGCCGAAACACATAAATCCTAACAGCTAGCCGCAGGCCGCTAGCTAGTTTGGTAGTATAGCACGGAGCCGACCGGGTGTCGAGTTCTTTTAAGGGTATTTAAGGCGCCGTAACGGGTTCCGGCAGCTTGATTTGGCGGCCTTAGACGGCCCCTGCGAAGCTGTTGAATAACGTTTCCAGGTTGATGCCGAAGGTCTGGATGGCGACGAGGGCCACCATTGCGACCACCGCGATGAGCAACGCATATTCGACCATCGACGCGCCTTGCTCGTCGCGCATCATGAGCGTGACGCCAGCTCGCATTTTACCCTCCCTCGGGTACGGGCTCTCAGCAGACGATCTTACGCGAGATCTGACGTCCGCAGAAAGCGAAAAAAGGCCAGGAGTTAAGATAAAAAACACCTGCTGAACCGTGAGCGATTATAGCATGGCGCCAACCGAAGTGTCGAGTTTTAATCTTTTCACCGAAGGAGCACTTGCTTGTCCGGCCCTAATCGAAAACGACGATTGGTTTGACGATCCGAGATTCGGCCAACTCGCGATAGGCGCGCGGAACGTCGTCGAGTGACACAAGGGCGGCGCCGACCTTTTCGGCTGTGACGACTCCCTGCTCGATCAGGGCCAAAGCCTCGCGCGTGTCGTTTGGCCCGCACGAGTAGCTCGCGACGAGCCGGAGATCCCCGAAGTAAAATCGCGTTGGGTCCACGGCTACCGGAACGTCGGGCGGAAACGGAGTGAACATTACGATCGTGCCGCCAGCCGCCGTAGCTTCGCATGCGGCTTTCATGGCTGGCGCCGTACCCGGACCGCAAATCACGACGTCGGCGCCCTCGGGAAGAGTTCGGCCAACCTCATCCGGATGAAACGCCGTCGCACCGTTGCGCTCCGCGATCGTGCGGCGCTGCTCGATGAAGTCGCCGGCAAAAACTTCGGCGCCCAGCGCTGCGGCGGCCAGGACGTGCAGCAACCCCATGACGCCTAAGCCGATCACGTAGAGCCGATCGCCTTTCTGCACGCCGCTGCGGCGCAGCGATTTGACGACGCAGGCGAGCGGCTCGACCAACGAAGCATCGCGAAACGGAACGTTTGCCGGCAGCGGAAGCGTGTCGCGCTGGTTCTCACGCGAAACGCGAAAGTATTCTGCGATGCCGCCGGGCTCGAGCTTAGTCGCGCGCCAGGTCGCGCACTGCACGTAATCGCCGCGCCGGCAGGCGCGGCACTCAAAGCAGGGTGCGTGGTGATGAACGAAAACCCGGTCGCCCACGGAAAGCGCGCACTCGCCGGCGACCGCCGCGACGATACCGGCCGGTTCGTGGCCGAGGACGAGCGGCGCTTTTCGCGCGATGTACCAGCCCATGACGTCGCCGCTACAGATCCCGCTGGCCATCGTTCGCACGAGCAGCTCGCCGTCGCGCAGTTCGGGGACGGGGCGCTCTTCGATGCGCACGTCGTTGACGTCGTACAGCACCGCAGCCCGCATCTTTTGAGGCGTCACGGTTCGATCAACAGCTTCAGCGCGTCGCCGGCATCGAGCCGTTCGAAGGCTTCGGCGATCTGGTCGAGCGAATACGAATCCGAAATCAAGCCGGTCAGCGGCAGCGCGTGGGCTGCGATCAGCTGGTAGGCGCTGCGCACGTCGCGTGGCGTAAAGTGAAACGGCGCGAGCAGCGCGACTTCGTCGTAGTGCAGCCGCGCGGCATCGAACGAGACGCGCGTTTCGGCCGGCAGCCCGGCAAAGAATGAGACCCGCCCTCCGCGCCGCACGAACGAGGGCGCGCGTTCCCACATCTCGACGCTTCCGGTGCACTCGATCACGGCATCGGCGCCACGGTCGCCGGTTCGTTCGGCAATGACGTCGCCGATCGGCGATGCCGTTGCATCGATGCTTTGCAGGCCGAGTTCGCGTGCCAGCGCGACGCGCTGGGGCCGGCGCCCGAAGAGCAGCGCTTCGACGCCTCGCCGCTGCAACAGCAGGGCGTGCAGGATTCCAAAGCCGCCGTTGCCGATGACGGCAACGATCGATCCGGGAGCCGCTGCGAGAAGGTCGATCGAACGAACGACGCACGAAAGCGGCTCGAGAAATGCCGCCTGGGCGTAGCCGACGCCGAGCGGCTTGGCAAAGCAGTTGCGCTCGACGACGCGCTGGGGAACGGCGATCAGATCCGAGTACGCCCCCAAAATCATCGTGGAGAGCAGATCCTCGCAGAGTTCTTCTTGCCCGTTGCGGCACCAATAACATTGGCCGCAGGGTGCCGTGTGGACGCACATCACGGGATCGCCCGCGGCAAATGCGGTGACGCCCGGCGCGACCGCTGCGACGTCGCCGGAAAACTCGTGACCGAAGCGCGTCGGCAGCGGCATTTTTGGGTGACCGCGACGATACGTTTTCAGATCCGTTCCGTCGGTCAAAGCGGCGCGTACGCGCACGACGATTCCGCCCGGCGGCGCCGGCGGCGCTGCTTCTTCGCGCAGCTCGATCGTCTTTGGTGAGACCAGCATCGCGACGCGCGAACGATCCGATGCGATCACGCGGGCGAGAGTGCGACGCAGGCCAGCAAGGCCGAGCGAATTGGTTCGGGCAACGGGCGGCTCTTCTTCGTCTCGCCGTCGATTGCGGCCACAACGAACGTCAGCACCGCGCCGGCCTCGCCCGTGCGCTCGTTAAAAAGGACCGTCTTCCAGCGGACGCTCGACGAGCCGACGCGCTCGATATGCGTCCGCATCCTCAGCCAGTCGCTCATCGCCGCCGGCGCGTGATACTCCGCCTCCACCCGAACGCGCGGCAACCAAAAGTTGTACTGCGTGAATACCGACTCGTACGGAAAGCCGAGTTCGGCAAACATTTGCATCTCCGCGTATTCGGCAAAGCGCGGATAGGCCGCAAAATACATGATTCCCACGACGTCAACGTCGGCCCATTGCACCTGAAGGCGCGCTTCGAACCTGCGCGCTCCGGCGGGGAGGGTTTCCTTATAACGTGCCATGGGCCACATAGCGGGCGATCGGGTCGACTTCGAGGTTTACGCGGCTGCCGGGCGGGCGCGCGCGCAGCGTCGTGCGCGCGATCGTTTCGGGGATGAGCGCGATCTCGAACCAGCCGTCGCCGGTCGCGGCGACGGTGAGGCTGATGCCGTCAACCGCGATGAAGGCTTTGGGCGCGATCATCGATGCCAGCGCCGGGGGAGTCTCGACGCGCATCCGTTCGCCTTGCCCCTCGGGCATGCGCGACACCACGCGGGTAGCGGCATCCACGTGGCCGTAGACAAAATGTCCGCCGAGCCGGTCGCCGACGCGAAGCGCATATTCCAGGTTGACGAGATCGCCGGGGACACGATCGCCTAAGGTGCTGCACGCGAGCGTTTCAGGAACCACGTCGAACGCAACAGCATCTCCATCGACTGCGGTTGCGGTGAGGCAGACGCCGTCGATCGCGATCGAGTCGCCGGGCTGCGGTCGTTCCGACTCCACGCCCTCGCACCGCACGGTTAGCTGCCCTTCGACGGGGCTCAGGGTGACACGGTTAGTGATGACGGTGCCGGTGTACCGGATCAGGCCGCTAAACATCGGCAAACGTTCCGCTAATCACGACGTCCTCACCTGTCCGCTGCACGCGGTCGAATCGCAACCGTACGCCCTGCGGCAGCAAATCCGCGCCGGCGAGGACCGGTACCGCGCTTGCGCTTCGCAGAAAGAGCGGCGCGATCGCCCAGTAGAAACGATCCACGTGGCCGCCGGCAATCAGCTGCGCCGCCAAGGTGGGGCCACCTTCACACAAGACGCTGTAGATGCCGTGCGCGCGCAGCGCTTCGAGCGCATGTGACAGGTCGAGCGCGAGACTCTCCGGCGGCCCGACGCCGATCACATCCGCCACATTGCGCAACTTCTCCAAACGATTTGCCAGACCGCTGGGTGCTAAGACGATCGTCTTTGCATAGCCTTCTTCGCCGTCGAAGATCCGGCTGGTCGCGGTGACGCCCTGCGTTTGGAAGAGAACGACCCGCACGTAAGGACGGAGGCGATGATGAGGCGGACGAACCGTGAGTTTCGGATCGTCCACTCGCACCGTGCCCGCGCCGACCATCACGGCGTCATGGGCGATGCGCAGTTCGCGGACGTAGCGCCGCGCATCTTCGGAGGTCAGCCGAACTTCGACGCCCGGCCGCCCGGCAATCGCGCCGTCGAGCGACATCGCCATCTTTAAGGCAACGTACGGACGCTGCAACGTCGCGGCGCGCGCAAACGGTTCGATCAAATCCCGTGCGATCGGCATCCTGCGCAACCGCAACCTCAACGCCGCTTTCGCGCAGTTCGGCGGCACCGCCGTGCAGCGTCGGATCGAGCGCGCCGGCGACCACGCGCACGATGCCGGCTTCGACGACGGCGCGCGTGCAGGGCGGCGTACGGCCAACGTGCCGGCAGGGTTCGAGCGAGACGTAGAGCGTTGCGCCGCCGGCGTCGCGCCCCGCTTGGCGCAGCGCATTGGTTTCGGCATGTGCGTCGCCCGCGCGATGATGATACCCTTCGCCGACGATTCGGTTTTCGCGCACGACGACCGCGCCGACCGGCGGATTTGGAGAAGTGCTGCCGATGCCGCGGGCCGCCAGCTCGTAGGCACGGTGCAAGTAAAGCTCGTCAAGCGGCGTCAGCGAACGTTGGAGGTGCTCCACGGCTTGGGGCTGTTCGCCACGGCGACCACTATCGCATCGTCCACCAGGCCGCCGGCTTCGCGAATCGCGTCGGCACAATCGCGGAGCGTCGATCCGGTCGTGCAGACATCGTCGAAGAGCGTCACGCGCAGACCCGCAACGCCGCCCGCATTGCACGAAAACCGTCCCTGGGCGGCGAGGCGTTGCGAGCGCGATCGCCCGCGCTGCGCGTCGCCGGATCGCTGTTCTAAGGCCAGAACGACCCGCGCGCCGGCGATGGCAGCCGCGCACCGAGCCACGAGCGCGACGCCGTCGAGACCTCGCATCCGCCGCCTTTTGACCGTCGTAGGGACCGGCACGAGGGTCGCGCCGGCCGTGACCAAAGGTGCCGTCATCCGCCCCAATGCCTCGGCTACGTCCCGGCGCCCATCTTTGAGCGCCAGCACCGCTGCGCGAAGCGAGCTTTCGTAGGGGGCAGCGGCCGCGACGCGCAACGACGGCAGATGAACGGCGATGGCTTTACCGTCGGGGCGACACGCGCTGCAGAGCCCGGAACCAATCGCGTTGCAGCTCGCGCATTGCGCGGGGAAGACGAAGTCGAGCAGCGGGCGCCAGTCCATACCGCTCGATCACGCCGCGGCGACCGAATGTCTAGGGAGAAGCCTCCACGGCAACCAGCGCGTCGTCGAGCACGCTTTCGGGCTGGACGACGTAGCCGCTTCCCACGATCGTGTCGCGCAGATTCGCGCGTGCGCCGATCGTCGCGCCGTTCCAAAGGATACTGCGCTCCAGCGTCACAGCGGCATCGACGCGCACGCGATCGCCGATGATGCTGGGGCCGACGATCGATACGCCGTCGGCGATCGTGGCCGACGCGCCGATGCGCACCGGGCCTTCGATGCGGACGTTGCTTCCCAGGCGCGCCGAGGAGTCGATGCCATTCGAAGTCGTCTTGGGAATCTGCACGACGCCCTCGAGCACGTCGTAACTCGCGCGCCGGTATTCGCCGGGCGTGCCGATATCCGCCCAGTACGCCCCGCGCGCGTGAAATCCATAGAAGGGCTCGCCCGCGCCCTGCAATGCCGGAAAGACTTGCTTGCCGAAATCGTAAAACTCCGCCCGCGGAATATGGTCGAAAATCTCCGGCGAAAAGACATAAACACCGGTGTTGGCCAACTTACTGCGCTCCATCCCCCGCGGCGGCTTCTCCTGGAAGCCTACGATCTTCGCGCGCTCGTCGAGGACCACGACGCCATACTGATCGACGACGTCGCATTCGACGAGACCGATCGTCGCAATCGCGGATCGATCGCGATGGAAGTCGAGCAGTTTGTCGAGGTGAATGTCGGTTACTTCGTCGCAACCGATCACCGCAAACGGCTCGTCGTCGAAGAACTCTTGAACCTTCTTGAGGCCGCCGGCGCTTCCGAGCAGCTCGCTTTCATACGAGTAGTGCAGCTTTACGCCGTAGCGCGAGCCGTCCCCCAGCGCCTCGACGATCGCGTCGGCGAGATAGTGAACGTTGATAGCAATTTCGTCAAAACCGTAGGCTTTGAGGTAGCGCATTAAATGCGCCGCATTCGGAACGCCGGCAACCGGCACCAGCGGCTTGGGAACGGATTTGGTAAGCGGATAGAGCCTGGTTGACAGGCCACCCGCGAGAATCATCGCTTTCACCGCAGCTCCTCGAGCAGAATCAGCCACGCAAAGCGCGGAAGGGCGAGCTGTCGCCGCCAGCGCCGCGGTTCTTTGACGAGCCGGTAGAGCCATTCGAGGCCCAGCCGGCGCGCGATGCGCGGCGCGCGCGCGACGCGCCCCGAAATTACGTCGAACGAACCGCCGACGCCGATGCCCGCGCCGCAGCCGGTTTCGCGGAGATGTGCGGCCAACCAAAACTCTTGCCGCGGAGATCCCATGCCGGCAAAGAGCAAGCGCGCGCCGCTCTGTGCGATGCTCGCAACGACCGCGGGCGTCTGCTCGTCGGCGAAAAATCCGTCGCGCGTGCCGGCAATCTGCAATCCCGGAAAGCGCACCTCCAAAATCGCCGCCGCGTCGGCTGCGACGCCGGGAGAACCGCCCAAGAAATACACTGGCAGACCCGCCGCCGCCGCGCCTTCACAAAGATGCTCCAGCAGCTCGACGCCGGTGACACGTTCGCGAAGCGGCGCGCCCCGCCGCCGCGCCACCGTCAGCAATCCTACGGTATCGCAGAGCGAAAGGGCGCACGCGTTGACGATGTCGCGAAAACGCGCGTCGCGCTGCGCGTAGACGACCATTTCGGTCCCGAGCGTGACGATCTGCGCGCCGCTACCTTCGCGGGCATCGTCGAGAATGCGGCGCGTTGCCTCGCCGGCATCGAGCACGTCCAGCCGGCAGCCAAGAATCTGCAGCGACGTCACCGGGACTCGACGGCGTGCGACGCGTACGCTGCCAAGAACGGCCGCAAGCGATCCGCGATGTTTTCGGGGATTTCGTCGAGCGGAAGGCGACAGGATCCGACCTCGAAGCCGAGCTGTCGCATCGCCCATTTCACCGGGATCGGACTCGTCGTAGAAAAGAGCACGTCGATCAGCGGCAGGAGCGATGCGTGAATTTGCGCCGCCTCTTCCACGCGCCCGTTCCGGTAGGCGTCGAGCATCGCACGGTACTCGCGCGAGCAAAGGTGCGACGCAACGCCGACGACGCCGTCGGCTCCCAGCGCCAAGCAGGGCAGGAAGAGATGGTCGTCGCCCGACCAAACGATGAATCCCTCGGCGCGGTCGCGCAGAATCATTCCGATCTGCTTGAGGTCGCCGCTCGACTCCTTGACGCCGGCGATATTGCGGTGCCGCCGTGCAAGCTCCAGCAGCGTTTCGGGCAGCATGTTGGCAGCCGTGCGGCCCGGAATGTTGTAGATGACGACGGGAAGCGGCGTCGCTTGCGCGATCGCGCCGAAATGGCCGAGCATTCCGCGCTGCGTCGGTTTGTTGTAGTAGGGTACGACGGCCAAGATTCCGTCCACGCCGGCCTCCGTCGCCTCTTGCGTTGCGCGGACCGACTCGCGCGTTGAGTTCGTGCCGGCGTTGGCAATGACGAAGGCGTCGCGACCGACGGCCGCTTTCACCGCCGCGTAGAGCGCGACGCGCTCGGCGGGTTCGAGCGTCTGCCCTTCACCCGTCGAGCCGGCGAGGATCAAACCGTCGTTTCCGCGATCGACGAGCCAGCGCGCCAAACGACGCTGCTTCGTTGAGGTTCAGGTCGCCACGTTCGTCGAACGGCGTTACCATCGCGGTGAGAATGGCTCCAAGTTGTGAGTTCATAGGACGGGATCTCCTCGGTCGAGGCAAAACTGCGCGTGGACGGCGATCTCGGCGCGCTCGGCCTCCGCGGCGGGAACCAGAATCGAAATCGTCACGTTGCTGTCGGTGCAATGGATGATCTCGACGTCGGCTTGCGAGAGCGCTTCGGCCACTTGATGCACGACGCCGGGCGCGTCGCGCATCCCGGTACCAACGACCGAGAGTTTCGAACAGCCTTCGCGCACCCGAACGGCGAGATTCAAATCGGAGAGCAGACTGCGAATCTCGTTACCGCGATCGCCTTCGACGACAAATGCCACGCCGGCCTGATTGATCGTAACTTGGTCGATCGAGATTTCGGCTTCGGCGACGCGCCGGAACATCTCCAGTTCGGTCTCCATTCGGCGGCTCGGCGATTCGATGTCGCCTCGAATAATACGAACCCAGGTCACGCGCCCCGACGACGTCACGCCGGTCACCGGCCGGTGGTGGTCTACGTTTTCGTCGACCAGCGTCCCCTGGTCGCTGTGCAGACCCTTGACGGCATACCGGGTCCCGGTGCGGCCGGCATATTGTGCGGCCTTGGAATGCATCACCTTCGCACCATGGTTTGCCAGCTCGGTCATTTCAGCGAGCGAAGCGCGCTCGATCGTTCGCGCCGCGGGAATGCGCCGCGGATCGGCGGTCATGGCGCCGCTTACGTCGGTATAGATGTCGACGCGCTGGGCTTCGAGCGCGTGGCCGAGCGCGATGGCCGACAGATCGGTTCCCCCGCGCCCGAGGGTGGTAACCGTTCCGTCCTGCGACACACCTTGAAAGCCGGCGATCACGGGAACCGTTCCGCGTTCCAACAGCTCGCGTATCGCATGGGGCTCGACGCGGAGAATCGTTGCGTCGCCGGGGCGCTCGTTGGTTACAATGCCGGCCTGACCGCCGGAAATGGCCACGGCCGGCACGCCTTCGGCGCTGAGTTCGTCGGCGAAGACGGCGGCCGCGACCAGCTCGCCGGCAGAGAGTAGCAGATCGGTATTAACCGTTCCGCTGCGGCCGTCGACCAGCGAGAGCAGCGAGTCGGTCGCATAGGGTTCGGGAAAACGGCCCATCGCGGAGACCACCGCGACGGTCGCAAAGCCGGCCTCGCGCGCGTCGCGCACGCGTTGATAGGCGATCTGCCGCTGCTCGCGCGTGCCCACCGAGGTTCCGCCGAACTTTAGCACCGCCACCTTTTGAGACGTCACATTCATGCCGCGACGTACCCTTTCTCGAGCAGCAGCTCGAGAATCTGCACCGCGTTGGTTGCGGCGCCTTTACGCAGCTGATCGCCCACGCACCACAGCGCAAAGTGCCTGCCGCCGTTCTCCGAGCGGAGCCGGGCGACGTGCACCTCATCGGTCCCTTCGACCTCGCGCGGCGTCACGATGCCGTCGCGGTGAAAGACGACGCCTGCCGCGGCTTCGAACGCCGACGCAAGCTCGGCGCAACTCGTTTCGCGCTGCGTCTCGACAAAGACCGCTTCGCTATGCGCGGTGCGCACCGGCACGCGGACGGCGGTGACGCTGATCGTCAGCTCGGGGAGGCCGAGCATCTTTTGGCTCTCGTCGCGCACCTTAGATTCCTCACCACTCCATCCGTCGGCATCGAACGAACCTACCTGCGGCACGACGTTGCGCGCCAGCGGGCGCGGAAAAATCGAAGGCGCCGGCTCCGGCGAACCCGTGACGAGCGCGCGTTCGTCCGCCGCCAGCTCGTCGAGCCCCGCGCGACCGGCACCGCTCGCCGCTTGATAGGTCGCAACGCGGACGCACTTCAAGCCGGCGACGTCGCGAATCGGCCGCAACGCCGTGCAGAGAAGGATCGCCGTGCAGTTCGCCACCGGAAAGAGCCGATGCTCGGGCCGCACCGTGTCGCCATTTACCTCCGGAACGATCAGCGGCACGCCGCGCTGCATGCGGAACGTGGCGCTGTTGTCGATGATCACCGAGCCGCGCTCGAGCAATCCCGGCGCATATTTTTCGCTGGCATCTTCGCCGCCGGCGAAGAAAACGACGTCGAAGCCGCGCAACGCTTCGTCCGATGCGGTGCGGACGTCCAACCGGGCGCCGCGAAAGCGGACGGCAGCGGCGCGGTCGCGCGAGGCAAACGGATGCAGCTCCGCGACGGGAACGTTGCGCTCTTCGAGCACCTGCAGGATCGTTTCACCGACCGCGCCGGTCGCGCCGACGACGGCGACGTTCACGAGCCCTCCTCGAGGATCGAATCGAGGCCGATCGAGAGCCCGCGGCGGTGCACGACGGCCCGAACGGCGGCCAGCATGCCGGCCACAAACGACTCGCGGCTAAACGAATCGTGGCGAATCGTCAGCAACTCTCCGGTTCCGCCCAACAGCACCTCCTGATGCGCCAGCAGTCCCGGCAATCGCACGCTATGAATAACCGGTGCCCGTGCACCGGCACGCTCCATCGCCGCCGCCGTCGCCGCGGCGGTGCCAGAGGGCTTGTCCTTCTTGCCGGCGTGGTGCAGCTCGACGATCTCCGCATCGGGAAAATAGCGCGCCGCCTGTTGCGCAAAGCGCATCATCAGCATCGCACCCAGCGAAAAGTTTGGGACGATGAGCGCACCGACGCCGTGCTTCTGCGCCGCCGCGTCCAACGCGGCGCGCTGGTCGTCGCTCCATCCGCTTACACCGACGACGGTATGCAGCCCGTTGGCAACGGCTTGCAGGGCGATTTTGAAACTGCCGGGTTGCGTCGTTAGATCGAGCAGCACGTCGGGCTTGCGCGCGAGCACTTCAGCGAAGGAATCGACAATCGAGTGCTGCGGATCCGCACGACGCGCAAGCCCGCAGCAATACTCTCCGCTGCCTTGGAGTGCTTCTCGCGCAGTCGTGCCCATTCGTCCCATGGTGCCCGCCACCGCAACCCGAACCATTGGGGTCAGGGGTTAGATTTTTTCGAGTGGCGCGTACTTGAGCATCAGCATCTTCTGACCGACGTTGGGGAAGTCGATCGTGACGAGCCCGTCGCCGCCGGCTCCGACAATGTTGTCGATACAGCCCTCACCCCACTTAGGATGACGCACGCGGTCGCCCGCTTCGAGCCCGAGATGCACGCCCGCGCCGGCCGATTCGTGAATCGCCACTTCGCGCCATCGTCCGCCCGCCGGACGCGCGAGCGGAACGCTGTCGCTTTCGAGAACCTCGATAGAGGGCAGTTCCTCGATGAATCGCGATTTCGGATACGCGTAGGTGTTGCCGAAGAGCGCGCGCCGTGCCGCATACGTGAGGAACAGACGGTCCATGGCACGCGTGATGCCGACATAGGCGAGACGCCGTTCCTCTTCGAGTTCGGCCGCCTCGGTGAGGGCGCGGCTGTGCGGAAAGACGCCTTCCTCCAGACCCGTGAGAAAGACGCTCGAGAACTCCAGACCCTTGGCGCTGTGCAACGTCATCAACGTCACGTAGGACGCATCTTCCTCGAGGGCGTCCAGATCGCTCACCAGCGCGATGTTGGCGAGGAAACCCGCCAACGACGGCTCTTCGTCGACGGCTTCGTACTCGCGCGCCACGCCGACGAGTTCCTGAAGGTTCTCCAAACGCGCGCGCGCGTCGTGCGTATCTTCGCTCTGAAGCTCGCGTACGTATCCCGAGTCTTCCATCACGGCGACGAGAAGGTCGGCGATCCCCATCCCCTTCGCGCGTTCGCGCAAGTCGCCGATGAGTTCCGCAAAACGTTCGAGCTCCTTGAGCTTCTTGGGAACCGCCGCGCGCAGCAGCTCGCCGTTGAAGACCGCCGCGCCCACCGAGACGCGCGACGCATTGGCCGACTGCACGAGCGCCGAAAGCGTCTGCTGCCCGATGCCGCGCCGCGGCACGTTGACGATTCGCTTGAACGCCAGGGCGTCGGACGAGTTCATGATGTAGCGCAGGTACGCGACGATGTCTTTGATCTCGGTGCGCGCGTAGAAACCGACGCCGCCGATTACGCGATACGGAATCCCATCGGCGAGCAGCGCCTCTTCGAAAACGCGCGACTGCGCGTTGGTTCGATAGAGAACGACGAAATCGCGGTAGGCCGCGCCTTCGCGCACGAGGCTCTTTACCTTTTCGACGACGTAGCGAGCTTCGTCGCGCTCGGTCGCCGCGGGATAAACGGTAATCGGGTCGCCCTCGCCGCGCGAGGTAAACAGCCGCTTCGCGGCCCGCGAGCGGTTGTTGGCGACCAGTGTGTTGGCGGCTTCGAGAATGCGTCCGGTGCTGCGATAGTTTTCCTCGAGCTTAAAGACCGCCGCGCCGGGAAAATCTTCCTCAAAACGCAGGATCATGCGGTAATCGCTGCCGCGCCACGAATAGATCGATTGATCGTCGTCTCCGACCACCGTGATATTTCCGTGGTGGGCGGCCAAGAGCGCGACCAAACGGTACTGGGCGGCATTGACGTCCTGATACTCGTCGACCAGAACGTATTCGAACTTGTGCTGATACTTCTCGCGCACGGTCTTGTCGCGCTCGAGAAGATCGATCGTGCGTACGATGAGATCGTCGAAGTCCAGCGAGTTGGACTCGTTGAGCCGCCGCTGATACTCGGTATAAACGTTGGCTAGGCGCTCGCCCAGAAACGAAGTTTGCTTCTGTGCGAACTCGCTGGGCCATACGAGTGCGTTCTTCGCCTTGTCGATCTCCGCAAGGCAAGCACCCGGGGCGAGTTGGCGTTCGTCGTAGTCGAGGTCGTCGAGAATCTCGCGAATGAGCTGACGCTGATCGGCGTCGTCGATGACCGCAAACGTCGGTGCGATCCCGATCCGGGATCCGTCGCGACGCAAGATGCGCACGCACATCGCGTGAAACGTGCCGACCCACAGATCGCGCGAGATCGCGCCGACCATGCGTTGCAGGCGCGACTTCATCTCGCCGGCCGCCTTGTTCGTAAAGGTTACCGCAAGAATGCGATCCGGCGCGACGCGCATCTCACTCAAAAGCTGCGCGATGCGGTGCGTCAGAACGCGAGTTTTTCCGCTGCCGGCCCCGGCAAATATCAAAACTGGGCCATCGGTCTGCCGGACGGCGGCAGACTGCACGTCGTTGAGGATTTCCGTTTCCAGGAGCATTTATAGCGATTCCACGCAAGGGTCGTTAACGCCTTGTTTATGGGGAAACTGCTACGTTTACAGCAGGTTCAACGCACCGCGCGAAGCACTCGCTCCCGTCGGAGGGCGAGCGCATAGGCCGCCGCAAGCAAAGCTAAGGTGGATTCGGCGCCCATGTTGGTGTTGACGGCGTCTTCTTCCAGGCCGTCGCAGCACCCACCGCCCTGCGCCATCACGATTCCCCGCGAGTTTTTCCCGTAATACCACTCGGTTGCGAGTTCGGCGGAGGCAAAGTGGGCCACGTCGCAGGTTAGATCGAAGGCCGCAAGCTCGGCTTCGACCATCGCGCAAGCTTCCAGGGGCTGCTGCGCGTACCGGGCGCGGTGTCCCCCGTGGTAATACCAGCCGTGGTTCCCAATTGGAACGTGGACGCCGTTTTCGGTCGTGACCGCTTCGTAGAACGCAAGCGTCCGCAGGCCGACCTCATGAAAGCGCGGCTCCGCCAGCTCCCGGCCGGCGCGGATCATCGCTTCGCAAAGCCGCGGGTTATCGTAAAACATCGCGTTTTCGAACCATTGCCAGTCGTCGGAGGCCGTCGCTTCGTAGGCGGCGCGCATCTCGCCGGCGAGTAACCGCAGGGCATCGGCGTATTTAGGATCCTTTGCCGACGTAAACGCGTGTGCCAGGCCCAGGGCCGCGTACGCCTGAGACCGGAGATGCCCCAACGATTCGACGGTGGGAAGGGCGCGATCGAGACGCTCGGTGCAGACGCGACGCCACGGCGACGGCGCATGAGCGATGCCGTAGCCGAGCGCCCAAATCGCCCGGCCGCAGCTATCGGGCGTGCCCACCTCGTCGCTCCAGCGGCGGTCGTAGTCCATGAAGTTGTGGAAGCGCCCGTCCTCCATCTGCGCGTGGGCGAGGAAGGAAAGATAGGTCGAGGCAAGCCGGTGAGCCAGCCGGTCGTTCGGATTGAGACGCAGATAGGTGAGAGCGACGATGAATGCGCGCGACACGTCGTCGGTGCAGTAGCCGGTCTTGCGATTGGGCACGGTTTCGAGCGCGTGCTGGATAACGCCGACGTCGTCGGTGAGTATGGCGAGATGATCCAGCGGCGGTATCGCTCGCGTGGGTCGCGTTTTATGCAGAGTTCACAAGCTCCATCGGACCGCGCGGGCAAAGCTCGCTGAAGAGGCGCCCATATTGCATCGCCACATTCGGCCAGGTCATCTGCCGGCCGAAGCGGTAGGCACGCCGTTCGGTCGCGCGGCGCAGCGCCGGATCGTCGAGCAGCATATTCAGCCGGCTCGCGATCGAGGCCGCGTCGCGGAAGTTGCAGAGAAAACCGCGATTGTGCGCCAAAAGCTCTTGCGCGTAAAGGTAGGGCGTCGAGACGATCGCTTTCCCGCATCCGACCGCGTAGGCCAGCGTTCCGCTCACGATCTGCGCGGGATTGAGATACGGCGTGAGATAGATATCCGTCGCGGCCAAGTAGCTGACGACTTCGTCGAAATCTAAGTATTTGTCGATCAGCTGCACGTTATAATGCAGGCCGTACTGACGCACCATCGCCATTAAGGATTCGCGATACGATTCGCCTTCCTGCCGCCGCACGACCGGATGGGTCTCGCCCAGGATGAGGTAGAGCGTTTCGGGGTGGCGTTTGACGACGTCGCGCATCGCTTCGATCGCGAACTCAAGCCCCTTGCCGCGGCTAATCAAGCCAAACGTGGAGATCACCGTCCGTTGCCCGATGCCGAACGAGGCTTTGGCCGCGGCCGTATCTTGAAACGGCACGTCGGGCACGCCGTGATGAATGACCTGAAGCACGTCGGGATCGATCCCATAAACGTGCTCGAGCAGGTTCCGCCCGGTCTCCGAGAGCGCGACGACTTTCGAAGCCTCTTCGCAGAGCGCTTTGGTCACGCGCATGTAGGTTTCGTCGGGCTCGGGCAGCACGGTGTGCATCGTTAAAACCGCGGGCTTATCGAGCATGCTCATGAAGTCGGCGAGCCACTCGCCGCGTTCGCCGCCGAAGAGCCCGTATTCGTGCTGAATGTTGACGAGATCGACGGGATAGATGCTAACGAGTTCGGCCGCCGACGGCGTAGCTCTCGCGGTTTTGCTCGCGAATCCGCGCGACGACTTCCGGGTCGTACCGCCGCATTTCGGCGCCCGGTTCGTCAATAGCAATTACCGGGCTCGCGAAGCCGAAAGCCTGGTCGTACGCGTCGACCACGTCTTTTGTGAAGGTCGCGATGCCGCATTCACGTGGCGGGTAAGAGCCCAAGAACAAGGCCTGAGGGGGAAGCATTTATGCGGTCTCCTCCAGTGATGGACACCAGTTTACCCCCGGACGGATGCAACATAAACCGAACTGCCCCTCGGCCGGTCGGCTTTGTCTCTGAGCGCAGTCGAAGGATTATCCAGGCGAGCCGAGGCGGGATCCCGGCTCGATCGTCGCTCCCGGTTCGATCGAGAAGTCGTGCCCGACGACGCTGCCGGGCCCTATCTGCGCCTTCGGCCCAACCGTCACTCGGCTTGCGAGGATCGCCTGCTCGATCACGGCCCCCGAGCCGACGCTGACGCGATCCCATAGCACCGACTCGCGAATGACGGCACCCGCGCCGACGCTGCAGCCGACGCCGAGCACAACGTTCGGACCGACCCTAGCGCTGGCATCGACGACGACGTCGCCGCCGACGTGAACCGGCGGAACGACGCCGGGATGACCGAGCAGCGCCTCTCGGCCTTCGCCGGTAATTCCGAGCTCGACGAGCAGCGGCATCGTCCCACTGAGGATGTCCCGGTGCGCGGCGAGGTATTGTTCCGGCCTGCCAAGGTCGAGCCAATAATCATCGGTCGTATACGCGTAGAGCGCTTTGCCGGCGGCGATCACTTGCGGAAACGTTTCGTGTTCGATCGAAACCTTGCGGCCGGCGGGAATGAAGTCGAGGATCTCTCGCTCGAGAAGATAGGTTCCGGCGTTGATCTCGTCGGTAGGTTCTTCTCCTTTGGGCGGTTTCTCAATGAACGCGCTGACTTTTCCGCCGGCATCGTGCACCACGCAGCCAAACGGCGACGGATCGTCGACGCGGATCAAATGCAGCGTTCCGATACCACCTTTGCGCTGATGGTATTCGCGCATCGCAGGCAAATCGAGGCTCGTGAGGATGTCGCCGTTGAGCACGAAAAACGGGCCGATGATGTGCTGCTCGACGTTCTTGAGTGCGCCGGCCGTTCCAAGCGGCGTCTCTTCGATCGCATAGGTCACCTTCATCCCGAGGCGCGAGCCGTCGCCGAGGTAGTCCACGATCGCTTGCGGCATATACCCCGCGGCGAGAATCACGTCGCGAATGCCGGCGGCGAACAGACGCTCCATCGTTCGCGCCAAGAACGGCACGTTCACGATCGGCACCATCGGCTTCGGCGTGCCGTAGGTGAGCGGCCGAAGGCGCGTTCCCTCGCCCCCAACGAGCACTATTGCTTGCACGGTAACGTTAGTTCGGCGTTCACGGGGCGGCTACTTGCCGGAAACACTGCTTTAATGCCATACGGTTGGCACAGAGGCGCGGTAGGCTTTCTTCATGCCAAAGCTAATTTACGATTGGGCGCTCGTGCAGACTTATCATGACGAGGGGCACGGTTTTGTCGAGTGTGCGAAACGCTTCGGCTTTTGCCATACCGCTTGGATCAAAGCGATCAAACGCGGCGCGCTAAGAGCAGCGCCGACGCGGTTTCGCGATCGGCGACGGAAGTACGATTGGAACGAAGTGCAGGCGTATTACGATGCCGGGTACACTTACGCGGAATGCCTAGCATTTTTTGGGTTTCAACGCGACACGTGGACGGACGCAGTGAAACGCGGCGAGCTGCGGGCTCGGGCGAGAGCGCTTCCGCTTAATGTGATGTTCGAGCGCAAGATGGCGCGTGGGTCGATCAGGCGGCGCCTGCTGGAGCTCGGCCTCCTAACCAAGCGTTGCAACCGATGCGGCATTGCCGAATGGCGAGGACGCGCGCTGACGATTCACATTGACCACATCAACGGCATAAAGGATGATTGGCGCCTGGAGAATCTCCGAATGCTTTGCCCAAACTGCCACAGCCAGACGCCGACGTTTTCGGGGCGCAATCTGAAGTTGCGCTCCAGGCCAGATTCGCCGGAGAGTACTCATGAGAAAGCTTCATGACTGGGCTGCGGTACAACGGCTCTACGACCAAGGCTTCCTTGCAGAACAATGCCGAGAGCACTTCGGGATCACTTACTCCGCTTGGTCCATGGCAATCCGGCGTCGTAAGCTGCGCATTAAGCCGGCCTCTCGCCGCCGATATGAATGGGCGACTGTGCAAGCTTTTTATAACGAAGGTAATTCGTTCTACGATTGTATGCGACGGTTCGGATTTTGCCGAGCTTCGTGGCATAAGGCCGTTCAGCGCGGAGAAATTCGGCCTCGGCCGCTGGGACGGCCCGCTAGCAGAGCTCCTGGCAAGCAGCAATAGCAATAGCCGAACCAACATCAAGAGGCGGCTGATCCGGGCCGGGCTTCTCGAGAATCGTTGCGAGGAGTGCGGGCTCAGGGACTGGCTAGGCGAGCGACTGACTATTCAAATTGACCACATCAACGGAATTAGGGATGACTATCGCCTGGAGAACCTGCGTATGCTTTGCCCCAACTGCCATAGCCAGACCAGCACGTACGGCCGACGACCTTCAAGCGAGGCGGGATTGCATGAGAGGCCTGGGTCGGCGTAGTATAATCGTTCGCTGCTATTCCCGATTAGCTTAGCTGGTAGAGCGGCGGCCTCTGGATCCGTTGACCCTCGTTCGAGTCGAGGATCGGGAGCATCGCGGCCCTATCGTCTAGAGGCCTAGGACGCCGCCCTCTCACGGCGGTAACGCGGGTTCGACTCCCGCTGGGGCTATTCTTTTCGCCCTTATATCATAAGGGTTTTCGCGACACTTGAGGCTCCGTGCATCAAAATGCATCGTAACACCGGAGCCTCTCTTCCCTTAGGCCTTAGCCGACCAGGCTGCCGAAGGCGTCCGCCGCCTCGGCGTCCCGGCTCTCGGTAGACGTGCAGGTAACGCTCGACTGTCACTCCGATTGACGCATGGCCGAGCCGTTCGGCTTACGACTTCGAGGGGGACGCCGGCCTTCGCGCAGAGACTCGCGTGAGTGTCGCGCAAGCCGTGCAACGTAATAGGCGTGACTTTGGCCCGCTTAATGCAGTCGAGCACGGCTCGGCCGAAGTTCCACGGGTCCACTGGCTGAGCCGTCTGCCCGAGCGAAGACCAAGTCTTCGTCCTGATAGGCGCCCCCGAGGAACGAGACTCTCCTTCTCCTGCGTCGGCGCGTGCGTCTTGAGGATCGCGCAAAGCGCTCCGGCATGGAGATGCGTTCGGCTCTTGTCGTTCTTGGTCGATTTGAACTCCATGCGTTCGGTGACTGAACGAGCTATCGTGACTGACCCAGGTCGAAGTTCACGTCGCTCCACCGTAATGCCAGAACCTCGCCGCGTCTCGCGCCCGTGTAAGCGGCGAACGCGACGGCCGGATAGAACCACGGCTGCGCCGAGAGGTAGCCGCGCTTCTTCGACCGGCTGCTGGGTTCTTGGCCTCGTCTAGGAGCTTTCGAAGTTCGTCCTCGGTGAGTGCGATGGGCTTGGGCCTGACAGTCTTTGGCAGGTCGTCGTCGTCGATGAATGCCGCGACGTTTCGGCTCAGGAGCTCCCTTCGTACTCCCCAGTTAGGATGTTGCGAAGGAGTTCGTGAACGTGACGTATCGTCTTGGCCGAGACGGCCTTGCGCCTTCGCGGCCGTTTTCCGCCAGTCCGTGTAGGCGTCTGTGAGGTGGAATGGCTTGAGCTGCCCCGCCTCTTGATCCGAACTGCGGTTTCAGGTAGAGCTGACGAGCGTTTCGTATCGCCGAGTGTGTTGCCTCTTTCTTCATCCGCTTTGGCCGAGGAACCCTTCGAACAGTTCGAAGCATGATCTCGTCCTTGACCTGTTCGCCGTTCGCGATTGCCTGCGCTTTGCTTTGTGACTTCCGCTTTACGCTGCGCCAGAATCGTTTCGGCCTCCTGTTTTGTTACGCCTTCGAGCGTCTCGCGTCTTGAGTCTGACGTGCTTTCCGTTTGTCGGAAGAACGTCGTACTTGATTCGATACGTTTGTCGTCGAGTCGCTTTAGATAACCCATGTCTGATTCTCCTCAGAAATGGGTCCTGCCCGATGCGCTCATTCGACGTCGCCGCCGAGGAACTCCCTCAGGGCGGCTCGGGTGATGATGAACTTCTGGCCGACGCGAACGTTCCGTATCGCTTGCGACTTCAGTGCGTCGTAGACTGCATCGCGGCCGATGGGAAGATAACTGACCAAGTCTTGGGGGTTAGCAGTTCAGGCAGTTCGTCAAAGCATAGACGCTGCTTTCGGATTGGCATGAGTGATTGGAGGTCCTGTCGCCACTCTTTCGGCCGGAGCGGCGAACGGCTTCGAGGCGCGGCTCGAATCACTTGTGTTGGGGGAGTCGCTGAGTCGTCTCCGAGACGACGAGCTTTAAAGTGCCCCGGGAGTTTCTTCGGTTCGTACTCGGTTGCCGCGCTTCCGGGCGACTTCCGTCACGCAACCTCATTTAGCGAGCTTAAGCAGCCTTTGAACGACCGGCGCGGGAATCGACTTGGCATCGGCGCTCGAAACCTTCAGGTTAAGAACGCCTTTCACGCCGAGGTCTGCGACGGTCGGGTCTTTGAGCAACTCCGATGTAACGCGCGCCAAGGTCTGAGGGTTTGCAATGTCTGACGCGGTCAAGCCCGTTCCCCGAAGTACGGCTTTCGTTATCGTCTCGACGGCTGAGGCATTGTCGGTGGCATTCGGGCTGTTTAGCTTCTGCGCCGAGGCGTTAATGGTCGCCCGTTCGCGCTGAAGCTGACGGCGCGTCTCCTTTTCCCTTCGTTGGGTGTTCTGTCATACTATCTCTGCTGCGCTTTGATACTGTCGTTGTATCTCTGCGGCGGCAGCACCGGGTGTAGTAGGTCTATTCATCCTTGTTCTTTACCTCGTGAGTAGCTAGCATTCGAACTTTCGTTCGTGTCTTGCGTTCGGTGAAAAATCGTGATTCGGTGGTCTTGCATTTCAAATGGACGACGCATCCAACGTCATCATGATTCCGTTGTGAGCACCCACAGCGAACACATTTCGGTGGCTGCTTGTTCATGCGGACAGCATTCGTTCGAGCGTTTCGTCTAGCGGTCCGCAGAGGTCGAGAAGTCGTTGCTTCAAGAGCACATTCCAGTTAGTAGTGAGGACGCCGGGGACGGGCGACCCATACTCCGATACGTGAGAGGGGCTGTCTTGAAGTTCTGGTCGGCTGAAGGCAAGCCGCAGATTGTAAGCGGCTACGGTGATATGTTCCGCTTGTGGAAGGTTATAGCGACGCTCCTCTCGGTGAAGGGCAAACCGGCCGCCACGAGTTGTGAGGACTTCTCGTTCCAGAGCGGTCCGCGCATCGTTAAACTGCCGCAAGTCGAGGAAGATTCGGTAACGAGCGAGTAGCGGCCGTAGTGCCTTGCGCTCGGACAATAGGACCCGTAGACGCACTGCGAGCGTCGGGGACTTCGGTTTTGGCATGGGCGTTCTTTCTGAAGGCGAAATGTATTGCAGTTAGGGCTACCGTTCGAATGCGCCCTAGAATCGAGTTTTGGTTTCAGGGATGAACGTGGAGCCGCCGAGGCAGCTTTCGTGGCTTCTAGGGGGCTTAGAATGCCAAAGAAGCGGGGTTATGCGATGGGTGTGTGCCTGCGATAGATAGACTGAGTCGAGCGCGTCGAAGCGCGTTCAGGTTCACGGGAAATGGACACCTTAACCCATCGCACGTCGTGATGGAATGGACACTATAACCCATTCGTGAGATGGGAGTATAGTGTCCATTCCACTAGGCTGCGATGGCGAGTAGCGGACAGGACTGAACCTTTCGTCCGTCCACGAGCACCAGTGACGGCGGTCCGCCTTCATCTAGGCGCTTCTGGAACATCTCCGTTTGCATCCCGTCATCGACAGCCGCTTGAAGTGTCTCACCCTGGCCTCGTAAGCACCAAAGCGTTAGAAGTCCGTGCTCGCCCTTGTTGTGCTTGCAGCCACGATGGAGCCGGAACAGCAGACCGCAGTCCTCCGTTACGTTAGCAGCCTTCCCGGCCGCGCTCTTCTCGCGGTACCGAGTAACCGCCGCTACCCTTTCGTAGTCCATACCGAAGCAGTGCGCGTTCAATCCCTTGGCAGTGACATACTGAGTCAGGCCTTCATAGAGCTTGCGCGCCCTCTTCGGTACCTTTATCTCGGACAGGTCCAGCGGATGCCATGTACCAGTGAACGCATTCGCTTTCGGAACTCCGTTTCTGCGATGCGCCATTACCCACTTGACGGCATTCTCGGCCGAGTCTTTACGTTTCAGCCCTTCGCAGTGCTCGGTCGAAGCGCGCTGCTTGCCATACCGCGGCACCATTCATGTAGGACATGAGGGGCTCGACCTCACCTTCAAGACGTACTGCCTCGTCAGCCAGACGAATCATCACCTTGAACGCCTCATTCGCTGTGCCGATGAGAGGCGTTTCGATGAGGTCGCTGGCCCATTGCGCCTGCTGGCGTTGAGCATTCTGGTGAATGCAACCTCTTGTGGCGAGTACGAAATCAAGACCGGGTTGACGTACTTCCAATCTGAGGGTCGCAGTTTCAGGTCTAAGGCCTGTTCGAGCTTGCTGCCCTCGCGCATTCGATTGCGACCGAGAATCCGAAGAATCCCACCGCTCAGTCCTTTTGGGAACGCGCTAAACTTCTGGTGTCTATCGCCAGGAGTAACTCAGTCTGCGCTCGCAGGATGACCGCATCGCGAATCTCGTTTGATATTCTATACGCGACCGTTTGAGGGATTCGAGGCCGAATGAAGAGGATGACTTTGCCTCGCCCCGCGCTCGAACCATCTGTAGCGCCAGCGGCCCCCTCCCATTTGCGCTTCTTCAACTCATCAACGATGAACGGGGCGAGTAGGCCGAAGTTTTCATCTACATCCCAACCGAGGAAGTTCGCGAATCCGCCCGCCACGCAGCAAAAGCCCTTCGTGTACTCGCCGGTCAGGTGCTTCTGGACGCCGCCGGGTGTTACGTTATAAGGGTCCCCGTACCTCCAACGGCCCTCGGGGTTGTTCTTCTTGCGTTGGTATTGATATTGGACCTTGGGTTTGTTGAGAAGGCTAAGCAGCCACGGCGCGCTAGGCAGTCCCGACATACTCGACCCCGGACATCTTGCCCTGAAGTTTGAAGTTATGTCCTTGGCGTCCAAGCTCGGCCTTGCGGCGTCGTACCGTGCGCTCTCGTATGCTAAGCGCTTCTACGATTTGCATGACCGGCGCTCCAGCCAAAATCATGCCGTCGAGCATTCTAAAGAACGCATCGCGAGTGTTGTCCATTGTTAGTTTCCTATTAGGTTGTTTTTACTGTGATAGGGTTTGAAGAGTGCCACCGGCATGAGCGGCCAAGACTTCACGAATGCCCTGCTCTAGAACAGGCCGCTCTATGGTTCCGCGAACCGTCCAACTTATGTAACGATAGCTCACCGGTGGGACTACCTTAGACGCGATTTCCTTGTAGGTTAGGCCGCTCTTTTTGACAGCTTCGAAAAGGTCGCGCTTCGGATTCGCAGGTCGGCCCTGAGATTTTTGAGGTTCAAGTAACGCCTCAGCGGCTGCGTGGAAACGCCGAGCTTGCTGTTTAGCTTCACGCTCTTTCTGTCGCAGAGCCTCTACGAGTTCAGCGGTTTCCACCAGCAGTATCCTTTTCTATAGGCACGGGTTCCAGCGTTAAAAAGCACGCATTGTGTGTGTTATTCATCTTGACTCCCTAGGTGTTTGTTTGTTCTTGTCGGCGACCGTCATGTCAACCCCCGCATTACAGGAGTGGCGGCCCGGTTATCTCGTCAACGTAGGCGCCACTCACTGACACACGAAAGCGACCCGTTTTTCGCAGTGCATCCATGAGGCCAGGGGAGTGCCTGACGTTAAGAGGTTCCGCGCCTTCACAAGTTACGCTGGCAGAGCGGCCGCGCGCATCGTACATTACGCCCCATCCAACCCACCCTGTCTCGTACACCAACGTAGCGCCGGTCAAGGGAGATGGACAAATGCGTTCGCGGTAGTCACGGTGCTCGGATATACTTATGAAACGGTCACATCTGAAAACAAACGTCGCGACACTGCTGGCTTCGAAGTGAAGAGTACCGAAGCCGCGTAGGAACTGGTAGACGGGCAAGTCACGAAGTGGAATCTGCATGTTTTCGTCGTCCTCGACGCGGATTCCGAACGCGGTAAGGCTTCCGCCGGGAGACTCGCCGCCGCGAACACCGACGTTGTACATATCGCAGAGTTGGTCCGTCTCAACCTCCACTTTCGAGCGCCACGTCGTGCCGGAGTACGGGGAACTCAGAACGGGCTGCAGGCTGTATTGCAGGCCGAGGCCGACGAACCGCTTGCAGGCTCCGAGGCATTCGGCGCGCGTAAGGAGTTGCTCTTTCATTTTTGCTTGCTGCCTTTCGCGACTTCGGCGCGGAGGGCGCGGGCAAGCCGAACCAAGTCTCGTGCCGTAATAGGCGTCCCAGAAAGTAGGTCCGGGTTAACCATAGCGTCATCGGGAAGCAGGTCATTGAAGAACTTGGTAGCGCGCCTTAGTGTTGAAGGTTTGGACAGCAGGCCGCCTGCGTGGCGTGACAAACTTGCCGGTGATATGTCAAGAGCTTCCGCTATTTTGTAGTGGCTGGCCTCAACGGATTGGAGCAGATACTTAAGTAAGGTATGCGATTCAGTTTCCATGTTGAGAATGTCCTTAGTTGACCGTGATGTATTGCACGATTCGTCGTGCGAAGGTCACAAAAATAGAGCCACGAGCCGACGCTCGGGCATGTTTTACGGAATATCAGTTAAGTTGGAGCTTGGGGATGGTTCGGAGGAAAAAGACTCCGAACCATCCCCGCACTCGCATCGCAAGCCGCTTCCGTGACTCAGCGATGCCTCGTTCGGACGAAGGTCGGGAACCGATTCCGCCCTTAGCCCTACGCCGGGATGAAAGGAGTCTAACCCCGGCGATACTGTCGAACATACGAAAAGAGCGCGCTCTTACGAGCCGCTCGGGACCATCTCTTCTCCTTCAATCATATCATGGTTTACCGGGGAACTACCCCCTGGCGAAAGAGTTTTCCGTTTTAAGAGCTTAAGGTGAACACCCGTTGAAAATCACCGCGCGAGAGCGACTCTGTATAGAAGCCTCTCTCTATTGGTCTGTCTTATTGGTTGGCGCGGATACCTACAGCGCCTCCGCCGCTGGCCTGCTATGCGTTGAACCGTGAGTTTTGGACGCGGGTGGAAGCCGACTGGCATGTTCGCCCCCCACCCTCTACCAAGCACAGACCGGACCCACGAAGACCGGCCTGCTTCCCGCTTCGGGTGGAGACGTTGACCGAAGCGAGACTTCTTATTACACCGCCGCTCTGAACGTAAGGGTGACTGCGTTCGGCGTTTAATCCGTTTCCGAGATTCAACTCGACACTCGCTGAACGGTGAACAGCGGTCAAGACAATACGAAAAGCCTGGGCGTTCTCATCCAGTGTAAGAGGTATGCTTCGCTCGGCGTCGGGTCCAGCCAACCGGCCGCAACAGGCGACGACCAAGACCCGGTCGCTCGATGTGTGCTCGTCTGTACTTCGAACCGAACGCGACCGCCCGTTGCCTTCGCCACTAGCGGCTCTGCGAGCGAACTCGCCGGGAACTCAATGACGGCTGGGTTCGACTTCTCTACGGGAATGACCATTGAACCTCCGATTAAGAAAAAGTTACTACGCTACGTCTGAGAGCAGCGTCTTTAAGCGACGCCCGAAGTACCGCTCTAACTTGTAGGCAGTTCCCGAATGTTCACCAGGAACGAGGACGCCTTGCTCAATCTTAAAATATGATGAGACGCCAAGACCGAGGTGTTCACTCAGCTTCCGTTGGGTTAGGCCGCGACGTTGACGCTCTTGTGCGATTCGCTTCAAGTATCACTCCGAGTAGAAAACAAAAGCGCCTAGTGAAAGACGCAGGATTGAATGGATTTACGAGAACCTCAAGGGTGCGACTAACGTCGGTAGGGTCTATTAGGTCCTAGTTCCCCCTCTACTAAATGAAGCCGCTAGGCTAACGCTTTTGGTTTTTGGTAGCCCTTTTTGCCCTTGGGCCACCTCAGGCGGAACTTCTCCCGTGACCTGCGGGAGAGGTCTGACCCACAGACGACCGTCCCGTTCTGGAGAACGAAGAACGGGGACTCGAACTCGGGGTCGAACCTCTTGCCGCAGTCTTCGCACCGGCCGCCGCGCTTTGCGATGGCTCCGTGCCGCTTCCTGATTTTGCTCGCGATGACCCGGCACGACGCTTTGTCGTAAATCCGGTTTTTGCGCGAGTCAGGAAAATCGTCTCCGCAATAAACACAGGACTTCCACCGGATAGTCTCTCGTGTGAACGTCCTAGCAGGCATTCAGCCGATTTGCCAATGTCAAACGTCGCTTTAGAATACCCGAGGTTTAGCCTGGAAATGCGCCAGTAAGCGCCTTAAGCAAACCGTCAACGCCACCGACCTCACTTATGGAGGGTCGCGGCCAAATGACCTCAGGCGCACACACCGGCCAGATGAGTTCCAATCGCTTCGCTACGTCGTCGCTCAATCTCAACTCCGTCATTTCGCGCCGAAACTTAATCTTGACGAGAACTCCGAAGTATATCGCGCCAACGGCGAAGTGAACGTGCTGGAACCCTGAGCCACCAGAGCCCACGAACTGGCTTTTGTAATCAAACAGATTCGCCCGCCCTTTGCTATCCTCAGCAATATGACGCGCGCCAAGCATCACCAGAACGTCGCTCGATGGCTCCTGTCTCGTCTTAAAGTCGCGATAGTACGAGTTCGGGATACGGTGCTCTTCTGGATGAATCCGGTCCAGCACGAATGCGGTCTTTGACACCCATGCCGCAACGATACTCTGAGCGGCGGCATCCATCGTCGTGGGCACCTGTTCGGCCCTAATCATCGGTCGCATTACCGACGCCGTTCTGACTTCAAGGCAACTCATCCATCCGTTGTTGCACTCCGCGCAGAATGCTTTAACGTTCTGGTCGAGCGTATAACCTTGGTAGGACCACAGAATCGACTCATCACTTGCGAACTCGATAGCAGACCGTTCTACGTCCGTATCGCTGTATACGTCGCGCACCCACTTTGCAAGCAGGTGCTCCTTGGTTAGTTTACCCTTGCCGCAGAAAGCACAGGTTCGCGTCACAGCGGACTACTTACTCGGCGGCGAGGGTTTCTCCGCCCCTGGGACAATGGCAACGACCTACAGAAACCGAGAGAAGTTCGCAATCTCGTCTCGACTAAAGATTAGCAGGTCGTCGAGCGTTTTATAGATCGCTTTCCCTGCGAACGGCATTCCCGAACCAAAATAAACGCCGAGCGCAGGAGTAAGCTTTTCGCCGATCTCACCCTCGCGTTCGGCGGAGTTCGACCGACGTAGCGGCCATTGTCAAACTGCAGCCGCACGGTTCCAGTCCAGAGCTTTCCTCCGGGAGCGGCGATCATGGGTACTTAGTCAGGCTCGCCAACGGCGATGACAAGTCGGTGTTTGTCTGAGATGTCAAGGTGGTGAAGGTCGTAGAACGCTTCGTTTCCGCCGCTCCGATAGGGCTTCAAGTCACCGATAGCTTTGACGACCTCGTCGCTGCATTCTCGGAACCCATATCTGTTTAGTTGCGCCTCGAATGCATCGACGTTTTTGCCGAAAGGGAACTGCGTCCTGACAGTCTGGTTGGTGCGTTCGATGAGGAGAACGGCGAGATGGTCCCAGGCCGAGCGTAGATTATGCGCTGCGTCCCCGGCGATAAGCGCGAGGTCATCGGGCAGCAAAAGCGGTTCGACCATGACGCATTGCATTTCGCCCGAGTTTGGGTCAGATTCGACCGTGACCGTTTCTCGGTAATTTTCAAGTAGAACGCGAAGGACTTCGTAAAAGTCCTCGATATGCGACTCCGCGCGGTCGAGCTTCAGTCGCGGACCGCGCAACGGCGGACTTTCGAGTCCACTCGGTAGCTCTCGCATACTCTTGTTTGCTTCGCGGTCGCTACGGGTCACAAAGCAGAGCCGCGACGAAGCGATTCGAAAAGTTCGTCCAGCCCTCGAAGATGCGGCATGTAGTCGGCGAGGCGTCGATAGTTCATCGACTCGTTGTCGTGAAGTATCATCGCGTCGTACATGCCCGCAGTGGGCTCCCCTAAATCCCCATCCGCGACCTCCCTTCTGCCGATTATCGCCGCTGATGCGTCCGCCACTCCCTGTTGCAGATTCCATCGCAGCGTCTGCATCGCCGGGGCAATCAGCACCAGAATCTTGTTTCCAAAGTCCAGCGCCTCATCCTCAGTCGGCACATAGCCTTCGTGCATGACTTGATTGCGAATCTCGTAGTCTTGCGCGGGTATCACCGGCGGCTCTGTCTTCAGCACTTCCCGCCAAGCCTTCTCGAAACGCATCTTGCGGCCACCCCTCACTCTCGGCACCGGCAATGGCTCTAAGCCTTTACTGGCAGCGATGACCTGCAAGCTAAACTCCCAAAACTCCTCAAGGCTCGAACCAAAGGTGCTGACTGCATCGCGATAGTTACCGTCGAGCAACGAATCCGCTGCCATTTGAAACAGTATCTCGTCTCTCAGTTCCCCGAGTTACAACGGTTTCGTGACCGGCAGGGCAGCGCAAGTCCTGAGCGGGCCGTTCTTGTAAGGTGTCGCCATAACAACGGACCGAGGCCCACGGGGCGTCAAAAGTTGTGGGGCATTTGCTCAGGGAACGGCAAAGGCGAACCTCATGTCAGAGCCTCTTGAATGAGGCCGTCAGTCCATCCTGTCGGCACCCAGGACTAGGCCTGTGCCGTTGGCAAAGTCAGGCTTGCCGATGCTGGAAGCATACGTAGATGACAGCGGTAAACTGGGCCAGGACATACTACGGTCCTGGCGGGGTACGTTGCATCTGCTGAGTCGTGGAGAGCCTCACTGCGCTGGGCGGCCGCCCTTGCCGAACCGCCCGCGTTAGAGTATCTGCATACCACCGACGCAATGGTTCTCAAGAAGCAGTTCAAAGGCTGGACAGACGACGCCCGCGACGCAAAGCTCGCCAAGCTGATAGACGTTATCAATGACACCGGCATTTCTACGGCGCAGCCGCCATCATCAACAACCGGGATTTTCAGCGCATTGCTACCGGGCATCCTGACCGCAGGATAAGCGACCCTTTTTGTTCCTCTTTGCCCAGGTTCTGAGAGGTTTGCTATTGGCACATCGTGACCTCGGTCCTAAGGATGACCTCGCATTTATCTTTGAAGACATGAGCGAAGCGGGGCATCATCTTTCGGACATCTTTTGAAGGGTTGATGTATTCTGCACCCGGCTCTGTTCACGCCCTCGGCATTACAAACAAGCCCGTGTTTAGAGGCAAGACGGGCGGGATGCCTCTTCAAGCCGCAGATTTGGTCGTTAATCGAGTTCGCCCATTTTCGAGCATTACATGGAGGACGACACGCGAAGCCTGATTGGATATTAGACCGCCTAGGCGAGCGCGGCGTGAAGTTGGGAATGAGTTATGTTGACGCCTCCTACCTTGAGACGACCATTAAGGGTGCAGGTCTGCTGCGGTCTTACATCCAGTCAGGTCCGCCCGAAAAACAAGCGCAGCGGTTCCGAACATGAAGGCGTGGGTGGAGGGATTGCCCGTCCCTAAGGGATTACCGTAAGCCCCGACTATCCTAGCGCCACAACAAAAAAAAAGGCCCCGGTTCATTACGCCGAAGCCTCCCGTCCTGCGCCCAGTCTACTACGCCGCCGCTGCATCACACAAGCAGCCCTTTTAGGCTGACTCCGACGGTGAGCAAAGGCGACGCGCGGTGAGAATGCCTAGCGGCCCTCTGTAGTTGAGTTTCTTACAATCGTGGCATTGTTATGACCGCCGGTCCCTTTCGCTTTGTTCTTCGGTGGTATTTCGCTACAGGCCCGCATTTGTTCGTATGGTACCGCACCGTGCAGGGATGCTTAGAGTGGACGGGCTAAACTTTCATAAATCGCATTCTACCGCATAGTCATTCTAGTTTGTCTCGACGGCCATTCAGTTCGATTCGTCAAAAATAGTCCCCGATATTTTCCGCAAACGCGATTCGGCCGAACTCGAAGGCGATTCGGCGGACGGACCATCCCGTCCGTAGTCAGATTCTCAAATGTATTGCGTATGTGCTGATATACTTCTGCATCCGACCGGGTAGTGGAAGTCGGTCTGCAACCTTCCCCGGTCATCATTCCTTGGGATTGTTGTACGTTCGCCGAGTCAGGTGGCGAAGACACAGCGAGTCCGCCTAGTGGTCAAAAATGATGCGCCGAAAGGGGTTGAACTTGCAATCTTGCTGAGTTACGATAATCGAAGCTTATCGGAAGTCAGGAGGTTCCCTTGTTAGTACCGCTGCCCGCAACAGAGCTAGATACCGAAGTCGTCCTTGGTGCTCTTGCCGACAAGGCTAGGGCTTACGCCAACGAAGCTAGGTCTGCGAACACCTTCGAGCTTACGAGTCGGACCTGCGAGCCTTCTGCTCCTA
>CAWGMX010000015.1:0-128809 GCA_963823795.1 Vulcanimicrobiota bacterium | reverse complement strand
TCATATGGTCACCTGGTAGTAGAGCCGAAACGAGATCGGCGGCAGGTTCGGGTAGGTTAAGTAGGGCGCCGACGAGTGCGCCGCGACGTCGGGCGGCGCATACGGCGCCGACGAATACGTGCAGGGCGCGTTGCCGCTCTGCAAACCGGTCGAAATCGGCGAACCGTAGCAGCCGTTATACACCGGCACGTTGTACAGCTGATCGAAGAGATTGAGGATCTGCAAACCAAAGACCGATTGCGCCAGCACCCCTTTGCCGACCGGCGGCCGGTACTCGGTGGTGAGATCGACGTCCACGCGCGGCGTCGTCAGCAAGCCGCCCGCGAGCCCCGGCTCGTGAATGCCGCGCGTTGCTGCGATGTTCGGCTTGGTGCACGAGCCCGGATCGAGCGGATCGATATACCCCGGCGTCTGCGAGTAGATGACCGACAGGCTCGACGCGGGCACGATCACCGGCTTGCCGTCGCAATACACCGCCGTATAGTAGCCTTGGCCGTAGGGATAGCCGACGTTGAACCCGATCACCGGATCGATGCGCCAGCCGTGCGCGTTCTGATAGTTAAATGCCGTGTTGATCTGAAACGGCGAGAGATCGGGCGAGCGATAGACCAGGCCGAGTGCCAGCGCTGCGGGCTGAAGGAACGTGCCGGGTGGTTCGTTGCCGAACTGGCTGATGTAGGTCGCGCCGATCTGCATCGAGATGCCTAGCGGAATGTCTTTGTTGTACAGCGCCTCGATGCCGGTGGCTTTTTGAATGCCCTGGTTGGAGTACGCGACGTCGCCGAAGACCGGCGAACCGGTCTCGTAGTTGAACCCCACGATGTTGGCGGTCTGCTCGATCACGTTGTAACCGCGGCGGTAAAACGGCGTGATCTTCACTGCCGAGCCGTCGTGAAACTCGTGCGCCCAGGAAATGTCGATATTGGTGAAGGTGGCGCCCACCAGCGGCGCTTCCAAGGTCGAGCTGCCGTAGCGGTAGTCGCGGGTGAGCCAATAGAGCTGGTCGGCGTAGTTGCCGCAGAGCTGATTGGCCAGCGGCCCGCAATAGACGGCCGGCTTTCCCGTCGAGTTGTCGTAGGACGGAATGCCTTCGAAAGCCGTGTAGGGCGCGCGGCTGACGTCGGCGCCCAGCAGGCTGGGAATCGGCATCGAGAGCGTGTGCCCAAAACCAAAGCGGATCGTGTCGCGCAGATCGGGTGCGTAGGAGAGATCGAAGTGCGGTTCGTAGAGCCGCTGATGCTCGACGGCCGGGATCGACGCGGGCGCCCCGGCTTGGGTTGGGATTTGGAAGTTGTAGCCGTCTAAGCGCAGCCCGGCTTCGGTCCGCCACTTATTGGACATCTCGATGTTGTCTTGGAGATAGGCGCCGTACTGCTGCTGGGTGACCGTTGAGACGTCTTCCTCAAACGGAAAGCGCACGCCGCCGGGAAACCACGAACTCAAGTAGCCGCAGTTCCCGTGCAGCCCGACCTGCGCGCAGAACGATGGCGAGAAGAAATCTTCCTCCAAGCCTTGCTGCGCCGACGGATTGTTGTTGGGCAGCAGCCCCGTATAGGTGTAGGGCAGCGGCAGCGGCTGGTTCGGATGCGTGATCGGGTAGGCGATGATGTAGGAGGGCGTGGTGAACGCGGTATACGACGTGAAGTCGTAGCGATTGCCGTAGGGCACGACGAACTCGTAGATCGCGCCGTACTTCAGGAGATTCTTCTCACCGATCTGCGTCGCGATGTCGAACTGGCCGGCCGTCCGCGTGCCGCCGTAGGGGTCGGCGAAGATGCCTTGGGCCGGCAGGTCTTCGGATTGTCCGCTAAACGTGCGGAAATACCGTGCGGTCAACTGCGACGACGGTCCCAGGCTCGTGCCGTATTCAACCTTGTAGGCCAGAAACGGACTCTTGAGCGCGTCGGCCTGCGAGACAAACGAATACGTATTGGGCTGGCCCGGAAAGAGCGGAATCAACGAGTTGCACGCAAAGTTTTGCTGTAACGTATTGACCGGGCCGCCGGGGCCGCTCACCGGATAGGGCGCGCACTTACCAGCCGTCGTGCCGCCCGAGATGTACGGCAGAAATTGAAAGCCGCCGTAATCGAGGGTCTGGGTGATCGCTTGGTCTTGAATGAAGAACTGAAGACGCTGCGAGTTGTTCTTGCCGAAGCGGTAGATTGCGTTGTCGACGAAATCGTTGGACGCCCGAAAGGACGGCGCGTAGTAAACCAGATTCGGATCGATCGTACTGCCCAGCGTCGCGGCGTTGGTGCCCAGCGTGCCCAGCGTGTTGGCCGCCGACCCCGGCGCACCGTATTGAAAGGCTTTGCGTAATCCGATGAATCCCGCATAGTTGGAGAACCGCTGCGATGGATCGGCCCAGCCCCATTCCAGCCCCAACTGATGCAGGTACGGAAAGAGCAGCGACTCAACATCGACGTGGAAGTAACTCGGATAGGTGCCGTGCTTGGCGGTGAACTGCACCAGGCCGGTACCGGTGTTCCCGTGGGTCGCGTCGCCGCCGCCGGGAATCAGCTGCACGCTGCCGACGCCGTTGAGCAAGCCGAAGTTGGAGATGTTCTGCAAGGTGTTCTGCAGGTTGGCCGTGGGCGCGGTGTAGTCGATACCCTCGAACTCGTAGGCGGCCTCGAAGGCAAAACCACCGCGAATCGAGACCGTCCCCGACTTGTCGATCGTGACGCTGGGAATACTGCGCAGCAGCGTGTTCTCGTCGGTGTTAAAGCTCTTGCCTTGCACCATGTCGATCTGCGCGCCGGTTACCGTATAAGTGTCGATCGTCATGCCGCGCTGAAAGGCGCTGCCGGCCGAGCGCGAGTGCGTCGAAGCGATCACTTTGAGCGTCCGGGAGAGCGGCACGTTGACGGCCTGTTGCGAGCCGTTGAGCACCACAACGGCGATCGAGTACGCGGCATATCCGCTCTTGGCAAACGAGAGAGAATACGTATCGGGCAAGACGCTCAAGAAGCGATAGGCACCGTTGGCGTCGGTCGTCGTGCGATAGGTCGCGCTGGGAGACTTCGCGACCACCGCCACGCCCGCCACCGCGACGCGAGTCTTGTCATCGGTAACCCGACCCGATACGATCCCCGCAGTCTCGGCCACCGCGCCCGCACTCGAGGCCGCAAAGCAAAAAACGCCGAGGAACAAGACGCGCTTTTTTACGCAGCGGAGGCCGTCGAACAAACTGTACTCCCAATAGCAACGGAGGAGTCGGCACTCGCGCCGACTTCATACAACCCGATGCTAGGGGATGGCACGCCGGCCGTGCATCCTGGAAGTCGCGGGGATAGTTAAGGCAACTTGAGAAAAGGTTAATGTTCGGACGCGTTCTTGGGATCCGCGATCTGCCACCTCGAACGCAGGCCGAGGCGGCCTAAGATCGAGCTGACGTGCCGTTCGACCGTATGCTCGCTGATTTGCAAAGCCGCGGCCACCTCGCGATTGCGAGCCCCGCGCCTGATCAGGTGGGCAACCTGCTGCTCGCGTCCGGTCAAGGCCGACCCCATTGGACGCCCCCGGCGCCGTGGAAAAGCCTCGTTTTCTTGCCGAACCAGGAGCAGCATCGCTTCATTCATCCAGCGCCGCATTCCCATCGCGTTAAAGGCGCGCGCCGCGTCGCCGGCGTGGTCGATCCAAGCGGCCCGTTCGCCGCCCCGAAAGAGTAAGTGCGCTCGGGCGAGGAGCGCGTGGGCCTTGCAGTACTTGCGATTGGGAGCGACCAGAGCGTTAAGCGTATCCGCGCCAAGCCGGGCTTCTTCTATTTCGCCGTGCCGCGCCGCCAGCGAAAGAAGCTCGACCGCATAGGTTGCTCCGCTCGACCGCAGCAATGCCCTTCGCAGCGCCGTCGCTATCGAAGAACCAGGCACGAACCCGCGCGTCGAGAGCAGTGCGACGGTTGCCGCGACGGCGCTTTCCATATCGTCGGAGCTCAGCGCCGTCTCGAGGATTTCGGGAGAGGTCCATTCCGCTACGGCCTCGTCATCGCCGGCGTCGACCGCCAGCGCTGCACCGACCGGCGCCAACAGAGCAATTGCTTCGGGGTTGCGCGCGTGCATCCGCGCACGCGCCAGCAACTGCGCGGCACGCTCGGAGTCGCCGGCATCTAGGGCCAAACGCGCAGCCGACGCCGCGCTGCGTGAAAACCATTCGGAGAGCCGGTGGAGCAGCGCCAACCGAAGGGCGTCGTCGAGAGCCTCTCGCGCGATCTCGAGATCGCCGAAAAGAATGGCGTGGTGCGCCAGCCGTTCCCGCGCGCCGACCGCGAAGTGAAAGCGCTTCTCAACAATCGCGCGATCGTGCGCGCTGCGGCAGAGGTCGTAGGTCCCCGCAGCATCCGTCGCCCAAGAGAGTACGACCGCGGATGCGAGATACTCGTGCGAAGCCAGCTCGCCCGGCAGCGATTCGAAGTACGAGGCCACAGCGGCCGCGCTGCGCGACGCGAGCAACTCGGGGGCGACGGTTCCCGCCAGATTCCTGTCGTCACCAAGGAGCGCATAGACTCCCGAGCAAAGCCGCTTGCGAGAGCCCGCGGGATCGCTGCTGTCGTCGTAGCGCATAGCGGCAAGGCGTGCCGCCGCCTCAGTGAGGCGGCAGCGCGCAATCAATTGCTCGGCTTGCTCTTCACCGGCGACATCCATGCGACCATGCTAGCAAGCGATTCTTAAAGTGCGATTACGAAGCTTTAAGAAACCCTTGCATTGGCCGCTTTAAGGGTGTTCGTCGTTCTGCGTTCCGCGGGCGGAGGTGGTGCCGTAGAGCGTCTTTGTACCAAAGCACACCGGCTTCGGGATTTGCAGCACCCCTTGCCGTACGCCGACGTCGTGCCGTAGAGCTCGCCGTTGTGCTCGACGAGGCCCGCGTAGGGCGAGCCACCGCTCGCCTGACCTTGAAAACGGTCGAGCGAAACGTATTGTGCCCGTTGGACGCACCACCAGCGCCGCGCAAAAGGCGAGCACCAATATCCCGGCGGTAGCGCGGTGGGGAAAGCGTCTCGAGGCTCGAACAGCAGACTCCTTACCCGCAGCTTTGACGCACCGGAGGTTCCTAGCGTGCTTCTCTTTCGAAACAGGTTTGTTCTTTTCGCATTAGCGGCCATGGCGGCCGCAGGCCCGGCAGGATGCTCCGGGAGTCACTCTCTTCTTCCGGGCGGCGCTGCCGCCGCAGCTCGACATGCGGCAGCCGGCTCGTTCAAGCGCGGAAAAAGTCAACCGCCAGATTATATGCAGATGGCGTGGTTAATGACCGACGGGTCGATTTTGGCGCAAGGCAGCAGCAATGCAAGCAACTGGTACAAGTACGTCCCCGACGCCACCGGCGACTATTCGGACGGAACCTGGACTCAGGAAGCAACATTGCCCACTGGCTACTCGCCCAGCGCCTTTGCCTCCGACGTCCTGGCCGACGGGCGGCTGTTGATCCTCGGCGGCGAGTACAACTCGCCGGGTAACTACGATCTTCAGCTCACAAACCTCGGCGCAATCTACGATCCGGTGAAGAATACTTGGACGAAGTTCGTACACCCAAAGGGTTGGGCTTTCATCGGAGACTCGCCGTCGAGCGTATTGTCCAACGGGCTGTTCGCCATCGGGCAGAAGCTCACGAAGCTCACCGCGACGTGGAATCCCGCGAACGGTAAGTGGACCCAATACAAAAATAACGGAAAAGCCGACTTCAACTCCGAGGAAGGCTGGACGCTGCTTCCCGACGGCACGATTTTGACCGAGGACGTCAAGGATTCTACGAACTCCGAAATCTTCAACCCGACGACCGTCCAGTGGAAGAGCGCGGGTTCGACCGTCGCCGACTTACGCTCGCAATCCCCGTACCATCAGTGCCTACAGTACGGACCGAAGAAGAAAGATTGTTACCTTCCGCCCGGCGAGATCGGCCCGGCGATGCTGCGACCTGACGGAACGGTCTTCGCGACGGGCTCCGGCCAAGGCCCCAGCGGCTCGGGAACCGGTAACACCGCAATCTACACCATCAAGACGGGCACGTGGGCGGCCGGCCCAGAATTTCCGAACGGCGACAACGCCGGCGACTCGTTCTCGGTGCTCTTGCCCGATGGAGACGTCTTAGTCTTCGGCGTTAGCGGTGAGTTGTACGACTTCAACGGCACGACCATGACCGCAGTCGGAAGGAACGGCGGCGCTCCGATCCTGCTTCCAACCGGTCAAGTTGCAATGTTTGGTTCCAACGTAGACTTGTACACGCCGTCGGGCAAATCGAACTCGGCTTGGGCTCCGACGATCCAAACCGCTCCGAAGTCGATCACGGGCGGCGCCACCTACAAGATTTCGGGAACGCAGTTCAACGGAATGTCGCAGGCGATGTCTTTCGGCGATGAATATCAGAACGCAGAAAACTATCCGTTAGTCCGGATCACGAATACGAAGAGCGGCAACGTGGTTTACGCTCGGACGCACGACCATAGCTCGATGGGCGTTCAAACCGGCTCGCTCGTCGTGAGCACCCAGTTCGACGTCCCGAAGAACATCGGTACTGGGGCCAGCACTATCCAGGTCGTTGCGGACGGTATCGCATCGAAGTCCGTCAACGTAACCGTTAAGTAAAGAAAAAATAAGTAGAGAAAAAACTCGAAGAAGCTTTCATGTAGTTCAGGTCTAGGAGGCGAGGGGCGAAGTTTACTACGGTAAATGAGCCCCGAGCCGACAACGACATGAGCTACATGAAGGCTTCTTCACATGTTGTCGTCAGGGTCGGGGTCGTCCGACTCCGGCTGATTCATGAAATATTCCGCGCGCAACGGCGCTTTGATCCGCACGAACTTACGCGGCGGCTGATCGTAGTTGAAGAAATCGGAGAGGTCGTCAGAGCGCGCGTCGGTGGCTCCGAGCGAACCCAAATCGAAGTTCGCCTCGATGAACTTCAAGATGCTGCCGAACTCGTGTACGCGATGGGAGACGAAGCCTTTTTTCGCGTAGCGCGAGATGACGATCAGCGGAACTCTGAAGCCCAGCTCGTACGAGCTATACATCGGGGGCCGGACGTGGTCGTACCAGCCGCCCCAGTCGTCCCATACGACGAAAACCACCGTGTCGTTCCAGTACCGGCTCTTGCCCACGGCATTCACGACGGACGCGACCCACGATGGGCCGGAGCCGTCGGTGTTTCCGGCGTGGTCCGACGCGGCCAATGTCGGCGTCACCCACGAGACGTTGGCTAGACGCCCCTGGGCGATGTCGGTAAGGACTGTGCTCGGCGGCGTTACGTCGTCGGTCTTGAACTCGGGGCTGTCGCGGACGCTCTTAATCGCGTCGGGAGCGTTCCAGAGTCCGGCGTGCTGATGAAAGCCGTAATAACGCCAGCTCAGCGACTTCTTCTCGAGTAAATCAGGCAGTGAGAGATGTTCGAAGCAAGGATAAGTTGTTTTGTTCTCCTGCCCCTTAGGATTGATCAGAACGACGAGCGAGCCCCGCGGCGAGTTGCAACCGCCGGTCAGGCGACCACCCGGCGTCAGCGGGTTCTCCGCCGCAAGAAGCGGCGAGTGAGGCGCAATCTCCGACGTTCCGCTCAAAAGATACTGATGGGCGGGGAAACTGGGGCCCTGATTGCTCTGGAACATCCGGTCGGCAAATCCATACTGTTCCGCCATCGCAAAGTACGGCTTTACTTCGGCGCGGGGCACGTAGCCGTAGGCCCGCAGGCCCTTCGGTGGACACATCTTCTGCCGAGCATGGCAATGACTGTGTACCTTATCGAAACCGTCGAGGCGGCCGTCGTCGTACTCGACCTCGAAGGCGGAGTGCCTGTGTGAGAGGCCGTAGCGCGCGGTTAGGGAGACCGGCTGCAACGCAACCTCGTTGCCGTTTGACGTCTTACCTTGCCTGACGGTGTCGGCGCCGGGGAGTCCGTTGAAGAGGTAGTCGACGGAGCGGTTCTCTTGAATGACGATGACGACGTGATCGACCTGCGAATATTGCGGCGATGCCAACGAGGTGCCGGCGTGAGACGCAGGACTAGCGGGAAAAATCCTCGCGTTTTCTTGACTGCAGCCGGTTAGTGCGAAGATCAAGCCGATTTGCGCGAGACATAAGCGCGTCAAGCTACGTTGGAACGCAGGCTGCCCAGGTTAATTCGTTCATAGCGTTGCTGAACGTCCACCAACCGGCGTACCCGTGTTGTCCCGGGCCGGAAGCAACACCCGGATGCTCTTGAACGGGAGGCCCGGGCCATTGGTTGTCGCCCATGGAACCACCGATCGCGCTGTATCCCGAGCCGCACCCAGCGTAGACGCTCTTCGGCTTCTGACTCTTATTCCACGCGTGCTTAATTACGATGCCGGCGGAAACTCTCGCGCACGAAGCGTAGGCTACGGCCCCGCCGCTCACCCAGTACGTATTGGTGCTCGCGTTAAACCACGCGTTGGTGATGGTGCCCAATCCAAACCCGGTGACGAGCGTGAATCCGCGCCGGCATTGAGCACCGGCTAGACCGCTGATCGATCCGGAGGAGTGCCACCTAAAGTCCGTTCGCGCAATCGCCCTGGGCAGACATGAGGCAAAGGCCTCGGCGCTTGCGTTCGAATCCGGGTGCACGTACCAACTATCGAACTTCGAGTTTGCGTACCCGGTGCCGACGAAGCTGCCGTCGCTGCTGCTCGAACCGCCGGCGACGACCCTATAGCCTTGGGGACACTGGGCAACGGCTATCTTTCCCTTGGCCCCCCACGTGGCGATCCGCTTGAACTCCGACGAGCTCACGGCCTGCGGCTGCGCTTCGGCCTGCGTCGAAAGGTCCGGCGGAATCGTCGAAGCGCCCCTCGAGCCCGAACAACCCGAAAGGGCCATCAGCGCGACCGCAATGGCACGCGCGCTATTCAAAGAGAGTCCTGCTATAGACGCGCTGGATTTGCTCATGGACAGTTTAAAACTACCACGCTAGCCGAGGGCACGTCAACGAGCCGCCCCGGCGTTGACGCGTCGGCAAAAATTCCCGGGCTGGCCCTTTCATCTGGGCGGCGGCAATCCAAACGTCGGTCGGGCGCGTTCACTAAGCCATCGAGGGGAGCGACGATGGCTTTTAAGGTGACTCGGTTAGCGGCTTTGGGGGCATGGGGCGCCGTCCTTTTTCTCGCTGCCGCCGGCGCCGCCGCCGCGCATCCGCTCGGAAATTTCACTATCAACCACCTTGCGGAAATCCGTCCGCAGCCTGGCGTGCTACGCATCCACTACGTTCTCGACATCGCGGAGATTCCGACGTTCCAAATCATGAATGCCGGCAGCTGGACGCCGCAGCGACGGCGCGCCTGGGAGAAGGAAGAGGCGTTGCGCGTGGCTGCGGGGCTTTCCATCGAAGCCAACGGCGCGACGCTTCCGATGCGCTTCGAACGCGCAACGTCGCACATTCGTCCGGGCGCAGGGGGCCTTCCCATCCTGTATTGGACCGGCGACTTCACCGTCTCGGCCCCGCGGAAATCAACGATAGCCGTGCACGACCTCGTCTACGCGGACCGCCGAATCGGTTGGAAAGACATCGTGTTGCCCGGCTTGTCCGAGCCGACCAGCGAACTCCGCTCGTATCCCAGCGCGCTGATCGGATCACCCCGCCACAACGACGTCGCGACGTTCGATCTTTTCAACGGAAGCGTCGCGCACGTGCGCGTTAGCGGCGACGATGCGGCCTCGTGGGGAGCGAGCTCGATCGTGCGGTCGTCGGCCTTGTCCGATCTCTTTTCGCGCGGCACGCAGACGCCGCTCTTGATCTTTCTGACGATTCTGGCCGCCTTTGGACTCGGTGCGCTCCACGGCCTCGAGCCAGGCCACGGCAAAGCGTTGCTCGCGTTCACGCTGGTTGGAGCTCGGGCAACGTTCAAACAAGCCGTGGTTTTGGCAGGCGCGCTGACCTTCGCGCATACCATCGCCGTCCTTTTGCTCGGAGCGCTGCTCTTCTTTGCCGCCGGATTCGCCACCGAGAGCCTCTTTACGTGGATCACGCTGCTCTCCGGTGCGGCGGTTGCCGTCATTGGGGCGCGCACGCTGTCGGCCGCCGTGAAGCGCGCGCGGCACGCGCACGACCATCACCACGATCACGAGCACGCTCATTCCCACGCGATCCCCGGTTCGGCGCCGCTCCATTTCCCGAGCGCGGTGATCGCTGCAATGAGCGGCGGCATCGCACCCTGTCCGGCAGCGATCGTCGTGCTGCTCACCGCGTTGCACCTGCACCGAGTCGGCTACGGTCTGTTTCTCATCGTCGTCTTCAGTCTCGGCCTGGCGACGATTCTAACCGGCCTAGGCCTTGCGGTCGTCCACGGCGCCGCGTGGCTGCAACGCCGGTCGTCCTTTGCGCGCCTTACGCGCGTCGCTCCATTCCTTACCTCCGGCGTCATCTCGACGATCGGCGCGATCATGCTCGCCCAAGGGCTCGCCGATCAAGGCGTCGCGATACCCCGTCTCGCCGTCGTTACCCTCACGCTCTGCAGCGTCGCCGCCTTCGCGTTTATTCCGTTGCTCCTCTCGACGCATTCCCAACCTCACCACCCACTGGCCATAAAGGAGCCCGTATGAAACTGCTTCGACCCATCGTAACGATGGCGGCGGTTTTCGTGCTCGCCTTCTCGGTTTCGCTCTACTCCGTTAGAGTTGCCCGGGGATCCGACCATCAAGACTCGCCGACCGTCGTCGCCAACCCGCTCGCCGACATTACCGACGTCTTCGCCTTCCCCGATCCGAAAGACGCCTCGCGCGTCGCGCTCGTCATGGACGTGCGCCCGCTCATTCCGGCCGGCATGTACAGCGGCCTCGCGCTCGATCCCAACCTGCTCTATCAGTTCAAGATTGCCAATACCGGCGTCGCTTCCGGATCGTTTACCGAGAACACGGTAGTACAGTTCACCGCGGACTCGTCCGGCAGCAGTCAAAACATCACGCTGTACGGCCCGGGCAAGCCGAACGAGGTTGGAACGTCCAACACCCTCATCGGTAAGACCGGCACGTTCTCGTTTGGAAAGGCCACGTCGCTTAAGGGCGGCATCAAGGTCTTCGTCGGCCCGCGACGCGACCCGTTTTTCTTCGACCTCGCGCAGTTTTTCAAGATCGTTCCCGATCGCAACTACATGAATCATCCGCACGTTCCCCCGGCCACCGCGACGTCTTTCCGCTTCGCATCGAAGAGTCAAAAGATCGTCCTCAATGGCGTAAGTTATGGTACGGCCGGTTCCAACAAGTGCGTCATCGCAAAGCCGCAGGACTACTTGGCGTCCTACGACGTCCTCTCGATCGTCATCGAAATGCCTAAGAAGCTGCTCGCGCCGGCGAGCGGATCGCCCGGCGTCATCGGCCTCTGGGCCACTACTGCCACGCCCGGCTCAGAGTAAGGAGTAAACACACATGACAACACGCTATAAACTCGCGCTTCTTGCGACGATCCTCGCCGGGGCCGTCATCGGGGGTTGTACGTCGAATGCCGGCGTCTTCAACCCGCAGGCCGATAGAACCGGCCTCTCGCCCGCGGGATCGACGGTCTATAAGCAGATCGAGCTGCTCTCCCGCCCCGCCGTCAAAGAAGCCTTCGAAATGTTCGAGAGTCATAACAAGACCAACCGCGCCGAACCCTATGCCGATCCCGTTCTGCAAGCGCAGATCAAATCGTTCACGCTGAACTTCCGCAGCAAGCAAAATGCCGAAACGCTGCAAGCCATCCTCTATCCCAACGTGATGAAGGCCGATCTTTCGCAAGACGTTACGACGGCTTCCTATCTCGGTTACGAGACGGGCGGCGCGACCGGCAGCAAATGGGGTGGCCGCGCACTCGACGACGACATCATCGACATCTCGTTGGGCGCCATTTTCGGCAACACCCTCTCGGCGCTCGGGCTGATCCCCGACGACAAGAAAGAAGCCCCCTGTCTCGCCCTCGACAACGTCGCTTACGATAAGTCCAATACCAAAACGTTCCCCTACATCCAGGCGCCGCTCTAAGAGTGAGGACGTCTACGGCAGCCGTCGCCTTCGTGGCGGCGGCCGCCCTGGGGGCGGCGTGGCCCTGGTTTGCCTCGAATCGCGCGCAGGCCATCGGGATCCAACCCGCTCCGATTTCGACCGATTATCGGCAGCGCGACCGGTTAATCTCCTTCGATGAAGCTCAGGCGCGCCTCGATGCCACCGATCAAATCACTCGGCGGATGCTTGCGAGTGAATACCTCCAGCGATTCCGAGAAACCGGCGACCTCAACGACGTTACGCGCGCGCATGCTATGGCCGAGCGGTCGCTGGCGCTGCAACCTCAAGGTAACACGCAAGCGTTGGGCGTCATTGCATCGAGCGACATCGTCTTTCATCGCTTTCCTGCGGCGCTCGCAGCCGAACGCGCCGCCTTGGAGGCCGATCCGTCGAACGACGGTGCGCGCGCACAGAGCGCCTCAATTCTCATGGAAATCGGACGTTACCAAGAGGCCGAGCAAATTTTGAATCACCCGTCCGACCCCGATGTAGATCCGACGTGGATGTCGATTCGCGCTCGGTACGACGAGCTGACCGGCAACGTCGCCGGCGCTCGGGTCGTCCTGGACGGGGCGACCCGACGAGTCGACCGGATGACCAGCATATCGGCCTACGCGCGCTCGTGGTACCACCTCCGCGACGCGCAGCTTGCCTTCGAGGCCGGTGACACGCAGACCGCAGCGGCGGAGTACGACGAATCGCTGCGTATCTATCCATACAACTCGATGGCGTTGCTCTTTGCCGCAAAGCTGTATCGGGCGCACCACGACTGGCAGAGAGCGCTCGCGGCGGCCACACGCAGCGCCGAACTCTACCCGCTTCCACAGGCGCTGGGATATGAGGCCGACGCGCAGCGAGCCTTGGGCGACGAAGAAGGCGCGCACCGCACCGATGCGCTAATTGCCGCGGAGCAGCGCCTGTTCAACGTGCAGGGCATCAACGACCGGCTGCTGGCCATATACTATGCCGAACATCACGAACATTTGAACGACGCCTTAACCGCAGCTCGCTCCGACATTGCCAAACGTGGAGACGAGATCTATGCGGACGACACGATGGCGTGGGTCTTGGCCACGATGGGCCGCTGGAAGGAAGCGCGCATCTATGCGGTCCGCGCCGCGCGGTATGATACCGCCGATCCGGAGCTGCAGTACCACTGCGGCGTTATCGCCTGGCACGCGGGTTACGCCGGCGAGGCGCGCCGTCGCCTTTCGGCAGCACTGGCCATAGACGCCTCGTTCCACCCGTTCTACGCCGACGATGCGCGCCGGATTCTGGGCTCGATTTCGCAATGACCACGCTACGAAATAAGACCTGCCTTCTCTACGCTTTTTTGATCGGGCTCAACGTCGCGGCATGGGGCTTGGCGTTTTGGCTCTTTTCGTCGCGCCCGCTGCTGCTGGGAACGGCGTTGCTCGCTTATACGTTCGGCTTGCGACACGCCGTCGACGCCGATCACATCTCGGCGATCGACAACGTCACCCGAAAGCTGATGCAGGATCGGAAGCGGCCGGTCGGAGTCGGTTTCTTCTTCTCGCTCGGACACTCCACGGTCGTGATCGCGCTCACGGTGGGAATCGCCCTAGCCGCCTCGATCGTCAAAGGCCAGCTACCGGGGCTGCAACGGGTCGGGGCGCTGGTCGGCACGAGCGTATCGGCCACGTTTCTTCTTGTCGTGGCAGCGATCAACTTGATCGTGCTGATCGATATCGTGCGCGCCTTTCGGGGGGCGCGCCGCGGAGAAGCCTATAACCAGCAGGGCGTCGAGGAGATGCTCGACGGACGCGGGCTCATCGGGCGCTTTTTCCGGCCGCTTCTCAAGCTGGTCGACAGCAGTTGGAAGATGTATCCGATCGGCCTGCTTTTCGGGCTTGGGTTCGACACGGCGACCGAAGTTGGACTTCTAGGTATCGCGGCCGTTGAAGCCGGTAAAGGGCTCCCGGTCTACGACATTCTCATCTTCCCGTTGCTCTTTACCGCCGGCATGTCGTTGGTCGACACGACCGACGGCATCCTCATGCTCGGCGCGTACGGCTGGGCCTTCGTTAAGCCGATGCGAAAGCTCTACTACAACATGGTGATCACGCTCGTTTCGGTCCTCGTCGCGCTCATCGTGGGCGCGATCGAAGCCGCGAGCGTCGTCGCCATGCAGCTCCGCTTGAGCGGAGGAATCTGGGACGCGGTCAACTCGCTGAGCGGCAACTTCGGAACGCTCGGATTCATCATCATCGGAGTCTTTCTGGTGAGCTGGGGAGTCTCGACCGCGATCTACAAGCTCCGCCGCTACGACGAAATGCCCGCGCAGTTTATCCCAGGCGCTTCGACTACGCTCGGCATAGGATCGGGGTAACGGAGCCTCGGTGACGCCGGGGGCGCCTTGACAAGCGCCGGGACGACGCATATAGTTAGCTAAGCTAACTATATGTCGATGGAGGCAAATCCCGTGGTTGACGTGAAGCTGGCATTTGTGATGCTCGGTTCGAGCGACCTCGATCGCGCGATTGCCTTTTACTCCGATCTGATCGGACTTCGAATAGGCGCCCGGTTCGAGCATTTCGCGCTGTTCGAGACGGGTGGGACGACGCTGGCGCTTAGCGGCGAACTCGCTCCCTTCGACGGCGACCGGCCGACGCAGGAGTGCGTCTTCGGCGTTGGCAGCGTCGGTCAAGCGTACGCCGCGCTCAAGGACCGCATTGCCTTTATCAACGAGCCGCGCCCGATCAATGCCGGAAATTGGGCCGTGAACTTCTGCGACCCCGACGGGCACTTCTGTTCGTTCTATGGCCCGCAATAGCGAGCGGCGGCGGGTGGCGGAGCGGCTGCACTCCGCGGCGATCCACGTCTTGCGTTACGCGAGGCAGGCCGATCGGAAGGGCGCGATCGGGCCGGCGCAGCTCTCGGCGCTCTCGGTGCTCGTCTACGGGGGCCCCCACAACCTTCGCGAGCTTGCCGACGCCGAACAGGTCGCCCCGCCGACGATGACGCGAATTGTGGCGGCCTTGCGGCGCGGCGGATACGTTCGCCTCAAGCGCTCCCCCCACGACGGGCGCGTCGTGATCGTCGAGACGACGGCGAAAGGCAGCGCGGCGCTAGAGAAGGCCCGCGCGGCTCGTTTGGATCTCATCGACGGATTGCTCGCCCGGAGCGCGCAGGCGGATATCGCGCTGCTTGGAAAGGCTCTAGTAGCGGTTTTCCCGCAAGCGGCGTCCTCGTGAACCCTCTCGCGCCCGGATTGCTCGTGGCGCCCTACTCCGGCGAACTGCCGCCCCTGGCACCGGAACTGGAGAAGCCGATTCGCGAACGCATGCAGTCGATACCGATCTTCAAGAGCCTGGGCTTTTCTGCGACGCGCCTCGGCGCCGGCTGCTTCGAATGCACGGTCGCTCGCAAGAAAGAGTTCGACGGGATTTTCGACTCATTTCACGGCGGCCTGCTGATGACCGCCGCGGATTCCGCCGCCGCCATCGTCAGCCTGACCGTGTGGGGCGCGCAGAGCCGCATCACGACCACCGACATGAACATCCGCTTTCTCGCGCCCGCGCGCAGCGACGTCAAGCTCTTCGCGCAGGCGATCAGACAGGGACGCACTCTAATTCCGGTAACTTCCAATTTTTGGCGCGACGACGGCGTGCTGGTCGCCGTCGCGCAAGTAACCTACATGAGGCTCGACTAACGATGTGTTTCTTCCATTCGCCCTTTACCGATTCGATGACGCGCGCGCAAGCCCTCAAAGGCATCGCGGCGGTCGGCGCCTTGCCGGTCATGCCGTCGATCAGCGGCGTGCCTTCGGTGCAAGATCTCAACACCGGCCGCGACCTGACGGCGATCTTCGGCTCGACCGCGCTCGTCGGCGGCGACCTAACGCCGCTGCACGACGCCACGATCCTGATACGCGGCGAGCGCATCGAAGCGATCGGGCCGGCGCGCGAGGTCGCGATCCCGGCATCCGCGTTTCGGATCGACGCGACCGGCCTCTTTACGATACCCGGCCTGATCGACAGCCACGTCCACTTCTTTCAGTCGGGCAGCCTCTATACGCGCCCCGACGCAATCGATCTGCGCTCCGTGCGCCCGTATACCGACGAGCTCCAGTGGATCCGCGGCAATCTGCAGGATACGTTCGCGCGCTATCTGCGCGCCGGGATCACTTCGGTCGTCGACGCCGGCGGACCATTTTGGAACTACGACGTCCGCACGCAAGCGCAACAGACGCCCGTCAGCCCGCGCGTAATGGTTGCGGGGCCGCTCATCTCGAGCGTCGAGCGCACAATTCTCGATCCGTACAACGATCCTCCGATCGTGAAGATCGACACGGTCGCGGCGGCCCGCGCGTTAATCGACCGCGAAATCAACGCGCAAACCGATTTCGTTAAGTTCTGGTGGATCGTGACGCCGGAGCAGCCCGCCGCCGCCTTCCAGCCGATAGCCAGCGCGGCGATCGAATACGCGCATTCGCGCGGTGCGCGCGTCATCATTCACGCAACGCAGCTCGAAACCGCGCGGCTCGCCGTCGAATCGGGGACGGATATCCTCGCGCACAGCGTCTTCGACGTCGACGTGGACGAGGCGTTCCTCGACCTTCTGCGCTCGCGCAACGTCATCTACTGCCCGACGCTCATCGTGGTGGGCAACTACGGCTACACGTTCCACGGGGTACCGAACCTCACGTCGAACGATCTGCGCGTCGCCAATCCCGACGCGGTCGGAACGCTCTTCAACATGCCCGACGTCGAGAGCGCGTTGGCGCCCGACGTGCTGGAGCGAATTCGCGCCATGCGGCCGACGGAGCCGCCGTATGCGGCGATGCGCAACCTCAAGCGCGTACACGAGGCGGGGATCCGGATCGCGTTCGGAACCGATGCGGGAAACATCGGCACGCAGCACGCTTCGTCGTTCTACGACGAGGCGCTCGAGATGGTCGCGGCGGGACTTTCGCCGAAGCAGGTGCTGCTGACCGCCACGCGCGGCGGTGCGGCAATGATGGCGCGCTCGAGCGACCTCGGCACGATCGAACGCGGCAAGCTCGCCGATCTGACCATTCTCAAATCAAATCCGCTCGACGACATCGCCGCGCTCGGCGAGGTCAAGCTCGTCGTCAAAGGCGGACAGGTCTTCGATGCAGGCTCGATCTTGAACGAGACGCCCGAGCAGATCGTGCAGCGCCAAGTCAACGCCTATAACCATCACGACGCACAGGTTTTCGCCGAAACATACGCAGCCGATGCGGTCGTCCAGCGCCCCGGCACCTACGTTCGGACACGCGAAGCGATTGCGTCCGCCTACGAGGGCCTCTTCACGAGCAACCCGCAGCTGCGCGTGGAAATCGTCGAACGCACCGTCAACGGCGAATCGGTCGTCGATAAAGAGCACGTGAGCGGATTCACCAACGGCCACGTGGTCGACGCAACCGTTACCTACACGGTGACCGACGGCGCAATCGTTTCGGCTCAGGCTACCTGATCGGCGTTTACCTGAGTTTCGTAAGGACGTAAGAAGCAACGTCGTGCAGATCGCGCTTGGAGAGTCTCCAGCGCGGCATCACGCGATTGAGAGGTTGCCCGGTATTATCCATCCCGGTCGCGATCGCGCGTTCCAGCAGAGCGAGGTTATAGGGCGGCTTCTGTTCGGTCACCAGTGCCTTGTAGCGCAAGTCCGCGCTGACCGCGCCGCCCGGCAAGTGCATGCCGCCCGAGCCGTCGGCACGGTGGCAGGCCGCGCACTTAGGATAAAGCGCAGGCGGCTTTGCGACGATCTGCAATCCGTCGGAATCGCGCCCGGTTTGGAAGATCGATTGGCCGTTGGCAACGGCCGTCGCGGGCGACGGATTCGCCGACGAGCGCGCGTGCGAAGCCGACGAACACCCGGTGGCGACGGCAAGAGCGACGATCAGCGGCAGTGCGGTACGCTTCACGCGACTTAGGGACCCGCGGGCGCGTTGAGCGACTGCAGCGTGAGCGTCGCGGGATCGAGCTCGTAGTTGCCCGGAGCAACGAGATCGTTGGGGTACGCGCAAATAACGCTGTTATTGGGTCCCCAGACCACGACGAGATTCGGCGGCCCGCACTCGGTCTGCGTCAAACCGTAGTCGACGAGCAGTTGCGCCCCGGGGCTGCTCGGCCCGACCTGATAGGACGGGAAGATTTGGTAGTCGTTATAGTCGACGATCGAACCGAAGAGGGGCGCACCGGTCACGCCCGTTACCCAGGGTCCCCAAAAACCGCCGCCCCAATAGTAGGGCACCGGATACCATATCACATGGTGATTCCATCCCCACCCTCGCCAGCGGCGCGGGTTGGATACGATTGGACCGCGCCAACTCTGATACGGACCGGTTCGGTATGGAACGTGCGGCGGATAGGAACGGACTACGGATTGCTGGGGCGCAACGTGGTAGCCGGACGGCGCGCGAACCGGCGACGGATGCACCTGCGTGGGACCGCCGTTAACGTCATGGGGAGGAAAGCCGAAACCACCCGAGTTTGTAGGATGACTAACCGGCGGAGCCGGCGCGGGATGATATGCCGGAGCCGACGGATGATATACGGGTGCCGGCGCCGATGAATGGCCGGACGTGGCGCGTTGCGCGAGCCCTATGGCCGGCGCTAACGAGATAACTGCGCATGCAAGAACCGAGCACAGAAGGCGCTTCATGGCTTCACCTCATCGAGGGTGCCCTTTGAAGTAACGTACGTTCCGTGCGCGGTCTTGAAAAGCACGAGGACGGTGCGTGGCGCCAAGATATCCGACGAAAGCGGGAGATGGTGGGCCTCACTGGTCATATTGAGAAAAACCGACCCGTAATCGATCGCGATGGGGTGGGTCCTGCCGTTTTGGGTCAGCTCCGCCGAGTAGGGAAGACAACGTTGGACGTTGTTGTCGAACGAGCATGCGCCGGTTACTATTGTCAAGATTCCTTTTCCATCGGCAGTGCGCAGCGTGAGCGTCTGTCGATTCAAAGCAATGCTGACATCGCTATAGGTTTTTACGGTGCCGTTTCTCTCCTGGATGAGCGTGACGCCTTTAGCACTCGCGGGCGAGCCGGCCGCAAGCCACGTTGCCCACCCGGCAACGCAAGCAGCGGCTACGAATGCGGCTCGCGCTTTAACTTTCATGTAGGGTTCCTACCCAACTCTAGAGCGTCAGCGTCGCTCTCGCGAGCGGCGCAACGTGACCGCCGATTTCGATGCCGCGTTCGCCGCGCTCGCCGTCGATGAGGACGTGCAGGACGCTGCGTCGCCCCATCTTCGTACCCTGCTCGCTGATGAACCGGGTTCCGCCGGCGCTCCCCACCAAATCGTGTGCCATCATGAACGCAGCCAACGGCCCGGTCGCGCTTCCGGTTGCGGGGTCTTCCACGATGCCGAAGTCGTTGGCGAACATCCGCGAATAGGCGCCTTCTTCGGCCGGCGTAAAGACGAAGAGGCACGAGGGCTCCGGCTCGTCGGCGAGTAGCCGGCGCAGCGCGACGGTGTCAACGTCGGCACGGTCGACCGCAGCCTTGTCGCGCAGCGGAATGAAGACCGCGGGATTCCCCGCAGAAACGTTCTGGCAAGGAACGTTTCCGAGCAGGTCGCCGGGCTCGAGACCGATCGCTGCCGCGCAAAGCGCCGGATCGTACTCGCGCGAGGTGCGAATCGGCGGCGTGCGCAGCCAAATCAAATCTTCGTCGTCGACGCGAACGTCGATGGGCCCGATGTTTTCGTCGAGCACGAAGCTGCGCCGGTATTTTGCGATCTTTCCGACGTCGCGCAAGACCCAGGCGGTGCCAACGGTCGGATGGCCGGCGAACATCATCTCTTTGGCCGGCGTGAAGATGCGAACCCGGGCTGCCGATCCGGAGCGCTCCGCCGGAAAAACGAACGTCGTCTCCGAGAGATTCGTCTCACGCGCGATCTTCTGCATCGTGGCGTCGTCGAGGCCGGTCGCGTCGTGAAATACCGCCAGCGCATTGCCCTCGAGCGGCGTTTGAGTAAAGACGTCGACGATCCGGTAATCTACATCCATCGTATCTTACGAAACCCTTATGCCGGCGCCGGTTGCGTCGTTCTTTACCGCTCGACGAGCTTCATCATCTCGGGCGTGTAACGCTCGCCGGCGGTCTGCGATGCGAGGCCATCGAGTTGGGCGAGCTGCTCGGGGGTAAGCCGAAGGTCGAGCGCGCCGACGTTCTCCTCGACGTAGCGCACGCGCTTCGTACCCGGAATCGGAACCACGTCGTCGCCGCGCGAAAGCACCCATGCGAGCGCCACCTGCGCGGGCGTCGCGCCGCGCTGCTCCGCAACCTCGCGCACCACCGCCACAAGCGCTTCATTGGCTCGCGCGTTCTCCTCCGAAAAGCGCGGATTTGTCTTGCGGAAGTCGTTTTGCACGAGGGTTGTTACATCTACGGAGCCGGTAAGGAAGCCGCGCCCGAGCGGACTATACGGAACCAGGCCGATGCCCAGCTCGCGGGCCGCCGGCAGCACCTCGTCTTCGACGCCGCGCTCCCAGAGCGAGTATTCGCTTTGGAGCGCGCTGATCGGATGCACCGCATTCGCGCGCCGCAGCGTCTCCGGTCCGACTTCCGAGAGACCGAGATACCGAACCTTGCCGGCCTCGACGAGTTCCTTCATGGCGCCGACCGTCTCTTCAACCGGTACGCCGGGGTCGCGCCGGTGCTGGTAGTAGAGATCAATCACGTCGATCCCGAGACGCATCAACGATTGATTGGCGACGCGCTTGACATTCTCTGGCGACCCGTCGACGCCGCGCACGCCATTGTTGAGCTTGAAGCCGAACTTCGTCGCCACGATTACGCCTTCTCGGCGACCGCGCAATGCCCGGCCTACTAGTTGCTCGTTGGTATACGGGCCGTAGACCTCCGCCGTGTCGAGGAAGTTGATGCCGAGTTCGAGCGCGCGATGTATCGTCGCGACCGCTTGGCCCTCGTCGGGCGCGTTGCCATAGGCCCAGGTCATCCCCATGCAGCCCAGTCCGATTGCGGAGACGGTCAGGCCCTGCGTGCCAAGTTTGCGCTGTTCCATGGCGTCATTGTAGCAGGACGAGCGGCAAGACGACCGAAGTTAGCTAGCCCTCGCTTTTCTTGATTGGAGGCAACGTATGGCCCGGTGGTTCACGTCGTTACTGCTTCTCTTCATCGGCGTTGCCGGCGGTTATCTGATTGGTCATCGCGCCGGCAAGGAAGGCATCTTCCAAAGCGTCCCGGTGGGATTCAACGTAACCGAATCCTCGCAAGTTACGAATCCGTCAGCCATGAATTGGCCGTGCACTAACCCGGTGAATGGGGAGTGTGCGCAAGCCGTTTCAATTAACATTTTACTCAGCACGGGGTCCGCGCCGACGGTTCCTCCCTGCGGAGAACCGGCTTGCATCCACTTTTCGGGTACGGCCACGGCGACCGCCCTTGCGGCCACCGGAAGCGATAATGGCGTCCCCACGCCATGCTGGGACCCCACGCCGGTATATGCTGCCGGAACCGTCACATTTAATGGGCTAAGCAAGCCCGGTGGTATGGGGACTACGCACTAGTGTAAAGAGACGCGGTGAAAGTCACGTCCTCGGCTCGCGTGGAAGCCCCGGCGGCCATCGCGAGCGCGCGCTCTTCGTCGCCCAGACCCGCGTTGATTCGTTCGACGGCGGCGGTAACAACTATTCCGGTGCGAGCGGCGCAGCGCGTCTCCTCCACCAGACGCTCCGCGAGCCCGCAGCATTTTGCGGCCGCATGCAGATCGCCGGTGACCGCGTAGACGGCGCCAATGCCGTAGATTGCGTCGATGACGAATATCCGAGCGCCGAGAGCCGTGGCTTCCCTAAGCGCCGTCGCGAACTCGCGAAGCGCGAGCTCGGGCTGCGAGCACGTGAAGAGCGCGGTCGCAAGGCCAAGGCGCGCTTGACAGATGCCGTGAGCGTCGTGTTCCTGCGTTTTTGCCTCGAAGGCCTCTCGAAATAGCTCCTCGGCGCGCCGCCCATCGCCCACCACCAACGTCGTCCAGGCGCGTTCGATCTGTATCTGCGCCCAGATGCCGCGGTCGTCGAGGCGTTCGGCGCCGGCGCCGGCGTCGCGCAGGAACGCTTCGGAGGCAGCGACGTCGCCCATCTCTCGCGCGAGCACTCCCTGGTTCATCAAGCAAATCGTCTTACCTACGAGATGATCGGCGGCATTTAACTGCTCGAACGCCTCACGATAGAGGCCTTCGGCCTCTTCCAGATGATCTTGCCGATGCGCGACCTCAGCGAGGACGTGCAGCGCCGCACCGATGCGCGCCGCGTCGCCCAGGTCGCGAAAGACCTCGAGCGCGCGTTGCGTGAGCTGGACGGCTTGCACGTAATCGTCCTGCATCGCAGCGTAGGAGGCCGCATCCCGGAGCGCAACTCCTCGCTGCATCGGTTCGAGTTCCTCGAGCAGCGCGAGTAGCGAGCCCAGCCAGCGCCGCCCCTCGGAGAACGAACCGCGAGCCCGCCAGTAAGGCGTTAGGTCGAGAACCATCCGCGCACCGCGAGCGACGTCGCGTTCCAGCGACCATGTTAGCGCCGCGCGAACGTTGTCGATCTCGTCGTCGGCGCGCGCGAAGAGCGCGCGCCGCTGCGAGCCGGACGCTTCGTTCGACGTACTGGCCAGCCCGGCGTAATACTCAAAGTGCCGGCGCGGGAGCACCGCGCGCGCCTCCTCGCCGAGCTGGAGCGCCGCGAACTCCGACATCGGCTCGAGCAGACGATACCGGGGCTCGCACTCCTCCACGATATCCAACTGCGCGAGCGACTTGTCGACCAGTGAAGCGATCTCGTCGTCGATGTCGTCTCGAGCCACGTCCTCCAGCGCATCGAGCGTGCAGCCGCCGCGAAAAATCGAGAGCGCCAGGAAGGCGCGCTTCTCCGCCTCGTCGAGCGTAGTGTAGCTCCACTCGATCGTTGCGCGAAGCGTTCGATGGCGATCCTCAACCGTGGCGTCCTTGCTGGTGAGGCCCATTGCGCTGAGTTTTTCCGCCAGGCGCCGCACCGGCATCGTCGCCAAACGCGATGCCGCCAGTTCGATCGCGAGCGGAATGCCCTCCAGCCGACGGCAGATATCGGCGACGAGCGCGCAGTCGCGCGCGGAGAGCGCGACGTGGGCGCCCGCCGACCGCATGCGTTCCAAAAAGAGGCGCGACCCGTCGAGCGCTTCGAGCTCTGCAACAGTCTGCGCGTCGCGCGGTGTCGAGAGCGGCGCGACACGCTCGACGTGTTCGCCGGTCAGGTGGAGCGGCTCCCGGCCGGTGACGACGCATCGGACGTTCGGGCACTCCGAGACGATGCGTTTGACTAGCGCGGCGGTCTCGCGCAGCACGTGCTCGGAGTTGTCGAACACCAAAAGCATGTGCTTGGCAGCGATATATCGCAGCAGGGTGACTTCGAGCGGTTCGTTCGGCAGCTCCGTGGTCTCCAACGCCGCCGCGAGCGCGTTGCCGACGAGGTCGCCGCTGACCGGCGCGAGCGGAACGAAAAAGACACCGCCGCTGAAATCGGCGACGACGTCGGCTGCGAACTGCAGCGCGATGCGCGTCTTTCCGATCCCGCCCGCTCCGGCAATCGTTACGACGCGCGCCTCCTCGAGCGCGCTCCGCAGGCGCGCGAGCTCGCAACTTCGCCCAACGAAGCTCGAGATCTGTGACGGCAGATTGTTGGGATGGGCGTCCAGCGAGGCCAGCTCGGGGAAAACCGCCCGCAGACCCTCGGCGACGACCTGATAGGTCGTCTCGGCGCGCCGGAGATCCTTCAGACGATGCAAGCCAAGGTCGCGCAACGCGATGCCTGGCTGGGGCATGTTTTCGAGTACCTCCGCCATCGCCGACGAGATAAGAATCTGCCCGCCGTGCGCGATCGACGTGAGGCGCGCGACCCGGTTGAGGCTGGCACCGAAGTAATCGCCGTCGTGGTGGTCGGCCATTCCGGTGTGCAGCGCCATGCGAACGCGAATCTCGCCGACGTCGCTCGGCCAAGCGTGAGCCGTCAGGCGCCGCTGCGCGGCGACGGAGGCGGTCAGGGCCTTCGACGGGTCGTCGAACGCCGCGCAAAAGGCGTCCCCGACGGTCTTGAAGACCGAGCCGCCGTGCCGGCCTATCTCCTCGGAGAGGATGTCGTTGTGCTCCTGCAGGGCGACCGGCATCGCGTCGGGATGCATTTCCCATGCTCGGGTGCTGCCCTCGATGTCCGTAAACAGGAACGTAGTCGTGGCAAAGTTGCGCTGTTGCGTTCGACGATCCAGAAGTGCTAGATTTCAACGGACGGAGGATCAAGCCATGCCCATCACAATGCGCGACGTTTTGGCAAAGCTCTGATCGAAGAAGCGATTCTGCGCGATGAGATCGCGGGCGCCCGGCGCTCGGTCGAAGCGGCCGGGCGCCTCGATCCGAAGGCGGGGGCAACGAGCATTGAAGTAGCGGGCGGACTCGCTGCATTCACCGGCGCAGGTTCGCCCTTTTCGCAAGCGTTAGGGGTAGGCACTCGCGGGCCGATCACCGCCTCCGACATCAAGCAGATTACAGAGTTCTACGAGTCACGCGGCGCGACACCGATGGTTTTCGTCACGCCGGCGGCGCATCCGTCACTGCAACGCGAGCTCACGGCGGCGGGCTACGCCGCCGGGGACCGCGAGCAAAGCCTTCTAGCACCCGGCGATCTGGTAGGTCACGCTCGGCGCGACGACCGAATCGGCGTGGCAAAAGATATTGGGGCTTGGGCGAGAGCTTCGGCGGCGGGCTTTCTGGGACGCGAGGAGCTCCAACCGGGTGACGACGTCATCGCGCTGATTCTCGCAACGGCCGAAGGAACGATCGCGCTCGAAGTGCGGGACGGCGACAGCATTATCGCGACCGGGGCGATGTCGGTAATCGGCGACAACGCTGCGCTCTTTGCCGGTTCGACGCTCACGGCGTTTCGGCGGCAGGGCTGGCATACGGCTTTGATTCGCGACCGCGTTGCGCGCGCACGCGACGCCGGCGCCAGCCTCGTCCGCGCGACAGCCGGCCCGGGGAGCGCCTCCGAACAAAACTTTATCCGCTGCGGGTTCGTCAGTCTTTACACGAAAGTGCTCTGGGAGTTCACTCGGCCGCTTCGACCGTTGCGCGCATCGAGCCGATCGCGCGAAACGTCCGCTGCTGCTGCCGGATCGGCAGCCATCCGAGGATGAGCGTGTCCATGGGTTGCCACATGATGACCCAGCCGGCGATCACGAGCGTTTCGACGGCCAGCGTGCGGATCGCGTCGGGCAGGAAGTCCGTGTGCTGCAGTCCAGCAGTTAGCAGCAGGCTAAGGGCAAAGAACGCCAGGCCCCATAAAAACGTGCTCACGGCTCCGTGGCGCCACTCCGTCATTTGAAGGGTCGCTTCGGCGATCTTGTGCGAGCAGTATCGGGCAATCGCCCGTTCCACGCCGGTTTGTGTCTGCGGCGACACCTCCTCCGGGGGCAACACAACGCGTAGCCGCATCTTCGCGAGACTGGAGGTGAGGTTGGGAAATCGGGCGATCTGCGCGATGCTCCCAAGCGCGTTGTCGTCATCGACAAATGGGTCAAACTCGCGGTCGGAAAAGAGTTCGCGCAACGCGCGCGCGTGAATCGTCAATTCGGTGGGCGTGTCATGACGCATCGTTTTCATTCGGTATCCTCCGGCGGAGTATTGGAGGGTTCCTTGCCGCCGCCGGCGGCGAGAAACGTGACCACGTCCCAAGCGTTGCGAATGCCGATGAAAATCAGCAGCAGCACGCCGCCGGCAACTGCGAAAAGCGCGTCTCTCGAAGCAGCGTGTAATGCGATCGCACCCGCAGCGAGCGTGGCGTAGGCGATGAACGGCAGGATCGAGTACCAGATCCAATCCTCCAGATCCGCAGTGTATTCCTTGAGGCCCCTCGTTCGAAAAGCGACGCGCAGAATGTAGACAACCCCGTAGCAACCGACGATCGCGACGATCACGCTAACGTAGACCAGCGAAGGCCAGGGGACACAGAGGATGGCCGAAACCAGCAACGCCGTGCAGAAATGCATGACCGTCGGCGTGCTAAACGTCGAAATACCGTCGTGGCGGGCCGGCGAGGCGTACTCCTCTCCGCGCACCAACGTGATTACCACGAAAATCAATCCCGTAAGCGCGGCAGCCGACGAGCCGGCAATCACGTAGAAGTTCGACCATGCGGCAAGCGCGGCCGGAACGGTTTCAACCAATTTCTTTTGCCCCCAGCGCCGCCGCTGCTTGCGCGGCGGCGCGTTCGCCAGTTTCAATCGCGCCGTTGACGGTGCCGCCCTGTCCATCGCTCGACGTCGCCTCACCGGCAAAGAACAACGTGTCGTCGAGGGGAGTGGCGAGCACGGCGCGGGCATTCCCGCCGCCGACGGCGACATAACTGTACGCGCCGCGCGCAAACGGGTCGTCGCTCCAGTCGTGCGTGAGGCCACCCTCGAACTCGCGGCGCGCAAGCTCGTTCTCGCCCAGCAACTTCCCGAAGCCATGCAGGGCCCTCTCGATGAGATCCGCCGCACAAACGCCACTCAGGGCAACCGCGCCCGGACCGCCGACCCACCCCACGATCAACCGGCTTCGAATCGGCAACTGCGTCCAAAACGTCGGGATCGGCTGACCGTCGACGAAAAAGAAGGCGGCGCCGAGGTAGCGCCCGCCCGCGAGGCGCTCCCAAAACGCCGTACGAAAGGCGAGCGCGACCTTCACGACGTGTCCCATCTCGATATGCGCGAGCGCCGCGCGCTTGGTCGCCGGCAGCTCGGGCACAAAGCTGACCTCGGTTTCGTCGCCGCCATGGCGCAAGACGCCCACGGGAAGCGTGACGACTGCCGCCCGCGCTCGCAGCGTTTGCGATTCGCCGGGCGAGTCCGTCGCCGCGGCGATGACGCCGTCGGGCCCCCACGAAATGCGGCGCACGCAGGTTGACAAGGCGAACGCAACACCGGCGCGCTCGCAGTCGTTGCGAAGCTGTTCGAACATCGGCCCGTATCCGCCTAGCGGTCGCGCGCTGGTGGAATCCGTGCCCGATTCAAACTCGTCGGCAATCGCCTTGACGCTGGCAATCGCAGGATCGGCGGCCTCAAATCCTTCGACGAAGGCGCGCGCCGCCTGCGCGGTCTCGCGCAGCGCGCCGTCGTTTTCGAAGCGCCGGAGAAACTGCTCCACGCTTTCATCGCCCGGGAGGGAGCGAGAGCCTTCGAATATGCGCGCCGACGATGAAAAGCTTTCTTCCTCGCGTCGCAGCTCGCCGTTCTCGCCAACCCACGCATCGCCGCCCATGTCGATCGCCGCGCTCCCGGCTTCGCGAAGCAACGCCTTGGTCCGTTCGGCGGGTCCGTGAATGAACTCCGCGCCGAGCTCGGCCGGCGTTGCAATCCCCGCTATTGGGTGTGACAGCACGCGCCCCCCGATGCGGTCGCGCGCTTCAAGCAGCAGTACCCGCAGCTTTCGCCGCCCAAGGCTTCGCGCCGCCGCCAGCCCCGCCGCGCCGCCCCCGATAACGACGACATCTGCGTCCATTGCGTAGACGATCGGCTCGCTAGGGAGACTCCGGCGATGCGCTGGGCTTCGGTCCGAGCGACCGCTTCAGCAAGTCGGCCGGTGCGGCCACACACCCGACCCGGCCGAGCGGGTTGTCGCAGAGCTGCGGGTTGGAAAAGTTTGCGCCGGTGGTGATGGCGTCGTGCATCGGATCGCATGCGGCTACGCGCTTCGAATCGGTGACTTGATACCAGCAGAGGACGGCACCGGCGAAGCTCGTCCCACGCAGATCGGCCTCCGAGAGATCGACGGAGATCAGCGTCACCCCCGAGAGGTCGCGCGCGTTCAGACGGCCCCCGCTGAAGTTGCACGAGATGCAGCCGCTCAGCAGCTGCCGCAACTGCGCATCCGCGACGGACGAACTGAAACCTTTGAAGTTTGCCGCCACCATTCGCACGTTGGAAAAGGTCGAGCCATCCAAGAGCGCGCCACCGAAGTTGCACGCAACGCAATCCGCGGAATCAAAGTGAGTACCCCGAAGATCGGCCTTCTCAAAGTTTATCGCGATGAGCCGTGCCCCGCGAAACGACGAGTTGCCGAGCGTCGCCTTCTCGAAGTTCGTACCGATCAAGACGCCGTTGGTAAAGTCCGAGTTCGCCAACGCCGCTCCGGCGTAGTTGCAGCCCTCGCAGAACGTCGGCGCCGCGGCGCTCGCCCGCCATAGGCACGTTACTGCGAGCGCGAGCGCGCATACGGCGATAAAGAACGGCTTCATCGGGCTGCGCGTTCGATGTCCAACAGGGTTCTCTTGCGCTCGAGGCCCCAACGGTAACCTCCCAGCGCGCCCGAATCGCGAATGACGCGGTGGCACGGGATGATGAGTGCGACCGGGTTGCGGGCGACGGCCGTCGCCACGGCTCGGGCAGCCCCCGGCCGGCCGATACCTGCGGCAACCTCGCGGTACGACTGCACGTCGCCGCTGGGGATCGATTGCAGATACTTCCAAACGCGCATCTGAAAGGCCGTCGCGCGGATGTCGAGAGGAAGGTTGAGATTCGGCCGTTCGCCCAAGAGATGGCGCGCAATTGCGTCGGTCCAGGTTGTAAAATCGGGATGGTATGGCGCCCGGATCGGCGCGATCTCGGCGTTGGCATATTCCGCCTGCAGCTTCTCGCGCAGCTCTTCTTCGGAATCGCCAAACTGCGCGAAGCAGATGCCGCGATCGGTCGCGCCGATTAGCATCGCCCCCAACGGCGTCTCCAGCATCGCATACGAGATCGCGACTCCCTGGCCCGCAGCCCGGTATTGCGCCGGCGTCATTCCCAAATTTCGCGCGGCGTTCTCGTAGACGCGGCTGGGCGAGCCATAACCCGCCTCATAGGCAGCGGCGTCGATGGAGCGATCGTCTTTGAGCCCGTCTTTGAGCCGGCGCAGCCGCGCCGCCGCCGCGTACTCTTTTGGGGTTACGCCCACGGCGGCTTTGAAGCGGCGCGCGAAGTGGTACTTGCTGAGGCCGGCCATTGCCGCGAGGGCGTCGAGTTTGAGTGCCTGGTCGCTGTGCTGCTCGACGTAGCGGCAGACGGTGCGAATCGGCTCGAAGTCTTCGGTCATGTGCCTAGCCTACTGCGCCGCCGCCGAGGGCGTCCATCCGAATCTTGCTCATCCGGAGGCACTGCACGCCTGCTCGGCCTGGCGTGAAGGCTCGGTCGCCCCCGCTTTGCGGTACCTTTAGAGGAGTTCGCTCTCGTCGTGCGTCATGGGTCTTTGGGAGCTTCCGACGGTCCGTCCCGTTCATCGGCCGGCGTTGCCTTCCGTTTCAAACGATTGTCTGTAGTAGTAGGAGCGCTCAACCAAAGTGGATCGCACGTATAGCCGCATCAAAGGTTTTGGACTCATCGGGATTCACATTGGAGCGCTTGCAGCCTTCTGGCCCGGTTTCTTTAGTTGGTCGGCGCTGGCAGCCGCCGCGGTCGTATCGTATGCGACCGTAGCGCTGGGGATTTCCCTCTGCTTTCACCGCATTCTGACGCATCGCAGCCTTCGGCTCCTCAAGCCCATCGAATACCTCTTCGCGATCTTCGGAACGCTCGCGCTGCAAGCCGATCCGATTCGCTGGGTATCGGTGCATCGTAAACACCACGCCCATGCCGACCATGAAGGCGACCCGCACAGCATTGCCGATGGGTTCAAGTGGGCGCACATGGACTGGATTTACCGGCATAACATCGCGTTGCCATCGGTTGAGGAAATGCGGCATTTCGCCCCGGACCTCTACTCCGAGCGTTTCTATCGCCTGTTGCAGTACCTCAACATCCCGCTTCAGCTCGCGCTCGGGCTCGGGCTCTTCGCGCTCGGCGGATGGTCGTGGGTGATTTGGGGAATCTTCGTGCGGCTCGCGGTTAGCTATCACACGACTTGGCTGGTCAACAGCGCGGCCCATATGCTCGGGTACCGGACCTATCAGACGCCCGACCAATCCACCAACTGCTGGTGGGTGGCGCTCATTAGTTGGGGCGAGGGCTGGCACAACAACCATCACGCCTTCCCGTTCTCGGCGCGCCACGGGCTGCGCTGGTTCGAGCTCGACCTCACCTGGTGGCACGTTCGCGTTCTCGCGTTCCTCCGGCTTGCCGACCGAGTCAAAGTGCCTACGAAGGCCATGCAGCAGCGCCTTCGCGAGATCGCGCGCAGCTCGCGCAGCTCGCAATCGTACGTGACCTAGCGAGCCTAAAAGCATCGTTTGGGCGTACCGTGCCCGAACGAATGCAGCATGTACACACCGCCGGATTTTGAGGTCGCCGATCGCGCGTGGGTCCTGGATCTTATCGATCGCTTCCCATTTGGACTGTTGGTAACCGCCGACGCGATAACGCATCTTCCGATGATCGCGGAAGTCCGCAACGACGAACTCTGGGTGCTGGGACACGTTGCCCGCGCGAATGCGCACGCGCCGGCGATTGCGAACCAATGCCCGGCGACGCTAGTCTTTACGGGCGCGCACGCCTACGTCTCCGCGAGTTGGTACGAAAAACCGTACGTAACGGTGCCGACGTGGAACTATTCGGCCGCGCATCTCTGCGGAACGTTACGAGAGGCGGACGCTTGGGACGTGGTCGTGCGCCTTACCGCGAAGTTCGAGCAGGGGCGAGCCGACGCGTGGGATCCTCAACGCCTGGAACCGGGTTTTCGTGAAAATCAGCTGCGCGGGATCGTCGCTTTCGAGATGTGCGCGCAACGCATCTACGCCAAAGCAAAACTCAGTCAGAACCGCACGCCCGCCGACCGGATGCGAGTGATCGCAAAGCTTTCGGAGTCGCCGGATCAGCTCGAAGCACAGTGCGCGCAAGACATGCGGCGAGCGTTGCGCCGATGAAGGCGAGGCCGGTCGCGCAGGCTCTGCTCGGGTTATTCTTTATCGCGGCCGGCGCCAATCACTTCGTCCATCCGGGGTTTTATCTCAGGATCGTGCCGGACTATTTGCCCGATCACAGGCTACTCGTTGCCGTCAGCGGCATCTGCGAGTGCTTAGGCGGTGTCGGCGTATTGATTCCCAAGCTTCGAAACCTCGCGGGCATCGGGCTCATCGTCCTCTTGATCGCCGTCTTTCCGGCTAACGTTCAGATGGCCCAACATCCCGAGCTGTACGGCGATATCGGCAGCGCGGCGGCGTTTTACATCCGGCTTCCGCTTCAGTTCATCCTGATTTTATTGGTCTGGTGGGCGTGTCGCCCTGTGCCGCCAAGCTCCCGGCCTCAGTTGGGCCGCCTTTGAGAATCCATTCGAAGCCCACGGCGATCATGGCGCCGGCGATCGGGCCCACGATATAAATCCAGTCGGTGTGAAGGTCGCCGCGGAGCAAGTCGGGCGCGAACGATCGCACGGGATTCATCGAGGCTCCCGTGATCGGCGCGGCCCAGAGACCGGCGAGCGCAATGTAACCGCCGACGGCGATCGCTCCGTTGGTGCCGATATTTCGCGCGCCCGACGCGGTTCCAAGAATCACGTTGACCAAGCCCGCGGTTAACAGCACTTCCAAGATCAACGCTTTGAGATCGCTGATGCCGGGACCAGGCACCGTGGCGCCGAGCAGGCCGATGTTGCCGAACATCAGGCGAAGGAAACACGCCGCCGCGATGCCGCCCGCGAACTGCGCCAGGATATATCCGGGAACCCGGCCCCACGGAAAGTTGCGCCTCACGGCAAACGCCAACGTGACCGCCGGATTTAAGTGCGCGCCGCCAACCGAGCCCATGAAATAGATGACGGCCATCACCATCAAACCCGGCGCGACCACCTTCGCGCTCTGCGTGATTTCACCACCGCTCTGCGCGGCTACGACTCCGGCGCCGGCGGCAACGACGACGAGGAGAAACGTGCCCCAGGCTTCGGAGAAGACGCGCCGCCATTCGTGCGCGGGCTGTAAGAATTCGTAGGCCGCGTACGCGTCCCTCATTTGCTAGGGCGAGCCCGCGATCAAACGATCTTGCACGGGATGTCGGCATCCTCATCGAAGGTATAGACCGCGCAGAGCCGGTGATAGCCGTCGGCAATAACGACCCTTGCGGTGATTTTCTCGCGGTAGAGCAGGAGCGGCGAAATTTGCTGGCCGGCAAGGATTTCCGCCCGGACTTTTTCGACGTGGTAGTTGCCAACGCCGAGCAGCGGCAGCCGAGACGCTCTAAAAATGTCCTTCGACTTAAAGGCGGTCATCTCGGCTTGTTTTAGCGCGGCGACGATCTTGTCGACCACACTGGGCTTCATAGTTAGGCTCAAGTACGATTGCGCCGCGGGATAATCGTGCTTCTGAGGTCCGTCGAACCATTTGATCGGAGTCGTCGCCATGGCAGTGGGGGTCGTAGCGGTGCCCGGACCAGGGGTCGTACTCATGACCCTCCTTTCAGCTCTCGCACGCGATAACGGTCTCGATCACACGCTTGGATTCGTTGGGATCCCGGACCTGAATGCAAACGGCTCCGGTCTCACGTACCGGAGCATCGTTTCCGCCCGGGAACAGCGCATCCCCGACATACAGCATCGCTTCGATCGGGATTCCAAGGATGTCGCGCAGCTTCCGAATTCCGTAGGCCTTATCGATGCCCGGCAAGGTGATGTCGATCGACGTCGTCCCGCCCAGTCGCACCGAAAAGTCGGGCAGGTCGCGATCGAGCGCCGCTTTGATCTTCAATCGTTTCGAGAAGTCCGGATCCCAGGTTTTCTTGGCGTCGAGCGGCGCCTGCTGGCCCAACGCGGAGTAGGTAATCTGACTCTCGCGATCTTCGATCGTCGGACCCCACGTTTTTGTTGCGGCGAATCCCGATGCCGCAACCTCCTTGTCGAGCGCGGCGACGATTCGCGCTTTTTGCTCCGGGTTGAGATCCTCCGAGTAGAGTTTGTTCCAACCGCCGCCCGAATAACGATAGAATCGCGTCCCGCAAGTCGGGAGCAGCGACAGCTTCGTTAAATCCGCTCCTTGCGGAAGATTTGCGAGCAGCTGCGTTTCGAACTGTGGCCAGTCGCCGCCGGAGATGACGGATACCTGCACGTGCGGTACGCCGAGCAGTCCCGCGAGGAGCCCTCGCATCTCATCATCGATCGCTGCCTTGCTCTCCGCCAGGGTGCCGTCGAGGTCAAAAACGATCAGCGTTTTCACTTTGAGAACACTTCCACGACGACCACTTAGACGTTGAGCTCCTTGTCGAGAATGAAGACGGAAACCGAGTCCATGACGAGGCCGTCGGATTCCATCGCGGCCCTGGTCTCCGGCGAGTCGAGCGACTTCATAGCGGTTGCTAAATCGTTTGGCTCAAAACAGGCGACGACGTCATTGTCTTCGGTCATTCCGTAGCTCACCGGCTTCGTGATCCCATAGGTATTTCTGAACATCTCGCCGTGGGTTTTAAAGCCGGCTTCCCACTTGCCTCGATCTTTGCACTTCGCGACGACGACAATTTTTGCCATAGCCTTCTTTCTTACAGTAAGAGTTGGTAAGTTTCCGGTCGTTCCCTTGCGCGCTCTGGCGGGCCTCTACGAGCGGTCCGCGCTCGGGTGGACGCCTGGACGATAGCCCGCGGAAAGAACGGCGACGATCGAGCGAGGCGTCAGGACTTCGACTTCCATTCGCGCCGGTCGCGGCCGCCGCTTCGTGTAGCCGGCGCCGGACCACGCCAGCAGTTCGCCGCCCAATACTAGCCACGCGTCCCCATCGAGCGCAAGATACGTTCCGTCCGGCAGTGCGCCGGCGTCGCTGCGAAAGGTGCGCTTCGTCTTGCCGGTAAGCCGCTCGCCATGGAGCTGCAGATCTATTGCATCGGCACCCGCGGGGCCGCCGAAGCAGCCTTCCCACAACGAGCGAAAGCGCTGATAGTCCGCGTAGCGGCACTCGCGGCAGGGTCGATGGCCCGCACTCAACGCGGTGGCTTCGTCGAGAAAGAACAACTCGGTGTAGCGCTTGGGCGCCATGATCGTGCGCCGCCGGCCGCGAAACTCGATGCGGCATGCGATCCAGCGCCGCACTTGTGACGAGCGAACGATCCGGCGGCCGTCGTCGTGCAGCACGCCCCGGTTGCCCATGACGAGGCCGCGGCCTTCCAGCGCAACGATCTCCCCAAACGGCGTAACGCGGTTCTGCAGCGGCATCGCTACGGGGCGCTCATCCGGCCCGGCTCCGCGGGCGTTCTAAAAGCATGAAGCTGATGTTATTGCTGGCCTTGGGTTCGGCCTGGATCAACGGTCACGTCACTGCCGCAGATTTACACGGCAAGGTCGTCGTGCTCGACGTTTTCACCGTTGACTGTTACAACTGCCAAAACGTTGTGCCGGCATTGCGTACGCTCTATTCGGAGGACCGCGCACGCGGCCTACGCGTGATCGGAATCCACTCTCCCGAAACGCCGGCCGAACGGTCGCGCCCGTACGTCGAGCAGAGCCTCGCACGCCAAGGCATCGTCTGGCCGGTAGTCATCGATAACGATTTCGCGTTGTGGCACGCGTATGGCGTCCAAGCGTGGCCAACCCAGCTCATCTTCGACCGCCACGGCGAACTGCGCAAGGTGATCGTCGGCGATTCGCAAGATCGCGAGGTTCGCGCAGAGGTCGAATCGCTGCTTAACTCCTGAGGCGGCCCAACCGCTTCTCTCGGCGTGCCGAAGGGCATCGCCCGCCTCAACGGGTAAGACGTACCAATGCGCAGATGTGTCGTACTTGCTTTGCTACCATTCTTCGCGGCTTGCTCCAGCGGTGCCACGGTTCCCGGAACCGCCGCAGTGCAAAGCGGCGGGCTCTCGCCTGCAGCAAAAACATGCAAAGCCGCCAAGCTCTACGTTTCCAGTTACAAACTCAACTACGTCGCCGTCTACTGTACGAAGGGCCACAACCAGCCGCCGATCGGAAAGATCACGGACGGCATCAACGGACCCGAAGGCGCGAACGTCGATAACAAAGGCAATCTCTACATAGCCAACACCACCGGGAACACCGTAACCGAGTATGCGCCGGGAAGCGTGAAACCGAGCTTCACGTACTCGAGCGGCCTGGCCTATCCCGCGGGCGTCGCGACCGACAAGCGGCGCAACGTTTATATAACCAGCCTAAGGCCGGCTTCGCTGAAGGTCTTTCCTCAAGGCTCGAACACGCCGTCGCTGACGATCAGCGACCTCCCCTATCCCATCGACGTCGCGCTCGATGCTTCCGGCAACGTTTTCGTCACCACCTACATCGCGAGTTATAAGAGCGGCGAAATCATCGAGTACTCCGCGGGAAGCACGAACGGAACAAATCTGGGTATCGTTACCCACGAGCCCGGGGGCATCGCGCTCGACAAAGCCGGAGACATCGTCACCGCCGACCAGGGACTGCCGGGCGTCCTGGTCTTTCCTCGGGGTAAGACCAAGTCGTCAAAAACGTTCGCCCAAAATGCGATCGATCCGGATCCGGTGCGTTTCGAGAAAGACGAGCGTCGAGTCTACGTGGGAGACGCCATCGGAAACGCCGTCTACGTCTACGATTATCCCAGCGGCACTTTGGTAGATACCATCACGGACGGCATCGACGGGCCAAACGGTCTCGCGCTCGATCCGGCCCCGCCGCTCTAACGCTACGAAGGAGAACAAGTGATGAAAAAAGTTTTGTGGATTGCGTCGCTCGCCCTGTGTGCGGGCTGTGCCGGCGGCCAAGCAACGCCGGCAGCAAGCGGCGTCGGAACGATGGAGCAAGCGGCCCGAGTCCATGCATTATTGGGCGCCCCGCAGCCTGCCCATCGGGCCGGCGGCTGGCTCTCTCCCGCGGCAAAGAAGGCGAAGCACCTGATCTACGTCGCCGATTTTACCGGCAACGCCGTCGAGATTTACTCGGCCACCGGCTCGGACCAGAGCCCCATCGGCCAGATCACCGATGGCATCAGCGGTCCGGAGGGAATCTGCGTCGACGATCGCGGTGATCTCTTCGTAACCGACGTAACGAACCAAACCGTAACGATGTATCCGCACGGCAGCACGACCTACAAGCGGCAATACACCGGCTTCGCCTACCCGACGGCGGTAGCCGCGGGCAAGAACGGATGGGTCTACGTCTCCGACTTGGTCGGTGAAAAGGTCGTCGAGTTTCCGAAAAACTCGACGCGCTCGAAGGTGACGATCGACATCACCTATCCGCAAGGCGTCGCACTCGATTCGAAAAACAATTTGTACGTCGAGTATAACACCGGGGCTCATGGCGGAGGTCCGGGCGACGTCGATGAGTTCGCTCCAAAATCGACCAAGGGTGACGACCTCAAGCTTCCGATCGTGTGGGGCGCCGGCGACGCCATCGACGGAAAGAGCGACGTCGTCGTGGCCGACCAGGGTTCCGGCAGCAACGCCGCTGTCTACGTTTTCCCGCCGGGTTCGACCGAGCCATCGGAGACGATCACACAAGGAATGGAGGACCCATTCCGGATCGCGTTCGACAAGCGGTTTAAGCACCTGTACGTTGCAGATCCCGAGGTCAACAAGTTGCTCGTTTACGATTATTCGTCGGGCACGCTCGTCAACTCGATCACCAACGGCTTAAAATCGGTTTACGGAGTAGCGATTCACTGACCTGACAGGCCTTGTTCGCGACTTAGCCTGCGTGATAGGCTGGTGTGAGATTATGTCGATTCAAGAGATCGTGCTGCCGGAGACGAAGCCCGAAACGGAGTGGGTGCGCGGGCGCGCGCTCCAAAAGGTGAGCCCGCAGCGAACGCACTCGCGCCTGCAGGGCGCGCTGACGATGCGGCTCGATCGTTGGGCGGCGGGCCGGGGAGAGGTCGGCCCGGAGTGGCGCTTTCGCGTCGCGCCGGTGGGCGAAGTTCGCCGTCCGCTCGTGCCCGACGTTGCCTACGTGTCGAACGAACGGCTTCGGCCGCTCAGCGATAAAGAGCTCGAGATTCCGCCGCTTGCGCCCGACGTCGCCGTGGAAATTCTCTCACCGGACGATTGCCGCGCCGATGTCGACGACAAGATCGCCGTCTACCTGCGCGCCGGATCCTCGCTGGTGATCGTCGTCGATCCGCAGCAGCGCGCGGTCGAGTTGCACGACCGCGTCGCGACCCTGCGCCTCGACGAAACTGGTACGATCGAGCACTGGGCGTTGCCCGACTTTTCGTTTCCGTGCGCGAGCTGTTCGCCGTGCTTGCGCGCGGTTAGGGTTCCGCTATTAGATTGGCATAGGTGCGGCTCGAGTCCGTCGGCTTTCGGGTTAGTGCGGGGTCGGTGTCGAGGTCGATGTGGTACAACCCGAAGTCGCTGCCGTCGTCGAAGGGGAGACCCCATTCACGGTTCGAGGTGATGCTCCAGCAGAGGTATGCTTCGACCGGGACACCCCGTGCAATGGCTTTGCGGACCTCCGCAACGTGCTCCGATAAGTAATCGGGACGACCGACGCCGGCGGCTTTGACGACGCAGCCGTTCTCGACGACAACGATCGGCTTGCCTGGAAACGCTCGAGCGGCTTCCAAGAGCGTCGTCTTGAGCGCGTCGGGCCAGACCGGCGCGCCGGCGTATTGAAAATCCGCGGCGGCGCTGAGGCGATGCAGATCCCGGGGCCAAAACGACGGCACGCCCCAATAGTAGTCGAGGCCAACGTAGTCCAGCGTACCGACGCATTCGCGCGGACAGAGAAACTCCGGCAGCTTGCCGGCCATGCCGAGATTCCACCAGTTCGTGCCCAGCAGCGTTGAGAAGATCGCAAGGCTCTTGCGCAGCGCAAAGAGCGAGTGCAGCAGCGTCGATCGCGTGGCGCTCAGGCGCTGTTCGCCCGCCATCGGCACGAACTCGACGCACTCGGGATCGCCGAAGATGAGCTGCGCCACGCGACGCGCGATCTCCGGTTCGAGCCCGGTGTAACGTCCGTTACTACTCACCACGCACAAGCCCGCGACGCCCGGATGGATGCCGGCGCGCAGCTTGCCACGGCGGCGGATGCGGGCGATCGAGCGGTCCATCTCCGGCATGGCGCGCTTTGAATCGTTCTTGGCTTCTTCTTCGCGCCCGATGTGCGCGATCGTTTTACGGTTGAACGCGTTGGGAATCTCGGTGTGTTCGCGGCGCAGATCGCGGATGGCGCGATCGACCACGTTGAGCAACGTGCGGCTGCCCAGTGCCATCGCGACGGCAAAGTACTGGTCGGGCCCCGGAAGCTGGGTGAGTCCAAGCGCGTCGCCAACGTACTGGCGTAGTACGACGTCGTCGTCGAAGAGCGCGTCGACGTCGCCGCGTTGCAGCGCTGCAACGGCGTCGGGCATCGAGGGAAGATAGCTTATCGTCGCCGCCGGAAACCAGCCGCCGGCGATGCTCGCCGGAAGCGTATCGGCGACGACCGCCAACGCGGCCGCGCCACTCTTGCGTCGGTTCGGGCAGCTCGAACGCCGCTTGCGTGCAGCGCGGCGACGTGCGCGACATAGTACGGTTCCGAGAAGAAGGCGTGCTGCTGGCGCTGTGGCGTCATGGTAATCTGCGCGATCGAGCAATCGACGCGTCCGCCTTCGACGATCGCCGACTGAGCGATACGCGCCGCCTGACGCTTCACGTCCTCCGGCGACTTTAGATGCGTCGCCGTACGATCGATCCAACGCTGCAGCCATTGCGGGAGGCCCAAGACGAGCGGGTTCGTGCCGGCGCGCGCGCTCGGCCGGATGCGCCGAATCGTCTCGCGCGCCTTGGCGTGCGCGCGAAACAGATTCGGGATCAGCGTGAGGACGTCGTCCATTTGCGCGTCACCGCTCTCATACGGCGGCTGGCCGGGCGGCATCGCGTACGCGCGCATCCAAAAGCCTTTGATCCAGCCGTAGACGAGCTGATTGGGTTCGTTGAGCGTGACGTAGTCGTCGATCAGATCGCCCAAGCGGTGCGCGACCTCTTGCGCGAAGCGGGCGACGCGATCCGGAAAGCCTTTATCGAGCAATCCCGCGCCGGCGCCCGCGGCTTGAACGTGCAGCGGCCAGGTGTTATGCACCAATGTGACGGTCGCCGACATTCCCGCATCGCGAAGCGCTTGCAAGAGGTCGCGATAGTGGGCGAAGGCCTCGTCGTTCCAAACGCCGGGCTCGGGCTCGAGCCGCGCCCACGAAAGCGAGAGGCGAAAGACGGTGCAGCCCAGGCCGCGCGCGAGCTCGATGTCTTCTTGGTAGCGGTTCCAAAAATCCGTGGCCTTGCCGCGCGGAACGATGCCGCGCACGCGCTCCCAGACGTCGCGAATGTCGTCGTGGCCATCGTAGGCCTCACACTGATGGTCTGCGGTGGCGACACCGAATTTCAGTTTTTGCGGCACGGGCCTCCTCATTCGCCGCAGCGAATGCGGCGGCATGCGATTTGCGAATAAGACCTGCATCGTGACCGGCGGCGGCTCGGGCATCGGGAAAGCGACCTGCCTGCAGATGGCCGGCGAAGGCGGACGCGTCGTGGTCGCCGATCTCGACCTCGCATCGGCCCAGGCGACCGCCGGCGCCATCGTGGCCGCGAGCGGAGCCGCGATTGCCGTGCAAGCCGACGTCGGCAACTCGTCTGCGGTGCAAGCCGTCCTCGCCAAAGCGGTCGCTAGCTACGGCACGGTCGACGTCATCGTCAACGACGCGGCCCTGATGAAGTTTGGGCCGATCGCCGACATCGCCGAAGCGGATTTCTTCGCCACGCTCACCGTTAATCTCGGGTCGGTCTTCTTCTTTTCAAAGTACGGTGTGGCGCACATGGGGCCGGGCTCGGCGTTCGTCAACGTCAGCTCGGTTCACGCCTATGCGACGTCGCCCAACGTCGTGGCGTATGCGTCTTCGAAGGGCGCGATCGAAGCCTTCACACGCGGCTTCGCGTTGGAGATGCAGCCGCGCAACATCCGCGTCAATGCCGTCGCCCCCGGTTCGGTCGATACGCCGATGCTTTGGAACAACCCCAACGTCAAAAGCGGCGTCGAGAAGCTGGAAGGCCCGATCGGCAAACCGGAGGATCTGTCCTCGGCGATCTGCTTTCTGGCTTCGGACGACGCACGCTTTATCACCGGCGCCACGCTGCTGGTGGACGGCGGCCGTCTCGCGAAACTACCGTAAGACCTTCACGAGGAGTTTTTTAAATGAAGTTGTTCGGCATACTCGGGCTTCTGGCCATCTTTGCCGGCTTCGCGGCTATCGCACGCGCGCAGAACGCGCCGGCGAGCGGCGAGGGCGCGACGGAAACCGATCCGTTTCTGTGGCTCGAAGACGTGCACGGTGCACGTGCGATCGCGTGGGTGAAAGCCGAGAATGCCAAGACGCTTGCGGTTTTACAAACGGACCCCCGTTTCGCGGCCTTGCACGCCCAAGCGCTGAGGATCGCGCAAGCCGAGGACCGGATTCCTGCTCCCACGATCGTCGACGGCCAGGTTTACAACTTTTGGCAAGATAAGGCGCACGTGCGCGGGATTTGGCGCCGCACGAGCATGCCGGATTATGCGGGCACCTCGCCGGCATGGACGACGGCGCTCGATTTGGACGCGCTTTCCCGAGCCGAGAGCGCCAACTGGGTTTGGAAGGGAGCCGACTGCGCGTGGCCGGCCGAGACTCGCTGCCTCGTCTTTCTTTCCGACGGCGGTGAAGACGCCATTACGGCGCGCGAGTTCGACCTTGTGAGCGGAACGTTTGTGAAAGACGGGTTCATTCTGTCACGAGGAAAGCAGACCACCGCGTGGGAGGACCCCGACACGCTGCTGGTCTCGCGCGAATGGTCGCCGGGCGATCTAACGACCGCGGGCTATCCCTTCATCGTTAAACGGCTCAAACGCGGCCAGCCGCTCTCCGACGCCGTTGAGATTTTTCGAGGCGCCAAAACCGACGGCGGCTACGGCGTTTCGCCGGTCGCACTGTACGATGGCGCCGGAGACCGCGCAACGATTATTTGGCGGCCGCTTTCGACGTTCGAGTCGGAGTTCTATCTGGTAACGCCCGGCGGCGTGCGCAAGCTGAACGTTCCACAGCGGTCGCAGCCGAGCGGCCTGGTCGCCGGCCGCCTGTTGTTCACGCTTCAAGAGAGTTGGAGCGTCGGCGGCGCGACGTTTCCGCAAGGCTCGCTCGTCTCGCTCGATCTGGCAGCGACGACCGCCGATCCCGCGAACTTAAAACCGGCACTGGTCTATGCGCCCGGTCCGCGCGAAACGCTCGAGGAGGCGCAACAAACCAACTCGCGTCTGTTGCTGGCCACCTACGAAAACGTGCGCGGCCGCGCCTGGGTGTACGCACCGTTGCCCGGCGGCGGCTGGTCGAAACAACTGCTCGATCTCCCCGACGACTCGTCGATCGGCATCAACAGCACCGACGATCGCAGTAACGACGCGTATTTGACCGTGACGAGCTTTTTGATTCCACCGACGTTGTGGAAACTCGATGCCGGCACGGGAAGCCTTTCGGTGGTTAAGACCTCGCCTGCGCGTTTCGACGCCTCCAGGGACGTCGTCGAGCAACGCGAGGCGACCTCGAAGGACGGAACGCGGATTCCGTACTTCATCGTGCACCCCAAGGGCATGAAGCTCGACGGCAATAACCCAACGATACTCTACGCATACGGCGGTTTCGGAGTCTCCTTAACGCCCAGCTATAGCGGAATTTTGGGCAAGCTCTGGTTGGAGCGCGGCGGAGTCTACGTCCTGGCAAATATTCGCGGCGGCGGCGAGTTTGGCCCAGCCTGGCACGACGCCGGGCTCACCACGCATCGCCAGCGCATCTACGACGATTTCGCCGCGGTGGCACAGGATCTGATCGCGACGGGCGTGACGAGTCCGCGCCGCTTAGGAATCGAGGGCGGCTCCAATGGCGGCTTGCTGATGGGCGTCGAGTTCACGCAGCATCCCGAGTTGTGGCACGCCGTCGACATTCAAGTTCCGCTGCTCGACATGCTGAGGTACGAACAGATCGAGGCCGGCGCGTCGTGGACCGGCGAGTATGGCAGCGTCTCCAACCCCGAACAGCGCGCCTTCCTGGCTTCGATATCGCCGTATAACAACGTGAAGCCCGGCGTCAAATATCCCGAACCGCTCATCTGGACGACGACGAAGGACGATCGCGTGGGCCCGCAGCACGCGCGTAAGTTTGCGGCCAAGCTCGCGGCGATGCACGATCCCTATCTTTTTTATGAAGTAATCGAAGGCGGCCACGGTTCGGGTGCAAACTTACAGGAAGAGGCCTTTACCAGCGCCCTGGAGATGACGTACTTCATCCAAAAGCTGATGGACTAATGCGAGTTTCCTAGCGCGCTAAGAGCGCGGTAAATCGTTCCCGCATCGAGGCCGCAAGCACGAACCAGCAGACCGTCAGCACCAGTCCGGGAACGATGCCGGCCGGGAACATCGTAATGTGGAAGGCGAGGATGTTGTAGAGAAACGCGGCCGACACGACGAGCGCGAGCGGAACGTAACGGTTGAGCAGCAGCGCGACGCCGGTGACGAACTGCACCGAGTCGATGAAGAGCACGAAGTGCGGCGGCGATCTTCATGTTGCCTCTCCCTACGGCGCCGACGTCACGAACCACTCGGTGCCGAAGCGGTCGTGCAAGTTTCCGAACTTTCCACCCCATTGCGCTTCGGCGAAGGGCGTTAGGACCTTCCCGCCTTCTCCCAGCGCATCGAAAACCTCTTGCGCACGGCGAGCATCGGGAACGTTGAGCGCCAGCGAGACGTTGCCTTCGTCGGGGTCGACAGCGCGGCGCGACATGCCGTCGGCAGCTTTGAAAGAAATCCCCGAAGCAGTAAACGTCGCGTACTGCACGCCGCCGCTATCGCGCATGGCGATCTCGTAGCTCCCGTCTAAGGCCTTCTTGTAGAACTCGAGTGCCTCTTCGCAGCGCCCGTAGAAGAAGATAAACGGCGCCAGCTCCATCGGTGCACCGCGCATGTCGTCGCCGACGTCGACCAAGCCGATCGTGTGCCCCTCCGGATCGCGGAAGAGACCGATGACCGGGCCATTGGGAACCTTGTCGGGGCCCATCATCCGCGAGCCACCGTGCTCTTCGACTTTGGCGAAGGCCGATTCCATATTGTCGACGACGACGTAGAACGTTACGTGGCCGCCGTAACCCTCGGGCGCCTTGCCGATGCCGCCCATGATGCCGCGCGTGTGGCCCGGTACCGGATCGACGAGGCTGTATTGAATCTCGTAGTCGGGGATCGGAGCGGCGACGTTCCAACCGAAGACGTCGGCGTAGAAGCTCCTCAGCTTCGGCGCGTCCTGCCCCATGATCTCAAAATGCACGACGGGGTGTTTCACGATCTCAAATCCTTTCAAGCTTAGGCGTTATAAACTCGTCGCAGCTCGTCGATGTCGAGCTTGCTCATTTGGAGCATCGCACGCATCGCGCGTTCCGATCGCTCGTCGTCGCCCTCGATGAGGTCGCGCAGACCCTCGGGCACGATGTTCCAGGCGAAGCCGTAGCGATCCGCGACCCAACCGCACGGCAGCTGCTTGCCGCCCTCGGAAAGCTTTTCCCACAGCTCGTCGACCTCGGTTTGAGTTTTGCAGCTGGTGAAGAGTGCGATCTTCCCTTGTGAGAAGTTCTCGGCCGGCACGCCGGGGTCGCCCGTCGGCGCGTTGATCGCCATGAAGGGCTGGCCGTCCAGTTCGAACTCCACGACCATCGCGGTACCCGCCGGTTCGGGGCCGGCCTCGCCGTAGCGGCTCACGTCGCTAACTTTCGAGTTCGGGAAGATGGAGACGTAGAACTCGGCGGCCTCCTCGGCGGCGCCGGTAAACCACAGGAACGGGGTGATGCTCGGCATAGCTTCTCCTTTGGGCGAGTGGTGAGGGCGATGGTAGCATTTATACTTGTAAAACACAAGTACCATTGTCAAAAGAAATATAAGTTGCTATAATGCAAGTGTGGCCATGGTCAAACGGAGCTACGGGCAGTACTGCGGGTTCGCGCGGGCGCTCGAGCTGGTCGGCGAGCGCTGGGCGCTCCTCATCGTTCGCGATCTCCTCATCGGGCCGAAGCGTTTCGGTGAAATTCAACACGGTCTGCCGGGAATTCCCACCAACATTTTGACGGCGCGCCTCAACGAGCTGGAGGACAGCGGTCTGGTGCACCGCCGGCTGCTTGCACGCCCGGCGAAGGGCGTCGCTTACGAGTTGACGGAGGATGGCGCCGGGCTCGAGGAAGTCGTACTCGCCGTCGGCCGCTGGGGCGCGCAGCATCTCGGCGATCCCCGGCCCGATGAAACGGTTACGGAGGACTCGATTGCAACGGCGCTGCGCACCACGTTCCGCCCCGAAGCGGCAGGCAAGGCAAAGCTCACCTATCTGCTCAAACTCGGGCCGATCGAAGTGCACGCGCGCGTCCGCGACGGCGGCGTCACCGTCGGTCGCGGCCCGACCGAAAAACCCGACCTCACCATCGAGACCGGACCGGCGCTTCGGCTGCTGCTGGCGCACGAGATTTCGCCGGCAGATGCAATCAAGAAGAGACTCGTGCGCATTACGGGCGATCCGAAGTTGCTCGACCGCTTCGTGCGGATGTTCCGAATTTAGCGAGATCCGCATGAGCGATATCGCGCGCGGCTCGAGCGCCAAGCGTCAGCCTGCGCAAGGTTGACAAGTATCGAAGCTACCCAAGCGCTTTGGAGCGCCAGGTGGACTAAGGCCGACGATCGCATTAGTCGGGCGGCTGTTCAGTACGAACTCCCGCTGCAAGGCGAAGAACATAACGAAGATCTGATGGTGGTCGCGTACTTATACGGGTGTAGAGGCGATTACCAGAGACATAATTGATCTCGAGTGCAGCAAAACGATCGGTTTCCGAAAAGGTCTAGAGGAGTAGCTCGGGCTTAATTGCCCTGATTCAAACTGGCCCACTACCGCCCTAGCCGGCGAGAGTTGCCGATTGCTGCCGGCCGGGCGCGGCGTCCTCGGCTCCGGATCTGGTCTCAAAAGGGGATGAACGATGTCTAGCCAAATTGGGCTTCCGCCTGAAGCTATTACGGTGCTGCTTCGTCAGGAGGCTGACCGTGAGCACGGAGATCCTATCGCTCTAGCGATTGCCACTGGATGAAGTTGCTCTGGTTAAAGCAAAATCGCTTTGCGATCGTCAGCCACGTTGTTCGATCGGTTACGGTGAAGACTTTACCGCAATGACGATTTACAATTTCGGCCAGTTCGGCGGCGGATCAGCGACCGCGGCACTGACCAATATGTTCTTCGAGATGAGCATGGCAAGCCCCATCGGCGGGAGAGGGTTTATCCCGCAGCAGAGCTTCCCCATAGACGCCACATCGAATGGCTTTGCTGTTCCAGACCAATGCGACATAGATGGCTCCGGAGGCGGCGGAACTCTCGGCAGCACTATGGGGTCATCATTCTTTCATTTCATCATCACCCCGGTCGGACCGGGCGATTCGATATTCTTCAAGTGCGAAGATCCTAGCGGCGGGGGACACACCAGCGGCGGCATGTATTTTCGCAGTTTGGCGTTCCAGTGGGAAGATACATGTCAACCAACGGACACGTGCATCCGAGCAGACGTTTGGAACGTTAGAGCGATCGACTGCACGTTTACCAATTGCCCAACTGCGTTCTATGCCAAATCCATCTCTTGCACGCTCGAGCAGTGCACCATCGACTACAACGTTCTGGCAAGCCAGGGTCCAAACAACACCAAAGCGGTGATCCTCGCCCATGAACAAGACGGCGTAATCGGGCCTGGTCAGTTCTCTCAAACATCGCCGGCCAACGGTGGCGCTACGGGTTGCACTTGCATCTCGATCGAGAGCGCTGAACACCCGATCGTTTCAGCCATGCAGATCCTCGAGTGGACGACTGGCGTGGACTTTTCTCAGGCGGACGGCACGAGGTTCGCGCACATCACCAACTGCGAAATAGAGTGCTGGCAAACAGCAGTGAACATCCAACTGCCAGCCGCCGCCAGCAACACCGTGGCAGGCATCAAAGTCACCAGTTGCGTCCTGACCAAGGCAGAAGATTCGACAGATGTAGGCCCGATCGTCCGGATCGATACCAACGGGAACTCCAACCCCTTGCTGCTCAATGACATCGCCTTGCTCGACTGCACCGTATACAACATGGCGCTGGCTCCGCTGCTCAGCACCCAGCACGGGCTCCTCATCGCCGGCGGCTCGAACATCAAGATCATCGGTGGCACGTACTCGAACAACGGGCCTTACGGCGGCGCTGGAATCGCGATCACAGGAGCCTGTGAAGACGTCCAGATCATCGGGGCAAATCTTCAGCCGAGCTATCCAGGCGCCCCAAACGTTAACAGTCAGAAGTACGCGCTACTGGTTAGCGGCAGTCCGACCGGCGCGGTAATCGTATCGGGTTGCGACATGACAGGCTACACCCTCTCCCCCGTCAGCGTGACTGCGATCCAGACCAAGCTGCTTATCAGCGACTGTCCGGGCTACAACGACCAGAACACAAGCATCCAGTCGACGCCTCCGACGAGCGTGAGCGGTGTTAGTGCGTCGAGCCCCGGAGTAGGGGGCACCCCCTATTTTGGACCCTCCCTGATCATTTGGTCGGGCACGCCCACCGTAACGCTGCACCTCTATACGCAAACGATCACCTCAAACTTCGGAATCGTTTTCCTGCCAAGCCCCTACGACAGTATTTACTTCAGCGGAGGAACGCCAACTCACTTCTCATGGATTGGCAAATGAGCACAGGAGTAACCGCAATGCGCCTTCGCCGCTTCGGGCGCTATGTTAGACGCATCTGCGGCGCAATAATATTATCTGGTTGCGTTTCACAAGCAACGACGACCGCCAGCGGTCCGCGAGACGCCATGCCCAGCCTAGCGGAGCGGGCTGCGGGATCGTGGATGGAGTCGAAGGCTTCGAGCCGGGATTTGCTCTACATCGCTGCTGGGCCGGTCAATGGAGCCATCTACGTCTATACCTATCCCAAAGGGCGCTACGTTGGAACCTTGACGGGTTTTTTGGAACCGTTCGGCGAGTGTAGCGACTCCGCAGGCGACGTGTTCGTCGTCGCGTACGCGAACTCATCGATGAACTCGAGCACCATCTACGAGTACGCCCACGGAGGCACGACTCCGATTGCGACGCTCAGCGATCCCAACGTGGCTTTTGGCTGTGCCTTTGATCCCACGACCGGCAATCTGGCGGCGTCCGGCGGTGGCGTCGCGATCTATCAACACGCCATGGGAAACCCTACGATGTACAGCTCCAACTTTGCGTTTCACTACTGCGGATACGACGACAAAGGAAATCTGTATCTTTCGGCCGCGGGAGATCGTTCCTACAACGAGGCTCAACTCATCCGGCTAGCAAGGGGCAGCAGCGAGTTCGAGCAGATCAACCTCAACGAACCCCTCTACAAGTACACCCTCTGGCCGTCGGTGCAGTGGGACGGAAAACACATGACGGTATCTTCCAACCCCAACCGTAAGCCACTGCTCATTTACCGGTTACATATCTCGGGAAGCAGTGCGACGGTCGTCGGCACGACGGAAGTGAGCAGTTCAAGAAACTACTACCAGGGCCAGACCTGGATCCGGGGCGACGCCATCATCGGCACTGGCTACGCCAAGCGAAACTATGTGACCGCTTTCCTGTGGCGGTACCCGGTGGGTGGCGCCGCGCGTCGGCAGATAAAGAAGGTGGGAGTTCGCGGCCCCTTCATCTCTGGCGTGACGGTTTCCGTCGGCGGGCAAAGGTAACCGCTTATGGAATCAGCTGAGCGCCGCGCTCAACGGAAGCTCCTAGCCGAAGCGTACAAGCGCCTTCCGTCCCGGGAGACTCTCAGCGCCGCGGCAGAGCTTGAGCGCGCTAAGATGCAACGAGCCGTGCAGGACGAGCAATTTGCCCTCCAGCGAGGCTCGCTCGCTGTCGCAGTTCTCTCCCAAGTCCCTCGCGACAACGAAGAGAATAGGCCGTTGTTCGCCGAGGCGCGCAACTTGCTGCTCGAGGTGCTCAAGCGCAGCAGCGCGCAGCTGCAAGAGTCTGATGAAGCAGACGAAGATGACGACGAAGAAGCTGAAAACGAGGAAGTCTCGCCGTGACAGACATCCTCTCGCTCTGGCGCTCCCCCCTTGATCAGGTCGCAATTTTCGAGGCTGCTAAGCTCCGCGCTCGTCAGCCGTGTTGTTCAATCGGTCTTGGCGAAGACTTCAGCGCGATGACGATCTACAACTACGGTTACTATCTTAGTCAGACTAGTGCCACGCCAAGTTCGGCGCTAACGGCGATGTTCACCGCGATGAATCCGGGCGCTTACACGGTCGGCGGCATCGCGTTCATCCCACAGAAGGCGCTCGCGGCCACATTGACCGCCTCAGCCAGCGGATTCGCGGTGCCGGACCAGTGCAATATCATTGGCTCGGGAGGCGGCGGCTCCTCGGCAACACCTATGACAGCATTCTATCATTTCACCATCGACTATACGGCAGGTACGCTTTTTCTTAATTGCACTGGCAGCTACACGAGTGGCGGTAAGTATTTCCGTAGCCTCGCGTTCAAGGGTTTTCAGCCTCTTGGCAGCACCGGTGATACATGCATCTATGCCGGCACTGCCAACTGCCGAGCCGTCAACTGCACCTTCACCGATATCCCCGTTGCATTCAACGCCCAAGGCGACGGCTGCACACTCGAACAATGCACGATCGACTACAGTGGGATCCCAGGAACGTCGATGGTTCCAGTCACGGCCGTCATCATCGCGGGCGCGCAGTGCGCCCTCTTAGGACCTGGCGAATTCCTGCAACAACCCCAAGGTAAGAAGGGTCCAGCCTACTGTACCGGTGTCTCAATAGAAGGCGCCGAGCACACGGTCATCGCAGATATGCATCTCTCCGACTGGAATATCGGCGTCGATTTCGCGTTTGCGGCTGGGGCCATCGCTACGGACATCAGAAACTGTGAAATCCAATGCGCGCAGACGGCGCTGAACATCATGCTTCCATCTGGCGCGACCACGGCAACTTCCGGAGTCAAGGTGACCGGTTGTATGCTCGCTAAAGTAAACGACTCAAGTACGGACGACCCCTGCGGGCATCCAGTCGTTGTTATCGACCCGCAAGGCAGTAACAACTGCCTTCTCACCGACATTACGCTGCTGGAGTGTACCGTCTTTACCATGGGCTCAAGTACGATACTGGGGCAGCACGGCCTGGACATCGTTGGTGGCTCGAACATCAAGATCATCGGGGGAACCTATTCGAACAACAGTTGCAACGGCGGCGCGGGCATCGCGATCACTGGCGCTTGCGGCGACGTGCAGATCATCGGTGCGAATTTGCAGCCGACCTACCCGTGGGCCGGAACCACGATGGGCTCTAGTCGCAATAATCAGCAATACGGGTTGCTCGTCAGCGGCGGTCCGACCGGCACGATCTACGTGTCGAACTGCGACCTGACTGGTTACACGAACACGACCCCGTACGTGCAGCAGCCTGTCCTCGTCACCGGGATGGCGCCGCATGAGCTACTCATATCCAACTGCCCGGGTTACAACGACCAGAACACGCATATCCGAACGACGGCTCCAACAAGTATCGTCAGCGCTTCGAGCCCCGGAGCTGGGGGTACTGCCTACTTCGGACCGTCGGTCTTCATTTTCTCGAGTCCAGGCGCGGTGAACCTGTCCGTGTTCGGTCAGACCATTTCGACCAGCTTTGGGATCATTTTCTTGCCAAGTCCGTACGATAGCTTTAATTTCATAATGACGGCGCCGACGATGTTCCTATGGATCGGCAAATAAACCTGATACTGCAAGAGCGCTTCCAATCGTGCCGTAACCTTCAATGCCGCCGATGCTCCAACGGTAATCGCCGCCAATGTAGCGGGCTTACGAGCCGGCTTCTTTCGCCGATTCGTTATCGTTGATGTAGCAAACGCGTAAAGCGTGAAGCGCGTGGGCGACCGAATTGGCTGCGACTCAATCCGCTCGACGCAGCCAAAGATGAAGACCGCCCGCGCTTGACGTCGTTCGTCTTGCCGTATCAGACCGGACGAGAAGTCGGAACTCTCCGCAACGATATGCTGCTTCGGCGACGCGGCTACGTCCGACGCACCATTCGCCCACGTACGCATGGAACTCGAGGACGGCGCGTACCGAACTTGCGTGCGAGTCTGGCCGAATGCCGGCGACCCGGTGGCGATCTGCGAAAGCGACGGGCACGCGCAGGGAATCATTTGGGCAGTACCAGTTTGACCTCGCGTGTGTTCGTACCGTGCCGGACGGTCAGCTGGAGCATCGTTCCGGGGTGCCCGGTAACGATCGCAACGAAATCCGCGGCGGAGAGATCGCGCGCGCTGGTGCCGTTGACGGCCAGAATTTGATCGCCGGCGGCGATGCCTAGCGCTGCGGCCGCGGAGTTCGGGCGAACGGCGACGACGTCAATTACGTCGGGTCCGTTCTTCGTAAATCCGATCCCGGAACGGTTGCGCGCGATAACCAGCGGATGCGCGAGCGGTTCGAGGTAGAGCGTTTGGTTGGCGTAGTCGAACGTCGGGGTGAAGCGTGAGAGCACCGAAAGTCCCAGATCACCGGCCTCGGTCCACGACGAAAACGCGCCGGTCTTCATTTGCGTAAAGTCGGCGGGAAGCTTGGGGATATCGTGGCCGCCGATCTCGAAGCCCGCGAGCGTTTGCAGTTCGCCGGAGTTCGAACCGCCGGTTCCCGCGCCATGCACGATGGCACCGTGCCCGTATTTTGTAAGCAGCCCCGTGCGCAGCAGAAAGTCGCCGTAGAGAATCAGGATACCGGCGTTGCCTGTGTCGACGCCGAAGTCGCCGGCGCTGCCGTCGGCCGCCGCGTCGGCAAGCGGCATGTCCTCTTGAAAGCGAATCGGCACGTGCGCCCCACGTCCGCGATACCTATAGCTCGCGAGCGGCGTCAACGTTAGGCGCTTGCCAGCGTAGTCGATCCGCGTCGCGTAGCGTTCGAACCATTCGAGCCCGATGATGCCCGCCAGCGGCACTTTCCGACCGCGCTCGTAGAACGCGTACGGATAGGGAATGATGAGGAAAGGCTGATCGAGCAGTTCCGCATTGCCGATGCGAACGTTTGCGACGCGGGTGTACTGCAGCGCGATCGTTCCCGCGCCGGCACCGCCGCTCACGCCGCCGCCCGTTCCGCGCAGCCCGAGCCCTTTGGCCGCAACGCCGTCGAGGATCGCGTGGCCCCCCGAATCGAGAATAAACGGCATCGGCTCGTGCCCGTCGATCGACGCCCACACGAAGATTTGATGCCCCTCGAGTTCGATCGGGACGGTTGTAGCACGCGCGCCACCCAACATTTTCGCGTCGTCCACCGCCGGCGGCTTTTGGAAATCCGCGGCGTCTACGCGACCCGAAACTCCGTAACGCGTGACCTCGACGCGATCGCCGTTTTGCGGCTCGAAGAGGCTTGCCGTGGAGATCGAAAACGGAAGCACGAGCGCACCAGTTTGCCGGTAATCGGCGAACGTGGTGACGTCGGTGCTGATCGGCGTGCGGATCGCAATCGAATCGATCAAGTGGCTGCGCGAATTAATGGCTACGACGGCGGGAATGCCCCCGCGAGGCGTAACGCGCACCAGTTGGTCGAATGAGTCGCCGCTTCCGGTACCCCCCACGCACGCGATGGCTGCGCGGGGATGGGGATCGAGGTAGGCGCGCCGCGTGAGAAACGCCTCCGTGACGGCCCGCGAGCGCGGGTACCACGAATCGTAGGGATGCACGCCGCCCGAGATGTCGCGCGCCCAAACCGTCTGCCCGTCGTAGACTTCGGCCTCGCTCCCTTTGACCGGAAGCGTCGACCGGCGCGCGTAGCGCCCGTCGCGAAGGTCGTCGCGAATTTCGATGACGCCGTGCAACCCGGAGCTAGTGAGCTGCCCCGAAGCGGTAATCTCGCCTGCGCGACTCCAGGCCGAGCCGCCCGTGGCTGCGGCGACCTGCGTGAAGAGCGCCGCAGCGTTGCATGCGAGCGTAACGGACGCGATAAGGCCGATCATCCCGCGAGCATACCCGCTGGCCCCCTGGGCGTCTTGAAGATTTTTAGCGCGAGAAGGTTCGGCGGTATCCGGCCGGCGAGAGCCCGAGGCTCCGGCTAAAGGCGCGCGTGAGATGGCTCTGATCGCTGAACCCCGCGTTCAATGCGATCCGCGCGATCGGCGCCGTCGTCGTCAGCAGCATCTTCGACGCGAGGCGTATTCGCGCGCGCGCGCGGTAGGCGTTCGCGGTCATGCCGACGTGGCGCCGGAACGCGCGGCTGAAATGCGTCTCGTGCAGGCCCGCTATTGCGGCAGCCTCGCGCAGCCGAACCGGCTCCTCCCACGCAAAGCCTTCGATGACGCTGCGCAGCCAGTCCGGTCGCTCGGGCAGCGGCTCGGCGGATCGCCGGAGCAACGCCGCTTGCAGGCCCGCGACCGCCGCACCAAGCTCGCGACCGTTGCCATAGAACGTTGCGACGACCTCTCGGACGGCGGCCCGCAGCGGCGCACGATCGAGCACAATGCTCCCGCGCAGGCTCGCCGCGCCGCTCTCACGCGGCAGCTCGACGTTAAGACAGTACGTGTCGCTGGCGAACCGGTCGGCGTGTTCCTCGGTCGCATCGTGAACCACGATCGTGCCGCTGTTGCACAGTTCGGGCAGGCTATCGGAAACCTCGACGTATGCCCCGCGCAGCACGATGGTGACGAACGGCGAACCGTGCCGGTGGTGCCGCATCGCGCTGCACCCGCGGTGGTCGGTTTCAAAAACGGCGCCGGCTTCGGTGATGCGCTCCATTGCTGCGGCGTTTCGCGCTGCTACGCCCCAGTCACTGCGCGCCGTCTAGTCGAGTCTCGAGAGCGGTGAGAAGAGGCGGTCGATCTCCGTGGCGTCGAGCTTCAACGATGCGGATTCATCGAAGAGCCCGGCAGCTAGCGCGGCCTTGCGCTCCTGCATCTCGAGAATGCGCTCCTCCACCGTGCCAGCGGCGATCAGCTTGTACACAAAGACGGGCTTGTGCTGACCGATGCGATGCGCGCGGTCGGTGGCCTGGCGCTCGACGGCCGGATTCCACCACGGGTCGTAGTGGATCACGGTATCGGCCGCGGTGAGATTCAATCCGGTGCCGCCGGCTTTAAGGCTGATGAGAAAAAGCGGCACCTCCTCGGCCTGAAATCGCCGCACCGGCGTAACGCGATCGCGGGTTTCGCCGCGCAGCTCGACAAAATCAATCGCGCGTTTCTGCAGCTCGGGTTTGATGAGATCGAGCATCGAGGTGAACTGCGAAAAGAGCAATATCCGCCGGCCCTCGTCGATCAGCTCGGGAACCATCTCCAGCAACGCGTCGAGCTTGGCCGACTTTCGGACGCTTTGCGCCGCCGTCATCTTGAGCAACCGCGGGTCGCAGCAGACCTGACGCAGTTTGAGCAGCGCGTCGAGCACCACGATGCGGCTGCGCGCCAAACCGCGCTGGCGCAGCGCATCGCGCACTCGTTCGTGCATCGCGATGCGGATCGTTTCGTAGAGATCGCGCTGTGAACCGTCGAGCTCGATGCGCGCGACGATCTCGCTCTTTTCCGGGAGGTCGCGCGCGACCAGCTCCTTCGTTCGCCGCAAAAGGAACGGGCGCAAGCGCGACGCGAGCACGCGGCGACGCTCGGTGTCGCCGCGCTTTTCGATCGGCGTCCGGAAGGCGCGGCCGAATGCCGTGCGCTCGCCGAGCAATCCGGGAACGGTGAAGCTAAAGACCGACCACAACTCGTCGAGATGGTTCTCCATCGGCGTTCCGGTAAGCGCGAGCCGCTGCTCGGCGCGTAGCCGCCCGGCGGCTTGGGCGCCCTTAGAGCGAGGGTTTTTGATCGCCTGCGCTTCGTCGAGCACGGCCATCTGCCACTCCTGCGCGGCGAGCGTCTCGATGTCGCGTTGCAGCAGCGCGTAGGTCGTCAACACCACGTCGTGGTGCGCGATCTGCGCGAAACCCTCGGAACGGTCGGCGCCGGTGAGCGCGAGCACCCGCAAGTGCGGGACGAAGCGCGCGATCTCGGCGCGCCAGTTCGGCGAAACGCTCGTCGGCGAGACGATCAGCACCGGGCGTTTGAGGCGACGCGCTGCTTTTTCGATCGCGACGTGCGCGAGCAGCTCGACGGTCTTCCCTAAGCCCATGTCGTCGGCGAGCACGCCGCCGAAACCGTTGCGCGCGAGGAGCTGCAACCAAGCAACGCCGCGCTCCTGGTACTGTCGCAGCACTCCGTGGAAGGCTGCCGGTAGCGCGACCGTCGCGAGCGCGTCTTCGTCGGCGAGCGCGCGAACCAAATCGCGCAGTTGCGCCGCCCCGGCCCAGCGCACGGGCGTCGAGCGTTCGAGCTGCGCGACCGACGCGAGGTGCGCGGGCGTCAGTGCGAGTCGCCCTTCGCGCGTGAGCGGTGCGTCGAAGAGTTCGACGAGCGCAGCCAGGAGCGGCGCGATCCGCGCCGCCGGCAAGGCGACAAACGCGCCTTCGCGCACGCGCCCGTAAACGGTCGCGCCATCGCCGAGCTGCGCCAACTGCTCGTGTGAGCGAATGCCAAGCCCGCGCAGCGCCTCGATAACGATCGGCAGCAGCGAGACGCGCTCGCCGCCGACATTGATGCCGAGATCGAACTCGAACCAGTTGTTCGCGCTTGGCTCGATCTGCGCGTCCCAATCGTCGGCTTCGACCAACTCGTAAGGAAATGAGGCGTCGATCTCGATGCGCCAGCCCCTCGCGCGCAGCGCCGGCACTGCGTCGTCGAGGAACTGCACCCAGCGCTGCTCGCCCATTCCCGGAAAGCGCAGCGTAGAGTTCCGGTGTTCGATCTGTTGGATCTCCGGCCACGTAACCAGGTGGAGACCACAGCGATCGAGCTCCGCGCGCGCTGCCGCTTCGAAATCGTAACGGCGGGGCCAGAGGCTGACGCGGCCGTCGTCGACGGTCTGGAATTCGCGCGGCGCATCCGCCGAGAAATGAACCGACTGCGCGCCGTATGCAAAAGTCAGTTCGGCGACGGCCGCGAGCGAGGGTGAGGAAAACCCGCGCAATCGCAGCACTGGAACCGGATCGCGCTCGATGACGGTCGTCTCAACGTCGGGCCGCGGAGCGGGAAAGCCGTTTGCGCCAAACACGCGCGTCCATACCGCTTGTACGTGCCGGGCGTTGCGCGGCGTCAGCGGCGGTGCCTCGACCACCAGCGCGACGGCTTCCGGCGCGAGCCCAAAGTCGATCGTGCCACACTCGCTGCGATCCGGATCGACGTACCAGGGCGGATTGCTAGCCAACAGACGCACCGCTTGATTTCCTGCAACGCCGGGATACTGACGACCGTGGGCATCCAAATACCATGCCAGTCTCTGCTCCCCGAGATCGCGACGCGCGAGCACCGGCGATTTGGTGGATTGCCAATGCAACCGCCCGGTTTGAACGATCTCCGCACACAGCATCGCCAGCAACCGCGGCGAGACATTCGCGCCGCGTGCCGCCAATGCGTACTGACCGGTAATTCCCGCGGCCGCCGCGAGCCGCCCGATCGTGCGATCGACCGCCGCAACATAGCTGCCGCCGGCATAGTTGAGGCTTTCGAGGGCGATCGCGCGCCCCAGGCTGCGCTCGCCGTTCTTGAGCACCGATGCCGCGCGTGCCGTCAGCATTATTCGCGGCGGACTGCCGGCAACGTCGAGAAGATACCGCACGTCTTCGGGTTGCGGCGCAGCCGGGACCGCGCGATAGGCTTCGAGTTGCCGCAGCCAGCCAAAGATCGCGCCATCGACAGCGTCGTCCTCGCCGCGCGGCGGAAGGATCTCGTCGGGGCCCCGCATGTCGAGGAAGGCGATCACGGCGGCCGCACCGTGCTTGCAGTTATATTCGACGGGGCAGTCGCAATAGCTCGAAAACCGCAGGCCACTCCCGGCGGTCTGTAGCTCGACCGTGACGTCGTAGGGAACCGTTGCCGATCCTTGCACCCGAGCCTCGATCGTCTTGGCAGATATCCGCTTGACCTGCACGACGCGCCCGGTCTCCGCGTACGCTAAACCGCGGCGAAAGGCCAGGTCGCCGAACGCTGTGCGGATGGTTTCGATCGAAAGCACGACCCGCAACCTTTGCCGCGGCCGGTTGACATCCCCTTGTCATCCGGCGTGCAGGGCCCATATGCGTTTCCGTTGTAGCGCAAGAGTTCACGTGAATGGCACGCTTTTTCGCTCGACGCTCGAAACGCGGCTCGGCGTCCTCCAGCTGACCGTCAACGGCGATGGAACCCTCGTCGAGATTCTGCTTCCCAACCGAAAGCCGGTGGCAGCATCGCCGACGGCGCCGCCTGCGGCGAGGCGAGGAATGCGCGCTGCCTGCGATCAGTTGCGCGAGTATTTTCTCGGCAAGCGCCGCGTCTTCGATCTGCCGCTCGAGCCGGCGGGCTCGCCATTCGAGCATCAGGTCTGGACCGCGCTGTTAGCCGTGCCCTATGGTGCCACGACGTCGTATGGCGCGATTGCAACGGGGCTCGGCTTGGCGAACGGCGCGCGCGCCGTCGGACGCGCCAACGGGGCCAATCCCATTCCAATTCTGATCCCGTGCCACCGCGTGATCGGTTCGGATGGAAGGTTAACCGGTTACGGCGGCGGCTTGCCGCTCAAGCGCGCCTTGCTCGAACTCGAAGGCGCGATCCCGCCCGAGGAGCCGCGCCTCTTCGCGTAATGCTACCCTCTTCGCAGTACGCCGAACAGCTCGCTTACCGAATAGCGGAAACCCGGAAGCGCGGCGTGTTCGATTGCATCGCGCTCACCGAGTCGCGCAATCTTGAAGCCGTCACGAAGCTCCACGATGCGTTCGCTCGGATCCACGACGATCACCAGCGACGACCCCGCCCGCAGATACGTGTCGATCTTGTCGTCCAGGTCGGCGCGCCGATCGTCCGGCGAGAGAATCTCGACGACGACGTCCGGTGCAAGCGGAGGCACTTGCAGTTCTTCGTAGCTCAAAGGACGCAAGCGTTCGTTCGAAGCGTACGCGACGTCTGGAACGAGCGGCCGCCGAATCTCGCCCGGTGGGGCAACGCGAAAGCGCCACTCCGTACCGACCTCTCCCCGCTCCGCCGCCCAGCGGTCGAGCTGCATCGCAAGAGCAATTTGCAGGCGGGAATGATCGCGCTGCGGGCTCACTTTTTGTAACGGCCGGCCGCACACCCACTCCGTCTCGGGCTTCGTTTCCGGAAGAACGATCTCGTGTACCATGGCTGCATGCAATCCTATCACGACGACTCCACGCTCAACAAGCATCGCCACCGCGCGCCGCTGGGCCTTTCAGAAAGCACGGCAAGCGACATCCCAGCCGGCGGTTGAAAGCCGCCCGTCTCGTTCTGCTCCCGTAAATCCTCGCCTACGCCCTCTCTGCCAAGGCTAACGCGTTTTGGCCAAATGGCATTGGAGACTTTTCCGCGCCCTGCTCAGAAGAGTTGTACTCATGAAGGCGATAGTGATTTTGGCGCTCGTAGCCATCGTCGCATCCACGGTTGTTGGCCAGGCCGGAGCCCAGGCCCTAGAAACTCGCTCGGCCGCGGTCCCTCATCTCTCGGTTGAGATTACGGTTTGGCGGCTCTCCGGCGGGCGTATAAGTTTAGACGAGCGTTTTCATACGGACGATTCGTCGCGGCACTCCGTGTATTGTATTGACGGTTTCTCCGATATGAAATACACGCTCAAAGACTCACAAGGTTCAGTCATTCTCAGTTCACCAAAGGGTGGGTTCGATCTCGTTGCGGGCGGCGGAGGCACGCCCGTTGGACCGGGACATGTTGCAAATCCATGCAGCAGCGTTCAAGTTGGGTTTCAGCAGCGACGCGTTTTGCTATCGGACCTGTATCCCAATCTTCCACATGGAACGTATTCGTTGACGATAACTCTCGCACCGCGCAGCACTGCGGAAAAGGCCTCCGCGCAGCCGATCACACTTAGTCTTTAGGGTTCGGATCAAAACCGGCCATCGCAACGAAAAGGGGGCGAGCGGATCTCATCTCTGCGTTTTTTGCGCCACCTATCGTGGTCGCGAGAATGGCATGGAAGCATCCCGTGCACATTCGCGGCGGCGCTAGGCCGGGGAACGGTCAGATTATCATTTCTTGGTAGCTCGCGCGCGGCGAACGAAACAAGGGGCCGACAGGCCCGTATACGGTGTTATGAACTCCTTCCGCCTCGCTACCCTTGGCGCGATTACCGCTGCCATCGTTTCGGTTGCCCCGGCCCAAGCCGCCGGCACGGACACGCAAGTTGCGCAGCTCGTGGCGGCCTCCGGTGAAGCGCTCGGCATTGCGTCGATCGCGGCTGCCAACTCGATGCGTATCGATATGAATATCTCGGCCGTCGGCCTTACGGGCACGGGCTCGGAATGGATCAACCTGCGCGATGGCCGGTTTGCCGAATCGACAAACCTTGGGCCGTTCGTCTCCCTCGACGGCTTCGACGGCCGCGTCGCCTGGAACGCCGACCAAACGCATCTCGTCTGGAACACCGGCGGGGATAGCGGCCGTGCCTCGGAGATCAATCAAGCCTATCTCACGAGCTACGCGCTCTGGCAGCCGCAAATGGGCGGCGCCGCGGTTTCGTGGCTCGGCGAGAAAACCGCCGGCGGCACCGCGTTCGACGTGCTGAGCATCGCGCCGCGTGGTTCGCTCGTGCCCTTCGAGCTGTGGTTCGACCGCACGACGCACCTGCCGGCGCGCGCGTTCTTCGTCAACGGCTTCACCACGGCGACGCTGACCTTCTCCGATTACCGCAAAGCCGGCGGGCTGAACGTGCCGTATGCCACGCACACCGATTCGAGCGTCGGCAACAACAGCGTCGCGACGATCACGCGCGTCACGCTCGATCCGCCGGACGCAGAGGCGGCGCTGGCGCGCCCGCAGACGCAGCCCACCGATTTCTCGATCCAAAACGCCAAGACGTCGACGGTCGTTCCGGTCGCGCTCTACGAGAATCACGTCTATATCGACGTGACGCTCAACGGCAAAGGTCCCTACCACTTCATCTTTGACACTGGCGGCGCGAATATCGTCGATCCCGCCGTCGCCAAAGAGATCGGCGCGCTCGGGAGCGGTTCGGCGCAGGGAAGCGGCGTCGGTTCGCAGACCGAAGGCGTCAGTTTTGGCAAAGTCGCGAAGCTGCAGGTCGGCGACGCGGTGCTTACCGATCAGCTCTTCGCAATCGCACCAACGCGCATGGGCTTTGGCGTTTCAGCCGGCCGCCCGGTGGACGGATTGATCGGCTGGGAGGTTCTGGCGCGCTACGTCACCACGTTCGACTACGCCGGTAAGACCGTGACGCTAAGCCTGCCGGGCTCGACCTCGGCGCCGGCCGGCGCACACGTCGTGCCGTTCGTCTTCTATGGCACGCAGCCGCAGATCGCATGCACGATCGACGGCATCACGGCGGAGTGCGCGATCGATACCGGTGCGCGCGACACGATCAGCTTCATGGCTCCGTTCACCGCCGCACATTCGCAGATCGTTCCGGCATCGCTTAGCGCCCCGGGCATCAACGGTTTTGGCGTCGGCGGCCCGGCGATCGGCCGGCTCGGACGCGTCGCTTCGATCGGCATCGGCGATTTCACGTTGACGAATCTCGTGGCGGATTATTCGTCGCAAACGCAAGGCGCGTTCGCTGCGCCGTTTGTCGGCGCCAATATCGGCGGCAACCTGCTGCGGCGCTTCACCGTCACCTTCGATTATCCCAACGGCACGATGGCGCTCGTGCCCAATGCGGCGCTCAACGAGGCCGACGTTTACGAGCGTTCCGGGCTCTTCCTCATCCGCCGCGGCGGCGTCACCGTCGTCGCCGACTCGCGCCCCGGCACGCCGGCAGCGAGCGCGGGAATCGTGAAAGGCGACGCGATCGCCTCGGTCGACGGCTCGCCCGCAAGCGGCATGTCGCTCTCGCAAATTCGTGATGTTTTCTCGCAACCCGCGGGAACCGTCGTCACGCTGCAGATTACCGCCAAAGACGGCACGCAGCAAACGGTGAAGCTCACCCTTGCCGACTACGTGTAGGCTGATGCAAGATTCACAGCCTCGGCAACGCTCTCTGGCATCGCGCCGCCGCCGTGGCCGACATCAATAATCTGCAGTACGCTACCTCGCCAAGCCCGGTGCAACCGCCATGCCGTCTCAAGCGGGCTGCTGACATCGTGGCGTCCATGGATAAGAATTCCAGGAATACCGTTGAGTACGGAGACGTTACAAATTAGCTGATCCTCGGTCAAGAATGCGGCATGCCTCCAGTAGTGGGTAACGAGACGCGTAAACAGCAATCGAAATGCTGGATCAGCAAAGCGACGGCTTGAGACGTATCCGGGAGCTAACGAAACATGAGTATCTTCCCACGCGCACCATTCACGGGCAACTCGCTCCCGAACCGCCGCGTCTGCGCTAAAGACCAGCTCGGCGTAACTATCTGCTAGGTCCATTCTCTAGATTTTGAACGTCAGAGCCCAGCTGAGGCAAATCTTTCCCATTGTTCAGGGAAAATGCGGCCCATGTCGTGCGTTATCCATCGTACTTCTCGGCGCGACGTCGTGGTCACACATGCCAAGACCATCGAGGCCACACGGTATGGAAATGCCTGGGCATAGGCTAGCCCGAGTGTGGTTCCCCAGGAAGCGCCAAGGACGGTCCAACGATCTATCCTAAGATGTTCCCGAAGACGCTCCAAGTCCGCAATGAGATGAGCCGTCGTATTAACTTTGAGATCGCTGATCTCCCCGACGTGTGGCCGGCTGCGCCCGCACCCACGTTGGTCGGTTAGGATTATTTTGTAGATCGCTGGGTCAAAATAACGCCGGTTTTGTGGAACGCATCCCGACCCGGGCCCACCATGAAGATACACGGCGGGACGACCGTTGGGGTTACCGGAGCATTCCCAATAGATCTCCTGGGAATCGCCGACGGCAAGCATCCCGCTCTCGAAGGGCTCCAGTGTTCGGGAACATCCACCGTTGTTTCGGCGCAAAGAAGTCGATAACCGCGGCAATCATTTTGCCAAAAGGAGGAACTATGCAATCGCCTGCTAGATTTGTCCCCAGCTGGAAAACCAAATGGAGGACAATCGTGAAGGCAGGCATTCCCGCCGCTCTATTCCTTAGCGGACTTTTCGTCTATGCAGCGCCAAGTATGGCGCAAAATGCGTCGCTTGCGCAAAAAGTGCAGCAAGTGAAGCAGATCATGGCAGCCAACCAGCAGCAGCTTTCGCACTACACCTGGCAGATGCAAGAAACGGTCAGCGTTAATGGCGACGTCAAAGAGCAGAACGTATATCAGGTTGCGCTCGGCTCGGATGGCCAGCAGGTACGAACGCTAGTCGCGCAACCCACTGCCCCGTCGAGCGGCGGCCGGCAGCACGGCATCATCCACCGGGCCAAAGAGAATTTTAAGGCGTATGCGCAGCAAGTTGGCGCGCTCGCGAAGAGTTACTCGCCTTTGAGCGCGACGAAGATTCAGCAGCTCTACGCACGGGGTTCGGTTGCGGTCAAGGCGGCGGCAAGCCCCGGCTATTCAGCCATCTTGATTTCGAACTACCTCAAGGCCGGCGATTCAATCGTGTTGACGCTGCGCAACAACCCAAAAGCGCTGACGTCGGTCGACGTTACCTCGTATCTCGATCAGCCGTCCGACGGGGTAACGATGCAGGTCCACTTCGCGAGTCTCCCCGACGGCACGCGCTATGCCGCTACGACCACGGTGAACGGCCAAAGTAAGAATCTGACGATCGTCGACCGGAGCACAAACTTCACCGCGCGAACGCAGTAGCGTGCTATCATTATTCCCCCCGGCCTAGGCTTCTAAGGAGGTAACCCGATGCCCGCGCAGCCCAACGATGAAGCGCCCGACCGTACCATCCTGCCGATTCCCGACCGTCCGTTCAAAGGTGTCGCAGACCGAACGCTCGCCGGAAGCGTGGCCGATTTTCCGATCCCAGTCCAGGCTCCCGACGGGGCACCGAACATCCTTCTGGTGCTCGTTGACGACGCAGGATTCGGGAATGCAGCGACGTTCGGCGGCCCCAGCGCGAGCCCGGCACTCGAGCGGCTCGCACAAGATGGCCTTCGCTATAATCGCTTTCACGTAACCGCCCTCTGCTCTCCGACTCGCGCCGCGCTGCTCTCCGGCCGCAACCACCATGCCGTCGGGTTCGGGTCGATTGCCGAGTTTTGTGGCGGCTGGCCCGGATACAATGCGACGTGGCCGATGAGCGCCGCGTCGGTCGCGGAGATTTTGCGGAATAACGGCTACAGCACGGCCGCATTCGGGAAGTGGCACCTAACGCCCGACGACCAGCAGGGGCCGGCCGGGCCGTTCAACCGCTGGCCCAGCGGCCTTGGGTTCGATTATTTTTGGGGATTCCTCGGCGGCGAAGCGAGTCAATACGACGCCGTGATTACCGAGAACAACACGATTCTGGGACCGCCGCAAGACGAGGATTTCTACTTTCCCGATGCGATGGCGGATAAGACGATCCAGTGGATTCACGGGCAGAAGTCTCAAGCTCCGAATAAGCCCTTTTTCATCTACTTCTCCACGGGGGCCAGTCACGCACCACATCACGTGGCGGGCAAATGGGCCGACAAATATAAGGGAAAGTTCGATGCCGGCTGGGACGCACTGCGCGTGCAAACGTTCGAGCGGCAAAAGAAGCTCGGTGTGATTCCCGCCGACGCGCAGCTGACGCCGCGCAACGCGGCGATGCCCGCTTGGGACTCGCTCAACGCGGCGGAAAAAGCGCTCTATGCCCGCCAAATGGAAGTCTTCTGCGGCTACCAAGAGAACGCGGACTATAATATCGGGCGAGTCACTGCTGCCATCGAGGAGATCGGCCGGCTCGACGACACGCTGGTTATTTATATCTACGGCGACAACGGCTCCAGCATGGAAGGCACGACGACGGGCTGCTTCAACGAGATGACCGTGCTTAACGGAGTCCCGCTGACCGCCGAACAGCAACTGGAACTCGCCGATGTCTACGGCGGCGCTGCCAAATGGGGCGGACCCGGGAGCGCCCCTCACTTTTCGTGCGCCTGGGCCTGGGCCGGCAATACGCCGTTCCAGTGGGGCAAGCAGGTCGCATCGCATTTCGGCGGGACGCGCGACCCGATGGTCATCTCCTGGCCGAAGCGAATTTCCGACAAGGGCGGCGTTCGATCTCAGTTCACCCACGTCATCGACGTTGCGCCGACCATCCTCGAACTCGTTGGCCTTCCCGCGCCGAAGGCCGTCAATGGGATCGAACAAGTGCCGATGCACGGCACGAGCTTCGCGTACACCTTCGACGACGCGAGCGCCGCGGAGCGTCACACGCAGCAATACTTCGAGATTCTCGGTAATCGCGCGATGTATAAAGACGGCTGGATTGCGAGTTGTAAGCTCGATCGCATACCGTGGGCAATGGACCCCAAGGCATTGGAGAAGTTTGCACCCAGCGCTTGGGACCCCGAGAAGGACGTTTGGGAACTCTACAACACGATCGAGGATTTCTCTCAGGCAAACGACCTGGCGCAGAAGTTCCCCGAGAAGTTGAACGAGCTGAAGGCGCTCTTCTGGGAAGAGGCGGAGAAATATAACGTTACGCCGTTGCTCGGCGCAATGGCGAGCTTCTTCGGCGTACTGCCACCCAATGCGGGCAAGACGACGAAGTTTATCTTCTATTCGGGCGTTGAGAACGTCGGACCCGGAATGATTCCCCACATCTATGGCACGTCATACGCCATCGAGGCGGACATCGTCATTCCATCCGGCGGCGCCGAAGGCGCCATCGTTGCCAACGCGGACTTCCTCGGCGGTTTCTCGCTCTACGTTCAGCACGGAAGACTGCACCACACATACAGCTTCTTGGGGATTCCGCTCGTGCCGGACTCGTCCCACCCGATGCTCGTCAAGCTCTTGGAGAAGTTGGGCGACACGAATACGCTCTTGCGCGGGATAGCCAAAGGCGGGACGCTCTCGTCACCCGATCCGCTTCCGCCTGGCCGCGTACTCGTTCGCTTTGAGTTCAGCGCCGACGAACCAAAACCGGCGACGGGCGGCGCTACGAAACTGCTCGTGAACGGCAAGACCGTCGCTGAGGGAAGGTTGGAGCACACCGTTCCCGGGCGTTTCTCCGGTTATGCCGGTATGGATATCGGGAGAGACAATCGCGCGCCGGTCTCGCCGACCTATAAGTCTCCGTTCGTCTTTACGGGGACGATCAATACCGTGACGTTCGACCTCGAGCCAATGCCGAAGAGCCCAGAAGAACACGCAGCCCTTCACGAGGCAGCGCATCAGACGCGCGTTCTCAGCGGAGTGAACGGCTGAGCGAAACCGCCACCGGCACGATCCTGCTCGTGACCGGCGTGCTGACCGCCGCGGTCGGCGTCGGTTTCGTGATGCCGCGCCAGCTTCTCGCCCTAATCCTCGGCGAGAATACGAGCGATGCTACGGTGATCTTGATGGCGCGCCACTGGAGTCTGCTCGTTGCGCTCGTCGGCGGCTTGCTGGTTTACGCCGGCTATCACCCCGAAGCTCGCGTGCCGGCGATGATCGTTGGGGCCGCGGAGAAACTCGTCTTCGGCGCCCTCGTCGTCGCAGGCCCGTTGCGCCGGCGACGCCTCACGATGGCGGTGGTCGGCGCCGACGCCGTAATGGGGCTGCTCTACGTGGTGATTCTCACGCAACGTTGAACCCGACGCGCGTCACGGCGAATCGCGACGAGTCGCTTTACCGGATATGATGCTCGCCGCAACCCTCGCTATCGCAAGCGCTGCAACGGTACTAACCGGGCCACCTGGCGACGCCTTCTACGTGCCGCCAATTCCGCTGCCGCCCGAAGGCAACGGCACGGTCGTTTGGGCGCGGCGATTTACCGGCGGCGCGGCGCTGCCTTCGGCCGCTCTGAACTATCTCATACTCTACGAAACAACTTCTGCGAGCGGCCGGCTCGTTGCGGTTTCGGGAACGCTGGCAATCCCAGGTGGCGACCCGCCGGCCCGTGGATGGCCGCTCATTAGCTGGGCGCACGGCACCACCGGCAATGGGCCGCGATGCGCGCCGTCGCGCTCGGCTGAGCCAAACATCGAGCAACGCATGCTCGACGGTTTCGTACGTCGCGGCTATGCGGTCGCACAGACCGACTACGAAGGAAACGGAACGCCGGGCATTCATCCCTATATGGTCGCACTCTCGGCAGCGCGCGACGTCACGTCGATCGTCAAAGCCTCCCGCACGATCGACTCGCAGATTGGGCAAGCGTGGATCGTCATGGGACACTCGGAAGGCGGCGCTGCGGCACTCGCCACCGCGGTTCTCGGACCACGCCTCGCGCCCGACCTGAAGCTCCTGGGCGCCGTCTCGTATGCGCCGCTTGCATTCACCGAAGAGATGCTGCGCAACGAGGCCGCGAACGATACGCCCAATAACGGGCTCCCAATCGTGATGCTCATGTTGCAAGGATTGTCGACGGTAGACCCGCGGATCGTTCCTTCGGAAATCCTCGAGCCCGAAGTGCTGCGTCTCATGCCGGAACTTGCGCAGCAGTGTTTGCCCGAGATCGAGAGCAGCTCGCAGTGGTCGAATCTGGTTCCACGGACGATTTTCCGCCCGCAAGCCGAGGCCGCAACGGAAACTTTCTACCACGACCTTCTTCTCAACGATCCTGCGAACTTTCCGATAGCGGTTCCCACATTTCTCGTGCAAGGCGTCGCCGACGCCGTTATCAATCCAGAAAGCACCATTGAAATTGCCGATCGCTATCGCCGCCACGGGACTCCGGTCTCTTTTAAGGCGTACGCCGGCGCAACTCATGGTTCGGTCTTGGCCGCAGCGGCAAATGACGTCGCGGCTTGGCTCGCGCGGCGCTTCGCAGAGTGAACCGGAGCGCGGCGGACTCTTCACGGCGTCGGCCGCTCCAAGAGCGGCCGACTGTTGCTGACGTTTTCTAAGTGGCTAACACCTCAGCGGTGTGGAGGCCTACCGCCACCGCCGCCAGGCGCTCTGCCGCCACCGCCGCCAGGCGGTCTGCCGCCACCGCCGGCTCCGGCCGGTCTACCGCCACCTCCGGGTGACGGACCACGCATTGCCGCCTGCGGATGCGACGGCTGGCCGTGCGTTACTCCTTGGAAATGCGACGGCTGACCGTGCACCGTGGTTTGCGAATGCCCTGGACCGTTCCGTGCGATGACTGCTGATGCATCGCCGTTTGCGAATGTCCTTGGACTGTTCCGTGCGATGACTGATGATGCATCGCCGTTTGCGAATGCCCTTGGACCGTTCCGTGCGACGACGACTGATGATGCATCGCGGTCTCCGAGTGTCCTTGGACCGTTCCATGCTGGTGCGCGGACTGATTGTGCGCTACCGCAGAAACCTTGCCGCTGGTATGTCGAACCTCTCGCTGAGCGACGCGCCTATCGGCGGCGGTAACCGGTGCAAAGTGCGCCGGGCGGTTCGTCGCGCTCAACGAATCGCGGACCGTCGTAACAGGAGGATGGCCGTGATTGACGCTCGCGGCGAGGGTTCGGTCGCGCGAGGCGACGATCGAATGCTCTCGCTGCTGCGCCGTCGGCGGGATGCGATGCCTTGCGGCGGTGAGCTGGGCCGGCGTCGGCCTCGCACGTATTCCGCCGTGACCGCCGTTGAAGCTCACGCGGCTGTGACTGATCGTATTTCGATTGATGACGGTCCTGTCGACGTACGTGTTTCGGATCGTCGTCCGATTCACGTTCACGACGGCCGTGTTATAGCTAAACGCGCCGCCGGCCCAACTACCGCCAACAAAGCCGGTACCGAAGTAGCCGAACCCGTAGTTGATGCCACCATAGAAGCCGACGCTTGCGCCCCAATAACCCTGGTTGTACGCATAGCCGGAACCATCGTAGCCCCAGTAGCCAGGCGTCCAATAGAGACCGACCGCCGGCGGCGGCACCCAGACTCCGGGAACCCAGTAATACCCCGCAGATCCCCAACCCCAATAACCGGGGGTCCATTGATAGTCAGGGTAAGGTGCGGGCGGCTGCGCGTAATATGGGATCGGCGGTGGCGCAGCAGCCACGACAAACCCGGCCCCGCCGCCGAACCCGAAGCCAAGGCCAACGCCGATGGAAACCTGTGCCGCAGCAGGTGCAGGGGTTGCGACTGTTAGTATCGTCGCGATGATTGCAGGGAGAAGCCTTTGAAGATGCACGCTTTCCTCCTTTTGGAGAATCTGGCATCGGCAATTCTACCCCCGATCCTAGGTTTCGAAAGCGCTGCTCGCCCGCTTAGCGCCGGTCCGCAGCGCGGTTCTAACGCAACGTTTAGGTTTGCGGCGAGAACGCGGTCGACTAACCCGGGTTAGGTATCGAGCTTGCGTTGACCAAGGTCAGGGTCGTTTGGTAGATCGTCGTCGTCGTACCGGCCACGCCGTTGTCGTGCCGTTGGGTCACGTATTCGTCGATTGAAGTTGGCAGCGACTGCGTGAAGTCGTAACCGATCTTCGTCTGTACGTCGGTCGTCAGTCTTCCGGCACCCGTTCGCCGAATCGTTCGCGTCTCGGTGATCTGCATCTTGCCATTGTCGGTGCTGTTGACGACATAGTCGGCGTGCACGTCGAGCCCCGCGCTGTTCTGCGTAATCGCCCAATGACGATTTGCATCGAGCCGGCTCGGATCGACGAAGTTTCGCCCGAGAAAACGTAGCAGCGTGTACTCCTCGGGGTAAACCGTTTTGTTCGGATCGCAGATGACGCTCGTGTTGGGATACACGACGCACTCGGCAGCCGGCGCCCTTCTTGTGTTCTCGCCTAGCTCGCTAATCGTGAGGACCAGCGCTCCGTCAGGCTGCTGATGGAGCAGTTCGAGGGTCATGGTGCCCTTGTCGGTGAGCGAGCCATGATAGTGGCTCGTTCCGCTTCCGCCGCGGGCTCCCGGATCGATGGCTTCGGCGGGGTTTTGGGAATCGCGGGCGTAGACGTCTTGCTCCGAACTATAGGTGAAGCTGTAAACGACCTGGTTGTTCGTCAGCAGCGCAACAGTAACGGCGACGGCAAACACAGGTGGGGGCCCTATTGCGGTGGCGGCAGGAGCCTGCGCGGCGTGAGCATCACGGTTCTGCTCGTGCCTCCACGGGCGACGGTCACCGTGAACGGCTTCGTGCCCTGGCTATACGGAAAGAAATCGCCGAAGCCCAACCCCGACGATATCTCGTGCCCGGCAAAGGCGGTGATACGATCCCCGGCGGCGATGCCGGCGTTCGCTGCAGGACTATCCGGTACGACGAGCCGCACCTCGAAGGCCGATGCATCGGTTTGATTGAGGCTCAGGCCGATGTGATCGCTGCGAAACGGCATCGCAACGTTGCGATTCGCGATGAAGGTTACCGTTTGGGCCTTGTAATCGAAAACGACGGTAAAGCGCTGGAGAAATGCCGAGCCAAGGTTTCCAGCCACGCCGCGCGTAGCGAAAAACCCGGATTTCACTTGCGGAATGCCGACCGGAACGTCGCTAAACGTCCGCCCCGCGAAGACAAACGATTTCGCCGCGGTTGCCACCTGCGCAAAACCTCCGCCGACGCCGCCCGGCGCGGCGTAGGTGAGGCCGGGGTCGGGAAAGAGGTGATTCTCTTGCACGAACGGCAGGTTGAGTATGATCCCGCCGGCGTTTCCGGTATCGAGCAGGTAGTATCCGGCCACTCCATCGATCGTGGCGAGCACGTATGCGTGCCGGCCATCCGACTTGAACGGTAGCGTTACGCCGCCGCCGGGCGCGGGTTCGTCGAACGGCGCAAGGTCCACCTGGCGATCGGCATAGCGCACGATGATGCGGAAGTTTGCGAGGTACTCGAAGCCGATCAGCCCTTCCGGCGTCACGTTGATGCGAGGGTGCAAGAATGGATAGGAAAGCGGCGTAACGACGAAGTTCTGTTTCAAAAGGCGCGCACCGCCGAAATCAACCATCGATACCGCGGCGAAGGCCGTCATCTGCTCCGCCGTGCCGGCGCCGCCGGTTGCGATGCCACCCGACGCGTGGAGCCCCAGACGCTGCGCCGCCCCGGGAACCAAGAAGTTACTGCCGCCGGAATCAAAAATCAGCGAGGCCTGCTTCCCATCGAGCGTTACCGGAACGACGATGTGGCCCAGCGTACCGACCGCATCGCTAACGAAGGGGATCGACGAGGGCGCCGCGAGCTGCCCATGCGAAACGTAGGCAGGACGCGCCAAGTCCGCGGGGTCAACGGCCGCGACAAACTTCACGGACGTTAACGTCGTGGTCGTCGTCGTCCCGGAGGCATCGACGTCAACCTGACGCATCGAAACCGGCACGCTGGAAACCGTTTGAAAATCCGAGTTGGTGGTGGTGTCCAAACCCTGGGCCGTGTACGAGACGATCCTCACGAGGCGGTAGGACGCCGCGTCAAAATACAGATCTGCCGGCGAACCGCCTGCCGGTTCGACGCGCAGCACATCTGCCTGGCGCCCGTCCAAGCTCTCTTCGCGTCCCGACGTAACGGTTGACCGCCGATCGGCACGGAAGTAAGCGCCGCTAATCAGATAGGCTTGCGTCACGGCATCGGCGACGAACGACGGTAGGCTGACGATCGAAAGCGAGCCGTTCGCCTCGCTCCACTCGGTGCCATCGTATCCTTGAAGCAACGTTGCCGGACCGACGACGAGCCGGTTGCGCGAATAGCCGTCGTGCAGATCCGCGACGGAATCAAACGAACTCGGGGGACCGCCGTTTTGAACGAAGGTGCCGGATTCCGTCACCGCTGCAAAAGCATCGAGCTGCGCTCCTCCCGCAGCGGCATGGGCCGCGACGAGGATTTTGTCGATTTGCCCGGCGTCGAGCGGGGTGGAGTCCGGCGCCGCTGAGGCGGCGCTCACCGAAAGGATAAAGATAAAAAGGAAGACGGTCGCACGTATCATACGGCTATTTTCTGTGATGGGGCGAAGAATCCTGATCCCGCTCTTGGTTGCACTCGCTTATATCGTTGGAGCGAAGGCCGGTTTCACGCTGGCGTTTACGACGAAGCAGGTGACGGCGGCATGGCCGCCCTCGGGGATCGCGCTAGCCGCCCTCCTGCTCTGGGGATATCGCGTCTGGCCGGGCATTTGGATCGGCGCGTTCGCGATTAACGCGGTCAGTTCCGAACCGATGTGGACTGCAGCGGCCATCGCAACCGGAAACACGCTCGCGCCGGTTCTCGGCAACTTCCTTATGCGGCGCGTTGGTGGATTCGAGAATAATCTCGAGCGCGTCCGCGACGTACTCGTTCTGGCCCTCCTCGGCTCGGCGGTTGCGATGACCGTATCGGCGACTAATGGAGTCCTCCAACTCGCGTTAGCCCGAATCATTCCATGGAACGCGGTGCCGTCGGTTTGGTGGGTCTGGTGGGCCGGCGATGCGATGGGCGTGCTTTTTATCACTCCGCTCTTGCTCACGTGGATCGCGAGCACTCACCGGAGGGAACGCGCCGCGGGCAGTACGCTCGAGCTCGCAATTTTCGTTGTCGCACTGTCGGCTTCGGCCTGGGTGTCGTTCCTAACAAACTTTCCGCTGCGCTTTTCGCTTTATCCCTTCATCATTTGGACGGCGCTGCGTTTCCGGCAGCGCGAAACGACCGCCGCGATCGCAGCCCTCTGCGGCCTCGCGATTTGGGCGACGTCGCACGGGATGGGACCGTGGACTTCCGGGAGCCTCGACTCGCGACTCGTTCAACTCGATAGCTGGATGGCGGTTCTAGCGATAACCGGATTGGTGCTCGGCGCGATTACCGCCGAAAGGCGAGCCGCGCGCAAACAGCTTCAGGTCTTGTTGGCGCAAACGAAACATTCGGTCGAAACGCTCCAGACGGCTTTTCTTCCCGAGCAGTTACCGCAGCGTGTCGGCTTGCGCAGCGACGTCCTCTACATCGCCGCCGACCATGAAGCGCTCATCGGCGGCGATTGGTACGATGCCTTCGCCTTGCCCGATGGGCGGGTTGCCTTTTCGATCGGTGACGTGACCGGGCACGGACTGGAGGCTGCGGTCAGTGCCGCACGTCTTCGGCGAAGTATTTTGCTGGCGGCGTTCGAGGTCGAGGATCCCGCGGAAATCCTGGACAAGGCCGACCACGCCGTCGGATCGCGCCAGAAAGATCCGGCCACGGCGATGGTCGCCATCTTGAGCCGCGATCTCCGTTCGGTCAGCTACGCGAGCGCGGGACATCCGCCACCAATTGTTGCGGGGCCGAATACTCCCGCGCGTACGCTGGAATACGGCGGCGTGCCCTTCGGCGTCGGCATTCCGATCGCATCGCTAACGCACACGGCGGCTTTGGAACCGGGTGCGGCGATTCTCTTCTACACCGACGGGCTCACCGAGTTCAAGCGCGATACTCTAGGCGCCGAACGGACGCTGCTGGCGGCGATGTCGCGCTTGGTGAACGAGTCGAACATTACGCAGCCTGCAGCTTTCATTCAGCAGAGCGTCATGGGTTCGGAGCGTCCGACCGACGATACCGTGCTCCTGATCGTACAGGTCGGCGTCGCCCCTCAAAAAACTTGGACGTTCGATTCGAGAAGTTCGCACGAGGCACACTCGCTGCGGCGCGAGCTTGCGGGCTTCATGCGCTCCTTCGCGCCGAATGAAGAGGACCTGTTTACCGCGGAGCTCATTATCGGCGAAGTGCTTGCGAATACCGTCGAACATGCGCCGGGTTCGGTGAGGGTCGAGATCGACTGGACCGGTACCAATCCGGTAGTCACCGTTGCCGACGCGGGTCCCGGGCTGTCGCGGTTTGCGCCGCAGCTGCCCGCCGACGCGTTAAACGAAAACGGGCGCGGTCTTTTCCTTATTGCCTCGCTGGCGCGCGACGTAAAAATTGAGACGAAACCCGGAATGGGAACGAAGCTGCGGATCGTTCTGCCAACCCATCGTTAGCCGGGGCCTGTCCCTAAAACCGGGCCTCCTTTTGAACGGAAGGAAGGCCGAAGCTCGACGATGGTAGCACCTTCCTCATATGCTTAGAATAGTCGTTTGGACGTTGGGATTCGCGCTGCTTCCTAGTCTGGCGCCGGCGTCCCCGCCGTCGATCACGCCTTCGCAGATCGTCGCTCTCGTCAAAGCGACGCCGCAGCTCAAAATCAATCGCAATCTGCCGCCGTCCTCGGCATTCGACCCCGGAATTAATCCGTACGTCGACGTTGTGGGCGCGCCCGAAGGACAAGCCATCGGCGGATACCTGGCAGCTCAGTCTGCGCAACGGGGAACGCTAACGAGTGGCTACGATGTGCTCGCCGTTCCGCTGGATAGTGACGGCAGCGGCGGCATCTTTACCCAAGTTATCTTTGCTCGCCGCGGCCACGCTTTTGCCTACATGGGGCACATCGATTCCGCGGGTCACCTCGGCGTGCGAATCGAAGGCGGAAAAATCGTCGCTACGCTGCCTTACTATGCGGCTAAGGATGCCAATTGTTGCCCTTCAAAGTTCATCGTACAGACTTACACGATTCGCGACGGGAAACTGCAGCGGACCTCACAGCGAACGATTCCCGCGCCGAAGCCTTCTCCCTAGCGGGCGATTACTGACTAAGGAAACGATGCCAAGAAAGCGAATCCCTCGCCCGCAGTGCGACGCCGAAACGATCCGCGCTTGCGGCGACCTCCTCCGGTGCGTTGACGAGTCGCGCTCGCTTCGCGGTAACGCTCTCGCCGGACGAATTTCGCCGCCGCTCGATCATCGCGAAGTTGCACGAATAGTTCGCTCAACTTTTGACGAGCTCACCTTGCGGCAGCGTGAAATCGTCGTGCGCTGCGACATCAAGCGCGAGCGTTATGCTGCGGTCGCAACCTCGCTGCACGTTTCCGAGCGACACCTCTTCCGGGAGCGACGAACCGCACTAAGCACGATCGCGGACCGGCTTCTTACTGTGGAACCTGCGCGCGCGAAGGCGGCCGTCGCCGTCGCGCCCGACGCGTTCGGCGTCCGCTTTGCATTGGCCGAAGCTCTGGAAAATGGCGGTAACTGGCAAGCGGCGGCGGAGATCCTCGAACGGCTTGCCGCCGACGTCGCGCCTCCGGAGCAACGCGGCGCGGTCGAGGTGCGACTTGCAAGGGTGTATCGGGACGCGGACCTCTTCGCTCGGGCTTATCAGCATGCCGGCCTTGCGAGGACGCTAGCCGAACGAGCGACGATCGACGGCGATTTACAGCGCATCGAAGCCGACCTCGCCCTTTCCGCCGTGGCCATGGGTGCTGGGGATTGGAACGTGTCCGACGACCTCGCACAGCGTAGCATCCTGCGGCTGCGCCCGTGGAGCGGCGGAAGCCTCGGAACGCGAGTTGCGAACGCACTGGCCGATGCGCTGCTTCTCAAGGCCGAACTGCTCGTTGACAATGGCGGCGTCGAGCGGGCGTCAGGCCTCGCATCAGAAGCGTGCAGCGTCGTCGGCCGCAACGCTGCCGACCCTTACGTTGAGATCAGCTGCCGCACAATGGCTGCACTGACAAGCGTTCTTCTGGCGAAAGATACTCAGCCTTCCGAAGAAGCCCTGTGGGAGTGTTATCGTGCCGCAGTTTCCGCCGGCTTGGTCCGTGGTTCGCTGATCATCGCCTTGCATCTGGCAACGCACTATCGCATGAACGACCGTTCGGGAGACGCGTTACGGCTGCTGACCCCACTCGTCGGCACTGCCCGCGTCGCCGGGTCCGGGTGGGTGCAAAGCACGGTTCTAGGCCAACTGGTGCACGCGAACCTCCAGGCGGGATCGTTTACCGCCGCCGCCGCCTATGCCGCACAACTCTCGCAGTGCGCGACCGGCAATCCTTTGACGCTCGCCCTCGTGGAGATGTCGCGCGCACGCATCCATCTGGCTCGGCGAGAGTTCGCGCCCGCGCTCGGAGCCGCCGGTGCCGCTGAGGCGATCTACGCAAGCGTCGGCCTGGCTCGATATGTTGGGTTGACGCTGCAGTTGCAGGCCGAGGCGCTCGCCGGATTGGGAGAGTTGGAGCGAGCGCAGCAGACGATCTCCCGGGCAATCGACGTCCTCAAAGAGACCAGCCATCCACGCCCGTTAGCCGCCGCCTATCGTCTGATGGCGAGAATCACCGGGCGGCGGCAGTACGAGCTCGCGGCACGGCAGGTGCTCCGCGGCATCGCTCTTTAGTCAATCTCTGCGCCGGGCGGAGTTTTTTGTCAGTGCACTGACACGAATCGCAGTACCCTTTTCAGGGTTCTTTCATACTTGCGAACGAACGTAAAAAGCCAAGGCACTGGCTCTTCACCACTGGAAGGAATTTGCGTGAGACATCGTTGCGATTACGTTGCTCTCATCGCCGTCTTCGCTGCATCTTGCTCGGCTGGGGCCGGCGACGGCGGTCCGGTCGCTGCGCTTTCACGAAGCGTCCCCCGCCGTCCGCGCGACGCACGGTCGGCCCAGGTGTGACGGTAACCTCCAAATTCGGCGGTCAGATTTTCGGCTGGGCGATCGACGAAAACGGAACCGACGGATTGTTGACGGAGATCAAGAATCTCTCGGGTTCCAATTACACATCGGTCGTGGAGACCTTCGATCAGGCGACTGGAAGGATTACGCGAGTCGTTCGAACACAGCCAGCGCGCCGCGGCGAGTTGTTCGCGGACGCGATTTTGGCGTCCGATGCCGGCTTAATCGACGACGAGCGCGATGAAGACAACGATCGCAAAGACATCTTCCATCTGATGGCGCCCGTGACGGGCAACAAGTTTACCGGCACCTGGACTCGGCCGCCGGGGCAAGACTTCCTCATTTACGACATTGCGGACCAGCAGAGCAATCCTGTCACAGTCATGGCGGCCACCATCCTCGATGGAGTCATCACCAAGCCGCCTACCTTCGAAGTCGTCGTAACGGACGTTGCAAAAAACAAGATCCTGCGAACGTTTTATGCTCCGAAGGGCGACGGCGTGAACTATCCATACTTCGTTGCAGAAGATTTGTCGACGCAGCATGCCTATGTGCCGGCCGCCAACTACCACTCGGAGACGGTCTTCATCGACTACGATATCCGAGGCGGACGCGTGTCCAACGACTTCGTCGCTCCGCCGTTCAGCGGTCCGGTGGCCGGCATGGCGATCGACTCCGCCGTCACACATGATGTGTACGACGACGGGCTCGACGTACAGCGTCCAGATGTACGACCTCAAGACGAAGAAGCAGACGTTCGCCGGTCAAATTCCGAATTCGGGAGGAGAGGGGCAAGCGGGCAGCTCGATCGCCGCCGATCCGATCGATCACCTTTTCATAGTGGAGCAGCCGAACTCGCTACGGGGCGGCAGCGAGATCTACGTTTACGACGAACGAGGGAACGTGTTAGAAAGCTTGAGCGGCTTTGCGTTCGGTCCGCTGAGCGGAATACAAGTGGTTGCCGGAAGCCGCACCGGCTACGTCGCAGGTCCGCAACGAAATCAACTCGAGTCCTTTACTTACTAATTTCATACAACATCGGAGGATGCAACTCATGCGCTTAGCTCTTCCAACCTTCACGGCTATGCTCGTTGCATCGGCCGCTACCTTCATCGCCGGATGTGCGGGCGGCGAATCGCCAGGCACGAGTTCGTCTCTTCCGGCCGCGAGCCACCGTTCGTGGATGCTCTCCCAAGCGAAGAACAAAACCCTCATCTACGCCGAGGACGCGGAAACGGGCGACGTTAACGTGTACGATTACACGAACGGCGAACAGGTCGGCACCATCGATGAGTTCATCATTTCCGGCTGCGTTGACGCAAAAGGGAATGTCTACCTGGTAAAATTCTCTGGTGACAGCGTTCTTGAGTACGCGCACGGCGGCACCGAACCGATCCAAACCTACACCCCAGGCGGTCCGCTGGCCGGCTGCTCGGTCGACGCAAGTGGCGACGTCGCGATTACCGGAACCTCGCCAGGCCGCGTTACGGTCTATGCCAAAGGCAACCCAAACCGGGACGCGACCTACAGCAATACGGAATGCGAAACCCAGGCGTCGATGGGTTACGACAACAAAGGCAACGTCATCGGGCTCGGCGAGTACGATACTATTAACGTTTGCGCCGTACTAGCAAAGGCGCGACAGGAGACGACGCTAACGACGAGCGGCATTACGATCAATCATATAAACGGCACGATGTGGGACGGCAAATATATCGCGCTGAGCGACGCCGAGGCCGAGCAAGGAAACCTCACCGGGATCTATCAGGCGACCCTCTCGGGCACGACGCTCACGGCCCACGGCGAAACGCTTCTCACCGACACGTGCTATCGCGGTTACGTAGCCGTGGGCAACCCGTTCATTCTCGGTACGAAGAACACGCCGGCCAACGATCGCCAAGGTAAGGTAGTCGTCGGAAGCAACGCATTCTGCTTCATGTCGGGCAGCGGCGGCGGCATCGAGTACTGGCACTATCCCAAAGGCGGGAATCCGTTCAAGATGTATACGACCACCGACGAGATAGCCGTCCTAGCCGTCAGCATCTAAAAGAAGAGGCGAGCGCGCAATGCGCTCGCCTCTTTCAGTTTCGCGTCTTGCGAAGCTAGTACGCGCCGATGCCGTTTGGAGTTCCCCATCCAGCGGGGCCGCTGTACTTTTTGTAGCCGCCATCGGACTTCGATAGGCCGGCCTCGCAGATATAGTCGCCGCAGCTGCCGTCGCTGCCGGAAGTGACTGCGTGCAGGTCCTTCTTCTGTTTTTTCCGCTTCAGGTCCCAGAACGTTTTGCCGCCGGTTAAGCTGCCCGGGTTGTTAACGAGCCCGACGATACCAGCCGTGAGCGGAGATGCGACGCTCGTCCCGCAGACGGTCGTCCAGCCGCCGTAGCTGCTGATGTACTCGGCGACACCGGGGCTGCACCCGGCCTCGGCGGAGATGTCCGAGATCGTCCGGCCGGCGCAGTCAGGATCGTGCTGCCACGCCGGCTTGGTGGTGGTCGTTGCGCAGCCCGCTCCCGCGCCGTCCCAGACGGTTTCGCTGAAGGTCGATCCGGTCTCCGCTAACTGCGTGCCGCCGACGGCGAGCACGTTGGCTAGCGCCGCCGGCCATTCGATCTCCGGATATCCCGTGTCGCCGGATGAGGCCAAATACGCGACGCCCGGCGTCATTAAAGTAGCTGGGGAAGTTCGGAGTCGCCGCAGTTCTCGCCGTAGTTGAAACTGCTGCATCCCCAGCTGTTGCTGAGAATCTTGGCACCGAGTGTTACGGCCTCCGATTCGGCATCCCTCTAAGCCGCAGACGACGCCGCCGCAGTTACCGCCTTCGATCAGGTAAATCGTGCATTTGAGGACAGCTGGAAGAGACCATTTGGATGTCGAGGTCGGTCTCAACACACCAACCGAAGTCCTCGCAGCTCTCAGGGTAGCTCGGATTGCTTCTCCGTACTGGTTGAACTTTTTGAATGTTGCCGTTCCCAGTCCGAACGTGCTGCGGTAGGTCGCCAGATCCGATTCGAGGCACCGGCAAGTCGCCAAGCTCGATGAGCGCGACAACCGTTCCCGATCCCTTGCCCAACGATTTCGTAAGGTTATATCGAGTCTGCAAGTCGACGGGCCGCCAGCCGCAGCTGCCGCCGGATGGCGAGCAGTTTGGCTTCACGCCTTTGGTCACAATCAGTACGTGGCATTCCGCCCCGCCGGCAAGAGGTTTGCAGGCGCGCCGGGCTTCGTGCTTGGCTTGCCACTCGGGGACAAAGTGCGAGGCGCCGGAATGCCCGCTTTGCGACGGGCCGCCCGCCGTTGGAACTTGACGAACCGCCTGCGTTACAGGCGGCGATCACCAGCGCTGCGACCAGCGAAAAAAGCTTCAAGGATCCCTTCACAATTTGCTCCTTATATAAGTTGGTCTGGGAGTCTCGAGTAGTTACGAGACGAAAGGGCCGCCTCCTATTTCGCCATGTGTGAGTTCGGAACCAATCGCACGCTCGAACTCCTTATCTATGACGGCGAACGCTCCTCACTTCGCTTGAGGATCGACCGCTATACTATCGTAAAACTCCGACTCGATACCAGTCGAAGAACGTCCTACGCTTCCCAGAGGGTAGCTGTTGGCCTGCACGCTCCCGTAGCCGTGCGACTGCACCGGCAGATAAAAGCTTGCTGCCCAAAGCGTGTTTTGCGAGCGTATTCAACGAAATGCCGGTGTAATAGCCGTTTTCGGCGCCCGAACCGTATATGAAGGTCGAAGTAGGAGAGCCGGTCCAGGGCTTTTTAAACACGGCGAGCGTGTTGTTGTTGCCCACGGTATTCAGGATGAGGTTGTCCTGGCGATCGAACGCGATGCCTTCGGGTAAATAACCGGACTCGATTGTCTGAAGAATCGTGTCGGCGCCCGTGCCCGTATTTACTGAGACCAGGATCGGTTGGCCGCTACTGTTGTAGCCATCGGCCAGCAGATTGTGGGCATCGGCGGCTAAATACAGCACCTCGTTCAAGTTCGAGGTAAAGAGCGTGCGAGTTGGGCCGCCACCGCCGGCTTCGATCTCGCTCGAACCAAAGAAGTCGATGGCATTGTCGCCGGCATTAGCAGCGTACAAGTCGCCCTGCTTATCGAAGGCGAGCCCGATCGCATAGGGACCCTGTGACAGCTTCAGCGTGGCAAACAGCGCGATCTGCTTGCTCTTCACGTGCCAAACGGTAACCGTCGCCGACCTCGTACCAACGGCTAGGTCGCCGGAGTGCGCGTCGACTGCCAGCCCAACGCCGGTGCAAGAACACTGCGAAATCATCTTAAGCGTTTTCGCGCTATAAACGTCGACGTTGCCCACCTCTCCGTTCGAGGCAAATATCCAGGTTTCGGAGGGCGGACCTTTTCCATCGGGTGCCGCGGGTCTTGAAAAGGTCGCGCTGGTGGCCACCGCCACGGTTTGCGCTCCATTCAACCTCGGCGCCAAGCCCGTGGCCTGGCACGCCGTTAACAGCAGCAGCGAAACCGTGGTCATGACTACGCAGCGCACAACCGCTAGCATGACTTGCGAAAATGAAGAATCTATGAAAACCAGGGCAGCGCCGCTACATGCTCTTTTTGACTGGAATGTTCGTCAACGGCCCTTCTCCACCGACCTGTTCGATGGTGTCGCCCTTTGCGACCGACCAGTGATGGACGCCTGTTGGGACCATGATGAACGAACCCGCCGGCAGCACTCGCGCGTTAGCCTTGTTGATCGTATCGCCCGTGCCGAACAACAACGTTCCTTGGATCACCGTTATATATTCGGGGTGCGAATGGTAGTGCGGCTGGTTCGTAAAGCCGTCGGGCATCTTGACGCGAATAATCGCGTTGCCGGATGTATTCGGATCGCCGACCATGACCGCATTCAAAGAGCCTTTCGCAGGACCGGTGGCGGCCACCCAGTGGAGGCTGTCGGGCGTAAAGATAACGGGAGCCGACTGCATCGCGGCGACCGTAGCGCCGGCAGTCACGAGTAGTCCCAAAACAAACAACGAGAAGAGTTTCATCGATTGTCCTTTCATCGCGCCTTCTAGAAATGCAACCAGGTTGCTTGCTCTTTCGCTAAGGCGAAGACGGAGGCCCTTCGCTAGCAGGCGACCGTCACCTCGGCATTTACGACGCGCGAGAAAGATAGCGTGCTGCCAGATGAAATACAAAGGGCGTGATCGTTCACCTGATCGACGGAACCTACGAGCTTTTCCGCCATTTCTATGGCCTACGCCGCGCCACAAACGGAAAGGAGCGACGATTCGGCGCGGTCGTCGGAGTGCTCAATACCGTGCTGCAAATGATCGGCGAGGGTGCGACGCACGTAGGCGTCGCCACCGATCACGTTATCGAGTCCTTCCGCAACGAACTCTGGAGCGGCTATAAAACGGGAGACGGAATCGATCCCGCGCTTCGCGCGCAGTTCGAGCCGCTCGAAGACGCGCTGCGAGCCATGGGGATTCCGGTCTGGGCGATGATCGAGCTGGAGGCCGACGATGCGATGGCATCGGCAGCCGCAATCGCCTCGCAGGATTCCCGGGTCCAGAAAATCTGCATTTGGACTCCGGATAAGGATCTCGCGCAATGCGTGCGCGAGGATCGCATCGTGCAAATCGATCGCCGGAGCAAGGTCGTCCGGGACGCCGACGGCGTCCGAGCTAAGTTTGGCGTAGATCCCGAGCTGATCCCCGACTATCTGGCGCTCGTCGGCGATGCGGCCGATGGCTATCCCGGCATCGCGGGCATCGGGGCGAAGGGCGCGGCCGCTCTGCTCACGCGTTATGGCGCGATCGAACAGTTCCCGCCGCAGGTTCTGGGCGAGCAGCAGCGTCTCGCGCTGCTATTTAAGGAACTGGCAACCCTTCGGACCGATGCGACCCTGTTTGCCGACGTCAACGAGTTGGAGTGGCGGGGGCCGGCGGCCGGATTTCCCGCCATGTGCGAGCGGCTCGAGGCCCCCGATCTCCTTGCGCGCGCTACGAAAGCCGCGCGAACTTGCGCGCCCTAACCGAAACAACGAGAAGGCCCGCGTCCGCGGGCCTGCCGGGTTATCTCACACCAGCGCGGCGATGCGGGACGTGGCGTTTCTCGTCGATGTCAAGGAGGTCTGGCCACGTCGTTACGTCGGTTCGGTCGGGTGCGATCTGTGCGCGGAGGCCCTGGAAGGCCTTCACCGACTCGCCTTGCGGCTCGTGGGATAGCCACTCGCGATTCCAGCCTTCGATCTCTTCGCGCGACTTAGCATCGACGAACGGTCGCGTGTACGCTTCAATCTCCGCGTCGCTCTTGGCGTTGCGAATCGAATCGAGAAGCTGTTCGTGATCGATGCGGAGAAAACCGAACACGGCCTGATCCATCGGACAGTTGTAGTGATAGTCGCCGACGTTACCGTGAGCTGTCGCCCTCCCCTTATCGATCGTCCGCCCGAGCTGAACGACGCCTTGCCACTTGTCATGCACGCTTCGCGGATATTCTTTGGTGAGATCCATGACAAACGCTCCTTTGCGATTTGGTTTTACCCACGACATTCAGCGGCAAGCGGCGGTTGCGTTATGGGGTTGCGGTCGCAGCTTCTTCGATCAAGCGCGCGACTGCGTCCGGCGTTGAAACGTAGATCGCGTGGCTTCCTGGGGATTCGACGATCGTCGCCTGTGCGCGCTCGGCCTGGTCGCCGGCTCCTGTAATCCGTTGGATAAATATCCCGGCATCCACTTTGAACAACTCGCCGAGCCTCTTAGCCTCCGCATAGGCTGGATTTTAGCGGGGTAACTACGAATGTCGGGCGTTGCGTGGCTATGAAGAAAACAATAAACGAGAGCAAGCGCGATAGCGGGCCATCGGTCTTGCGTTTCAAGGCACGCCTGATTCGCCATCCTAAGCCGGCAAAAACTGGGTCCTCGACTCTTCTCGACGTTCCGAAAGCCGTGAGCACTAAACTGCGCGGCATGACGAAGGTCGAAGGCACCATGAACGGTCATCCGTTCCGTGCGGCGATGGAAGCAAACACATCCGGAGGCCACTGGCTGCATGTAAACAAGGCCATGCTGGCCGGCGCTGGTGCAGACGCCGGCGATACTGTAAAGCTCGCCATCCTGGGACCAGAGCCCGAACCGGCCGTCCCCCTCGATCTCCGCAAAGCCCTGAATGCTTCCTATGATGCAAAGGCGTTATGGCTGACACTCACGTCCGACGGTCGCCGGATTTGGATCCGCTGGATCGAATCGGCCAAGAAACCTGAGACGAGGGCCCGGCGGGTCACGCGGACCGTCGAGCAGCTATCCGAGGGAAAGCGGCGCCCATGCTGTGTGAATGTCTATGAATTTATGCTGGATCGCGTTCAGCGATAGGGCAGGGGTCTAGAGGATCTCCTCGCCGATCGCGCCGCGCAGAAAAGCGCGACAGCGTTCGAGGAACGCGCTGCCTTCATTTTCGGGAAGCGCGCGCGCGATGACCATGCCGCCGACCATGCACGCGAGTGCTCCGGCGGCGTCGGTTTCCTTATCGCGCCGTTTTCCTAAGCGCTCCGCGATACGTGTAAGGCGCGCGCGGATTTCGCCGGCGACGCTCCGCCGCATCTTTGCGCCGCTTCGCACGAGTTCGGTCCCGACCGTCGGCAACGGGCAGCCGCGCTCAGGGTGCAGCATGTGGAGCTCGGCGAGATAGGCGGTCGCCCCGACCGTATCGGCGATCTCGCGCGACATCTGCTCGAAGGCTGCCTTCACCAGGTCGTCCTTCGACTTGAAGTGCGCGTAGAAGCCGCCGTGGGTCAGGTCCGCCCGCTTCATGACCTCCGCCACACCGATGCCGTCGATGCCGCGTTCCCGAAACGCGTCGGCGGCCGCTTGCACGATTCGCGCGCGGGTTTCACTTTTATGCTCTTTTGACCACGGCATGATGCCCATCATATCAAACCACCGCAAGGCTTGACACCATATGATTGATATCATATACTGAGAGAACCTTGTTAGAACTCATCGATGCCATCGCCCTGGGCGCGGCGCTCGCGACCATCGTCACGATTCTCACCACCCAAGCCGATATCTCGTGGAACGCTCGCCGCTGGGCAATCGCCGGCATGCTCGCCTGGACCGCGTCGATCGTCGGCGCTGCAGCGACGGGACGCTTTACGCCCGGCACGCCGGGAATCGTGATTCAGCCGCCGGCGATCTTCGCCGTCGCGGCCGTTTCGCTGTTGATCGCGTGGGTTTTCTCGCCGCAGTTCCGCCGCGCGATGCTCTCGATTCCGCTGCAAGCGCTCGTCGGGCTCAACGTGCTGCGCGTCTTCGGCGTGTTCTTCGTGATACAGTATTTTGCGCACGCGTTGGCGGCCCCGTTCGGGCCGGTTGCCGGGCTCGGCGACACCATAACCGGCTTGCTCGCGATCCCGCTCGCCATTTCGATCGCACGCGGTTCGTTCAGCAAAGCGTCCGTCGCATGGTGGAATGCCTTCGGTGCGCTCGACCTGTTTACGGCGCTCGCGCTCGGCGCGCTTTCGCAAGACGGCGTACCGTTCCGCGTCTTCTTCGGCGAGCCCGGCCTCACCGCGATGACGCAGCTGCCGTCGGTCATCGTGCCGACGATTCTGGTCCCGATCTACCTCCTGATGCACCTCACCGTCGCTTACCGGCTCGCTCAAGCGCCGGCACGTCAAGCAGCCCACGTTGGGTTTCACTCCAGATTAATGACCTGAGTTAGGCTTGGCTTCGCCGACTGGAACGAGCGCGTTCGGGTAATCGTTATATCTGATGAAATGATACCAACCGAACGACGACAAATCGACATATTCGACATTGTACTCGGCACGTTCTGCATCTGGGCCGCGACGATGCTGCTGATAAAGTAGCAAAACCTCGTCGCGGGTTTCAGTGGGCGTGGCCGGCGTGGTTCGCAGCTGCCACCGGGATGCTGGCAACGCGAACGGCATCGCGGAACAGGGTGGCGGCATCGGCGAGGCCAGGTGTTCCGCTTGCCGTCCAGCGCGCGCGGACGTTGGCGCCCCGGTCGAGCATCAGCTCCGTCTCGCCGCCATCGGTGCGCGATCGAAACAGGCCAAGCGCCGCCCGAACATCGTCCGAAACCTCGACGATCAAAGCGTCCCTGGCTGTCAACCGGTCGAGAGCGACGGCAACGACGTGCAAGCCCGTCGGAGCGAGTCGCGGTTGCAATCTCGCCAACTGCTCGAGTCGCGCACGCGGTGCGTGTGCCGCGAACAAGACGAGCAGAACCGGTCCGTTTTTGAGCGTCTGACTCAAAGTATTCTGCGCGCCGTTTCGTTCGAAGGCGAAATCCGGAAGCGGCGGCGCGGCCGTCGTGCTGATTTGCGGGCCCACTCCGTCCGTAAGGACGCCGGCCGCGCGTGCCAGCAGAAAGTTGATCAGGTCCCACCGCTGGTCGGGAGTCAGCTTGTCAGCGAAGCCTGGCATAACTCCAGCGTCACGCCCATAGCTCACCCACCAAAACATTTCCCCAACCTTGTGCGCGAACAGGTGCGGCTCGGTCAAATCGGCGGGACGAATGGGAAGTTTGCCGGCAAGTGGGCCGTCGCCGCGGCCGCCGGCTCCGTGGCATAGGGCGCAATTCTCGGCGTAAAGCGGTGCACCACGCGCGATGGATGGTGCCGCGTACGGCTGCGTCGAGGCGTAGAAGCTCGTAGGGTACGCGGGCACGATCCCCGGCCCGAGCGCAACCCAGCCAACGATCCCGAAGATTACGATGCACGCGATGGAAGCCGCCATTTCGCGGTAGCGTCTTCTTTCGGCAGTGAGGGCCGCTGCTGCGAGACAAAAGACCAACGCGACTGCGGCGACGACGAGCACAATCTGCCTGCCGGCTGCAATCTCGCTGAAATCCAGCCGGAACGGGAGCGGCCAGCGTGGCTCGGTGTGCAGCCCTGGGGGCAGTACACCGATAATGCCGACGACGGCGAGGACGAAGACACCGAGACTCGCCTCGATCGACGCGTTGCGGCCCAGTTGCCGACAAGCACGAACTCTGAGGGTGTTTTCGCGCGCGCCGTCCGCAAGGCACGGCAGGAGGTTGCGCTGGTTGACACCCGCAACGGCAATCATCGCTGCGAAGAGTGTGATTTTTATGAGCAAAAGCTGACCGTACGGCGTGCCGAGCAGTGCCGGAACGCTGCCGCACAAGAACCACGTATTCACGACACCCGTCACAAGCAACGTTCCCACGCACGAGAGGCCGAGCACCGAGAATCGCTGCGTCGCGGCTCGCGCGACCGTCACCGCTTCCGGGCTGCCATCGCGCCGAGCTTGGACGAGCAATAGCGCCAGCGGAAGAAGCGCGCCCAGCCAGGCGCCGGCAGCGAGCAAATGCAAGATGTCGGCGGGCAGATGGATGGCGTCAAACGGTACGTCTTCGGCGGCCGCTCCATGGCCGGCCCATGCCAAAGCGGCGATGAACGCCGCGGCGGCCAGCAATCCGATCCAGCCGGCGAGGTGCTTACGAGTTCGTCCCTGCAACGCAAGACAGACGGTCAACACGATGACGAGCGCGGCGCGCAGAATCCAGTCTTCGCCGAAGCGCGTTTGCGTCAAGACGATGCCGATGACGCCACCGGGTAACACCGCGGTGAGCGGCATCCCGCTCATATTTGATGCGACGATGATCAGCCAAGCGGCACCGCTCGCCACTGCGACGAGCAGACTCATCCAAGCGAGCGTGAGGAGTCGTCGATCCAGCCGCGCTTGAAAGGCCTGCGAGGCCTTTGTTCGCGCAAACGCCGGCCATGCGATCAAACACCAGAATACGAACGTGCCTACGAGCGACACGGTCGCCGCATAATGGAGTAGGCGCGTCGCCATCAAGAGCGGATCGATCGCTCAGCCCCTCTTGACTTGAAAGGTGAAATCGCCCTCGGTCGTGTGCGTATCGACCGACAGCGCGTGCCATTTAACCGTATACGTCCCGGCCGACAACGGCTTGAGCTTGACGTCGAACTCGGATTTATTGTTGGGGTCGATTGTCGCGGCTCCATCGTTTACGGAGGCTCCGGACGAATCGCTGACCGTTACCCAACTAAAAGCCGGCTCGAGCTCTTGTGTGAACCACAAGTGTATAACCGAAGGCGGGGCCGGTACCGTGCTGCCGACGGCCGGATCGGCATGGTCGAGGAATGCGTGCGCCCGAACCGCTGCGGGCGCGATAAGCAGTTCGGCGAGCACCAAGGCCGCCGCGATTAGACGAGCAGTCATTATTCCCAAAGATTCCTGTCAATCATAGGTTTGCCAAACCAGCTTTTATAGAACGCGTCGAGAAACATGTGAAACTGAATGATGAAGCCGGTGCCTTGCGCCTGCCGCGTAGCCCCGGTGGCCGGGACGAGCGCCTCTGCGCCCAACTGCCAAGTATTGGCGTCGTAGAGGATGCCGGGCGCGATCGTCCCGGTTGGTGAGCCGATATCCGGGCTGCTCAGTGCAAACTCGACGAGCGGCGTCATACGCGACACGAACTGCGATACGTGCATTGCCTTTACGTTCTGCTGCAGGTAAGGAATCGAATATTGCAACGACATCGCGTAGTTCCACGCACTCGGGCTCGCGCTCGGGTTGTCGGAAAATTCGCGGCCCACTTCGCCGGTGATCGCAAGGGGACGTAAGTAAGGGGCTGGTAAATCGCCCATCCCTTTTCCGAAGTAGAACGTTGGCGCGGTACTCCCGACACTCGCGATTACACCGGCGTCGCGCAGTTGCGCCGAACCCGTTCCCGGTATCAGACGGATCACGCCGACCGACCAGGCCAACTCCTCATGCGGATGGCGCTTGATGCAGGGATGCTGATCCTTGAGCGTTAGCGTGATGTTGTCCCATCCGTTTAAGTTCTGGCTTGCGCCGTGCTGCGTGGCATAGTCACCATTGACGGCGAAGCCGAGATCTTCGGTGATGGTCTTGTCCCATTCGTACCCATAGCTATTGCTTTCACCCGACGGCGTCGGTGTTAGCACGATGGTCGGCAGTGAGAACTCGTCGCTCACTCCAGGATCGTCCATGGTTAGCGTGGTGGGAAACACGCGGTCTCCGCAAACGACGTGCGCCTGAGCGGCCGAATGCATCGCAAAGATGAATGCGGCGATAGCCAGGATCGCACGAAAAGCCGTGCGTTTCATCCAAAAAGTTACCTCTCAAAACGGTTGCAGCTATGAAACACCGCACGCCGGCGCAAGAGCAGTGCGCGGTTGCTTAACCGAAAATTGGAGGCGGCCGCTTGAAGCGGCAAATGCCGGCACAAACCGCGAGCCGCAGAGGCGGCTGCACGAAGTCTGCGGGCAGTCGTATGATGGCGTTCCATGCGGTCCGGGTGCGACGCAAATACGTCGAGACGACCGGTGCAACGTAGCGCTCGGCAACCGACATGAAGAACAAGACCAACGCGGCGATCACGAGCGCCGTCAATACCTCGATGCCGCAGCCGATAACGTCCGGCGCGCTGCCTTCAACGAACTCGAGCGCAGCGAAACCAGCGACCTGCAGCGTCGCGAGCCAAACGCAGAAGGCGAGGGATGACCGCGCTTGCCCCACCGTGCGATTGCGGGGCATGGTTGCCAGCCGCACCACCGCGACGATGCCGCAAAGCAATACCGAGCCGATCGCAATGGCAAGCAACGGTGAAAAGTAGCCGTGGTGGCCGTCATCCAGCGTCCGGCCCTTGAGAAGGTACGTCAGGGCATGACCGGCCAGCGTTCCGCACGCGGCAACGCTGAGAAGCCTCGCTATCCTAGAAGCGCGTCGCAAGTAAGCTGGCACGTGGCGGAAGCGTTCGCGAGCAGGCGGCGCGCCCCCTGGACATACGATGCAGCTGTTACGGCGATTCGAGCTTCGTAAAGAGCGCCATCGCATTAGGCTCCCACGTCTTGCCGTTGTCCGCGGAGAACGACTGGACGAATCGGGACGATCGCTCCGTGATGTCGTCGAAAACATAACGAACGATGATATTCCGGCCAGCGTACATCTCGCGATCGTAGAGTTCGCCGCGACCGTCGCCGAACCGGCCTACTGCAGGGGGAAAGACGACGGATCCATCGCTGCTATCGACACTATAGTCGCTCCACTGCCGGGTGCGCGGATTGTAGGTGCGCAGAAGGATCGTATGCATCCGATCCCTGCCGTGACGAACGTCGAGCTCTCCAACGTTCGCGCGTCCGTTCCAAAGCCGCTGGACGACGAGCGATCCGTTGTAGGTATCCCAGTCATTCGAACCGGCTAAGCGCCGCGTGAGGCGCCGCAATTCGACGCGCCAACTTCCAATCTGAAAGTCGAAGTCGTCCGCACTTTTCAAACCCCCACTTGCCGGATCCGAACGCTTGGCGTCCCGCAGCTTCATATAAGAAGCGATCCAGGAAGTGTGCCACGTGTTGCCGTCGATCGAGTACGAGGTGACATCCTGGTACGTCGCTTCGGTCAGGCGCGTCGAAACGGTGCGCACGCGTGCCGGCCGGCCGCCGATGCGCGTGCTGTCGAAAAAGACGCCCTGGCCGTTCTCGAATCGGCCAGTCGATGGAGCCTGCACCTCGCCGTCGCTGCCGTTGGCGAACCACAGTTTCCACCGAGCGGTTGAGGGATCGAACGTGCGCAGCTGCAGCCCTTCGATGCTGCCCGCCGGCCCCGCGATCTCGAGGACGCCGATGTTGGCCCTGCCGTTGAGCAGCGGCGTCACGACGTGCGTACCGTCGTACTGCGCCCAATGTTGGTGTGGGCTTCCGGGATCGACGAGACGCGAGACGTGAACGCGCCACGCGCCGAATTGATAATCGAGAGCGTTGGCCGGAGATGCGCTCGCCGTCAGAACGGCGGCTAAGAGAAATGCAATGTGAATCATGTTGCGATTTTACGGCAGGAGTGGCTCTATGTAACGTGCCACTTTAATGCAAAATGAAGGAGCCACTGTTTCTCGAGCCGCTCTTCCCCGATCGCGCCTCGGGCGAGAACCTCGCAGTTCAGCTTGCGCGGCGCTTCCGCGACGCGATCGAGCGGGGAATACTCCGCGGCGGTACTCGCTTGTTGGGCAGCCGTCAGCTTGCGAAGCGCCTGGGGTTGGGCCGCAATACGGTCGCGCTCGCTTTCGAGCAGCTTGTAGCCGAGGGCTACCTCGAGGCGCGCGGCGGCGCCGGCACATTCGTTGCGGCGGTGAGTGCTAAGTGCCCAGCTCGCAAGGTCGACGCCGTCCGATCGCCGGCACCGCTGCCAAAGACGGCGTCGCTGCCAAAATACTTCGGCGCTGCGACCGGGGCTGGGCCCCTACGCCCAGGAACGCCCGACCTCTCAAAGTTTCCGACCGCGGCATGGAAGCGTTGCGCGCGGCGGGCGCTGATCGTCTACGATCGAGAGCTCGGTTATAGCGCCGCGCCGGGTCTGCAATCGCTACAAGAAGCACTTACAACGCACGTGCGGCAGTTCCGCGGCGTGGCGGCGCAGCCGGAGCAGATTATCATCGTTGAGGGCGCGCAGGCGGCGCTACATCTCGCGGCGCTCGTTTTATCTTCGCACGCGGATAGCGTAGCGATCGAGGATCCGTGCTACCCGCTCGCGCGAGCGGCTTTCGAACTGCACGGCCGCAAAGTGCACGCCGTGCCGGTTGATTCGAGGGGGATCGACCCCTCCCGGCTACCACGCAAGGCGCGCCTCGCGTTTGTCACGCCGACCCACCAGTTTCCGCTCGGCGGAACGCTTCCGGTGGCGCGTCGCCTCGAGTTGTTGTCGTGGGCCAAAAGAGCGGATGCCTACATATTGGAAGACGACTATGACAGCGAATTCACGACGAGAACCCGGCCGTTACCAGCCCTTCAAAGTCTCGATGGCGACGAGCGCGTTATTTACATCGGCAGCTTTAGTAAGACGCTGGCTCCGGCGGTGCGTCTTGGATACCTCATCGTGCCGCCGCATCTCGCGAGCGCTTTTCGCGTGGCCCGGGCAAGCTCGAGTCTCGGAGTGTCGATCCACTTGCAGGCGACCGTCGCCGATTTCATCGACCGCGGACACTTCGTTCGCCACGTGCGCCGGTTGAACGGGATCTACGAACGGCGGCGAGAGATCCTGGTCGCGGGCCTGGGGCGGGGGCTGCGGAGGCCCTTTCGCTTGGGGCCGGCGCAGACGGGGCTTCACGTCGCGCTCATCGGCGACCGAAGCTTTGAAGATACGCGCCTGGCGTTAATGCCCGGAGGACAGCGGCTCGTTTCGCTTTCGCAACTCTGCGTGAAGCGGCGCGATTGCCGCGGGTTTCTCTTGGGCTTTGCCAACGGAACCGATGCGGAGATCGAGCACGCCGCCGTGCAGGTTGCCGCGCTGATCGGGTCATCCGCACGCACGCCGGTATAAGTCCCCAGGAGTGGGGAACAATGTCCGTCGGAGCCCGCGGCTTCGGAGGTTAGATCATGACCAAGCGGTTCGTTGCTCTTCTCGGCATCACCATTCTTGTGCTCTCTCTGCGTACCGGCGCATGGGCGCAGAACGCGATCGATGCGAACGGCAGCTGGAGCATGACTTCCAGCGGTGAGGCGTTCGCGAACGGTCAAGTCAAAGTGCGACAGGATGGGTCGGTTGTCGCCGGCACCTATGGCCAAAACGGACATTTCGAAGGGAAGTTCCAGCCGGGCACGCTGAAGGTCGACGCGAATTGGAACGACTCGCGCGGCACTGGTTGGATGACGATCGTCTTTGCATCCGGCGGAAAGAGTTTTTCCGGCCAGTGGGGACGTCCCGGCAGTAACCCAAGCGGACATTTTGAAGCGCTGCGCTTCGCCTACCCTAATGTTTCCGGACTCTACTACGTTAACGTTACCGGCGGCACCGACTTGACGGCGCGCCGCATCAGCCTTCACCAGTTAGGATTGGATGTCGTCGGTAATTTGGGCCCTGGGACTCAGCTCGACGGCACGATCGACTCCGACACGAACGCGCTGACCGGCAATTGGAAGGAACCGAACGGGAGCGGCTGGATCAAACTCCAGTTTGCCGATGACGGAAAGAGCTTTACCGGTACGTGGGGCCTGGCGCCCGGCGCGGAAGCTGCCGGAGCGATCAACGGAAGCGTTGCTGACACCGCGCAGCTCCACGTCAACGGTCGCTGGGAGATCGCGTCGAGCGGCGGGGCGTTTTCCGGCAACGTTCTGCAGCTCGAGCAACAGGGACAGACGATTACCGGCAGCTTCAAGGATGGGCGCCTGCAAGGCACGCTTGCGCGCGGCTCCTCATCGTTGAGCGGTACCTGGAGAGACGCGCACGGCACCGGAGTCGTCGGCCTTAAATTCACATCGAACGGCATGCATTTCCAAGGCACCTGGACACGCAAGGGCGGGAGCAGTGGAAGCCTCATAGGGAAGCGCGTGATCGCCGCGACCCCGGCGTTGCGCAACTAGCTTAGGAGTCTTGCTCGAATCCGTCGACGATGAGGAGATCGGTCGTGCTCAAGCGCTGCCGGAGTTCCTTCGCCGGTGCGTACTCCTGCGAATGCCACCATGCATTGGCGCGTTCGTACGAATCGAACTCGAGCACGACGATGCGCGTCGGGTTCCAGGACCCCTCCAGCACGTTCATCTCGCCACCCCGCACGAGGTAGCGGGCGCCGAACTTAGCGACGGTCTCCTGCGCCATTTTCTTATAATCTTCGTATTTTTCGGGATCGCTCGTCTTGACGTTGACGATCACATAGGCCGGCACCCAGCGGGGATTACACGGGCGATCGCGGCCTTCCCGCGCTCAAATCCCAGGCTTCAAAGGAATTGCGGGACGCGAGTCCGTGGAGAGCTGGAGTGAGCATATCGCTCCTCGGGGCGTTCCGGTTTCGCACGTTTGCGATCCTCTGGATCGCTACCATCGTGTCAAACATCGGCGGCTGGATGTACGCTGCCGCCGCGGGCTGGCTAATGACTGGACTGACGAAAGATGCGTTCGTCGTCTCGCTCGTTCAAGTAGCGAGCAGCGCACCGTTGTTTCTTCTCGCGCTACCAGCTGGGACGCTTTCCGACGTCGTCGACAAGCGCAAGCTGCTGATCTGGGGAGAGAGCGCAACCGCCTTGCTTTCTGCCGTTTTTGCTGCCGTCGTGTGGCTGAACTGGGTCACACCGGCTTCGCTGCTTTGGTTTATGTTCCTCATCAGTGTTTTGGGAGCACTAACCTCGCCGGCGTGGCAGGCGGTCGTCCCTAGTCTCGTACCCAAAGAGGAGCTTGCCAGTGCTATATCGGCCAACAGCGTCGGCTTCAACCTAAGTCGAGCGGTCGGACCCGCCTTAGCGGGTGCGCTCATCGGTCCACTCGGAATCGCAGCCCCGTTCGTCATTAATGCCGTCAGCAATTTTGGCGTGATCGGCGTACTTTTTGGATGGCGCGAACCGAAGGCGGCGGCGGACGTTTTGCCTCCGGAGCGCTTTAGCAGCGCCGTCGGAATCGGCTTGCGATATGCGATCAACAATCTCGCCCTACGCCGAACCTTCGTTAGAACGGTTGCATTCTTCTTGTCTGCGAGTTCCTATTGGGCGCTGCTACCGCTCGTCGCTCGGCTTCGCGTGAGTGGGGGCGCGGCGATTTACGGACTCTTGCTCGGCGTGATTGGGCTTGGGGCTGTGGGCGCGGCATTCGTGATGCCCTACTGGAAGAAGCGGTTTGGTGCCGACGGCCTTGTTGGGATCGCAAGCGCCGGTACCGCGATCGCGTTGGTGCTTTTCGGAATCGCACGCGAACCGATCGTCGCCTTACTTGCAAGCGTCGTAGCGGGAGCGTCGTGGATCGCCGGCGTGGCAACGCTGAACGTTTCGGCCCAGCTTTCGCTGCCGGACTGGGTACGTGGGCGCGGCCTCGCGATGTATATGACGGTCATGTTTGGTGCGATGACGTTGGGTAGCGCGCTGTGGGGCCAGCTCGCCACGTTCACGAATCTCCAGGTCGCGCTATTCATCGCGTCGGCGACGATGCTTGCAGGTATCCCTCTGACGTGGCGCTGGAAACTTCAAACCGGCGAAACGCTCGACCTCACTCCGTCCACGCAGTGGCCGGCGCCGGTCGTATCGCGGGCGGTCGAAGGAGCGGATGGACCGGTGCTCGTGACGATCGAATATCGCATCACCTCCGACCACCGGAAATCGTTTCTTTCGGCCCTCTACGAGTTGCAGCACGAGCGCTTGCGGGACGGTGCTATGTCGTGGGGAATCTTCGAAGACACGTCACAATCGGGCCGCTTTTTGGAGACGTTTCTCGTGTCATCGTGGACGGAGCATCTGCGTCAGCATCAGCGCGTGACGAACGCCGACTACGTGCTGCAACAACAGATAATGCGGCTGCTTCAAGGGGAGCTAATCATAACTCATCTCATCGCTCCGAGGCCTAACGTGGAGTGAGAACCGTCCGCGCCACCGACGAGAACCTCCGAGACGATGTTGAAAAACAGCCCGGTCGCGACGACGCCGTGGATTTCACGCAGCGACGCGTCCAAGCCCGGCGGATCTCCGATTCGGCCAAAACGGCAATCGAATATCCAGTTTCCGTTGTCGGTGACGAACGGCCGGCCTTCGATCTCGCGCCGGACGACCGGAACGTCGCTAAATCGGCGCTGGATCTCCCCCCGAACGTACGCGATCGCGTATGGGACGATTTCGACCGGCAGTGGAAACGCGCCGAGCGTCTCGACGAGCTTCGGTTCGGTAACGACGACGACATAGCGCTCGGCGCAGAGCGCAACGGCCTTCTCGCGGAAGAGCGCGCCCCCGCCGCCCTTCGTCAACGACCAATCCGGCGCGACCTCATCGGCACCGTCGATGGCGACCGCGATCGGCTCCTCCAAGAGGGCCACCAACGGGATTCGGAGACGACGACAGAGCTCTTCGGTTTCGCTCGATGTCGCAACGGCTGAGATGCGCTCGCCGGCGGCAATCCGCTGGCCAACGCGTTCGATTGCCCAGTAGGCCGTTGTGCCGGTGCCGAGCCCGATGCACGTTCCGTCGACGACGTGCTTGTCGACCGCAGCATACCCGGCAGCCCGCTTCGCCGGATCGCTGTTTTCGAACTTTCGCATCCTTGAGTCCTTACCCGAGCGTTTTGTTTGTCGTAGTGTAGCATATTTGCTGTTCGAACCTCGAACGTAAGGAGGCATAACCTTGCAGACCGGAATGCCAACCATCGGCACCATGACGCTGGCCCTGTTTACCGGTTTGGCTGTCGGGATCGTTTTTAGTCTGGGAAAGCTTCCGTCGCCGGCACCCCCGTTCTTAGACTCATCGGTCTTATCGGAATGTTTCTCGGGCAGCGGCTGTTGCCGCTCCTCACGAATTTTTTTGATTTGGACACCGCGCAGCGCTAAGCCACGCGTACACGAGCCGCTTCTGCGGCCCTTCGAATAACGTCGACTACGATATCGGGATGCGAGAGCATTGGCACGTGGCTCGAATCTATCTCGATTGTGCTGGCATTCATGCGTTTTGCCGCGGCGCGTTCGAGATCGGGATGCACGGTGTGATCTTGTTTGGCCACGATAAACCAGCTCGGTTTCGTTTTCCAGGCCGTGCCGGGTGCATTGTGGTTGAAGAGGCCTGCGTCGGGCGCATAGTGCGTCGCATATATGAGATCTTGCTCCTGCTCCGAAAGGTCTCCGCAGAAGTATTTGACGCCTTCAGGACGCATCCAGACGCGGCCGCCCGTGATTTCGATATTCTTGAAGATGTCCGTTGGGGGGAATTTGTTCTGCTGGCCCTGCGACGTTTCGTCGGCATCGGGCGCAATCGCGGCGATGTAGACGAGCCCGATCACGCGATCATCAATGCCGGCCGCCGTAATGACGGCGCCGCCGTACGAGTGCCCGACCAGGATTGCTGGGCTCTTGACGCGGTCGAGCGTGCGCTTTACCGCTGCGACGTCGTCTACGTTTGTGTCGAGCCCGTATTGCGCTGACATTACTTCGTATCCCGCCGCTTGGAGCGGCGGAATTACCTTACCGAAGCACGAGCCGTCTGCCCAAATTCCATGGCAGAACACGATGCTGGGTTTTGCTGAAGCACTCATATCGCGTTCACCGCCTTCACGATGAAGTCGAGAACAACGGTTGGCTGCGAGAGCATCGGGCAGTGGCTGGAGTCCAGCTCGATCGTGGTTGCGCCCATGCGTTTTGACACAAACCGCTCGAGGTCGGGAGGCACGGCCCTGTCGTTTTTGCCGACGATGAACCAACTCGGCTTCGTCTTCCACGCCGGGGTACCCATGGGGGCATTGAACAGGTCCGCCGACGGCGGATAGTTCGTCGCCCAGACGATTTGCTGCTCCGCTTCGGGGAGATCGCCGCAGAAGTCGGCGATGCCCGCAGGCTTCATCCAGACGCGACCGTCGGCTACTTCGATTTGCTTGAAGACGGGGGTCGTGGGAAACTTACCGAGTTGCTCTTGCGCGGTCTCGCCTTCGTCGGGGCCGAGCGCGCAGATGTACACGAGCCCGCGAACGCGGTCGTCGGTGCCGGCACCGGTGATGACCTGGCCGCCGTACGAATGTCCGACGAGGATTGCGGGACTGCCGACGCGGCTTAGGGTTTTCTTGACGATCGCGATATCGTCGGCTGTCGTGTTGAGCGGGTACTGCGCCGAGATACATTCATAGCCGGCGGCTTGAAGGGGTCCGATTACCTTGTTGAAGCACGAGCCGTCTGCCCAGATTCCATGGCAGAAGACGATGCTCGGTTTTCCTGAACTACTCACGTTCGAAACCTCCCCGGCTTTCGCAGCCGTAACGAAATCAATGGGCTAAGTTCTGCCGCGCGGTGAACCCGCCTGGCCACCCACGTTCCTATTTGTCGGGGAATTTGTAGGGGTTGTTGGTGGCACCCGCGACCATCGCCACGTATCGTTACTCCACAGTCACCGACCCTGGAGGGTGCCCCGTGTCACCATCGATGTCACGCAGCGCGATAGAGGTCACGCACGTCGTCATAGAGTCGCAAAAGGCGGCCCCCGATGTCCGGACGGCTCTAGAAACCTTGATCCCACCGATCGACGAGGAGATCCCGCTACTCCTTAGCGATGGAGTCACGGACCGGCTAAAGCAGCATCTCGAGGCCGCGCCGGAGCTCTCCATCTTTCTTAAGCGAGATCACGGTATGTTAGTCGGCCTGTATGGCAAGGTCCGGGACGCCGTGCAATATGAAATTGGGAATCCGCTCACCGCTTCGAAGATGACGCGTTACCAGCTAGCTGCCGGTTTGTACGCGCCGCTACGCGTGATTGTTTACGAGAAGGACGACGGCGGTTCGTGTATCGAGTACGACCTCCCGTCGTCGTTGTTCGGTCAGTTTGGTGACGATCGGCTCACGGAAGTCGCCCGCGAACTCGACATCGCGCTGGGCCGCGCGCTATCATCTGCTGCCGGTTGAGCGAGATACTCTTCGAGAAGCTCGTACAGGTCTTCCGCAGCGCCGCTGCGACGTAGAGCGTCGGCTCGTTTAGGCGCTAGGCGTTCGTAGATTGCTTTAACAGCAAGCTCTCGAGACTCGGCGTCATCCTCCAGAGACTCCGGATTGCTGCCTTGATCGCACGCGCCGAGTAGTCGAGCCGCAAGATTGACGTTTCCGGAAGTCGCGGCGAAAAATGCGGCGTACCGCCCTAGAATGGCAATGCCGGTTGTAAGCCAAAGGTCGCGTATGTCGACTGCAGCCCCCAGCGCTTCACGAAGGTCGCCTTCTGCGGCTCGCGTGTTGTCAAGAGAAAGGTAATAACCCGCAAGATTTCCGGAGACGAGGACGGTGAGGTGCTTCGCGTTCGGGTGGCGCTCTAAGCCGGGCTTGGCGTTCTTCAATATGTCAATGGCGTTCTCTGCGCGTCCCTCACCAAACTCGATCAGGGCAAACAAAACCTGAACGTCAACTTCAAACGGCTCACCTGGAGGCACCTCTAATCGATCGAGTAATGCCCTTGCGCCCCGAAAGTTCTTAAGTAGACAGCGCACATATGCGCCGTGTGAGGCGAAGTAAAAGGCTGCACGGGTCCGGCGGCTGTTGGTGCCAAGGAGGGCCTCGCCTCTCGTGAGATGGTTTTCGGCGGCGGCGGCGCCGCCGCGCATACACTCAGCGGAAGCACAGCGCGCATGAAGCTCGGCCGCACGAGCGTGGTGTCCCGCCGCGACCAACAGTGGTATAGCGCGCTCGGAGAGCCTTAACAGTTCGGGGCTCGTGAGGAATCCGGCCATGGCGTGAATGAGCAGGCCAACGAGTCCGGGCCACTCGCTTTCGTCTAGCCGATCGAGAAGCGCGAACGCAAGCGTACGGAACTCCATCTGGCGGCCCGCCCCGAACCACACATTGCGAAAGCCGATCAGGACTTTGGCAGCAACGACGATCGCCGGACATTGTATAGTCGACTCTGCCCAGCGAACAGCGAAGCGCACATTGTCTAACTCGATGCGCTCGTCCGCCAGCAGTTGCGGTGGGGGGTCAGAGTCAAGAACAGCCGCCTTTTGCCCGAGCCATTCAAGAAGGCGCCGCATTGCGCTTTCCAGCTCACCGCTTTCCAGCAGGCGCTCGAAACCAAACGTCCTGATTGGTTCGAGGAATCGATACCGAATAGAGGTGCCCAAGTGCTCGACATCGATCAATGACTTGCGGACCAACTGCGATAATGCGTCGGCAACGACGTCTGCGCTCAGCGATTGATCGGAGCAAATATCCTGCGCGGCATCCAACGTGAAGCCACCCATCAAGACGCTCAGGCGCCGGAACAACACCTTCTCTACGTTGCTCAACATATTGTAGCTCCAAGCGGTGGTCGCGGTCATCGTTTGATGGCGAGCAGGTAGATCACGGCTTCCCGTCATGGTAATGCCGCCTTTGACCCTGCGGCGAAGCGCGTCAAGTCCAAGCGTCGAAACGCGCGAAGCGGCGAGTTCGACCGCGAGCGGAATGCCGTCAAGATTCTTGCAGATGTCGGCAACGACGGCAAGGCGCTCCGTATTTACGGACCACATCGGGTCACCCTGTTGCACGCGCGCAACGAATAGATCCGAAGCAACCTTCGCGCCCATCGATGGTAGGCGATATGCAAGCTCCGCGGAGAGCTTGAGCGCTTCGCGGCTTGTCGTGAGCACCGTGAGCGATGGGCAGCGCCGAAGTAGCTTTTCAACCGCGGATGCTACCTCCGCAACGACGTGCTCGCAGTTGTCGATCACCAGCAGCGAATGGCGCGATCGAATACGATGAACGATTGCAGACAGACCGTCGTCGCGCTCGGACGGGACGTTGAGACGAAGGGCGATCTGCGTCGCGACAAAATTAGCGTCTCGTACCGGCAGTAGCTCGACAAACCAGGTTTCGTCGTACAGATCCTCGACCCGGCGTGCCAGCTCGATCGCGATTCGGGTCTTCCCTATCCCCGGTGAACCAGTGATCGTCAACAAGCGGTGGTCACTGAGCAGCGCCTTGAGTTCGTCCAGCTCGTGGCGCTCGATGAACGACGTTAGCGAGATCGGAAGGCCAGAATCACCGCGTGGCTGGCGTCCGCGAGCACGTGCCGCCGCCTCTTCAAGCTGCCGGCGTTCGGATTCGGACACGCTCAGAGCATCCGCGAGGGACCTGACCGTATCGCGGTGCGGCGCGCGACGCAGGCCCTGTTCGAGGGACCCAATTGCGCCGGCACTTAAGCCGGCGCGCTCCGCTAGGTCTTCCTGCGAGTATCCGGCTGCGCGCCGATGCTGACGGAGAAGTTCAGAAAATGGGACCTCGCTCGCCATGGCGGACGACTTCGCTGGCGGCGGTATTGGCCCTCGACTGCCGGACGGGCTCAAATGTCTAGCAATTTCGTGGTTTGCGGGTCGGCTGGGCGATAGCCTTAAGGCACAACGCTACTTCTTTTGAAAAGGAAATGTGCCGAAATGAACCAGATCGCTATCAGCCTGCGGGTCGCCGCCCTCGTCGCCGTTGCTTCCCTCACCGCTTCCCCGCTTGCCGGGTGCAGCGGAGCGTCGGCGCTCCCCGCCGGCCCCAGCTCACCGCCTGTGGCGGCCCAGCCGTCTGCCATCCGACCGATGGGACCGCAAGCCCAAACCGTCGAGTCCGATACGAAAAAGACGCTCTTGTTCGTTAGCGACAACGCCAACAGCAAGATCTTCGTCTACGACGCCGCTAGCAAGAAGCAGAATCCACCGCCGCTGCGTACGATCACCGCGGGCGTCAACGGACCCAACGGGATCACGACCGACAAGTCCGGCAATCTCTACGTGACGAACTTTCTCTCCAACACCCTCACGATCTACGCGCCGAACGCCTCAACGCCGAAGGCCACGCTCTCCAACGGCCTAAACGGCCCCTTCGACGTAAAAGTGGACGCGTTCGGCGACATTTACGTCGCCAACGATCCGTTGTCCGGAACGGCGTTCATCGTCGAATACGCCAAAGGAAGTTCGAGCCCGACCAACACGTGGAGCGTCCCGAGCGCCGGGATGGTCATTACCGGCATCGCGCTGCTCAACCCGTCGGTACTGGGCGAAACGTCAATCTACGCGACGGAGTTTATCCAAAAAAACCGAAGCACCAGTGCGGTCGGTGGACTATTGACCTGTTTTCCGAACGGCTCGAGCTGCTCGCAAATCGGCGGCGTAACCCTCGGACAAACCGGAGGCATCGCGGTCGAAGAATCGCCCGGCGAAAAGAAGCCCTTCGAATATCTCGCGGTCGATCAATACGTGCCGGGCGTCGATATCTTCTCACCGGGCCAGTCTAACGGCCAGATCGTAACCGGCGGAACGCCGGAGTTCATCGCGCTCGATGCAAAAGCCAATCAGCTGTTCGTGGCGGACCGCTTCTACGGACAGGTCGTCGAATACAGCTTCCCCGGCGGCACACAATTGAACGTATTCGCGCCCAGCGGCAGCGATACGCAAATCTACGGCGTCGCGACGAGCCCGGCCGGAACCTACCGCTAGAGCAACCAGCTCGCGTCAAGCGCCGGCCGCGGTCGAAGGATCGCTGCCGGCGCTCTCTTCGTCTTGGAACAAACGCTCGCTGGGGCGGTAAGCTCCGATCGTGAACTCCGCCTCGTAGGTCGCCGCGCCGAGCGCGGTCTTCACGCGCTCCGCCAGCCGTTCTTTCTCCTCACGGTCGGCCGTCGCGATCGGCGTATTCTCCCGCTTGCGAAGATTGCCGGCGGCGCCGAGAGCGCGCGCGGCCAGCCGCGCGCGACCCTGCGCGCTCGCAATTGCAGCCGACGCTTCCAGCGCCTCGGGCATCAACCACGGGGCCTTCGACAGCTGCGCGATCGCGATCGCCTCACGCGCCAACTGCTCGGCACGCTCGTAGTGCGCGTCTTCGAGCTCGGTTCGCGCGAGGATCGTTTTTGCATATCCACTCGTCGAGCTATGACCGATTGCTTGCGATATCCGAAGGCTTTCGCCGGCGAAGCTGCGAGCGCGATCGATGCTTTTCTCGCGTAAGGCAAGCACGCCAAGTTGTGCGAAGGCCATAGCGATGCCGAGGTCGCTCTTTGCCTCCTGGAGCCGGGAAAGGCTCTCTTCGAGATACGGCGTCGCGACGGCGGGATCGCCGGCTTCCGCCGCCGTCGCTCCAAGCTCGTAGAGCGATATCGCTATTGCGAAGTTGGCGCCGAGCGCCCGGCGAATCCGTAAGCTCTCTTCGAGCAGCTCGAACGCCCGCGTGTAATCGCCGCGCGCGCGGGCCCGCGTGCCGGCTCCGCCGAGGAGCGCGGCCACGACCGAATCGCGGCCGAGCGCGCGATGCAGTTCCAACGCTCGCTCCGCGAGCCGCTCGGCGACGTCGACCGACTCACACTGATCGGCGAGACCGGTAGCGCGTAAGTAACCCGTCGCAAGAAGCTCGGCGTCGATTGGATCGTTTGCGTGCTCCACGTTCTCCAAGAGCCGGCGCGTCCACGTGAGACCGGAATCCGGGCTTCTTAGCCACCAATACCCGTAGGTTTCCAGACAGAGTCGCAAGCCGAGCGCGGTACGACCGGATTCGCAGGCCCACGCCAGAGCGGAATCGATGTTGGCCGCTTCGGCTCCGAGGCGATCGAGATTCTCGGTCGTTTGCGTCGCCGGATCGGAGAATTTGACTGCCGACGCGGCCTCCAAGCAATAGGCGGCGAGGCGCTCGTGCGCCGCGTCGCTCTCGCCGCGCTCGCGAAGCAGACCTCTTCCATACTCGCGCATCAGCATGTAAAACTCGAAATGCGGATCGGCGAAATCGGACCGTACGCCCAACAAGTTGTGATCGACCATTTTTGCCACCGCTTGCATCGTTTGCAGCGAGGCTTGCGCGCCTTCTTCCCCGGCGACCGCCTGGGCCGCCCCCACCGAAAATGGACCGTGAAAAACCGATAGCCAACGGAAAATTCGCTGCGGCTCCGGCGCGAGCAGGTCGTAACTCCAGGCGATTGCGTCGCGCATGGATGCGTGGCGCGAGACGACATTCTCGCTCGACGCCAAAAAAGGCAGCATGCCTTCGAAGTTCTCTGCGAGCGTCGCCGCGGAGAGCGTCGTAAAGAGCGGAGCCGCCAACTCGATCGCCAGCGGAAACCCGCCCAAACTGCGCCCAACCTTTTCCAGCGCGCCGGCATTCGCTTGGGTCATAGCAAAGCCGGGCACGATGGTGGCGACCCGATCTACCAGGAGGGCCACCGACGCAGCAAGGCCGATCGGCGACAACGCGTAGCGGCGTTCCCGTGGAACGCCGAGCGGCACGCGACTCGTCGCAACGATCTTAACCGCCGGAGCGAAGGCCAGCAACTCGGTGATAAAGGGCGCGGCTCCGAGAACGTGCTCGAAGTTGTCGAGCAGCAAAAGAACGCTGCGCGCTCCCCAGTGTTCGGCGATGCTTTCCGCCACCGAGTCACCACGCACGCGCTTGACGCCGGCTGCCAGCGCCACCTTCGAGGCGACGAATTCGGCGACCGGAATCGCCGCCAACTCGACGACCAGCGTTTCATCAAAGTGCGGGCCGGCCTCGCGCGCCAGGTGGAGCGAAAGCGCGGTCTTCCCGATACCCGCCGGCCCGGTGATGGTAAGCAATCGCGGCTCCTGCGCCAGGGTTAGCTCGAGCGTGCGCGCGACGTCGGCTCCTCGGCCGACGAGCGGCACCAGCATCGCGGCCGGCATCACTCTGCGGACGGACGGGGGCGATGAGTGGGCGCTCGCTGCCGAACGGAGCCGTTCGCGGTCTTCCTTTGAAAGACCGAGGGCCTCTTCGAGGAGCACGAGCGTCATCGTTCGCGGCGAGCGCGCGGCACCGCACTCCATATCGCTTACGGTGCGCGTGCTCACGCCCGACCGCTCCGCCAGCGCCTCTTGTGACAGATGCGCCTGCAATCGAAACGTCTTCAGGACGTCGGCAAAAGTATCCATCGCGAGCGTTTAGGGGACGGCCCCGTTTTTAAGGTGTAATTGCCGCTGCAGCCAGGTTGCCAACACCATGAAGTAGGTAGGCGATTCGGGTGCCTCGACCAACACAGCCTTAGGATCGGCGTCGCTCATCGTTTCGCTCTTGCGCGAGGGCGGCGTCATCATGAGATGGTTTGCGTCCGGCACGACGACGTAGGCAACGCGCGGATTGCTTTGAGCTAGAGCGCGAAGGTGCTCCACCGTTAGCGCCACGGGAATCCACGGGTCTTCCGCGCCGAGGACGAAGAGCGTCGGCGCCTTGAGGTGCGCGACCGCCGCAATCGGGTCCTTATCCATCTGCCCGAGCCACGCGCTAGCTGTGGGGCTTTCCGGCACTGCTTCCGATGCGGGAAGATACATCAAATCAAACCACGGCTTTTTCTCTATCTTTGCGATGGCGGCCACGGCTGCAGCGCGCGAGTTCGAGCCGTTGAAGTAGCCATCCAATGCCTTTCGCGCGGCGAGCATGTCGATAACGTCGGGTTCGCTGTAGCCGAGCACTTGCAACTGGTTCGACATGGCGAACTCCATTTGCGCTTCGGCAGTCACGAGCGGTGCCGACACAGCGACCACAAATGCCGTCGCAGGATCGAGCGACGCGGCATAGGCAGCGAGCCAACCGCCCTGGCTGATACCCCAGTACCCGACGCGACTTGAGTCGATCGCCGGCATCTGCCGCAAGAGCCGCGCGCCCGCGATGCCGTCCTGCGCGAACGTTTCGTAGCCGACCTTGGTCGAGCCGCTCGATGCGCCGCTTCCCCTGCGGTCAAACAGAAGTACCGCGATGCCGATCGCCGGAAGACCTTCGCGTAGATGGCGGTAGAGAGGGGTGTCGGCCAACGGTTCGGAGGCGCCGTGAAGGACTACGACGGCAGGTACCTTACGTGCGTTCGCCGGCAAATAGAGCGTGCCGTGAAGGGTGGCTCCGGCATTGCTAAAGACGACGCTCTCCGTCGTGATTTTGATCGATGTTGGCGCAAACCAGGGATCCGCTGCGATCGCGGGTGGGGAAGCAAAGGACGCAGCGCCAACGGCCAACGCCAACCCACAGAAGTATCGCAGCATCATCTGAAGTCGTCGTCTTTCGCAGAGAAACCGCCCTAACCCGTCAATGTCTTTCGACAACGTATTTATTAGTTGACGCCATTGGGGCCACTTGCGGGGTGGACCCTAATGCGTGGTTGCAGAGCGTAAGGCGCCCGTCGTACGCTTGCCGCATGCGCTTCTGTAGCTGCAAGGGCTACAAGGGAGAGAGTATGAGATTCCATCGATTTGCAGGCTTGATCCTGACCGCGACCCTGGCGTTTTCGGCAACGCCCGCAATTTGTTCGGCGTCGCCATCGAGCGATGCCATTAATACGGTCAAGCTTGCCATAGACGCAATGAACAAAGGGAACATGAGCGCGTTTGTAGCGCTGTGCGATTCTCCGGTCGTCGTCATCGACACTTTCGATCCGTACCTTATGGGCGGAGCGTCGGGTTGCACCGATTGGTGGAATGCGCGAGTCGCCTACAACAAGAAGGCTCAGCTGACCGACGCAACCGGCGGCATCGGGATGCCGTGGCACGTATTCGTGACCGGAAATAACGCGTACATCAGCGCTCCATTCGACTATCACTACAATCAAAAGGGTCAGACGATGCGGGAGACCGGTTCGTCACTTACCGTGACCCTCCAGAAAGAAGCGAGTGGCTGGCGCATAACGTCCTGGGCGCACACCAAGCACCTGGGCGGCTAGACCACAGCACGTCGCAGGCCGCCGCCGGCGCGCGGCGGCCCGCTCGCGCTTGCGCGCGGGGTTCGTTGCTCCTCGACGAAACAACGTGCTGCGTCAAACGTATATCTTGCGTGACAAAAACGATCGTCGCGCTCGCCATCTGGCTCTCACTTACCGCGCAAACGCAAGCCTCAACCCTTGCGCCCGGAGTATACACGGCCTCTGGACATACGGTCTATGTTGGCGTCGAACGCGAGTTGCCGGATCCAGCTTCAAACGACTTCTTCGACTCGACATCGCAACGCACGGGTGATCTGCACGCGACTCATCAGCTGCAATTCCGAAGCGGCATCTTAGAAGTTCGCCGCGTTATTGAAGCAGCGCGAGGGCGGCTCGGCTTCTCGCTTTATTATGCAGGCGACGGGCCACGCGCGACCGTGATCCTCATCCATGGCAACGATCCCGAAACACGAGAGATGGGCTTCATCATCCCCTTCTTCGTTTGCAACGGGATCAACGTTATCAGCTACGATCAGCGCGGCGTCGGCGAATCGGCTGGGAACTGGTTTCTCAGCGGGCCAAGCCAGAGGGCCGATGACGTCTCGGCTATCTATGGCGTCATGCGCAGCGACCCTCGCGTGGATTCGCATCGCATCGGTGTCTGGGGGTTTAGCAACGGGGGCTGGACTGCGCCCCTGGTATCGCTCCGTCGGCCGATGGCGTTCATGATCCTAAAAAGCGCACCCTCGGAATCTTTGGCGCAGAATATAGACTATGAAGTCGAGCAAGAGATGCGCCGGCATAATGTAGAAGCCGCATCGCCGCAGGCGATAGCCCTTTGGCACGCGTTCGAAGAGTCTCTGAATGGTACGGCTTCGTGGAGCTATACAAAACGCTTGTACGATCTCGACGCGAAACAAACGTGGTTCCGTTACTCGCTGATGCCGGATCTCGGGATTACCATTCCGCCACCTTCGCCGATGATCGCGGGACTGCGGCGATTTGTGACCTTCGACCCAACTCACACGCTACTCAGCGTCTCGTCGACTCCCACGCTGGCACTTTACGGCGTGCTCGATCGAAACGTTGATGCAGCCGATTCAGCCACGCATTTACGCGAATACCTGACTCATGCCGGAGATCGTGACGTGACGATCAAGATGTACGCAAATGCCGGGCATCAACTCATCGTGTCGAAAACCGGATACAACGGCGAGCCGGCGCTTCCGGAGCGTTTTGTTCCGGGGTATCCCCAAATCGTGATCGCATGGCTAGCGGAGCGCGGGTTCACGAAGGAGCGCGTGCGGTAGTTTATGCGCGATTATCCGTCGCTTGCGCTACGCGTCGCACTTGCGTTGACGTTCCTCTATTCACTGGCCGACCGCTTTGGCTGGGTTGGACCACCGGGTGCGGCGAACGTGTCGTGGGGCAGCTTTTCGCACTTTACGGCCTATGTCGGCACGTTGAATTGGTTTTTGCCGCATTCGCTGATTGCGGCGCTTGCTTGGTTCGATACTTCATTAGAAGCGGTTCTCAGTCTAACGCTCCTGGCCGGAATATGGCTGCGTGCCGTTTCCTTCGTCAGCGGCCTGCTGCTTCTCGCGTTTGCGACTACCATGAGCGTCGCGAACGGCATAGGGGCACCGTTTCAATACTCCGTTTTCACCGCATCTGCCGCCGCATTCTTACTCGCTAGCCAGCCGCCGGATCGGTGGTCCCTCGATCACCTCCTGCAACTTCGACGCAAAGCGGACCCCGCTTAGCGCAACCTTTTTTACTTTTCCTGGGTGTAAAGGTTTGCATCGGGGGCGAATCTGTGAGACACTCCTCCCCGTCCTCAAGCGCGATCTTTCGAGTGGTCGATAAGTTGCGCCCACTTTAAAGATCGGTTTTAATATCTCAATTTTTGCAGAACTCACGCTGGATGCTGCCCTACGTCGCGGCATCGAAGACCTTCACTATGTAGAAGCCACGCCGATACAGCGCTCGGCAATTCCCGTTGCTCTGGCTGGTCGCGACGTCTTCGCGAGCGCTCCAACAGGCAGCGGCAAAACCGCAGCCTTCGGCATTCCGCTACTCCAAAAGCTGCTCGAGCGGCGCGCCGGCCGCACTACCGCGCTGGTCTTAACGCCGACGCGGGAGCTGGCGCAGCAAATCGCCGAGCATCTTTCGCAGCTGGCAAAACACACCAAGCTACAAATCACGCCGATTTACGGCGGCGTGGCCATGAAACCGCAGATCAAAGCCATGCGGCGCGGCACCGACGTCGTCGTCGCGACGCCCGGACGGCTCCTCGATTTGATGCAGCAGGGCGAAGCTCGTCTCGACTCAATAGAGATCTGCGTGCTCGACGAAGCCGATCGTATGCTCGATATGGGGTTCTTACCGTCCGTAAAGCGCATCATTGCCAAACTCCCGGCCGAGCGCCAAACTCTCTGTTTCTCGGCGACGCTCGGCAGTGCGGTGGTTCAGCTATCACGCGAGTTCCTCCGCGATCCCGTGCGCATCAATTTAGCACCCCCGACGCCGGTGGCTACCGTGACCCAGTGGGTGTACGAAGTGGAACAGCACAAGAAAACGGACCTTCTCGTGGACCTGCTCAAAGATGGCCGCGTCTTCAATGCGATCGTATTTACCCGCACCAAGTCGCGAGCCGAGCGCGTCGCCGGGGCTTTGACGAGACATTCCGTCGATGTGGAGCGCATTCACGGCGATCGTTCGCAGGCGCAGCGTTCCCGCGCCCTCGAGGCCTTTAAAAAAGGACGCTACCGGGTCTTAGTCGCCACCGACGTCGCCTCGCGAGGCCTCGACATCGCCGATCTCGGACACGTCATAAACTACGACGTTCCCATCGAGCCGACCGATTACATTCATCGCATCGGACGGACGGGGCGCGCTCAAAAAACCGGCGACGCGATTACGTTCGTTTCACGCGACGAGGCGGGCTCGTTTGCACGGATCGAAGGCGCGATGGGCGCGCCCCTGACGCGCAGCGAGCACGACTTTATGGAGCCGGCATCGGCTCGAGCACTTACGGTCGAGCCGCAGGCGCGCCGCCGGACTTTTCAGCGGCGTCGTCGCCGCTGACCTAAAGCGTGTACTTGCTCTTGATGCGAATGTCGCGGCCGGCAAAGGGCCCCTGCTCGAAGGCGTAGACCTCGATGTTCACGCGATCGGGCGAGAACATCCGTGTGACCTCCCTGAAATCCTGATTGACGGCTCTGAGGCCGTCGAAGATGCAGGCATGGAGCTCGCTGGTATCCGCCGGCACCGCTACGCCCTGACGGCATTCCAACCGCACCAGGAGTCGCGCTTCGCCGTCGGGACCGTCGTCGCGGCCAAACTGAAACGAGTTCACAGTGCCGCCACAGCGTTCGTTGACGACGGCTTCGAGATCTCCCGGCGAGACCTTCGCTCCATAGAATGGAACGCTCATGTCGCTGCGTCCGAACAGGTAGAGCATCGGAAAATGGCTCACCCGCCGCGGTTTGACGGCCGGGTGTCCCGGATATTCCGCGAGAACCGCCTGAAGTTTTTTGTAGGTAATGGTTCCACCGGAATCATGCAAGTTGTAGCGCACCTTCGGCGCCGCAGTACCGAGCCGCGTGACTGTGAAGAGCAGTTCTCCCTCATCGGTGGACTCGATGTAATGGTCGATGGGATTGTATTGAAAGATCATCGGTGGCGTGTCTCGCCCGAAGAGGCGCAGGCACAAGCTCCGGTCTTGCATGCACGCCTTTCTCAACCCGATCGTCAGCTCGGTTTCGGTGCCGAGATTGATTTCCAGGTCAGAGGCGCCGTAGGACGATAGCACCGTTTTAAACGATTCCATTAAGTGCGCCCGCAGCGCTTCGGATATCCCCTCGCCTCCGACGATGGCGTGCAGGTCGTAGCTCGCGAGCGCCACATCGGTGTTGTCCACGAACTGCTTGATGAACGGCGGATAGCCAAAGATTAGATAGCGGTACTTCGGACCAAAGAGGCGCAACGTGTTCTCCAGCTTCGCTCGGTCGGGTCCGATTGATTTGAGAATGCCGACGTTCGAAAGCGACATCGAGACGTTCATGCCCGTCGCCCACGGGCCCAGCGCGAAGCAGTTGATGAGAAAGTAGCTTGCGTCGCCGAACATCAGACCGTAGTTCAATTGAAGGTCGCGGGTGGCACGCGCGCGCTCTTCCGGACCGCGTACCCAATTGTTCGGCACCCCGCTCGAGCCGGATGATTCGTCGATCACGGAGCCAAACGGAGGGATGCGGCCGCCGTAACAGCGCTCCTCCACCGAATAGGGCTTTACGTAGTTCGCCTTGTCGGTAACTGGAACGTCCTCCAAGACCCGGACGCGAACTCTCTGCTCGGCGAGGAACGCGCGATACGCCGGCGCGTGGCGGCGGGCCTTCTCGTAGACTCCGCGGGTTTTGATGCGCCCGAGATACGTGAGCAACGGTTGAACCGGTCCGGTATTCATCAACGCATACAACGGCGGGCACCAGTTGATGAATCGACGGAGTTGGTCGAGCACGGCGGTGAGCGGCAACGCCGCCTTCTCGATCACCGCAGAAAGTCCGCGACCGGCCGGCGCAGGCTTCGCGGGACGTTGCGCGCGTAGCCCAGCTTGAAGACGAGCCATACGTCCGTAGCCCCCGTTATGGACTCGATTTGCTTCGCCGCCGCGGGGTTGGTGACCAGATTCCCAAGGGGATGCAGCGACAATCCTTCGGCAGTTACCGACAGCCAGAAGCGCATCAGCGCGTGTCCCGATTTCAACGCCGCTTTCGGCTCCCAGAAGTCGCCGCTCAACCACCCGATGCACGGCGTCGCAAACGCACGCCGATAGTGCGACGCCGCTCCGGCGCTCAGGCCCGGTACGCGCAGCAGCCCGGGCGCGTTCTTGGCGATCGAAAGCTCGAGCGAACTCATGCTCATGCAACGGCTCGACAGCCCGTCTCGATGCTCCCGTTCCTGTCGCTCCCCGCATCGGAACCACGGGGCGATTTCGTCATGGTAGTTCGCGTCGTTGAGGTCATGGAAGATCGTGGCGACGTTGACGTCCGCGATCGCGCTGATTGCCTCGCGGTTTGCCGTCGATCCGAAGATCGCTCCTTGCGCGGCTGCGACCTGCGCGAGCCGCTGTAGTGATTCTTCCGGAACCGGAGTGGCGTCGTATGCCATCCGCGCGGTCGCCCGCCGAACGACGAGGTCTACGTCAAACTCCGACTTCACATTCGATTCGTCATCGAGACGCAGCTTTGCAATCGGCAGGAGTTCGTCCGCGACGCGGATGCGCTCGGGGATCTCCGGCAGATCCTCGCTGACAACGTAGCTGAGTTTTTTGTTCTCGTGGGCCGCGGCGATCGCCAGCGTCTCCAGAAATAACCCCATCGCCGAGATCAGGAAACTCCCGGTCACATCTTCCTTAGGTAGCGCGCGCTGCAGATCCATGAACAAGGTTGCCGTTGAGCAATCCTCTATGCGAATCGCCCACGGCTGCACGTTGTGAGGCGACGGCGCTAGAATGGCCGTTTCGAGCAGGTGGATCCAAGTGTCACTCACGCGCTGTCGGATACCCTCGCCCCGCCGGTGAACTCCTTTTTGAATACTAGCAACCAGCTGGTAGCTTTTCAAGCTCCATCTTGCCTTCTGGCGCTAGTTTGCCTAGCTAGTCGGAATAAGCTATAATACGGACCCCCAAGGACGTCGCTGATCGGGTGAAGTCTTTGGGCGCGACGATTCGGTAAGGCGGGTATCGATCCTCAAAAGGCTTTTCATCTTTAAGGTTTTTCGTCTCTTAGGCCCTCAACTGCAAGCTCTCCGCCCGCGGAGGAGACTGATGGCTAAAGAACCCGAGTCCTACGCAGTTCACGGAACCGTTACAGGCAAAGAAGGCCGGCCGGTTCCGCACGCGCACGTGTTCGTTTGGCGCAAGCTGATCCGGGACCGGGTCGAACTTGCCGCCGGCGACACGAACGAGCACGGCGAGTACCGCCTGCGCTATAGACCTGAAGACCATTGCGAACGGCTGCTTGTCGAAGTCGAGGCGCGCTCCGAGGAATTCGACGAGCCGCTGCGCTCGAACGTCGTGCCGGCGCAAGCCGAGCTGCAGATCGACCTGCGCCTCGAAACGCCCGACACTTCGGAGTGGGCAACGCTAACCGCCGCCATGCGGCCCGCGCTCGAAGGCCTCAAGCTCAGCAGCCTGGTCGAGAACGACGATCATCAGGACGTTTCTTTTCTCGCGCTGGAGCTGGGCAAAAGCGTCGAAACGGTCATGAACGTCCTCGTGTCGGCACGGCTCGAAGCTGCTTTCGGTGTGGCCGCTCCCGCCTTCTACGCTTTCGTGCGGCAGCGCGTTCCTTCGGCGATCCCCACGCCCTTGCTCGAAGCCAGCGCGAACTTTACCCTCATCGATGCGCTCGTGCACCGCATCGGTTCGCTCGTCCTCGCACTCGCGCCGCAGGTCCAGACGCAAGCAATAATCAGGGCGATCGCTCTCGATCTGATCGGACCGCAATACACCCCCCAGATCCCCGAGCTGGTTGCCGCGCTGCAGTCGCAGCGCAGCACCGACCTTCTGAACCAGCCGTATCTGGTCGGGAAAGCGACGCTCGCGCAGCTACTGAGCGTGGCTCAGATCCCGGCCGCGAACCAGCAGACCTTCGCCCAAGCGCTGAGCAGCAACACCCAGTCGATGCGGAACTTCTGGCGCACGTTGGGCGACGGTAACCATGGCTTCAGCGCTGCCGAAGCGTCGGCCATCGAGCGCACCCTTTCACTGGGTGCGTTCGTGAAAAACGACATCGCGTTAGTGCAAAGCCTAATGCAGGGTTTCAGCAGCGGAACCTACAGCGACAATGCCGATCTGGCCAAGCTGAGCGCGTCGGACTGGGTTACGCTCATCGAGTCGACCGGGGGCGCGCCGGCCGGAATCAACGGTGCCGGGAATGCGACGCCGGCTGAGGTGTTCGCCGCGGTCGTATACACGCGGGTAACGCGCGCATATCCGACCGCGGCGCTGGCGGCCCGCGTCGCCACCGGAGCCTTCGTGCCGGAAGCGCAGCGCGCTCCGCTCGTTCAGTTCTTCGAGAACAACCCCTCGCTCGAACTCATCAAGGACACGCTTTCGACGTATCTTGCGACCGCCGGCGAAAAGGCGTTTGCGGGGGTCAGTCAGGACGACCGCGCGGCGGTATTGCCAACCTGCGCTCGTTCCAGCGTGTGTTGCGCATCGCGCCCAACGTCGATGCGGCGCAGACGTTGCTCGTGAAAAACATCGGCTCGTCCACGCAAATCGCCGCGATGGGACAGCAACAGTTCTTCGTTCTGGCAACGGGTGCCGGGATTACGAAGACCGACGCTAATTTGATCTTCAACGCGGCCGCCCAGCGCTACGCCGGCGTCGTCTCGCTCTACACCCAGTTCAACCTCGACGCGGTCGGCGTTTGGCCCGCTTCGATCGGAGATACGGCGAGCCTCGCGCAGTTGACGCAGCAGGCGATCCAGCGCGACGATTCGCTGGCGACCCTGTTCGGCTCGCAAGACTACTGTGCCACCGACGATTGCACCTCGATCCTCAGCCCGGCGGCGTACTTGTGCGACCTGCTTCTTTGGCTGCGGAAGCATCCGCAGGGCGGCGCAACGGCTCTCGACGTGCTCGACGCTCGGCGCCCCGACATCCGCAACCTTCTGCTGAACTGCCCCAACAGCGACACCGAGCTGCCCTACATCGATCTGGTCATCGAGCTGCTCGCCGACGCAATCGCTCCGCCGGCCGATCCCAACTCGACCATCAATCCGCCCTGGAAGCAAACTACCTACGACGCGACTCCGCAAAGCCTGCTCGCGGCGCCGCAGTACTTCAACCAAACCGCGTTCGTTTCGCTTTTCGGCGCGAGCTATCCGCAAGCGCTTCCCTATAGTGCAGGGCTCGACGAGCTTCGGACCTACGCGCAGCAACTGGGCGTTCCGCTTTGGCAGATTCGCCAGGCCCTCGTTCCACTCCACGCGCCGCCGCTCGCAGTGCAGTCAGCCGTCGCCGCCGAGTATTTCGGGATGCCGCCCCATCAAGTCGACCTGCTTACGACGCCCAACCTCGTAGCAGCAAACATCGTCTGGAACACCGCCGCTCCTGCGACGGACCTCGCCGCCGTCCCGGCATTCTTGCAAGGCGCGTCGTGCACGTATGAGTCGCTGCTCGAGTTGCTCCAGGTAGACTGGGTGCAGGGCGGACTTGGCGTCGCGATCGGGGGCCTCAACGACCTCTGCGACACGAGCACGCAGACGCTGACTCCCAACCCGCTCGACGCGGGCTTCCTCGACCGGGCGCACCGCTTCCTCGTCTTATGGACGGCGAGCGGCTATAAGATGTGGGAACTCGACTTGCTGCTGGGCGCTGCAACAGTTGCGAACGGGACTCTCGATCAAAACGCCTTGGTCGCATTTCTGGCTTTTGCTGAGTTGCAAGACGCGACCGGGCTGCCCGTCGACGCGCAACTCGCGTTTTTCGAAGACATCGACACGGCCTCGCATCGCGATCCCGACGGAACGCCAACGACTTCGTTGTACGCCCGGCTCTTTCTCAACCCGGCGGTGACCGCGATCGCTCCCGATGCGGACCTCGCGGCGTTGGCGAGCGGCGGTGCGATCGCCGATCCGGTGCTCCTCGATCACCTGCCGGCAATTCAGGCCGCGCTTGGAGTTACGGCAACCGATGCCGCGACCTTGGCCGGTCTCACCAACAACGAACTCACGTTGTCAAATCTGAGCGAACTCTATCGCGTCTCGGCGCTCGCAACTGCCGCCAAGCTTTCGATCTCAGACCTGATCGCGGTGGCTCAATTGCTGAGCCCGACTTCCGCTAACGCGGCCGCTGCCCTTGCGCCGATCCTATCGACGCCTGCCGCTTGCCTCGCCTTTCTCGCACAAGCGCAGTTGGTGCTACAGCCAGGGTTTACAATCGATGCGCTGACGTACGTGCTTAGCCCGCCGCCGTGGTCGACAACGACGCAGATGACGCAAGCTCAGTTAACCTCCGCGCTCCAAACCGTCCAGCAGGCGGTCGTGACCGCCGCGGGCGTCAACGTCGATGGAAGCGTGATTGCGGCGGTCGCGGCAAACGCGCATCCGCCGGCGGCGGCACCGCTCGCCAACGACGTTACCGCGCTGATCCTGGGGACGCTTGAGGTTCCAGGAACCGGTACGACCTTGCTGGCCATCCTCGAGGATCCGACCTTCGCACCGCAGGCCAACCCGCCGGTCGTAACCCAGGCCGCCTTCCCCAACCAATTCCTCGCGCTTCAACTCTTCGACAAGTGCGCGGTGATCGTTCGGACGCTGCGGTTGGTCGCGAGCGAACTCTCGTGGCTGCTCGCGAACGCGGTCATCTACGACGGCCTCGACCTCACGCAGTTGCCCGTGACCGGCGCGCAGCCCGCGATCCCGCTCGGGCCGATGCAAACGACCCTGCTGCTGATCAAATTGGAGCGGCTCCTCACGGCCGCGCCGCCAGCGTCGAACATCCAAACGCTCTTCGACGTGATCGGCGGCGTCAACGGCGGCACGCTCGCCAACGTCGCGCAGGCCCAAGCGGCCCTAGCCACGATATCGGGTTGGCCTCTGGCCGACATCGTGGCCTTTAGCGTGGCGCTGGGCGTTACGTATCCGGCGGACTACCTTGTCCCGGCGGTCTACGACGCACTGCGCAACCTGGAAGCGATGGCCACGGCTTCGACGGCGAGCGGCCAACAACTCGTCGCCTGGGCGGCGACGCCGGTCGACGAGCCGAGCGCCGAAACGATGGCGGCTTCCGCGCTCGCGGTGGTCAAAGCGCAATACCCCAACAACGATAACTGGCTCGCCTTCGCGCCGACGCTGATGGATCCGATCCGCGAGCGGCGCGCGGCCGCGCTCTCGGCCTATCTGATCGGACAGCGCGACGGCGGCGGCAATCTGATCTACGGCGACACGAACGGGCTCTTCGATTATTTTTTGATCGACACGCAGATGACGTCGTGTGAAGCGACCTCGCGGATCGTTCAGGCCTATATTGCGGTTCAGATTTTCGTCGAGCGCTGCTTGATGAATCTCGAGGCACCCAAGGTGGTCGTAGACCTCACGGTAGACGACACCTGGAGCCAGTGGGACTGGATGAAACGCTACCGGATCTGGGAAGCGAACCGCGAGGTCTTCCTCTATCCCGAGAATTGGTTGATTGAATCGCAACGCCCCAACCGCACCGAGATCTACCAGCAATTCGAGCAGACGGTGCGTCAAGGCCAAAGCACAACGGACTACCTCGAAACGACGGTCCTCAGCTACATTGACGGACTCGACGGTCTCGCGCACCTGCTCGTCACCGGAACTTGTCAAGATCCGTCGACCGGCTCGATCTACGTCGTGGCTCGGAGCAACGCCGACCCGCCGATCTTTTATCTGCGCTCGTACGTCAACGCCGCGTGGAGCGGCTGGGCGAAGATCCCGCTCGATATCAAGGCGAGCCAAGTCGTGCCCGCCATGTACCGCGGGCGCGTTTGTCTTTTCTGGCTGCAAGTGAAGGTTAACAACGAACCCAGCCAGTCGCTCCCGCCGGCACAAGCCTCGACGACTCCCGCAAACGGCGGAGTCGACAAGTATGTTGCACTGGGCGTGTTTTTCAGCACCTTCCGCAACGGGAGCTGGGCGCCCGCGCAGGCCGCCAAAGGCACGCTTTTCGACAAAGTTATCTTCAGTTCCGATATGGTGTTCTACGCGGGCGCGGTCGGGATGACGACCCAGAACAGCGTCGCGGCTTACGAAGCGCTCTATAGCCTCAAAGTTCAGACCTCGCCGCCGGCGGGCAACTACGGTGAAAATCTCTTTGTCGACGTCTTTCGCTTGGGCGATTACACGTTTGGGAACGAGAGCGTTACGTTCTTCGGCATCACTATCGAAGATCTCATTATGGTAGATTTCTTTCCCGGGCAGGCCGTCCATCTGGGCCGTGCCGTGTTCGACGGACGCTTCAACGACCTGGAGTTGAACAACGCGATCCCCGTAGACGACGAAGGCAGCGTCGTCGGACTTCTCGCCTACGCTCAGGCGAGTTACGGATCCGACGCTCAGCCGCTGCTGCCCCTGACCGCTCCCGATCCGGATTTAGCCGGCGAACCGAACCTCGTGCCGCAGTCGGGCGCGCTGGTCACGCTGCCGCCCGACCCGATATTAGGTCCGACGCAGACGACGCAGCTTACCTTCACGTCGGTCAGTGCACTCGAGCAAGCCGTCGGGCCGCTCTTGAATGCCGCGCCCGTGCCGTTCCGCGTCGTTGCGCCCGATAGCGAGCTGACCTTCGATCCGACGAGCTACTTTTTCTTCGAAGACAATCGGCGCTGCTACTACGTCGAAAGCCAGAGGACGTACTGGACGGGCAGTTGGTGGTCGCCGACACCTCCGTCGTATCCAAACGACGTCCCGTTCCAAATGCGCTACTACTTCCACCGCTTCTACCATCCATTTACCGGCCTGTTTTGGAACCAACTCGGCGCCGGCGGGTTCCCGCTGCTGTACGACCGCAACCTCCAGCTAAACCCCGACCAGATCGATCCGAGCGGCAGCGACGTCTTCAGCTTCCAGGCGGGCTACTCGCCGGTCATCCCTCCGGTCTGGTGGGATCACGACGACGTCACCGGTGCCGACCGCGAGTACTTGGACTTCGGCTACAGCGCTTCGTACTCGGTCTACAACTGGGAACTATTCTTTCACATCCCACTGTATATCGCCGATCTGCTGAGCCAAAATCTCCAGTTCGAGGACGCGCAGACCTGGTACCGTTACATTTTCAATCCAACCCTGCAAGGAACCGATCCGGTTCCGCAGCGGTTCTGGGTTCCAAAGCCGTTCTCGACGCTAACGGCCTCGGCGATCCTCGCCGAGCAAATTAACAACCTGCTCGTTGCCGTCAATAACGGGGATCCGAGTGCGATCGCCGAGATCACCAGCTGGCGAAACGATCCGTTCAACCCGTTCTTGCTGGCCGACCAACGACCGGTCGCATACATGAAGCGAACGGTGATGTCGTATCTCGACAACTTAATCGCCTGGGGGGACAATCTCTTCGCGACCGATTCGCGCGAGGCGCTGAGTGAAGCGACGCTGCTGTACGTCATCGCGTCGGAGATCTTAGGCCCCGCGCCGGCAGCAGTCACGCCGCCCGAGCGCGCCGACGAGTCGTACGATCAGCTCGAACCCAAACTGGACGCCTTCGCCAATGCGATGGTCGACATCGAGAATGTGATCGGCGGATCAGGCGGCGGATCGGGCGGAAGCAGCGGGAACTTACCGGCGGCCCAGACCTTTTACTTCAAGATCCCGCCCAATGCGACGCTGCTCGGCTACTGGACGACCGTCGCCGACCGGCTCTACAAACTGCGGCACTGCCAGAACTTGCAAGGCCAGGCCCTAACTCTGGCGCTCTTCGATGCTCCGATCGATCCGGGTTTGCTTGTCGCCGCTCAGGCGGCCGGCGTCGATCTCGACAGCGTGCTCAGCGGCCTCGCAGTAGCGCTTCCGAACTATCGCTTCACATCGCTCTATCCGGTGGCGTTGGACTTCGTCAACGCCGTTCGAGCCTATGGCGCTCTGCTGCTGTCCGCGCTTACCAACAGCGATGCCGACCAGCTCGCGGTGTTGACGACGACGAACCAACTCGAACTGCTTCAGGCAGCCGATCAGATTTTCGATTTGCAAGTGCAGCAGGCGCAATCCGCGATCGACTCGCTCAATCAGGCCTTGGCACTCGCGCAACAGAAGCTCACCTTCAACACGACCCAGGACTTTGTGAATCCCTTCGAGGTCATCGATGCGTCGATCAACTCGGCCTTGATCATCAATTACGGGATCGTCGCGCTCGCCGAGTGGTTCGGCTCCGTCGCGGCCTTGGTGCCGCAATTTTCGTTCGGCGCGGCAGGTTTCGGCGGCTCGCCCACGGCGCTGGCCGCGCTTGGCGGCAAGGATTATCATGCCAGCGCCACGGCTGGGGCGAACGCCGGCAAAGCCCTCGCCGCCGGGCTCGATAAAGCAGCAATGCTGGCGGCAAAGTTCGGAACCTACGAGCGCCGCCAGGATGCCTGGAACGAAGCGGCCAGCGAAGCGCGATTCACGATCGCACAAACGAACGCCCAGATCGCGGGCGCTAGCCTCGCGCTGCAGATCGCGGTTGCGAACCAGGCGAAAAATCAGACGCAAGAAGCCGAAGTTCAAAGCCAACTTGATTTCTTGACGGGCAAGTTCACCAACCAGGACCTCTACGATTGGATGGTCGGCCAGCTTTCGGCAACCTATTTCCAGAGCTATCAGCTCGCGTACCGGCTGTGCCTGCAGGTGCAGGCCTGCTACCAGTTCGAGTTGGGGCTTCCCGCGAGTTCGTTCATCGGGTTCGGTTACTGGGACAGCCTGCACAAGGGGCTGCTTTCGGGAGAGTCGCTCAATCACGACCTGCGTCGCATGGAATCCTCGTACCTCGATCAAAACCGGCGGCGCTTTGAGATTAGCCGCTTCATCTCGCTCGGGCTGCTCAACCCGGCAGCGCTGCAACAACTGCTGGTGAGCGGGGCTTGCGACTTCGATCTGCCCGAGACGCTCTTCGACGGCGACTACCCGGGCCATTACAACCGTCACCTCCTACGCGCGAGCGTGACCGTCGTCTATCCCAACCCGGGGAAGTTCGATAACATCAAAGCGACCCTCACCCTTACCGCAAACAAGGTGCGGACCTCGACCGATGTCGGCGGAGGATACGCCGAAGCGCCGGTCGGCGCCGACCCCCGCTTTACGTATGCTTATGCCGCCGTGCCGCAGAAGATCGTCATGGGGAACGCGCAAGACGACGCCGGGCTCTTCATTCAAACGATCAGCAGCAACCTGAGCGACCAGCGCTATCTGCCCTTCGAGAATGCGGGAGCGATCAGTTCCTGGCACTTCGAAATGCTGCAGGCCAGCAACGAGGTCGATCTTACGACTGTCGGGGACGTCGTACTGCACCTGTACTATACGGCGGTTGATGGCGGCGACGCTCTCAAAGCTGCAGCCGAAGCGAACGACGTGGCGAACGCCCCCACCTCGGGCACCAAGGCCTTCAGCGCACTGAACGACTTTGCGGCGCCTGCGCCCAGCGTCGCAAATCCGTACCCGCTCACTCCTTGGCAAGCGTTTTTCGCGCCGCCAACCGGAAGCGATGAAACCTTGACGCTTGGCGTGTCGCCGGGGAAGTTTCCACCGTGGACCCGCGGCAAGACGATCAGCGTTACGAGCCTCACGGTGCTGGTCCTCGCCTGGAATCCCGGAGACTTCGTGCTCGAGCCGCAGGCGCCGCTGCCGTCGGCGGACCTGCCGATGACGCCCGTGGCCGGCGTCACCGAGCCAAACGTTTGCGCCGCGACGGTCACGTTGCCACCGAACACTCCGCTCGGCACGTGGAGTTTCAAGATCCGCCAGCAAGCCGCGGCAGATTTCAAGTCGCTCTCAAAACAAGCGGTCGGCGACGTGATTCTGCTGGTCAATTACGAGGCGAACTGATGCGGTCATTACCTCCGCTCGTCCAGCGCGCAGTCGAACGCCTCATTCGAGCTTTCGGTCCGGAACGGATCGTACTCTACGGTTCGTACGCCAAGGGCACGCAGCACGACGGCAGCGATGTTGATTTGCTCATCGTGGCGCGTGCAACGGGCTCGAGCGAGCAGCGGCTTCGGCGCGCGCGGCAGCTGGGCGCCGACTCCTTTCCGCCGCTCGACGTCATGCTCTGCACGCCGGCCGAGGTTGCGTGCGCGGCCGTCGCGCCGTCACCTTTCCTGCAGTCGATCCTCGAAAGCGGCCGTACCATCTACCAGCGCGAGGCAAAAACTCAAATCACCTGTCGCTGAAGCTGCCTTTTCCCTTGCTGATCACCGCGGCCACCGGCGCATCCAAACCAGTGACAGTGCTAGCCGGCGACCCACCTGCCGGATAGTTCCAGAATCCGAGGACACCTGCATCCTGGTTTCCGCCGATCAGGACTGTCGCTTGACCGTGCTTGGGATGAGGCACGGCGAACTTGTAGATCTGCTCGTAACCCCAATATCCCTTCAGGTCAGTCGTGCCCTCGACCGTCGCAGTCGAACCCGAAATGCTCAACTGGTAGACGATGTTATTGGTGTTGTCGTCGACGGCTACGTACTTGCCGTCCCACTGAACGCCGCCGGCCGACGCGAGGCTGGCGTTAACGCTGATGTTGACGAATTGGGTGCTTCCTCTCTTAAGCTCCGCAAACACAAATCCGGTGGGATAGCCGCTGTACCCATACGGCATGCCATCGACGAAGAGGTTGCCTTTCGGGTCATAGGCACAGGAGATTACGAACCAGGCATTGGGAACCGAATACGTCGTAGGCGTGCCCTGGGCATCCTTGTAGATGGAAACGCTACCGGGGCCGGCGTAGCTAGGATACTTAGCCCATGTTACGACGGCAAGGCGCCCGGTTCTCTCGTCGACGGAACAATCATTTGGCTGGCCGTTATAATCACCCAGGCTGGCAATCGGGCTCGACCCTCCGTGGGCGTATTCGAGGACCTGGGGTGGCGTAGTATAGTTGAAAGAATATCGGTTCGTAATGAAGATGTCGCCCTTCTTATCCGTACACGCCCCACGAGCGTTGTTGAAACCCGTCAGCGTCCCGAGTTGCTTGGCGCCCGGATACGAAAAGACGTAGACGTAGTTGTCACCGATGTCGGTCACATATAGGAGATCGACTTTCTTGGCGTTGGGCGCCATCCACGATGCAGTCCGCGCCTGCGTCGACGGCGTCCCCGGGGTTGCCCCGAGTCCCCCGCCCGCACAGCCCGCTACGGCGAACTGGGCGACCGCGGCGAGCAGCAGAGCCGATCCCCATTTGACAGCGTACATTACGATGAAACCTCCTTCATTCCACGAAGCGTGCTGCTTAATAGGTTGCCACAAGGCGTCGGGTATTTCGACGGATTTGTTTAGGCCCTTTTTGCAACCTTAGGCCGGCGGCGCCGGTTAGGTCGAGTATGAAAATTCTCGTTATCGGTGCCGACGGCACGATGGGCAGCGCGGTCGTCGACGAACTCAAGCAACGGCACGAAATCGTCGCTGCGGGAAGATCGCATGGCGAACACACGGTCGACATCGCCGATCTCCAAAGCATTCGCAACCTGTTCGCAAGGGTCGGCAAGGTCGACGCGGTCGTAAGCGCCGCCGGCAGCGTGCACTTCGGTCCGTTGCTCGAGATGACTCCCGAACAGCTTCAGGTCGGAATCGGCAGCAAGCTAATGGGGCAGGTTCATCTCGCGTTAGAGGCCGCAAAGCACTTGAACGCCGGAGGTTCGGTGACGCTCGTCGCGGGCACGCTCAGCAAGGACCCCATTCGGTATGGTGCGAGCGCCTCGCTCGTAAACGGCGCGCTCGAATCGTTCGTGCGTTCGGCCGCGCTCGAATTCCCCGCCGGAACGAGGATCAACGTCGTCAGCCCGACGGTACTGCGCGAATCGATGGAAGCGTACGGCGCCTACTTTCCCGGCAGCGAAGGCGTTCCGAGCAAGCTCGTCGCCCTCGCCTTCGCCAAGAGCGTCGAAGGCGCTCAGACCGGTCAAGTCTACTACGTAGAGTAATCTTCCAAAGCGGGGTTCTGGCCGAGGCAGCGACGGCTCAATATGCCAGGTTAGCTGAGGCGACGTTCGTGCCGGCGCGCTGTAAGCTGACGGATCTGGATACGCTCGCGGGGATGCACGAGAAGCGACGCGCTCTCGCCGGTGCTTGCCAGGACGCCCAGATCGATGGTGCCCGTCGCCGTCTTTGCGATCGCGTGCAACGAGCCGCCGGGCCGATCGGCGATGATATAGACCCACGAGCCGTCTCGCGCGTACAGAATCTTCGCTGCGACGGGATTCGCGGATTCCGGGCTCATCGAGACATGATTGAAATGGCTGTGGACCATGGTTACGAGCGCGACGTCCTCGGCCGCTAGCCGTTCACGGAGAACGAGCGTTTGCCACCCAAAGCCGAGGAAGATTAGCGCCAGCGCCGCCGCGATCGCGAACGGGAGAAGGTTCGCGCGAGGTTTGCGCGCTTGGCTGCGGTCGGGCGGACTCCCTCAGCCTGCGCTCCAGCGCGGGAGACGGCGAGGCGGCGGGCAACGCTGCCGCCAGTGAAGCCGCGACGCTCTGGGCCTGCGCGACGCGCTCGGCACATTCCGAGCACAACGCAACGTGGCGCTCGACGTTGCGCGCCGCGTCGTCGTCGAGGATCCCAAGCGGATAGAGTTCGGCGTCTTCGCCCAGATGTTCGGTCACGAGCGGCTCCCTGCAGGGGCTTGCCAGTTCCGTCTGCAGCTTGCGCATCGCCATCGAGATGCGGCTCTTGATCGTGCCGAGCGGAACGTTCAGCTCCTGCGCGATTTCGACGTGGGTCTTGTTTCCGTAGTACGCAAGTGTAAGCGCGGCCCGCTGTTCCTCGGGAAGCCGCTCGAGGGCACCCTGCAACCGTTGCGTCTCGACGGGGTCGACCACTGGCGGATCGACCGACGTTACGGGCGCAAGGCGGGCGGCTTTCAACTCCCGCGCGTCTCTTCGGCCCTCGCGTCGAACCATCCCGAGCGATTCGTTGCGAACGGAGGAAATCAGGTAGGCCTTCAACATCTCCCGGTTCCCGCTGAAACGGTTGGGGGAACGCCATACGCGCACGAGCGCGTCGTGGACGCAGTCTTCAGCGCGCTGGTTATCGGAAATGATGTGACGAGCAACGCTGTAGAATAGACGTGACCACAACGCGTACACCTGCTCGAGGCCCGAGGGCCGGCGCGCGCCAAAGGCCTCGACGAGCTCGTCCATCTAACGTCTGACATACGGCCCTGTGGGTTTCACGACCTTGCTATGCCGCCGAGGCAGGTTTCAGATGGCTCGACTCATCCGGCCATGCCCACGGCGGCATATGCACCCACATGAGCAGATTACTTACGGGCCTGCAAATCGCACTGCTGGCCGTCACCCTCACCACCGGCGCAAACGCTGCCGCTCCGCCGTTGCTTCCGGCCGTCGCGACGGTCCACATCAAGGATTTCAAATACCATTCGGCGGCCTTGACCATCCACGTAGGCGACCGCGTCACATTCGTCAACGACGACGACGAGGCGCACACCGTGACGGCCGATGACAAATCGTTCGATTCCGAAGGGCTGGACACCAGCAGTACGTGGCAGCACGTGTTTACGCAAGCCCGGCACCTATCATTACTTTTGCGAGCTTCATCCGTACATGAAGGCAACGATCGTCGTTCTGCCGGCTGCGGCAAAGTGAAGGAGCCAACGATGAAACGCGACGACTTCCTCAAGCACGTTGCTTGGACCGGGACCGGCATAGCGTGGTCCCTATCGAGCAGCGGGCTCTTCAGTGCGCAAAGAGCGCTAGCCGCAAGTGGCGGAATTTCATTCGTGCAGATCAGCGATAGCCATATCGGCTTCTCACACCCCGAAAACCCTGACGTCGCGGGGACCTTTCAACAGACCATCGACGCGATCAACGCGTTGCCGGTGCAGCCGGCTTTCGTCGTCCATACCGGCGACGTCACGCATCTTTCTAAGCCTGCACAGTTCGACACGGCGAAACAAATACTCGGCACGCTTAAGGCTCCGCTCGTCGTTCTCCCGGGCGAGCACGACGTCATCGGGACGTCGGGGCCATTCTTTGCGGCGTTCGGCAAGAGCAACGCTCCGAAGGGCTGGTCTTCCTGGGATCAAGGCGGCGTGCACTTTCTCTCGCTCGTCAACGTCTTCAACTTCGAGATCGACGGAAAGCTCGGCCCCGAGCAGCTCGATTTCGTCGAGAAGGATCTCGCGGCGCAAAAAAGCTCGACACCGATCGTCGTCTTCGCGCACGTCCCCCTCTACGCGCTCTTTCCTCCGTGGGGTTGGACGACGGAGGACGGGTCGCGGGTGCTGGCGGCGCTGCGCCGATTCAACGCGGTGACGGTACTCAACGGGCACATCCATCAAATCGTGCAGCACACCGACGGCAACATTCGGTTCGCAACCGCCGCTTCCACGGCGTATCCGCAGCCCGCCCCCGGTACCGCCGACAAACCCGGCCCGCTTCAAGTACCCCAGAGCCGTTTGCTGAGCGTACTAGGCTATCGCAGCGTCGAGATCGCGCGCACTGCTGCAACGATCACCGACCACTCACTACAAACGTAGCGCTTATAGTTTCTTAATTACACCAACGTATCATTATAAAATCAACACTCACCAACATAAGTCAAGGGAGACCTCATATGAAACCACCCTATCACATTGGAGCCGTCTGCATAGCCATGACGCTTGCAGCGTGCTCCGGCGCGGAGAGCGGTTCGATAGCGAACCCCGTTCCGGCGGTGGGCGCACCGCAGACCTCGCAACATCTCGCCGGCGCCCGCAGCGCGACTACTTCACTCGTTCTCGTCGCAAACGAAAACACCGGCTTGGGCGGCTCGATTCGAGAATATGCCGAAAGCGCCAACGGAAACGTTGCGCCGAGCACCGTCATCAGTCACATTAACGGACCCTTCGCCATCGCCTTCAGTTCAACGGAAGGCATCGGCATTGCAAACGGCAACATCGAGCAGGGCGGCCAGGCCGCGCTCCAAACGTTCGGGCTGGCCGGCGATCTCATGACGGGGATCTCGTGCTTCCCCAAACCCAGTGAGACGAGCGCCGTGGCGTTCGATAGCAAGGGCCAGCTCTTCGTTTCCGCGTTCTTACCAGAGGGCGGCAGCGCCATCGAGGTATTCGCGCCTGGAGCGAACGGCTGCGCTACACCAAAGCGTACCATCTCCGACGCGGGCGGTCTGGCCATCGACAGCCACAACGTTCTCTACGTGGCGAATGCGAAGACGGCAACGATCGATATCTTTCCGGCGGGATCCTCCGCCATGCGAGCGCAGATCGGCGGAAGCAACACCGGGCTGGGAACTCCCGGCACCTCCGCCCTGCCTCCCGACACGGTCGCCGTTGACGCTTCGCGCAACGTCTACGTCTTCGATACGAAGACTGCGACGATCAGCGAGTTCGCCGCCGGAGCGACCGGCAACGTCGCGCCGATCCGAACCATTTCCGGTTCGAACACCGGACTGAGCGGAGGGAACGGTTTCAGCTTCGGGCTAGCAGTTAGTAAGAGGAGTGGCGAGATATTCGTCTCTAACCCGGGCTCGAATGCGATCCTTGGTTTCGCAGCGACTGCAAGCGGCAACGTTGCGCCGATCCAAACGATCGCCGGCAATGCCACGGGACTTGCCGACCCACTGGGCATTGCCGTAACGGAGTAGCGTTAGAGCAGAAACAGCCCCGCACCACGCGGAACCACGTACTCAAACCAGCGGCTTACACACCACCGCCAACGTCGATAGCGACAAGCTTGCCGTTCGTGAATAGGAAGCCCAAGTAGGCGGCGACCTCAACGGCGGTCGTCGTCTTGCCGCCCCCCTCGGAAGTAGTGGACGCTTTGAAATCCTGATTGTACGTGATCCGGCGGTAACGTCCGTTCGAGTAAAGGGTGCCCGGCCCGTCAATCGCTGTGACCTGCTCAAGGGTCATTCCAAGGCGCACTCCATTGCGCGTTCGGTCGGGGGCTGGATGGATCGGGAGTCCAGCGGGTACGGTGGAAACCATCGTGACGGTGAGATCCGACGCGGTGCCGTATTGAGAATAGAGCATCGCTACCTTGTGGGCCGAATCGTAGGAGCCGGATAAGCAGCGGCCGTTTCCAAAGCTATTACGGTAGTGCTTCATGGCCTTGTACCATGAAGCTCGATCGTGTGAAAGCGGGAATGCCGAGTAGTCGAGTATGGTATCCGGCTTGCGCGGTCGCACGGAATTCTTGTAAAAGTCGTTTGTTGAGCTCAGGGTAAGTTGCGAACCCGGCTGCCGTGCAAACCAGCGCTGAAATGTTTCACAATCGGTGTTGTCGCTCGACGCGAGAGCACGGAACGGCGGAGCTGCCGTTAACTCGGCAGTGAGCGCGAACGCGATGGATAACGACGCCATAGCGGCGCGAACGTAGCGGCAGAAGGTAACGGTTCTCATTGCGACGGGGTTGCCGGCGGCGCCCAGGAAGTTCCGTCAGCATACTCGACGCGCAGAATGCGGTACGTGGAAAATCGCGCGGCCAATAGCGGAAGCGCCGGAACGCCAGTGCTGACGCTAGCGCAGTTCTCGTCGTAGCCTCGGTTCTGGCTACTTTGCCAACTTGCCATGCTGGGCCAGCCGTGGATGTCGATGCCGGGCGAAAAGGTGCCGCGACGGTCGAGTTCCAGCTGTGCGAGCGCAGCGCCGGCGTCATCCGAGATCGGAAATTGGAAGAGCACCCGCGTTGCGGTGCGGGAGTCGGTGTTCTTGAATGAGATGCAGGCGTGGGCGCCGCGGCCGTCACGTTTGACGGCAGCCCAGCCGCCAAGTATGACGATGTTCCCCGCGGGAGCGCCGCCGATCGTGGGGCTTCCGAACTCGAGCGAACGATAGGGATTCGGCGTCGGAGTCGGTGCGGGAGTCGCGGGCCCAACGTTCACCGGCTTGCGGCTTCCGATGTCCGCGTCGGTCGCGCCACGCGCGTACAACGCGGAGCGGCCCCCGCCGCGCAGAAACACCAGCATGGCGTGCCGGTCGGGCTCGTCCAGGGTGCGGAGAATATCAAACTCAACCCTGTACGCCGGATCGCCGAGTTTCGGTGAGGGAGCGCCGTCGCGCGCCCAGTGCACGAGGCTTGCGAACTGGGAATCGGAGAGGTTCCGCATGCTCATAAGCACCAGACCGAGGAATCCCGAAGCCGCTGGTTTCGCAGGGGCCGGCACAATGACGGCCAGCGTCAAGGCGGCGGCGACGGACGCGAGCAAAGAACCGCGGCGAACATTCATTCCCGGGGCTTCTCTCTTGCCGTCAAACGCCCCCTTACTCGCCAGCACCCGTTCCTTATCGCTGGGATCGTGCGGGGCTGTCTCTGCGCTAAGCGTTACTCCGTTTCGCAAGGCCTAGCGGCACGGAAAGTTTGGTGGCGTTGTGAGTATGGCGTAGTCTCGTAAAACAAGTGTGAGTTCAAGTCTGAAGAGATTATGAATGCCGCGCTCGCGCTTTACAGTTTATTCATATCGAAACGGTAGACTTCGGCAAAACACACACTGTCGGAGGATTCATGCCCAAGAGATTTAGTTCTAAGAAATTCAGTACCCTCGCTGTTACGTTTGTCGCTCTCGCGCTCGCTGCGTGCGGAGCGGGCAGCGTTGGCGCCGGCAACACCCCACTCATGAATGGCACTACGTACTCCCTTCCCGCGGTCGACGCGGATTTGGCAATGACCGCTACCCTTCCGAAAGATACGATCGGCGAAGAACTCCCCGCAGAAGGCGTCGGATCGATCAAGTCGCCGGTATGGAAGGCAACGCTGGGCGGATTCACGCAAACGCAGCGCACGCAGTCGCTCGCGTTCCCTCCCGGGACGAAGATCACGATTCGCAACCTGTCCTCGAGCATCACGCACACGCTCGACGTGGTAAAAGTGATCTCCGGGCCGCCGGCCGTTTTTCCGTCGAACCCGAATCTCTCGATTCCGGCAAAAGGCGACGGCAAGCTCGAAGCCGGCTATGCGAGCGGCCCGATTAGCCCCGGCAAATCGGTCACCGTCACGTTGGTGAAAGCCGGCACCTACGAGGTTGGCTGCGCTTTCCACTATGGCGAAGGCATGCGCGACGTGCTCGTTGTTAAAGACGGCGCCAAACCCGGACCGCAAGCGACGCCGCCGAGTCCCAAAGCTACCCCGACTCCTTGGAACTAAACCGGCAGAGACGCGTTCCAAAACACTTTTGCAAATCGTGCCATCCGTGACCGCGCTCGGCGACATATCAAGAGAACACACACTCTCTTACGGAGGTATCATGCAAAGTCTCCAAGGTGCTCGAACGACGAAATTACTCTACGGCTCGGCGGCGCTGATCATAGCGAGTTGCAGCGGCGGCGCTTCGGCGCCGCCGCTGGCTCCGTTACGGCCGGCGTCGCGGTCGGTACGCCACGCGGTGGCGAGGTGAAACGTCAGAGTAGTAGACGGCCGCTTGATGGCGTCAACGGGAATCGAACCCGTTATTGAGGATGGAGATTGATGCACTCTAATGCAAGTAGTTTCTACAAGGTTCCGGGTAGCGTGACGGACGAAATTTCTACGAGCTTGCCGCCCGCGACGGTGTAAGTCGTCACGCTGTTGTGCTTTGCGCAGCAGTTGCCTTCTCCCGCCGCATAAACGGGTTGCTTCACCACGAGGCGCCCTTTCTCGATGCGTGCGACGCACTTGTAGACGCCCAAGGTAGTAAGACGATGCGCGCCGTTGTCACGCCAAACGTAGAGTACGATCGTCATAATGCCGCCGGTGCCCATACCGTCGATCGGAATCACGGCGAGCCAAGCTCCGTTAACCTTGCCCGAAGAACCCCCGCCGGTGTAGCAGCCGGAGACAACGTGAGGAGCGTCGATGCACGTGTACCGGGCAGAGACGGCGTCGCCCAGTTTTACTACGGTGAGGCCAGCGTCGTTCCGAAGAATCGCGTCCCAGTCGGCGTGCGCGAACGGGTCGGCGTCCGCGGCGGCCGGAACTCGCGCGGCGGATGCGAGGAACACCAGCAAAACACAAGCGAAGGCGTACCAACGATTCAACTGACCTACTCCTTCCGGGCCCAATGCCTTCGACGACTTGCCCAGCGACGCTTTCTGGACGCCGGGTTTGCTATTATAGGTGCGGATGTCGACAATGAACGGGGTGCCCCCTACGAAACGAGCGATGCTCGCCTTCGAGTTCAAAGCGGCGTTTTTCCGCGGCAAACGCTTCGCGACCGACGCCCGCGGCGCGACGCGCCGTTGGCCGCTCACCGGCGGTTCTTCCGATGGCGCGCTTCTGGCCGAGATTTCGACGCCGCTCCGCTCCACGGTCGCCGAAGCCGATCCCCGCGAGGCACGCCTCATCGAAGGCAAGATCCACAACTTGCACATGGCGCTTCGCCGGCTCGACGGCGCCGTCGTCCCCGGCGGCAGCACGTTCAGCTTTTGGCGACAGATCGGTCGCGCCACCCGCCGCGCCGGATACGTAGAAGGGCGCGAGCTGCGCGAAGGCTGCATCATCCCAACCGTCGGTGGCGGTCTTTGCCAACTCTCGAACGCGTTGTATGCGGCCGCGCTCGATTCCGGTTACGAAATCGTCGAACGACACGCGCATTCGCATTTCGTGCCCGGCTCGATGACCGAGCGCGATCGCGATGCGACGGTCTTTTGGAACTACGTCGATCTGCGCTTTCGCGCAAAGCACGAGCTCACGATCCGCTGCCGGCTCCAAGACGATCGCCTGATCGTGCAGTTTTTTGCGCCGGTGACTGCGGCCGTATCCCAGCCATTGCGATCCGTTCTCGACGTCGCCATCGCAGCCGCGCCGCCGTCGTGCATCAGCTGCGATCGAGTCGCGTGCACACGACATCGCAAAATACACGGCGCGAACTCTGCACCGGCAGCAGCATTCTTACTCGACGGCTATTGGCCCGAATACGATGCGTTCGTCGCGACGCAAGCAACGAAAAGCGACGTGGCGCTCGTTCCGATCAACGGAAAACGTTTTAGCCTCCCTCAATACGCGTGGGCGCTCGCGGGATTCGGCGGCGTGAAGCAGGCGCCGCTCGAAACGCTCGTTCGCGCGGGACGTTCGCGCCGCCTTGCATCACACGGGGCGGCGCGTCAACGAGCGATGTTGCTCGATGCCGAACGACTCGCCCGTCGATTTGCACGCCATTTGCCTTCACGCATCGAGCACGTCGTCGTGATGCAGAACCTGCTGCCGTACCTGTGGCGCACGGGTTACCTCGCCGGGTGCACCTTCGACGTGCTGATGACGTCATTGCCAATGAATACGTTGCACGAGGTGCTCGATGATGCGGCGCGCCGGCATCCGGATAGTCCGACTCTCTCGGACTTCCGCGCTCCGCGCGAAATCGTCGAAGCCGAACGTGAGGCGCTCGACCGCGCCCGTCGCGTCGTTACCCCGCACCGCGACATCGCGCGCCGGTTCGGTGCGCGCACCCTGCTGCTGCCGTGGGTCGTTCCAACCGTGCCTCCATACCATGCGCCTACCTCTAACAGCGTGCTCTTTGCGGGCGCGACGCTAGGACGCAGCGGTGCCTATGAAATACGCGAAGCGCTGCGGCGAACCGGCAACTCGCTCGTTGTCATTGGCGATCGCGATGCCGAACGACCCGATTTTTGGCGCGGGGTCGACGTGACGCGCGTGGCGAATTTTCGTCAAGGGCTCGACCTGGCGCGCGTCGTCGCCCTGCCCGCGTTTGTGGAACATCGCCCACGCCAGCTTTTGCACGCGCTCGCCGCGGGCGCCCGCGTGATCGCAACCGCCGCTTGCGGACTCGCGCCGGCGAGCAATCTTACGATCGTGCCGGCC
>CAWGMX010000014.1:0-24312 GCA_963823795.1 Vulcanimicrobiota bacterium | reverse complement strand
ATGACATGAGTTTCTCGGATGCTTCGGGCGTCCCCTAGGATTACCCAAACTTAAGGAGTGGAAATGGCGCGGTTGGTTGCCGCCTACGGGCACAACCCAGTCGCACGGCTTCTCGACGTCGACGCTGCGTTGCTTGCTCGCTGGAGTTCGACGCGTGGACGCAAGCGGTGTTTGTACAACGCGGCCAGCCGTATGCCCTCGCAACCTATGAACTGCCGCCGCCCGAATCCACGAAACCAAGAAGTGGATCGGCATCGCATGGCGGTCGCGCCGCTCCTGCCTCGCCGCCTAGAGGTCAAGCTGGCTTAGGGCCGGCCCTGAGTGGCCGGAGCGTAACGGAACTGTCCCGGCTTCCAGGCGCAGACGCTTCCGTCGTTCATCACGAACGACTCGCATCCGTCGACCTCGGAGTTGAAGTCTTCGTTGAGCTTCTTGGTCGCAGGCCAGTTTACGGCCGGCTCTTGGCGCGCGGCACCACGCGCTTTCGTGTTTGAGAACTGTGGCGATTTTACTAGTGTGTTGAGCGCGGCGGCGAGTCTTCGAGCTCGTCCATTGCGGTGGGCGTTTCCGTAGCATCTGTGGAGACCCTCCAGCTTTGCCTACATCGCCGCCGGCTGAGGCCAACGCGTGGCGATAGCGGAGCGCTTGTATTCCAGGTAGTTCGCCGTGCTGGTCGCAGTCTGTAAACCGAAGTAGCGCTCCACAATGCGCAGCGCGAGATCGATCCCGGAGGTAAGTCCTCCGGCGCTCGAGACTAGTGGATTCTCAACAACCGCACGTCGCGCACGACTTGCACCTGCGGAAACGCTTTCGCGAAATCATCGTAAAAGGCGTGGTGCGTGGTTGGGGGAGCCCGTCGAAGAGCCCGGCTTCGGCAACGCGAAACGCTCCGGTGCAGACCGATGCCGTTACGAGTGCTCCGCGGCTGGCCTGCCGAACCCACGCCGTCAGCTCGCAGAGCTCGGTTGAGCGCCAACGACCAGAACGTCGGGCTGCGGCGCCGATGCGAACGCAAATGCGGGAACGACCTGCAGCCCGCTTTCGGACTCGACTGGTCCGTCGATTTCGCGACAAGATATTGGTCGAAAGGCATCTGGTCGTTCATCGTGGTGCCCAGAGACGCGACCATGACCTCGCCAAAGACTTCCCAGGGGCCGGCGAGTCTATGAGCGTTGCGCCTCGAGAGATTGGATAGGCGACTTTGATGCGCTTTGACGCCGGAAGCGTTAGCGGTTTGCCACGATAGGGAATTGTCCCGGCAGCCCCTAGACCGCCGGATTGCAGCCGCGGCCGCACCCGCAATCGTGCCGGTTAAAAGGTCCTTGCGCCTCATGATCGATGCCTCCGTCTCTACCATGCCTAACAGGTCGCGCAAGTCTTGAACGATCTTAGCCTCCCGGGGTAGGATTCTTAAACGTGGCACGACTCTTCGGCATCGGCACATTCTACGGTGAGACGGAATCGTTTTCCATCGCGGATGCCACGCTGTCCGAAGTATGGCACGAGCGCGCCGCGACTATTCCCCCGCACAGCCATAAGGCCGGGCATTTTTGTCTCCTCTTGGAAGGAACGTACGTCGAACATTCGGGCGCAATCACCATCGCGTACAAGCCGCTCACCGTAGCGTTCTTGCCGCCTGAGGTTCCTCACGCCGATACGATCGGCGAAGGCGGCTGCCGCTTCTTCATCGTTGAACTGGAGCAGCGCTGGATGGACGCAATACGCAGCTACGGCGTCATCATCTCGCCGAGTTGCACGGCGGCGATGCCACGTGGCTCGGTGTGCGTTTATACAACGAATACCGCGACCGCCGGGCGACGTCGGCGCTCGTCGTCGAGTCGCTCCTGTACGAACTCTGCTCGCATATTCCCGGCATGCAAAACGACGACGCCGCCGAGCCGCCCTGGCTGCGCGACGTACTCGCCACAATTCAGCAGCGCTTTGCGGATCGCTTGGAGCTTGCCGCGCTCGCGTCCGACGTGAACGTTCATCCGACGCATCTTGCCCGAGCCTTTCGGCGGCGCTGCGGGCGCCCGGTCGGAGACTACGTCGCCGGCCTGCGCATTCAGTACGTCTGCCGGCGTCTCGGCGACTCGCGCGCCTCGCTCGGTGAGATCGCCGGTGACGCCGGATTTTCCGACCAGAGTCACCTGACGCGCGTGTTTAAATCGTTGACCGGAATCACTCCCGCCGCGTACCGCCGCCGCAACGCTAGCGGTTTCGCAGCGAAGACAGCGTCCTATGGCGGCGTGGGTGGATCGAAAGGCCACTGCCAATGCGGTGTCTCCGCGGGTTGCGGCGGCGGCGTGATCATCACTCCGGTTCCTACCGGTCCGTCGCCGTCATTCCAGACGCTGCCGTCGTCGAAACGGACCATCGGTACCGTGCAAACGATCTTGGCTGACGCGGAAGAGCGTCGATCTCTGCTGCGACGGGCTCGAACCCGTAGGCGCGGCCGTGGAATGACTGACCGCAATGCCGGGCGCGAACTCTCCGACCTATCGTCGGTTAAGTTCCGGACGTTCGCCCGGTCCCGTCGACGATCCTGAAAGCAAAGCGAACTTCGGTCGCCGCGAGCTGGCTGACGTTCGTGAAGTCGAGATCATCTAACAATGCGTTCCCAGCCGGCATCTTCTGCAGCGTGACGACGCATCGATCGATCGTTATCGGAGCGACGCTTTCGGGGATCGTCGTCTGGATGGAGTGGATGCGATCTCCACCAATGGGATCGACGCCATCGCCGCGAGGCAGAGCCACAGTTTCTGACTCATGAAGACGCCTGACACGGCCACTTAAACCGCGTGGATAAAATGCGCGCGACGTTGGCCAGGAACGTCGTTTCGTCGCCGCTCGTGGTATACTCTGTCGATCCGCTTCCGTTCGCGCGGTTCCCGAGAAGCTCGGCGGTTCGTTCGGCCTGCATGAAAGCTGGATCGATCAACGTAATGCCGTCGCCGAGAACGGCGCGGAAGTGCGATTCGAGCACGGGATAGTGCGTGCAGCCGAAGACCAGAGCGTCGAGATCGAGCGGCAGGTGTCCGCAGACCTCGGCGACCGCAGCGCGAGGAATTTCGCCTTCGGTCGTTCCGGCTTCGACGAGCGGAACGAGCGCCGGCGCTGGAACTTCGACGACGTCGATTCCGCCGACGCGCGCGCGAATCGTTCTTCCGTAGGAGCCTGCGCCGACGGTCGCCGCGGTTGCGACGACACCGACGCGCTTAAATCCGCCGCGCTCGACCGCGATTGCTGCCGACTCGATCAGGTCGACCACGGCGGCGCGCGTCACGGGCCAGCCGTACCGCTCCGCCACGGCGCACGACGTATTACAGGCCATCACGATCGCATCGACGCCGCGCGATCGAGCCGCGCTAGGTTCGCCTGCAGCAACTCCAGTAGATCGGCATGCGTTCGATCGCCATACGGCACGTTGGCTTGATCGGCGAAAAACACGATGTCTGCCGACGGCATCCGTTCGCGGACGCGCGCCAGCACCGTCAGGCCCCCAAGGCCCGAGTCGAAGAGGCCGATCACTCTACTGTGCCGGCTGATTTGGAGCCGGATACTCCTGGGCATACTGGCCGATGCCGTCGGCGATCTCTTGCGCGACCTTTTGCCGCCAAGCGGCCGAGGTGAGCAGCGCTAATCGCCGGGATTGGTGAGGAATGCCGTCTCGATCAGCACGGCGGGCATTCGCGCGTGCAGCGTTACGTACAGATGGCTCTTGACGATTCCGTCTCTTTCGTGCCGTCCGCGGCGAGATGCGCTTCCACGATCCGCCCCGAAGGCTATGTCGTCCGGCTTGGAAATGTAACTGGTCGTTCCGTACGGCCCGGAGTTGATGAACGCGTTGGCATGAATGCTGACGAACAGTCTCGCGCCGGCCTTGTTGGCGATGTCGTCCCTCGCCTGGAGTTCTCGTGCGCGCTTCGTTAGCCTCGTAGACGTCCACGTCGCTCTCGCGCGTCAGCTTCACTTCCCAGCCGCGAGCGACGAAAATCTCGCGCAACCGCTTTGCCATGTCGAGCGTCAACTGCGCCTCGGAGACGCCTCCGTGCATCGTGCCGACGTCGCTGCCGCCGTGCCCGGATCGATGACGATCAGGCGGGGATTGTTCGCAATGTAACCGCTGCGCGGGCCGAACTTCCAGCTCGTATCGCCAGAGCTGCCGTCCCGGGCTCCGATTGCTCGAGCGGCGCCGCGACCGACGGCGCAGCTCGCAGCTCCGATGCCGCCGCTTCCGGAACGCGCCTCGTCGGCGACGTCTTCGCTGCCGATCGCCAAGTCGAGGCCGTCGCGCCGAGGAAGTAAACGCAATTGGCTTAGGTCCACTCAGCGAGAGCGCGACGCGCACCGTCGTCGGGTCTACTTGGCGGACGCGCACCGAAAGCACCGGCGCGGGCGCCGTTTGATCGATCGGCGGCCCCTGCAGCCGCGCGTTCGCAATATCCACCCAGAAGCGATTATCCGGCTCGCGCAGGCGGTGCCATTCGTACGTTGCGCTGCCGGTGATCGCAATCGCAACCGAAACGCCGTCCGCCGACGGCTCGACGGTGACGCCCGTTACGGTCGCGGGACCGCTTGCCGGAGCGCCCGCCGCACCGCTTGCGGACGTCGTGTCGGGCGGAGGCTCCGGAGTCGGCGATGCTTCTTGTGCCGTCGTCTGCTCGGGTTAGTGGCCCCCGGACCGTCGAATGCGAGGAGCACGTCGCGGCCATCGGTATTCTGAGGCGCCTCGGCAACCGCTCCCGACTGCAACTGCACGGTCACCAGGGTTATCGGTTCGCGAACGGTTCCAGAATTGGCGATCGTAATGCTGCCGATGCCGCCGGTGCCGACTTGGCGCGTACCGCTCAGCGACGTGCCGACGCCGTCGAAGGCGTAGGTAATAGCTGCCGGGCTCTCTTGCACGACTCGCGCGTGCAGCGTCGCGCCGCCGTGCGCGAAGACCGTCACTCGAGAGGCCTCTTGGCGCACGTCGAGAGCGGCAAGCTGCGGTTGCAGCACCGCGACGCCGTTCTCTTCGTGCAACGCAAGATCGAGTGCCCGTAACACCTCTCGCAACGGCAGATAGGCTTCATCGCCTACGAGGAAGGGCGCGAAGCTCGCCTGCAGCGAGATCGGCTCAGGTCGTACCGTCGATCGCCGATCGCAAAACTGACGACGGTAGGAACGCTCGTCGTGATCAGAACGAAACGCTCGCCGGGCTTCCACGTTAGGAACGACCCGGTATCGCTCAGCAACGTGGTAAATCCGCGATCGTTCACGCCGATGGCCGGGGCTCCGGCTCGCGAGGAGACATGCGTGAAAACGATCGTGCGGCCTTGATAGGTCGCGGTCAACGACGAATCGGCCAAAGCCGGAACCGCGATCGCCAATGCCGCCGCATCGGCGAAAGCGCGGATGCAAACTTACCAGTCCGAGCGATGAAGCGGTTGGTCCAGTTCAACATTTCCTCCGGCAGCGTCTCCAGCCGGTTTCCTTCAACGAGTATCTGCACCGCATTGATGCCTTCGATCGCGGTTATCGTATAGACGAGCGCCTTGAACTCGCCATTCTCTCCGAACGTCCCTCCCGCTTGCTTCTCGAGATCTTTCGAGAGGTCGAGGCTTGCCGTCGAACCGTTAACGCTTGCGTCCAGAACTCGCGTGCCGAGCGGAAAGCGAATCGCTTGCACGTCCTTCGGAGGTCCCGCTATGGCCTGGACCGTGGCATACAGAACGACGTTGTGGAGGCGTTCCGCTGCACTCTCGTCGGGTTGACGCGGGCGCATCGAAACCCGCATCGCGGCCAACGACTTCCCGTCGACCTTCGCGTAGTAGATTGGGATGGTTTCGCCCGCGCTCCGTGCGCGGTGGGAGACATAATACCACGTGCTGGCGGCAACGATTGCCAGGAGCACGACGAGGATGGGTAGTCGCGGCGATCTCACGTCGAATCGTATCCTTCGCGAAGGTCGCCGCAAATACTTCTGTCGAACGCTGGCGCGCAATGAGCGGCCGGCTGCGGTGAAGTGGCTAGAGGGCACCGTTGCAAAGGAACGGCGCGCCTTGGAGGGCGCGCGGCGGCGATTCGTTTCGAAACCAACTGAGAAGCGACTGCACGCGGTCCGCACGGCCGGACGCCGCTTTCGCTCGCTGCTCGAGGATATCGCCGAGCTCGCGCCCTCAGCCAAGCTGTTGCGACGCGTAAAGCGCGCGGCCGAACAAACCGACGCCGCGCGCGATGCAACCATCATCTTGCGGCTCCTGGAAAATAGCGTCGACCCCGGCGAACGCCACCTCGCCGAACCGCTTCTGGCCGAGCTGAGCGCGCGCGCAAAAGAGGCGACGCGGGTGGCTCACAGGCGGCTGCGCCGCGCGCAGTTTACCGGATAGCGTCTGACGTGAAACCCGAGCCGGTTCATCTGCGCGGTGTTACCGGCAGCATCGAGCTGGCTCGCTGCGTGCTACAGACGCGCGCGAACGAGGTTCGCCGGCTTGCCGGTGGCTTGCAGCAGCGCGGTCAACCGGGGTTGCACGATTTTCGCATTGCCTGCAAACGGCTTCGGTATGCGTTGGAACGTTTTGAGGACCTCGAACCATCGCTTGAAACGATAGCAAAGGCCTTCGCGTTGTTGCAGGACGCCTTGGGCGAGGCGCACGATCGCGACGTGCTTCTCGCCATTCTGCCGGTTGCGATGCTACAGACCGAGCACCGTCTTCGCAGCGAGCGCGAGGCGAGCGTCGAGCGGGCCGTCGCGCTGTGGACGCAAGCCCAAGAACTGCTGCTCGATTGCCCTCTCATCGTTTTCGAGTGAGCTTCTAATCATCGTAAGCAGAACTTCCGCCTCAAAACTGCTAAAGATAAAGCATGAAACTCCATAACGTCTTACTCGCCTGCGCTCTGGGCGCAGGATCGTTGCTCGCAGCGGCGGCGCCGGCCTCGGCCGCGCACGTCGCCGGTGGGACCGCGCGATCGGCGGCCACGGGGCGTGTAGTCGCGGGCCACAGTAGCTACGGAACCGGATACCGGGGCTACGGCGGTTATCGCTCTGCCGGCTATCGGGCGGGCTACGCCTATCGCGCCGGTTATGGCTACCGCTACGGTTACCCTCGTTACGGCTACGGCTATCCCTATGGCTACGCTTACGGTTACCCCTACGGCGTCGGCATCGGCGTCGGCATCGGCTACGGTTACGGTGCGTAGGCTGTTACGGAGGTTACGGCTACGGTGGCGCAGGTTACGGCTACGCCTCCAGCCTATCCCGCCGCATATGGACGTCGCGCATATTGGGCACGTCGCCCCTACGCGCGCCATTATCGCCGCGCGTATTACGGACGACGCGTCGTTCGTTAACGTGTCGCTCTCATCGTTTTTGAATAAAGCTCTAATCGTTCTTGGTTCAATGATCACACTCGATGATGGTACACATGAAGCATGATGATCAAACTTCATAACGTCCTACTCGCCTGCGCGCTCGGCGCCGGGATCTTCGGGTCGGCGTTGCCGGCCTCGGCTCAAGTCTACGGTGGCGTCTACATCCAAACTGCGCCGCCGGCGCCGATCTATGAAACCGTACCGGTTGCGCCGGGACCGGGCTACTTTTGGGTTGGCGGATACTGGCGATGGAACGGCTACCGCTACGCCTGGACGCACGGCTACTACGCTTACCGGCCGTACGCCGGCGCGACATGGCACGCCGGGCACTGGGTGAACGGCCGTCGTGGCTGGTACTGGCGCGCGGGTCAGTGGGGACCGGCGTACTAGACGAAGCTCCTTCAACGCCACGAAGCTCCTCAAACATCGCCCACCGGTAACGCGCGGTGGCGAACTCCTTTGCGGTGTTGAACGACGCAGCCGCGGCAGCCGCCGGACCGAGTTCGCTCGTGGTTTGGCGAGTTGCGTCGGGAGAGCCGGAGCGTGGCTAGGCGCCGTCGCGCGAATCTTGGCGCTGGTTACGCAGGCCGCAATCGCGGCGCTCTTCATCTTTTTGGGCAGGGCGGCACGGGCGTGAACGGCGCGTACGGCTTCGCGGCGCGGTCGTGAAGGTCATCAGGGATGACCGTGCTGCTGCTTTGCGGCGGCCTCGCAGTTTACGCTCGAGGCCGCCGCGAAGCTCTCGAATAGCTTATCTGCCGCGCGTCTCTCCCGCGTACTCAACGTCGCGATCGAGCGCGCGGCGCACATCGGCGCGGTGGTCTTTGGATTTGGGCCGAACCGCAACGAGAATGCCGCCTTCGCGCAGCCCTTTTTTGTATTGTTTGGCGTGGGTTTCGCCGATGCCGACGCCGATCAGACCGCCGATGATGCCGCCCCCGCAGCACCCGCGCCCAATCCAGCCAACGCCGCAGCCAATGGGCCGACGACGAGCGGCGTCGCAAGACCGCCGGTCCCCGCGATCGCGGCGACGCTTCCGGTAGCGGTTAGCCCCGCGACGATCGCGCCGAGCACGCCGCCGATCGTTGCACCGGCCGCGACACCCTCACTCCCTTTGGCATTGACCAACGAGGAGAAGGCGCGCTCGCGCGTCTTGTCGTCCATCATCACGCTGATCTCGTCGCGACCGTAACCGAGGTCGTGAAGCCGTTCGACCGCCGCCGTCGCCGGCTCTCGGTCGTAATACATTTCGGATTCAAACGGGTCTTCTGTGTACATGAGCCCTCACTTTCAGCGTGCTTTCTACCCGAGCGACACCGCAGCAAAACACGGATGAAGCAGCGGCTTGCTTACAACTCGACCTCGTCGAAGGTTCAGTCGCTGTACAATTCGTAACGTTTGCCGCCGGCAGAAGCAACGAGCGGAAACTCACCTTCGTGAAGCAGATTGCTCGTCGCCGGTTCGGCGAGAACCCATCGGCACGTGCCGCTGTCGAGGCTAAACTCCAGGCGCTGCCCTTGCAGTTCAACGACAACTTTCAATGCCTCGTCCTCCTCCCGCAGCAATTACCGGGCAACGCCGGTTTGCCTCTAAGCTTAAGCGCACCTTAATCAAGCATCCGTAGAATCAATCGCTAAGCTTTGCAACATTTTCTTGCCGACCTCACCCCCGCCACTGCCGCGCTCCTGATCGGAGCGCTCGTCTTAGCTTTCGGGTTTGAGGCGATCAACGGATTTCACGACACGGCGAACGCCGTCGCGACGGTCATCTACACCAACACCCTCAAGCCGTGGTACGCGGTCGTCTGGTCGGGCATCTGGAACTTCGTCGGCGTCGTGGTCTCGAGCGGTGCCGTCGCTTATAGCATCGTCGCGTTGCTGCCGGTCGAGCTCGTTCATCCACGTCGGGGTCGGCGGCCGGATTCGCGATGGTCTTCGCGCTGTTGGTCTCGGCGCATAGTCTGGAACTTTGGCACCTGGTACGTCGGGCTTCCCGGCTTCGAGCTCGCACACGCTGATCGGCTCGATCGTCGGCGTCGGCCTCGACGAATCGGTCTGATCGAAGCATCCGGTTCGGCCTGACGGCGTCAACTGGGGCAAGTGCACGAAGTCGGCCTGTCGCTTCTGGTCTCGCCGTTCGTGGGCTTCGTTTGCGCCGCCCTGCTTCTGCTTTTGATGAAGGCATCGTCCGCGCAAGCCAGCTTTACGAGGCTCCCGAGACGAAACCGCCGCCCTGTGGATTCGCGGCTGCTGGTTCTGACCTGTACCGGCGTCAGCTTCGCGCACGGCTCGAACGACGGCCAAAAAGGCATGGGCTCATCATGCTGATCCTCATCGGCATCCTGCCGGGCGTCTACGCGATCAACCCCACGGTGACGGCGGCCGGCGTGGCATCGCTCGTCACCCAGAATCAAGGCCGTGCAGCCGATGCTCGACGCGAAGGCCGGTCAGCGCGCTCAGATCACCGCGCAGGATGCCGAGACGGCCCTCTCCGATTTTTTGAAATACGGTCGAAGGCCGCACAGACTACTTTCGTTGCGCCTCGCGTACGAGAATCGAGCGATCGCGGAGATCGTCGGCACCGCGCCAGACCTTCGACAAGCTCACCGACGATCAGCGCAAAGACTTGCGCACCAAGAGTTATCTGGTTGGAGAGTCGATCGGCAAACTCACGAAACCGAACAAGACGTTCATCGCTCCAGGTGAAGCCACAGAGTTGGGCGACTACAAAAAAGACCTCGACGGAATGACCAAATTCATTCCGGTCTGGGTGAAGTTTATGGTCGCCTTGTGTCTAGGCCTCGGAACCATGATCGGATGGAAGCGCATCGTCGTCACGATCGGAGAGAAAATCGGAAAGTCGCATCTGACGTACGCCCAGGGCGCGTCCGCGGAGCTGGTTACGATGGCGACGATTCAAGGCGCGACATGCTCGGACTGCCCGTGAGCACGACCCACATCCTCTCATCGGGCGTGGCCGGCACGATGGCCGCAAACGGCTCCGGATTGCAGATGCGGACGCTTCGCAATATCGTCCTCGCGTGGGTGCTGACGGTCCCCGTCACCGTCTTCCTTCGGGGCGCTCATATTCGGCGCCGGCTTCCTCATCGTTTTGCGTTTCTTCGGAGCCTAAGCGCCGGCGAACGTTCTCGTACGCGTCGTGGGTTACGATGAGGCCGATCACCCCACCGTGAAGGAGCCGCCCGATGTCCGCGTTCACCCTCTTCCCGCGCTACGCACGCTTCCCGAGTTGCATGCGCCCGCCGGCACGAAGCGTCGAAGACGCCTCGATCGACTATCTTCCCGCGAACTACGCCGGCGTCGAAGCCGCCGTCGACGCAAAGTTGCTCCGGGGTGCCGAACAGGTCGTCCTGGACCTCGACGGCCTGGCCTCCCTCGATACCGAGAGGGCTGCGGGGCTTGATCGCGCTACTGCGCCGGGCACGCCTCAAGGGCGCTCAGATCGTCCTTCGCTCGAGCCGCGAGGAGATTCTGCGGACGCTTTCGGTCACCGGGCTCGATCGCGTCTTTACCATCGCGTAGGTCTATCGTGGCGGATCGGGCCAGACGTTTGCTTCGGCCGCTCGCGCTAAATCAAGGTGCCAGGGAATCGCCAAGTAACTCTCGCGATCTTCGGGTTCGAGTTCGCAAGCCGTAGCTTTCATAAGGCTCTTGGCTCGCTTGAGCGCGCGTGCTGCCTCGGAGGAATCTCCGGTGGCGCGGAAGATCTGCGCCGCCGCCCAATAGCAATGCGTTGGCCAATCCGTTGCCCGCATGATGGAGTCGTCGTCGGCGAGCAGTCGTTGCACCGCGTCGCGCGCGGCCGGGAGATTCCCCAGCGCCGCGTACCAAAGCGCGAGGTTGGCGAGTGTCGTGCTCGACCAGACCTGCGATTCCGACTGCGAGCGCAGCTCGAAGGATGACTCGGTGAGCTCGATCGCCCGCGCGTAGTTGCCGGCCACCGCCTCCGCGAACGCGAGATCTCCAATACCGATGCTTCGATTAATCCGAAGCCAAGTTGACGCGAAAGTTTGAGGGCCAACTCCGCGGCTTCCCGCGCGCCGGCGATCTGCCGGGTATACGCGCGCATAAAGACCAGGTTGGAGAGCCCCCGACCCTCCCTCGCCCGTCGCTCGCGCGCTCGAATAGCTCGATGGCGCTTTCCGTGAAGGAGCGCGCCCGTTCAAAAAAGCCGAGCCGCATCTCGAGCAGGGCTTGATTGGAGCTGGCCCGCGCTCCCGGCGAGGTATCCGCTTTCGGCGTAGATGCGGCCGGCGTCCGCGTAATGCCGTCGCGCCTCCGCGTACCCTGCGCCCTCGGCATCGAGCGTGACCCCCAGTCGGCCGTGCGCCTGCGCCTCGGCAAGCCGGTCGCCCAGTTTAATTGCCAGTTCCAAGCAGCGGGCGCTCAGCGCGTGGCAACGCGGGATGTCGCGGCGCTGATACGCGACGGTAAACCCGCTGCTCAGCGCGAGCTGTTCGAGGACCGGATCGGCGGCCCGGGCCGCAGCCTGCGCGGCTTGGTCGAATAATCCCTCGGCTGCCGATAGATGGCCCTGGTGCGCCTCGGCTTGCGCCAAAACACAAAGGGCGCGCGTCGCGCCGGCTTCGTCTTCCGCCGCCCGGCTATAGGTCAGCGCGGCGTTTGCCGAGTCGTATGCTTCCGCCAAGCGGCCCAGAGCGAACGCCATCTCCGCCTCGGCCAAGTGCAGTGCCGCGCTGCCTGGCGCGTCGTCATCGGCGACGCACGCCCGCAGAGCGGCAGCGGCCTGCTCCAACATGACGCGATCACCCGCGGTCGTGGCAAACTCCATCCGGTGCAGCAGCGTAACCCGATGAACTTCGGGATCGCCGAGTTCCACGTCGACACTTTCCAACGCCAGCAGCGCTTCATTCCGCGACTCGAGGTCGCCGCTTCGAGACTCTATCGTCACGCTTTCCAGCAAAAGATCTGCCCGCATGCGTGCCGTGGCGTCGAGCGCGAGTGCGCGTTGGCTTTGCGCTTGGGCCTCGTGCAGCGCTCCAATCGAAATCGATCGGCGAATCGCCTCCAAGTAGCAACGCGCGGCGTTGGCAACGTCGCCGGCAAACTCGTAGTGCCCCGCAAGTGACGCCGAGAGTTCCGAGAAGCGTTCCGGGTAGAGTTTTTCGAGTACTCGGGCTACGCGCCGGCGCCGGACGGCGGCCTGTTTCGACGGAACGGCCGCAGCAATCGCTTCCTGTACCAAATGATGCGTGAAGGCGTACTCGAGAAAGCCCCGCCCGCTGGCTTCGCGGATGATGCGCCGGTCGAGCAGTTCGTCGAGTGAGTCGGTGAGCGCGGCTTCATCCCACGCACTCACCTCGCGCACGGCGTCGCGCGAAAAGCGATCGCCGATGCAGGCTGCGATCTCGCCAGCGGTGCGCGCATACTCCGAGAGCCGCTCGACGCTGCGCGCGACGACCGCTTGCAGCGATGCAGGCTCCGTGCCCACCTCACCATTGCGCACGTCAACGACGAGCTGCGTTAGAAAGAGCGGATTGCCGCCGGAAGCCGCCACTAGCGACTCGGCGGGACGATCGCGAACGTCGGGCACCGCGACTCGCAGTTCTTCGGCTTCGCTGACGGAGAGCCGGCTCAACCACATGCTCTGCGCGCCGGCCGTTGCGCGAGCCTCGCGCCGCAGGCGATGAAACGCATGCAGACGTTGCGATTCCTCGTCGCGATACGTCACGACGATCATCACCGGCACGCCGCTGATGCGCCGCAGTAAGAACTGCAACAGCTCGATCGAAGCGGGCTGCGCCCAGTGCAAATCTTCCAGAATCAACAGGAGCGGGCGCGGCTTGGCAAGATCCGCGATGCAGCGAAAGAGCGATTCGAGCAGCCGGACACGCTCGCTCTCGGCGTCCAGCCGCGCGACGGCGGGAAGTGCCACGCGCGCCGAGATTTCGGGTAAGAGCGTCGCCACGCAGGCCAGCGCCATGCTGGGCCGCAGCGAGGCGACGAGCGGCAGCGCCGAGCGCAGCGCATCGACGACGCTTTCATATGGTACCGCCTCGGGAGAGCTGGTCGCGCCGACGATCACGCGCCCGCCGCGATCTTCTACGGCGTGCGCGAACTCCAACGCGAGCCGCGACTTTCCGATGCCCGGCTCGCCGCCGACGAACGCGCAAGCACCGCGGCCACGCCCCACGCGATTCCAAGTTTCCAGCAAGCGTTCCATCTCGTCGCGCCGCCCAACGAATGGTAGGACCGCCGATTCACCCGCAGCGGCCGACCGTTCCTCGGTAACGTCTTCGTCGGCGACGGCTTGGCCGCGCGAAATTCGCTCGGCGACGGCCACGGTTTCCGCCATCGGTTCCGCGTCCATCTCCGCGCGTAAGCGTTTGGCGAATGCGGCGTACTCGCTGAGCGCGCCGGCACGATCGCCGCTCTCGTAGCGCATCGCTATGATGCGCCGCACCATATCTTCGCGCCAGGGATCGATCGCCAATACTTTGCGCGCGGTTTCGATCGCGAGCCCGAGGTTCGCATTTCGCCGCGCCTCTGAAGCGTGTTCGGTAAGGCAACGCAGGTACGTGTCGCGATGGCGTTCGCGAATGACGTCGAACCATTCGTCGTAGACCTCGGGCAACACGTCGCCGCGATAAAGCTCGATGGCTTCGCCGAGGCGGCTGCGATCGGCCGCCGCCGCTTCGAAAGCATCGATGTCGAGCCAGAGATCGGCAGCGGGATTCCACGCGACCTTGTCGGTCTCGATCGTGACGTACCGCTCCGACGGCTGCGGCAAGATTTTTGGAAGCTCGCTGAGCGTCGCGCGCAGTTTTGCTCGCGCCGCTCCCTCTTCGTCGTCGGGATACAGCAGAAAGGCCAGATACTCGCGCGATACCGCGGTCGCTCGGTGCAGCAGCAGATACGTAAGGACCTGCAGCGACTTCCGCGGCGTGGCCAGCGTAAAGCGATCGCCGTCAAGCGCGACCTCCAGATGGCCGAACAACCGGAACTCGAGACGCCCGCGCGCTTTGGCTGGCGGTGCACGGAGTTCGCTCACCTTGGCGACGGCTTTGCCCTCCCGAGCTTGCCTTCTCGAACCCAGCGGCCGCCTCCCCGGCCGGGCGAACGTTTCCGTACGCCGGCCCCGCTACCATGAGGCCTGGTCACTCATTCTCTTTCTTTTTTCGAGGAGCAATCATGTTCACGTCCATCCTCTGCCGCCAGGGGATTCCGCCCTCGCGATCGTCGTGGGTCTCGCGGGCTGCGCCGGGCAGACCGCTACCGGCCCCTTCGTCCCCGGCGCCGCCAGCCAATCGCGGCCCCAGGCAGCCCCACTGCGCGGTGGATTCCGCATATCTGCGGCAAACCGCGACGGCGGAAGCGTTGCCTCCTTCGAATCGACGGCGAACGGTAACATCGCGCCCATCGCGACAATCGCCGGGTCGAAGACGACGCTGATCGACCCCGACGCGCTGACTGCGGATGCCTCAGGCAACATCTACGTCGCCAACGACGGCGGGACTCAAGTCGCCGTCTTCGGCGCTCACGCGAACGGCAACGTCAAGCCGGCCCGAGTCATCGGCGGCTCGAACTCAAACCTTGGTCCGACCGAAGGTATCTTGGTCGACCGTTCCGGCAATCTCTGGGCGAGCAGCTACGGCAACAACGACGTCACAGAATATGCGGCCGGAGCCTCCGGCAACGTCGCGCCAATCGACACAATCGCGGGCGCCAACACGCAGCTCAACGAGCCGGTTGGGATGGCGATGAACGCCAAGGGCCAGCTCTTTGTGGCGAATATCGACTCCAGCTCGATCGTCGTTTTCGCCAAGGGCGCCAGCGGCAACGCAACACCCGTCGGCGTGATCGGCGGAGGATCTTCCGGCCTCTCTCGACCATTCGCGCTGGCCTTCGACGATCGTGGCCGTCTCCTGGTCGCCGACGAGTCGTCGGGCATACTCGTCTTCGCCAAGGGGGCTATCGGCAGCGTCGCACCGGTTGCGCGGACCACGTCGGCTACTATCCGGCCGGCTCATGGCGGATTCCAAGGGCCACATCTACGCAGCTGAGTTCGTCAACGACACCATCAAGGAGTTCGCCCGCAGTGCCAACGGCAATGCGACGCCGCTCCGCAGATCGAAGGGCCGAACACCCGCTCGACGGGCCGAACTCCCTAGCCCACTAACCCAACTTCGCGAGAGAGTATCAACAGTGTCTGAATTTTGGCATCAAGGTCGCCGCTTCGCTCGGCATGATCGGCGTGATCTTGGGTGGTGAACGCGCTGCAGCAGAGCGAGATGGGCGGTTTTCATACCGGATTCCGCTCGTCGTTCAAATCGAGCTTCATCAAGTCGTGCATGGCGCAAGCCGGCGCTTCGGAAGCGCTCTGCGGCTGCGTCGCAGCCACGCTCGAGCGCGCGCATACCGACGACCAACTCATAAAGATGTCGCCGGACGACCCGGACACCAACGGGGAGCTAAACGACGACGCCCGGGCTTGCTCCGCGAATACGGCGCCGCGCGGCGCCCAGCCCAGTCGGCCGAACCGCATCGATCCGGCGCACATCGATGCCTATGTCACGCCCTATTACGCTTCGAAAGGCGCGATCCACGTCGGCCTGTTCAGTTCAGGACTCGCATCGAGCAATGCGAAGCGAGTTTCACTACGATCGGAGCGATGAGAAAACAGTGGCAGCGCCTTAGTTTTCCGGAACTCTACGTTGGGGCGATTCGTCTCTACGATCTGGGCTATCGGAATGACGCCGTCTACTGGTTCTACACGGCGCAGTATCGCGCGCGCCAGGTTAGCGTGGTTCTCAACCCGTCCAAAGTTGGAAGCGTGGGCGATCCGGGCTTCAGCTGCAAGCGGCCGCCCAGGCCTTTATGCAAACCGCCGGCACTTGGATCAACGGATACGCATTCGGCGATCCAAACCGTCTGATCGCAACCGTCCGCCGAGTGCAACGCGAGGGCCGGCAGATCGGCGACCTGCACGCGATCTACCCCAACGTCGCACTTATCCCAGCTAGCCGCTGGCCGGCCGCGAATCGCAATCTTGCCGACGGGATGGATTCGCTCGTCACCTATCTAGAGCAGCAAAAGGACGTCATCGCGAAGCAGCGCGCCGCCAACGGCACCGCCGCGAAGTTCTCAGGTCTGACGAGCAAGTGAGACGCTACGCACCCGCCATCGCTCTCGTCCTGGCAGCGGCAGTGGGCTGTTCACACGGTTCCAACTCGCCGGCTGCGAACGCCCCATCCACGCAGAGCGCGCCGTCGGCCGCGCCGGTTTACCCGGGTGCAAAAGTCGAAGCGGCCAGTTCCAGCTCGGAAACCGCCTTGGGACCGGCGTCCGGGAGCGCCTATTCGACGAGCGCATCATTCGAAACGGTCTACGGCTTTTACAATAAGAACCTGCCGCCGGGGTCGGAGCGCTCCCACATCACGGCCCCTCAAGAGACAGCGGTCTTCCTCATCGGGCGCGGTAACGACCAGCTCAGCGTGACGGTCGCAAGCCACTGATCTGCTGCCGGACGCTCATCGTGTTCGCCCGCGTCAAGGACGCGACAGAATCGGCCGCGTCACTCTGAATGGAGTGAGATCACATCCTTCGACCGCGCCGTCGCTGAGGATGCGCCCGATGAGGCTGCCGAACTTGAACGCGTGCCCATCGCCGACCGCGACGCGAACGTTGGGATGCCCAGGCAGGGCATCGATCACGAAGTCGCGATCCGGAGTGCGCGCGTAGAGGCACGTCTTCACTAAATCGACTGGTCCGAGCGCGGCCGGCAAGTACCGCTCGAGAAAACCTTTGACGCGCGTCGTGATCCCTACATCCTCTTCGAAGCCACGCGTCTGCGCGTCGACGGTCTTGCCGCCGGAGTCCTGCGTGACCTTTACGGTCTTGTTTCCCCGAATATCGGAAAGCCGTAGAACGACGGCTCGGCCTGCCAGATCCAAGTGGAAACTCGCCAAGCGCGAACGCCGCCGGATCGCGCGGGAAGAAATAGCTCACTTGCTCCTTCGTTACTTCGATCGCTAGGCTCCGGCCGAAATGTGCGAGCGCGCCATTCGTCCAGGCGCCGGCGGCGACGATCAGTCTGCGGGCGGTGTAGCGGCGGCCACCGGCTTCAATCTCAATCTCGCCGGCACTCGCACGCAACGACGTGACCGGCGTGAGATCGAGCAGCGTCGCGCCAAAACCAACGGCGACCTGTCGAAGAACGTCGGTCGCGCGCTCGGCGGCGACGATGCCCGCGTCGGCTTGAAAGAGACCGTGTACCTCGTCGCCGACGCGCCAGCATGGCCAGCGCTTGCGCGAATCGCGGCGGCGTCGAGCTCCTCGAACGCAACTCCGCAGACGCGCATCGAGCCGACGTGCTCGGATATCTTGACGCTGGCGCGCGGTCCGATATCCAGGCCGCCGGTCTTAACGATCAGCTGCTCGCCGGCATCGCTTTCCAGCGATGCCCACGCGCGATAGGCCTCCTTAGCCAGCTGCACGTAGGCCGGCGTGAAATAGGAGAGGCGAATGATGCGCGAGCGGTCGTGGGAACTGCCGCGTGCATGCCCTAGTTCGAACTGCTCGAGCCCCAGCACCCGCGCGCCGCGTTTGGCCGACCAGTACGCCGCGGCGCTGCCGATGACGCCGAGGCCCAAGACGGCGACGTCGTACTCGCGTGGGTGTGGCTGCCCCATTTCGTGGCGGTTCAATGCGTAACAGCGGATTCCGTCACCGCTCTGAGAAAGCCCGAGGCGTGATGGAAACCTTTGCAAGGCCGAGCGTTTATCCCGGCGCCCGGACACTGCCCGCCGTATGGTACACCTCGCCCGACGTCTTTGCCGAAGAGCAAGAGCGGATATTCTCTTGCGAGTGGCTCTGCATCGGCCGCGAAGAAACGCTGTTCGCCCTGGCAATTTCTTCACGACCGAGCGCGCCGGAGAGAGTTTGATCGTGACGCGCGGCACCGACGCCAAGGTTCGGGCCTTCTACAACGTCTGCCGCCACCGCGGCACGCGCCTCTGCAGCGAAGCCTCGGGACACTTTTCGGGCTCGATCCAGTGCCCGTATCACGCCTGGACGTACGCGCTCGACGGCGAGCTGAAGATCGCGCGCAACATGTTGGAAGTGCCCGGCTTCGACCGCACGGAATATCCGCTCAAAGAAGCCACGGTCGCGCTGTGGGAGGCTTTATTTTGTCAAACTGCATGTCAACGCTCAGCCCGAGTTCGAGCGAGTCTTTGCGCCGTTGATCGGCCGCTTCTCGCAGTGGAACGTGGCGAATCTCAAGACGGCGCGCAACATCACCTACGAGGTCGCGTGCAACTGGAAGCTCATCTTTCTCAACTATTCGGAGTGCTATCACTGCCCGCTCGTCCATCCGCAGCTCGAAAAGCTGTCGCCCTCGGATAGCGGGCATAACGACCTTTCGGAGGGACCGTTTTTGGGGGAGGAGATTTTCGAGTTGCGCGAGCCCGGCACGAGCCTCACGACGAGCGGGCGGAGTTCGCGCGAACCCGTGGGGAGCGTCGTCGGCGCAGTACTCCAACCGAACCTATTACTATACGATCTTTCCGTCGTTATTGCTGAGCCTACATCCCGACTACGTCATGGCACACTACTGCAAGCCGTTGGCCGTCGATCGCACGGAGGTCGTCCTGCGCTTGGCTTTTCGATCCGAGTGCGATGGCAAAGCCCCGATTTCAACCCCACCGATGTGGCGGAGTTTTGGGATTTGACGAACCGGCAAGACTGGCACGTCAACGAGATGACGCAGTTGGGCCTAAAATCGCGCGCCTATACGCCCGGACCATACGCGAACGCGGAAGGCTTGCTGAGCGCCTTCGACCGCCACTACCTCCCGATCATGGCAACCAAGTACGACGCGATCGTCATCGGCGGCGGCCACAACGGCCTGGTGACGGCCTGCTACCTCGCGCGAGCGAAGTGGAAAGTCCTGGTCCTCGAGCGCCGCCACGTGGTCGGCGGCGCCTGCGTCACCGAGGAGATCTTCCCCGGCTTCAAGGTCTCGACCGCGGCCTACGTCAACAGCCTGTTCCGCCCCGAGATCATTCGCGACCTGCGCCTGCACGACTACGGCTTCGAGCGATCGAACGCAATCCGTCGTCGTTCTCGCCGTTCCTGGATGGCCGCTATCTGTTGCTGGGCCCCGAGAGCGACGACGTGCGAGGAGATCGCGCAAGTTCAGCAAGACGCGACGCGGAGGCTATCCCGAATACGAAGCGATGCTCGAGCGCGTCGCCGCGCTCATCGAGCCGACGCTGACGATACGCCGCCCAACGTGCTGCGTCCGGGCTCGCGCGACCTCGCGGCTCGGCAAGCTCGGCCGGGCGTTCCAGCAACTGGGCCCGGCGATGAGCGAGGCCATCGAGATACTCACCGGCGCGGCGCGGCCCATCCTCGATCGCTGGTTCGAATCCGAGCGAGCTCAAAGTCACGCTCGCGACCGACGCGATCATCGGCGCCTTCGCGGCGCCCTCGATGCCCGGCACGGCTTACGTGCTGTTCCATCACGTCATGGGCGAGACCAACGGCAAGCGCGGCGTGTGGGCTTATGTGCGCGGCGGCATGGGCGGCCTCACCAACGCGCTCGCCGCGCCGCCGACGACCTCGGCGTCGAGATCCGCACCGACGCCGAGGTCGCCACGCATCCTGGTCCGAGAGCGGCGCGGTCGCCGGCGTCGCCCTGGCCAACGGCGACGAATTTCGCGCCGCACGGTCGCCAGCAGCGTCGACTGCCGACGTGACCTTCGAGAAGCTGCTCGAACCCGCGACGCTGCCGCCCGACTTCGTCGACGGCCGATCGCACGCATCGATTACGCAGCGCGTCGCTGAAGATCAACGTCGCGCTCGAGCGCTTGCCGAACTTCACCGCCTGCCCCGGCACGAGCCGGGCCGCAGCACCGCGGCACCGATGCACATCTGCCCCGATCAGGACTTCATCGAGCGCGCCTACGACGACGCCAAATACGGCCGGCCGTCGGCGCGATCCGATCCTGGAATGCACGATGCCGTCGGCGCGTCGACCCCACGGTCGCGCCGCCGGGCAAGCACCTGATGTCGATGTTCATCCAGTACGCCCCGTACAAGCTGCCAAGGGACCGTGGGACGACGCGCCGAGAACGCGTTCGCCGACCGCTGCTTCGACGTCCTCGAACGGTACGCGCCGGGCTTCAAGCCTCGGTGATCGACCGGCAGGTCCTGACGCCCGCTCGATCTGGAACGCACCTTCGGCCTCACCGGCGGCAACATCTTTCAGGGCGCGATGGCGCTGAACCAGCTCTTCTTCCGCCCGGTCCCCGGCTACGCCGACTACCGCACGCCGATCCGCGGTCTGTACATGTGCGGCGCGGCGGCGCATCCCGGCGGCGGCGTCATGGGCGCCGCCGGCTGGAATGCGGCGCGCGAGATGCTGCGCGGCAAGGCCTGAGCGACGCCGTCTATTGCTCTTTCGTGAAGTCGCTAGGAATACTGAAAACCGGATCGCTTGCGTCCACCGGGTGAACGTGCCCGCGCTCGGTGACGAGTGCTGCGCCCTGACCGTTCTTCGCGGCAAACGTGACGGCTTGGTACATCGAGAAGTTCCCGAACGGCAGCATCGGCCCGGTTTGCGTGAGGCTAAACCGTTTGTCGACGCCGGCGGTGGCCAGCTCGCGCATCACCCTTGAGGCGACCGCCATCATCGCCATGCCTTGCGCGGGCGACATCGAAGTCTCCCCACCACTGGTCTGGAGCCGGAGCAGTGCGGAAACGGTTGCGTAAAAGCTGTGTAATACCCGACCACGTTCAGATTTTGCGTATGTGACTCGCCGGTCGGCGTCGTCTCGGTGATGGTCGTGTCGGACCGGTAACCGTTGGTCTGCTCGCCCTTACTGCTCGCGCGCCCAGCGCGGTATTGGCAACGGTGATTGCTACCTTCGTACCGTCGTCCTTGGTGCTGATTCCCCGCCGCCGCTTCCCGCCGAGGACGCGGCCGTTGGCTGGTCCATCGAGACGACGCGATAGGTCTTGTTTCGCAGGTTGAGGGTCGTGATCGTGCGCGCGACGCAATCGGTAATGGTTGCGCTTTGCATCGCGACCAGGTCGGTGCGCTCTTTCGAGCCGGCCACATAGTGCTTCTGGGCCATCCCGATCTGCATCATCTGCGCCACATTCTGGGCATTCGCGATGCTCTGCTTGAACTGGCCGAAGAGCCCGCCCCCTCCCGGACCCGGCGGCTGCGCCGCCGCTGCCGCGGAGTAGTCGTCGTCGAACGAGCCCGGCTGCGGCGAGGACGGATCGGTATTCATCGCGAGCTTCGATACCGAATCCCAGGCTAGGCCGTTTGGCGCCGCCGCCGCGAAGGGCGACGATACAGCAAAGAGCGCGACCGCAACGACAGTGCTGGTAAAAGCAAGACGAAACTTCATTCGCCTGCATTCCCCCTGCCCGGCCCCAATACCCGGCGACGGAAACCTACCCCGCGCGAATGTGCGTGACGTACTGCCAGAGTCCAAAAACTTTGAGGACCCCAGATTACCATCACGATGACGACGACGGCGTTCAGCAGCGATTTTATCGGTCCGGCCATCGGGATGTAGCTATTCACCAGCCAGAGCAGCACCCCAACGACGATCAGTACGAGGATGATTTCGATCAAAGGCATGCTGCAGATTACCCCAAAAAGCGGGTTCCACAACCGGCAGCCCGCTTGCGAGCTTAGGATGGAGGGCCCCCGGCGTCGAAAGCGCCGGTTCGTGGTCGTAGGAAGGAGCTCGATGAGAGTACTAGATTTTGGCCGGCGTGCGGTTCTCGCCGGCGCGACGGTGGCTGCTCTAGCCGCGTGCGGCGGTGCCGGCAGCACCCCGCAGCTTGCAAATAGCCTGTCACTTCACCGGCATGGGTCCGGAAGCTCGCCGATCCAGCACGTCGTGATCATCGTTCAGGAGAATCGTAGCTTCGACAACCTATTCGCTGGGTTTCCGGGGGCGCACGGACAGCTCCATGGGCTGGCGAAGATGAAAGTGAAGGGCAAATGGGTCGCTAAGAAAGTGGCACTCGTCGAGCAACCTTTTGCTGCCCGAACAGAACAGCGATATCGGCCACTGCTACTACTCCTTCATGACGGCGCTGAACGGTGGGAAGATGGACGGCTTTGACTACGAGCCGCTCGGGGCGTGCGCTCGTGAGACAGAACTGGAGCAAAATACAACAACCTGTATCCGTACATGTACGTGAAACCCGACCGACATCGCGCCATATTGGGACATGGCTGAACAGTACGTGCTCTCCCGACGCGATGTTCCAAAAACAAGGCAGTGGCAGCTTCTCCGCGCATCAATATGTACCTGCGGCGGTACGGCCCTCGGCGGGAACGTACGGTACCGGCTCGAGCATGATTGACACGCCAAACCGGTGAACCGTGGGGCTGCGACGGACCCGCCTACCCGAGCAAAACCGCACCTGATCACGATTCATCTTAAATGGGAGGAAGATGCCGGCCCGGCCCCCTGCACGAACAAATTCCCATACGGAAGCTCCAGCTACGCAACGTTGCCGCGATTTGCTCGATGCTGCGGGAGTGAGCTGGAAGTATTACACCCCTTGCTTCGTCGGGTCGCCGTCGGGGGACGACTGCCCGGGCAGCCAAACGGTGCAAGACTTGCGCCGGCGCACTGCTCAACGCCTTCGATGTAATCTATCCGGTGCGCTACGGCAAGGAGTGGGGTACCAACGTCTCGATGCCTGAAACCAACATTTTCACAGATGTCAGCGATGGTACGTTGCCCGCAGATCGTGGGTCATCCCCGAGGACGACAACTCCGATCACTTGGGTGAGAAAGAGGATAATGGTCCGGAATGGGTCGCCAGCGTCGTAAACGCCGTCGGACAGAGTTCGTATTGGAACTCGACAGCGATCGTCATCCTCTGGGACGACTGGGGTGGCCTTTATGATAACGCTGCTCCCCGCATGCCTCGCCAAATCGCAATGTCGCGACGATCAGGGCGGCCTTGGATTCCGCGTGCCGATGATTGTCGTTTCGCCGTATGCGAAGCTCAGTAAATCGGGCCAGCCCCGGCTATGTCTCTCACACACAATACGAGTTCGCCAGCATACTGAAATACGTTGAGAACAACTTCGGCCTCGGGATCGCTCGGGACGACCGACCAACGCGCGACCAGCATCGACGACGTCTTCAACTACGACCAAAAACCGCGCGCCTTCACCGCGATCCCGTCGCAACACGACGCGAAATACTTCATCACGCGCGTCAAACCGTTCTCCCACGGCGACCCCGAGTGACTTTCTAGGTCAATCAGGCTTCCCTACGGTGCGTTAGCCGGGACGGCCCGATAGGCGGCAACTTCATCGGACATGATCTTTTCGGTCATGACGAACTTGCCGCCGGCGTGTCCTGGGATCGTCCACCTTTCGTACGCTTTCGAAGCGTATTTGTTAAAGCCGCGGTTTGGAATCGACGCTAGCGTTTTATAGCGATAGAGATTATACTCGTCGCCCGGTGTCAGCCCCGAAACGGTAACGGTCAGCACGATGGGCTCGGCCCTGGGACGCTCTGCCGGATCCCTGTGCGATCTGCGGGTGCTCGTAGTTTATATTTGTACTCGCCCGCACCGGAAGCGTCGCTATTGTCCCCGTCCTGCACGCCGAGGATGGCGATGCCAAAGTCCCGGTGCTGAAGTAGTACTTAGGCTCGCGCCGGCTCGAGCTCCGACTCTCCGTTGTCACTGAACGTGATTACGTCGTCGGGGAAGTACCCGCGTTCGTCGCGCGGATGGTACGACGCGATTCCGATGACCGGAACGATATGGTCGTATTGCGGCGAGCCGGCATCCGGCTTGCGATTGCCGTAGAATCGAAACTGCGTTGCGCCACTGCCTGCAACGAGCGCGCGGCTTGGTTCGTCGTTGTCGTGGATACGCCCGGCAGGGGCTTCATCGGTCCGCCGCAGGCCGTCATCGC
>CAWGMX010000013.1:0-23173 GCA_963823795.1 Vulcanimicrobiota bacterium | reverse complement strand
ATCCCCGTGAATTTCTCGGGCGCTCAATGCGTCCCCTAGGAGTAGCCGCATTCGAATCGGACTCTAGTCAACAAAATTCGTCGACTAGCTTCAGTTTAGCGCGTAAAGTGAAGGTATGGCGGCACGCACCTGGAGCCCAATGATCGATCCCCTTGTCGCACCGAAGGACTCGCGAGCGCTTGCCGACGTTCGTCCGCTCCTTGCGCGACTGGTTGCCGCCTACGGGCACAATCCAGTCGCCCGGCTTCTCGGCGTCGACGCTGCGATGGTTACCCGCTGGAAACGCGGCGCGAAGATCAGCCCGGCGATGACGACCCGAATTCTCGATGTGCACGCCGTAATGGCACGCGCGCTCCAAATCTTCGCACCGCCGGTCGCGACGCAGTGGTTGGTCGGGCACGAACCGTTTCTCAACGAAGCGCGCCCGATCGACGTCCTTGCCGTCCGCGGAGCGGCACCGCTGATCGAGGCGCTCGATGCGATCGCGGCCGGCGCCTTTGCATGATGCTCTATCGCGTCTTTCCATTCGAGGCGGCTGCCTCTCCATCGCAACCGGGAGGTGCGCTTTACGCGCCCCTCGGCGCTGCGGGCCGCATCGCAAATCCCGATCTTTACCGCGAGCTGTATCTTTGTAGCAGCGCCATCGGGGCACTGAGCGAAGCCTTCAGACGCTTCGATGTGTGGACGCAACCGATGTTAGCACAAGGCGGCCAGCCCTACGCGCTCGCAACCTACGAACTGCCGGATCGATCAGCAATCTGCGATCTCGATAACGCCGGCAGGCTCTTGGCCTACGATTTACGGCCCTCCGACGTGGTCGCCCGCGAGCGCAGGCTCACGCAAGCCTGGGCAGCCCGAATCCACCGAAGCAAGCAGTGGATCGGCATCGCATGGTGGTCGCGCTACGATTCGCACTGGCAAAGTCTCGGCCTATGGAACCGCAGACAACTGCGGCTCAAGCGAGATCCGGAAGTTTTATCCGTAGAACACGCGGCAGTTCGAGAGGCGGCCGCACTGCTGCCACGCCACCTAGAGGTCTAGCCGGATTAGGGCCTCTGGTCCTTCGCAATCGCCGCGTAACGAAATTGTCCGGGCTTCCAGGCGCAGACGCTTCCGTCGTTCATCACGAACGACTCGCATCCGTCAACCTCGGAGTTGAAGTCTTCGTTGAGCTTCTTGGTCGCAGGCCAGTTTACGGCGGGCTCTTGGCGCGCGGCACCACGCGCTTTCGTGTTTGAGAACTGCGGCGATTTTACCAGCGTGTTGAGCGCGGCGGCGAGTCTTCGAGCGTCGTCCATCGCTGTGGGCGTTTCCTTGGGATGATTACAGACCCTCCGACGGCGGCGTGGGCGGATCGAAGGGCCACTGCCAGGGCGGCGTCGGCGCAGGCTGGGGCGGCGGCGTGACGAGCACCCCGGTTCCTACCGGTCCGTCGCCGTCATTCCAGACGCTGCCGTCGTCGAAGTGCACCATCGCTACGGTGCAAACGACCTTGGCCGAAGCGGGCAAAGCGTCGATCAACTGCGGCGACCTCGAACCGGTGGGCGCCGGCGTTGAATGGCTCATCGCAATGCTGGGCGCGAACCGTCCGGCGCGATCGTCGGTTAAGCTGGGCCCCGTCCGCCCCGTCGCGTCGACGACCCTGAAAGCAAAGCGAACTTCGGTCGCCGTACGCTGGCTGACGTTTGTGAAGTCGAGGTCATCCAACAATGCGTACCCTGCCGGCGTCTTCTGAAGCGTGACGACGCATCGATCGATCGTTATCGGAGCGACGCTCTCGGGAATCGTCGTCTCGATAGCAGTCGATGCGCCGGCTAGCAGCGGAATTAAACCGATTGCAGCCGTGCCTAACCACAGTTTGCCTAAGCTCATCGTTATAACACCGTTGTCTTGCAACTGTCGCCAATCCGCCGGCACGAAACGATTCCCTGCGGGTTATCACCAGTCTTGAACGGTGAGCTGGGGAGCGGCCACAAAGCACCCGATGTTGGATCGATCGCAAATGCCGAAATCTTCTCAGCATTAAAGTCCGCCGCATACAAAAATGCGCCATCGGGCGTGATCGTCAGCTTGTTTGCAAGCGTATCGCCGTAAGGCGAGGTTGGGAGCGCGTGCAACGTCCCATTCCGGGCATCGATTCGATAGCCCACGATCGTGGCTTTCGATGTTTGGGTGGGGATGTTGGTAAGGTAGAGAAAGCGCCCGCGCGGATCCGTAGCCATGTCGCGCGGTTCGTTCGCGGCTCTCATGCCAGGCGCCGTAGGCGGCATCAGCACTCCGGTGCGCGGATCGATGCCGTAGACCGTAATCGTCCCATCGGAATTGTCGGCTTGATACGCCCAGCGCGCGCTAGGATCGATGAGAAGGCTAATGTGGCGCGCGGACACGATCGTCGCAATATTCGTCAACGCTCCGCCGCTCGCATCGAACGTTTCAATGCCCCGCTCCGTCGTGAAGTACGCAACGTCCCTCCGCGGATTCATCCCTAGCCAGTAAGGATTATTCATGGCCAGCGGCGACCACGCCAGCGGTCTCAGGGCGCCGCTCTGGGAATCGACTGCATATCCCGTGACGTTCTTTGCGTTGAGGTTGGCCGCGAACGCGTAGCGACCGCGACGATCGAAGACGACGGTCGTCGGTCCGGCCGCTGCAGCAAGCGGTGAGCCGGCAATAGGGCGTAACGTCCCGCTGCGCGTCGATCGCGTAAGCGTGGATGCCGTCCCACCACGCGCCTACGTAGAGATGGCGCCCGGCCGGATCGATCGAGAGGCTCCATACATCCTTGGCGCCAAACGGCGCGCCGCGCACCGGCGTGAGTTTCCCGCTCCGGCCGGCCCAGTATCCCCACACGCCATCCGGCGACCCGCCCGCCGCGTAGACGAAGTTGACCGGCCCGTTTTTCGGCGGGAGCGGCGGCGTTGGGGTGGGCGGTGTGGTCGGAAACGGACACGGCGTCGGCGATACTGCGTTGGCTGGCAGCGTAAAAGGCCATGCCGCTGCGTTTCGCGCAAGCGCAGCAGGCGCGACGTTGACGACGCCTAGCGGCCGGTCATTTCGCGCGTCGCGTATGACGAGCCAGACGCTCGAATCCGGCCCAAATCTCAACCGGTCCACTTCGTCCTGCTGCGGAAGCGTCAAGACTTGGATTCGATCGCTATTGTCGATCCGTATGGTCTTGCCCCATGCCCAGACCGCACCGTCGCGCGTCATGGTTAGGGGAATCGCCTGCAACGGCATCGTGATACGGTTTGGAGGCTCGAGGAAGCGCATCGCGTGCAGCGCGCCGTTCGGATGCACGTGGATTACTTGCGTCGCCGTCGATGCCCAGAGCGATCCCTCCCGGCCGACGGCCTGAATCGGTGAGACGGCGAGACCGAGTTCGAAATACGACTGAACTTGCTCCCACCGCAGCGGACCGTGAACGAGGCGCGCCTGAACCGTGGGCTGCGAATCGAGCTCGAACAGGCCGTCAAAGTTGCTCGCATAGACGTGGCCGTTTGGCGACCGAAACAGATAGACGCCTTTTGGGGATTGGAGCGCCAGTCGCACTCGCGTTCGCGGAAAGTAGGCGTACAGGGTTTGATCTGCATAGCCTCCCTTAGAAAGCCAAACGACGCCGCCGGCGTCCTGCGCCACCGAGTCGAACGCTAGCGGCAACCGAAACGCGAGCAAGCCGTCGGAACGCATCGCTGCGCTCGTAGCGCGGTTAACCGTCGCGAGCACCTCGTCGTCGAACGAACCGGTGAACGCAAACTCGAAATGCAGTTGACCCTCGCAGCGTGGACCTGGTGGCCAAAGCCTCTGCAGCCGGCCGCCGGCGATGCGGTAAAGGCCATGGCGATCGGTTTGAACCATTACCGAGCCGTCGTCGAGAATGCCGCTATCCGCCGGCGGCGCGTCCGTTCCGAAGGCACTGCTTGGAATCGCCGCCTTGATTCGAATGCCGACTTTTGTGAACGGCGCGCATGGATAAGTAAATGGAGAGTAGCGGTTCTCAATAACACAGTGCGGCTGGCTGTTCTGCCCCGCTGGTGGCGATGCACTCGGACCCGGAGTGGCACCGGCGATAAGAGCGGCAGCGAGCAATGCGCTCAGCCGAAAAGCGGTCATAACCCGGGCTTATCGCCATCACGACTGTGCACCTCCGCTCGTGTCGACTCGAGGCGAGGTCCATGGCTTCGTTTCTAGAAAGCGGGGTCGGAGAGGGGGCGACTGATGCGTTTTCTTGCACTCGCTTTTGTTCTGTTCGCGCTTGCGCCGGCACCGCCGCAAAGCCGCTATCTCGTGTCGTGGGCGATGGAGACGAAGGTCAACCCTGGGGATGGCGCCGGCCACGATTTTCTGGCGATATTCGATATCGGCGATCCCGCAAATTTCGGCCGCCTCGTGGCCATGCTCCCCGTGCCCACGGCATCGCAGATGGCGCACCACTCCAACTACGCGATGCCGCCGAACCATATGCTGTTTGCAAACGATTTTATGGCCGCGCGCTCGTACGTCTTCGATCTCCGCGATCCACTCAAGCCGCGAGTCGCTGCCTCGTTCGGCGGCGCGGGCGCATACACGCACCCTCACAGCTTCGCGTATCTCTCCAGCGGGAACGTCCTTGCGACGTATCAAATCAAAGGGTCGGACGAAGATGAGCCTGGCGCGCTCGTGGAACTGGATGGCTACGGACGTATGGTACGCGCAAGCGATGCGTCCGCTCAGGAAATCGACCGCAACATACGCCCATATAGCCTGGTCGTCATTGAGGCCCTGGATCGAGTAGTCACCACGAGCGCGACGATGCCTCCGTTGCAAACGAACGACTCGAGTCGCGTCGTGCAAGTCTGGCGCCTCTCCGACTTGAAGTTGCTCAAGACCGTCGTACTTCCAAAACCTAAACGGTTCAAAGGCGTTGCAGGACAGAACGCCGACGAGGCCGCGCTGCTTTCAGACGGAAAAACCGTGCTCGTTAAGACGTCGGCTTGCGGCCTCTATCGCTTAAACGGGTTGGACGGGAACGATCCCAGCGCCACGTTCGTCTACGACTTCGGATACCGTTCTTGTTCGGGCGTCCCGGTCGTCGCCGGCAACTACTGGATCCAGCCTTCGATGAGCGGGCACTGTATCACGAGCTTGGACGTTCGCGACCCTTCGAACCCGGTTGAAGCGGGTCACCTGTTTCTCGGCGCCGACGCGATCCCTCATTGGATGGCGATCGAGCCCTCGACCGGCAACCTCGTCATCACGGGATTTGGGTCGATACAGAACAAAATATCGTTCGCCACCGTCGATTTGAAGACGGGCGCTCTCACGCTCGACCCGCGCACCATCAACTTCAACCGCAAATGGCCTGATGGTTGGGACGGTCCGGCGATTCCGCACGCGACACTCTTCTACTAATTGCATCGCCACTGGCGCGGTTTTGCAGTTGTCGCCGGCGCGGCGACTCGAGATGCGTTCGTTACGCGGGAGCACCTCGGCCGTTCACGGATAAAATGCGCGCGACGTTTGCCACGAACGCCGTTTCGTCGCCGCTCGTCGTATACTCCGTCGATCCGCTCCCGTTCGCGCGGCTGCCGAGAAGCTCGGCGGTTCGTTCGGCCTGCATGAAGGCCGGATCGATCAAGGTGATGCCATCGCCGAGAACGGCGCGGAAGTGCGATTCCAGCACCGGATAGTGCGTGCAGCCAAAGACCAAAACGTCGAGATCGAGCGGCAGGTGTCCGCAGACTTCGGCGACCGCGGCGCGAGGAATTTCGCCCTCGATCGCCCCGGCTTCGACGAGCGGAACGAGCGCCGGCGCCGGAACTTCGACGACGTCGATGCCACGGACGTGTGCGCGAATCGTTCTTCCGTAAGAACCTGCGCCGACGGTAGCTGCGGTTGCGACGACGCCGACGCGCTTAAATCCGCCGCGCTCCACCGCGATGGCCGCCGACTCGATCAGGTCGAGCACGGCGGCACGCGTCGCGGGCCAGCCATACCGCTCGGCCACGGCGCACGACGTATTACAGCCCATAACGATCGCATCGACGCCGCGCGCATCGAGCCGAGCGAGGTTCGCCTGCAGCAACTCCAGCAGCTCTGCGTGGGTCCGGTCGCCATACGGCACGTTGGCTTGGTCGGCGAAAAAGACGATGTCGGCCGACGGTATCCGCTCGCGGACGCGCGCCAGCACCGTCAGGCCGCCAAGGCCGGAGTCGAAGAGGCCGATCACCTACTGTGCCGGCTGATTTGGAGCCGGATATTCTTGCGCGTACTGGCCGATCCCGTCGGCGATCTCTTGCGCGACCTTTTGCCGCCAAGCCGAGGAGGTGAGCAGCGCGTAATCGCCTGGATTGGTGAGAAACGCCGTCTCGATCAGCACCGCAGGCATCCGCGCGTGCAGCGTTACGTACAGATGGCTCTTGACGAGTCCATCATCTTTCGTGCCGTCCGCGGCGAGATGCGATTCCACGATCCGCCCGAAGGCTACGTCGTCCGGCTTGGAAATGTAACAGGTCGTTCCGTACGGCCCGGAGTTGATGAACGCGTTGGCGTGAATGCTGACGAACAGTCTCGCGCCGGCCTTGTTGGCGATGTCGTCCCTCGCCTGAAGTTCGTCGTGCGCGCTATCGTTGGCCTCGTAGACGTCCACGTCGGTCTCGCGCGTCAGCTTCACTTCCCAACCCCGACCAATCAGTATCTCGCGCAGCCGCTTTGCCATGTCGAGCGTCAACTGCGCCTCCGAGACACCCCCGTGCATCGTGCCGACGTCGCTGCCGCCGTGCCCGGGATCGATGACGATCAGGCGAGGATTGGTCGCAATGTAACCGCTGCGCGGGCCGAACTTCCAGGTTGTATCGCCGGGACTGCCCGTCCCCGGCTCCGACTGCTCGAGCGGCGCAGCAACAACGGCGCTGCTCGCAGTTCCAACGCCGCCGCTTCCGGAGCGCGCCTCGCCGGCGACGTCTTCGCTGCCGATCGCCAAGTTGAGGCCGTCGGCCGAGGAGGTAAACGCGATCGGCTTGGGTCCGCTCAGCGAGAACGCGACGCGCACCGTCGCTGGGTCGACTTGGCGGACGCGCACCGAAAGCAGCGGCGCGGGCGCCGTTTGATCGATCGGCGCTCCCTGCAGCTGCGCGTTCGCAATATCGACCCAGAAGCGATTATCCGGCTCGCGCAGGCGGTGCCATTCGTACGTCGCGCTGCCGGTGATCGCAATCGCAACCGAAACCCCGTCCGCCGCCGGCTGAGACGGTGACGCCCGTTACGGTCGCGGGACCGCTCGGCGCAGCACCCGCCGCACCGCTCACAGACGTCGTATCGGGGGGAGGCTCCGGCGTCGGCGATACTTCTTGTGCCGTCGTCTGTTCCGGATTGGTGGCCCCCGGACCGTCGAATGCGAGTAGGATGTCGCGGCCGTCGGTATTCTGAGGCGCCTCGGCAACCGTTCCCGGCTGCAACTGCACGGTCACCAGGGTTATCGGTTCGCGAACGGTTCCAGAACTGACGATCGTGATGCTGCCAATGCCGCCGGTGCCGACTTGGCGCGTCCCGCTCAGCGACGTGCCGACGCCGTCGAAGGCGTAGGTAATCGCCGCCGGACTCTCTTGCACGACTCGCGCGTGCAGCGTAGCGCCGGCGTGCGCGAAGACCGTCACTCGAGAGGCCTCTTGGCGCACGTCGAGCGCGGCAAGCTGCGGTTGCAGCACCGCGACGCCGTTTTCTTCGTGCAGCGCAAGATCGAGGGCACGCAACACCTCTCGCAGCGGCAGATAGGCTTCGTCGCCTACGAGGAAGGGCGCGAAGCTCGCCTGCAGCGAGATGGGGCCGAGATCGTACCGTCGATCGCCGATTGCAAAACTGACGACGGTGGGAACGCTGGTCGTGATGAGAACGAAACGCTCGCCCGGCTTCCACGTTAGGAACGACCCGGTATCGCTCAGCAACGTGGTAAATCCGCGATCGTTCACGCCGATGGCCGGGGCTCCGGCGTGCGACGAGAGCTGCGTGAAGAGAATGGCGCGCCCTTGATAGGTCGCGGTCAACGACGAATCGGCAAACGCCGGAACCGCGATCGCCAATGCGGCCAGCATCGGCGAAAGGGCGAATGCAAACTTACCAGTCCGAGCGATGAAGCGGTTGGTCCAGTTCAACGTTTCCTCCCGGCAGCGTCTCCAGCCGGTTTCCTTCAACGAGTATCTGCACCGCATTGATGCCTTCGATCGCGGTTATCGTATAGACGAGCGCTTTGAACTCGCCGTTCTCTCCGAACGTCCCTCCCGCTTGCTTCTCGAGATCTTTTGAGAGGTCAAGGGTTGCCGTCGAACCGTTAACGCTTGCGTCCAGAACTCGCGTGCCGAGCGGAAAGCGAATCGCTTGCACGTCCTTCGGAGGTCCCGCTATGGCCTGGACCGTGGCATACAGCACGACGTTGTGGAGGCGTTCCGCCGCACTCTCGTCGGGTTGACGCGGGCGCATCGAGACCCGCATCGCGGCCAACGACTTCCCGTCGACCTTCGTGTAGTAGATTGGGATGGTTTCGGCCGCGCTCGGTGCGCGGTGGGAGACATAATACCATGTGCTGGCGGCAACGATTGCCAGGAGCACGACGAGGATGGGTAGTCGCGGCGATCTCACGTCGAATCGTATCCTTCGCGAAGGTCGCTGCAAATACTTCTGTCGAACGCTGGCGCGCAATGAGCGGCCGGCTGCGGTGAAGTGGCTAAAGGGCACCGTTGCAAGGGAACGGCGCGCCTTGGAGGGTGCGCGGCGGCGATTCGTTTCAAAACCAACTGAGAAGCGACTGCACGCGGTCCGCACGGCCGGACGCCGCTTTCGTTCGCTGCTCGAGGATGTCGCCGAGCTCGCGCCCTCAGCCAAACTGTTGCGACGCGTGAAGCGCGCGGCCGAACAAACCGACGCCGCGCGCGATGCAACCATCATCTTGCGGCTGCTGGAAAATAGCGTCGAACCCGGCGAACGCCACGTCGCCGAACCGCTTCTGGCCGAGCTGAGCGCGCGCGCAAAGAGGCGACGCGGGTAGCTCACAGACGGCTACGCCGTGCGCAGTTTACCGAATCGCGTCTGACGTGAAACCCGAGCCGGTTCCTCTGCGCGGTGTTACCGGCAGCATCGAGCTGGCTGCCCGCGTGTTGCAGACGCGCGTGAGCGAGGTTCGCCGGCTCGCCGGCGGCTTGCAGCGGCGCGATCAACCGGGGCTGCACGATTTTCGCATTGCCTGCAAACGGCTTCGGTATGCGCTCGAACGTTTTGAGGATCTCGAACCACCGCTCGAAACGGTGGCGAAGGCCTTCGCGTTGTTGCAGGACGCCTTGGGCGAGGCGCACGATCGCGACGTGCTTCTCGCCATTCTGCCGGTTGCGATGGTGCAGACCGAGCACCGTCTTCGCAGCGAGCGCGAGGCGAGCGTCGACCGGGCCGTCGCGCTGTGGACGAAAGCGCAGGAACTGCTGCTCGATTGCCCTCTCATCGCTTTCGAAGCGGCTTCTAATCATTACTAACGAGAGCTTCAGCCGCAAGAGTGCTAAAAAGGAAGCATGAAACTCCATAACGTCTTACTCGCCTGCGCTCTGGGCGCAGGATCGCTGCTCGCAGCAGCAGCGCCGGCCTCGGCCGCGCACGTCGCCGTTGGAACCGCTCGAACGGCTTCGGGGCGCGTGGTCGCGGGCCACGGTTCCGCATACCGAAGCAACGGCTATCGCGCAGGCTATGGCTATCGCGCCGGTTACGGCTATCGCGCCGGCTATGGCTATCGCGCCGGCTATGGCTATCGCTACGGCGGCTATCGTTACGGCTACGGTTATCCTCGCTACGGTTATGGCTATGGCTACCCGTACGGCTACGGCGTCAGCGTCGGCTACGGCTACCCCTACGGCTACGGCGTGGGCGTCGGCTACGGCTACGGCGCACCGTACGGCTATGTTGGCGGAGGCTACGGGTACGCAGCCTATCCCGCAGCATATTACCGCCGCGCATACTGGGCACGTCGCCCCTACGCGCGCTACTATCGCCGCGCATACTACGGACGGCGCGTCGTTCGCTGACGCATCAACGTCACTCTCATCGTTTTTGAATAAAGCTCTAATCGTTCTTAGTTCAAGCATCACCCTCGATGATGGTACACATGAAGCATGATGATCAAACTTCATAACGTCCTACTCGCCTGCGCACTCGGCGCCGGGATCTTCGGGTCGGTGTTGCCGGCCTCGGCTCAAGTCTCCGGTGGCATCTACATCCAAACTGCGCCGCCGGCACCAATCTACGAAAGCGTACCGGTTGCGCCAGGACCGGGCTACTACTGGGTTGGCGGATACTGGGGATGGAACGGTTACCGCTACGCCTGGACCCACGGCTACTACGCGTACCGGCCGTACGCCGGCGCGACGTGGCACGCCGGGCACTGGGTGAACGGCCGTCGCGGATGGTACTGGCGCGCAGGTCACTGGGGACCGGCTTACTAGACTAAGCTCCTTCAAACTTCACGAAGCTCCTCAAACATCGCCCACCGGTAACGCGCCGGTGGGCGAGCTCCTTTTTCGTCGTGTGTGCCTTATCGCGCAATCCTGCGCGATAACCGGCTCCTCACCGGCATGCGGCTCACTCATGAGCAGCGACTCTGCTCACCCCGCTCACCCCTGGCTTGCGCCTTCGAGCGCGGCCGTCATCTAGGCGCGAGTCTTCGCTTTCCCGTCGACGAAATACAAGCTATCACGCGTGACTGCCTGGCACACACGTTTTGTCAATAGACCGTCGTTCGTGCTAACCGCTGCGTCGCTCTCGCTTCGCGCGGCGCCTCGACCCGCAGACGCTGGATCGCCGGGCCATCAGACGGCGTCGTTCACAGGCTCGCGCGGCCGCGTGTTCTCCCGGTCGCCGGCATACTTCATCGCGGTGGCGCTTGGCGGATTGACGTTAGCACGATCCTGAACGTCTACGGTTTGCAGATCGGAAAGCGGTTGACAAACGCGGGCGCTGTAGCCCGCTGGACCGCGACGCTGCTGCTCGTGACGCTGGGCGCGATCGCCTGATGGAAATTTGGATCGGCCACACACCTGAGCGTCGCCGCGCTGCGCCCCGGCGTGCAGATCAAGGATCTCATTTTTTGGTCGGTCATTGCTTTGCGTGGACCGGCCCCGAAGCCGTAACTGCGAAGTAACGGCGTAAGCGCACACAACGAAAGAATGAATCGCTAAGCTTGCTTCTTGCGACTCCACGGCCAAGGCGGCGCTCCTCATCGGAGCGCTCGTCTTAGCTTTTCGATCGAAGCGATCTTTGGACTGCCCTTAAGCACTATCCGCATCCACTCATCAGGCGTAGCCGACACGATGGCCGCAAACGGCTAGGGATTACAGCCTGTTGGGGCCCCTTCCAGCGGGCGGCGAGCCGGGCGAACGTTCTCGTACGCGTCGTGGGCTACGATGAGGGCCGAATCACCCACACCGTGAAGGAGCCGCCCGATGTCCGCGTTCACCCTCTTCCCGCGCTACGCACGATTCCCGAGTTACATGCGCCCCGCGGAACGAAGCTTCGAAGACGCTTTGATCGACTATCTTCCCGCGAACTACGCCGCCGTCGAAGCCGCCGTCGACGCAAAGCTGCTCCGGGGAGCCGAGCAGGTCGCCCTGGACCTCGACAACCTCGTTGTCCTCGATACGGAAGCGCTGCGGGGCTTGATCGCGCTACTGCGCCGTGCGCGTCTCAAGGGTGCTCAGATCGTGCTTCACTCCAGCCGCGAGGAGATTCTCCGGACGCTTTCCGTCACAGGGCTCGACCGCGTCTTCACCATCGGATAGGCCTATCTTGGCGGATCGGGCCAGACGTTTACCTCGGCCGCTCGCGCTAAATCGACGTGCCAAGGAATTCCCAAGTAGCTCTCGCGATCTTCGGGGTCGAGTTCATCAGCCGTAGCGTTCATAAGGCTCTTGGCTCGCTTGAGCGCCCGCGCCGCCCCGGCGGAGTCTCCGGAAGCGCGGAAGATCTGCGCGGCCGCCCAGTAGCACTGCGTTGGCCAGTCCGTTGCTCGCATAATGGAATCGTCGTCGGCGAGCAGTCGCTGCACCGCGTCGCGCGCAGCCGGAAGATTCCCCAGCGCGGCGTGCCAAAGGGCGAGGTTGGCCAGCGTCGTGCTCGACCAGACCTGCGACTCCGACTGCGAGCGCAGCTCGAAGGATGCCTCGTCAGCTCGATCGCCCGCGCGTAGTTGCCGGCCACCGCCTCTGCGAACGCGAGATTCTCCATGACCGAAGCTTCGATCAATCCGAAGCCAAGTTGGCGCGCGAGTTTAAGCGCCAACTCCGCCGCTTCCCGCGCGCCGGGGACCTGCCGGGTATAGGCGCGCATAAAGACGAGGTTCGAGAGCCCCCCGACTCTTCCGCGCCCGTCGCTCGCGCGTTCGAATAGCTCGATAGCCCTTTCCGTGAAAGAGCGCGCCCGCTCGAAGAAGTCCGAGCCGCATCTCGAGCAACGCTTGATTGAGTAGCTGGCCCGCGCTCCCCGCGAGGTATCCGCTTTCGGCGTAGATGCGGCCGGCGGCGGCGTAATGCCGCCGGGCCTGCGCGTAGCCTGCACCCTCTGCATCGAGCGTGACCCCGAGCCGCCCGTGCGCCTGCGCCTCGGCGACCCGATCGCCCAGTTTTATTGCCAGTTCCAAGCAGCGCACGCTCAGCGCGTGGCAGCGCCGGATGTCGCGGCGCTGATACGCGACGGTAAACCCGCTGCTCAGCGTAAGCTGTTCGAGGACCGGATCGGCGGCCCGTTCGGCAGCCTGTGCGGCTTCGTCGAATAACCCCTCGGCTGCCGACAGATGCCCCGATGCGCTTCCGCTTGCGCCAAACACGCAAAGCGCGCGCGTTGCCCGGCTTCGTCTTCCGCCGCCCGGCTATAGGCCAGCGCGGCATTGGCCGAGTCGTACGCTTCCGCCAAGCGGCCCAAAGTGAAAGCCATCTCTGCCTCGGCCAGGTGCAGTGCCGCGCTACCGGAGGCATCGTCATCGGAGACGCACGCGCGCAGCGCGGCCGCCGCCCGCTCCAACATAACGCGATCGCCCGCGGTCGTCGCAAACTCCATCCGGTGCAGCAGCGTGGAGCGATGAACTTCCGGGTCACCCAGTTCCGCGTCGACGCTTTCCAACGCCAGCAGTGCCCCATTCCGCGAGTCCAGGTCCCCGCTTCGAGACTCTATCGTCACGCTTTCGAGCAGAAGATCGGCCCGCATGCGCGCTCGCAGCGTCGAGTGCAAGTGCGCGTTCGCTTTGCGCTCGCGCTTCGTGAAGCGCTCCAATCGAAATCGATCGGCGAATCGCCTCCAAGTAGCAACGCGCCGCGTTGGCAACGTCGCCGGCAAACTCGTAATGCCCCGCAAGTGAGGCCGAGAGTTCGGAGAAGCGTTCGGGGTAGAGTTTTTCGAGCACTCGGGCAACGCGCCGGCGCCGGACGGCGGCCTGTTTCGACGGGACGGCGGCAGCGATCGCTTCCTGTACGAGATGATGCGTGAAAGCATACTCGAGAAAACCCCGTCCGCTGGCTTCGCGAATGATCCGCCGGTCGAGCAACTCGTCGAGCGAGTCGGTGAGACGCGGTTTCATCCCACGCACTCACCTCGCGCACGGCATCGCGGGAAAAGCGATCGCCGATGCAAGCGGCGATCTCGGCAGCTGTGCGCGCATTCTCGCGAGAGCCGCTCGATGCTGCGCGCGACGACCGCTTGCAGCGACGCCGGCTCCGGCCCCGCCTCGCCGTCGCGCACCTCGACGACGAGCTGCGTGAGGAAAAACGGATTGCCTTCCGACGCGACGATCAGCGTCTCGGCGGGACGATCGCCGCATGTCGGGCACCGCGACTACGCAGTTCTTCAGACGTCGCTGACGGACAGGCGACCCAGCCAGATGCTTTGCGCGCCGGCGGTCGCGCGAGCTTCACGGCGCAGACGATGAAACGCGTGCATTCGCGGCGTCTCCTCGTCGCGGTAGGTCACGACGATCATCACCGGGACGCCAGAGATCCGCCGCAATAAAAACTGCAACAGTTCGAGTGTTGCCGGCTGCGCCCAGTGAAAGTCTTCGAGCAGCAACAGCAGCGGGCGCTGCGCGGCGAGACCCGCTATGCAGCGAAACAATGATTCGAAGAGTCGGATTCGTTCGCTCTCGCCGTCCAGGCGCGGGATCTCGGGAAGGCCGACCCGCGCGGGAGTTCGGGCAACAGCGCCGCGACGCTAGCGAGGGCCATGCTGGGCTCGAGCGAGGCGACGAGCGGAAGCGCGGAGCGCAGCGCATCGACGATGCTCTCGTAGGGTACGGCTTCCGGCGAACTCGTCGTACCGATGAACACGCGTCCGCCGCGATCTTCCACGGCGTGGGCGAACTCAAGCCCATTCGCGACTTTCCGATGCCCGGTCGCCGCCGACGAACGCACACGCGCCGCGACCGCGAGCCGCCCGACTCCAAGTCTCCAACAAACGCTCCATCTCGTCGCGGCGGCCGACGAACGGCAAACTGCCGATTCACCCGCGGTGCCAACCGTTCCTCGACCGGCCGTCTTCGTCGGCGGGGCTTGACCGCGCGCAACTCGCTCCGCGACGGCCGCGGTTTCCGCCATGGGTTCGGCATCCATTTCGGCGCGCAAGCGTTTGGCGAACGCGGCGTATTCGCTGAGCGCACCGGCGCCATCGCCGCTTTCGTAACGCATCGCGATGATGCGCCGCACGATATCTTCGCGCCACGGATCGACGGCCAGCACTCGGCGAGCCGTTTCGATTGCCAACGCGAGATTCGCGTTTCGCCGCGCCTCTGAAGACGCGCTCGGTGAGACAACGCAGATAGGCGTTGCGGTAACGCTCGCGAATGGCGTCGAGCCATTCGTCGTAGATCTCGGGCAACAGGTCGCCGCGATAGAGGTCGATCGCTTCGGCCGAGGCGGCTCCGGTCGTTCGACGCCTCCTCGAAAGCATCGATGTCGAGCCACAGTCGGCATCGGGATTCCAGGCGACCTTCTCGGTGCTCGACCGTGACGAACCGGTCCGCGGCTGGGCAGGATTTTCGGGAGCTCGCTGAGCGTCGCGCGCAGTTTCGCACGCGCCGCGCTTTCCTCGTCGTCCGGGATACAGCAGAAAGGCGAGATACTCGCGCGATACCGGTGTCGCGCGATGCAGTAAGAGGTACGCAAGCACCTGCAGCGATTTCCGCGGTGTCGCCAGCGTAAATCGCGGTCGCCGTCTAGCGCGACCTCCAGGTGACCGAAAAGCGGATATCGAGATGACCGCGGCTCTTCGATCGCGCCGAACGCAATCGCTCGCCTTGGCGAGAGTTTTGCCCACTTCTGAGCGTGCCTTCTCGGCTTAGCGGGCGGCCTCCCGGCCCTCGAACGTTTCCGTACGCCCGATCCGCTAGGATGAACGCCTACCACTCAAACCCTTCTTTTTTAAGGAGACAATCATGTTCAGCCTCCCTGTTCTACCGCCAGTGCATTCCGGCCCTCGCCCTGCTCGCCGGCCTCGCCGCCTGCACGGGCCACGCAGACCGCGACTGGCGCTTTCGTCCCGACGCCGCGAGCTGGAACGCCAATCGCGGCCGCTCGGCCCGCGTCCGACTCGCTCCAGCCGGTGGAATCCGTATATTTGCCGCAAACCGCGATAACGCAAGCGTTCTTGGTTCAGCGTGACGGCGAACGGTGACGTGAAGCCCCTCGTCACAATCGCGGGATCGAATACGACCCTGACCCATCCCGACGCGCTTACCGTCGATAACTCCGGGCACATCTATGCCGCAAACGATGGCGGAAATCAAGTCGCCGTCTTCGCCGAGGACGCCAACGGCAACGTCAAGCCCGCGCGGATGATCGGCGGCTCCAAATCGCACCTCGGTCCGACCGAAGGCATCATGGTCGATCCTTCCGGAAACCTCTGGGTGACCAACTACAGCCAAACGCCATCACCGAATACGCGGCCGGCGCCAGGGCAACGTCTCACCGATCAAACGATCGCCGGAAGCAACACGCAGCTCAACGACCGTGGGGATGGCCATGGATGCCAAGCGGCCGAGCTCTTTGTCGCAAACCGCGATCCGGCACCATCGTCGCTTTCGCCAAGGGAGCCAGCGGCAACGCCACGCCGGTCGTCTCGATCGCGGGAAGCATCTACCGGCCTTATCTCGACCGTTTGCCCTTGCATTCGATTCCGATCGGGCCGCCTGCTGGTCGCCAACGAGGGCTCGAGCATCCGGCGTCTTCGCCAAAGGCGCTAACGGCAACGTCGCGCCGGTTGCGCAGATCACCTCAGCTTTCTATCCGGCCGGCGTCATCGCGGATGCCAACGATCACATCTAGGCCGCGGACTTTAGCGCCGACACCATCAAGGAGTTTGCCAGCAACGCCAACGGCAACGCGACGCCGCTCCGTACGATCGAAGGCCCCAAGACCACGCTCGACGGGCCCCAACTCCCTAGCCCACTAACCAACTACGAGAGAGTCTCAACATGCGTTTGAATATTGGCATCAAGGTCGCGGCTTCGCTCGGCATGATCGGCGTGATCTTGGGTGGCTGCAGCGCATTGCAGCAGAGCGCGGCGGGCGGTTTTCATAGCGGATTCCGCTCGTCGTTCAAATCGAAGTTCATCAAGTCGTGCATGGCGCAACCCGGCGCTTCGGAAGCGCTTTGCGGCTGCGTCGCAACCGCGCTCGAGCGCGCGCATACCGACGACCAACTCATAAAGATGTCGCCGGACGATCCTGACACCAACGCGGAGCTAGAGAACGACGCCCGCGCCTGTTCCTCAACGAGGGCAACCCGCACAACGGCCGGCGCTCCCCGATCGGCGCAGGCCGGTGGGCAGAGCGGCATCGATCCGGCGCACATCGACGCCTACGTCACGCCCTATTACGCTTCGAAAGGTCCCGCAATCCACGTCGGCCGGTTCAGTTCGGGACTGGCGTCGAGCAATGCGAAACAAGTTCTCGCGACGATCGGGTCGATGAAAAAACAGTGGCAGCGGCTTAGTTTTCCGGAACTCTATGTCGGCGCGATTCGTCTCTACGACCTGGGCTATCGGAATGAAGCCGTCTACTGGTTCTACACGGCGCAGTATCGGGCGCGCCAAGTTAGCGTGTTACTCGACCCCTCCAAGATTGGAAGCGTGGGCGATCCGGGCTTCGAGCTGCAAGCGGCCGGCCAAGCCTTTATGCAAACCGCCGGCACTTGGATCAACGGATACGCATTCGGCAATCCAAATCGTCTCATCGCAACCGTCCGCCGAGTGCAACGCGAGGGCCGGCAGATCGGCGACCTGCACGCGATCTACCCCAACGTCGCACTTATCCCGCCTAGCCGCTGGCCGGCCGCGAATCGCAACCTCGCCGACGGGATGGATGCGCTGGTTACCTATCTACAGCAGCAAAAGGACCTCATCGCGAAGCAGCGCGCCGCCAACGGCACCGCAGCGAAGTTCTCAGGACTGACGAGCAAGTGAGACGCTACGCACCCGCCATCGCCCTCGTCCTAGCGGCGGCGGTGGGCTGTTCGCACGGTTCTTCCCGCTCGTCATCCGCGAACGGCCCATCCACGCAAAGCGCGCCGTCGGCCGCGCCGGTTTACCCGGGTGCAAAGGTCGAAGCGGCCAGTTCCAGCTCAGAAACCGCCTTGGGACCGGCCTCAGGGAGCGCCTATTCGACGAGCGCCTCATTCGAAACGGTCTATGCCTTTTACAATAAGAACCTACCGCCGGGAGCGGAGCGCTCGCACATCACGGCCCCTCAAGAGACGGCGGTCTTTCTTCCGATCGGGAGCGGCAACGACCAGCTCAGCGTGACGGTCGCAAAGTCACCGATCTGCTGCCGAACGCTCATCGTGTTCGCCCGCGTCAAGGGCGCGGACAGAATCGGCCGCGTCACTCTGAAGGGAGTGACGTCGCATCCTTCGACCGCGCCGTCGCTGAGGATTCGCCCGATGAGGCTCCCGAACTTGAACGCGTGCCCATCGCCGACGGCGACGCGAACGTTGGGATGTCCGGGCAGCGCATCGATCACGAAGTCGCGATCCGGAGTGCGCGCGTAGAGGCACGTCTTTACCAAATCGACCGGCCCGAGCGCGGCCGGCAGATATCGCGCGAGAAACCCTTTGACGCGCGTGGTAATGTCCGCATCTTCTTCGAAGCCGCGCGTTTGTGGGTCGACCGTTTTCGCGGAGTCTTGCGTGACCTTTACGGTTTTTGTTTCCCCGAATATCGGAAAGCCATAGAACGATGGCTCGTCCTGCCAGATCCAAAGCGGAAACGCACCAAGCGTGAACGCGGCCGCATCGCGCGGGACGAAATAGATCACTTGCTCCTTCGTTACTTCGAGCGGGAGGCTCCGGCCAAAATGTGCCAGCGCGCCATTGGTCCAGGCGCCGGCGGCGACGATCAGTCTGTCCGCAGTGTAGCGGTGGGCGCCGGCTTCAATCTCAATCTCACCGGCATTCGCGTGCAGCGAGGTGACCGGCGTGCGATCGAGCAGCGTCGCACCAAAACCAACCGCAACCCGTCGCAGAGCATCGGTTGCGCGCTCGGCGGCAACGATGCCCGCGTCGGCTTGAAAGAGCCCGTGAACCTCGTCGCCGACGCGCCAGCACGGCCAGCGCTTGCGAATCTCCTCGGCGTCGAGCTCCTCTACGCGACCCGCAGGCGCGCATCGAGCGGACGTGCTCCGATATCTTGACCGGGCCGGCGCGTGGTCCAATATCCAGCCCGCCGGTCTTAACGATCAGTTGCTCGCCCGCATCGCTTTCCAGCGATTCCCACGCGCGATAGGCCTCTTTCGCCAGCTGCACGTACGCCGGCGTGAAATACGATAGGCGAATGATGCGCGAGCGGTCGTGGGAGCTGCCGCGCGAATGGCCGAGCTCGAACTGTTCGAGCCCCAGTACCCGCGCGCCGCGTTTTGCCGCCCAGTACGCCGCGGCGCTCCCGATGACGCCGAGGCCCAAGACGATAACGTCGTCCTCCGCGCTTCTGGCTGCCCATTCGGTGGCCGTTCAATGCGTCACAGCGGATTCCGTCACCGCCCTGAGAAAGGCCGCAGGCGTGATGGCAACATTTGCAATGCCGAGCGTTTACCCCGGTGCCAAGACGCTGCCCGCCGTGTGGTACACCTCGCCCGACGTCTTTACCGAAGAGCAAGAGCGCATCTTCTATTGCGAGTGGCTCTGCATCGGCCGCGAAGAAGCGCTGACCCGGCCCGGCGATTTCTTCACGACCGAGCGCGCCGGAGAGAGTTTGATCGTGACGCGCGACACCGACGCCAGGGTTCGCGCCTTCTACAACGTCTGCCGCCATCGCGGCACCCGCCTCTGCAGCGAAGCCTCGGGGCACTTTTCGGGCTCGATCCAGTGCCCGTACCACGCCTGGACGTACGGGCTCGACGGCGAGCTGAAGATCGCGCGCAACATGTTGGAAGTCCCGGGCTTCGACCGCACGGAGTATCCGCTCAAAGAAGCGGCGGTCGCGCTATGGGAAGGCTTTATTTTCGTCAATCTCAAGTCGGCGTTTCCATTCGAGCGAGCCTTTGAGCCGCTGATTGGGCGTTTCTCGCGGTGGAACGTCGCGAAGCTCAAGACGGCGCGAAGCATCACCTACGAGGTCGCGTGCAACTGGAAGCTCATCTTTCTCAACTATTTGGAGTGCTATCACTGCCCGCTCGTCCATCCGCAGCTCGAAAAGCTGTCGCCGTCGGATAGCGGGCACAACGACCTTTCGGAGGGACCGTTTTTGGGGGGCTACTCCGAGTTACGCGAGCCCGGCACGAGCCTCACGACGAGCGGACGGAGTTCGCGCGAACCCGTGGGGAGCGTCGCCGGCGAGGATCTCAACCGGACCTATTACTATACGATCTTTCCGTCGTTGTTGCTGAGCCTGCATCCGGACTACGTCATGGCGCACTACTGCAAGCCGTTGGCCGTCGATCGCACGGAAGTCGTCTGCGCTTGGCTTTTCGATCCGCACGCGATGACAAAGCCTGGTTTTGACCCCACCGACGTGGCCGAGTTTTGGGATTTGACAAACCGGCAAGACTGGCACGTCAACGAGATGACGCAGTTGGGCCTAAACTCGCGCGCCTATACGCCTGGACCCTACGCGAACGCGGAAGGCTTGCTAAGCGCCTTCGACCGCCACTACCTTCCGCTCATGGGAGCCTAGGAGCCTAGGAGCCTGTAGACCTATGGCGCATTTCCGTCTTCGTGCCGCCTTTTTGTCCGAATACTTCGTTGCTCTTCGGTCACGAAGCTACGGCTTCGCTCCCTCATCGCGCCTCGTCTTCAAACAAAATTCGGCGACGAATCCGAAAACGGCCATAGGTCTACAGGCTCCTAGTGGAGTACGACGCAATCGTCATCGGCGGCGGCCACAACGGGCTCGTGACCGCATGTTATCTCGCCCGGGCGAAGTGGCGCGTTCTCGTGCTCGAGCGGCGCTACATCGTCGGCGGAGCCTGCGTGACCGAAGAGACCTTTCCCGGGTTCAAAGTCTCGACGGCAGCGTATGTGAACAGCCTCTTCCGTCCCGAAATTATTGCGGATTTGCGCCTGAAGGAGCACGGCTTCGAAGCGATCGAACGCAATCCGGCGTCGTTTTCGCCTTTCTTAGACGGACGCCATCTGATGTTGGGAACCGGCACCGGCCGCGACGTCGAAGAGATCGCGAAGTTCAGTAAGCGCGACGCTCAAAGCTATCCGCGCTACGAGGCGATGCTCGAACGGGTGGCGTCGGTCGTCGAGCCGACGCTCACGCAGATCCCGCCCAACGTCCTTCGCCCGAATATCGGACAACTGCTCGAAGCCGGAAAGATGGGTCGTGCGCTGCAACGCTTAGGACCTGGGATGGGCGAAGCGATCGAAGTGCTCACCGGAGCGGCGCGTCCGATTCTCGACCGCTGGTTTGAATCCGAAGAACTGAAAGGCACGATCGCAACCGACGCAATCATCGGGGCGTTCATGGCGCCCTCGATGCCCGGCACGGCTTACGTCCTCTTCCATCACGTCATGGGCGAGACGAACGGAAAGCGAGGGGTTTGGAGTTACGTGCGCGGCGGCATGGGCGGCCTGACGCAGGCGCTCGCAAGCGCTGCACGAGCGCTCGGCGTAGAGATCAAGACCGACGCCGAAGTCGCGCGCATTCTGACCCGCGACGGGCGCGTCGCGGGCGTCGCGCTCGCAAACGGTGATGAGTTTCGCGCCAAACGCGTCGCCAGCGGCGTCGACTGCCACGTTACCTTCGAGCAGCTGCTGGAACCGGCCGAGTTACCGCACGACTTTCGCGATGCCGTCGCTCGGATTTCGTACAGCAGCGCGTCGTGCAAAATCAACGTCGCGCTGGAGCGCTTGCCGAGCTTTACTGCACTGCCGGGCCACGAGCCGGGTCCGCAACACTTTGGCACCGTGCACCTCTGCCCGGACCAAGACTTCATCGAGCGCGCCTACGACGACGCGAAGTACGGCGACGTTTCGCGCGAGCCGGTCGTCGAGTGCACGATGCCGTCGTCGCTCGATTCGACGGTCGTGCCCCCGGGCAAGCATCTCATGTCGATGTTCACCCAATACGCGCCGTACCGTCTCGCGCAAGGTCCGTGGACCAGCGCGCTGCGCAACGAGTACGCCGACCGCTGCTTCAACGTCGTCGAACGGTACGCGCCAGGATTCAAGGACTCGGTGATCGACCGCCAGATCCTCACGCCCGTCGATCTCGAGACGACGTTTAACCTCACGGGCGGCAGCATCTTTCAAGGCGCGATGCCGCTGCATCAGCTCTTTGCGTTTCGCCCGGTTCCCGGATTTGCCGATTACACGACGCCGGTTCGCGGGCTCTATCTGTGCGGGGCTGCCGCACATCCCGGCGGCGGCGTAATGGGCGCCGCGGGCTGGAATGCCGCGCGCGTCATGCTGCGCGGGAAGGCCTGAGCGACGCCCTCTATTGCTCTTTCGTGAAGTCGCTAGGAATGCTGAAAACCGGATCGTTTGCGTCCACCGGGTGAACGTGCCCGCGCTCGGTGACGAGTGCCGCGCCCTGACCGTTCTTCGCGGCAAACGTGACGGCTTGGTACATCGAGAAGTTCCCGAACGGCAGCATCGGCCCGCTTTGCGTGAGGCTAAACCGTTTGTCGACGCCGGCGGTGGCCAGCTCGCGCATCACCCTTGAGGCAGCCGCCATCATCGCCATGCCTTGCGCGGGCGACATCGAGTCGCCCGACCACGGCCTGGAGCCGGAGCAGTGCGGAAACGGCTGCGTAAAAGCTGTGTAATATCCGACCACGTTCAGATTCTGCGTATGTGACTCGCCGGTCGGCTTCGTCTCCGTGATGGTCGTGTCGGACCGGTAGCCGTTGGTCTGCTCGCCTCCGACCGCTCGCGCGCCCAGCGCGGTATTGGCAACGGTAATCGCAACTTTCGTACCGTCGTCCTTCGGCGCCGATCCGCCGCTGCTGCCTCCTCCCGAGGACGCGGCCGTTGGCTGGTCCATCGAGACGACGCGATAGGTCTTGTTTCGCAGGTTGAGGGTCGTGATCGTGCGCGCGACGCAGTCGGTAATGGTTGCGGTTTGCATAGCGACCAGGTCGGTGCGCTCTTTCGAGCCGGCCACATAGTGCTTCTGGGCCATCCCGGTCTGCATCATCTGCGCCGCACTCTGGGCGTTCGCGATGCCCTGCTTGAACTGGCCGAAGAGTCCGCCCCCTCCGGGAGCCGGCGGCTGCGCCGCCGCTGCGGCCGAGTAGTCGTCGTCGAACGAGCCTGGCTGCAGCGAGGACGGGTTGGTATTCATCGCGAGCTTCGATACCGAATCCCAGGCTAGGCCGTTTGGCGCCGCCGCCGCGAAGGGCGACGACGCGGCGAAGAGTCCGACTGCAACGACCGTGCTGGTAAGAGCGACGCCAATCTTCATTCGATTCGATTTCCCCTACCCGGCTCCAATACCCGGCGGCGGGAACTTACCCGGCGCGAATGTGCGTGACGAAGGGCCAGAGGCCGAAAACTTTGAGGACCCAGATTACCATCACGATGACGACGACGGCATTCAGCAGCGATTTTATCGGGCCGGCCATTGGGATGTAGTTGTTCACCAGCCATAGCAGGACCCCGACGACGATCAGTACGAGGACGATTTCGATCAAAGGCATGCTGCAGATTACCCCAAAAAGCGGGTTCCGCAACCCCGCGGCCCGCTTGC
>CAWGMX010000012.1:0-37394 GCA_963823795.1 Vulcanimicrobiota bacterium | reverse complement strand
CCAGCCAATTTCGAGCACGTCGGGGTCGGGCAGCAGCATTCAAGTCTACCAGGAGAGTGGAGCCCTCTTGGAATCGATCAACGGCTTCAACTTCACGTACGCGGGCGACTTCGTCATCCCGGTCCGAATCTCAGTAAATCCCTCGGCGCGAACGGGCTGGGTCAACGGTCCCGGATCCAATCAGCTTCAGGAGTTCTCGTACTAAAAAACCCTAGCCAAAGGCAGCCGGCGCCCGCATGCAACCTTTCGAGCGTTACGGATGTTCAATTCCCTGCGTGAACCGCACACGGACCCTTTCCCCCGTTGCCACTCTGGCGATCAGCGCCGGCGGTTCCGGCCGCGCCCTCTCGGAGCTTTTGGAGCCGGTCTTTGGCGGCTACGCCAATGCGCGCGGAGAGATCGTGCTATTTGGAAAAGAGCTGGCCTATCGCGTCAACTTCAAGAAGCAGACGCTCCAACAGCGCCCGCAGCTCAATCGGGTGCTCAAGCTCGGTACGACTCAACGATGCCGGGGCCAGCCTTTGACAAGACGCGAAGAAGACGTTCCTCCAGCGGGCAACGAGCAGATTATCGAGATCTGCACATCGGGCAGATTCAAGCCGGCGAGATACTTAGGGAAAGTTAGGGGGGTTTGCCCGGACCTGGTTGCGGTTTCCGGCGCTCTTCTCCCGCGCGATAACGGCTCATGATCCGGCCCTTGGTTAAGTCGTAGGGCGAAGACTTCGATCTCGACCTGATCTCCGGGAAGAATCTTGATGCGGTGGCGACGCAAGCGTCCGGCGATGTGCGCCAGGATGACGTGGCCGTTATCCAGTTCGACCGAAAACGTCGTACTGGGAAAGACTTGTTTTGATACCTGGCCGAACACCTCGAGCCTGGCGCTTCCTTGGCAGTCTGGGCAACCTTTTCTGTTCGGCTCGAGGTCCTCGCCCACGGGTTCTATTGCGAATAGCTATTGGACATACTCTTTTCAAAAACAAATAGGAAGTCGGTCTTGAAGACCGGGAGGGATTGTCTCATAAATCCTCCCTGCGCGCAACCGGCGGGCTCGCGCTACTGGCTATCGACGGGCAAGTACGAGGGTTTCTGGTACTTGAAGAAGGCGCGGGAGTACGAGGAGCCGATCTTCTGGAACTGGCGCGGCTGCTGCGTGAAGTCGAAGCCAGTCGATGATGCCGTGGGCGGCACGCTTGTCGCGTTACGTTTCCTACTGTCCCAGGTCCGAACATTCTCGGTTAAATTTTCAAGATGCTGCCGAACTCGTATTGCTTGTGTTCGACGAGCTCGCCGGGACCGCTCGCGCCTTCTCGCGCGTAGGGCGATACGACGATCATCGGAACGCGAAAGCCCAAGCTGCCCCACTGATCCATGAACGGCGGCGGCGCGTTGTCGTATATGCTCCCCCGATGATCCCGAAGAGGATGAAACGCATCGTGGTCGAGTCCCAATCCGCCCTCCGCCGATCGCATTCACGATGCTGGCGACCCACGATGGTCCGTAGTCTTTCGTAACGCCGGGATGATCGGAGTTAACGTCGTCGGAATCCACCAGGGCGACGTTGGCGAGTTTGCCCTGAGTGATGTCGGAGAAGATCTTGCTCGAGTTTCGGATGTTGGTCTTCCATTCGGGGCCGTTGCGCACGGCGGCGATCGCGTCGAAGGCGTTCCAAAGCGAGCCCGTTCCGATTCGGTTCCGGCGGCGAGTAATACGTCCACGAAACCGAGTTGGCATCCAGCAGATCGCGCATCGTCGCGTACGAGAGGCACGGGAACGGGCCTTGATCGGAATTGGCGTTTTAGCTTCTTTGGCGGATGCGAGACCAATAGTGAAGTTACCGTTCCGGCGGGCCAGCCGTCGCATCCCCATGGCACCCTGGCGGATGGAAAATCGACCAGGCTCTCGGTCTGGCTCGGGTTGAGAATCGTGCCGCCGGGAATTCAGGCTCTGATGCGCCGTGAAGCTGCCGCTGCCTTGTGTCTGGAACATCTGGTCGGCGAGCACATACTGCTGGGCGAGCTGCCAGTACGGCCCAATCTGAGACGGGTTGACGTACTGGTAGACTTTGGTGCCGGCCTTTCCCGGGCATTTCATGCCGCCGCCCTCCAGATTGAACTCGTCCATCTTGCCTCTTGTCCCAATCGTTGAGCATAGCCGTGCCAGGAGTGGCTCCCAGTCGCATGGCGAGTCCAGGTCAACCTCTTTGAAGTGGAACGTACTGGTCTCCCGATGGCAGCTTTTCCAGCCCCTTCGGTCGCTCCATCGGCACCCGGAAACGTCGCGAAGAGATCGTCGAAGCTGCGGTTCTCCTGGATCACGACCACGACGTGCGCATGAATTCCGGAACTCCCGCCGCTGCCGGTCCCTGTGGCCGGCGAGAGCCAAGACGGCACCGCCCCGCCCGTTGTGGCGCCATTCGAACCACCGGCGCACGCCGTGATGCCCAGCGCGGCGATCAGGGCCGCGCCGAAAGCGCGAACGAAGCTCGATTTAAAACGCTCCATGTCGCCCCGTTTCAATGAGGGCCTGCGCCCATACCTCCAGGGCGGTCGGGGCGCGCGATCGTCTCGAAGACCGCGCCGGCGGCCACGATGACGAACATCACTCAGAGCGTGACCCAGCCGTAGTTGAAGACCGCGCGACCGCTGGAGAGCGAACTCGGCCAGACGATGTTCAGCAGCATCAGCAGCAGGTAAAGACCGCCGGCGATCGTGACCGGCATACCCAGGCGCCCGAGCCTGAAGACTCCGCTCGGCTGCCAACCGCGTCGCCGGGCAACGAACGCCCCGAAGACCGTGAGGAAGAAGGCGAGATAGATGCCCGACGTAGCAAACGAGACCAGTGCGTACAGCGCGTTGACGTTGGCCGGGTAGTCGAACCACAGAATGTGCACCGGCTTGCTCGGATTGATCAGCACCAGCAATAGGAAGAGGAAGGGAACGATCGTTCCCACCAGGATCGCGTTGACCGGCGTGTGGTGGCGCGGAGAGATCGTTCGTATCTTTGCGCTGAAGGGAAGCGCGCCGTCGCGCGCCAGCGCAAATGCGACGCGTGCGCCGGCGCCTTGCACGGCCGTGCCGCAGCTAAAGAACGCCACGACGATCATCACCAGGAAGAAATCGGTCAGCCAGCCCGGCAGAACGGTGAGCACGCTGCTGACGCCGCCGGTCACGGCGCTACCGATGCCGCTCGCCGGCGTCGCGAGAAGCAGACCCAGCACCAAGACGAACGACGCGATGCCGCCGTAGAGCAGCGCGTTTCGCATCGCCTTGGGAACCTGTCGCGCCGCATCGATCGTCTCTTCGGAGATGTCGCCCGCCGACTCGAAGCCGAAGAAGATGTAGACGTTAGCGAGAACGGCGACCAGCGCCGCGCCGGTCCACCAGTGGCCGCGGAAGTCGAGCCCGAGCGGGTTGCTCTTGAGATGCTCGACGTTTTGCGTCGAGAAAATAAAACTCCAGTGTTGGTGAAAGCCGAAAATCGCGAGTGCGGCGAAGACGCCGAACGTGCCGACCGTCTCGACGTAGACGCCGAAGCGCGCCACGCGCCCCATGATTTTAGCACCGATGGAGTTGGCGATCGCGGATACAACGATGATTGCGCCGGTAATGACGAAGATCGTCACGTGGCTCGCCGGATCGAGATGCGTTCGGAACCAGATATTCGAGAGCGAGGTAACATAGCCGACGGCGCCGGAGTCGACGGAAGCGACGGTCGCAAGCAGGGCGAAACCGTAGATCCAACCGATGAACCAGCCGTAGCGCGGTCCCACGCTGTACTTGCCGTATTGGTAGAGCGCGCCGGAGAGCGGGTATTCGCTGGCAAGCTCGCCGAAAACCAATGCGACCAGCATCATCAGGCCCACGACGATCGGAATCGTCCAGATATAACGCGGCCCGCCCGTGCCCAGACCCAGCGCGTAGAGCGAGTACACGCCGACCATCGGGCTCAAGTAGCTGAAGGCCACCGCGAAGTTGTCGAAGAGCGAAAGAACTCTCGAAAGCTCTTGGCGGTAGCCGAGTGCGGCGAGGCGACCGCCGTCGTTCACGGATGCTTCCGAAAGTCGTAGACGTAGATCGAGTAACCGATCCTTGCATCGGGCACCTGCGCGCGCAGCCAGCCCCAGGTAGGTCCCGCAATGGCCGGGCCACCGTACAGCCACGTAACGCTGACCGCGACCACGCAGTCGAGCTTGGGAATATCGCTGGGGTTGACGTATCCGGGCCACGGCATCTGGACGATACCGTAATAGAACGGATAGGCCGTGCCAAAATATGCGGTGCAGGCGCCGCGGATGCCGTGCGCCACCAAGTACGCCTTGAGCTTCTTCGTGTCTTGCCCCCAGTCGATGTTCGAGTCGAGCAGATAACGCGGCCCTTGCGACGGACCGCCGGCAATCGCATTGAAGAATGCCAGATAGTTCGGATAGACCATCGCCGATTCAGCCACCAGCAGTGCCAAGCACGCAGCGACGGCCCAACGCCATTGCGGCAGCGGCACGTTGAGTGCGACAAACGCATAGAGCAGGGGGTAGATCGGGAGCAGCACGCGGATGCCGAGGTCGATCGGCGAGGCGATGCACGCGATAGCATAGAGCGTTGCCGGAAGCAGCAGCGCGAGTGAATCGGGAGCCAGGTGCTTCCGGCGAAAGATTGCGACGGCCGTCAGCGCGACCAGAACGAAGACCGCTACCGGGGTCTTTACCGCCGCGACCGCGGGATAGAAGTACCAGTGGCCATGACGAAACGTCGACCCAAAGAGGTAGGCGAGTTGCCCGCCTCTGGCGTGATTCAGCGTGCCCTGAAGAACGTCGTGATAACGGTAGATTTGGCCGTGATAGAGGGCGGCCACGATCGCAAACGCCGCTAGCGCGGCTATTACTGCGCCGCGAGCCAGCGATCGAGCTTCGGGCGGCCGCGAGAAGGCCATCAGTGCCGCCGCGGGCACGAGCAGAACTCCCGACAGTTTCGTGCATATTGCAAGGCCGAGCGCGCAGCCCGCGAGCGCATAGTCGGCGGGCCTTCCGAGCCGCAGCGCGCGATTCCACAAGACGACGGTGAGAAAGAAGAAGAATGCCAAGTAGAAGTCGTTGGTCGCATATCGCCCGTGCGCGATGATGTTTGGGTCAAACGCAAAGAGGATCAGAGCCACGATTGCCGCGAGCGGGCCGGCTCGGCGCCTCACCCACAACGCGACGACGAGGCCAAAGAGCAACGTCACAAATATCGTGACGCTGCGGGAGGCAAACAAAATCGTGTCGGCTGACAGACGATTCTGGTAGAGAAAGCGCGCTCCGAAGGCGTACTCGTCGGCCTTTTGCCACGCCGGGTCGTCGAGCGGCAACGCTAAGGGGAGGAAGAGTAATGGGGCTGCCACCAACAGCTTGGCCAGCGGCGGATGCTCGGAGTTGAGCCGGAAATCGCCGGTCTTCCAGTACGTGTAGCCGGCGGAAATATAGACGGCTTCGTCGTACGTCTGCGCTTCCTGTAGGACCGAGGTGATCTGCAGCAGCGCCACCGTTGCGAGAATCAGCGCAACGACCCCGCAGAAGACGCGTTGGATAGGCGCACGCCTACCTTACGGTGGAGGAGGGCGAAGCGCTCGCGTTCGCCAGTTGTAGCGAATCGCCAACATGCGTATCAGGAACGTCAAAGCGATGGCGATCCAAGCAGAGTTGGTAGCACTCAGACTCGTCAGTTCTTGGAGCCCGACGAAAACGATGGCACCGGCCAACGCCGCGATCGCGAGCAGTTGGCCGGGCAGCATCCAAATCGCGTTGGTCAAAACGTCGCGAAGGAGCCCGCCGCCGACGCCGTTGACGACGCCGATGAAGACGGCTGAGGGAGCACCCAACCCCATTGCCAGCGACATTTGTGCTCCGACGCAGGCATAGGCTCCGAGGCCCAGTGCGTCGACGCTGTTCGAGAGCGTTCGCCACAATAGCGTCGGCCTGCGGCCGCCGGCCCAAACGCCGATTGCGCCTCCGGCCACTGCGCCTACCAATACGGTGATCAGATACATCGGGCCGCGCACCGCGACCGGCGGCCCATGCTGCAGGAAGATGCCGTCGCGTAACAGGCCGCCCCCGAGTGCGGAGACGAACGCCATCACGAAAATGCCGGTGTAATCGTATCCGCGGCGCACGCCCATCGCCGCTCCGGTGATCGCCCAAATGAAGGTTGCGCCGACGTCGAAGAAGATCGGCAACTGAAACTCAGGCGGTGGCGTCAATCTTTCGTCCGTTCACCCAAGTCTGCGAGACTCTGACATCTCCGAGCTTGGCCGGGTCGACCTTACGCGGGTCGTCTTCGAGGATCGTGAGGTCGGCATACTTTCCCGCCTCGAGCGAGCCGAGTTTGTCGCCCATTCCACAATGCGAGGCCGCGACGACCGTCATCCCTTTGAGTGCCGCCTCGATTGCTACGCGTTGCTGCGCACCGATGACGGAGCCGTCGATCGAGCAGATCCTCGCAACCGCCGTGCCGATCTCGCGCAGCGGCGCCACCGGGGAGCACGGGCAATCGCTGTGAATCGAAAACGGGATGCCGCTCGCGAGAAAATCGCCGGCCGGGTAAACGTTGCCGGCGCGCTGCGCTCCGAAGATTTCGTCGCGGTAGGCCGCGCCGTAATAGTAGAGGTTGTTCATGAGGTAGCTCGGCTGCACGCCCAGCTGCTTCATTCGCGCGATCTGCTCGGGGCGCGCTTGCGGGCAGTGCTCGATGCGGTTGATGCCGGTTGGCGGCCCCGAACTCGAGCCGTACGCCGCTTCGATCGCATCGAGCGCCATCTCCAGCGATGCGTCGCCATTGCAGTGGATCGAGACCGGCCATCCCGCGTTCTTGACTTGCATGACCAGCTCGTTGAGTTTGTCGGCGGTGTAGTTGGCCGCACCCCGGCCGGCCGAGTTGAGATACGGCTGGCTTTGAAAGGCACTCTCCTGCTGGGGCGAACCGTCGGCGACGATCTTCACGGCATAAAACGAAAGCAGACTGCCTGGAATTTCAATGGCGGTCGCGCCGGGCTTGCCGTATGGCGCCAAAAACTCCATCGTTTGATCCAAGTAGTCGACCATGGGACTTACGCTGTAGCGAACCGGCGAGTGCGCCGTAATCGCCTTATAGCCTTCGAAGACCTCGGGCGTCTGCGCGAACGCGCCGGCTTCGTGAACCATCGTGATGCCCAACGCCGCCGAGCCGTATAAGAACGCGGTCATCGACTCCGCGATCAGCTCCGGCGTCAACTTCGGAAAACCGCCGAGGAACTTCATGAGTGCCGGCATCTCCTGGATCATGCCGTCCTGCACGCCGTTCGCATCGACGCCGAAGTAACCACCGCCGGAGAGTTCGCGCGTCGTCGGGCCGATGCCGGAGGTCTCGAAGGCGAGCCGGTTTCCCGTCGCCGAATGCATGCTCACGTAGTAGACGAACGTCGGGTGCGCCGTCGTAACGGCGTCCAGTTCGGCCATCGTGAGATAGCCGCCGTGCAGGATATTGTCGTAGTACGATGCGTAGATCCACTGCCCGCTCGGCGTCTGCGACGCTTTTTTGCGCAAGGCGTCGAGCACAGCGGCCTTCGTCTTATAGAGGTCGTAGCTTACCGACGTCGTGTGCGCCTGCATCAGGCCGCCGGGAAGCGGATGCTGATGCGGATCGATCAATCCCGGCATCAGCGTTCGGCCGGCGAGGTCCACTCGCTGCGCGCCGGCGCCGGCGCGCGCCAGCACCTCGTCTTTCGGGCCGGCCGCAACGATCGTGCCGCCCGCGATTGCGACGGCCTCGGCGGCCGGATTGCGATCGTCCATCGTGACGATCGTGCCGCCAAGGAACACGGTAGCCGCCGGCTCGACCGTTCCAAAAATATTGGCGGCGCACTGTGAGCTCATCTAGGGAATCCTCAATTCTGTCGGCTTGTGAAAGCGGGGTGTGCATCGGCACACCCCGCTATTCATCATGACCGTCGCAAGCGCTCTAAAGCGCGTTGGCCAAGGCCCAGGCCTTTGGAGCTCCGATGCCGGCGGCCTGGTTATACTGCGTGGCGCTGCACGAGTACGCACCATTGTTGCCGGAGGTGCACGGCGTGTAGTAGCTGCCGTAGCCAGTCGATCCGAACAGACTATAGATCGTCGGATCGATCCAGCCCAGCTTTGTGGAGTGGAGTTGGTTGGCTTCGAGGACCATTGCGACCGAAGCCGGTGAAGACCACGACGTTCCTAGGTATTCGCCCCAGGCTCCGCCCGTATAGACGGCCACCGGGAAGAACGGCAGCGAGATATCGGGCTGATTGCGACCCGTGGTTATCATGCCGGTGATGCCGCTCTGATAGCTCGGGAGGCTAAAGACGGACGAAACGCCGCCTCCGCCCGAGTCTCCATCGACGCTGCCCATGGTGACGGTCTCGAGAACGCCGCCGCTGGTGTCGGTGAAATCGATCCCACCGATCGACGAGAAGTACGGGCCGCCGGCCGGTGCGCTGACGCCCTTGCTGCCGTTGCACTCGTTGCTTCCCGAGTCGCCGCTCGAGGCCGAGAACTCAACGCCCTCGGCGGCGCCTTGTTCGGCAATCGAGTTGGTGGAATCGGCGAACGGCTGGTCGCTGGATTCGCAGCCGCCGAACGACGAGTTCACGGCGGTCGCCTTTCCGTCGGTCAGCACCTGGTTATACGTGTCCTCGATCTGCTGATCGCCAAGCGAACCCATGTCGTAGACGATGATGTTCGCGCCCGGCGCGAGCCCCGCGATCGTCTGGACGTCGAGATCCACTTCAGCTTCGTCGCCGCTGCCGCCGCCGTCGACGGCTTCGTTGGTGACGGTGCCCGTTTCGGTGACGCCGGCTGCCGACAAGTAAGTGGCAAGGTAACTCGTGTTGACCGGATCGTCAATGGCGATGGCGGCCGTGTAGCCCGCGCCGTTGCAACCGTGCTGAACCGGGAAGTCGAACGGCTTCGCAACGCCGGTTGCGAGCGTTCCGTCGGAGTTGGTTAGCGGCCCGTTATCAGGCGCGGAGTTATTGCATCCGCTGCCCGGCGTTGGCGTCGCGGTGGGTTGCGCCGTCGGCGTAGCCGTGGGGCCTGCCGTCGGCGTGGCCGTGGGGGCCACCGTTGGCGTAGCCGTCGGCTTTGCCGTTGGTGTGGCCGTCGGCGCTGCCGTCGGAGTGGCCGTCGGCGCTACTGTCGGTGTCGGAGATGGGGAAGGCGTCGCGCCTACCCACGCAACGTCGTCGACGTACTGATAGACGTATGCTCTCGAATAGCCATCGCCGTAACAACCGAAGTAGATGTAATCGGTTTGACCGGCGTACGCGCTGAGATTTACCGTATAGTTCACCCAGCCGCTGGTATTGTTCACGGTCTTATAGAACGTGGTGAGAATCGATCCGCGTGAGTTGAGCAGGTACCCGGCTTGCCACGCATATCGCGTTCCATAGCCGAGCGGCCTTCGTTGGAGCCCTGATAGACCCAGAAACTCAGCTTGCCGCCGGCGGGTACGGTCACTTCTTGAGCGATCGAAGCCCAGCCGTTGATTTCGGGCGGCGCGAGCGTGCCCATGAAGGCCGAGTAGGTGCTCTGATAGGACTGTGCCGTCGTGACCTGCACGTAGTTGCCGCGTGTGGAGCTTTCGTTGATCCAGCCCGGGCTCAGCGAACCGCTGGCGAAGTTTCCGTTGACCAGCTTGCCGGTTGAGTCGAGCGGGTTGACTCCGCCGAGTGGGATTACGGTGCGTCCCTGGCCGTCGGTTTGAAACTGTGGTGCGCTGCGTTGGCTCTCCACGCCGCTCTGGTCGATGACGGTCCGGACCACGACGAGATTATTGAGCGAGACGTCGCGCACGAGTTTGGAAATTGACGAAGGCACGGTTGCGGCGGTGACGTTCGTATAGCGCTCGCCGTGCTTTCCTTGGCGTACGGTGTGGATCTGGGTTGAGAAGAAGTGTTCGACGGTTGAAGTGCGCGCCGTTGCGTCGACGATCGTGCGATTCGGATACTCTTTTTCGATCGTGAAGCCGGCGCGTTCCAGCTCGCGAACGACTCGCTTTTCCTGCGCCTCGGTGGGCGCAAAGCGTTCGTTAAACTCCTTCGCCGTTAAGAATTCACGATGCGCGCCCGAGTGCGGATCGCTGATCTTTGCGACGAACCGGTCGAGTTCGGCTTGATGATTGTAACGCAGCGTCAGCGAGACTCGGACCTGCGCGCCGGCCGCTCGCCGTCCCGCGTCGGTGTATGCCAAGTCTCCGTAGAGCTGCGGAGTTGAAACTAAGGGTTTCCCCGGCGTCGCCGACCGCACCGAGGAGTCCACCGGTCCGCCATTGGTGCCCGTGGGCATCGACGGAAGCGAGGAGCTTTGTCCTCCGCATGCAGTGAGAGTGAGCGTGAGCCCCAAGATTGACGCAATCACGCGTGATTGTTGTCGCATGTGCCTCCTTATTTTTGAAGTAGCAGAAAGTCCGCCCAAACGGGCCTACTAAATTACTTCGGCGAGTAAGCGGGCCAACCCGCTCGGCTAGCGCTTGGCTAGCCTTATCGGGCAACCGCCCAGCTGCACTTATAAAGCAGGGCGGGGCAAGCTTTCGAAGTAGGCCACCATTGGCACATGCAGCTCTTTACGTTCGGGCACGGTAGGGCGGGAGACGTCGAGCTGGCGGCGTTGATACGCGCAGCCGGGCTCGAGTCGGTCGTTGACGTGCGCAGCGTCCCCAAGAGCCGCGCCCACCCACACGTCTGGCGGGAAGCAATGGCGCAGTGGGTGCCGGACCTTTCCGGTGCGAGCTACCAGTGGTGCCCCGGGCTGGGCGGGTTTCGCAAGCAGCATCCCGACAGCCCCAACGTCGCATTGCGGCATGCTTCGTTTCGCGCCTATGCCGACTACATGCAGACTGAATCGTTTCTGCGCGCTCTCGACGAACTGGTGCAATCCCTCGAAAAATCGCGAACGGCCGTCATGTGTTCGGAGAGTCTCTGGTGGCGCTGCCATCGGCGGTTGATCGCCGATGCGGCGACGCTCTTACGCGGCGTCGACGTTGCGCACATCATGCACGCGGGAACGATCGTTCCACACCGATTGACCGACGGCGTTCGGATGCTTCCGGAAGGGATCTTGCAGTACGATTCCTAGCAGCGCCGCGCGACGGCTTTGAGCTTCTCCGGGTTTCGCACCACGTACATCGCGGCGATGCGGCCGCCGGTGATCTCGAGTGCGGCGGCGTCTTGTACGCCGGTCGCGTTAAACGTTACGATGCCTGGCATGCCGTTGAGCATCACGGGCTCCATGCGCACGACGTCCTTCCAGCCTTGCTTTTCCTTGAGTCCGAAGAGCAGCTTCGTTACGCGCTCGCGCCCGATCACCGGCACCGCTGCCGCCGGAGCCTTGCCGCCGCCGTCGCTTGTGAAGACGACGTCGTCGGTAAGCAGCCGTGCCAGGGCCGCGGGATCGTCGCTTTGTATCGCCCTTAAGAATTCGTCGCGGATGCCGAGTAGCTCTTTGGTATCGCCGCGCGAGTGACGGCCGGCGTCGCGCACGTGCTCGCGGGCACGCGTCGCGAGTTTGCGAACGGCCGGCTCGGCGCGCCCCAGCGTCTGCGCGATTTCGGCAAACGGCACGTCGAGAACGTCGTGCAGCAAGAACGCCGCACGCTCCAGCGGCGCCAACCGCTCGAGCGCGAGCAAGAACGCAAACGAGATGTCGTCGGAGAGGGTTGCGGCGGCTTCTGGATCGTTGCGCTCGTCGGAGACGACCGGCTCGGGAAGCCACGGCCCGACGTAGATTTCCCGCCTGGCGCGCGCGGAGCGTAAACGGTCGAGGCAGAGGCGCGTCACGATCGTCCGCGCCAGCGCTCGATCGTCTTGCACGCGCGTGCGATCGAGCGCGTCGCTCCAGCGCAAGTAGGCATCTTGCGCGACGTCCTCGGCCTCGCTGTATTCGCCGAGCATGCGGTACGCGTGCCGTACCAGCGCCGGCCGCAGCGCCTCGAAGCGTTGCGCGGGGTCGGCTATCACGCGACCTGCGGGTGCTGCATCGCAATGGTTTCGCCGCCGACGCGCACGCGCCGGCACGCATGGCCGTGACCGATGGCGTACTTGAACGTGGGGTAGGCTTGGGCGGTAACGATGCCATAGGCGAGCGAGACGAGCGCGGCGCGTCCCCAGCGGCGCAGAATCTCGGCGCGCGCGTCTTCGCCGCTGGCGTCGCGCGCGATCGTTCCGAGCGCCAGCTCGACGCCGAGCAACGTTTCTTTCGAGAGTTTCGCGTAGTCGCGCTCGAGGATCGCGCGGATCGTTTGCGGCTTCACTCCCGCCGCTTCGGTCATCGCCACGCCGAGCTGTAAGCACGGCCCACAGTCCGCGGCCTGCGCTGCGGTCAACGTCGCACCGGCGTACGCCTCGGCTGGAACGTTCTTTCGATAGCTGCCGAGCTTTCCGAGCGCCTGCAGCGGCAGGACGGCACCTACGCCGGCGTCGTCGACGATCTCCCGAACGTAGCCCGTGTCGTAATCCCACCGGCGCCCGAACGCTTCGAGCTGTTTCTTGACAAACCACTTGAGCATGATGTTTTTGAACCTCCGCCCCTTAGACGGAATGGCCTCCAACAATGTGACGTTTACCAGTTACCTAGCATCCAGTTGATGGAGTGTTGCAGCGGCACCGGTGTGACCGAGCTGCCACCGCAATATGGATAGTCGATCATCAGCGCGACCCAGAGGAGCAACCCCATGGCTAGGGCCATGCACGCGACCAGCGCCAGGTGCATGTCGCGGCGGTCGGGATGGACGAACGAAGTAATCGCGATCAGGATCCACGAGAGCACGATGGTGCCGATCCAAAGCTCCTCGGGAACCCCCGATTGGGCGGCTCGCAGGCGGCGGTTGCGCAGCGCGGTGAGGGTGTCGACCTCGTCGTCGACTTGGCTCAGCAGCGCCGGAGCCGCCGGCTTCGCGTTGCGTTCCAAGTCGCGCTGAATTCGGCCGGCGTCTTGGCTGCCTTGGCCCCCGCACAACTGCGACCAGTCTCTGACGACGGCGCGGGAGTAGGCCAATACCTCGGGCCGCTGAGCCGGGGTGATGTCGCGCCACAGCCTGCGGACGGTCAGCGCCTCGGCATCAACGTCGGCGCTGGCGGCGTGCAGGTTCGACCAGAGCGTGACGATGACGAAGGCAAAGATCAGCGCGTTCAACCCGCCGACGATGGAAATCCACGGCCCCACGAACGACCCATTGTTCGGAAAGTGCCAACGAGTGAAGAGCCGGCGCGCGAGCAGGCTGACGCCGATGGCGAAGATCTCGTAGGCCAGCACGATTATGATGAAGGCGACCCAGGGCGGAACGCTGTTCGACAAGAGGATCAGCTGGCTCACGACGCGCGTGTTCGCCGATGCGCCGGAGTACTCATCGCCTGCGAAAGACAACGCACTGGCAGCCTGCTTTTTTCCTCGGTTCTCGCGAAAAGCACACTTTTAGTTGATTGCGCGAGGAAAGGCACCGAGGTATACTGAGTGCCCCAGCAACGAAGACGTAGCATCACAAGGGAGAAAACTAATGCCTTACGTGCCTGTCGGCAGCGAGAACTCCGGCACAATCGAACTGTATTACGAAGACCATGGCTCGGGACGGCCGGTCGTTCTTATCCACGGCTATCCGCTCAGCGGCCGCGCCTGGGACAAGCAGGTGGCGACATTGCTCGATAATGGTTTCCGCACGATCGCCTACGATCGCCGGGGCTTTGGACGGTCGAGTCAGCCGGCAAGCGGATACGACTACGACACGTTTGCAAACGATCTGTACTTACTGATGGAGGCGCTCGACCTTCGCGACGCGACGCTCGTGGGGCACTCGATGGGCACCGGCGAGGTGACGCGTTACTTGTCGCGCTTCGGGTCGAAGCGAGTCGCAAGCGGCGTGCTGATCTCGCCGATTCCACCATTCTTGTTGCAAACGCCCGACAACCCGGAGGGCGTCCCGCAGAGCCTCTTCGACGGGTTCATTGCGGCCGCCAAGCAAGACATGCCCGCATGGATGAAAGGCTTTCTCGATAGCTTTTACAACGCCGATAAACTGCGCGGCACGTTAGTGAGCGATCAAGCCTATCAGGCGAGTTGGAACGTCGCCGTGGGCGCCTCGGCTACCGCGGCGGTGGCGTGCATTCCGACGTGGGGAACCGACTTCCGCGCCGATCTCCCAACGATCGACGTGCCGATGCTCGTCATCCAGGGGGACGACGACCGCGTGCTGCCCTATCCGAAGACTGGCGAACGGCTACCCGGATTGATCAAGAACCTGCACGAAGTGGTGATTAAAGGCGGTCCGCATGCCATTCCCTGGACGCACGCCGATCAAGTGAACCAAGCGCTACTGAACTTCATGTCTGCGCTCGTCGCCGCCTGACCGGAAAAGGCGCTTGTGAAAGTTGGTGCGAGCGCCGTTGGCGCTCAGACACCGCGTAGGGGGTAGCTCGTAAAGCTACCCCCTACCTTTAACCTAGTTCGATACGGCGATCGACGAAGGGTTCGAAACCGTGAACGTATGTTTCGGCTGGTTCGTCACCTTGTAGTTCGCGGCGTACTCGGTGACGGTGTTATTGCCGCTGTTCGAGACGTGAAGCACACCTCGGGCGTCGATTGCAAGACCGGCGGGAGCGCTGATGCCCATCGTAATCGTCTTCGAAGGGGTCGTCGCATTTGGCGGATATTCGGTTACGGTGCTAACGGCGAGGTTGCCGACAAAGAGATCGCCCGATTGATCGACCGCAAGCGAGAACGGAATGTCGGGGCCGGAGCCCGAGAACGTAATCGTCTTTGTGGGCGTCGAGCTTCCGCTGGCGTACTCCGTTACGGTGTCGGTGCCGCTGAGGTAGACTGCCGCTCCCAAGCCGCAGTTGAGGCAGTTTGCAACGTACAGGTTATTGCTGGAGTCGACCACCATGGTGGTCGGCTCGTTGATGCCCGTGGCGATCGTGCGCGTCGGCGTGGTCGCGCCCGGCGCATATACCAGCACCTGGTCGCTCCCCTCGGTGCCGGTCGAACAAACGGCGCAGTTGGCCACGTACAGATTCTGGGCGCTATCGAGAGCTAGCCCCAGCGGATACTTTACTTGAATGACGGCCGAAGGGCTGCCGCTGGTGTAGCCCGCTTGATACTCGCTGACCGAACCCGAGCAGCTCGGCGAGTAGCATCCGAGGTTGGAAGCGTAGAGCGTCCCAGAACTGTCTATGGCGAGATCGTACGGATACTTAATTCCGTTGGTGATCGTCACCGACGGCGTGTTCGAACGGGGCTTGAACTCCACGACGTTGTTGGTGCCGGCCGCACCCGTTAGGCACGTGCTGCAGTTCGCAACGAACAGATCGCCGGAGCCATCGAAGGCCAGGCCCACCCAAGGAGCGGCAACGCCGTTGCTCACGGTGCGGCGTAGGTTTGCACCGTCGGCGCCATACAGCGATTCGGAACTCGGGCTGTTCGTGAATGAGTAACACGGTCCGCAAGAGCTGATGGCCATGGTGGGCGGCAAGGGTCTGGCCCTTCCATCACGGTGGTGGCTTTGTGGGATTCGGACGACGGAGACGACGGTTGCCGGAACCGGCGAACCGTTCTGGCCTTGGCAGGCGGCCAGTCCAAACAATGCCGCCCCGGCCAATGCGATAGTCGCACGGCTCATAGTACGCTTCATTAACTCTCCTCAAAAATCTGGAAATAGCAAAAAGGTTTACGGAGGATACGACATCGCTCGGTTGCTGTCCTGCCCGGAGCCCCAGACTCGCGCTGGCCGGCCCGCGCCGCGGGCGGCTCGGTGCTTTACCTTCCGTTTACGTCTCCTTAATGGGGACCGGCGTATAGTCGAGGCATGCGTACGAAGATGTTGAGCGTCGCGATCGTTATCGCGTTGACCGGCTGCTCGGGCAGCGGAGGCATTCCCCCAAGTGGTCAAATGAATATTGCACCGATGAGTGGCGCGCGCGGAGGTCCGGCGATGCCCGCAGTTACCGCGCCCAAACGCTTCAAGGTCCGCATCTTCGTGCGCGGCGACTCGAAGCGCTATAATCCCGATCCGGTTGTGGTTGAGAAAAACTCTGTGTACGTCGCGTACCAAAACGCAACCCAGCCGACGGGAACCGGTGGCAAGAGCACGATCGACGAGTACGATGGGGGCGGTCGAGTCATTCACCAGATCGAGTTGAAGGGGCGATGCGACGGCATGCGCTGGGACCCGAACTCGAACCGGATGTGGCTGACGGTCAACGAAGATGCGAACAGCTCGATGTTCACCTGGGATCCGCGCGCCGGCGAAATTAGACACTATGACTTTTCGTCAGCCAAACACGGCGGCGGCTACGACGACCTCGCATTTGCGGGAAACAAGGCGTTCGTCGCCGCCTCGAATCCGACGCTCGACGCTAAAGGGATCAATAAGGGCCCCGCGCTGGTGAGCGTCGTGCTACGCGGTAGGACTGCAGAAGTGACGCCGGTGCTGATGGGCGACGCCGAGGCGAGAGACATCCCGACCGGCAAGAAGGTTCGATTGAATCTGACCGATCCCGATTCGACGACCGTGACGCCGAGCGGCGACGTGTTGCTGGTCTCGCAGGCCGACGCCGAGATCGTCTTCATCCACGGCGCGGGAAAGAAATCCCAAAGCGTTTCGCGCCTGCTCGTCGGCACGCAGCTCGACGACACCGTCTACGCCACCAGAAGCAGCGGTTATTTCTTGGTCGTCGACCAAAAGCGAAATACGACCTACTTGATCGCGGGCGGAATGCGTGCCGGCGCCCTCTACACCGAAACGCCGGACGATTCGGGCGTGCGCGGTTTCGTCGGAACGGTGGGTAAGAGGACGGGAGGCATTCGGCCGATCATCACCGGATTCGGCAGCCCGACCGGACTCACGTTCGTTCCCCGAACTTAAGCGAAGCTCGCGACTTCTTTTGGATTGGGGCCGTAGCTGTTATCGCCGGATTGGCTGTCCTGGCAGAAGAGCACCAGTAGCACCAAGCCCCCCAACGGTACGAAGTTGAGCAACACCCACCAGCCGGTCATTCCGATGTCGTGAAGACGGCGGACGCTTACGGCCAAACTCGGTAGAAAGACCAGCAGCAAGAAAAAGTCGGCGAGATACTCGGCGAGTGTGGGCGGACCCCCGGTCAGCCTGGCGATGTAGAGGCCAGCGGCCGCCAGTGCAAAGACGATTAGGCAGCTGAAGAGGGTGAAATACCAGTACTCGCTCCGGCGGGCCCGGCCGGAGAAGACCGCGTACTTCCCAAGGGCATCGAGAAAATAGTTCATTAAACGCTCCCATAAGAATAGCGTGTGGATCTCTAATTGCTTGCCTGCTTCTTCCTAGGCGGGTACTTTTACTGCCAGGGAGGGCCGCGGCCGAGAATTCCACCAGGGTCGCCCCGCCCCCACCGCGGGGTAGTGGCCTAAGCGCTTATGGCGCGAGGGTCAAAAACGCCGGCGAGGCTGAGGTCGTGATCGAGCGCAAAGCGCGTCGCAATCGCTATCGTCTGGTCGTCGGGTGCAACGATTTCAATTCCGACGACCTCACCGGAGCCGTCAAAGTCAACGTTGACGGAATAGTCGTCGTCGAGGGTTTGCGTGCGCGCGACAGCATTACGGGAGTAGTAGAGATAGATTGGGTGGGGCGGCAGCTCTTCGCGCGTTACTTCGATGATGGGTTTCATGGGAGCGGGTCCTCCGTAACGGTGACGACCAGCGGACCGGCAGGCGTCTCGGCAATGGTAATGCGTATCTTCCGCCGTTGTTCAGGAAACGCCTTGAAGTAGTTGTGGCAGCCTCCTAATCCCGGGGCCGCGGTCTCGTAACCACGATAGACCGATTCCACCTGCGCTCGACTGATTTCCCTTTTTCTCATGCGCTTGCGAGCGTGCCTCGAGTAGAGCATCACGCACTCTGGCAGTGCCCGCAGCGGTCACGAAGTGCGTCACCGCTCGATTTTTCGCGCGAGCGCTCGCAGTTCTTCAAGGATGAGGCCTTGCGTCGTCTGCAACGCAGCGATGGCGTCATCGTTTTGTTTCGAGAGCGTATCGAGCGCCGTGCCTACTTCGCGAGCGAGCGTGAAGAGTGCGTCGCTCTCATCGGGCGCATAGTCTTCGCCGTCGCGTTTCGGACCACAAACCAGCGCGCCGACGAGTTCGCCACGTGCGATCATCGGAAATGCCAACTCGCCGCTCAGCTTCGAATCCTCGAGCGAATGCAGGGCGACCGGCTTGCCCCAGGCTTTGAGGGCAACGATGCCGGGATCGTTTGCGTCGATGCGCACGCGGGTTCCATCGCCGGGGCTCACGTATGCCCGCGCGTCGTCGCGGACGAGAATCGTTGCCTCGTCGGCGTCGGTGTGCTCCAGCACTTCCTGAGTCGCGCGGCTCAGCAGGATGTCGCGATCGCTAATGAAGGCCGACTCGACGGCAAAGCGCCGGAGAGCGGCTTCGTCCTCGTGCCGTTTCCTGAAGAACACGCGATCGACGAACCCATCGACGTACCCGTGAATGTAACGCAGAGATAGCCCGAGTACGAGCGCGACGACCATCCCGGCCACCACGCTGGTCGTATGGCTGGCTTTGACGAGCCACTCGCTTGCAGCCCATTCGATCAAGATGAAGGCGCCGATGACGATCGCCGAGACGATGCCGAATACCGCTGCCCGGTTTAAAAAGAAGCCGATGTCGATCAACCGCCGGCTGAGAGCGACATACGTCACGACCAGCGGCGTGGTGAAGAGCACGAGACTGTAGAAGTAGTTTACCCCAAGATAGACGTCGTAGGAGTGCAAATGCGTCGCCGCCCCATCCAGCACATAGCGCGCAAAGAAAAGCAGCGCCGGCGGGGCGAGCAGCCATGCAGCGCGCCTCTGGTCGATGCCTTGCGAGGCCGCAATCGCGAGCACGCCGCATCCCAGCGCGGCGAGCAATGCAAGGCCGAAGACCGGCCCCGCGGCAAACCACGAGACCCTTAGGGGATCGAACCACAACGTGACGACGCCGAGGACGCCCGCGCACCCAAGCACGATCGAGGTCGCAACGAAACCGTAGCACAGGGTTTGGGTCGCGCGCCGCGCCTTCGAGAGCGGCGTGCCGAAACAGCCGGCGCACGCCGCCCAGAAAGCCACCGCCAACGGCCCAAAAAATACGGTGCCGATGCGAAAGACGACGTAGACCCACGTCCATGGCGCGGCAAATGCAAACGGCGCGGTAATCTGCCATAGCGCATACGAGATCAGCGCCAAACAGAGCAGGCGCATCTCGCGAACGTTCGATCGGCGCCACACGATCAGCGCCGCCAGTACCGCGATCCACACTTGACCCGGCCAATTGAAGAAGGCATCCCAGCGCCGCCGCAAGTTAGGCGGACGCGGCGTCACCACCGCCGTTCGTTGCGCCGAACCGCGTACGACGAGGATCGTCACGGGGCGCCCCGCTAGCGGTTGACCGGTCAGAGAGAGGCGATCGAGGAGATTGTTCGCGCGTAGATCGACTCGATCGCCTGCGCGCAGACCACCTCGTTCGGATGCGCCGCCGGGCTCGATCGCTTGAATCCTCAGAGCGAACGGCTGCCACGAATCCGAGACCGTTGCGCCCCAAATTCCGAGCCACGGCGTAGCGCCGTTGACGCCGATCGCGCCAAAAAACTCGGAGAGCGCGAGGAGCCCCGTTGTGCCGCAGAGCAGCACAATTACCGTACGCCATGCAGCGGGCTTCATAAGAAGCCACGTTAGAGCTTCAGGGTAAGCAGCCTCTTATGGCGTGACGCTAAAGATCGTGCCGCAGCCGCTGCTACAGCCTGCGCCGCCGGTAGCGGTCGTGCCGTAGAGAGCGCCGGCTATATCGATCAAGGTCGAAGACGGCCTACGCGCGTCGTCTCCGCCCTTGAAGGCATAAACGACGCTCTCGTCACCGTTAGCGGGGTCTATCGAGAAGACAGTACCGCAGCCGCCGGCAAAAACGCCGCAGCCGCCACCATGGGTCGTTGTGCCGTAGAGCTTGCCGTCGAGGGCAACGAGGCCGGCGTTGGGGTATGCGCCGTCCTTGTAACCTTTGAATGCATAGAGGCTCGTCACCTTACCGGCGACGTTCATCGAGAAAACCGTTCCGCAGGAAGTCGAACAGTTCGGACCGCCGTGGACCGTCGTTCCCCAGAGTTTACCGCCGTAATAGAGCAACGCACCGCGAGGGTGCGCGCCGTCGGTGGCTCCGCCCTTAAAGGCGTGCAGCATGAGCCCTTTGCCCGGATAGCTGGAGATAACCGAGTAGACGGTGCCGCATCCCTTGCCGGGACAGGCGTCGCCGCCATCGAGCGTGGTTCCGAAGAGGGAGCTGCCGATGGCGATGAGTCCGCCGTACGGATAGGCTCCATTGGAACCGTTGAAACGGTAGACGAGATGTTCGGCACCGTTGGCGGGATTGAGTTCGAAGACCGTCCCGCACCCGATGGCTCCGCACCCGGTGCCGCCGTTGATCGTGGTGCCGTAGAGCTTGTGGTTAAGATAAATGAGACCCGCATGCGGGTACGCGCCGTCGTTGTGTCCACCCTTAAACGAATAGGATTCGATCGGCTTCTTACCAGTAGGGTCGACGGCGAAGACCGTTCCGCAGCAGAGCCCGTTGGCGCTGTTCTGCGTCGTCCCCCACAGCCGGTCGCCGACCGCGATGAGCGCGCCATATGGATACGTTGCACCGGAACTAGTGAAGCGATGCACGACGTGAAACGCTCCGCCGGGCGCAAACGAGTAGGCGAGTCCGCAGCATTCGTTGGGATATTGCACGGGTGTCGTACCGTAAAGCGTGCCGCCGACGCTGAGCACGGCGCTCTCCGGGCTTGCGCCGTCGCTGAGCTGGCCGTGACGGCGCGCCCCGGCCTTAAAATCGTACACGATGCTTTCCGTGCCAAAGGGCTGGTGCGACGCACCCGGCGCCGGCGCGAGGACGTTGCTTAGACTGCAACCGCCAGCTACTATAGCTGCGAGCAGACTGAATGGGAGGAAAATGCTGCGCATGCTTGCTGCTTCTGTAAGCATGCCGGCGTTGCCTTGAAGAGATTACAACCAATCGACGGGATTACGGTCGCTCGAAACCGTAAGAGAAGTTATGCGCAAGTCTTTCATTGTCGCGTTACTGTTCGCGTTCTTAGCTGCGTGCAACAGCAACAGCACGACACCCATTACGCCGGTTTCCGGGTCGGGAGGCACCGATACCGATTTCGTCGTCAACGGTCGCTATATCGACCTAAGCGACGCTCCGGTTGGCTCGCCGTCGGTGCGTTCCGCGGCCGGCACGAAGTTCTTCATCAAAGGCCTTGTCTATTGGCCGACGCCGATCGGGAAAGGCGTGGCCGATCCGCCGATGCTCGACGACGCGCTGCGCGACGGGAATATGGCGGTGTGGTCGCGCGATCTTCCGCTGATGCGAGCGGTGGGCGCGAATGCGATTCACGTCTATAACGTCGTGCCGCCGCCCTACGACGATAAGACCGGTCCGATCACCAAGTTTCTCAACGCCGCTTGGAACGGCGGGACCAGACCGGTCTACGTGCTCATCAGCATCCACTTCAACGGCGACGCGTTGCTCAATAGCAACTCGGTAGCGTCGCTGGCTACGCAATATCACGACCTCGATGCCAAGTACGCAAAGTATCCCGCGATCTTCGGCGTCACCATCAGCAACGAGATCGGTGCCGGCAACTTGATCACCAATCAGAAGTGGTGGGACGGGTTTAACACCGTTGCGAAGGCCGCGAAGCAAGGGTTCGCCGATGGCGGTGATGCGGATAAGATCGTAACGACCTCAGAGCCGGACGGCAACATCGGATTCGTAAAGGCCGGGGAAAAGTTTGGAGCGGCGGTCGATGCGTGGGGCATCAACATCTACCGCGGCCGAACGTTTTCGAACCTTTTCACGCAACTGAAGAACACGACGACCAAGCCGACGATGCTGACCGAATACGGCGCCAGCGCCGCCTATCATCCGGCATGGAGCAATACCTATACCTGGCAGAACGGCTTCTACAAAGAGACGCAATGCGTTCCCGATAAAAAGGGCGGCCCGGGCAATCGCGACGTCAAGGAGTTGCCCGCGAATGGCGACCCCGGGATGCCCGGCCTGGTCGACCTCGTTTGGAATAACAGCCGCTGGCTGGCGTCGGGATTTACCGACGAGAACGGCATCCTCTCCGGCGGATTCTATTTCGAGTGGTCCGACGAGTGGTGGAAGAGCGGCAACCAGAACGTGCATCAAGGTAACGACACGTTCAACGGCGGCTTTCCCGGGTGCAGCGACGATCAGGCGTGGTTCGGCCTCAACTCCGTCTCACAAGGAAGCGGCGGCCTCGACGTTTTAACCCCGCGGCCCACGTTGGCGCAGCTCAAGCAAAGTTGGAAAGCGTCCCCGTAGCATTTCTGTGACTAGTCTATCGTAATGCAATATACTAGTTAGATGCGCACCGTCGGAATATTTGAAGCAAGAACCCACCTGTCGGCGCTGCTGCGAGCCGTGAGGCGGGGCGAGCGAATCCTCATCTCCGCGCGCGGGAAGCCGGTGGCCGAGCTGGTCCCCGTAAATGGCGGCTCGTCGTCAGACGCGATCGACCGTCTTCTGGCAAACGACGCGCCGCTTGGCACGCCGGTGCGCGACGCAATCGGATCGGGCCGGCTCTGAGCGATTTCGTCCTCGATGCGACCGCGATCGCACTCGCGCGTGCTCTGCGGACTCACAAAGCCTCCGCGGCGCTCATTTGGCGCTGCGACGTCGAAAACGCGATCATTACCGCAAATCGCGCAGGCCGGCCCCGCGTGAAAGGAATCTGGCGATGAAAATTGGCGAGATCGTCGGGCCCGGCTTCGTCTATCAAACGGAGAGTACGATTCTGCGGGTCGCGGTGCGAACGGAGAAGGCCGACGACGCGTTCATGCGCGCACGCCGGCAGGCACGGCAGTGGTTGCAAGACGTCTGCACGCGCCAGGGGCTTGCCGTAACGCTCGGCGACGACACGTCGGCATCCAACAAAGCCTGCAGCATCGACCTTGCCGGCCGGCCGGAGCTGCTGGTCGCCGCACTGCGTCACGCCGACGAACGCTTTCCGGAGCGAACTTGGTACACTAACCTGGAGCTGCGCAGCGAAGAGAAGGGCGATCGCGCGGTCTGCAACTTGCGGCTGCGCGCCGAACACCCGAGCAACGCCCGCCCGATCGAACCCTATCCGTCGCGTCTCACGGGAATTCTCTGTGCCGATCCCGGGCTGTTCGACGTCGAGCCGATGACCAAGGGCGCGCCGGTAGTTCTCCCACGCGACGTGCCGCGCCTGATTCGATTGATCGACGCGCCGGAGCGCCGCCTGCCAGTAATCCTCGCGAGCCAGCCTCGGGCACTCGAGGCGCACGTCGTTGCCGGCGAGCTAGCGGGGCTAGCGCACGTCTTCGAGCTCGACGAAGAGACCTCGTGGGAGATCAGCCGGCGCTATGGCACCCAGCGTTCCGCGTATCAAGGTGCGGTGAAAATCTATCCGGCGGGCGTGACGTTTGCGTCGGATGCGGAAGCCGCTCCGCTCTTCCTCCAAGCGACGCTGCAGATGCTCGCGCGCGAGCGCAAAGCGGAAAGCACGGTGCGCCGCGGCGTGCTCGCCGATCTCACCGCGTTCTTCGAATCCGAACCGCTAATGACGCCGCCGTCGTTGCGTGCGCAGGAGGCGGCGCTGCGTCCTGTGGCCCCCGAGGTTACGACGGCGCCGGCACAAGAAGCGCCGCCCGAGCCGGCGGTCTCGGGTAGCGATGCCGAGGATGAGCTGCTGCGTGCGCGCCAGGAGGCGGCTGCTGCGCGCAAGGAAGCCGAGGGCTACTGGCGCGAGGTCGTCGAGCTCAACGCGCGCGTCGAAGCGCTCGAAAGCGAGAACGAACGGGTTCGACAGAGCGGGTTGGGTTTTTCACTCGAGGAACTCTCGCCGGCCCATCGCGATCTCCTCCGCGCGGTGTTCGAGCGCATGACTGCTGTCCGCGAGGCGTTGCTCGAAAACGACCGCTTGCACGATGAGATCGAGCAGCTTGGGTCCGAATACGACGGCATCCGCGCCCGCTTAGCGCGCGTTTACCCCGGCGACGGCGAGCCCGCGAGCGTCGCGGCTGCCGAGCCGGTGCCGCGCCCCTCATGGGATGACTTCGAAGCGCTGCAGCCATGGTTAAGCGCGCAATACGGCGGGAAGCTCGTGCTGCACCAGCGCGTGCGCGACCGGTTGCGGGACGGCAATCCGCAAGACGTCGACGCGCTCTTCGACATCCTCGATATTCTCGGCACCGACTACGTCGCAATGAAGCGCGGCGTGGCGGGCGCGCGCGAACGCTACGTCGAGCGAACGAAGCGCTTCAAAGCCGGCAAGGCGTTGACCGAGATCGGCGCCGGCCTCGTCGGCGACGAGTACGAGTGCAGCTTCGAAAGCGTCCGCTACGCGGCCGAAGATCACCAGCACATTCGCGAGCGCGCAAAGAACTTCACCGGGCGAACGGTCTGCGTCTACTTCGTGTACGACGATGCGAACGGCCGGGTGATCGTGACCTCGATGCCACGCCATCTCGACACCGCAAACAGCCTCACCTAACCCTTACGAGAAGCAGTAGGAGTCGGACGAGGCGTCGCCGCCTTGCAGGCGCACCTGATGCACGCGGTGCGACGGATCGAACTCCACAAAGAACTTCTCGTCGAACACAATCTTGCCGTCGCCGGCGACGTCGAGCTTAACCATCCAACTGCCGACGCCGTCGGGATAGAACTGATCGTCCCACGCGCGGTAGAGCGAGTTGGTGAAATAGACGCGCTTCCCGTCGCGGCTGATCTCGACCATCTGCGGGCCGCCCGCAAGCGCTTTGCCGGGATTAGCCGGATGCGGCGTGCGCTTCGCGATTCCGCCGATCCGCACCGAGCCCACGAACTTTGGATTGAAGGGGTCGCTCACGTCGTACTGCCGCATCTCGCCGGTTCCCCAGCACGAAGCGTAGAGATAGCGATCGTCGACGGAGAGATCGATATCCTGAAAGCAACGGCGGAACCGCCGCAAAACCCTTGAGCAGATCCGGCAGCAACGACGGGTCGGCCGGCTCGGCCGGAATCTCGATCACCTTCGTCGCCGTCCACTCGCCGTTTTTGCGATGCCAGAGCCAGATCGAGCTCGACAGATCTTTCAGCGAGATGACGACGCCGGCGAATCCCCACTCGTTGGCGGGATCGTGCGACGGGCGCAGTTCGAGCACCATCTGCTGCTCGGCGCCGAGATCGATGCTCTGCTTGTGCTTGCGGCTCTTGAGATCCCAAAAATGCAGGTGGTGCCCGTACTTGCCGGCGAGCAGCATCTCCGGATTGAGGCCGCCCTCGAGCATCTTCGGCGTGCCCCATTCGCTGCTGATCAACACGTCGTGCGTGAGGTGCCACCAGAAATCGTACGCGAAGTATTGCGGGCCGCGATCTTTCTCCCACGGGCCGATGATGTCGAACGTGTCGCAGTCCATCATGAAGATGCCGCCGGGGCCGTCGCCGTCGGCGTTGCCCAGTGCGCTGATGTAGATCGCATCGGGGCCGCAATGCACGGTGTGCGGGCGCGTGTAGCCGGTGCGCTTGACGATCTCCTCGGGCTCGATTACGCGGACGATGCGCGGCTGCGCGGGATCGGGTTTCGTATCGATGATGTGGATGCGCGACGAGCGCAGTCCCGGCACGATGAGGTAACGCCGTTCGACGTGCGGATGCGGTGCGAACGGACAGAGCGCGGCGCTGCACGCATTCCAGCCGAAGTGATGCAGTTCGTCTCCGGTAGTCGACAACGTCACGCCGCCGATTTCGCTTGCATAGCGCGGCGAGGTGGAATCGGTATCGATCACCCCGATGCGGTCGGGCACGCCGTTGCCGCTTGCGCTCAAAAGCGCGACGTAGGCGAGCGTCTCGGGCGGCGCGTTGATCGCGTCCTTAGGAGAGGCGTAAAAGGTCGGGTCGGGCTTCAGCAGCATGGCGGCGGTGCTCCCTCATGTTAGGCTTGGGCCCTTATTCTCAGGCTTTTAGGTGAAGAAAGCAATGAGGCCGGTGAGGATTAAGGCGCCGGCCCAGACGGCGTCCACGTTCAGCCAGGCCGTGCGCAGAAATCGCACGCCGATCTTCGTATAGACGAGCAGCGCGACTGCCGCCACGGTGAGCACGTAGCCCAAGGTGTGCATGCCGACCATCAGCCAGCCGGTGACGAAGGCCCCGCGGACGCCGCCAGCGACGGACATCGGCATCACCATCGGCAGCAGCATCAGCCCGGCCCCGTGCGCGCTCGACATCAGAAACGCCCAGAGCGTCAGGCCCCAGAAGCCGACGCGCATCCCCACCCAGCGAATGTGCCGCGCGCGTACGAGCCGGTAGATGCCAAACCCGATCAGGATCGCCGCAGCAGCGACGTGCAGCGCCCTGTGCGGAAGTTGAATCGCGGCGAAGGTTGCGACGAGCACGACGATTGCGACCGAAATAACGTGTCCCAGCGTGAGCGGCACGATCGCGCGCACGACGGCCAGCGTGCTGCGGTCCTGATAGCCCAGCGCGACGGCGAAAAGCCAACCCATGCCGGGGTTGAGGCCGTGGTAACAACCCAGCAGAAAGAGCGTCAGCCAAACGGTCACGGACCGGGGGGTTCCGATTTAGCGTTTCAACGCCTGCGCGACTACCAATCGGTGCGCTCGAGCAATTAAAAAAGGAGCGCGATTCTGCCTCGCGCTCCTTTCTAAAGCTTGCTACGGCTCTAGATTTTGCTAGGCGTGCGCCAACTCGCGATGGGGAACCGTGCGACCTTCTTCGAGATCGAGCAGATCCGGCCACGACACCACGTCGGTCCGGCTCGGAGCGATCTTACTGCGCAGCTCCTCGAAATGCGTCAACGATTCTCCGGTCGGAACCTCCGAGAGGAACTTCTTGTTGAACGCCTCGATGTTGCGCGGGTCTTTCCTCGAAACGAAGGTCTTCGCGTACGCTTCGATATCGTAGTCGCTCTTCGCATTGTTCACCATTTCGAGGAAGGCCTTCGGGTCGATGCCGAGGTACTCGAAGAGGCTCCGATCCATCGGGCAATCGTATTTATATTCGCCGATGGTACCGTGCGTTGCGGCTTTAGCCTTGTCGATCACGCGGGCAAGCTGCACCATACCGAGCATCATGTCGCTCGAACTACGCGGCGTGGTTTTGGTTAGGTCCTTCATTAAATTTCAACTTTCAATTGAGTTTCTTTTCCTACGCTGCGTAAACGCAAGCGATTGAATAAGGTTGCCGTTCTTACTTTATCGAAGGCAATGCAGGTGATCTGAAATCTTTAGCGGTGCGGCGTCGCACTCGTAAAGCGCAGCTTTTGTGGCATAAATCCCAACAAATAACCTGTGGGCGCGTTTTCACCGAACGAATGCGCGCAAGAAGTTGCCACCGGCTTTTTTCAGCCGATGGCGAATAGAGAGAGTATGACAAAATCACACTTAATACGAACTGCAGTTGCAGCTTTCGTCTTTGCCGCGTTTATCGCCGCGCCGATGCCGTCGCCGGCACAGGTCGCGGTCGGTATCGGCATCGCGCTCGCGCCTCCGGCGATGCGGGTTTACACGCAACCTCCCAGTTACAGCCAAACTCGATATGGACTCCAGCTTATTGGGCATACGGATCCGGCCGCTATCGCTGGGTAGCGGGATCGTGGATCGTCGCGCCCGCAGCAGGACAGCTTTACACACCCGGCTACTGGGGCTATAGGTCGAACGCCTACTATTGGCACGGGGGCTACTGGGGCCGCTCGGTAGGATTCTACGGCGGCATTAACTATGGGCACGGATACTACGGCACCGGCTACGCCGGCGGCAGATGGTACGGAAATGCCTTCCACTACAACACGGCCGTGAGCAACGTCAACCGGACGGCGATCCACAATACCTACGTGGACAAAACCGTCTACCACAACGACTACAACCACGTCAGCTACAACGGCGGCAAGGGCGGCGTTCACGCGCAGCCGGTGGCGGAGCAACCGCACCACGAACATGCAGCGCCAAAATCGCATAACCCTCCGCGCTAGCACCTTCGGGTAGGGTCAGCCACCAGCGGCGAAACGCGCTTTTTTCCAGAGGCCGGGAACTACAATCCCGGCCTTGCTATGTCCCAACTTTGGGGGGGTTCCCCTACTACGGTTTCGGTGCGTGGCGGCGTACGATGACGCGGATAGGAGGGATTATGATTCATCACGCGCGCCAGTTCTCGTTCACGTTTACCGCCGGGTTGCTCGTGGCGAGCGCGGTCGTCGCTTGCAGCGGCACGACGAGCTCGACGCTTCCCGGCGGCCCGCAGACGCCGGCCGGACGATGGCAAGCCCCGCCCGCCGCGGGCAAGGGACCGCACAGCATCGAATATTTTGCGGGAATCACGGGCAGCAGCACGCCTCGGGGTATTTCGGTCGGTCGCCGAGGCATGTGGTTTACCCAGCCCGGTGCAAACGAGATCGGCGTCATCAATGCGCAAGGAGTCGTCACCGAGCTCACCGCTCCGACCAATGGTGTGAACAACATCGTCCAAGGGTCTGACGGGAGCATGTGGTTCACGCAAAGCGGCGCCGACGCGATCGGGCGCATCACGCCGAAGGGTAAAACCACACTGTTCTCCACCGGCAACGAGGCCTATGGCCCGTTCGACATCACCGCGGGGTCGGATGGAAATCTGTGGTTTACGTTTCGTTCGCCGAGCACCAATGCGATCGGCCGCATCACAACTAGCGGCGCGGTGACGCTGTTCACCAACGGGCTCTCGCCGGGGGACATCGGCGTGCACGACATCGCCGAAGGTCCCGACGGCAACGTGTGGTTCACCGAAACGTTCAACAACCGAATCGCTTCCTGTACGCCTTCGGGCATCATCACCGAGTACTCGAACGGCATCACGTCGGGCGCCGGTCTCACTGACATCACCGCAGGGCCCGACGGTAATCTGTGGTTTACCGAGTACGCCGTCAATCAGGTCGGCCGGATCACGACGGGCGGCACCGTGACCGAGTTTTCGAGCGGGATTTCGCCCGGTGCCGAGCCGGGAGGGATCGCGCAGGCCAGAGGATACCTTTGGTTCACGGAGCTCAATGCGAGCAATGTGGGCCGGCTGTCGACGAGCGGGCAGATTAGCGAATACGCAATCCCGGCGCACGCGGCTTCCGATATCGCACCCAACGGCAACCTCTCGTCCCTCTGGATCACCGACTACACCGGGAACGGAATCGTCAAGGTTACCCCGTGAGCGTTAATCCGATCGGCTCTGCGATGCTGCAACGAGCGCGGCCAGTTGGGCGCGAGAGGTCAGGCCGAGCTTTGCATAGATCGAGGTCAGGTATTTCTCGACGGCCTTCTCGCCAATCGAGAGCGACATAGCAACGGCGCGATTGGGTTTCCCCATCGCAACCTGTAACGCGAGCTCGCGCTCGCGCGTTGTGAGGACGCCGAGCGGCGAGCTTTCTTCGCCGCCCGGCGGTCCGAACTCCAGCCGCCGGATGTCGGCGGCCGCGCCACATCGCCGATAAATCGCAAGCGCCGCTTGGCGCTTGCCGGCAATTCCCAAGCAGCGCGCTTCGAAGAGCGGCCAGCCGATCGCCGCGAATCGTTCGGCGCCTTCGAGTGCAGTTGCGGGGTCGAGCAGCGCCAGGAGCGCCTTGTTCACGCGGTCGCCTTTTGGTTGCGCAGCAGCTCGCAGCAGCGGGCGCAGCTCGTGCGCGCGATCGGGGAGCAGCGTTGCGACGGCGAAGACCGGAAGCGCCATACCGAACGCCGTGTCGAGCGATTCGATCACGCGCTCGAGCAACGCGCGCGCTTCGCGCCGGCGGCTTTTTGCCGCAAGTGCCAGGGCGTGCCCCGCCGCTACGCGGGCGAGCGTTGCGGTGAACGGCTTCGATCCCGCGTCGAGGACGAGGCTCTCGTCGAAATGCTCGTCGAGCAGTTCATTGTCGCCCAGGGCGACCGCGAGCGGGAGCGCGACTTGCGCGAGCATCGCGCGGATCAAGAAACGCCTCGACGGCGCCATCGCCGCGACGATGCGCCGCGCCTCCGCGAGATTTCCGGCGTACAGATCGACCTGAGCCCGCATGACGGCCTGGTCTTCAAAGTGCAGCGTTTGCGCGAGCTCGTCTGCGGTTTGGCAGTGTTTGCGCGCGAGCTCCATCTCGCCCATCGAGAGCGCCTGAACGGCGAAGTTTGCGTGGGAGATTTGGATCGGGCCGGGATGGCCGAGCGTTTCATAGATGGCGACGCCTTTCGCGAAGCAGTCTTGCCACGTTTCGACGTCACCGCGCAGGGCGTGCAGCTCGCTCGCACACAAATAGTATTCGCCCGTCGGAGCGGCCGTGGGGTCGAGATCGGTTACGTCGATCGGCTGCAGCGCGTTCCACGCTTCATCGGTGCGGCCGTCGCGAGCCAGCGTCATGGCGAGGCGCGTTCGCAAGCGCGCTTGGAGCGAGGAGTCGCCGCGCTGCGCGAGCGGGAGCGTTGCGCGAAGCAGGTCGATTGCCGCGGCCCGCTTTCCGCCATCGAACACGTGGCCGGCCATCAATACTCGATTTTTAACGACTTCCGCAATGTCACCAAGTTCCAAGGCGAGCGCTACTGCGCGCTCGTAGAGATCGAGTCCGCCGCCGAGCTCGCCGGCGAAGATCGTCGCCCGCGCGGCACTCGCATAGGCGCGCGCGCTCGCTGCGCGGTCACCGGCAAACCCGGCGGCGGCGCGCTGGTAGAACGCCGCGGCATCGTCGTAGGCAAAGACCGCGATCGCCGCGTCGCCCGCGCGCTCGCAGTAGCCGGCAGCCTTTGCCGGGACGCCCGCCTCCCAAAAGTGATGTCCAAGAATTTCCGGCGCGCCGGCGGCGCTGGGCGATCGCTCCAAATGCTCGGCGATCGTCTTGTGCAAGCCGCCGGCAACGTCGGCGGGTATCTCGCCGTAGACGATCTCGCGTGTCAAGGCATGGCGGAAGCGATAGTCGCCGCGATCGGCGTCGACCGCATCGATCAGTTGGAGTTCGCAGAGACGAGCTAGAATCGGCTGGAGGTGCGTTGGATCACCGCCGAAGATCTCGCAGAGGTGCTCGATGTGGAAGTTGCGGCCGAAGAGCGAGGCTTCGCGGAGCGCCGCGCGTTCGTCGTTTGAGAGAAGTTGCAAACGATCGGCGACCAGCGCGTGCAGCGAGAGCGGTAGCGCTCGGACGGAATCGGTGCGGCCGGCGCGTTGCGCATCGACGGCGTTGCGCAGAAGCTCTTCGGCGAAAAGGGGATTGCCGTCGGAGCGGTCGCGCACCGCGTGCAGCACCGGTATCGAGAGCGTCACGCGCTCCTCGATGGCGAATGACATCAGGCGATCGAGCTCCGGCGCCTCGAAGCGCGGCAAGGTGACGACCGAGACGGCCGGCTCGCGAAACAGCTGCCCGAACCACTTGAAGAGCGGATGCGCGGGCGATAGCTCGTTGTCGCGATAGGTTCCAACGAAGAGGAGCCGTTTCGCTGCGGCGCGGCGCACCAGGATGAGGAGCGTTTGAACCAGGTCGACGTCGGCCCAGTGCAGGTCTTCCAAAATCACGACCGTCGTGCGTTTGGCGGCGGCGCGCTCGAATGCGCCGGCCATTGCGTCGAGCAACTCCGCCTTCGTCGCGAGCGCCGCCGATCTCGGAGCCGCTGCCGATCTGCGCGAGGACGTCGACGAGCGGGCCGAGCGGCTTCTTCGCGAACTCGCGGCACGCGCTCGATGCGACGAGCGACGTTCGGCGATTGAGGCGTTCGAGGAACTGGCGAACGAGGCGCGATTTTCCGATGCCCGGCTCGCCGCCGACGAGCACGAGGCCGCCGTGGGCGTCGCCCGCCGAGCGGCGCCGTAACGAGAGATGCTCCAGTTCGGCCGCGCGACCAACGAACGGCCCGCAGACGACGCGCGTCGAAATCATCGAGAGCACCTCGCTTGCATGTTCCGCGCAAACTTGCCTGCCGGAATCGTCGAACGAGGTGGCTACCGCTCCACAGATGCTTTTCCCGCGACTCGTGCCCTTTGTGTATACTCGCAAAGCAGGTTCACTAATGCCATCTGCTCCGGGGTGCGGCAGCGCAGCTCAGCAATCGCGGCGAGCAGACCAGTATGCTCAGGCATTGCGCTCGCGAGACCGCGACGTTGAAACGATTTTTCTCAAAGAGGAACTGCATATCGCGCGGGAGGGTTTCGCCGCTCGAGGTCGCCATCGAGTAGATCACGACCGGAGCCTGAAGGCCCTGAGACTTGTCGACGGTTCCGACCTCGATGCTGTGATATCCCGCCTCCCTCAGACGGCGGCGAATCAGCACGCGCTGGGCGTTATACGGCGACACGACAAGAATGTGCTTTTCCGCGATCGGCTGCAATGGGTCGGTACGCGTACGGTACTGAGCGGCTATGAGGGCTTCGAACCTCGCGGACGACCGCGTCGGCCTCCTCTTCGGACGCGCGCCCGTTGTGCTCGTGCTCGACCGGAATCCAGCGCAGTCCTTGGGCGGCGCCGCCGGGCGTGATTACGGCGTTGACCTCGTTGCCGTCCGCGGCGCGCAAGCGTCCGTCGTACACGGCGTCGGAGATGAAGCCGCAGATCGTCGGGTGCATGCGCCACGACTGTCGGCAAGAAGATGCCGCGGTTCTCGGGGACGGTCGCGTGCTCGCCCAAGAGATGCTCGAGGATGGAGCGCCCCATGCCCGGCGGATGTTTACCTTGGGAAACCTGCGCGAGCTGCAACGGGTCGCCGAGTAAGACGATGTTGGGCGCCGCACGAGCGCAGGCGATCGCATCGGCGATCGAAAGCTGCCCCGCCTCGTCGACGACGAGCACGTCGAATGCGTTGGCCGCTCCTTCGAGCGCAAAGAAAAACGGCGTTCCCGAAACGATGCCGGTAGCCGGCCGCGAGCGCGCCCTCCGCGTTCGGCTCGTTTGCTATGTACGTGCCGGCGCCGAGTCGCGACTCGTACCGGTCCTTATCGTTGGTGTACTTATGCGCGCCTTTAAAACGGTAGCCGCAGTCGTGGGCCGCGGACTCTACGGCCGCGACGAGATTGTGCGCCGCCTTGTGGCTGCGCGCGAGAACGGCGACGCGCTTTCCGGCTTTGAGCAACTCGACGATGGCCGCTCCTCCGGTCGTGCTCTTACCGGTGCCCGGAGGCCCCTGCACGACGAGATAGCTGCGATCGAGCGACGAGATCGTCGCGGCGAGCGACGCGCCGTCGACCTTGTCGGGCTGAATGCGCGTGCCGGCGGAACGGCCCGCCAAGCGCGGGAGGCCGTCGAGCACCATATCGACGATCGCCGGATAGTCCGTTGCCAATCTGCCGTCGAGGTATCGCTGGGCAACGTCGATCAGGGCTTTCTGCTGCGCCCCGCTCGTAAACGGCTTGGGCACGAGGGCGCGTAAGGCGGCGTGATCGAGCTTCGGCGAACGCTTGATTTCGACCGTGAGGTTTTCGTCGTCGACCGAAACCAGCTCGCCTACCGAGCTTTGCGTGGCGGGATCGTGAACGTCGTCGCCGGCCTCGAGGCTATGCTGCTGCTCCGGAAACGCGTAGGTGTAGACGAAGTTTCGCTCCTTCGGCCGTTGATAGGGAGCGATGTCGGTTCGAACGTGAGATCGCCGATGCACTTGTTATCCGACTCGGCGAGCGTATCGGCATTGGCGCAGCGGGAAAAGTACTCCCACCAAGCCGGTTTCGCCTCGCTGCGATGGTAGTCGACGACGTTGGCCACGTACCAGCGCAGCCGCTCTTCATCGGAGAGGGCGCTCAAGGCGGCCAGATCGGCGGGCGCCGTCATGCCGTCGAGGACTTGCAAACGCAGCGCCGCAGCCATGTCGTTTTCGCGCTGCTTTTCTTCCTTTGCGGCCGCGGCGGGGCGACCTCAAACCAAGGAAGATCGACCTTCTGTTCCTGCACCAGCTGCGCGCGGCGGTCGAGCAGCCAGCGGTGCAGATGATAGGTGGAGCGGCAGTCCTCGTCGTTGTACTCACGGATTTCTTCGAGGATCGCATCGTCTTTTGAGTCGAGCCACTCTTCGAAGAGCAGAATGGAATCGTCGCCGCGCTTTAGATCGGCCTTGCGCCGAAGCCGTAGAACGGCTCGAGCTTTTTGATCGAATAGCTTTCTTGCGAGATCCGCATGCCTTGGCGGACGACGGTGTACAGGTCGACGAGCACGCCGGCACGCAGCAGATCGTCGAATTCGTCGACGAGCACTTTATAGCGGGTCGTGAGGTGGCCGAGCTTGGTCTTTTCGTAGCCGGCATAATGGTAGACGTGCATATTGGGAAATCGCCGGCGCCGCTCGATCAAAAACGTTAAGAGCTCGACGACCGCGCGCTCTTCTTCGGCGAGCGAATGAGCCCAATACGGCCTGATAACGTTCTTCCGCCGGCGTGTAAACGCCGAAGAGATACTCTAGACCGGTCTCCGGAGCGTAGTATGGATCGCCCTCCATGTCGAAATAGATGTCGCCTCGTCCGGCTCGGGAAGCAAGCGAGCCCGCGCTTCGGATCGCTTCGGCAGTAGTTCGTGGTGGTGGCAATCCGGTTCAACGTCTCCCGCGTCGATCGAGTCGCGCTGCATGAGCTGTAGCCGTGCCTGCTGTTTGAGATTCGGAAACGTCTTTGGACTGAGCCCTTGACTTCGGTGGCGCCCTTCGTTCGCCCGAGCAACTCGATGGTCGAGATGCCGGCGTGCGTTAGCTTAGCGATTTGGTCGCGCCGCATCCAGGCAACGAGCGACAGGTGATCGTCCTCGCGTCGTTGCTTCTTGCAGGTCTCGTCCCAATCGCAGACGGCGCAGTGACCGCACTCGAAGGGATAGGCTTGAGGGAGCCTGACTCTTTTCGAAAAAGTCTGGCGAAGACGCGGCAGTAGGCGAAATAATCCCGCAATATGAACCGCGCTTCCTCGCCGCTGCCGAGCCCGACGAGCCATGCGTTCGGGCATTAAGCCATTTTGCAGGCGGGAGACATGCTCGCTATAGGCACAGAGTTGAATAAGGAAATAGGCTTTCGTCAACCGGGCAAGCTTGGTGTCGAGGACCTCTAGCTATAGCCGCGGGGCGCGCGGAATCGTCGATGCGGCGTCGAGAAAATCGGCGCGCCCTTGAAACGCCCCGTCGAAAAACGACGCCTGATAAATGTAGTCATGCCCTCGTTCCATGGCGGCGCGGGTCGCGCTTCGGCCTCCGGGAACCCTTCGAGGCTGCGCTCGATACTCGCGCAGGCAGTTCGCAGACATCGTGGCCCGACTGCCTGAGAGTCTGGAGGTAGCGCTGTTCGTGTTCCTCCCCCTTGCGCTGAACGAGGCCGGAACCATCGCGCGCTGGGGGGCGTTGAAGTCACCTAGGCCACGCGCCTGCGCCAGCTCCGTGAGATGCAGGCATTCGAGAAAATTGTCGAGGTCGGACGCCGAATAGATTCGGCGGCCGCCGATGACTTCCATGGGTCAGCCTACTTCGGAGCGCCGGGGTGACTTCATCCGCGTAAAATAGCGCGGCTGAATGCCAACTGTATGGCCCTCATCTTGTCAGTCACTTGACATACAGTCTTGCCAAGAAGTATGCTCGCCGGGAAGGAGGCATAACATGCCCGCGACCTTACATCGCCGGAGCGGCCGCATCTCGCTGCGCGTTACGGCGATGCAAAAGGAGTTCATCGCTCGTGCTGCCGCCTTGGAGACCGGGGGCGACTTGACCCGCTTCGTAGCCGACGCGGCACTGCGAGCAGCACGTGCAGCCATCGAAGACCATGGCATCTCGCTGATGACCGACCCGATGCGCCGGCGCTTTTACGAGCTTCTGCTTAGCCCGCCCGAGCCGACGAGGGGACTCATCGCGCTAATGGCATCCGAGGCTCCCGCGGGATTCGCGGTCGACGACTGAGTGATAAGGCTCCGGATCGTGCCGCTCGATCCTAAGCTGCACGACCGCGGGAGCTTCTCTTGCGGTAACGAGCACGTGAATGCGTATCTCAAATCGACCGCCGCTGCGGCCGCGAAATACTTCAAGTCCTCAACGTTTGTTCTTGTGCGTACCGATGATGCCGTGCCGATCTTGGGTTTCTACACCCTTGCGCAGCACAGTTACAGCGACGAAGAACTCGACGACAGGACCGCTCGCGCTCTCAAAGTTCACGCGCTCAAGGAGATTCCGATGATTCTGCTGACGCAACTGGGGATCGCAACGCACTTTCAAGGGAAGGGGCTTGGAAAGTTGCTGCTCAAGGACTCTGATTTGCTCTTTGAGCGTCGCTGCGGAAATCGGTGGGGTTGCGATCGTCACGGATCCATACAACCGTGATGCGCAGAGCTTTTACGCAACGTTCGGCTTCGAAACTCTTCACGAGGAGCCGTTTGTGCGGATGATCCTTCCGATGCGCACTATTGCACGGGCGTTATCTTGCGCAGTTAGGAGGCCGCCGTGGTGCGTAACTTCGCGGCAGTTCACACGAAATCGAATTGCCGCGCGATCACGACGTGGTGCGCTGGGACGAGGGCCTCGTCAATCACGTACGTGGTCGGGTCGTACCAGATGGTGGCGGCGTCGGGGCCGGTAATCGTGAGGGCGCGGTCGCGCGTTGGGATGCCGCGCGCGGCCGCGGGGGAGATGTCCGCGGCGACGTCGCAAGGATTTGCGCGTCTCCGAAGCTGGGCCGCACCGCCGTAACGGCTGAAGCACGCCGAACATTGAGTTGCGCCGGCAGACGAACAGACCGCCGAAGAGCGGCGGCGCGATCACGACGAGATGGTGCGTCCTCGGTAGCGGCTCGAACGTTCGCGGGCGGCCGTGGGTCGCGGTGCCGACCAAGACGGCAGCGGTGGTGCCGAACCTGACGCTGGCCGTCGAGGTCCGGTCACGCACGCGAATGCGTCCGCCGTAACGGCGTGGCTCCAGAGTGGGGGCAAGCGTCATCTCGTCGCTGCACGAAAAGGCGTCGCCGGAGAGCGAGCCAACGGTCGTGTCGGAGATGATGATCTCGTGGCCCCGGCGCGTGACAGTAATTCGGGTTCGTTCGGGTTACGCCGCCGTAATCGGTTTGGACGTAGCGGTAGATGCCGGGCGGCAGCGCTTGAGTCATCGTAAGCTCGTTACCTAATCGCCCGACCTTTTGAAGACGAGCAGCTCGAACGAGCCGGGCACCGCGGTATAGCGATCGCGGGGCGACGTCGGATGCGGGTTTTCGATCAGCTTCGCGGTCACGAGAAAGATGTCGCCGGTCTGCCGGGTCGAGTTCCATCGTACGTGCGCCTCGGACTGTCGCCGCCGTTTTGCGCCAGGGTAAAGTGGATGTCGGCAAGGTGTTCTTGTGCACGACCGTCAGCGTGGCGTCGCGACCGTTGGAGGCAAACGCCAAACCGGAGGCGGGATCGTAACGCGTCGCGT
>CAWGMX010000011.1:0-237940 GCA_963823795.1 Vulcanimicrobiota bacterium | reverse complement strand
TGATACCACTTCTTTACGTTTTGATGGACAATCTAATACTGTGGTTTGGGCGCGACGACGGAAGATTGTTTCAACTAAACCGTCTTCGCTGCACGGACGGCATGATAATCTTTGAGCTTGGGGAGCACTACATGTCGCTGGGACCGAAGAAGCAGACAGAATAAAGTTGTCACAGGGCTGTGGATGGATAACGTTGCGCCGTGCTAGAGTGCATCCATGGTTCAATCTTCGAGTTTAGCGGCGCGAGCCACCGCCTTTGGAGCCGCCAAGGAAGCTCGGCGAAGGGGCGCAAAGCATGAGGGACGGGGTTCAAGATTCACGAGCGCAAAGGTTCAGTTTCTCGCGAGCGCCGCCAAGCCGGATTGGAAAGTACAGGCTTCACCCAAACGCGAGCCGCCGTTGACAGGTGGGGATCCTCTGTAGTGTAAGTTCGTCGTAGAGAGGCGCCGATTTCTCAAGGAGTGCAAAATGGAAGTCCAGCAGGGAGTTTGGTCCGTCCTTATCGCTATCGCTGCCGTCGCTGTGCCTGCGGGGCTTGGGTACTACTACTTCGACGCACAGCGAAACTGGGAGAGAAGCACGGTTACAAACGCACTTGGCAGCGAAATCAATCGCCTGAAAGAAGTGCTTGAAGGGCACCTTCGATGGATCGACAAGCCTCAATCACGCGAACTTCCACTCGTGCCGTTTGACACGCGGCTTTACGATACTCACCTTAAGAAGATTGGGATTCTTAAATCCGACTTTGCCGAGTGGGTCGTGCGATTCTATGGCCAGCTTCATTTTGTCAAGCAATTACAAGAGGCCCGGCCTGGTTACTACCAGGTAGACGATGGCAAAGCACACTTTTTACGGACATATAGCAACGCGATCAATAAGGCCATCGGTTATATCCGCTCCTGATGACAGGCCCCTCGCTATCCGAGCGGCGCCGCGCTCAAACCGTGCGTTGTCGTAGTCAACGGGAAAACGTAAAGCCTTGGTACAAAATGCGCCCCCCATGATAATTTTTAAGCTCAAATACCCGCACGTAAGACTGGAACCGGGTGGAACGGAGCAGATCGTAACCGAGATCTAGCTCGCGACGCGACCGGTCTCAGGGCAATGACGCGTGAACAAACGGAGGGTAAGGGCCTGGCGCCACGGGCCTGTCGGGACTATCACTCGCTCTGCCTGGCCGAACCGTGACACTTATGCTCGGTTAGTTGTTCCTGGCATTCGTGAACCACTTCACGTGCCTTGTCACTGATGAGATCAGCATATGAGTCAGCCTCTCTGTTCCAGTTTCGAGCTCGGCGTGGTCCAAACGTCCAAACGCGGAACTTTGCGCCAAGTCTCAGCGACATCAACGTACTGAGCAAGGCGCCCCTTCGCCTGGCTAAAACCGCCGCAAAATCTTCGGCCGTGAAACCACCGCGCAGGTTCAGGGTTCCTCAAAAAGCTTCTCAGCAGTTAACGCGGGCGCAGCCGCAGCCCGGGCAGGGAAAGCGAGAAGTAGACAAAGAGTTCTTCGAGTCCCCGACCGCACTGAGCGCATCGAACTAACTTCTCGCTGTTCGCCATCCGATTCTCCCGCGTTGCCGCTGCATCCGCCGTCGGTCCCGCGCCCTCGGAGGTCGCACATGTCCCGCGAAAGCCGCCGTCCGGCGCTACAGCGTGCCTAGAGGAATTGCCGGTCGGGGTCGTTGCCGGCAAGGCCCTGGGTATGGCGCTTCAGCGTGTTGAGGGCCGCACGACGATCACGGTGCGATCATTGTCTGCCCAGATCGCGCGATCGACGTAGGGACTCGTAAGCCACGTGAAAGCGGCCTCGACCTCTTGCCGCGTTACGCCGTGGGTGCTGCCGGCCGTGGTGAGACGATCGTCGATCAAACTCAGTGCGACGTCTGCGGTGAGCCGTGGCAGTGACGCAGTGTCGCCGAGAGTGTGAGCCATGCGCTGCTGCGCGAGGCCGATTTCGACGAGCAGCGACGCCACCACGCGTAGCCGTTTTGCCGGCCCGTGGATCTGCGCCCAACTGAGGTCGCCGAGCAGATCGGCGGCATAGCCTGCTGAGAAGAGGTCGCGCATCTTCGAGCAGTCCAGGCGGAGCGTGGCCGCTCGAACGAGGTCGTCGGTCGTCCAAGCCGCGACGCCGTGGGTACGCAGCTCCGAGACGAAGGCGAGCTCGGCATTGAACGTCGGGGCGACCAGGGCGCAGAAGGCGGCGTGATACGTATCGCGATACTTTGCGGCTTCGGAGACAGAATACGAGTGGGTAATGTGGTCGGCGCTCGACAGTTTGCATTCGAGCATCACGCGATAGGTCAGCTCGCCGAGCAGCGCATCGGCATAGCCATCGGGCGCGTCGTTACCGCCGACGTGTACGGTAGCAAAGCCGAAGAGTTCGAACATCCCGCAGACTGCGCGCTCAAACGCATCGGTCCGAACCCGAAGCCGCTTGCTGTAGGGCGTTGATCGCAGGAACGGCTTCAGCCGGCGGAGCGGCAGGAACCGCGAGTGGTGGCAGGCCGGTTGTGTCGATGTCGGGCCAGTCGTCGACCGGGCGATTGAGACGGAAGCGGCGGTCGGGGTCTTCCACGAAAAGGGGTTTGTTGCCGCGCCCGAGCGTTCGTTGGATGTACTGCGAGAGTGCGGTGTAGATATACTTACGCGTCTGATGCGCCGGGTCGAAGAGGCCGCGTTTGACCCCTTCGGCGAAGATCTCTTCCGCCGAGCGCGGCTTGCCGTCGGCGAGAATCGAAAACGCCGCGTCGAGCATCGGGCTAGGCGCGGACATCAGTTGGCCGTCCATTTCCAGCGGTTCTTAAGGCGCCGGCGCGCCCGGGCCTCCTGCGGCGCTGATGTCGCGGGTGCTGGAGTATTATCAGTCGGCGGCCCCGCTGATCGAGGCGTCGTTCGCACAGACCCCGATCGTGTTTCGCCACTATCCCAACGGCCTCGACGAAGACGGCGTCTTTCACGTGACAACGGTGCCGCTGACAGCGGACAAGCTCCTATGGCTCATCCACGCGGAATACGCGGTCGAGTTCTACACGTGGGCGCCGACGCTGCTCGACACCGACCGCCTGCGATTCGGGCGCATACTGCTTGAGGCGCCGCCCGGGGTGGGGTTTGAACGAGTCAAGCTTGCGGCGCTGGCGATGCGCTCGCTGCTTTTTAACGAGGCGAAGCTCGAAGCGGTGCCGCTATTGGACGGTGGGGCGGGAATCGCATTGTGGATGCCGCTGGCCGACGCGCCGCTGGCCGATGTGCTGCGCAGAGGGCTGCACCAGCTGTGCAGGCGAGCTGAGGAGCTGCACCCCGACCTGGTTTCGAACGCGTTCAATACCCACCATGACGGCCGGGTTCATCTTCATGTGTCGAGCAACGCCTCAGGCCACTACAGCGCCGTTCCCTACAGTCTGCGCGTCCAGGGTATGACGGTGTGTATGCCGATCCACTGGGAAGAGTTCGGATCGTGCACTGGTGCGAATGTGTTCGGATGCGCTGAGCTTCCCGCGCGGCTTCGGGCCGAAGGTAACGTGTTTGAGCGCGAGGTCAAGGTAATCGGGGGCAGCGTTTTGGCGCGGCGTTGCCAGGATAGGCGAGCGCCGAGCGGACCGATCTGGTTTAGGCCCGGCGCACTCCGGTGATTTGAGATTCAATCGCCGCGATTGCCTGCGGCCAGCTCGCTGCTAGAACGGGTCGGGTGGAGTGACGGCGTTTGTGCCTGGGCCGTTGGCACCCCAGGAAGCCTAGTTGAATAAAAATGCCAAGTTGAAGAACCCTTCGACTTGTGCTATCCTTTCAACCTATGCGGGATTCGACTGTTGCACTATCAGCCGCCAAGCGGGCCTTAGAGCGCTACACTCGGCGACGGGTCCGCCAACTTGCGCCCCGCGGTGCCGACGCCGTTTTCCACGTCAACGGCCAGCGCTTTATCGTCGAAGTGAAGTCGAACGCTCGGAGCGCCAGTGTCGCCCGCGCAGTCGTGCAGTTAAAAGAAGCACGCAAACGGATTCCCGATGCGGCGCCCCTTTTAGTGATTCCCTTCATGGGCGAAACTGGTGCGGAGATTTGCCAACGAGAAGGGGTGAACTGGATTGATTTGCGCGGTAACGCAACCATCGATACCGATGCTTTTCGGATTTACGTTCGCGGTAAAGACGATGTCGTCGAACCCCAGTTCCGTCCTCCGCCGTCAATCCGTTTGGCCCAATGGCTTCCCGTGTAGTTCACGCGATGCTTTTAGAGCCGAACGGTCCGTGGAAACGGACGCAAATCGAAACGGCGACCGATCTCGATAAGGGCTACATAAGTAAGATCGTCGACGCTCTGCTCGTGGGTGGATATATCAAAGAAGTCAAGCGGGTGCCGCGCGAGCGGCCAGTGAGCGACCGGCGGGTTGCTCGATGCCTGGCGTGAGCGTTACAAACGGCCACCGATTAAGGCGTACGGGCTTGTGGCTGCACATAGCGGCGCCGAGGCGATGCGAAAGGTGGAGGACGTGCTCGCGAATACACCACATGATCACGCTTTTACCGGCCTTAGCCGCAGCCGCCCGTTACAGAGCTTTGGCGCGTTTCGACGCATCGACGTCTACGGGAGGGCTTGCTTTCAGACGACGTTTGTCGGCATTGAATATTGGCTTGGAACAACGCGGAAGAAACGTGGCACTCTACGGAAACTTCCCGAACGTTCGCATCTGTCGTCCAACCAGGCTCATTTGCGGCTCGCAATTCCTATTCTGACGTACTTGGATCTGACCAACACGGGTGAGCGTTCGGAAGAGGCAGCCGAAGAAATGCGTCGTTACGTGGTGCAGCAGTGGAAATAACAGGCCGCAGCATCAACGAATATACGTCCGATGGATTGCTCTTAGTCAAACGTACCTGTTTGACGATCGCGCAAGCGCTCGGCGATGCGATGGAAAAGGACGCCGTTATCGTTGGTGGCTTGGTGCCCGTTCTACTCTACCAGAACGTCCGACCGGTTTGGGAGTACGGTGAGCGCCGGGACGGCCGATGTTGATCTTGCGCTCGATCTGGTGATTCTCGACCGCGAGCGCTACGAAAACGTTGCCGAGCGCCTGCGGCGTAGCGGGTTTCGCCCTGACGTGAACGACAGGGGCAATCTGGTTCGTCAGCGGTGGCGATCTGAGCAGGGCGGTTTGGTCGATTTTGTGATGCCGCCGGTTCCTCCGGATACGGAGGGTGGCCGCCAGCAGCAGCTGACCGCTGAACTTGCCGCGATGACGATGGCCGGCCTGGAGCTCGCGTTGCAGCATCGTGTGCCGGTTACGCTTGTCGGGCGCGACCTTGAGGACCGAAACGTTGAGCGCACGGTTCCGGTCTGTTCTCCGGAAGTCTTCATGGTACTCAAAGGCTTGGCATTAGCCGGACGTATGAAGCCCAAGGACGCCTACGATATGCATTACGTCCTGCTGCACGACTCGAAGGGCGCGGGTGCTCTCGGAGCCGCCGTGCGCGCGCTCTGCCCGAACGAGACCATCACGCGCGCGCTGGGCTTTCTGGAGCGTGATTACCGCGAGGTCGACGGCCGCGGCCCTCGCGACGTGTGTGCATTCCTCAACGAACCGGAAAATGTTGAACTGGCCGGTCAGGCGCTTGCGTACATGCGCGAGTTCTTGAAAGAAGCGCGGGGTTAAGCTGGCGCGTCGGCGCTCTAGAGTGGCTTCTACCCGGTCACGCTCGGACTAAAAGAACCGTGTGAACCGCGTGGACTCAATCCTTTCATCTTGCGTGTAAAACGCCGCCGTTTTACCGGCGCGGCAACCGAACGGCAGCCACGAAAGAATTTCGACAAAATAAGACCGGTTCTGGTAGCGCCAACGGGAATCGAACCCGTCTTTCCGCCTTGAAAGGGCGATGTCCTAACCGATAGACGATGGCGCCGCGGTGTCATTCAACACGGTAGCGGGCCTTAAGGGGCCTTGTCAACGCTGGGACCGCCCGGCGCGCCCGATTACCGAACGGCGAGCTTGCTTCCCGGGCGGCGCCGCACCGGGACGGGTTCCACGTGTTTCGACGCCTGGCTGACGAACCAGACGCAGAGTAGCGTCAGCAAGGCCGCATCATCGAGAACGCCGAGAACCGGTATATCGCTAAAGACGTCGATCGGTGAGATGACGAGTAGCGCGAGCACTGCCGCGATCAGCTTGAGCGACACCGGGACGCGAGCGTCACGCACCAGCGGTACGGTTCGGAGCACGGCCTTCTTCGCCACCAGGAACAAACGCATAAGCCTCATGATGCCATAGTACCCGGGGCGGCCCCGGCTGTTTCACGAACCGCCCGAATCGGAGGTTTGGCGAGGACAATGCAACGCAGTAGGTTCCTGAGTGCGGTCGCCGCGTTGGCCGGCGCGCCGGCAGTCGCGCGAGCGGGCGACGCGGGTAAGTTGCCCGCGGACCTGATCGTCACGGGCGCGACGATCCATACGGTCGACGATGCGTTTCCCACGCCGCAAGCGTTCTCCGTGCGCGGCGGGAGGTTTGCGTACGTAGGCTCGCGTGATGGCGCGATGGCGCTGCGCGGGCCGCAGACGCAGGTGCTCGACCTCACCGGTTACACGGTGTTGCCCGGCTTGATCGATGCGCATCTTCACCTCACCGGGGTTGGCCTCGATCTCGCGGAGGTCGATCTGTTCAAGCTCCATTCGTACGCCGACGTCGTCGCAAAGACCGCCGCGTTCGCGCGTACCTCACCGGATGCGTGGATTCTCGGCGACGGCTGGGATCAAAACCTGTGGCCGGGGAGGGCGTTCCCGACACACGAACCGCTCAGCGCCGCAGTCCCGAATCGCCCTGTTGCGCTTTCGCGGCTCGACGGCCACGCGGTTCTCGCCAATGCGAAAGCGATGCAACTTGCCGGCGTGAGCAAGTCAACGTCCGACCCCGCCGGCGGCCGCATCGTGCACGATGCACAAGGAGATCCGACCGGCGTCTTCGTCGACAACGCGCAGGATTTGATTTACCGCAAAGTGCCGGATCCGACACATCAACAGCTCGTTCGGGCCGCGCGCGCCGCCATTGCCGAATGCAATCGCTGGGGGCTGACGACCGTCGCCGAACCGGGAACCGACGACACGCGCCTCGCCGCGCACGTCGAGTTGATCGAAGCCGGCGAGTACTCGATCCGCAACTATGCGATGCTCTGGGACGATGCGACACTGATCGGCAAGCATCTGCAGTCCGGAATCGTCGAGAACGCCTACGACGGGCATCTGTGGATTCGTGCCGTCAAAATGTTTGCCGACGGCGCGCTCGGGTCGCGCGGCGCCGCGCTGCTCGCGCCGTACTCCGACGATCCGCACAACACCGGCTTGGTCGTGACGCCGCAAACCCACATGCAAACCGTAACCGAGAAGGCGCTGCGCGCCGGATTTCAGGTGTGCGTGCACGCGATCGGCGATCGTGGAAATCGAATGGTTCTCGACGCCTACGAGGCGGCGCTGCTATCGGTCCCGTCACACGATCCGCGGCTGCGCATCGAGCACGCGCAGGTGCTCAGCCCGCAAGACATCGGCCGTTTTGCAACACTCGGCATCATCCCGTCGATGCAGACGACACACCAGATCAGCGACATGGCATGGGCGCAGGCGCGTCTCGGACCCGAGCGTGTGCTCGGAGCCTACGCGTGGCGTTCGCTGCTCGATACGGGTGTAATCATTGCGAACGGCACCGACGCGCCGGTGGAAGCGGTGAGCACGCTGCGCACCTTCCACGCCGCGATCTCGCGCCAGAACGAACGCAACGAACCGCCGGGCGGCTGGTATCCCGATCAGCGCATGACGCGCGACGAGGCGCTCAAGTCGATGACGATCTGGGCCGCGCACGCGAACTTCCAGGAGAAGCTCCTCGGCTCCATTACGCCGGGGAAGTATGCCGATTTTGTGGTGATGGATCGCGACTGGATGACCGCCCCCGCCGAAACGATCATGGAGACGCGTATTGCCGCCACGTATCTCGCCGGCACCCGCGTCTATGATGGTTCGAGCAGCACCGCCTTCGCGCGGCGCTCGAAGGTGCGCGGGAGCGTCTGCTGCGGGGCGCGATAAACTAAAGGTATAGTCGCGTTCGCCGGCCAACGACTGGTTCGGCGAATCGCCTCGCTTCGAGTGCGTCGCTGTGAAAGTATCCCCGCTCGCTAGAAGGCAGGCTTTTCATGCAGTCTCGTTATCGCTTCGTTCGCGCATTTTCTGCGCTAGGAATCGCGGCACTCTTTGCCGGCTGTTCGGCCTACGGGCCTTCAGGAAAGATGACACCGCCGGCGCAAAGTGCGGTTATCACCGACGCCGCGGCGGTCGAGTTCGCCTATGTCGCCAACTTTGGCTCCAACGATATTTCTGCGTACGCCATTAGCGCAAGCGATGGCGCGCTCAAGCAGGTGACGGGGTCGCCGTTTGCGGCGGGTACGGGACCCACCGGTCTGGTAATCGACCCTAAGGGCAAGTTCGCCTACATGCCAAACCATGGCTCCAACAACGTTTCCGCATATGCTATAGATGCGGCAAGCGGTGCGTTAAAGCCGGTCTCGGGATCCCCATTTGCGGCAGGTTACGAACCGTATTTCGGGGCCGTGGATCCTAATGGCAAGTTCGTCTACGTGGCCAACAATGGTTCTGGCAACGTTTCCGGCTATACCATCGACGCGGCGAGTGGCGCTTTGAAACCGATGGCTGGTTCACCCTTTACGACGGGCACCTATCCCGACGGGGTTGCGGTCGATCCTAAGGGTAAGTTCGCTTACGTTGCTAACAATGGCTCCGATAACGTTTGGGCCTACAGCATCGACTCGACCAGCGGTGCCCTCAAACCGGTGAAGGGATCACCGTTTGCCGCCGGCAGCCAGCCCTATTTCGTGACGGTCGGCCCGTCGGGCAAGTTCGCCTACGTGGCCAACTTTAGCTCCGATAGCATCTCCGCTTACACCATCAACGCGACGAGCGGCGCACTCAAACCGGTGGCTGGGTCGCCGTTTGCCACGAGCACCGAACCATACGGCGTGGCCGTCGATCCCTCGGGCAAGTTCGTCTACGTGCCTAACAACGGCTCCAACGATATATCCGCCTATGCGATCAACGCGAAGAGCGGTGTGCTGAAACCGGTGAAGGGCTCGCCATTTGCGGCGGGCACGAATACCGATGGTATGGCAGTCGATCCCCTGGGCAAGTTCGCGTACGCGGCCAACGATGGTTCGAACAATGTTTCCGCCTACACTATCAATTCAAGCAGTGGTGCGCTGCAACAGGTCAAGGGGTCACCGTTTGCGGTGGGCAGCGGTCCGTATCTCGTCGCCACGTGCCGGCGGGCCGGTAACACATGCGTGCCGCCACCATTGTAGAGATCGGAAAACGCTTCGATGGGGTGAAGGGTGTGATGCGGCGGGCAAAGGGACCTAGCACTCGAGGCTGCGAAGTTGAGGCGCATGAAGAAACTTTCGATCGCCGTCTTACTGCTCGCGGTTGTCGCCTTCACCGGCGCGTCAACCCCGCCAGCCTCGCAAGGCTCGGCCCCCGCGACGTTCCGCGTCTTGCTGGACACGAGCAAAGGACCGGTCGTCATCGTCGTCGACCGTCATCTCGCGCCCCACGGTGCCCAACACTTCTACGAACTGGTCAAGGCGAAGTATTTTGACGGCGCTCGCTTCTACCGCGTGGTGCCGGGCTTCGTCGTGCAGTGGGGTGCGGCAGCCAATCCCGCCGTAACCAAAAAGTGGAGCGCCAATATTCCCGACGATCCGCCCAAAGCGTCAAATATCCGTGGAGCCGTAGCTTTGCGGCAACGTCGGTGCCGAACAGCCGGTCGACGCATATGTTCATCAATCTAGGGAACAATGCAAGGCTCGACGGGATGGGATTTGCTCCGATCGGTCACGTCACCAGCGGAATGTCGAACGTCGACCACATCTACTCCGGCTACGGAGAGACGCCGGACCAAGATTTGATCGCGGCGCAGGGCAACGCCTACCTCAAAAAAGCGTTTCCGAAATTGGACTACATCAAGACGGCTCGCATCGTCACGTCGCCGTAGCCCAAGATGGCTGAGCGTTTTACCTCGGTCGATGAGTATATCGCCGCGCAGCCCGCGAGCGCGCAGCCCGCGCTCCGGCGCGTCCGCGCGGCGATTCGCGAAGCCCTCCCGCAAGCGCAGGAGATGATCTCCTACAACATTCCGGCTTACAAGCTCGAGGGCGCTTCGGTCGTGCAGTTTGCCGCGTCGAAAGGCCACTACGCTCTCTACCTCGCCACCAAGCCGATCGTGGAAGCCTTCGAAGGCGAGTTGGAAAACTGCGAGGTCGGTAAGGGTACGATCCGCTTTTCGTACGGCGACCCCGTGCCCGAGAGCCTAATCCAGCGCATTGCGCGATTTCGCGCCGAACGGGAGGTAGCAGGATGATCCTAGCTCTGGGCGCCGTTTTTGCCGCGCTGCTCGCGGTCGTGCAGCCCGCGCAAACGGCGACGGGCATTCCGCTGGACGCCGCCTGGAAGGTGACGATCTACGATCTCGCGCGCGCGAAGTTCCACCATCCGGCGTGGGGCTGGCAGCATTCGGAGCGCAACTATCGGGTCGCGCTGGAGCTTGCGAAAGGCGACGGTTTGCGCGTCGACACCGACGTTCTCTTTGCCGCTGCGTTCCTGCACGATATGGCGGCGTTCATGCCCTGCGTGGACACCAAGCTCGAGCATGGCGAGTGCGCCGCCCAGCAGACCGGCGCGATCCTGCGCGCTGCCGGGTTTCCCATGGAGAAGCTGCCCGCCGTTGAGGCCGCTGAACGCGGCCACATGTATTACAGTAACCCGGGAAAGCAACCGGAGGCGATCGTGCTTCACGACGCCGATTCGCTCGATTTTTTGGGTGACATCGGCGCCGCGCGGATGATCTCGTTAACCGGTGCGAGTGCGGAAAGCTTCGCTCGCGAGGTCAAGACGCTACGGTCGTTCGTTCGCGACATCCCGCCGCGGCTCATCACGAAGACGGCACAAGCTATGGGCGCCGTGCGCGCTGCCGAGCTGGAGCGTTTTCTCGATGCACTCAACGCCGAGACCTTCGACGGCCAGGCGATGTAGCGCGGGAGAGAAAGGATGCGCTCACGCGCATGGCGTTTTCGGGCCGTTATCGTTTGTGATAATGACTTGCGCCAGCGTGGCCTTCCTAAGTGGCGCGCTTTTAAGGGGAAAAGCTAAATCGGTTGCTGGCGATCCTGGTAAACAACCCTTCCGAACTCTCGTGCCCAAGCCTCTGTAAACCCAACGTGCGATATTTGATTTCTGCTCCTGTCAAGCTGCCTTTCCGTTTCATCAACGACAATATCTGGCTCCAGCTCGTAAATCACTTTGCATTTAGTTTGATTCGACTCGTAGAACACGGCGAAATAAATCCTTGTATTCCGCGAAATGCGTCTTAATGATTCCGCACGTTTGTAGGCTGGAGCCTTGAACATTCTGTCCAGTTGACCCGATCCACCCTCCTTACAGGAGAGATATTCATACTTTTCTTCTGGGTTATTCGGAGCATGTGCGTCCGCCTCTCGTTTCGTGTGGATCAACTCATGGCCGAGGTGCTCCGCAATTATCATTTCCTTGACTAGGCCTGGCTGAAGGATATTGTGAATTCCAACCGATCTTGCAAGCTCGGCCGCCTGCAAGACTAAATCGACGACCTTTCGATAGACCTCACGCGCCGTACTCAAACAAATTCAGTTCCGCGTCGCCCTCGCATGTTCCGGATAGCCGTTGATTGGCTATCTGGACGAACCTAGGATTACTCTCAATGGCAATAAAGTGCCTCTTAAGGCGTTTACACACAACTGCGCCCGTCCCCACTCCGGCAAACGGGTCCAGGACTAAATCCCCCTCCACTGAGCTTGCCCGGACAAGCCGTTCAATAAGGCGTTCCGGCTTCTGTATCGTGTTAAGGGCCTCGCGACTGGCGAGTTCTCTGGACTTGTAGGTTAGTTGCTTAATGTCTCCCCAAACATCGCCAGGGTTCTTGCCATCCTCGTTAAATTTCGTCTTTCCGAACCTGCCATTAATGACTGATGGAACCTTTTCGCAGCGTAGGCGGTGCTCTAGCTCGACAAGTTGCGGGATGCGAATTGCATCGAGATCGAATACCCTCGGACGATTACCTTTGATAAAGTAACAGATTATGTCGTAGTTATTTGTGAAGTTTAGTCGCCCCTGGGCAAGCCTGCTTGGCTGATACCATACGATCTTAGAGCGCAGGCTGAGGTAAGGGCGATAATCGATAAAATCGATGCAGTCTGACTTTCCAAAGAGATACAGGGCGCCTCCGTCTTGCAACTTTACGCTGAGTATTTTAATCAGGTTCAGATTAAATTCTTGGATACTCGGTATGCGATCCCAATGGTTATTTGTTACACCGTAGGGGCCGTCGCAGAGAATCAAGGGAATACTGGCGTCCGCAATGTTCGGTAATAGTTCGAAAACATCTGCGCAATAAATCTGATCATGATCAAGCATTTCTTGGATTATAACACACACTTTCTCTTGTAGTTTCTGGCGTCTTCGTTCTGCGTCCTTGGCTACCGTGCGGAAACGGCATCGCCGTTCTCTTTGCCTTCGTTGAAGCGATAGACCGTTCCCGCGAGATATCGCTCTAGGTAGCGCATGTTGACATTCAAGTGGTCCCCGATAGCCCAATTAAGCTCAGTTCAGCAGACTTCGATTTTGCGCGTACCGCGGGCATCGCCCCCAAGCATCTGACTGACCGGGGCGCGGTGCCGAGCGGTCTTACTTCATTGTGACCAGGACGGCAAGAGGAGACGCCCGCAGGGCACGGCATTGGGGCTTGACAACCGGGACACTTAACAGTATTGTTATTTAACACTATGGTTAATAGTTACCAAAACATCGATGCCGTGTTCGCCGCGCTCGGCGATCCCGTCCGACGGCAGATCGTCGAGCGGCTCGCTCGCGGGCCATTGTCGGCCGGCGAGATCGCGTCGGGTTTTTCGATATCGCAGCCCGCCATCTCGAGGCACCTTCGCGTGCTCGAAGAGTCGGGGCTGCTCGAACGCCACGTCCTGGGCCGCGTGCACACCTGCGCGCTATCGCCGGCCGCCATGAAAGCCGCCTCGGGCTGGCTCGACAAGCAGCGCAACTTCTGGACGGCCGCGCTCGATCGCCTCGGCGATCTCCTTGCAGAATCTCCCAAACGAAAGAAGATACGATGAGTAATACACGTACGCCGGTTGCGCCGGCACTGGTACTGCGCCGCACGTACGCGGCTCCGCGGCAACGCGTGTTCGACGCCTGGACGAAACCCGAGCTTGCGATGAAGTTTCTCGGCACGGGCGAGGTTACCGTGCCCGAAGCCCAGATGGACGTGCGAACCGGAGGCTCCTACAACATCGTCATGCTGATGGCCAACGGCGAGCGCTGGAACGCCGGCGGCATCTACCGCGAAGTGCGTCCGCCCGAGCGGCTGGTCATGACCTGGCGCTGGGAAGAAGACAAGCCCGAAGACGAGCACGACACACTGCTAACGCTCGAGTTTAACGAGCACGGCGACGGGACGGAACTGATTCTAACGCACGAACAGTTCGCGAGCGAAGAGTCGCGGGACTCGCACCAAGAGGGCTGGACCAAAATCATGGAACAGCTCGGCGCGACGCTCTAACGGAGGAAGAAACCAAAATGATGACCCGTCACAAGACCGGCACGCGCGAAGAGTGGCTCGCAGCCCGACTCGAGCTGCTCAAAGCCGAGAAAGAGCTGACGCGGCGTAGCGACGAGCTGGCGCGGCAGCGGCAGGAACTGCCCTGGGTTCGACTCGACAAAGATTACCGCTTCGAGACCGACGAGGGAACCGTGCCGCTCGCCGATCTCTTCAAAGGGCGCTCGCAACTCCTCGTGTATCACTTCATGTTCGGGCCCGACTATACGGCCGGGTGTCCGTCGTGTTCGTCGATCGCCGACGGTTTCAACGGCATCGCCGTCCACCTCGCAAATCACGACGTGATGTTGTGGGCGGTCTCGCGCGCGCCGCTCGCCAAACTGCAGGCGTACAAAAAGCGCATGGGCTGGAGTTTTCCGTGGGCATCCTCGTCCGACAGCAGCTTCAACTTCGACTTTCAGACATCGCAGACCAAGGAACAGCAGCAGTCCGGAACCGGCGAATACAACTTTGCGCCGAGCGACATGCGGGAGTGGCTGGCGGGCAGCAACGAGAACTCGTGGTCGGGCCGGTTCGCGTCGAGCACTGGAACGGACGTGCCGACGTATTTCCAAGAGTTGCCGGGCGTCAGCGCGTTCGTGCTCGAGGACGGTGTTGTGTACCACACGTACTCCGCCTACGCGCGCGGCGTCGACGGCCTTTGGGCGATGTACCAGTGGCTCGACCGGGCGCCGCGCGGGCGCAACGAGAACTTCGACGACGCGCCGTGGTTCCGCCGCCACGACGAGTACGGCAACTAACCTACCAAGGACTGGCCGGGAGCTCCGCAAAATGACCTTCGGGTTGCTCCAGAGCGGAGGTTCACGTGCAGCGTCTATTTTGGATTGCTCTTATTCCGTTGGTCTTACTCGTCGCGTGCTGGAGAGCGCCCTCCCCGGCGCTCCCGGCGCTACCCGCAACGAAGGCGAACGCACAAGGCGCGCAACCTGCGATCAGCAGGATCACGCACGTCGTCTTTATCGTTCAAGAGAACCGAACGTTCGATAACCTCTTCGGAGGCCCGAATCCATTCCCCCAAGCCACCGCTACGGACAGCGGCGAGGCCGTCGACGGCGATAAGGTCCAGACGATCAAGCTCAAACAGGTCGAGCTCGCAACCTACACCGGCACGGAGGATCCCGACAACTACCATCGAGAGTGGCTGTGGGCGTGCCATCCGTCGGCGGGGCCGCCATTCCCGGTCGGCGAGAAAGCCCCATGCCGGATGGACGGCTTCAACATCGCCGCATCGCCGCATCCCAATTACACTCCGCCGGCCTCCGTGGGCTCGATCTACTCGTACGTCAACTACAAAGAGACCAAACCGTATTGGGATATCGCGCGGAAGTATGCGTTGGGCGATCACTTTTTCATGGGGCACAACAGCGAGTCGTACACGGCCCATCAGTATATCTTCTCGGCCCAGTCCAACAACGTCGTCGACTCCCCAGACTTCAACCAAGACGCGAGTTATTGCGACCGTCACTACGACTATTGCGCGTTCACCCCATGGGGCTGCGATGCACCGGCCGGGACGACGACGTTCCGTCTCGATCCGATGACAGGCGAAGAGTCGCCTAAGGCAACGGGGCCGTTCCCGTGCTTCGGTCAGTTGGGTCCTCGCCGCGTGAGGTATCCGTCGCTTGCCAACCGCGTCGACGAAGCCGGGAAAACGTGGCGCCTCTACGCACATTCGCTCTGCGCGAACATCAATGGGCTCGACGTCAATGCGACGGTCCGTTACAGCAGCCTTTGGCCGAAGAAGCCGGACATGGCAAACTGCCACGAGAGCGAAGGCGCCAAAGCGACTTCGGTCGACACGGAAAACTTCCGCATGCCGGAGTACACCTTCCTCGACGATATCAAAGACTCGCATCGCGAGCTTGCGAACGTCACGTGGATCCTCCCCGGTCTCACATCGTCGGACCATCCTGGAGTGCCGTTCGGTTGGTGCGGGCCGTCGTGGGTCGCAAGCCTCGTGGACGCGATCGGCGAGAGCAAGTACTGGAACTCGACGGTAATCTTCATCTTCTGGGACGATTGGGGCGGATTCTACGATCACGTGACGCCATACGTGGTGCGAGATCAAGAGGGTCCCGGATTTCGCGTACCGTTACTCGTGGTCTCCCCCTACGTACGGCGCGACCACGTCGCTCACACCGAAATCGAGTTTGCGACGCTGCTCAAATACGCCGAGAAGTTACTTCGGCTCAAATCGCTCGACGCAACGGACGCCTCCGATTACCTCCACAACCTCAACGACTTCTTCCAGCCCAATGCGCAGCCGTTTGAGAAAATCGACGTACCAAAGTATAACTCTTGCAGCGTGCTGGCGCGCAAACACACGCGCGATTCGAGTTCCAGGTGGCTGCGGATGGACGGCGACGACTAGCGGAGTTCGCTGAGATACTGATGGACGAGGGCGATTGCCATGCTGCCCTCGCCGACGCTCGCGGCAACGCGTTTCATCGAGCCGTGGCGAACGTCGCCCGCCGCAAAGATTCCGGGAATGCTGGTCTCGAGCAGATACGGATCGCGCACCCACGTCGCGTCCTTGGGTTTGAGATCGACGACGTCGCGCCCGGTGCAAATAAAACCCTGCGCGTCGCGAGTCAACTCGACCGGTAGCCACTTCGTCTCGGGCTCGGAGCCGATGAAGATGAAGAGCATGTCGGCGGGAAACGTCTCCTCACCATTTTTGTCTTCAAGCTTGATGAACTCGAGATGACCGGTGCCGCCGACGCTGACGCACTCGCAGCTGAACTTGATGCTGACGTTCTCTTTTTTGTCCAGCTCGTCGACGAGATATTGCGACATGCTCGTCGCAAGCTTCTCTCCCCGCACGATGATGGTCACGCTGCGCGCGTAGCCCGAGAAGAGCATGGCAGCCTGTCCCGCCGAGTTGCCGCCGCCGATGAGAAAGACGTCCTTGCCTCGCGCGTCCAGCGCCTCGGCGCGCGACGCGCCGTAGTAGACGCCGCTTCCCAGGAACGCGTCGGCGCCCGGAAGCGAAAGCTTTCGCCACGCTACTCCGTTCGCCAGCACGATCGCTTTGGTTTGCACGCGGCTGCCGCAATCGAGGACGATCGCGTGGGTCGTGGCCGATCCATGGCGCGGCTCGATGCTGGTCGCTTGTCGCGTAACGATGATCTCCGCGCCGAATCGTATCGCCTGATGGAAGGCACGCTTGGCGAGGTCGTCGCCCGAGACGCCCCCGGGAAAACCGAGATAGTTTTCGATTCGCGACGACGTGCCGGCTTGGCCGCCGGGCGCGCGGCACTCGATGAGTACCGTCGCCAGACCCTCCGACGCGCCGTACACGGCCGCAGCTAAGCCGGCAGGCCCCGCGCCGACGATGGCGACGTCGTACGTCGTTTCGCGCGGCGCGGTTTGCAGCCCAAGGCGTTGCGCGAGATCCTGGTACGTGGGCTTGATCAGAGAAGCACCGTCCGCAAAGAGGACCGCCGGATTGTTGCCCTCGCGCAGCAGCTCTTGCGGCACCTTCGCGGCTTGGATTGCGGCGGTGTCGTCGGGGTTGAGCCAGCGAAAGCCGACCTGATTGCGCGTGAGAAAGTCTCGCAGGTCGTAGCACGCGAGATCGTCGCGACGGCCGAGCACCGTGACGCTGATAAGCGGCGTGGCGATCGACGCGTTCTGCAGGCCGGTAACGCGCCGCGCCATCTCCGCGAGGATATGGCTGTTGGCCTTCGGGCAGTTCGCGACCAGTTCGTGAAAGTCGGTCGCTTCGAGCCGCATCAGGCGCGACGGCGTAGCCGCGCGTACGCCGGCGAGAAAACCGGATCCGAGCAGCAGCGGCACCTCGCCGAAGAAGCCGCCCGGCTCGACCCTGTCGACGACTTGTTCGGCACCGCCGATCGTCTTGACGATCTCGCAGCGGCCCTCGAGGACGACGTAGAAGGCCGCGGCCTCGCCTTCGAGCACGATCCAATCGCCGGCGTTCACGCGAATGTCGGCGCTGCGCGAAACAATGGTCTCGAACGCATCGCCGCCCGCAGATTCAAAAAACGTAAGGTGGGAGAGTTCTCCGGTGGTGATCATACGGCGGCTTATTCGCGTCGAAGCAGTTCCACCGAACGCATACTCGCCGGTACACGTGAAGTTCACTCCGCCGCTGGCTCCGGGAGTGTATGCGCATGTGCCCTTCGCGTGGATGCCCGTCATCTTGCCGGTGCCGCCGACGGCCTTGAACTTGCCCTTGCCGGATTGCATAACGCCATTACTCATCGTAAACGTCAGCCGGTACTCGTAGAGCACCTTGTCGCCGTTTGCGAACGTTTCCACGTAGATGCCGCGAGCTTTCATGCGCATCGTCGTAACGTCGTCGCTCTCGGCAAAGGTGCCTCCGCTGCCCGCAATGCCGGCGATTTGGTCTTTTACCGTGCAACTTCCACGCGCGATTGCGAACTCGTGCCCCGCTTTATCGCCCGCCGGGATGCTTTGCACTTCCGGCTTGGCGCAGGCGCCCGCAAGCGTGTAACTGGTTTTCGTCGACGGGGTTGCGGCGACGGCGAACAGCGCGCAGGCGCACACAATGGTCGTGATTATCGCTTTCATGTTTTTGCGCTTCCGCAGCCGGAGGGGGCTTCCTGGGGGCGAGGTCAGAAGGGCAGCCTTATGAAGCGAATAGCATTTTTGATTGTCGGGCTCGCGATCGCCGGCTTTCCGGCTGCCGCGCCCGCTCAGACGGTGACCGTCAACGGTCAGCCGCTGGCTCTCAATCCGGGGCCGATCGTGCGCGCGGGCCGCGTCCTCGTTCCGTTGCGCGGCATCTTCGAGCGCCTCGGCGCCTCGGTCGTCTACTCGGCCGGAACGATCAACGCCACCAAAGGCGGCACGACCGTCTCGCTGCGGATCGGGTCGACGCAGGCGGAGGTTAGCGGCGAGCCTACGGTTATCGACGTCGCACCGTTCATCGTCGGCGCGACGACGTACGTGCCGCTGCGCTTCATCGCGCAGTCGCTCGGCGCAGGGGTCGGCTACGACGCGTCCACCCACGTCGTATCGATCACGATATCGGGGCGGAGGTCGTGCCGCCATCCGTCCGCCGCGGCCGCCGCGCCCGCCCAATCCGCCGCCGATGCCGGATCCGTCAATCTGTACGGGCAGCAGCCGGCGCCCGGCGAACGAGTGGCAAACCGCTTCGTCACGATCGCGGCGCAGTTCACGCATCGCGCCGAGCCAGGCTCCGTTCGCGTCTGGCTCGACGATAACAACATTACCTCGCGCAGCCGCGATCGCGGGCAACGGTTTTCGTATAAGCCTCCGGCGCCGCTCGACTCCGGCTCGCACCGGTTCACGTCGCAGGACGCGGAGCGACGGTCGGCATTCGATCGCTCCTGGTCGTTCTCGGTAGCGGCACACAACCGCCGCCGCCAATCCGATCGATCTGCGCGCCAAACAGCCGGCGCCGGGCGCGAGCGTGAACAACCGCTTCATCGTCATCGCCGCCGAGTTCACCCGCGAGGTCGACGCAAGCAGCGTGCGCGTCCTGCTCGACGGCAACAACATTACGTCGCGCAGCGGAGTATCGGCGACCGGGTTTTCCTATAAGCCGCCGGCGCCGCTCGACTTTGGCTCGCACACCGTGCGCGTCACCGGACGCGGTCCGGCCGGCGGTTCGCCGTTCGACCGGTCGTGGTCGTTCTCGGTGAAACGTTCTGCCGAGCCGCCGTTGAGCGTTACGATCAACCAGCCGGCACCAAACACTCCGGTGGGACGAACCTTCGTAATCCAGGGCAGCACGGTCGCAAACGGTCACGTCAAGGTGACGGCCGGTGCGACGCCGTCGTTCACCGGCCAGTTCAACGACAGCACCGATGCCGGCCCGCGCGGGAACTTCAAGTTGAGCGTAAGCTTGAGCACGATGCCGGGTCAACAAACGGTTAGCGTAAAAATCACCGTCACCGATCCGGCAACGTCGCGCAGCACGGAGACGACGCTGCAACTGCGCTTGAAATAAACCTAAGGCCCTGATGCACGCCGAGGAGCTGGCGTGCGACAGGGCCTTTGTTTCCGGCCTCGAGATGCGGAGAAGCCGAATCTATGGCTGGGTTGCGGTGAACTGAAAGGAGTTGTCTTCCAGGGTGCCGGTGGTCGAGCCGATCATGAGGATGGTCAGCGAAACGCCGCCCGAGCCGCAGCCGTAGCTGTAGAGGTTGGCCAGCGGCGGCGAGGTGTTGGTACCAGCCGGCGTGATGCTGATAACCGGGCAATGCTTGAACACGCCGCTATTCATCGTGATCACGTACTCGCCGGTCTCCGGGTGGCTCACTGCAAATCCCGAGCCGTAAACGATGCCGCCGTTCTGGTTAACGATGCCGCCCACGAGTTTACTCGCTTTGTCGGGCTGGGCTACGCCGTAGGACGGGGCCGTGTAATGGGTCGTGGCGGAGGCGATGCCGGTCGTGGCAAGCACTGCGCAGGCCGCGAGCATCATCAGTCGATTCATCATGTGTTATTTTCCTTTTCTAGAAGCGACCGGGTGTGCGGCCGCAGTTGTTATGAGCTGACTCTAGCGGCCGGAGCGTTCGAAAACGTTCAAAGCTTTTTATGGGGGTCCGTCCTGGGACGGCGAGATACGCAGCCGAACGAAATCGGCGATGTCGCGAAGCTCGGTGGCGGCTACCTTACAGCCGGACTTGAGGTCCGTGATCGTAGCGCGCCACCCGACCTTCGGCGGAGCCTCTTTCCAAATGCGAAGCACGAACACGTGCTCTTCCAGAGATGCGTCCATACGCTCAATCTAGCGTGGCGGACGTTCCAAAGCGTTCGGCTCAGGCTTTAGCGCGGGGGTCGGGCCAGGCTCCTCGCGCCGCGGCCGCGACGTCGGAATGCCACGGGATGGCCTCGAAGCTCGCCCGATCGGCCGGATCGAGGCCGTCGGCCGTCGCCGTTATCATCGTTCGCGCGCGGGCGAGCGCGCGCGAGGCGTCCGTAGTTTTGCCCTCAAGGTGAAAGATCTGCGCGGCCGCCCAATAGCAGTACTCCGGCTCGGCACTGATGGAAATGCTCTTTTCGTCGGCCAGCAGGCGCCGGACGTAATCGCGCGCGGCTGCCAAATTGCCGCTCGCGGCCTGCCAGACCGCGAGGTCGGCGAGCGTCCGGCTCGACCAGGCTTCGGATTGCGAGCGGGCGCGAATTCCCAGCGCCGCCTCGGCATGCGCGATGGCCTCCGTCAGGTCGCCGGCGGCCGCGTCGGCAAACGCGAGATTTTCCAGTGCGGAGGCCTCGATCACTCCGAACTCCAGTTGCCGCGCGAGCGCAACGGCCTCGCGCGCGGCCGCCCGAGCGCCCGCGACGTCGGTCGTGTACGCCCGAAACAACCCGAGGTTTCCGAGGCCAATGGCACGGCCGCGGCCCTCGTTGAGGCTTTCGAAGAGCGTCACGGCCTTCTCCGTCACCACCACCGCCTTGTCGAAAAACCCCAAGCGCGTTTCAATAACGGCCTGGTTTAAGAGCTGGGCTGCGGTTCCGCTCACGTCGCCGACCTCGGTGAAAAAACGCACGGCCGACGCGAGGTGCTCGCGCGCTTGCGCGTATTGCACGCCCGCCGAGCTGAGCGCAATCCCGAGATGGCTGTGCGCCCGAGCCTCGGAACGCCGGTCGCCCAACGCCTCGGCCAGATCGAGCCAGCGTTGTCCGAGCGACAGGCAGCGCTCGACGTCGCGCCGGTTGTAGGCAATCTGGAAGGCACTCGATAGGGAGAGGCCTTCCAGCACGGGGTCGTGCGTCGCGGCGCGCGCGGCTTCGTCGAATAACGCATCGGCCTCCGAGAGATTGCCGCGGTGGGCTTCGACGGTCGCCAGCGAGCACAACGCCTCGGCCACTGCCGCATCGTTGTTCGCGGCGCGCGCGCATTCGAGCGCCGCTTGTGCCGCCGCATTCGATTCGGCGAGCCGGCCGAGCAAAAACGCCAGCTTGGCATCGGCGATATGCAGCTTGGCAGTCCAGTGCGCGTCGTCGTGCGGCGTGCGCGCTTTGAGTTCGCGAATTGCAGTCTCGAGCGTTGCCGTGTCGTTAACATTCAGCGCAAACTCGATGCGGCGCAAGAGGATGATGCGCTGCAACTCCGGATCGCCGAGGCTCTCGGCGAGGGTCTGCAGCGCGGTAAGCGCGGACTCTTGCGCGGCCCGATTCGCGCGGCGCGAGGCGATCGTTTCGCATTCGAGCAGAATGTCGGCTCGCAAGCGCAGGTCGCTCGAAATCGCCAGCGCGCGATCGGCCATCGACTGCGCTTCGTCCAACGCCCCCAGACCAATCGAGCGCCGGACCGCGGTGCGGTAGCAGCGCGCCGCGTTTGCACCGTCGCCGGCAAGGTCGTAATGGCGAGCGATCGTCGCGGAAAGCTCGGAGGCGCGATCCGCATAAAGCTCTTCGAAGACGCGGGCAACTCGGCGATGGCGCACGGCCGCGCGCTCTGGCGGGACGGCAGCGGCAATCGCCTCGTGCACGATCTGATGGGAGAACGCGTATTCAAAGAGTCCGCGTCCGCCGGCTTCGCGCACAATGCGGCGGTCGAAAAGCTCGTCGAGCGCATTGCCGAGCGCAGCTTCGTCCCATCCGCTGACGTCGCGAAGCGCATCGTGCGAAAACCGAATGCCGATGCAGGCGGCGATCTCGGCAGCGGAGTGGGCGTCAGGGGAGAGCAAATCGATGCGCCCGGCCACGAGCGCCTGCAGGCTCGCAGGCGGAGCCGCGTGCGCACCCTTGCGCAGATCTTCGATAAACTGCGTCAGGAAGAGCGGGTTCCCATCGGAGACGGCAAGCAGTTTGGCAGCCGCGAGATCGGGGATTTCGCGCAAAGCCTCGGTCAACTCGTGCAGGTCGTCGAGCGAGAGCGTTCTCAGCGACAGGCTTTGCGCGCAGGCCGCGGCGCGCGCCTCGATTCGCAGGCGATGGAGCGGGTGCGGCCGCGGCGTTTCGTTATCGCGATACGTCACGACGATCATAACGGGCATGCCGGAAATTCGGCGGAGCAGAAACTGAAGCAACGCAATCGACGCAGGTTGCGCCCAGTGCAGATCTTCAAGCACGAGTAACAGCGGGCGCGGCTTGGCGAGGCCGGCGAGGCAGCGGACGAGCGACTCGAACAACCGGATGCGCTCGCTCTCGGCATCGATGTGCGGCAGCGGCGGCAGCGCGGGCAGGCGCGCGCGAATCTCCGGCAGCAACTCCGCAACGGCAGAAAGCGAGATGTCGGCCTTCAACGACGCAACCAGCGGTAACGCGGAACGCAGCGCGTCGACGATGCTTTCGTAGGGCGTCGCCTCCGGCGAGCCGGTCGCACCTACGAGAACCCGGCCGCCCTGCTCTTCGACGGCGTGCGCGAACTCGAGGATCATGCGCGACTTGCCCACGCCGGGCTCGCCGCCCACGAACACGCACGCGCCGCGACCGCGCGCGGCCCGGCTCCACGTCTCCAGGAGTTGCGCCATCTCGGTGTGACGCCCGACGAATGGGAGGATGGCGGAACGATCGTGCAGCGACGGTGCAGCGGCTTCGAACGGTGCATCCGGTTGAGTCGCCTCGCCGCGCGCAATCGTCTCGCGCAACGCCAGCGTTTCCGCCATCGGTGCAACTTTGAGTTCGAGGCGGAGCAGCTGCGCGAAGCGTTCGTATTCGGCCAGCGCTCCGGCGCGGTCGCCCGATTCGGAACGTTGCGCCATCACTTGGCGCACGACGTCTTCGCGCCACGGGTCGATCGCGAGGATTTGCTGCGCGCGGGCAATTCCACGGACGAAATCGCGTTGACGGCGGCCTTGCGAGACGAGCTGCATCAGCGCTGCGAGATACGCGTTGCGCCGGCGCTCGCGCTCGGGGAAGATCCATTCGTCATAAACGGCAGTCGCCAAGTCTCCGCGATAGAGTTCGACCGCCTCTTCCATCCGTTGCGGGTCGGCGACGAGCCGGTCAAACTCTTCGACGTCCAGCCACAAGCGCAGATTCGGACGCAGACTCACGCTATCGCCGTCGAGGGTTAGGACTCTTTCGGGAAGCTGCGGCAGAACACGCGTTAAGTCGTAGAGGCTCGCGCGCAACTTGGTTCGCGCAGGCTCTTCCTCATCGTCGGGCCAGATGACGTAGGCGAGGAATTCGCGCGCGACGGGTGCGTCGCGATTGAGCAGCAGGTAGGCGAGCAGCGGCAGCGTTTTTCGCGGCGTTGCCAGCCGAAAGGGTTCCCCGTCCACCTCCACGGCAACGTGACCCAACAGCCGGATTCGGATTTCGGGTTCGGCAACGCGTCGGGCCATGGGATTACGCTTCGCGGGCGAGCGGGAGGTTACTTGTCAATGGATCGCGAGGCGAATCGTGTACGTGGTGCGTTGGGTATCGTCGGATGCGTCGGTTCCGTCGACGAAAAGGCGATACGTTCCGGTTTTTGGCAAGGTGCCGTTCCATCCGGCGGTCGTGCGGATCTCTGCGATGGCGGAGATATCGTCTCCATAGTAGAGCGATAGGCTCGTACGGCGACCGTCGAACTTCGTCAACGCGATCGTGAGCCTTTGCCCGGCGCGAGCCTCGAAGACGTACTCGTCGCCGAAGTTGTACGCGACGTTACCGGAGAGCGTGGCGCTGTAGGCACCGGGAGCGAACGCGACGGGAATCTCGGCCGGCCTGCGCTCGTCCAGCGCGACGTCGTACCGATGCGAGCGCGCGCCGGAGAACACGTAGGCCGTCCCGTTCCAAACGTACTCCGCTTCGAACATCACCTCCATCGAGTCGTGCGTCGCCAGCGTCGCGGTTCCGTCCGTACCTACGCTCTGCAAACCGGGGACCGCGACGTCGTTGAGCACGCGCCGGTAGCCGTCGGTCGTACGCTGGAAGATCATGATCCGGGTCGACTGCCCGAGCGCCAGGCACGGATCGGTCGCGACGGCAACCGTCATCCGCTCTCCACGGCGCAGCGTCACGCTGCTGAAATCGAAGGCGCTCGCCATGTATGCCTGTGGTGTTTTGCCTGCAGTCGCGCGCGCAGCCGGCGACGGCGGTGTCGCGCATCAGGGCGCTGGTGAGGAGCGCGGCAAGGAGCACTGGGCATCCTTCGACAGGCTCAGGATGACAACTCTGCTCAGGGTTACAAGGCGGCGAAACTATCGGCGGCCGGAGGCTGTAGACCGTTTCGGAGTCTAAAGTACGTGCAATATCTCTTTCGCTTCGCTCTTTGCACCACGTTTGCGCTCGGGCTGACGTGCGGTTTCGCGCGTGCCGCGGTACCTCAGGACTTCTCGTTTACCGTCGCGCGGGCTCCCCACCCGTTAGCCCTCGATGCGAACCTTGCCGACCCCGCGTGGGCGGCGGGCAAGGTTCCCGACGGCAGCGGGCCCTGGCAGAACGTGACGACTCGCGCGCCGGCCAAGGATGCGACGACGGCCTACCTTTTGTACGACGATAAGAACCTGTATGTCGGATTTAAGGCCGAACAGCCCGGCGTTCCGGTCGTCGCAACCCAGACGACGAACGACGTCGGCTTTGGAACCGACGATTTCGTCGGCATCGGCTGCTCAACGGCGGCGGCGGCAGCCAAGCCTACTACTTTGAAGCCACGCCCCGCGGCATCCGGTACGAGCAGGCCAACGAGAACGTCCGCTTTCGCCCACGCTGGAGCGCCGCGGGGAAAGTCTCCGACGGAACGTGGAGCGCCGTCCTGATCATTCCGCTCAACGTCTTGCGCGTGGCGCACGGCGGCAAGCAAACGCTGGCGACTTGCAGTTCGTCCGTCAGATCGCGGCGCGCGGCGAGCATCTCGTCTGGGCGTGGAACCCGATCATGGGCGACTCGCCCAGCGGCAACTGGCCGTCGTTCCAAAACGACACGCGCTTTTGGGCCGGCGGCAACTTCGACATCGCCGCTTCGGCCGCGGCTGCGCCCGAAGCCGCGCGCCGACATCTACGGCCTGGCCAGCATCGGCGAGGACCGCAACCTCTTTCAGCAAGCCAACGGACAGTTTTTACCCGAGAACGTGCGTTCGTTTGGCGGCGACGTCAGCTATCCGCTAACGCCGACGATTCGTTTTGTCGGAACGCTCAATCCCGATTTTTCCAACGTCGAGATCGATCAACAGACGATCGAGCCGCAAGAGTTCGAGCGGCAGCTCCTCGAGTACCGGCCGTTCTTCGCACAGGGCGCGGCCTTCATCAATGCCGTCCTCCGGTCCGCGCACGCCGACGGGCACGAACGTCAACGCTCCCTATCTCGCATTTTATTCGCCGTCGGTCGGACCGTTCGATAGCGGCGGCAAAGTCGAGGGGACGTTCGGCGACCAAAGCTTCGGCGTGCTGACGTTTCACGGATACGACGAAACGACGAACAACACGTTCAGCGATCAAGCGTATGGCTACGAGCACGCGCTGCCCAACGGCTCGTTCATCTATTGGAGCGACGGCGTCTTTGCCAACCATAGCATCGCCGGCACCGACGACACGATCGAAGCCGGCGCCGAAGCGCGCGACTATTCAGAACGGCATGATCTACTACTTCGATCACGCGTTCGAGAACGGCATCGTGGGTGCCGCAGGGCAACGCCGATCTCACCGAGTTCTTCGTCGACCGCCACAAGGGCGATTTTGAGGTCAGCGGCGGCTATCTCGACGTTTCCCCGAACTACAATCCGATCGACGGGTACAGCGCCAACTCCGATATCCGCGGGCCGCAGTTCTATACCGATCTCACCGGTGCATCGCCGGCGATCAAGAACTACTCGCTCTTTTTCGCCGCGGACCGGTTTCTCGACGACTCGGGCGCGGTGCACCAGGCCGACACGCAGTTCTTCGTCAATGCGACGTTCAAGAATCTCTTCTCGCTCGACGGCGTCGGCGAAGCGGTCGGGCAACTGCGCTCGTACGGGATTCCGTCCGGACCAGGTTGCAGCGGACCGATCGTTTACCAATCGAGCTTTACCGGCTATCCCTGTTATCTCGACGGCGTAACGCAGCCGTTCAATCTCTACCAGATTCCCGATCGGCTATCGCGACGGCACGCCCTCTCCGGTCGATGCCAGCTACCAGTGGGGACCGTTCGGCGATAACTACGTGCATCTGTTCACGCTGGTCACCAGCCGGCCCGCTCGGGAAGCGCTTCAGCCTCGGCTTGGAGTACGACGGAACCTACGAGCGCGCGTTTGCCGACGGCGAGCTGGACTCGCAGTGGCTGCGGCGCATTTCGCTAGGCTACAACGTCAGCAACGAGAGCAGCTTTAGCCTCGAGCTGCGCGATATCAACGGGCTGGGCGGCTTCGCGACGTCCTACCAGGTCGGCAACAACCTCGCCGTCGCGTACCACCAGCGATTCCCCGCGGGCGACGAACTCTACGTCAACTTCGGAAGCCCGGCTTCGGGCGCGACGCTCAACCGTTTCATCGTGAAGTTCGTCCTTCACGCCGGCGCCGACGAGGGTACGTAAGGCCTCCCAAACGACCGGTTCCCGCGACCGGCACCGGGTTCGCTAGATTGTCGAATTTGCGGATGAAAGCCGCCTGAAACCGAGTGTCCTTCGTGAGCTCTTCCTTAATACCAGTTTACAAACGTGACTAACGCTCGTTGAAAAGGATCGCGATACACGACGCGCTGCTCAGCATTGATGATGCGTTCGTCGCTACTTTCGGAGCGTATCTTCCATCCTCGCTTTGTTCGAGCCTCAGGAAGAAGCCCGCACCTAACTCCCTTATAAAAATCAAGGGGGGAGATCACCCGTGCAATGTTGCAGGGACGGCACCCAGTCGGTGAGGAAGGTCAGAAACATCTCCTTGCTATCAAAGCAAAGGCAAAGCAACGGCGCAGGGCCAAACCGCTGATCGATTTCGACGTCCCGCTGCGCAAGTTCCCGATCAGCCAGCCGTCCATTCTCAAATGGCTTGCGCCATACAATAAAAAGACGCGATCCTATGATTTCCGCGTCAAACCGTTTGGGTTCGTGCAATCGGCAGCTCCGGAACCAAGATCGGAAAAGACGATCCTTTGCCGATTGCGCGTGAGTCAAATTTGGCCAAGGCGAAGCGGTTGCCATAGGTCGATTTCAATAGCAGCAAACCGCTGCGATGGGATTGGAACGGCAGCCGCATGAACGGGAGGCTTTCGCTGATTCGGTTGAACGAGTACATCGATCCCTACCATCGCCATCCCGAAGCCAAAGCTGCCGATCAGAATGGCAACCCCGCACGCCCGGATACAGTAGGCCTGCTTGGGCTGGGAAGTCAATCCCAGGGGAAACAACTGCTAGACGAATCGCGCGAACTGCCGAGGAGCACTGCTCCCGGGTCCAGACTGAACGCACATGCTGGAGGAACGCGCGGAGATGCCCCCGGCGAGCGGGCGTAACCGTATAAGCGAAGACCTAACGATGTTCCCGCGGGTTTCGCTCCTATGGTATCAAAAACGGCCTAGTCAGGGGGCTCGAAGCCCAAAGCTCTAACGCTATGTTCTTACTTGAAAGCTTGAAAGAAGGTTCGAACGTAAGAAAAACATGCTCAAGGCAATAATGCGGGGTAATAGCTGATGCCTTCGGGCTCGTCTAAGCCTTTGCTGATTTGCCACTTCATCGGCGTGAGGGAACCCGGCGCAAACTTGACAACGGTGCTATTCCGCTATATTGCTGACGTACAGTGAGCCCTTTTTATCAACGGTCAGCGCCTCCCGGATGGTCCATCGCCTTCGTGATCGTCTGGAACGGATCGCTTTGACCTGACCGATATTCCACGACATTGTTTTGGTATAGATTTGCTACGTAGAGGGTCCCGTTCGAATCGACGGCGAGGCCGTCCGGTGAGGTAATGCCGTTTGTGATCGTTCTCGAAGGCGATTTGCTTCCGGGAGCGTACACGACCACATTTTCCACGCCGTGCTCCGACGTAAAACTGAAGTTCCCTATGTACAGGTTGCCGGAACTGATCGAATGCGACTCCGAGTGGGTACACGAGGCCCTTCGAGATCACGGCATGCGGCTTCTTTGAACCGTTAAGGTATTCGGTGACGTTGGCACCGTAGGCGTTGGCAACCCATAGGTTTCCTTGCGCGTCTATCGCACAGTAGCGCTGGTTCCTTGATGCCGTCTGTAATAATCTTCGATGGCGTCGTCTTACCGAGCGGATACTCCGAAACCCACCCGCCACTGGGCGGCTCGTTAGTCACGTAGAGCGTACCCTGGCCGTCAATACAAGCGCCGAATGGAACATCGAGGCCTTCTGAAATCGTTGCCAGCGGAGTTGGGTCCTTAGGCTTTGCCCGATACACCGTCACGTTCGTATATCCAACATTGGTTGCGTAGAGCAGCGGAGCCGTGGTTTTGTATCCCCGGCTCTCTAGGGCTGGTTGTAGCTCCGGTATCGCGGTGGCCGTCGAGTTGCGCATCCGCGCCTGGGGTGGCGTCAAGCCTGGCGCAACGAGCGGCGCCCAGGGTGCGCCGCAGCCAGCGAGGAATGCAGCGGCGACGCATAGGCCCAGCGCGCGGTTGAAATTTCAATTGTTCATTTGCCTTGCTACCTGATTTCTCAACGAGTCGGCGGCAAGAAACGTTCGACCAGAGGGTGTTCAGTTCCCGGGGCGCTCAAGGTCTGCTTCAAGCTACCGAATCGTTGACTTACGCAGCGTCCTTCGCTCAATGAGTAGCGTTAATCCGCGAGCGACTAACCCGCTAGACGTGAAGTCGCTCCTCTCTCAGGTGATCCGGAAGAACGTAGTCGGTGAGCTACCTCAACTTCCCTTAACTTGGAACGCCGGACGCGAGCAGTCCCTTACGACTTGACCGGAGTCATGCGGGTCGGCCGTTTTCGGCCCGTCTCGCAAACGATAGCTGCCGCGAATCCTTTCGCCTCTGACATGCGGATTTTTATCCCTTTCCAGGTCGATTCCACCCGCGCGGCCTTTACCACGTCGCCGTGAATGCTGCTTTGCCCAGAGGCGACGTGTGATCGACTACGGTACAGTCGGAGCATGAGCTGATACATGCGGCGAGGTTGGGGCACGCTTTACCCAAGCGGCCCCGTTCATCTGTTGACCGGCGCTGAATGCTCGCCGGACTCGATGTAGTTATTTGTTGTCTCTGCGTGCCAGACCGCAGCATTCTGATCAACGCCGTGATGAAGAAACTTTTCGCAAAAACTGCCTTGACGAAATCACGCTAGCGAGATTATGCTAGCGGTCCGCGGCGAAACGAAACCGTCGCGTTGAAAGGCGTAAGAACGCGGCAATAGTTGTTGCGATCACTTTCAAAACAGTATTCGAGATTTAGCGGAGAAAGAGAAATGAAATCAGACATTCTGAGTGCGCGGGACTGCGACGTGACGCCGGGATTCCGCCATAAGGAAACCAACCGGGTCGCATTGCAGCGCGGCGCTGACGAGACGCGGGGCGCCGGCGGCATAACGATCTACGTCCCAACGGGCGCCTGCGAGTTCGCCGGAGCTACCGTGGAGATCAGCACGGCGGCGAACGCGGCGGGCACAGTCCGCATTCACGGCGAGGGAAGCGCCACAGTCGTGCAGTCAGTTGGGAGCAGCCTCTTCGTCCTGACGAGTGCGTAAAACAGCGGTTTCTGGGGCGAGATTGTGCTCGAAGAATTGGCTTTCCCGGGGGCGTTCCAGCCCGCGGGTTAAGGCACGTGCCCCACAGATGCGCTCAACCCCAAAAAGCTTAAAAAGCCACTAACACTTACCCAAAACCAGGAGATTCTACCATGGCGGGAGACCTAGGGGCGTCGGGGACGAACCCCGGCACGACGTACACGATATTACCCACGAGCGATCCCGGCGTGTATCACGAGGATCGAGTGGTGGTCACCGCAGTGGGTTCCACCTACGTAACGCAAATGTTCCGCGTCTATGGCGCGACGTTCTTGGACGGCACGTGGACATACGTAGGTGCTTCGACGGCCTACGCAACCGTCCAAAATCAGGACGGTTCAATCCATTACTTTACGTATTCCGGGCCAACTGGGTGGACCACTTCGGAATGGGAAGGAAGCGACAACAATACCGTTTACAACGCCGTCGACTTCGGCGTGACCGCTGGCGGAAGCGCCTCAGACAACGCCACTGCGCTCGGCTTGCTGTTTACGGCGTTGACCGACGCCGCTGTGGCGGGCGGCACAGTGTCGATTCCGCAATATAATTTCCCGGTGGAGGCGTCGTCGGGGCCTGCTCCGCCGATTAACTCTATTTTCCAAAGCCTGGGAACCGGGGGCCAGAAGGGCCCCTACACAGCGTTTCACTTCTCGATTAGCGACCCCGGAGAGGCGATTTCTCCGTCCATCTTTCTTTATTGCGACAATAGCGACCACACTTCGGGTGGCACAATCTTCCGCAACGTTGCATTTCAGTGGCTTGAGCCTGGTTATGCGGGCGACACTTGTCTCTACTTCAACATGTGGAACAACGTCGCGCAAGAGTGTACGTTCACCGACTGCCCAAGAGCGATAAATTTCCAGAGCCTGCAGCAATCTGCGAAACAGTGTTCGATTAGCTACGGCGTCAGCATTACAGAGCCCACAGACGTTTACGCCATTATTATGGCTGGTAACCAATGTGAAGTAAGCGGCCCGAGCGAAATGAAAGGTGGATTGACGTCCGGGATGGCGCCCGTACCCATCGGCAACGCGTTTATGTATATCTGCGGCGGCCTCTCGAACTGCGATCACAACACGTTGCGGAACCTCCATATCTACGGATGGAACTACGGCGTCGACTATTCGGACGTTAACTCTACCGGCATCGGCGGCGGCTGTCAAAACACCGTTATCGATGGCTGCCACATGGAAATCTTTAAGAGTTGCGTGTACATGAAAGCCTTCAACTCGAGCACGCAAATCTTCAACCAAGCCATCGTAAACTGCAACCTGCAGAAGGACCAGGACTCGACGGACGGTGGCCCGATCGTCTTCATCGACTCCAACGGCGGGGCTGCCACCAATATCGGCCCGATTACGTTAGCGAACAATCTCATTTTCTCGAACGTGACCTACGATCCCGATAATCAACAGTACGGCGAAGCGCAGGACGACCAGTATGGCGTACAGATTGGCACGTGCGCCGACGTTAGTATTGCCGGCGGGCGGATCAGCCAAATGGGCGGCAACAGCCCGACTACTAGGTCAGCAAACATCTGCATTTCGGGCGACCCCACTTCGGTAACGGTTAGCGCCGTTGATTTAAATGGGGTGTATCCTGGGGCAAATAAGGGCAACAGCACCGGCAGCTACGGTTCGGCAGCGTCCGAATACGCCTTGTTGATTTTGGGAAACCCGCAGATCGTTAAGGTCACCGACTGCTTTATGTCGGGAACGACCGGGTATTCGGTTTCCATTACCGGCAGCCCGGAGACCGTACGCCTAACAAACTGTCAGTTTGGTACAAGTCCGCTTTCCGTTACCGGAGCGCCGGTAAGCCTTATCGTCACGAACTGCACAGGCTACAACGATCAAAGCACGGTTATCGGCTCGGGCGTTTCGACCGGTGACTATCCGACAAGTTCGACCGGGAACACGGCAGCCACCGCCGGGGCATTGACCGGCGGTGTCAACTACTACGGCCCTTCCCTAGTGATATTTACCGCTGGAGCATCGGCACTCACGGTTCACATCAACGGTGTAGCGTCGACGTACCCAGGACTCTCAGCCGGTACGGTTTTTTTGAACTCACCTTACGATGTGTTTTACTTCGGCGCCGCGCCAGGCCACTTCGAGTGGATCGGAAAGTAGAAACTGGGGGGACTTGGCGCGCATAGCGATTCCGTAAAGTCGCGGCGCGCCGGCGCCGACCAAGCTCAAGGAGGAGTGCGGACATGACTGGTGACCATGGCACTTCCCGTACTTGCTCTTTGAGCTTGGTCGGGATTTTCCAACTGCGGGATGGTCGCAAGCAGGCGGGATCGGACGTTTGGAGGCCGTTATGTAGATGGGATGAGAGAAGGCTGACCCCCGCAGAAACCATGGTGGTTTCCCTTTGACGCAGTGGAGGTGCAATGAAGAAAGCGGGGATCAGCCTTCTCTCATCCGATCTACAAAAGGGACCACCATCGGCACGTTGCTCTCTACTTTGCATCCCAGCGCTCGGCGCCGACCGGAAAGCCAAGCATGTTCCGCGCGAAGCCGGTGACGCGTGAGCTCATCACGTCAAAGTACCTCAAGTAATCCAGCGGAACCACCGGAACCCGATCGTAGACGATCCGCTGCAACGTTTGAAAATCGGCGGCCCGCCTGCGCGGATCAGAGGTAACGGCTTGATTCCGGAAGGCCTCCTCGAAGCGGCGGTCACAGAAGCGCGAAATATTGTCGGCTTCACGGATTTGAGCGCAAGAGAAGACGACGCTTTGCTCGGGATCCGCGCCGCCGATCCATCCGACCAAGGCGATGTTGAAGCGGCCGCTGCGAATCGGGCCCGCGGGAGCGTTAAAATCGGTCGTCGGAAACGTCTTGATCAGCACGTCGATTCCAACCGCTGCCAGTTCTCGCTGGACGATGGCGGCCACGCCGGCGACGCCGCCGCTCGGCATTACGAAGAGCACTTGAAGCGGCCTACCGTTTTTCGTACGCATGCCGCGTTCCAGATGCCATCCTGCGGCGTCCAGGGTTGCGTTGGCTGCCGCTTCGTCGTGAGCGACCGGCGCGAGGCCGCGATCGTGCCACGCGAAGACCGGCGGCAAAAAGGTTGCAGCCCGCGGATAGAGGCCGTGGAACAGCCGTTCGATCTGCGCAACGTCGAGCGCTTGGGATATTGCCCGGCGCACTCTGAAATCGCCGGTCGGTGCGGCGGCGTTCTGCAGCTCGAGCATATCGATGCCGTTGATCGGAGTCGCCACGGTCCGGATTCCCGGAAGCGACGTCGCCTGGAATACCTGCGGCGGCAGGGCTCGAGCGAGATCGATCCCTCCGGAGCGTACCGCGACCAAAGCTGCGTTAAAATCGGGAATCATCTGCAAGTCGATGCGCGTGAGCTTTGGCCGCGGCGAGAAGTATGGATTGGGCTCGAGCACGATACGATCGCCGCGTCGCCACTGCGTCACGCGGAAAGGTCCGGTGCCAAAGGCGTGCTCTTCCCAGGCTGCGCCTTGCAACGCGGTGCCGGCAAAAGCGTGCCTGGGAAGAATGCCGAAGGCAAAGTCCGATTGCGCGAAGAGTTCTCGAACGGCTGCGTTCCACGGAGCGCGCAAGCGTACGACGACGGTGTAGGGATCGGGCGTACGCAACGAGCTGACGCGGCGATACGAATCTTCACTGAGAACCGGGTTTCGCGGATTCACGATCGCCGCGAACGTAAAGGCGACGTCGGCTGAGGTCAGCGGCTTTCCGTCGGCAAAACGGACTCCACGGCGCAAGTGGTAGACGATCGTTCGTCCATCCCGCGAGATATCGCCGTTCGCTCTGGTCGGGATGCGGGTTATCAGAACCGGGACGAGGCGATTCGCGGCATCGACGCCCACCAGCGTCTGAACGAAAAGCAAGTCGAAGCCGATGGTGGCTTGATCGTGCGCCAGTAAGGGATTGAGCGACGACGGGTCGTCTTCGTCGGCTATTCGCAGTTCGTGCGGCGTCGCATATCGGGCCGGACCGCTGGCGCGCGAGCATCCGGCGCACGCGAGCGCCGCGGCCAGGAGGACGCCGACCGCTCGTATGCTAGCGTCGATCGCTCGCCTCTCGCCCATAGCGAGTCTTTGCGCGTTCTCGCGCCTTTGCAGCCTCAACGTCGCGGTCGCGCGGCGGCGCCTGCGTGATCAGCGAGTCGAGCAGCTCGCGCGCCGCGCCGGTTACCCGATCGACCGCGCGCTCGAAGGCCGGCTCGTTTGCCTTCGACGGGCGGTTGAAACCGCTGAGTTTTCGCACGAACTGCACGGCCGAAGCCCGAACCTCTTCTTGGGTTGCTGGCGGCGCGAAGTTGTACAAGGTCTTGATGTTACGGCACATGAAACCTCCGCTGGTTGACGTTCAAGATTATCTCCCTCGATCACATCGTCCTCAATGTGTCCGACGTCGATAGGTCACTCGCCTTTTACGTGGACGGTTTGGGGCTCGAGGCGGTCCGGCTCGATGAATACCGTCGCGGGGAAGTGAAGTTCCCATCCCTGCGAATCAATTCGGGCACGATCATCGACCTCTTTTCGCCCACGATGCGAGCGGGCGCAGCGCCGCCGGCCGCCACGAACTTGAATCATTTCTGTCTGGTCGTCGAGGGCGGCATCGACGAGATCGTCGCCCGCGCGAGTGCGATGAAAGCAACGATCGACGAGGGCCCGGTCGAAGTCTTCGGAGCGCGCGGCAACGGGAAGTCGATCTACATTTCGGATCCGGACGAGAACAAGATCGAGCTAAGAACTTATGCGTAGTGCGCTTGCGGCGAGTCTCGCGTTCGCTTTTGCGCTTCTCGCCTACGGCTGCTCGGCAAGCGCAGCCGTTCCATCAAAGTGCAGCTCGGAGGTGCCCCCAATGACGCAGACCGCAGTGGTCCACGCGCAGAACGATCTCGGGTTCTCCCTGCTGCATGCCGTTAGCGGCAAGGACCCCTTCATCTCGCCGTTCAGCATCGCGCAGGCGCTCGGAGTCGTCTATCTCGGCGCACGCGGGGCGACGGCCAAAGCGTTCGTCAAGAGTTCGGTCGTGCCGCCGGTCGACGCGTCGGAGTTTGCCTGCGCGTCGCAGAACCTGCGAGCCGGGCTCCCCCGGACCGACGCCGACCTCGCGCTCGAGCTTGCCAATGCGCTGTGGATTCGCCAAGGGCTTTCGCTCAAAGCGGCGTTCGTCGAGAAAGCAAACGCGGCGTTTGGCGCCGACGTGTCGTCGCTCGACTTCGGCAGCCCCGACGCGCTGCGCACGATCAATGCGTGGGTCAACCAACGCACCAAAGGGCACATCCCGACGATCCTCAACAGTCTCGCCGGTGCCGAAGCGATCGTTACCAACGCGGTCTACTTTAAGGCGTTGTGGGAGGAGGCGTTCACCCCGGCGCTGACCGCGCCCGCCAACTTCATGGGTGCGACCGCGACGACGAGCGTCCCCTTCATGAATCAGACCTCAACTTATTCGTACTACGCCGGGACTGGATTCGAGCTGGTGCGGCTGGGCTATCGCGGAGATCGCTTCGCGATGTACGTCGTGCTTCCGAAGCAAGGCACCGGCTTGGCGATGGAGAGCACGCTACGAGACGCGTTTGCTACGGCGCTCGCCCACGCGACGCCGCGGCGCGTGAATTTGCACCTTCCCAAGCTGCACCTCGCCTACCAAACCGATCTCGTTTCGCCGCTGACGAATCTCGGTCTTGGCGTCGCCTTCTCCGACGGCGCAGATTTTAGCGGAATAAGCGATACGTCGCTGAAGATCAGCAACGTCATTCACAAGACTACGCTCGACGTCGACGAAGCCGGGACGACCGCGACCGCGGCGACCGCGGTCGTGATGACAGCCACCGCCAGATACGATCCCACCGTTCCGATCGTCGTCAAAGTAGACCATCCGTTCTTTTGCATCATTCGAGACGATAAGACCGGCGCGGTGCTCTTCCTCGGCGCGATCGGCGACGTCCCTGGTTAGGGCGCCTCTCAGGAGCGATAGATCGCCGCGTGCTCGGCTGAGAATCCGCGCTTGCTGCGCGGAATCGACGGCGAGCGACCAGTTCCCGCGATCGAAGGTTCCGCCGAGCACGATGCCGTCGTTGCGCGGAAACATGTAGATCCCGCTGGCGAGATAGATGTAGTCGACCTCGGGCTGGGGTTCGAGCACCGTGAGTTGCCCGCGCACCGGAATCAATTCGTCGTCGTAACAGAGGGCGCGCGCGCCGAGGCCCGGTGCAGTTGAGGACGACGGGTTCGGTGAGGTCGTGCATCTGGCGTAGCGACGCGAACGTCCGCACTTCGATCTTCCCGCCGCGAAGGAGAAAGTCGCGCATGACGGCGGGGAGGTAGGTGTTCGGCTCGATCAGCATCGTCGTGAAGCGGCGAACCAGCGGGACGGCAAACGGCGTCGAAGCGGGCTCGATCGTTTCGATATCCTGATAGAGGTTCTCGATGCCGGCCGAGGTGGCATAATCCAGCTCGCCTCGGTCCGAAGGCAAACGCTTGAGATCGTAATTGTCGATCCAAAGCACGCCGTACGTGGGACCGGCCATCAACTGAAAAGCGCGATTGGCAATCGCCGCCGCGCGCCGAAAAGTATCGAGGAATTCGCTGTCGCTTCTTGCGCGGCGAAGACGACGGTCGGCGTCCACTGCGCGCCCGCGATGTTGGACGTGGTGTTCGGCGGCACGCTCGCGGCGTAGATCGTGACGTCCCAGCCGCGATCCTGAAGAATGCGCGCGGTGGAGAGCCCGATTACGCCGCAGCCGATTACGGCGGCGCGAGCGGGCGAGCGCGCAGACAGCAAATCGGCGGCAAGCGTCGCGCAACCCCATGAGAGGCTAAAGCCGCCGCCGCCATGGCCGTAGTTGTGAACGATCGTCTTGCTGCCGAACGCCTCCGCGCGCAGCACGAATCCGTGCGGGCGAAAGGGCCGCAGGCCGACGACCGTGCGAATAATGCGTGCCGAGTCCACCTTCACCCGCGCAAGCGGCGGTGCGGATCGCGCTTGCGCGAAACCACGCAGCGGCACTGCAGCCATTGCGCCGGCCGCCGAGGAGATGAAGCCGCTACGTGAGAGTGTGGAGCGTTGAATTATCGGGGCCACCCGAAATGTTGCGCGAGCCGCGCAGATGCTTTGGTAGCATCCCCGGGAACCGCCATAATGCCGAACTGGTTAACTTTGCCATCGGGCCAGACGCCAAAGCGATACTCCAGCTGCGCATCGTGGAAAGCAATATTGAATCGGTAAGTCGTAATGCCGGCAGCGTTTGTCTCCGACCCCGCGAACGTGATGGACTCCGGCTCGCCGAAAAGCTCGCGGATGCCGGCAGCCACGTCTGGCGCCTCCGCCGGGCGCGGATCGCCAAACACCAACTGACGCGGATCCAAGTCGCCCGCCAGATACTGGTGCAGGTATTGTTTGGCTTTTGCCTCGACGTCAGGATCGAAATCAGAACTGTTATTCATCTACCGATGCCCTCTGTCTTAGATTGCTCTCGGGGCCCTTAGCGCGAAATCTTCTCGAGCGCCTCGGCGGCATAGCGCCTCCGCCGCGACCCTCCGTCCGACGCATTGAGAAATTCGATTTCCACCTGAGAGTCGGGATGGACGGCGGTGACGATCGCTTCTTCATCTTCGCCCCTCACGACAACATGATCACCAAGACGAATCACTTTACAACTCCCATTTTCGGATACCGGCCGCAAAAACTCGAACTGACCTTTTGCGGTGCTTAGCGCCAACTCTCGACTTCTCATCTTTGCCCTTGGGGCCGCGCGTCGATCGAGGCGGCTCACCCCTGGTATCGCCTCACACGCCACCGCCTACGTTCATGGCTACGAGCCTGCCGTCGAAGAATTGGAAGCCCAAGTAGGCGATGACCTCAACGCCAACGGTCTTCGTTTTGCCGCCCTCCTTATAAGTCGACGTCGTCTTGAAATCCTGATTGTAAGCAAGTCGTCGGTAACGCCCGTTCGAGGAAAGGGTGCCCGGCCCGTCAATCGCCGTGACCTCTGTAAGGGTCGTTCCACGACGCACTCCGTTGCGCGTCGGGTTGGGGGTCGGATGGATCGGGAGTCCAGCGGGTGCGCCGGAAACCGTCGTGATCCGACGCTGCCCTCATCGTAGCGACTCGGCAAGGCTCAGGGTGACCGACAGAGGTTCATCGTTCCGAGTCGATCCGAGTCGTCAATCACGTTTATCGGAACTTGGCGTGACCCAGCGATGCGCGCTGCGCCTCTCCCGGCCCGGCCGCATCTGACCGGCAACGAGCCCATACTACGCAAGCTGACCTCGCGATTCGCGGCGGCGCGACGCCGGGACCTACAATGCGCGCGAGGTCCATAGAGCGTGTGACTGACGTCGAGGCGGCCCACCCAAGGGGGCTTCTTATCGATGAGACTGTGGAGGATTGAGGCCTCGTTTTGGGAGGCCGCGATGCTATGCGGACGCAAGCGATGCAGCGTATTGCCGATCAGCTTCGATCCAGTCGTCGTTGAGCGCTATGCGACGCACGTCCGCTGGATAGGTGCCCTTCGGATGCGCGGCTATCCAGTCTTGCGCTAACACCGCCGCATACTCAAAATTCTCCCAAAAGCCGTCGCCCTCTTTGCGCCGGATTACTGCTGCGGCCGGCCCGAGAGTTTCCCAGTTCTGGACCACGAAAGTGCACCAAAGTTCAAGTGCCAGCTGAGTATCGACCAAGCCCGCCTTCATGAGTGTTCCAAGGCTCTCATAAAAGTTTCCGATTCTCTGCACCTTTGCACACAGCGGCCGCGTTTCGTCATTTCTCGCCCCCCGTTCTGCGAGTTGATAGCGGAACGCGGGCTCTCGCATCCTTGCTGGCAGTTCTGCCAAGACGAACTCCGTTGCAGCTTGAAACTCGGGCGTCTCCATCGCTTCGCGAAGCTCGTTCAGCGCAGCGATTTGATTGCTGCTGCGAGCATGGCGCAGTTGGCTCATGGCGACGATAGCGGTGGCTGCGATAAACACGAACGTGCCGAGAGTAGCGAAGGTATCGATAAGCTCCAAAGACATATTACAATGGCCTCCGAAAAAGCGTTGTGCTCGAAGGCCATTAGCTCAACGGGGCATAGTCCCTCGCAGACCGGTTTGCTGCTACAGCGCGGCGCAGACCTCAAGGTCGTTTCGACGGCGCTTGGGCACTCGTCGGTCGCGATCACTGCTGACATCTACGCGCACGTCGCGCCGGTTATGCTCCAGTCTGACGCGAACCGGCCGGACGCGCTGATCGAGTCAGGGCGACAAGTCACCGGCCAGCAGGGCAGCGGCGAGGCCCGGTTGTTCCGGATTCGCCCGCATCGGCGAGCGTTTCATGGTGGGCCTGGTAGGATTCGAACCTACGCGCAACCAGTTATGAGCCGGCCGCTCTACCGCTGAGCTACAGGCCCGCGCAACCGGGACATTCGCGAAGACGAGCGAGAGCCCTTAGAGGCTTGCCGACTCCCGATTTGCAGTATATAATCTCCAGAAAAGGATAGTCCGTAATGACCGCTCTTGCTTACCCCGAGACCCGCTACGCTCCCGCCGCGCTCGTCGACATCGCGTCCCGAGAGGAACGCAAGCGGCTCGGCCCGTCGGCTTTGAAGGCCTTCTTCAACATCATGGAATGCTGGCATATCCGCGACGAGGACGCGATGGGACTCCTGGGCGGAATGGCGAGCAGCAGCTACTATGCGATCAAGAAGTCGCCTCGGCGCACGCTCGACTCCGACACGATCCTACGGATCTCGTATTTGATCGGCATCTTCAAGGCGCTCAACATCCTCCATAGCAAGTTGCTGGCGGATCGGTGGGTCGGTCTTCCAAATAAGAATCCGATCTTTCGCGATACCCCACCGCTGGAGTACATGATTCGCGGAGGCATCCCGGCAATGCAGGCCGTTCGCCGGCTGCTCGATGCGCGGCGTGGCGGCATCTAGACCCTTTCCCAAGACCTCGCTCGTTCGCCGGAACGACACTCACCGCTTCATTGCGTCGAGGCATGGAGAGAGCGTCCTCGGGCGCATCGCCGATTCAAACAGACATCTGGTCGATCTCTTCACGCTCGATAACGCCACCAACGACCGTCTTCTTGTCGAAGGCGGCATTCCGGCCGGGATCGACAGTCACGAGCTGGTCTTCGGGATTCCTTACTACCGCATCGTCAACGCAAGCTTTACGCACCCTCATCCGCTCGGTAGCCGCTTCAACGGGCCCGATCGCGGCGCGTGGTACTGCGGCTTCGAGATCGAAACCTCGCAGGCCGAGGTTGCCCATCACAAGTCGGTCGATCTGGCCGAGGTCGGGGTGTTCGAAGACGACGTCACCTACGACGACTACACCGCGGATTTCAGCGCGGAGTTCCACGACGCACGAGAAGCTAAGCGCTTTGCAAGGTATTTGGATCCCAACAGCTACGTCGCGTCGCAGAAGCTCGCCGAGGAGCTCTTGGCGGTCGGCTCGCTCGGCATCGTCTATCCGAGCGTGCGGCGCTCCGGCGGCACGTGCATCGGCTGCTTTCGGCCGGCGCTGGTGATGAACGTGCGGAAACGACTGACGTACCGCTTCGTGTGGGACGGGTCGCCGGTGCCTACGATCGCACTAGCGTAGGAAGACTCCGGCGCCGGGGTAGCGAGCGGCCGAACCGAGTTGTTCCTCAATCGCCATCAGCCGATTGTATTTCGCGGTGCGATCGCTTCGCGAGAGCGAACCGGTCTTGATTTGGCCGGCCGACGTCGCGACGGCCAGATCCGCAATCGTCGTATCTTCGGTTTCACCCGAGCGGTGGGAGATGACGGTGCCGTAGCCCGCCTTCTGTGCCATTGCGATGCAATCCAGCGTTTCGGTGAGCGTTCCGATTTGGTTGAGCTTGATGAGAATCGCGTTGGCGGCGCCCTCGCGAATCCCGCGCTCCAGAAAATGCACGTTGGTTACGAAGAGATCGTCGCCGACGAGCTGGATGCGATCGCCGAGCGCCGCCGTGAGCTTTTGCCAGCCGGCCCAATCGCTCTCCGCAAGGCCGTCCTCGATCGAGACGATGGGGTAGCGGTCGCACAGATCGGCGTACAGCGCGATCATATCGTCGACGCTCGCCGCGCGATCGCGCGAGAGCGGATAGTAGTTACCGTCCTCGTAAAACTCGCTCGACGCCGGATCGAGGGCAATCGCGACGTCGCTCCCTGGCTTATAGCCCGCCCGCTCGATCGCCGCAACGATGAGATCGAGCGCCTGCTGCGGCGTCTCGAGCGGAGGCGCGTAGCCGCCCTCGTCGCCGACGAGCGTCGGCAGCCCGCGCTCGTGCAAAATCCGGCCGATCGCGTGAAAGACTTCCGACCCATAGCGAATCGCTTCGGCTTCGCTCTCCGCGCCGAGCGGCACGATCATGCACTCCTGGAACTCGAGCGCACCCTCCGCGTGTTTGCCGCCGTTGATCACATTCATCATCGGAACGGGGAGCGTTGCCGCGGCGGGGCCCCCGAGATACCGAAACAGCGGCATCGCGAGACTAACCGATGCCGCGCGCGCCACCGCGAGCGAAACGCCGAGGATCGCGTTGGCGCCGAGTTGCGACTTGTTCGGAGAACCATCGAGTTCGATCAGCCGCTGGTCGATCTCGCGTTGCGCGGTTGCATCGAGACCCTCGATGGCAGGCCCGATCAGGTCGTTCACCGCCATCACCGCCTTGCGAACGCCCTTTCCGCCGTAGCGATGCGGATCGCCATCGCGCAACTCGACAGCCTCGTTGGCTCCCGTCGACGCGCCCGACGGCACCATCGCCTCTTCGACGACGCCGAAGTTGGTTGCCACCGCCACGGCTACCGTCGGATTGCCGCGGGAATCGAGCACTTCGCGCGCGTGAACGCCTTCGACGGACGGATTCCCGCCGCCGCGCAGCGATTCGAGCGTCACGCTTATTCCTTTATCCAGCGCTCGAGGTCGTGACGCCGCGAGACGAAATCCTTATCTTCAAAGAAGATCGGCAGCTCGCGCTCGGCGCTCGCGGCACTATCGCTGCCGTGGACGAGATTGCGGCCGATCGTTTGCGCGAGGTCGGCTCGAATCGAGCCCGGCGCGGCGGCCAACGGGTCGGTCGCGCCGATCAGTTGCCGGCAGCCGTCGATCGCGCGCTCGCCCTCGACCGCGAGCGCGACTAGAGGCCCCTTGGTGATAAAATCGACGAGGTCGTTGAAGAACGGTTTGCTGCGGTGCTCGGTGTAATGCTCGCGCGCGCGATCGCCGTCGAGCTGCATGAGCTTCATTGCGGTAATCACATAACCGCGCCGCTCGATGCGTGCGGTGATTTCGCCGACGAGCCCCCGCGAAACGGCGTCGGGCTTACAGAGGATGAGCGTTCGTTCGATAGCCATAGAAGCGCGATACGGCGCGTAGCCCTTCGACTCCGCTCAGGGTGACACGGGGGGAACGCCGAACCAAGAGGTGTGCCGTATCGGAATGTGGGGCGGGAACTGGCGGGCAGCCCGTTTGCTTCGATCGAGTATCGCGAAGAGACCGGGAGCACGAACGCAGATGCGGCGGAGCTGCTCGGTGATGATTCGTACGGCGGTCACACGATCGTCGCGGAGTTCCAGCGGCATGGCGCCGGCCGCAAAGGACGATCGTGGCACGCGATGCCGGGGACGGCGCTGCTCTTCAGCACCATCTTGCCGCGAAGCATCGCAGTCGACCGCCTCTGGCTGGTGCCGTTTTGGGTGGCGCTTGCAGTACGAGCAGGGCTGCGCGAATGCGGCGTGCCCACAACCCTGCAGTGGCCCAACGATCTGCTGCTGCACGACCGTAAGGTGGGCGGAATTCTCTGCCAGTCGCGCGTGACCGCGGCGACGGCGCGCGTTGCCTGCGGCGCCGGCATCAACGTCCACCACCTAGCGGGCGCCGCAACCGTCATCGAGCCGCCTCCGGCCTTCTGCGACGAGGTCGCGCACGTCGATCGCGCCGTGCTGCTCGCTGCAATCCTGCGTGCCTACGACGCGACGCTCGCAATGCTCGACGATGCGCCGGGCGTTACGAGGGCGTGGGAAGCCGCCGCCGAGGTACCCGGACGGCGCTATCGAGTCGCAAAAGACGACGGGCGAGAGCCGTTCGAGGCGACCGCGCAGTCGCTCGAAGCGGGCGGCGCCTTACGTGTTATTCGCGACGACGGGAGTCGCGAAACGGTCGAGATGGCGGACGCGCGGGTCTTACGTTAAGAACTGCGCGCGCGGGCCAAGCGGCGGTCGCAAATCTCGCAGAAGTGCGGCATCTTGTTATCCGTCTCGAAGATGGAGTTGGAGTAGTACATCGCGCAGCGCGCGTTATAGCAGTGCTTGAGCCCGAACGTGTGCCCGAGTTCGTGGACGCACTCTTTGAGCGTGCGTTGGAAGAGCACGTTGAAGTCGCTGGCTTCGCCGTAAAAATCGGAGCGAAGCCGGTGCACCGAGACGACCGCGATGGCCTGCGCCTCGTCGGCATCGCCGAAGACGAACCGGTGCGACGTTTTGTACAGGTCGAAATCGGTGATCGCCAGCACGGCGTGGCCGGGCTCCGGGTGCGCCCGCTGCACTTTGGTAATCAGGGTGGAGACGAAAAGCTGACCGCGCGTCGCGTTGAGCGTGCTGCGCGGCACGACGAGCGATCGCTCGACGCGCGCGCCGGCGATGAAGCGTTCCTCGAGGCACGGGGCGAGACGGTCCAAAAACACGTGGTCGACAGTATTGATCGGCACGATGCGGATATCGCAATCCATCTCGGGAGGCTAGGGTTCTCGACGAAAATCTAGGTGACCTGCGGCGCGGGTGTCGAAGTCGTCTCGATGATCGTCGGAGTCGGCCTCGACGTGGCGCACGTGTCGCGTTATCGGTTCGGCGAGCGCGAGCTCGCGTGGTTCGCGCGCAAAATCTATACCGAGCGCGAAATGGCCTACGCCATGCGCAAGCGCAACTGGGCGGAACGCCTCGCGGGATTCTTTGCCGCCAAGGAGGCGACGCGCAAGGCCTTCGGGCACGCGATTCCGTGGCGGAGCGTGGGCGTCGGGCACGAGCGCAGCGGCAAACCCGTCATCGAGCTGTTCGGTTGGGCCGAACGCCTGCCTCACGAACGCGGCGTGCGCACGGTCCATCTGACGATCACGCACAGCGCCGAGATTGCCGCCGCCGTCGTGATCTTAGAGTCATGATCTACGTCCTCACGCCCGATCAGATGCGCGCCGTCGATGCCGCGGCCGTCGAGTTGGCCGGCGCGAACAAGCTGATGCGCAACGCCGGGCGTAGGATTGCGAAGCGCTTAAGAGCGATGGCGAAACCCGGTGCGAGAATCGTCGCCTTCGCCGGGCCGGGCAACAACGGCGGCGACGCCTTCGCCGCACTCGCCGAGCTCGCGCCGGAGTACGACTGTACCGTTGCCGCCGATCCGGCGGCCCAGGGATCCGAAGCGCGCGACGCGGCACGCTCTCGCGCAAAAAAGGCCGGAGTCTCCATCGTTGCGCTGCCGGCAGATGAGGACGAAGCGTGCGTGCTGCTCGAGAATGCCGTCGGTGTCGACGGCATGTTCGGCACCGGCGCGCGGCTGCCGCTTCCGGAGGCCTATCGCCATCTCGCGCGCGCGCTGGACGGACGGGAGCGCGTGGTGCTGGCGATCGATATCCCCAGCGGCATCGAGGCGCTCACCGGCGCGGTGAGCAACGACGCCGTGCGCGCGACGCTCACCGTCACGCTCGCTGCCGCGAAGCCCGGACTCTTGCTGGAACCCGCGCGCGAATACGTGGGCGAGCTGTGGTTCGCCGAGATCGGAATCGACGACGCGCTGCTCGCCGCGCAACCGCGCACGTTCGCTACGCTGGATAACACAGAGTTTATGGAACTCTTGCCGCAGCGCGCGGCCGACACCGACAAGCGCGCGGCCGGTGCGCCGCTAATCATCGCTGGGTCGGCACAGTTTCCGGGCGCGGCGGTCCTCTGCGCTCGTGCCGCGGCGCGCGCCGGCGCGGGCTACGTTACCGTCGCTACCCCGAGTTCGGCGGCGGGCGCCTTGCGCACGCACCTCGTCGAGCAAGTCGTCGTCGCGCTCGCCGACGACGCGCAGCCCGAGGCAGTCGCGCAGGAGCTACTCGATATTTCGAAGCGCAACGGCGCCGTCGCGATCGGCCCCGGGTTGGGGCTCGACGATCGCACCGCCGAGGTCTTCCGGCTTTTTCTCGAAAAAAACCAGTTGCCGGTGGTCGTGGATGCCAGCGGTCTCTTCCATTTGAGCAAGCACCTCGATCTGCTGCGCGGCAAGCCGTGCGTCGTGACGCCGCACGTCGGTGAGTTTGCGCGGCTCTCGGGGCGCGGCACGATCGCGCCGGGGACGCGCGTGGAACGCATTACAGAGTTCGTCGACCGCACTGGCATCACGACGCTGCTCAAAGGCTCCGATACGCTGATCTACGACGGTACGACGGTTCACATCAACTCCACCGGCACCAACGCCCTGGCGACGGCGGGAACCGGCGACGTGCTCACCGGCATTATCGCAACGCTGCTCGCACAGGGCCTGTCACCGGTTGACGCCGCGCGTGCCGGTGCCTATTGGCACGGCTTGGCGGGTCAGCGCGCCGCGGAGGAACGCCGCATCGGCGTTGTAGCGGGCGATGTGGTCGACGCGCTCGGCGAGTCACTCCCAGGCTAGAAGGCTTTCGTCGCCGCCGGTTTCTTCTTGCCCTTTTTGCGCTTCATCACTCGTTTTGTATCCGCATCTTCGAGTGCGGCATGCCTCGCTTGGGATCGCCGAATCAGGTCTCTGGGCACCGCAACGATTTTGCTCAAGGCCTTTCGGAGACGCGCGAACGGACCCGAGCGCTTTTTCTTCCGCCGCTTCTTTGCATTTGCCATCGGCTACGCAGCGCCGAGCGCTGCGATCAGGGGCCCAACGAAGTCGCGTACGCGCGCGGCCGCCTCTTGCGCGCGCGTGCCGGCGTAGGAGTCGATCAGCGCACTGCCCACGACGACCGCATCGGCGGCCGACCCGAGGTCGCGCACGTCTTGCGGGCAGCTCATTCCAAAGCCAACGGCCAGCGGTTTATTCGTAAGGCCGCGCAGCGAGGCCAACTGACGGCGTAGCGGCGCGAAATCGGGAGCGTTGCCGGCGCCGGTGACGCCCAGCCGCGAAACGACGTAAACGAAGCCGGTCGCCGCATCGGCTATGCGCGCCGCGCGCTCGTGCGGCGTCGAGGGCGCGACCAGCAGCGGCATCGCCAATCCGCGCGCTGCAAGCGCGGCGCGCAGCTCCGCGCTCTCTTCCAGCGCGACGTCGGGAACGATCGCGCCGGCGATGCCGGCTGCCGCCGCCTCGTGCGCGAACTGTTCGACGCCGAACTGATAGACCGGATTGTAGTACGTGAAGAGCACGATCGGCGCGCAGCGTTCGCGACACCGCGATGCAAGCTCGAGCACGTCGCGAAGATGCGTCGCCCCGCCCAGCGCCCGCTGACCGGCCGCGGCAATCGTCGGGCCGTCGGCGAGCGGGTCGCTGTAGGGGACCCCAAGCTCGATGACGTCCGCGCCCGCAGCACTCAATGCCAGCAGAATGGCTTCCGTCGTCTCGAGATCCGGATCCCCCGCCATAACGTATGGCACGAAGGCCAAACGTTTCTCGCGGCGCGCCCGCGCGAAAACCTCGTCTAGCATCGGCCGATGTCTTTGTCGCCCCGGCCGCTGAGATTCACCAGAATCAAATCGTCCGCGCCGCGCTGCGCCGCGAGTCTGCGCGCGAAGGCGATCGCGTGCGCGCTCTCCAGCGCCGGCAGGATTCCCTCGGAACGCGCGAAGCCGTGGAAGGCTTCGACGGCTTGCGCATCGGTAACGTTCACGTACGTGGCGCGGCCGCTCTCTTTGAAGAACGCGTGCTCCGGGCCCGACGCCGGGATAGTCGAGCCCGGCGCTAATCGAGTGCGTCTCGCGCACTTGGCCCTCGGCGCTCTGCAGCAAATACGAGCGCGACCCGTGCAGCACGCCGACGCTTCCCGCTTGCAGCGACGCGGCGTGCTCCTCGCCTTCCAGGCCTTTGCCGCCGGCCTCCACGCCCCAGAGCTTCACCTCGGCGTCGTCCACGAAACCGGCAAAGATGCCCATCGCGTTGCTGCCGCCGCCGACGCAAGCGATCACGTCGCTGGGCAAACGCCCGTAGCGCTCGAACGTTTGGCGGCGCGCCTCGATGCCGATGACCTTTTGGAACTCGCGCACCATGAACGGATACGGATGCGCGCCGACGACGCTGCCGATGACGTAGAACGTATCCTCGACGCGCTGCGCCCAGACGCGAAAGGCTTCGTTGGTCGCATCCTTGAGCGTCTGCGTTCCGCTGGTTGACCGCGTGCACGTTCGCACCGAGCAGTCGCATCACCTCAACGTTGAGCGCTTGCCGCTCGATGTCGCGCGCGCCCATATAGACGTCCACCGGCAAGCCGAACTTCGCGCCGACGGTCGCCGTCGCGACGCCGTGCTGTCCGGCACCGGTCTCGGCCAGCAGCCGGCCTTTGCCCATGCGCCGCGCGAGCAACGCCTGACCGACGGTATTGTTGATTTTGTGCGCGCCGGTATGGTTGGTGTCTTCGCGCTTCATCACCAGCGGCACTGGCGAAACGTCGGCGGCGTACCGCTGCGCGCGGTAGATCGGCGAAGGGCGGCCGACGAAATCGCGGAGCACCGCATGGTACTCGTCCCAAAAAGCCGCATCGGCAAAGGCCGCCGTCATCGCGCGTTCGAGCTCGTCGAGCGCGGCGATCAAAACTTCGGGAACGAAGCGCCCGCCGAACTCACCGAAGTAGCCGCGCGCGTCGGGTGCGCTCATGCGCCGCGCACCGCTTCCACGAAGGCGCGCATCTTCGCCGCATCCTTTTGGCCGCCGCTTTCGATGCCGGTGCGGACGTCGACGCCGAACGGATGCGCGCGCCGAACGCACTCGGCCACGTTTTCGGGCGAAAGGCCGCCCGCGATGACGACGCGCCGCGTGGCGGCGATCGGAACGATCTGATTCCAGTCGAAGGCGCGGCCGGTGCCGCCCGCCATTCCGTCCTGGCGTGCGTCGAAGAGCACGAAGGCGTCGGGATAGCGTTCGCAGCGCTCCTGCACCAGCGTCGTGCGGTCGATCGATGTGAATCGCTTTGATCGCGCGCTCGCCGTAGCGCCGCACGAACTCCGGCGTCTCTTCGCCGGAAAACTGCAGCAACGCGTTCGGAAAGAGCTCGCGCACGGCATCGACGTCCGACTTTGTCGGATTCACGAAGACCGCAACCGGCGCAATCGCCGGCGGCAGGCGACGCGCGATCTCTGCGGCCGACTCAAACGAGATGCGACGCGGCGACGGCGCGAAGATCATGCCGAACGCGTCGGCCCCGGCTTGCGCGGCCAGCGTAACGTCGCCGAGCGACGTGCAGCCGCAAAACTTGATCCACGTCTTCAGCCATGCGAGCCGATCTTCTTCGCGCATTCGAAGGTTTGCCATGCGGCGCCGCTGTGCAGCAACGCTCGCGCGCGTTCGAATGCCTCCGGAAGCCCGCTTTCGACGCCAACGACGTAGAAGACGACGGCCGCGTTGAGCGCCACGACGTCGGCAGCGGCGCTGCGGCCGCCGTGCAAGATTTCCACGAACGCGTCGCGGCAGACGCCGACCGAGCCGCCGACCGGCGTGCCCAAATTCCTCGGCGATGCCGAACTCCGACGGCTCGAGGCGCCATAAGCGCGCACGCTCTTCGTCGAACGAATAGATGAGCGTCGGCGCATCGCCGGCGACTTCGTCGAGGCCGCTGCAGCCGTGCACGACCGCTCCGCGGCGCACGCCCAGCGCGCGCAGGGCGGGCCCGACACGCTCGACGAGTTCTTCTCGCGCGACGCCGACGACCTGATGCGTCGCGCGCGCCGGATTGGTCAACGGGCCCAGCAGGTTGAAGATCGTTCGCACGCCCAGCTCGCGGCGAACGCCGGCGGCGTTGCGCATCGCCGGATGGTACCGCGGCGCGAACATGAAGGTGAAGCCCGCATTCGCGCAGCATCGTCGCGGCAAGTTCCGGCGAAACTTCGATTGGAAATCCCGCGTGACTCCAGCACGTCGGCGCTGCCGCAGGCGCTCGATGCCGCGCGATTACCATGCTTGGCGACCGGAACGCCCGCCGCCGCGACGACCAGCGCCGCCATCGTCGAGATATTGATCGTGTTGGCATGATCGCCGCCGGTCCCGACGACGTCGACGACCATCGGCAAGCCGTGCTCGACGTGCAGGCTGCGCTCGCGCATCGCACGCGCGGCGCCGACGATCTCGTCGACGCTCTCGCCTTTGAACGCAAGCGCTGTCAGCAGCGCGCCGGCCTGAATCGGCGTAAGGGTCGCGTCCATAATTTCGCCGACGAACGTCGCGGCCTCGTCGGCCGAGAGATCCTCGCCGCTCAGCACGCGCCGCAGAAGCGGTGCGAATTCAGCGACACGCAGAAAGTTTTCGACGATTTGTTCGCCGCTTTCGCTGAGCACCGACTCGGGATGAAACTGGACGCCGTGCACCGGAAGATCGCGATGCGCGACCCCTTGAACGACGCCATCGTCACTGCGCGCGGTGACGCGCAGCCTTGCGGGAATCGTCGACGGATCCAAACAAAGCGAATGGTAGCGCGTTGCCGTGAGTGGCGACGGCAGGCCGGTAAAGACGCCGCTGCCGTCGTGCTCGATGCTCGAGGTTTTGCCGTGCATCAGACGCGGCGCGTGCGTCACGGTCGCGCCGAGAACTTCACCGATGGCTTGCAGGCCCAAACAGACGCCCAGGACTGGCATTCCTCGCTCGATTGCCGCACGCAGCACCGCCATCATCTGGGGCGCATGCTCGGGCCGGCCCGGCCCCGGACCGACGACGAGCGCGTCGTAGCGTTCGAGAATCGAAGGCTCAAGCCGCGGATCGTCGTTGAGCAGCACGTCGGGCGCGACGCCACGGGACGCAAGCAGATGCACGACATTGTAGCTGAAACTGTCGAAGTTATCGACGAAGAGCACCCGGCGCTCTTGCTTCACGACGGCGTTCCGAGCACTGCGCGCGCGATGCGCGTCTTGTGCAGCACTTCTTCGTACTCGGCAACGGCTTCGGAGTCGGCGACGATCCCCGCCGATGCCTGCCACCAAGCGCGCTGCTCGTGCACGTGGATGCTTCGCAGCGTGATGCACGAGTCAAAGTCGCCGCCAAACGACCAGCGGCCGATGCTGCCGGCGTAAAAGCCACGCGTTATCGGCTCGAGTTCGTCGATGAGCTGCATCGCGCGCAGCTTCGGCGTCCCCGGTCACGGTGCCCGCCGGGAATCCCGCGCGGAACAGATCGAGTGCGTCACAATCGGCACGAAGCTGGCCGACGACGTTGGAGACGATGTGCATGACGTGGCTGTACCGCTCGATCTGCAGCAGCTCGTCGACCCTGACGGTGCCGTACTCGCAGACCGAGCCCAAGTCGTTTCGCCCGAGATCGACGAGCATCACGTGTTCGGCGCGTTCCTTTTCGTTGGCGAGCAGCTCCTGCGCAATTCGCGCGTCCTCTTCGTCGTCGTGTCCGCGCGTGCGGGTGCCTGCGAGCGGGCGCAAACGTGCCCGGCGCCCTTCCAAACGCACGAGAAACTCGGGCGACGCGCCGAGCAGTTGCCCGAACTCCGTGTCGACGTAAAACATATACGGCGATGGATTGTAACGCCGCAGCGCGCGATAAAGATCGAAGGCTTCGCCCTCGAGCGCCGCACCGAAGCGGATTCCCAGCTGTAACTGATAGACATCGCCTTCGAAGATTCGCCGCTTCACCTCGGCGACCAGTTCGAGGTAGCGCTCGCGATCGAGCGACGCCGAAACGTGCCCCGTCGCGCGCAGCGGGCCTGGAAACGACGGCTTCGCGGCGAGTAAACGCTCGAGGTAACCGTCGATCCGGCGCTCGAGCACGTCTTCGGCGGCGCCGCTCGTCCAGATCGTCAGCAGGTCGGTGAAGTGATCGAAGATCAGCCAGGTTGCCGGAATCGCAACGTACGCTCCGGGCATCGCCGGCTCCGACGACGTTCGAGCCGGCAGCCGCGCATCGGGCCGAGCGGCATCGTACGAAAACGCCAGCAACGCACCGCCGAGCGCGCCGCCGGGTGTCGCGATGCGATGCTCGGCAACGAAGGCGCGCACCCGAGCGTACAGCTCGGCGTTGGCTTCAAACTCGGCCGCGGCCAGGTAATCGAGACCGATGAACGAGTAGCGCGAGATGCGCCCGCCGCTCTCCACGCTTTCCAACAGGCAGGCGGCCTGAGGATTGGCGAGCGCGCGATAGGCACCGATCGGCGTCAGGACGTCGGCCGGCACGACTCGCACCGCGGTGGTGGTCATGCGAGAAGTTCCTGCAGGGCGGGTTCGTCGAGAATGTTGATGCCGAGTCGTTCGGCTTTGGTCAGTTTGCTTCCGGGTTCGCTGCCCGCTACGACATAATCGGTCTTCTTGCTCACGGAAGCGGTGACTTTGCCGCCGGCGGCGGCGATCATCTCCGTCGCCTGCTCGCGCGTGAGGTTCGGCAAGGTTCCCGTCAGGACGAAGGTCTTGCCGGTCAGCGCGCCGGCAGTTTTAACGCGCCTGGGCGCGCTCATCACGACGCCGGCTTCGCGCAAGCGCTCGACCATCTCGCGGTTGGGCTGCTGTTTAAAGAAGAGCGCGACGCTGCGCGCCACCTCGGGCCCGATTCCTTCACTCTGCTGCAACGTCGCCTCATCGGCATCGGCGATGGCATCGATCGTCCCGAAATCGTCCACCAAAATCTGCGCCGTCTGCGTTCCGACAAAACGCATACCTAGCCCAAAGAGCAAGCGTGCAGGCCCGCGCTGCTTCGACGCCTCGATGTTGCGCATGAGGTTTTCGATGCTTTTCTTTCCCATCCGGGGAACGTAATCAAGCGCTGTTTCGTTCAACTTATAGGTGTCGGCGATGTCACGCACCAGATTGAGCTCGGTCAACTGTTGCGCTAAAACATCGCCGATACCCTCAATGTCCATCGCGCCGCGCGAGGCAAAATGCCGCAGGCGCTCGTAGGCTTGCGCGGGGCAGGCCGCATTGGTGCAACGCGACATCGCTTCGTCGGGAGGATGATCGACGTCAGAGCCGCAGACGGGGCACCGCTGCGGCATTTTAAATTTGCGCTCGCTCCCGGTGCGCTCGGAGACTATCGGACCGACGACGCGCGGTATCACGTCGCCGGCGCGCGTCACGAGCACCGTGTCACCGATTCGGATATCGTTGTTCTTGATGTAGTCGATGTTGTGCAGCGTCGCGCTCTTGACCGTAACGCCCCCGATCTGCACGGGCGCTAAAACGGCGCTGGGGTTGAGCGTTCCGGTGCGCCCCACGGTGATCGCGATGTCGACGAGCTTGGTACGCGCCTCGCGCGGCTTGAACTTGAAAGCAATCGCCCAGCGCGGATCGCGGGCAACGACGCCTAGCCGCTCTTGCTGCGCGAAATCGTTCACTTTGACCACCACGCCGTCGATCTCGTAGTCGAGCGAATCGCGTTCCCGCTCGGCTCTCGTGCAGTACTCGACGACGTCATCGAGCGTCGCGGCCAGCTCGACATTCGGATTGACGGGAAAGCCGAGGGCGCGCAAACGCTCGAGCGCCTCCCACTGCGTCGTTGGAGCCAATCGATCGCCTTGGTCAACCACAAGCTGGTAGGCAAAAAACGAAAGGTTACGCTTTGCCGTGAGCGCCGGATCGAGCTGGCGCACGCCCCCCGAGGCGGTGTTGCGCGGATTCGCAAATGCGGGCAACCCCGCACGTTCGCGCTCGTCGTTGAGCCGATCGAAATCGCTCTTGCGCAAATAAACCTCGCCCCGCACCTCGATGAACGTCGGCGCACTTCGCGAAGGACGCAGACGCAGGGGAATCGTCTTAATCGTTCGCAGATTGGCGGTCACGTCTTCGCCCACGCGCCCGTCGCCACGCGTTCCTCCGCGCGTCAACGAGCCGTCGCGGTAGTCGAGTGCGATCGCGAGGCCGTCGATCTTGGGCTCGCAGACGTACTCGATGGCGGCGCCGGCGAGCTTTCGGGCGCGCTCGTCAAACGCGCGCAGCTCGTCGACCGAAACCGCGTTGGCCAAGCTGAGCATCGGACGCGCGTGCTCGTACGGCGCAAAGCGTTGCGAGGCGACAGCGCCGATGCGTTGCGTCGGCGAGTCGGGCGTTTGCAGGTCGGGATGTTTACGCTCCAACTCGACGAGCTCGCGTAGGAGCGCGTCGAACTCCGCATCGGTTATCTGCGGGTCGTCGAGCGCGTAGTAGCGGTAGTTGGCCTCTTCGATCTGCGCGCGCAAGTCATCCGCCCGGGCGGCTCGGCTGGTCATCCCGCCTGATTGCTCGGTGACGCCATAGCATCCTCGGGCCACTAGACGCTGGTCGAACGCCGGCGGCTGCGCGCCGACGACCGGTGGCACGACTTGACGGTTGCGAGTTCAGACTTTTTTCGTCAGGCTGGCCTAGACTCCCGGCATCGTCCCCACTGCGACCCCCACAGGGAGAATCACTGTGCGTTTTACTCAACTAGTCATAGTTGCCGCTGCCGCCGTTGCAGTGCTCGTCTCAACCGCTCGCGCCATGGCGAACGGGTACACCGGCAGCTGGCCGGTGACCATAACACACTCGCAGCGCAGCAACGGCACAGGCTGCCTGACGCTGACCGGCAACGCCGGTGGCGGCAGAGCGTCGCTCGTCTTTGGCAGCCAGAAATACACGTACGGCTCTTTCGTAGTTGTCAACGGCATCCTCGTGGCGAATATCACCGAACCACTCTATGGTCAGAATGGCGCCTTGATGTTCATGGCTCACGCGAGCCACGGCCACGTCGGCCAGGGTGCCTTCGAAAATATCGAAGGTGGGTCAAACTTTGACTACGGTGCGTTGGCGTTCGGAATGAAAAACGGCTGCTGATTAGTTCCCAGCCTAATGTTGGTTAAGGACTAGTCAAGCGGCCGCGATTGCTGCCCCGCAACCCGCTGTTTTGTTTTGCGTTTGCATTTTCCGGATACAGGCCGAATCGGGACCTGTGCCATACTTAGCCTCTATCCCAACTCTGTCGCCGATTTCAGAAAGATAGGTCCTAAAAGATGGCATATTTTACCGACGACTCCCTTCTCCCCGAAAACATGGCGCCGCTGATGATCACTGCAGCCCCCTACGGGCCAATGTGGCTGCCGTCAGATGGCCCGCCGGGATACATCCCGCTCACGTGGGACGAACAAGTTCAAGCCGCAGTAGACTGCTACAACGCCGGCGCGACGCTCCTCCACATACACGTGCGCGACCCGAAGACCGGTCACATCTCCAAGAACTTTCAAGAGTACGGCGAGCAGATCGCGCGCCTGCGCGAGGCGGTGCCGAAGATGATCCTTCAGGTGGGAGGTTCGATCTCATTCGCGCCCGAGCCCGGCGAGGTCGGAGCATTCGGCACCTACGAGCAGCGTCACAAGTTGACGACCATCGATCCTAAGCCGGATCAAATCACGGTTGCGTGCGGCACGTCGCTCTACGACTTGACCGCGTTGCATCCGATGTCTGCTTTCGAAGGGACTCACCTGTTCAACGAAGACGCGATCCATGGGATATCCAATATGGTTGCCGATTCGACGCCGGACTTCTACATCGAAGAGACCAGGCTGTGCGTCGAGCATGGGATTCAACCGTACTTCGCCCTTCCTCACATCCACGGGCTCGAACTCGTCGAGCGAATGGTCCGCCGCGGCGAATACATGGGGCCGATGAACGGCTTCTTCAGTACCGGCGGAGGCGGAATCTGCGGTGCAAACCCATTCGATCTGATGGAGCTCGTGCGCCGGACTCCGCATGGATCGTTTTTCACCTATCAAACGACGTTTCGCTTAACCCATCCGATTTCCATGATGATGATCGCACTCGGACAACACACCCGTGCAGGCATCGAAGACAACCTCTGGGACGTCAAGAAGGGCGTGCGGATGAATGCGGTTCAGATGGTCGAGAAGCACGTCCGTATGGCTCGTGAGATTGGCCGCGACATTGCCACGCCGGAACAGGCGCGGCAGATGCTGAAGATCGGCGTTTCGTACAACAGCACCGAGGAGACACTTGCAAACCTCGGACTTCCGCCAAACCGCGAATCGGGTCATCAGGGATTTTTGGTGCGCAAATCGGACGGGAAGCTCCGGGAAACGATGGTCGCGGGTTCGGACGGACACTCGCTCGCATAGTATTCGTGAGAACTAAAAATGACGATCGATAAACCTGGACCGTGGGATGCCGCGGCACTTGACACCCTGGAGCAATGGGATCCGGGCTGGACGGACGCGTGCGTAAGGATGTCGACAAATCCATGGACGAGCGCAGTGCTCCCGCGCAAACTCGTCGAGTTAATCAGTCTCGGGCTGAACGTCGCATGCACGAATCTCAATCCCGACGGCACGCGCCGCCACACTCGAGCGGCCCTCGAGGCTGGGGCTACTCGCGATGAGATCCTATTCGTTATAAAGGCCGGCGCGCTCATGTCGATCCATGCGTTGGCTACGGGCGCTCCGATATTAGCCGAAGAAGCCAAGGCGGCTGGGGTGAAGCCAATGCCACGTTCGAACGCCGTCGCCACGCCGGCGTGCGATGCAATGAAGGCGATGGGCCAGTGGAACGCGGTCTGGGATCCTCTCGTTGCGCTGGACCCCAAGTGGTTCGACGAATTCATGGCCGCCGCAGCCGAGACGTACAAGAACTGTCCGCTGCCCCCAAAAGAGCTTGAACTGCTCAGCATCGCATGCGATGCTTCCTACACGCACATGTACGCGCCCGGTACTCACCGCCACATAAAACGGGCGTTCGAGGCCGGCGCCACGATAGAAGAAATCGTCGAGGTTCTCAAGCTCTGCGTCGCGCAAGGGGTGCAGGCATGCAACCTGGGCATCCCGCTTCTGGAAGAAGAGATCGCCCGCTCAGGTGACGGCGCTGGAACTTAAGCTTCCACCGCGACGCGACCGGTCTCCGCCAGGTCGTGGAGTACCAGCAGGTTCTCTTGTTCGATACGATCGAGCTCGGCCGCGTCGGGGCGATGATGCCCGCGCCGGGTCCGATATCGACGACGACGTCGGCGGTCCGCATCGCATCTTCGTCGTGCTCGATCACGATCAAGGGCAGTAGCTTCATAAATATTCGCGTCTCGCGTTACCGATCTTATACGGAACGTCGGCGTTGGACTCGAAGGTTTCGTCGAAGGGCGAGTCTTCGAGGCGGACGATGCGAAGAGTGTGACCGTTATGACGAGCTGGAAAACGCGACATTTGTAGGCCAAAGCTATTTGGAATCAGCGAGTTGACCTTATATTGGAGTCGGTTCAGCGGCGGTCAAGGCCGCTGGGATCAAGCGCATCGCGCGCATGAGTGGTGTGTGTGGCCCGCACCCCTCGACGGCCGCGAGGATTGAGGCGGCTCTTGCGCTGCTCGGCGGAGGGGAACGCCGGCAGACACGAAACGCGGCACCCATGCCGACTCAGCCCGACTCGGGCCCGCCGGCGTCGGCGCGTCCGACCGGCACAGTCGCGTTTCTCTTTACCGACATCGAGGGGTCCGCGCAGCGCTGGGAATCGCACCGCCGGGCCATGGACGACGCGGTGAAGCGCCACGATACGCTCTTACGCGATGCGATCGATCAGCATAACGGGTATGTGTTCAAGGCCGTCGGCGATGCGTTTTGCGTTGCCTTTGCGCGCGTCTCCGATGCCGTCACGACCGCGTTCGAAGCGCAACGGGCGCTGAGCGCCGAGGACTTTTCTGCAGTCGGCGGATTGACCATTCGCATAGGGCTGCATGCCGGCGAGGCGTCGGAGCGTAATGGCGACTACTTCGGACCGGCCGTCAACCGCGTGGCTCGACTCATGTCTATCGGGCATGGCGGCCAGATACTCTTATCCGGTGTCACTCGCGACCTGGCCCATACCGATCTTCCCGCCGGTGCGTCGCTGCTTGACCTTGGCTCGCATCGTCTCAAAGACCTCTCCGAACCCGAGCACCTCTGGCAGCTGACCATCGAGGGTCTGGCCGCAGAGTTTCCGGCGCTCAAGTCACTCGATACGATTCCCAACAATCTCCCCGTTCAGCCGACGAGCTTTCGCGGTCGCGAGCGCGATCTTGAAGAAGTGGCGTCGCTGCTGAGTCAGCATAAACTCCTGACGCTCTTTGGTTCCGGCGGCGTCGGCAAGACGAGGCTGGCGCTACAAGTCGGAGCAGAAATTCTCGACCAAAATCCCGATGGGGTGTGGCTGGCCGACTTTGCGCCCATCACCGACCCGGAACTTGTCTCAAGCGTTATCGCCAAAGAGATTGGCATGCCCCAAGTCGAGGGCCGCAGAATCGATGAATCCATTCCGCAGTGGCTGCGCCGCAAGAAACTATTGCTCATCCTCGATAACTGCGAGCACGTCTTGGAGCCGGTCGCAGCGATCACCAACGCGGTCATACGTAGTTGCCCCGAGGTGCGGCTGCTCGCCACCTCACGCCAGGCGCTCGGCGTGAGTGGCGAAGTCGTGCATCGGTTGCCATCGCTTGGCATACCCGAGAGGCTTGCGCGCCTGAGTTCGGGAGAGTCCATCGAATACGGCGCGATTGCACTCTTCGTCGACCGAGCGAAGGCCGCCGACACTCGCTTTATCCTCACCGATGACAGCGCGCCGATCGTCGCCGAGATATGCCGCCGCCTCGATGGCATTCCGCTTGCGATTGAACTCGCCGCTGCGCGGGTGAAAATCCTGAGCATCCCCAATCTCGCGCAACGGCTCAACGAACGCTTCAAGATCCTCACCGGTGGTAGCCGCAGTGCGCTCCCGCGTCAGAAGACGCTGGGCGCGCTCATCGACTGGAGCTACGACCTGCTCACTCCCCAAGAGCAGATGTTGTTCAGCCGGGTGGGGATCTTCGCCGGAGGCTTCAGTCTGGATGCGGCGACCGCGGTGTGCAGTGGCGAGGACCTCGATGAGATCGGCATTTTAGACCTGCTCACGTCGCTGACCGACAAATCGTTAGTAATAGCCGAGACGGCAGGCGAGCAAGAACGCTACCATTTGCTTGAAAGCACTCGCGCCTATGCGCTGGAGAAGCTGACGGCGGTAGGCGCACGCGAACAGCTGGCTCAGCGCCACGCCGAGTATTTCCGTAACCAGGCGCAGGAGGCCGAGGAACGCTCCGGCACAGGCTCGACGTCAGCGTGGCGTGGCGACTGTAGAACGGGAACTGGACAACTATCGCGCCGTGTTAGAGTGGGCGCTCAAAGATCGGCGCGATACGGCGCTGGGTGGTGCCGTGGCCGGAGCGCTGGGAGGCTTTGGTCTAGTGGTGGACTCGTGGTGGAGGGGCGCTATTGGATCGGCCTCGCGCTAACGGGTCTTGACGAAGCCGACGCCACCGCAGGTGGTCGCCCGGCTGTGGCGTGCGCTTGCTGATTCTTTCCTTCGGCAAGCGCGCACACGACTGTGCGCAACGCGCCCTCGCGCTGTACGAGTCGCTGGGCGACGAGAAGGGGCAGGCTTGGGCGCTGCAACGTCTTGCGCATGGTCTCCATCAAATGGGCCGACTTGAAGAGGCCGGTGAAGTGAATGCACGAGCGCTTGCGGTGATGCGCACGTTAGGGGACAAATGGGGAGTGGCTCGACTGCCTAACCATACAGGCGACCATCCAGCTGCATTGCGGCGATGTCGTCGGCGGCGCGCGAACTGTATGCGGAGTCGCTAGCGGCATCCAAGGCCCTGGGAAACGAGGCCGGGACAGCTTTGGTGCTGGGCAAATCTCGCGGAGCTGGAGTTCGGAGATCGTCAGGTTGAGCAGGCGCTATGCCTGGCGGGCGAGGCGCTGGAGATCCGATCGCGTGGGAAGAACGCGTTGAATTTGGCGCTTTCTTACCTTAACATCGCCGCCTATCGCATTGCGCTGGGGGATTTGGATGAGGCGCGTGAGGCTGCCCGCGAAGCGCTGCCCTTGGGCGCGGCAAGCGCAGGATGCACTATACATCGCGACCGCGTTTCAGCATTTCGCGCTGCTCTTGGCGCTGCGTGGAGAAGTGAACGATGCGGCATGACTTATCGGCTACGTCAATCTGCAATACAAAGAACTCGGGACGAGCGCGAGGCCACGGAGAAGTGGGGCTACGAGAAACTCGTGGCCGCTCTGCGCGAGCAGCTGAGCGAAGCTGAGATAGAAAAACTCGCCCCCGAAGGCGCGGCGTGGTCGGAAAATCAGGCCGTCGAAGAAGCACTCAAAGTCTGACCACTGCCAACGCTCCGAAGCATAGCGCTCAGGATGACATCAGGCTTCAACGGGAACGCGGCCGGTCTCCGCCAGGTCGTGGAGAACCAGCAGGTTCTCTTGTTCGATACGGTCGAGTTCGGCCGCGTCGGGGCGATGATGCCCGACGGCCCGCTGATCGCGCAATACTGGAACGAGGTAGGCGCCGGTAAATGACGTTTCGCTCTGCGCCACCTCTTCGGGCGTGCCCGTCGCAACGACGGTTCCTCCACGATCGCCGCCTTCGGGCCCGAGATCGATCAGATAATCGGCGGTTTTAATGACGTCGAGATTGTGCTCGATCACGAGCACGGTATTGCCCATTTTGCACCAACCGTTCGAGCACTTCGAGGAGTTTGTGGATGTCGGCGAAGTGCAATCCGGTCGTCGGTTCGTCGAGCACGTAGAACGTGCGGCCGGTTGACCGCCGTGAAAGCTCCGTTGCGAGCTTGACGCGCTGGGCTTCGCCGCCCGAGAGCGTCGTCGCCGGTTGGCCCATCTTGATGTAGCCGAGGCCCACGTCGCAGATCGTTCGCAGCTTATTGTGCACCCGCGGAATGCTTGCGAAGAACTCGTTGGCCTCATCGACGCGCATCTCGAGCACGTCGGCTATCGTCTTCCCTTTATACTTTACCTCGAGCGTCTGCGCGTTGTAGCGGCGCCCCTTGCAGACCTCGCACGGCACGTAAACGTCGGGTAAGAAGTGCATCTCGATCTTGATGATACCGTCGCCCTGACAAGACTCACAGCGCCCGCCTTTGACGTTGAACGAGAAGCGCCCGGGCGTGTAGCCGCGCATGCGGGCCTCGGGAACGAGCGAAAAAAGCTCGCGGATGATGTCAAAGGTGCCGGTATAGGTCGCGGGATTGCTGCGCGGCGTCCGCCCGATCGGCGACTGATCGATCACGACCATCTTGTCGAGCTGCGCGGCACCTTTGACCGATCCGTAGGTTCCGCCCGGCGGCTGGCGATGCAGATGTTGGTTGAGGGCCCGCACGAGCACCTCGTTGACCAGCGTGGATTTGCCGCTGCCGCTGACGCCGGTCACCGCGGCAAAGACGCCGATCGGAAAGCGCACGTCGATGCCGCGCAAGTTGTTGGCTTTGGCGTTGCGAACCTCGAGCCACCCGCGCGCTTCGCGGCGGCGGCGCGGAATCGGAATGAACTTGCGGCCTGACAAGTACGCGCCCGTCTCCGAGGCGGGGTTGGCGATCACGTCGGCGAGGGTGCCCGCGGTGAGAATCTCGCCGCCTTCGGCTCCCGCGCCGGGTCCGATATCGACCACGACGTCGGCGGTCCGCATCGTGTCCTCGTCGTGCTCGATCACGATCAAGGTATTGCCGAGGTCGCGCAACGTCTTGAGCGTCGCCAGCAGTCGGTCGTTATCGCGCTGGTGCAAGCCGATCGACGGCTCGTCCAAAATATAGAGCACGCCGACGAGCGCGCTGCCGATCTGCGTCGCGAGTCGGATGCGCTGCGACTCTCCGCCCGCCAGCGTCGAGGCCGAGCGCGAGAGCGTTAGGTAGTTCAACCCCACATTGGTCAAGAAGCCCAAGCGCGCGCGCACCTCCTTGACGATTTGGTGCGCGATCTGTTCTTGGCGTGGCGTGAGCGTCAGCTCGCGAAAGAACAGCTCGAGCTGCTCGATCGACATGCGGGTAAGGTCGTCGATATTCCGGCCGCCCATGGTGACGGCCAACGCTTCCGGCTTCAGCCGTGCGCCTTTGCAGGACGGGCAGACCGACGCCGACATGTACTTCTCGATCTCTTCCTTTACGTAGTCGCTCGACGTCTCGCTATAGCGCCGCTGCAAGTTGTTGACGACGCCCTCGAATGAGGAGCGGTACTCCCACGTCTTGCCGCCGCGCGACGTATAAGCAAAGGTTTGCTCGCGATCGGTTCCATAAAGGATGACGTCGACGACCTCGTCGGAGAGCTGCTCGACCGGCGTCGACGTCTTCACCCGATAGTGGCGTAGCACGCGCTCCAGTTGCTGCATGTAATACGGATTCATTGACGGGTACCGTCCGCTGCCCAGGTTGCGGCTCCACGGCACGATCGCGCCTTGGGCGATGGACTTGCTGCGGTCGGGAATCACTTTCCACGGATCGATCTCGATCTTCTCGCCGAGACCGCTGCACGCCGGGCACGCCCCGTAGGGCGAGTTAAACGAAAAGAGCCGCGGCGCAAGCTCCTCGAACGAGAGCCCGCAGTAGACGCAGGCGAACGCTTCGCTGAACGTTAGTTCTTTATCATCGAGGAGTACGGTGACGATGCCGCTGGAGAGGCGCAGCGTCGTCTCGACCGAATCGGTGAGGCGCTTGCGGACGTCCGGCTTGCGAACCAGCCGGTCGACGATCACCTCGATCGTGTGCTTGCGCTTCTTGTCGAGAACGATCTTCGCTGAGAGTTCCTTGGTCTCGCCGTCCACGCGCACGCGCGTAAAGCCCTCTTTCGCAATCTCTTCAAAGAGCTTGGTATACTCGCCCTTGCGCCCGCGAACCAGCGGCGCCAGCAGCACCATGCGCGTGCCTTCTGGCAACTCCATGATCGAATCCACGATCTGCTCGCTGCTTTGCGTGCTGATCTCGCGGCCGCATTGGTAACAGTGCGGCGTGCCGACGCGCGCGTAGAGCAGCCGCATGTAATCGTAGATCTCGGTCACGGTGCCGACGGTGGAGCGCGGGTTGCGCGAAGTGGATTTTTGATCGATCGAGATCGCCGGCGAAAGCCCCTCGATGTAATCGACGTCGGGCTTCTCCATCTGCCCGAGAAACTGCCGCGCGTACGACGAGAGCGACTCGACGTAGCGGCGCTGTCCTTCGGCATAGATCGTATCGAAGGCCAACGAGGATTTGCCCGAGCCCGACAGGCCGGTTATCACGATCAGCCGGTTTCTGGGCAGCACGAGGTCCACGTTCTTGAGATTGTGCTCGCGCGCACCCTTGATGACGATGGAGTCTAGGGACACGGTATCTAGGAGACACCGATGGGCGAAAGAAGTATGCGCCCCACGTCGGCAATCGAGCTGACGGTTGCATCGGGAGGCGCCGCTCCGGGCGGCAGCTCCTCGGCGCGAACGTTGAGCCAGACGGTAAAGAGCCCCGCTTCGAGGGCTCCCCGGATGTCGCGGTCGTAGCGGTCACCGACCATCGCCGCGCGAGCCGGGGCGCCGCCAAGCGTGCGGCACGCATGGGCGAAGAGTAAGGGGTCGGGTTTGATCATGCCGACCTCGTCGGCGAGAAAGATCGCATCGAAGAACTCGCTCACGCGCAGGAGGGCGATCTTTTCCCGGTGCGTTTCCGAGAGCCCGTTGGTCACCAAGCCCAGCTTGATGCCACGTTCTTTGAGCGACCGCAAGAGATCCAGCGCACCGGGGAAGAGCGTGTAATACTTGGAGCGGTAGACGTTGTACCGGTCGGCGCTTCGCTCCGCCACCTCGGGATCGCCGACTCCGACGCTCTCGAGGGCCGTTTGCCACATGCTCGCGCGCACGCGCGACAGCTTCACTTTCAGGTCGTCGGCCGAAAGCCGGTGCCAAAAGCCCTCCGCTTCGGCAACGTAGGCCGCCTTGAGGGCGAGCGCGTCGATACCGTGCTCGGCGGCAACCTCGCGCGCGACCTCTTCGGCGGCGGACTTATAGGCGTACGTATCGTCGTGAAGCGTATCGTCGAGATCGAAGAGCACGAGATCGATGCGGCGCAACGAGGTCGCCCCGCTACTGTATCGGCGTGAGCCGCATCCCGGCGATCTTTCCTTGCCCGTCGATGCCGATGAGAAAGTCGAGCTTGGCGCCGTTCGAAAACGTTACGAGATAGACGCCGTAGCGAACGCCGGTTTGCGTCCCAGCGTGCTCCTGTTCGAACGACACTGGTGCACCGAGCGTTCCGATGCTGCTCTTGACGGCTGCCAGCTTATCGTCGGTGAGCGCGGTGCTCATCTCCGTCGTGAGCGCCGTGCGATCGAGCTTGCCGTTCTGCAACTGGGCGAACACGTTCTTGGCCTGAGCCAGCATCGCCGGATCCGGCGACGGTGTCGCTGCCGCTGCCCCCGTCTGGGCCGGCAATGGAACGACCGGCGGCGGGGCGGGCGCCGGCGGTGGTTGTTGCGGCTGCCCTACGGGTCCCCCAGGGCCGGTTCCGCCCCCAGGGGGTATCGCGGCGATCGTGCTCGCCAAGAGCAGCAGTGTCATGAGCGTCGTGCGAATCATATTTACTCCTTTCAAGGGATCGTTATCGAATCAAGGGACCGTTATCGAATATCCGTGAGACGCTGCGCGAGGTAGCTCCAGCCTTCGGACGAGATCGTCACCGAGCCCGAGAACGGCGTTGCAAACTCGTAGATGACCGCGAAGAGCATCGCGATCAAGCCCACGAGAATCGCCGTCATCAGAAGCTGTGCGGGCCGGTTCTCGACTCCGAAGATGTAGCAGAAAGCTACCATTGAGAGCGCCCCGGCAATCAGGGCAAACCAAAGAATGACCGGCACGGCGGGCGCCGCATGGATCAATCGCTGGCGCCGGGCGTCGAGAAGACGTTGCGCGTTCGCGATTGCGGCCTGCTGGGCGTCGGCCTCGCGCCGGTTCGCCGGCGATACGTCGTCAATGCGATAGGAGGCGTCGTCGAGCAGGGTTGCGGCGGTTTCGGGAACGTCTTGGTCGCGCTCCATCGCCGGCCATTCGACGCTGATGAGCGTTCGCGCGTACCCCGCGAGATCGCCGCGAATCCTCGAGCGCTCCGCCGGCGCGAAACCATCAACGACGTGATACAGGTCGCCGGCCGCGTCGATCTCGTCTTGGACGTTAGCGACGGTTGCATCGTACTTCTGCCACACGACCACGACCGAGAAACCTAGCAGTACCGCGTAAAGGACGCCGACTGCCGAAAAAAGGTAGCCCGCGACGTCATTATGGCGCCGGAGCACCTCGGTCTTAAAGCGCCGCTGGAGAACGGCGTGCAGTCCTACGAATACGGCTACGACGGCGCCGATGATCAGGAGTTCGACCAGCGCCTCGGGCACGTCGAGAAGCGTACGGGTTACAGCGGCCGCCACCCCGCCTCAGTTACTGACGAGCTCGGCTAGGGCCTTGTCGAAAATCTTCGGCGCCCGTCCTCCGAAAAGGATGCCTTCGTTCCCCCCGATTTGCCTGCGCAGCTCGATGAGCTCGTCGCGGAGCGCAGCGGCCTTTTCGAACTCGAGGTTCGCCGCCGCCTCGCGCATCTTTCGCTCGAGGTCGCCGGACATCTTGAGCGCGACGTCGCGCGGCAGCTTATCGAGCTTGAGCTTGGCCGCATTTTCCGCCGTGGCGCCGACCATGCTCAAGATGTCGCGAATCTCCTTGCGCACGGACTTCGGTTCGATGCCGTGCTCGAGGTTGTATTGTACCTGCCGCTCGCGGCGGCGGCGCGTCTCGCCGATCGCGCGGGCCATCGATTCGGTCACGACGTCGGCGTACATGATGACCTTGCCCTCGACGTTGCGCGACGCGCGGCCAATCGTTTGAATCAGCGACGTTCCGCTGCGCAGATACCCCTCTTTATCGGCATCGAGAATGCCGACCAGCGAGACTTCGGGAAGGTCGAGCCCTTCGCGTAGAAGATTGATGCCGACCAAGACGTCGAAGACGCCGGCGCGCAGGTCGCGCAGAATCGCGACGCGCTCGAGCGTATCCACCTCGCTGTGCAAATAGCGGACCCGCAGACCGTTCTCGATCAGATAATCGGTGAGATCTTCGGCCATCTTCTTGGTCAGCGTCGTGACCAGCACGCGTTCCTTACGCTCGGCGCGCAGGCGGATCTCTTCCATGAGGTCGTCGACCTGATTGCGCGTCGGGCGAACCTCGACTTCGGGATCGACCAGCCCCGTGGGCCGAATGATCATCTCCACAACTTGGCTGCTGCGGCCCGTCTCGTACGTTCCCGGCGTCGCCGAAACGTAGACCGCCTGCACGATGTGATCGTCGAACTCGTCGTAGGTCAGGGGCCGATTGTCCAAGGCGCTGGGCAAGCGGAAGCCATGCTCGACCAACACCTGCTTGCGCGAGCGGTCGCCCGCGAACATGCCGTGCACTTGCGGCAACGTCACGTGAGACTCGTCCACGAAGAGCAGCCAGTCCTTGGGAAAGAAGTCGATCAAGCACGAGGGCGTCGAGCCCGGTTCCCGCCCGGTGAGATGGCGCGAATAGTTCTCGATGCCGTTGCAATAGCCGACCTCGCGGAGCATGTCGAGGTCGTAGCGCGTGCGCATCTCCAGGCGCTGTGCTTCCAGCAGCCTGTCCGTGCCGCTTGAAATAGGCGAGCCGCTCCTCGAGCTCGGCCTCGATCGACACGATCGCGCGCTGGAGCTTCTCCTCGGGCGTGATGAAGTGCTTGGCCGGGAAGATCGTCAACTCGCGCTTGCTCTCGAGATATTCGCCGGTAAGCAGGTTGACGACGTTGATCGCTTCGATCGTGTCGCCGAAAAAGTTGATGCGATGGACGAGCTCTTCCTCGACGCCGACGAACTCGAGCGTATCGCCGCGCACGCGGAAGGTTCCGCGCACCAAGTTGAGGTCGTTGCGCCGGTACTGCATGTCGACCAGCTTGCGCAGGAAAACGTCGCGGTCGACGTCCTCGCCGACCCGAATGCGTGCCGACATCTCCATGTAATCCGAAGGCGAGCCAAGACCGAAGATGCAGGAGACCGAGGCGACGATCAGCGTGTCGCGGCGCGTCAGCAGCGATTGCGTCGCGGAATGACGCAGGCGTTCGATTTCCTCGTTGATCGAGCTGTCCTTCTCGATATAAGTATCGGTCGACGGGACGTACGCCTCGGGCTGGTAGTAGTCGAAGTACGAGACGAAGTACTCGACCGCGCTTTTTGGGAAGAACTCCCGGAACTCGGCGCAGAGCTGGGCGGCGAGCGTCTTGTTGTGACAGAGCACCAGCGTCGGCTTTTGGACCAGCTCGATGGTGCGCGCCATCGCCATCGTCTTGCCGCTCCCGGTCACCCCGAGCAGCGTCTGGGTACGGTCGCCGCGTAATACTCCCCGCGCCAGGGCGTCGGTCGCCTTCGGCTGATCGCCGGCCAGCGCAAAGGGTGAAACCAGCGTGAACTCTTGAGCCACGCTTCCTAAAACAGCCTTCGAGGGCCGAACGATTCAGCCAGCGAACGTCCCCCTCGTGCAAAGCCCGCTTCTCTTCTGCGGAAACTCCAATCCGCAGCTGGCCGAAGAGATCGCCAAACGCCTGCGACTGCATGTCGGTAAGGCGCTGGTCTCAGAGTTCAGAAATGAGGAGACGCGGGTCGAGATCGGCGAGAACGTTCGCGGGTCCGAGGTCTTCGTCGTTCAGTCCATCTGCAAAACGGCCAACGGCAAGGGCGTCAACGACGCGGTGATGGAGCTGCTTCTGATGATCGACGCGTTGCGGCGCGCCTCAGCGGCCCGGATCACGGCGGTGATTCCCTACTACGGCTACGCCAAGCAAGACAAGAAGACTAAAGGGCGCGAGCCGATCTCGGCCAAGGTGATCGCCAATCTGCTCAAGGTGACGGGCGCCCGGCGCATCGTTACGATGGATCTGCACGCGGCGCAGATTCAAGGCTTCTTCGACATTCCGGTCGATAACTTGATGGCGATGCCCGTGCTCTGCAACTACCTTAAAAAGGAAGGTCTTTGCGACGACAAAATCGTCGTCGTCTCACCCGACGCCGGCGGCGTGCACCGCGCCGAGCTTTTCGCCAAACGGCTGAACAGTACGCTCGCCATCGTCTTTAAACGGCGTCCGGAACCCGACGTCTCCGAGGTTACCGACATCGTCGGGGACGTTGCCGGAAAAGTCGCAGTCGTCGTGGACGACATGATTTCAACCGGTGGCACGCTGGCCAAAGCGGCCGGCGCGATCAAGGCGCGGGGAGCGACCAAAGTCTACACCGTCGCGTCGCACGGGATCTTTGCCGGTGAAGCGGTCGAGGTTCTCGAACAGTCGGAGATCGAAAAGGTGCTGGTTACCAACACCATTCCGTTCGAAGATCACGGCAACCATCCAAAGTTCGTACAACTTTCGATCGCGCAGGTCTTTGCCGACGCGATCCATCGTATCGTCACCAATCGTTCGGTCTCGGAGCTCTTTGCAGGCGACGAAACCGTCGACGGCGTCCTGGCGCCGCCGGCACCGGTCCCTGAAGCCGTTGCCGCCCTGTAGAAATAGAAAAGGAATATCGTGGCTAGCAAAGAGTTGAATCTCTCGATCGAACACCGCACCAAACTCGGAACGACCGGATCTCAAGCGCTGCGCGCGCAAGGCAAGATCCCGGCGGTCGTCTTCGGGCACGGAACCGTCCCCGATCATATCGCCCTGGACGCCCACGCGTTCAAGGAGCTGTTGCACCGTGCCGGGCGCAACGCCATCATCACGCTGACCGACGACGGGAAGAAAGCGCAGACGGCCTTGGTTCGCGAAGTGCAGACCCACCCGGTCACGCGGCGCATCGTCCATGCCGATCTGCAGCGCGTCTCCGCCGACGAAACGATCAGCGCTCACCTTGGAATCGTAACGGTCGGCGTGGCTATCGGCGTCAAGGAGATGGGCGCCGTGATGGACATCGTCGCGCACGAAATCGAAGTCGAGGGTCCGGCAAACCAGATTCCGGAGCACCTGGAAGTAGACGTGACGGCGCTGGGCATTCACGACCACGTGACCGCGGGCGACATCTCGCTGCCGCCGGGCTTCACCCTGCTCTCGCCGCCCGATACGCTCGTCGTTACGATCGAGCCGCCGCGGACGCACGAGGAAGAGGCCGCGCCGGCCGAAGGTGCCGCCGAGCCGCAAGTGATCGGCGCCGAACCGGCTGCGCCCGAGGGGAAGGGGCCCTAGCTGGCGGAGGCGCCCGCCCCGCGGCTGGTCGTCGGGCTCGGCAATCCGGGCACGCAATACGCGGCAACTCGCCATAACGTCGGCTTCATGGTCGTCGACGAGGTGGCGCGCCGCTTCGGCATCACGGGCTGGAAGAAGAAAGACGCGGCGCAGCAGGCCTACGATTCGGCGCGCCGCATCGTCTTCGTCAAGCCCACCTCGTTCATGAATCTTAGCGGGACGCCGGTGCGTTTGATTTCGGCATGGTATCGAACGCCGGCGGCCGGCGTGCTGGTCGTGAGCGACGACATGGACCTGCCGTTTGGGAAGTTACGAATGCGTCCCAGCGGCGGTCACGGCGGTCACAACGGGCTGCGTTCGGTGATCGCGACGATCGGTGAGGAGTTTCCACGCCTGCGCGTCGGCCTCGGGCGTCCGGAGTTCGACAGCGTAGACCACGTGCTCAGTCAGTTCGACGACGACGAGCGCCGCATGCTGCCGGAGATTATTTCGGCAGCAGCCGAGGGCGTAACGTTATGGATCGACCAGAGGCTCGAAGCGGCGATGCGGTTCGTCAATACGTGGGCGCTTACGGACACCCCGACGGAACGTGATTGATCGCCGCGACGCGTACGCCGGTTCCCGGGGACGCGTACAGAAAGAGCGTCGCGGCTAGTTCGGGACAGACTTCTTCCATGCGCTGATCGCTGTCGCGCACGAGCGCGCGGACGGCATCGGCCGGGTCACCGGTGAGCGCGACGGCGTACCGATCCGCCGAGAAATCGTACGAGCGAAACGCCGCGTTGCGCACCGGAACGGCGACGATGTAGAGCAGCGCCAGCAGCGCGCCGACGATCGCGAGACGCGAGAGCGGATCGTCGTCGCGGCGAAAGCGGAAGCGGTCGGCGATCACGACCGCAAGCGCTGCAAAGAGGATGATGATGCCGCCTTCGATCAGCGCGATGGCGAGCACGTCGTGGTGCGCGACGTGCGCCAGCTCGACTGCCACGTCGTACTCCAACTCCGCCGGCGTGTCGCCCGCGACGAGCGTGTCGCTCAGTAGAATCTTACGCGTCGAGCCGATGCCGATGATTGCCGCTTCGCCGATCGGCGTGTTGCGCACGCCCTCGACCCCAACGTGGAGACCGCCGAAGCCGGCGCGCACGAGCACGCTTTGCGTCCGCGCATCGAGGCGCCCGGCGAGCGGGTGAATCGTCCGCCCAAAGACGGCGACGTAGGGGCTCGCGTACGCCCAAATGACGCAGCCCGCGAGAATCCCCAGGACCGTGTAGACATACCACTGATGCGTCCGCTGCACCCATCCGAGCACGACCGCGGCGATCAAACCCGCGATGAGCATGCCCAACAGCGTGTGAATGCCCCACGAGACAAGCCACCAGCGCGTCAGTTCCAAGTCCATCTGCATGATGCGCGCCACGCGATACAAGTAGAAGGCGGGCAGCAGCGAGCCGAGGCGCGCCACGACTGCGAGCGATGCGCCAAACGCAAAGCGCAGCAGCCAATCGGAGCGGATTCGACGGCGCAGCCAGTCCCGAAGGCGCGCGGCGCCGCCCGAACTCCACAGCCAAAAGAGTGCCGCAGACTCGCAAAGGAAGATGAGCACCCATCCGGGCAGCGTCCAGTGCGCGCGGCGCAGGGCCGCTGCCTGACGTTGCGGATCGACGAGCTGCGTTGCGGGTTCGCTCATCAGCGCCGCGCTGCTCAGGGTATCGACTCGAAGATCGAGCGCGTTAGGCCGCTCGACGGCTGCGGCAGTGCCGAAGCCAAACCCAAACAGAGCGAAGAACAGCGCGGCTGCGACTATGCCATTACGCAAAGAAGCGCTCCTTTGCTTTTGGCTCGCCGGCGCTCGCGTGTCTCACGAAACCCTCTTTCGGTTGGAGCTACCTACTTCTTCTGCATTAGGCGTGCCGGATTTCCCGCAACGCGTTCGCCTTCGGCAACATCCTTGGTGACGACGGAACCGGCGCCGGTCAACGCCCCGTCGCCAACGGTGACGGGAGCGATGAGCGAGGTATTCGAGCCGATCGCGACGTTGCGCCCGACGACCGTTGGATGCTTCTGCTCGCCGTCGAAGTTGCAGGTAATCGTCCCGGCGCCAATGTTGGTCTCTTCTCCGATCGTCGCATCGCCCAAGTACGAGAGATGGCTGACCTTGACGCGGCGAGCCAGACTCGATTTCTTGATCTCGACGAAGTTGCCAACGTGGGTTTTGTCGCCGAGCCGCGTCTCACCGCGCAGATGGGCGAACGGCCCGACCCAGACGTCGTCGCCGATCGTGGTGTCGCTGACGACGCTCTCGCGCACCGTGACGCGCTCGCCGAGCTTGGCATTGGACAGCCGGCTACTCGGGCCGACGACGCAGCTCCGGCCGATCTCCGAAAGCCGCGAGATCGTCGTGTTGGGGTAGAGGACGGTGTCGCTGCCGATCGCCAGCTCGGGCTCCAAGTAGGTCGTGTCGGGGTCGACGATCGTGACGCCGGCGCACATGTGCGCGGCGCAGAGTCGCGCGTTCATCTCTTTGCGCGCCCGAGCTAGCTCGACGCGGTCGTTGATGCCCAGCACCGAAAGATGATCGGTCGCCGGCACCGGCCGAACGCCTTTTCCGGCGCTCACGAAATTTCCGACCAAATCCGTGAGGTAATACTCTCCCTGTGCGTTATCGGTACGGAGGTGCGTCACGGCATCCCGCAACGCAGCCTCGTCGAAGGCGTAGATGCCCGCATTCATCTCGTCGATCGCGAGCTGCTCGGGGGTAGCGTCACGCACCTCCACAATTCGTTCGACGCACCCTCCATCGCGCACGATGCGTCCGAAGTTCGACGGCAGGGGCATTTTGACGGTAACCAGTGCCATGACGCCACCGGCGTCGAGCGAGCCGGCCATTCCCGCCAGCAGCTCACCGGTGACCAGCGGCATATCGCCGCAGACGACGACGAGCCGTCCGGATCTTGGCTCGAGCCGGTCGAGCGCGACTGCAACGGCGTGCCCGGTACCCAACTGCTCCTCTTGCAGGATGCTCTCCACGTCGAAGCTTTCGATCTCGTCGCGCAGCTCCGCGTTGACGACGACGAGGATCTCACCGATTCCCGCCTGGCGCAGCGCCTGCACGACATACCAGAGCATCGGTCGCCCGCAGATCTCGTGCAGCACCTTCGTGCGCGCGCTCTTCATGCGAGTGCCTTTGCCGGCGGCTAAAACAATGGCGCGAATCACACCGCTGCCTCCGGGCTTTGCAAGAGGGACTCCCACTCTTGCAGCTCGCGCTTGCTGGGGGTGCCGAGCAAATCGAGCGCGTTTCGCAGCCGCTCGCGAACGAGATCCCGCCCAAGCAGCTCCATCGAATCATAGAGCGGGATCGAAGTGGGGCTGCCGGTGATCGCGATATAGAAGGGACGCGCGACCTCGCGAGGCTTTTTCCCGAGCGCGGCGGCGATCCGCGCGATCACACCCTCGATCGTCGAGGCGTTCCAGGTCGCGAGCTTATCGAACTCGGTCAAGCTCAAGCTCAACGCGTAACGAATAGAAGGCGCGCTGAGTTTGGCGCTATCGAAGGACTGCGCCGTCAATGCCAGCCGTCCGGAGAAAAGAAAGGCCAGCAGCGGGCCCAAATCGCTCAAGCGCTCGATGCGCGGCTGCGCAAGGGTTGCGATGCGCGTCAGGCGCTCCGGGGAAATCGCCCACTCCTGCACGCGCTGCACGAAGCTCGCGGGATCGAGGCGCTCGCGGATATAGCGACCGTTGAGCCAATCCAGCTTCGCCAAGTCGAAGACGGGCCCGCCGATCGGCACGTGCGCGACGTTGAAGCGCCGCACGATCGCCGGGAGATCCAGCAGCTCGTCCTCGCCGTCCCCCACCGCGTTGGCGAGCAGCGCCAAAAAGTTGATCAGCGCCTCGGGCAGATAGCCCATCTCTCGAAAGAAGAGAATTCCCGTCGGGTTCTTGCGTTTACTCAACTTGCTCTTATCGGGATTGCGCAGCAGCGGAAGATGGAGCAACTGGGGCGGCTCCCATCCGAAATACGAGTAGAGCAGCAGATGTTTGGGGGCGCTGGAGACCCATTCTTCGCCGCGAAAGACGTGCGTGATCTCCATCAAGTGATCGTCGACGACGTTGGCCAGATGATAGGTCGGCATGCCGTCCGATTTAACCAGAACCTGCATGTCGACGCTGGTGTACTCGAACTCGATCGGCCCGCGCCGCAGATCGTTGACGACGCAAACGCCTTGGTCGGGAACTCGCAAGCGCACCACGTAGGGCTCGCCGGCGGCTTCGGGCGCCGCCACCTCTTGTGCCGAATAGGTGAGACAGTGGCCGTCGTAGCGCGACGGCCGGCCGGCAGCGCGTTGCGCGACGCGCATCTCTTCCAAACGTTGCGGCGTGCAGAAGCATTTGAACGCGTCGCCCGCCGCGAGCAGCTTCTCCGCGTAGGACGCGTAGATGCTCGAGCGCTCGCTCTGCCGATATGGGCCGAAGGGGCCGCCGACGTCGGGGCCTTCGTCCCACGCAAGGCCACACCAGCGCAGGGCTTCGAGGATAACGCCTTCGCTCTCGGCCGTACTGCGCGTGCGGTCCGTATCCTCGATGCGCAGGATGAAGTCGCCGCCGTGCTGGCGCGCAAAGCAGTAGTTGAACAGCGCGACGTACGCCGTACCGACGTGCGGATCGCCGGTCGGAGACGGCGCGACGCGCGTGCGGACTCGCGTCGAATTCAAAGTGCTTTAAGCCGCAGGCGTTCTTCGCTTACCGCACTCGCGCGTCACGAAGTCCACGATCGTTTGCAGCGGCGCGCCGGGCGTGAAGATCTCGCGGACGCCAAGCTCTTTGAGGCGTTTGGCATCCTCGGGCGGAATCGTTCCGCCACCGAAAAAGACGATGTCTCCCGCGTCCTGCGCTTTGAGCTGCTCGACGACGAGCGGAAAGAGCGTCATGTGCGCGCCCGAGAGAATCGAAAGGCCGATGCCGTCGGCATCTTCCTGGACGGCGGTCTGCACGATCTGTTCGGGCGCCTGGAAGAGTCCGGTATAAATCACTTCCATGCCGGCGTCGCGCAACGCGCGCGCGATCACCTTCGCTCCGCGGTCGTGACCGTCGAGGCCGGCTTTAGCGATGACGACGCGTAGCGGCCGTTCGTTCATCTCGCATCTCATCTTGGCGGCGGCTCAAGTGAAGCGCCTCTTCGAGCTTCCGCTTCACCTGCGCCAGCGTACGGCGCACGCGGTGGACTTCAAGGTCGGATTCGAACATCTCTCGCTCCGTCATAGGACCGCTTGTTCCGTATAGCGCCCGTACACGCTCGCCATCGCTTCGACGATCTCGCCCTCGGTAGCGTACGTGTTGACGCAGTCGATCAAGTGCGGCATCAAGTTATCTTTTGGATCGCGGCAGGCGGCTCGCAAGCCGTCGAGGGTACGCCGCACCGCGGCGTCGTCACGCTTCGTGCGCAAGTCTCGTACCGACGCGGCCTGCCCGCGCTCGGTCTCCTCCGTGATCTTCAGCAAGTCGATATTTGCCGGCTCGTCCTCCTTGACGAAGGCGTTTACCCCGACGATGACGCGGTCGCGCGTCTCGATCGAGCGCTGGTAGCGATAGCTGGCTTCGGCGATCTCGCGCTGGAAGAAGCCGGATTCGATCGCTTCGATCACGCCGCCGTACTCGGCGATTTGGGCGAAATAGCTCTCTGCCTGAGCCTCCATCTCTTCGGTCAGCGCTTCGACGTAGTACGAGCCGCCCAACGGGTCGACGACGTTGGTCACGTTGGTCTCGTAGGCCAAGACTTGTTGCGTGCGCAGCGCAATCTCGACCGACTTTTCCGACGGGAGCGCCAAGACTTCGTCCATCGAGTTGGTGTGCAGCGACTGCGTGCCGCCGAGCACGGCGGCCATCGCTTCGAACGCGACGCGAACGATATTGTTCTCCGGTTGCTGGGCGGTCGCGCTGCAGCCGGCGGTCTGCGTGTGGAAGCGAAGCTGCCACGACCGCGGGTCTTTCGCGCCGTACTTGTCGCGCATGTGGCGCGCGTAGATTCGCCGCGCCGCCCGGAACTTCGCGATCTCCTCGAAAAAGTCGATGTGCGAGTTAAAGAAGAACGAAAGCCGCCCGGCAAACGAATCCACGTCCATTCCGGCGGCCATGCAGGCTTCGACGTACGCAAAACCGTCGGCCAGCGTAAAGGCCAGTTCCTGCGCCGCAGTCGAGCCCGCTTCGCGAATATGGTAACCCGAGATCGAGATCGTGTTCCACTTCGGCATTTCGCGCGTGCAGAACTGGATCATATCCACGATGATGCGCATATGCGGGCGCGGGGGAAAGATCCACTCTTTCTGCGCGATATACTCCTTGAGAATATCGGCTTGGAGCGTTCCGCCCAGCTTTGCGCGCGGGATTCCCTTCTTCTCGGCGGCCGCGATGTATTGTGCCAATGCGATGCAGGCCGGGCCGTTGATCGTCATCGAGGTGGTGATGTCGCCCATGTCGATGCCGTCGAAGAGCACCTCCATGTCGGCGAGCGAATCGATTGCGACGCCGCACTTCCCGACTTCGCCGCGCGACTGCGGCGCATCGGAGTCGTAACCCATCAGCGTCGGCATATCGAAGGCGACCGAAAGGCCGTGCTGGCCATGCTCGAGCAAGAAATGATACCGCTCGTTGGTTTGCGCAGCCGTGCCGAATCCGGCAAACTGGCGCATCGTCCAGAGGCGATCGCGATACCCGTTGGGATGGATGCCGCGCGTGTAGGGATACTCGCCGGGCCACGCCAGATCTTCGGTAAGGTCGAGGCCGGCGACGTCCTCCGGAGCGTAGACGACTTTTAGCGGAACGTCGGAGATCGTGCGGTCGACGGCCCCCGAGCCCGGATCCTTTCGCGACCGCCCTTTAGCCGATGCTGCTTCCCAGCGCCGGTGCTGCTCCTCGAAGGCCGGAGTCGGCTGCGCACCCAGCCCACTGGGCCGATCGATCATTTTCGCCATAGCGGCCGAGCTTTTCGACGCAAACGCCCGATTCTCCCCAAGCAAGCTAGCAGCCAAGTTTGGAGATGACGCGGTCGGCCGCCGCGTAGGGATCGGTACCGGAGTCTTCATCCTCGAGCAAACTGTCGAGACGGCGTTCGATGCGTCCCATCGCCAGTTGCCGCACTTGGTGCACGAACGCGTCGCGCCGGCGCCCCTCGATCTCGCCGGTTTCGTTGAGATAGGCCATGTGGCGCTCGATCGCCGCCCAAAGTTCCTCGATTCCGTCGCCGGCGAGCGCCTGCGTCGCGACCAGCTCGGGGATCCAGCCCTTCCACTCCAGCATCTCCATCGCCGAGCGAATCTCGCGGCGGAGCTGATTGGCCATCGGGTGATCGGCCTTGTTGACGACGAACACGTCGGCGATCTCCATGATTCCGGCCTTGAGCACCTGAATCGAGTCGCCGCTCCCGGGTTGCAAGGCGACCAGAGTGGTTTGTGCCAGCTCGGCGATCGCGATTTCGCTCTGACCTACGCCCACCGTTTCGATAAGAATCACGTCGAAGCCAAAGGCGTCCATCAGTGAGACGGCGTCGGCGGTCGCGCCGGCCAGCCCACCGAGGTGGCCTCGGCTGGCCATCGAGCGAATGAAGACCGCTTCGTCGGTGAAGTGCTCCACGAGACGGATGCGATCGCCGAGCAGCGCTCCATGCGAGAACGGCGAGCTCGGATCGACGGAGATCACGCCGACGCTCTTACCGAGTCCGCGCGCTTTGCGGACGAGCGCCGACGCCAGCGTCGATTTCCCAACGCCGGGAGGTCCCGTAAGCCCGATCGTCATGGCACGGCCCGTTTTTGCATAGAGCGCGCGGACGATCTCGCTGCCGCGGCCGGATTCCGCGCACGAAATCGCCCGCGCCAGCGCGCGCGGCTTGTGCATTTCGAAATCGCGCAACAATGCGTCGTCCGTCATCGTCGAAGCCTGTTTGCGGCTCTCGGCAAGAACGGACCTCCCTGGCGCGAAGCAAACAACTCTATAGTGCGGTCACTCGTTGCACGGTCACTCGCGATCCTCTGCGCGATCGCCGCCCTCTCGTATCTGCTCCCCAATCGGATCGCCGGGCAAACGCTCGTCCTCCCGATGACCGGCCGGCGAACGCGCGCCATTGAGACCGCGCATCTCTTTCACACGCTGCTTCGCGACTTCTTCCTCGAAGACGATGCTACGACGTACGTGCAGACCGGCGACATTCCGGCGATGTGGCTGCGCGACTCGTCCGCGCAAACGATTCCCTACATTCGCTATCAGACCGTGTATCCGGTCCTGCGCGCCCGGTTCGCCGGAGTGATCGAGCGCAATGCGCGCAACGTGCTGACGGATCCCTATGCCAACGCGCTCGACGCCGACTATCACATTTGGGAACGTAAATGGGAAGTGGACTCGCCGGCGTGGCCGGTAGTCCTCGCGTGGGTCTACTGGCGCTCGACGCAGGATCGAACCGTCTTCACGCCCGACCTGCACCGCGCGCTGCGGACCGTCGTCGCCACTTACTCTTGCGAAGAGCGGCACAGAACGTGCAGCCATTATGTTTATCCCTATCGCGTTCAGACCGACGATACTTACAACGGCGGCACCGGCCTGATTTGGGGCGCCTTCCGCCCCTCGGACGATGCCGTGCGCTTCCGGTTCAACATTCCGCAAAACGCGATGGCCGTGGTCGCGCTGCGCGACATCGAACGGCTGGCGCTCGACGGCTATCGCGACGCACCGCTTGCCAGTCGGGCGCGAGAGCTAGGAGCGCGCGTCCAAGTGGGCGTCGAGCGCTACGGACGCTACTTCGACACGGGGCGTCACACGTGGATGTATGCCTATGAAACCGACGGCTTCGGGCGCTATAACCTCATGGACGACGCCAACATTCCGAACCTTACGACGTTGCCCTACATCGATTGGTGCTCGGCGTTCGATCCGACGTACTTGGCCACGCGACGGTTCACGCTCAGCGCCGCCAATCCGTACTTCTTCTCGGGAAGATACGCAGAGGGACTCGGCAGCCCCCACACCCCGTACGGATACGTGTGGCCGCTGGGCATCATCGGCAGCGCGCTCACCGCGACGTCTTCGGCAGAGGTGGCCAACGCGATCACGACGCTCGCCGAAACCGACGGTGAAAGCGGCTTGTTCCACGAGAGCTTTTATCCGAACGGATATTGGCGCTACACGCGCCCGGAGTTTGGCTGGGCGAACGCGGTGGGCGCCGAACTCTTATTTCGCAGCTTGGCGGGCGATTCGGCAACTCAGTTTGCATGGAACGGCCCGATCGAACCCTTCGAACGCCGCTCGCGCACGCCAACCTTGGTCCCCATGCTCGTGCAAATTCACAATGCGGCCGAGCTGAACGCAACGCTCGGCCGGCTGTTACACGTGACCGGCGGCCTCATGCCGCATGCCCCCAAATAAGGGGAGCCGGATACCCTGTCGCCAAGCAACTCCCATATGAATCAGGGCTACTACCGCTATCCGTCGATAGCAGGCGACCGCATAGTTTATGTCTGCGAGGACGACTTGTGGAGCGCCTCGGCGCACGGCGGTGACGCCATTCGGCTTACCGTGAGTTTTGGTACGTGTTCGTTTCCGCGTATTTCGCCCGACGGCGAGTGGATCGCGTTCGTCTCGACCGATGAGGGAAACCCGGAGCTGTACGTCATGCCGGCGCGCGGTGGCGAACCGCGCCGTCTGACTTTTCTCGGAGCGACGATGCTCTCGACGATCGGATGGAGCCACGATGGAACCGAAATCCTCTTCGTCGGAAACCCGACGACGTGGTACGAAGGCGAGACTCGGCCCTTCATCATTGCGCGCGACGGCGGCGACCCGCGAGAGCTCGATCTCGGGCACGGGCGCGTCATCTCCTATGGGCCGGATGGAAGGCTCGCCATCGGCCGCAACTCGGCCGATCCCGGCGCGTTGGAAGCGGTATCGCGGCGGCACGTCGGGTGAGATTTGGGTGCAAGCGCCGGGCTCCGATCAGTTCGTGCGGCTGCCGTTACCCGACGGGAATCCCTGCTGGCCGATGTGGATCGGAGACCGCATCTACTTCTTGGCCGATCACGAAGGCATCGGCAACATCTATTCTTGCGAACTCGACGGAAGCGGCATTCGCCGCCACACCAATGAGAGCGAGTACTACGCGCGCTTTCCCGCCACCGACGGCCGGCAGATAGTCTACGCCGCCGGTGGAGACGTCAAGCTGTTCGATATTGAGAGCGGCAGCGTCTCGCGCGTTGAGGTCGAGACGCACTCCACCGCGCCGCAGCTCGCACGCCGCTTCGAGAACGCGGCGGAATCGCTCGAGCAGTTCAGGCCGAACCCAGAGGGGACGCAAGTCGCTTTCGATTCGCGCGGTCAGACGTTTACGATGCCGCTTTTCGAAGGGGCCGTCATCCGCCACGGCGTGGGGAGCAAGGCGCGCAGCCGGCTCACGCAGTGGCTGCACGACGGCGAACGGTTGGCTTCGGTCACCGACATCAACGGATACGAGCAGATCGCACTCTACCGGGCCGACGCGTCGAGCGAGCCGCGCTTGGTCACCAGCGGAGACATCGGCCGCGTTACCGACATGGTCTGCTCGCCCACCGACGACGTCGTCGCTTTTGCGAACCACCGCCACGAGCTGTGCGTCGCGAACCTCGACGACGGAAAGGTTCGCGTCCTCGACTCCTGCCCGTCGCATCGCATCACCGGTTTGTCCTTCTCGCCCGACGGACGCTTCTTGGCTTACGTTTGGTCGCCGGCACAGGGCACGTCGATCATTCGCGTCGTCAAGGTTCGCTCGGGAAAGATCCACGACGTTACGTCGCCGCTGCGGGCGGATCAGTCGCCGGTCTGGGATCCGGACGGCAAGTATCTGTATTTCATCTCGACGCGCGACTTCAACCCGGTCTACGATGCGCTGCAGTTCGACTTGAGCTTCCCGCAGGCCAGCCGGCCATTCGTCGTAACGCTGCGCAACGACGTGCCGTCGCCGTTCGTGCCGAAGCCGAAGCCGGTTCATCAGGATCGCGACCACGATCACGGACGCGCGAAGAACGGCAAACCGCAGAAGCCGTCTGACGTGGAGATCGACTTCGACGGGATTCAGGGACGCGTGCTCGGCTTTCCGGTCGACGAGGGGGACTACCAACAAATCGTCGCGGCGCCGCAACGCGTGCTCTTCACGCTCTTTCCGGTCAAGGGAATTAAACCGGCGCGGCGCGAGGATCTCGACAAGGACGATCACGGAACGCTTCTGGCCTACGACTTCGAGCAGCAGCGCCTAGCGACGATCGCCAACGAGTGCGACGAGATTCAACTCGGCGCCGACGCGCGAACGCTGATCTATCGCTCCAACGACCGGCTGCGAGCGATCGATGCGCTCGGCGATCTGCCCGAAGAGGGTGAAGAACAGAAGCCGCCGCTCGAACCGGGGCGCCGAAGCGGCTGGATCGAGGTCGATCGTGCCAGCGTCGAGATCGTTCCGCGCGACGAATGGGCGCAGATGTATCGCGAAGCGTGGCGGCTTCAGACCGAGCAGTTCTGGGTCGAGGACATGAACGATATCGACTGGGACCGCGTCTTCGATCGTTATGCAGCGGTGCTGCCGCGCGTGCGCACGCGCACGCGAACTCTCCGACCTGATTTGGGAGATGCAGGGCGAGCTGGGTACGTCGCACGCCTACGAATGGGGCGGCGACTATCGCGAGCCGCCACAATATCAGCGCGGTTTCCTGGGAGCGGATCTGCGCTGGGACGAGGAGCGAGGCGGCTACCGCATCGAGCGCATCTACCGCGGCGACTCGTGGAATCGCGAGAGCGATTCGCCTCTGGCCGAGCCGGGCTTGGACGTGCACGAAGGCGATTGCATCGTCGCCATCGGCGCAAAGCGGTTGTCGCGCGAGGTTACTCCCGGCCGATTGCTCGTCAATGCGTCGAGTCGCGACACTTCCGTGACGCTGCGCTCGCGCAAAGGCGAGGAGCGGACCGTGCTGGTGAAAGCGCTCGCGAGCGAAGCGGCGCTGCGCTATCGCGCGTGGGTCGACGAAAACCGGCGGCTGGTGCACGAACGAACCGGCGAACGCGTGGGCTACCTGCACATTCCCGACATGGGGCCGTGGGGCTTCTCCGAGTTTCATCGCGGCTATTTGAGCGAGTTCGATCGCAAAGGCTTGATCGTGGACGTGCGCTATAATCGCGGCGGCCACGTTTCGCCGTTGCTGCTCGAGAAGCTCGCGCGCAAACGCGTCGGCTACGATATCCCGCGCTATGGCGCTCCGCAGCCCTATCCGCCCGAATCGGTGAACGGCCCGATGGTCGCGCTGACCAACCAGTTCGCAGGCTCCGACGGCGACATCTTCAGCCACTGTTTCAAGCTCTACAAGCTCGGGCCGCTGGTCGGAAAACGCACGTGGGGCGGCGTCATCGGGATCGATCCGTACCACCACCTCGTCGACGGCACGCTCACGACGCAGCCGGAGTTCTCGTTCTGGTTCGTCGACGTCGGCTGGAGCGTCGAAAATCGCGGAGCCGATCCCGATTACGACGTCGACATCGCGCCGCACGATTTTCGCGACGGAAAGGATCCGCAGCTCGATCTCGCGCTGGCGCTCATGGACGGCGCGCTGGCGGGATTCCAAGAGGTGCGGCCCGATCTCTCGACGCGTCCGTCACTTCCGCTGCCCACGCTGGCGTGACCTGGCCGCGGCTCGCGGCCCTGCCGCGTTTCGCGGCTTTCGTAGTTCCCGCGGCCGCGTACTTCGCGAGCGCGTCCGCCGAGCCGGGGTCGTGGGATACGGCCGAGCTTCAAGGCGTTCCGTATATCTTAGGCATCGCGCATCCGACCGGCTTTCCGCTCTACACGCTGGTGGGATACGTCTGGTCGCACGTCGCGATCGTCGGTTCGGTCGCCTTTCGCATGAATGCGATGAGCGGCGTTGCCATTGCGATAACGGCGCTTGCCGGATACGCGGTTGCGCGCGAGATCGGCGCCAACCGGTGGGTCGCACTCTTTGCCACGCTCTGGTTTGCGTTCACGCAAGACGTCTGGGCGCACGCCGCGCGCGCGGAGGCGCAGGATCTGGCCGTCGCGTGCGAAGCGGTCGCGATCTACGCCTTCCTGCGATGGATGCGCACGGCAGACGCGCGCTGGTTTACCGGCGCCTTCGCGCTCTGCGGCCTCGCGATGGCCGCGCATCCCAACGCGCTCTGGTTGGTACCGGGCTTGCTCGTTGGTACGCTGGTCGCGGTGCGCAAGCCGTCGCTGCGGCTCGCCGGCGTTTCGCTCGCGCTAATGCTGGCAGGCTTGGCGCTCTATCTCTACCTGCCGTTGCGCTCGGCGTACGTCGTTGCCCATGGCCTCGATCCGACGGCCGGACTGCCAGGCACAACCGGGGGCATTTTTTGGAACTACAACGACCCGCGCACGCTGCACGGGCTCGCGTTGGAGCTGACCGGCAGTCAGTTTCAGACGCCCGGTTATTTTGTGCAGGCATTCAACCCGCTGCGCATCGGGGATGTGCTGTGGGCGTTCGTGACCGGTACTCAGCAGCAGTACGGCACGTTTGCGACCTTTCTCATCTTGGCCGGGGTCGCGGCGGCGTGGCGCCGGAACTGGCGCACGACGCTCGTGCTCTGCGTTGCCTGCACGGCGGCTTTGCTCTTCTCCATCGTGTATCCAAACGAGAGCGACGTCGGCCGGTATCGTCTGCTCGCGTCGTGGCTGGCCGTTCCATTATTAGGTGCGCTGATGCCGGAACCGGAGGGTTCCGCAACGCCGGTGTTGCGCTTTGCGCTCGTGCTTTTTCTTGCGATCGGCGCCGGCACGGCCTTTGCGAGCCACCGCGCCTTCTTTCATCACCTGCCGGGCGAAGGCGGACGGTGGGTAATCGACGCCGTCAGTTATAGCGTGCCCGCGCCAAGCGTCGTCGTCACACCATGGCTCGACGCAACCTCGCTCGCCTACGGCGCCTACGTAGACGGTTCGCTTCGAGGAATTACGATTGTTTCCGACAACGAGCTTCGCCTCGGGGTTTACCGGCGCTGGGCGGTTCACGACCGAGTCTTCGTGCTCGTCAATCCGCACGACGTGGGCAGCCTGACGGGCGCGCGACATTATGCGACGCTCGACAGCTATCACGAACTCTACCTGGTGGAGCCGCAAAAATGAACGTCCTACGACTCAACCGGACGGCGACGATCGCCGCGCTGGCGACCTTCGTGCTGCATCTCGCCGCCAATCCGCACTACGGTTTCTTCCGTGACGAGCTCTATTTCATTATCTGCGGATTTCATCCGGCGTGGGGCTACGTCGACCAGCCGCCGCTCGTTCCGCTCTTAGCCGCGGGTTCGCAGCTGTTCGGACATTCGCTCTTTTTGCTGCGCGCGCTACCGGCGGCATTTGCCGCCGGCGGAGTCTATGTTACGTGTCTTCTCGTTGCCGAGCTTGGCGGCGGTCTCTTTGCCGCGGTGCTCGCGAGCGTTGCATGCTTCGCCGCTCCCGTGCTGCTGGCTTTTGGCCAGAAGGTCGGGCCGGACATGGTGGGCATGTGGCTTTGGCCGCTCGTCGCGCTCTACGTGCTGCGAATCGTGAAAGGCGCCGACCCGCGGTGGTGGCTGGCCGCCGGCGCCTGCATGGGAATCGCGCTCGAAAGCAAGTACAGCGTAATCTTCTTCGGGCTCGCGCTGGTCGCGGGCTTGTTGCTGACGCCCCAGCGCCGCGTTCTGTTTTCGCGCTGGTTTCTCGGCGGTGTCGTTGTGGCAATCGCGATCGCGCTGCCGAACTTCGTCTGGCAAGCGCTGCACGGTTTCCCGATGTGGGAGCTGCTGCGCAACGGCGCTAACGGCAAAAATACGGTTGCGTCGCCGGCGCTCTTTCTCTTTCAGCAGCTGATCCTGACCAATCTCTTCCTGTCGCCGATCTGGATCGTGGGATTGGTTTGGCTCTTTTTTTACCGTACCGCGCGTTTCTTGGGATGGGCCTACGTGCTGCTGATTGCGATGATGATCGCGCTGCACGCCAAGCACTACTATCCCGCCGACTTCTATCCGATTCTGATGGCGGCCGGAGGGGTGGTGCTCGAGAGCTGGACCTCACGTTTGGTTGCGATCCGCGCGCTGCTGGTGGCAGGAGCGGTCGCAGCCGCAGTTTTCCTGGCGCCGATTACCCTCCCAGTGCTTTCCGAAGAGCGCACGCTCGACTATGCGGCCTTCGTTTCGCAGGTGCTCCATATCAAGAAAAATGCGCTGCAAACCGAGCGTTTCCGAACGTCCCCACTGCCGGAAGATTTTGCGGACATGCACGGCTGGCCCGAGTTGGTCGCCACGGTCGCAATGATTTACGCGGGCCTACCGCCGGCGCAACGAGCGCAAGCGGCGATCGTAGCGAGCAACTACGGCGAAGCCGCGGCGATCGATTTCTTCGGCGGACCTTACGGCCTGCCGCCGGCGCTCTCGGGCCATAACAACTACTGGCTTTGGGGAACGCACGGCTACAGCGGAAACGTAGTAATCGACGTCAACGGCGACTGCGGACGAACGGATTTTCCCGGACTCTTTCGCAGCGCGCGGCTCGTTACACACTCGAACCCGCCGTGGGTTATTTCCTACGAACAAAATATCCCGATCTCACTCTGCGAAGGAATCTCGCAGCCGTTGACGACGCTGTGGCCGAAACTGCGGCACTACATCTAGTAGCACCGCCTACGGCGAAACACCCTCGTCGGCATCAGTCTGCTCATCCGCGTATGCCAAGCACCCTTCGGTAAACGAATGGAGGTGATGTCGGTCAACTGGACAATCGCGCCGATCGGTGACGCGATGATCCTGCGCCCAGTTGTATCCAGCCTCATGCGATGAGCAACCGCCCTTGCATGCGTATCCGCGAAACGCCCCCGCCCGACCTCGCACCTGAGCCGGAGCAGCCTTGTGCGGCTGACTCCGGTACGTAAAGACGAAGGCCGCGATGCTCGCCGCGACAGCTAGCGTCAAACGAAGTGCTTGAGCTTTTATCGGTTCCTCGAAATCATCGCGCCTCTTCGTTGAATTGGTTTCATTAGCGGCCATTGTGCCCCTGCTCTTACATCGGGCGGCGCCCCAGCATAGTTTAACGCCGGCCCCGCGAGGCCCGAACGCAACCACGCCGAAACGTTGCTGCGCGTCGTGGCGTTCACGGTGCGAGGAGCAAGGCAGATGAGCAGCTTGGGCGATCCATGCGGCGTTCCCCGGGCTGGCGCACCGGCCTTTGTTTTGAGCCCGGTTGCGGCGCTTTTTGCGGTAACGGTTTTTACTAGTGCCTTTCTTCTCTTTGCACTCGAGCCAATGTTCAGCAAGATGCTTCTCCCGCTGTTCGGCGGCTCACCGGCGGTTTGGAACACGTCGCTCGTCTTTTACCAGTTCGTCTTGCTTGCCGGCTACGCGTACGCGGATCTCTTGCGACGAAATCTCACCGTAACGCGGCAGACGTTGGTTCACGGGGCGCTGGTAATCGTGGCCTTTCTCTTTCTGCCAACGGTCTTGCCCGGATGGGTCGGCGATCCGACGAAGTCGCCGGTCTCGAGCTTGCTTCGCATCGCGACGGCGACCGTCGCGCTCCCCTTTTTCGTGCTCGCGGCCAACAGCTCGCTGCTTCAGGCATGGTTTGCGCGTCTTCGACCGCAGGCCGATGCCTACGCGCTCTACGCGGCCAGCAACTTGGGGAGCGTGCTCGGGCTTATCGCCTACACGTTCGCGATCGAGCCCTTCACCGGTCTAACGCTGCAAAGCCGTCTCTGGCAGACCGGGTTTTTCGCGTTCGCAGCGCTACTCGCATTATGTGTATTCGTGATCCTTCGCCGGCGCGTCGAAGACGCTGCCACCCGCAGCGCGGTCGTCCCCGATGATATGGGACCCGCGATTACGGTTCGCCGAATCGTACGCTGGATCGTCCTCGCCGCCGTTCCATCCAGCCTTATGCTCGGCGTCACCGCATATCTCCAGGACGAAGTCGCTGCGATCCCGCTGCTGTGGACCGTGCCGCTCGTGCTCTATCTCGGAACCTTCGTCATCGCTTTTGGCCTACGAAGGTTCGTCTCGCGCGTCGCCGTCGGTCGGGCGGCGGCCTTCGGCCTCGTCGCTATTGCGTTTTTTATGGCCGGCCAGGCCGTCGCGATCGAACTTGCGATCGGCCTGAACGTCGCGGTGTTCTTCTTGCTCGCGCTCTACTGCCACACGACGCTGCGCGACGACCGGCCACCGGAGGGGCGCCTGACGCAGTTCTATCTCTGGCTTGCGGTCGGCGGGGCGGTCGGGGGGATGTTCAATGCCTTGATCGCGCCGCAGATCTTTCCGCTCGTCATCGAGTATCCGCTGGCGCTCACCGTCGCTGCTCTGTTACTCTGCAGCGACGAACTCGGCACCAAGAGTCGAACCGGTCGGATGTGGGATGCCGGCGTCCCGCTTATCGTCGGCGTCGCCATGTTCTTGCTCATTGCGGTTCCGAAGGTGTCCGAGATCGAGCTCGGAACCGTCAGCGTTTTCGCGCTTGCAGGGTTCGTTGCCCTGAGCGTCGTGCGGCGCCCGTTGCGGTTCGGTTTGGTGCTGGCAGTGATGTTCGGATTCGCGTTGTATCTACCGAGCATCAACGGCGAGCTCTACCATGCGCGGAACTTCTTCGGCGTGAAGCACGTCCTGCGCACACCCGGGTACCACCTATTTGCGCACGGTGCGACGCTCCACGGCGCCGAGAGCACGCTGATCCCACATGAGCGGGAGCCGCTCACGTATTTCGAGCGAAGCGGACCGGTCGGTGCGATCTTCGCGCACCTGCAACCCGCGCTCCGACACGCACACGTCGCCGTCGCGGGACTCGGAATCGGGACGCTCGCGTGTTACGCGCGATCGGGTCAGACGTGGACGTTCTATGAGATCGATCCCCAAGTCACGCAGATCGCAACCGATTCCAACCTCTTCCGCTATATCGGCGTGCCTGCCGAAACATCGCATCGTTCTCGGAGACGCTCGACTGTCGCTGGAGCACGAAGCTCGGCACGAGGACGCCTTACTCATCCTGGATGCGTATACTTCGGATCAAATGCCCGTCCACTTGCTCACGCGTGAAGCCTTCGGCACGTATCTCAAGGCGTTGACCCCGCACGGCGTGCTCGCGTTCGACGTCAGCAACGTCTTCTTCGACCTTCGCCCGGTCATCGGAAACCTGGCTGCCAATGCAGGCTTGGTCGCCTACGAACGTCTCGACGCCCAGTCCGGTGGCGTAAAGCGAGATCCGGGCTGGTTCCCCTCCCGATGGATCGTCGTTGCGCGCAGCGATGACGATCTCGCCGGACTGGAGCGTGAACCCGGCTGGCACGCCCTACCGCCGAGTAACAGCATTCCGTTGTGGACGGACGACTATACGAGTCAGATCCGCATCTTAACGCACCTGTAGTGGCAACCGTGTAGCGCCCGGCCTTGGAAAAAAGAGGATACGAGAGTCGAACTGTCAACATTCTTCAGCGCAGGCTAATGGAGGGCTTACCATGACGCTTTCCTGTGTATTTCGGAGCCTCGGCGCCGGCCTATTGGTCGCGCTGCTGTGCGGGTGCGCGGCAAACCTCAACCCGGCAAGAACTCCGCCGGCGGGATCGCTCGATTGGCGATTGCGGCCGCCCGCCACCGGTCTTAAAGACATCTACAATCTCGAGGGCTCTCCTGACGGGCAGCAGCCGGAAGCGTCCATGGCATTTCAACCAAAAAATTCGTGGCCGATCACGACGACGAGCCGCGGCGGCGACTCGAACGACGACGGCGCCGTCGTGCAGTTCAGACGAAAACTGCCCGGCAAGTGGACCGACAGCGTGCTCTACACGTTCAGAGGCGCTACTTATGGAGACGGGTCGCAAGCTGTCGGCATCCAGAAGGAATGGGACGGGGCGAGTCCTCTCTTCGTCAGTGCGGCCTCGGGCGGCACCAGCAATAACGGCGCGCTCGTCGGACTGACCCCCACTAGCAGCGGCCCTTGGACTGAAAGCTTTATCTACAGCTTCGCCGGCACGCCTGACGGGGCCACCCCTTGGGGAGGCGTCGTCGCCGACAAGGCGGGAAACGTATATGGTGCGACGGAGGACGGCGGCACATACTACAGTGGCACCGTCTACCGGATGCAGCCGAAGGGGACGAGTTATACGGAAAGTGTCCTGTACAGCTTCGGAGGCGGGAACGACGCAGCTCACCCCCTGTCGAGTCTGATCATCGACGGTAAGGGTGCACTCTATGGAACCGGCGAGGACGGTGGCTCTGCGGGTAACGGTGCCGTCTTCAAACTAACGCCATCGCGGAGCGGTTATGTTGAGAGCGTCCTCTACTCATTCCAGGGCGTGCCGGATGGAAACCGACCGGAGTCGGGTGTAATTTTTTCAGGCACCTCAAAGCCATCACTGTATGGCACGACCGTCTACGGGGGCGTCAACAACGACGGTACGGTGTACAAGCTGACTCCAAGCGGTAAAGGTTACACGGAAACCGTTCTTTGGAACTTCGGAAGCGTCTCGGGAGATGGGGTAGATCCGACCGGAGGCGTCTGCGTGAGCAATAAAGGCGTAATCTATGGAACTACCCTTGGGGGAGGGTCCGGAGCCTCGAGCGGTCTCGGAACGTTCTTCACGTTGACGCCGTCGGGGGGCACGTACAAAGAAAGCGTGGTCAGCTTCACCGGGGCCAACGGTGCGTATGCATTCGCGGGGCCATCCGTTGACACCAAAGGCAACCTGTACTTCGCTACCGAGGCGGGCGGCACCAATAATAAGGGAGCCGTGTCCACAACCGGCACGAAGGTATCAGCCAAACTAAAGTGTGGAGCCTAGCGGCTTCCTAACCAAGTTTCGATCGCGGAAAACAACGCCGGGTCGAGATACGAGGGCGTGAAATATTCGCCGCCGGTTGACGCCTCGTCCGCCGGCAATTTGATGAAAAGGTGGTCGTCGCCTTGCAACATCACCACCGTAACGTCGCGATGCGCGTTTTGTGCAGCTTGCACGAGCCGCGGTGTGTCCGCCGGCAAAACTTGAATGTCTTTCGTCCCTTGAAGAATTAAAATCGGACACGGAACGCGCACGATCAGCGCCGCCGGATCGACGCCGAAGGTGCTTTGCAGCCATCGGCTCTCGGCGCTCGACTTCTTGCCCGATGCGATCGCGTCGAGTTGTACTTGCACTTGTTTCTCCGTCGCCGCCCGATTTTCGCTCGAAACCTTACGAAGCAGTTGCTGGTTTAGGATCTGCTCGAGCGGGAGCGCCGGGGGCGCCAGCAAGACGATTCCGCGTAAATGTCCGTCCGCGATCGCGATGCTCGGAGCGAGCTCGCCGCCTTCGCTATGTCCAAGGACGTAGATTCGTTTGGGATCGATCCCGGGCTGCGAGCGCAGATAGGCGATCGCATCGCGGGCGTCGGCGATCAAACGGTCGCGCTCCGGAAACTTGCCGCCGCTCTTGCCGCACGAGCGCTTGTCGTAACGCAGAACCGCGTAGCCGTCGTTCGAGAGCCGGTTCGCCAACTGAGCGAAGATTTTGTTCGGCCCGATCTGGCCCTTCCAGCTGTCCCCACTCCTCAAGCGTGTCCTATCAGGGGGCAGTTTCGTCATGCATTTGCTGTCTGGGTGAAGGGCCATCAAAACTGATCCGTGGCGTGCGGTTACCGTCATTTGTTTGTTTGACGCGGGGAAGTAAATACGCACACGGTGGAGGAATGCGCGGAGATGCGCCGGCAGAGCGGGCGTAAACCGCAGAAGCGAAGACCTAACAACGGTCCCGCGGGCTTCCCTCCTATGGTATCAAGAACGGCCTAGTCAGGGGGGTCGAAGCCCTAGAGTTCTAACGCTATGTTCTTTCTTGAAAGAAGGTTTCGACGTAAGAAAAACGTGCTCAAGGCAATAACGGGGGGTAATAGGCGATGCCATAGGGCTCGTATAGGCCTTTGCTGATTAGCCGCTTTAGTGGCTTGAGCGACCCCGGCGCAAACTCAACAACGGTGCTAGTCGTTATGTTACTAACGTAGAGCGTGCCTTTTTTATCAACGGTCACCCCCGCCGGACTGTCCATCGCCTCCGTAATCGTCTGAAACGGATCGCCTTGACCGGACCGATACTCTTCGACGTTGTTTTCATTCAGATTTGGGACGTAGAGGATCCCGTTTGCGTCGACGGTGAGACCCGCCGGTGAGGTGACGCCGTTGGTGATCGTTCTTGATGGCGATTTGCTTCCGGGAGCGTAAACTTGGACATTTTTTTCCGAAGCGCCAGTCCCGTTCCCGACGTAGACGTTACCGGAACGATCGATTGCGATGCCGACCGGGTACGAGAGGCCATTGGTGATCACGGTATGCGGCTTCTTTGAACCCTTAAGGTACTCGGTTACGTTAGGACCGAAGATGTTGGTAACCCATAGGCTTCCCTTCCCATCGATCGCGCAGTAGCCGGGTGCATTGATACCGTCTGTGATGATCTTCGATGGCGTCGTCTTTCCAAACGGATACTCCGAAATCCAGCCGCCGCTAGCCGGCTCATTCGCCACGTAGAGCGTGCCTTGGCCGTCAATACAGGCACCGCCGGGTATAACGATGCTATCGGAAATCGTTGCCAGCGGCGCAGGGTCCTTGGCTGTTGCCCGATATACGGTGACGTCTTCATATCCAACGTTAGTTGCAAAGAGCAGCGGTGCGGTAGCCCCAGCCTTGTATCCCGGTCTCACCAGCGTCTGCCTTAGCAGGGGGTGCGTTGCAGCCACCGAGGCGGCTCGAATTCCCGCTTGGAGCGGCGTCGTGCCCTGTCCGCTGGGTGGCGGGTCCGCCCGGCCGCAGCCAGCTAGCAGCGCGGCGGCCACGCATAGGTGCAGCACGCGGTTGGCATTCGAATTGTTCATTTGCTTTGCTACCTGATTTTTCTCAACGGGTCGGCGGCAAGAAGCCTTCGACCACAGCGTGTTCAGTTCCCGGAGCGCTCAAGGGCTGCTTCAAGCTAGCGATCGTTGACTTACGATGCGTTCCTTCGCTCAACGAGTAGCGCTTTTAATCCGCGGGCGGCTAACACGCTAGACGTAAAGCCGCTCCTCTGTCAGGTAACCCTGAAAGAACGTACTTGGAGCCTTAACTTCCCTTGACTTGGAACGCCGGACGCGAGCAGTCACCGAATACTTGACTGGAGTCATGCGATTCGGCCGTTTTCGGCCAGTCTTTCAAAACGATAGCTGCGGCGAATCCTTTCGCCTCTCACATGCGGCTTTTTACCCTTTTCCGGCTCGCTTCCGCCCGCCGCCTTTACCACCGCCGTCTTGAAATGCCGCTTGGCCGAGAGGCGGCGCGTCGATGGCTGCTATACATTCCGCGCATGCACTGATGCACGCGGCGAGGCTACGGGCACGCTTTACCCAAGCTGCCTGGTTCATCGTTGACCGGCGCTGAATACTCGCCGGACTCGACATAGTTGTTTGTTGTGTTTACGTGCCAAGACCGCAGCGTTCTGATCAACGTTTGATCAGGAAACTTTTCGCAAACCACCTTGACGAAATCATGCTAGCGAGATTATGTTAGCGGTCCGCGGCAAAACGAACCGTCGCGTGGAAACTCGCAAGAGCGCAACAGCACTCGTTGCGATTCACTTTCAAAACAGTATTCGAGATTTAGCGGAGAAAGAGAAATGAAATCAGACATTCTGAATGCGCGGGACTGCGGGGTAACGCCGGGACTGCGCCTTGACAACACCAACCGGGTCGCATTGCAGCGCGCGGCTGACGAGATGCGGTGCGCCGGCGGAAGGACGATTTACGTGACATGGGGCGCCTGCGGGTTCGCCGGAACAACCGCGGAGATCAGCACGGCGGCGAGCGCTGCGGGCACACTCCGCATTCACGGCGAGGGGAGCGCCACAGCCGTGCAGTCAGTCGGGAGCAACCTCTTCGTGCTGACGGGCGCGCAGAACAATTCGTCCTCGGGCGAGGTTCTGCTCGAAGAGTTGGCTTTCCAGGAGCGTTCCAGCCCGCGGCTTAAGGGAGGTGCTCCCACGGATGCGCTCATCGCCAAAGAGCCTGAAAAGCCGCTAAGACTTAGCCAAGACCAAAAGGAGATTTTGTGATGGCAGATGCCATGGCGTCGGGGACAAACCCCGGCACGACGTACACGATATTTCCCTCAAGCGATCCCGGCGTTTATCACGAGGATCGAGTGGTGGTCACCGAAGTAGGTTCCACCTACATAACGCAAATGTTCCGCGTCTATGGTGCCACGTTCGACGACGTCTCCAGCAAGTGGAGTTTTGTGGGTGCTACGGCGGCGTATGCGACGGTCCAGAATCCAGACGGTTCAATCCATTACTTTACGTACTCCGGAACCAGCCCATGGCTCACTTCGGCATGGCAGGGAAGCGACAATAACACCGTTTACAACGCCGTGGACTTCGGCCTGGCCGCTGGCGGCATTCCCTCGGATAACAGCGATGCGCTCACTTCGACTTTTACCGCGATCTTCAACGCAACGCCACCTGGCGGCGGGGTGTGGGTGCCCGAGTTTGGCTACCCAGTCAACTCCTCGCCCACCGGCATTCAAGTTCCCTACAACACGATTCTCCAAGGCATGGGAACGTCGGGTCTGAACCGAGCCGGTGCGACCGGTGAGTTCCATTTCAGCATCAACGGCACCGGCGGCAGCCCCGGCTCTGGCAACACGTTTTTCGTCGTGACCGGCGCGCACACCAGCGGCGGCACGCTCCTCCAAAACCTCGGCTTTAGCTGGATTGATTCGACCAACGAGAACGATACGTGCATTAACGCGGAAATTGGTTGGAACCTGCGGGTGACCAACTGCTTCTTCCTCGGTTGCCCAATTGTGATGAACTGCGATGCTCTTGCGAGCGGCCTTGATGGCTCAGCCATCAAGTACCAAGCCGGTTCGCCGAATAACGCGGTGGCCGTGATTCTGCAGTCGCCGCAGTGCTTTGCAGCCGGCCCAGGTGAATACGCCCAGGACGCCGTGAACCCGTCGGAAGGCGGCGGCGAGGCGGGTCCAACGAACTGCGTTGCGGTAATGATTTGCGGCGGTCCTTCAAACGGCGAGCACTGCTGGGTCCGCGATGTTCACCTCTCGGAATTCTCGTACGGCGTCTGCTTCAACACGCAGAACGCGTGGGGCGGCACGGACTTTTGCACGGCGACACTCGGCGCTGACGGTGCGCCGATTAACAGCGGAAGCCAAGATGCCGTGGTGACGAATGTCGAATGCCAGGCGTTTGTCACGGCGGTCTACATTCAACCCAAGAGCGACACCGACCCGATCTACGGCGTCAAGGTTAGCGACTCGTATCTCGTTAAATGCCAAAACTCGACGGATGGGCGCGCAATTGCCTATGTCGATACCAACGGCGGCGCTAACCAGAACGTTTCGGACGTCGAGTTTGTCAGCTGCACGATTTTCTCCGATGTTACGACAAGCGACCCGAATACTGGCGCACCTCAGAACGGTCAATACGGCCTGCAGCTCAACGCGGGCGATAACCTGCGCGTTATCGGCGGGCGCATCTCGAACATGGGCACGAAGAGCACGCCGCAAAACGACGGCACGGCGAACATCGCTATAACCGGCGCGGTCGGCCTGACAACCATCGACGCCGTAAACTTGTCGGCCGCGGCGGCGATTGCTACGCAGCAGCGCCCGTCGCAGTGGGGGCTGCTCGTGACCGGCGACATTACCGGTCCGATTACCGTCTCGAACTGCAACTTCGGCACGAGCGGCTGGGGCGCCAGCGGCCCAGCCAGTGTGACCGGCACCGTGAGCGCGTCCAATCCGCTCTACATCACCAACTGCCCCGGCTACAATGACCGAAACACCCCTTTGAACGGTGGGATGGCTCCGCTGTCAGCCGTGAGTGCCGCGGCGTGCTCGACACCCTATTTCGGGCCGTCCGTGTTTACATGGACCAGCACCACCCCCGTGACCGTGCACGTCTTCGGCTCAAGCTACACTGCGAACTCTGGCATTATTTTCTTGCCAAGTGCGTACGATACGTTCTCCATGAGCACCACGCCCCTGGCCTTTTCGTGGATCGGTAAATAGCATAGCAAATGATGCACTGTCGGTACGATTGTCGACGATGGCACCTTGAACGCGGACTGCCGCGAGGATAGCAGCCGGGGAATACACCCCACCACGGGGTCGCCCTAACGCCCGCGCTTACTTAGGCTCACGCACTCGACGGTCACGGAAAAGCCCGAGGCGGCAGGGGACTTCAGCGCTAGTGCGTTCCTAGCCAAGTTTCGATCGCGGCAAACAGCGCCGGGTCGAGATATGAAGGCGTGAAATATTCGCCGCCGGTCGACGCCTCGTCTGCCGGCAGATTGATGAAAAGGTGGTCGTCGCCTTGCAACATCACCACCGTAACGTCGCGATGCGCGTTTTGTGCAGCTTGCACGAGCCGCGGTGTGTCCGCCGGCAAAACTTGAATGTCTTTCGTCCCTTGAAGAATCAAAATCGGACACGGAACGCGCACGATCAGCGCCGCCGGATCGAGGCCGAAGGTGCTTTGCAGCCATCGGCTCTCGGCGCTCGGCTTCTTGCCCGATGCGATCGCGTCGAGTTGTACTTGCACTTGTTTCTCCGTCGCCGCCCGATTTGCGCTCGAAACCTTGCGAAGCAGTTGCTGCTTTAAGATCTGCTCGAGCGGGAGCGCCGGGGGCGCCAGCAAGACGATTCCGCGTAAATGTCCGTCCGCGATCGCGATGCTCGGAGCGAGCTCGCCGCCTTCGCTATGTCCAAGGACGTAGATTCGTTTGGGATCGATCCCGGGCTGCGAGCGCAGATAGGCGATCGCATCGCGGGCGTCGGCGATCAAACGGTCGCGCTCCGGAAACTTGCCGCCGCTCTTGCCGCACGAGCGCTTGTCGTAACGCAGAACCGCGTAGCCGTCGTTGGAGAGCCGGTTCGCCAATTGCGCGAAGATCTTGTTCGGCCCGATCGTTTCGTCACGATCGTTGCAGCCGCTTCCGTGAACCAGCACGAAACCGGGCATCGGGGTCGACGCCGCGTTTGGAATCGTCAACGTACCGGCGAGGCTCACGCCGTCGTCGGTCTGGATCGAAACGTCGCGCGAGGTATAGCGTGGCGTCGGCAACGGTAACGGCGCAGGCGGTGCCGGCTTAGGCAGCGGCGTCGTCGCCGAGTCGTAGGAACGTAGGGTGATCGTGAGATCTTGTGCGGGCAACTCGAAGCGATCGAGCACGTACGTTCCTCGATGGAACCAGAAAGTCGCCGTCTGGCCCTCGACCTGGACCGACAAGCCTTCCTCGCCGGGAGCGATGCCCTGCGGTGGCGGCGTCGGCTGACCGGTAACGGTCACGGGTGCCGCGACGAACGAGCCGCAAACGCAAGCCAGGGTAAATCGCTTCACGCCCGTGGTCGCAAGCATGGCCGGGACGAGCGCGAAGCCCGCGGTCATGTTGTCGCCGACGAGAAACGGGGCGCCGGCGGGCGCCGCGATCGTCGCTGGCTGCCCGTCCGCGGTCAGCGTCGCTTCGTTTCCGGCAAACGTTAGAACGATATGCTTGCCGCTCGCATCGGCGACGTACGAAATATTGGCAAACGTCGCCTCTTGGATTTTGCGTTCGCTGCTAATGGTGCGGCCGATAAAAGATCCGCTCTCGCCGACGTCGAGCGTGCCGCCGCTGCGGCGAACGAGGACCGTGCTGCTCCCGACGCTACGCCCGCCGATGCTCGTGTCGTAGTGGTACGTGCCGCTGGGAAGCAGCGAGACCACCATCAGCAGCGGCGCAATCATCGAAACGTGCAGTCCAGGAGATGGTCGTTGACCATTCCGACGGCTTGCATGAACGCGTAGCAGATCGTCGGACCAACGAAGCGAAACTCCCGGGCGCGCAGGTCGCGGCTCATGGCTTCGGATTGCGGCGTGGAAGCTGGGACCTCCTCGAGCCGGCGCCAGCGGTTGCGGATCGGCTTACCGCCGACGAACTGCCAAACGTAATTGTCGAACGACTCGAACTCCTGACGCACCAACAGCAAGGCGCGCGCGTTGGAGACCGCCGATTCGATCTTTGCGCGGTTGCGAACGATGCCGGGGTCGAGCATCATCCGTTTGATGCGCGCCGGCGTTACGTTGGCGACGAAGGCCGGGTCGAAGCCGCCAAAGAGCTGGCGATACCGCTCGCGCTTGCGCAGGATCGTCGCCCAGCTCAGCCCCGCCTGCGCGCCCTCGAGCACCAAGAATTTCAAAGAGCGCGGCATCGTCGTGCAGCGGCACGCCCCACTCCGTATCGTGGTAGACAATCATTTCGGGCGTCGTGGCCCACGGGCAGCGTTTCACGGTCTTCGGCGGCATTAGCGACTCCGGCATTGAAGGCTTCGCCGGAATGGCTTATGACTAGGGCTATGCGCCCGGGCCTCGTTCGCAGGATTCCGTTGGTCGCCGCGCTGGCGACGCTGATGGTCCATCTTATTGGAAATCCCCATTACGGCTTCTTCCGCGACGAGCTGTACTTTATCATCTGCGGTTTCCATCCGGCATGGGGATATGTCGACCAACCCCCGGTCGTCCCCCTCTTAGCGGCGGCCACGCAGTTCTTCGGACACTCGCTCTTTGCGATGCGCGCGCTCTGCGCGTGCTTTGCCGCAGCCTCCGTCTACACGACGTGCTTACTGGTCATCGAACTTGGGGGCGGTGCGTTCGCCGAGGGGTTCGCGGCGCTCGTCGCCGCCGTCACGCCCGTGCTGATGGACTTCGGAATGAAACTCTCAACCGATACCGTCGGCCTCTGGCTCTGGCCGCTGGCAGCGCTGTACGTTCTGCGCATAGTCAAGGGAGCCAATCCACGCTGGTGGCTCGCTGTAGGTGCGATCTTCGGCATCGCGATCCAGAGCAAGTACACCGTCATCTTTTTCGCCGCGGCGATCGTCGTCGCGCTGCTGGTGCTTCCTCAACGGCGCGCGCTCTTCACGCCTTGGTTCACCGCCGGCGTGCTGCTCGCGGTCGCCATCGCACTGCCGAACGCCTTGTGGCAGGCCGCACATGGATTCCCCATGTGGACGGTGCTGCACGAAGCCGGCCAATATCGAAACGTCGTGCTAACGCCGCTGGAGTACGTCGCAACGCAGCCGCTCGTCACGCATCCGCTGCTGGCGCCGGTCTGGCTGATCGGACTGGCGGCACTTCTGTACCGGCCCCTCACGCGATTTCTCGGCATCGCGTATCTGCTCTTGATCGCCGCCATGATCGTGTTCCACGGCAAAAACTATTACGCGGGGGACGTGTACCCGATTCCGATCGCCGCGGGAGCAGTCGTTATCGAAGCGTGGACGGCGCGCGCGACCGCATGGCGGCCGGTACTTGCGGTCTTCGCACTGGCTGCCGGCGTCATGCTCGTCCCGTTGCTGATGCCGGTTGTCCCGGAAACGACGATGGTGGCCTACACTCGAATCGCGCAGGACGTGATCGCGCGCAACATCGATCTCGCGCGCAGCGAGCGCACGTCGATCGGGAGCTTACCGCCGGATTGGGGCGACATGCACGGCTGGCCGGAGTTGGCCGCGGCGGTGGCACGCATCTATCGTTCGTTGCCGCCCTCGCAACGCGCGCAGGCGGCGATTCTGGCGAGCAACTACGGCGAAGCGGCCGCGATCGACTTCTTCGGACCGCAATACGGGCTACCGCCGGCGCTCTCCGGAAACAATCAATTCTGGCTGTGGGGAACGCACGGCTATACCGGCAACGTCCTCATCGACGTGCACGGTGACTGCGAGGGCGATTCACACCTATATCGGGCTCGGCGGATCGTGACGCGGTTTTCCAATCCTTGGGGGAGGCCGTTTGAAAACGCTTTTCCAATCTCGCTCTGCCAGGGAATTACGCAGCCGCTCGCCGCGTATTGGCCGAAGCTAAGGAACTATATCTAGGGGTCGATCGCAGTGAGTAGAGTCGGGTGTAACGTGTGGGGTTCGACACTTACTGTCAGACCGCCAAGTAGTCCCTTTCGCAATACACTGGACAACGCTGAAGCCTTACCGCCCCGCGGGTACCTGAAAAGCCCGACGCTGCCCTCGTGTGGACCCGCGGCAGTCAATACCCTGTTTGCCTCTATCCAATACGTAAAGTTCGACACGGTCTTTCCGAAAAGTTTTGTACTTCCGACTACCTTCACGTGCGAGCCCGACACCCTTACCCTACTAATAAGCCGCGCGCCGTTGACTCCCACGACGATGTAGTGCCCATCCCATTGAACTGCACCCGGGTTCCCTATTGCAAGATTCAGAATGCGAATAGTGCTGGAACCGTTCGGTAGTTCGGCAAACACGATAGAATTATCAGACTTTTGACCGACGAAGAATAGGTTGCTTTTGTTATCGAACGTACACGAGAAGTACGCTGCTATGCTAGCGTCGCTATAGAAAGTGGGACTGCCGCTCGCATTCTTAAAATTGCAATGTTCCCGGGGTTGTTGCGTGACCGTCCAGGTTCGTCTATGTTCGCCACGGCGAGGTCCCCGGTGCTGGGGTCCACAGCGCAAGCCCATCCTTTAAAATCCCCGTCTTGCAGGTCGGCAATTGGCACCGTCCCGCCATGCGAATATTCAAAAACCGTAGCGTAGTAGGGCATAAAGACGTTGCCATCTGCATTGGAGCACAGTCCGCCAAAGCCATTCGATTGGTTAAAGCTGCTTATGACGGAACCATCATCGTAGGATAGGATGTAAGTCTTCTGATCACCCATGACATAAACTAAATCGCCGCTGCTTGTTGGCTTTACATTGTGACTTGCGCTAACGCGCATCATCGCGCTAGGCGCGGTTTGGAGTTGGGTGCCGCAACCCGCAATCACAACGGCCAGGCTTCCAACGCTTAAGAAACGCAGCGTAGACGACAGAATCCTCAGCCTTTGTCTCCTTAGGCTAGGTCTGCAAGGCATTGGTCTTCGGCGAGCAATGCCCGGAATCCGTCGCTGATCAAGGTACGTCCGATAAGGGACGCGCTTTCGATGCGGTTCTCCAATCCTTGGGGGAGGCCGTTTGAAAACGGTTTTCCGATATCGCTCTGCGAGGGAATTACGCAGCCGCTCGCCGCGTATTGGCCGAAGCTCAGAAGCTATATCTAAGGATCGATTGCGCTCAGCAGCGTAGGATGCACGCGGTCGGCGAGGCGCCACGGGCGCTCGGGCGTTACGATGTCGTGCGACAGCGGCAGACCGGTTAAGACGCTGAGCTCGACGGTGTCGGGGCGATGCCGTTGCCAACGCCGGTAGAGCCGGCGAATCGCGTGGTTGTTCACCGCGACTTCCGCGGCGTTGGTGACGATCGTCACGTGCTGCGCACCCGGGCACTCCGTTAGCGCTTCGTCGAGCAGCGCTCGCGCCATCCGATAAGACTGCGCGATTGCGTGGGTCGCATAGCGCGGATAGCCGCACGCCGCGATGTGCCGGTCGCGCAAGATCGGATTCCACCAAAGAAAACGATTCGGGAGGCGCAGCAGCCGTTCCGCGACGGTATTCATCAAACGATTGGGTATCAGCGCGACGCCGAAGAACGGCGCGATCGGCACGCAACGGTCCACTTCGAAATGCTGCCCGATCCACGCGGCAAGTAGTCCGCCTAACGAAAAACCGGCGACGGTTACGCGGTCGCCCAGCTCTCGCGCGATCGTCACGTACTCGACAACCGCTTTGTACAGATCCTCAGCACGCAAGCGCTCGAGCGCCGGCGACAGACGGTCGGCGTGGCCGTGTCGCGGCAAGCGCGGCACGACGACGTTGTGGCCGCGTTCGTAGAGGTCGGCGGCGACCCGCTCGAACTGCGCCGGACTCGCGCTTAGCCCGTGCAGCAAGACGACCGAACGCGGCGTACGCTCGCCGTGAACGTACGCGCGCGTACGGCCACTCAGGGCGACGCCGGGATGATCCCGAGCGACGAGCCGCTCGAGATGGTCGAAGCAGGTAGCCAAGGGCGTGTCCTTAAGACGGGAGAGGTGCATATCCTCTCGGACCAAGCGCAAGAGTTGATCGCGCGTGAAGACCATTACGGCGCGCATAACTATGCCCCGCTGGACTTGGTAGTCGAGCGGGCGGAAGGCGTTTGGCTTTGGGACGTTTCCGGAAACCGCTATCTCGACTGCGTCAGCGCATATTCCGCCCTCAACCAAGGCCACTGCCATCCACGCATTTATGCGGCGCTTGTCGACCAAGCGCGCCGGCTAACACTGACTTCGCGTGCGATGCGCAACGATCGCATGCCGGGATTTCTCGAAAAGCTTACGCGCCTGTGTGGATACGACAAGGCGCTGCTAGTAAACACCGGCGTTGAAGCGGTCGAAACTGCGGTTAAACTCGCGAGGCGCTGGGGCTACCGCCGCAAGGGCATCGCCCCAGGTGAGGCGACGATCGTCGTCTTCTCGAACAACTTTCACGGCCGAACCATGGCCGCCGTCAGCGCCAGTACGACGCCGGAGTATCGCGACGCCTTCGGGCCGTTTCTGCCGGGTTTCGTCGTCGTTCCGTTCGGTGACGCCGGCGCGCTCGAGCGGGCCCTAACGCCTCAGACCGCTGCCGTTCTCATCGAGCCAATTCAAGGTGAAGGCGGCGTGATCGTGCCGCCGGCCGGATATCTCAAGCGCGTCTGGGGCCTCTGTCGCGAGCACGAGGTCTTGCTGCTCGCCGACGAGGTACAGACCGGATTCGGGCGGACCGGCGATCTTTTCGCCTGCGACTCCGAGGGGGTCAAGCCCGACGTCCTGATCGTCGGTAAGGCACTCGGCGGGGGGTTCTATCCGGTCTCGGCGGCACTGGCAAGCACGACGCTGATGGATCTCTTCGGGCCCGGCGACCATGGCAGCACCTTCGGGGGAAATCCTCTGGCCTGCGCGCTGGCCGAGGCCGCGCTCGACGTGATCGTCTCGGAAAATCTCGCAGCTCGGGCTCGTTATGCCGGCGCGGCCATCATGCAGGGGCTTAGGGCGCTTGCCTCACCCCTAATCGTGGAAGTTCGCGGTCGCGGGCTGCTCCTCGGCGTTCAGTTAAGCGTCCCGGCAAGCCGCCTCTCCGAGGCCCTCCTGGAGCGGGGCGTGGCCGCAAAAGAGACCCGCGAATACGTCCTGCGCGTCGCGCCGCCGCTGGTCATCGACGACGAGGCAATCGCCTATTTTCTCGACCGCTTTGCGGACGCCATAGGCTCGCTGAACGCCCCTTGACACTCCCCTGCCCCGGCGTGATATGGTTGGCGAGCCGAAGCAGCGGGTCGCTCCGCTCACCGGATGCCCTCGGGCGATCCGGTCTTCACCGAAGGAACTTACGGCTGGTTCCGCAGTGGGGTTGCTCCGGCAGCGCCCTTTTTTTTTGGAGATGAGCTCATAGCAAGACCCCTGCGCATCAACGATCAGATTCGCATTCGTGCGGTTCGGGTGATCGACGAAAACGGCCAGCAACTCGGAATACTGCCAACCGAAGACGCGTTGGCGCGCGCACGACTCGCGGGACTCGATTTGATCGAAGTTTCGCCGACGGCTCAACCGCCGGTCTGCAAGATCGCCGATTTCGGGCGCTTGAAGTACGAGCAGTCGAAAAAGGACAAGGACACACGCAAAAAGCAGCGTCACGTCGAGCTGAAGGAAGTGAAGCTGCGGCCCAAGATCGAGACGCATGATTATGAAACAAAAGCAAGAATGGCGGAGCGGCTGTTGCTCGACGGGAGCAAGATCAAAGTGACGATCATGTTTCGCGGTCGAGAGATTACCTATACCTCGTTCGGACGCCGGCTGCTCGATCGCATGGCCGAAGACATGACGCCGCTGGCAATCGTGGAACGAGAGCCGCGGCTCGAGGGCAAGAACATGTTCATGATTCTGTCGCCGCGCGCGACGCCAACCGGTCCACCGAAGTTTTCCACCACTCGCGAAAAAGAACCTAAGCCTACCGTCGTCGAGACGGTATCCGAGGAGCAGACCAGTGCCTAAAATTCGAACCCACCGAGGAACCGCCAAACGCGTGAAGGTCACGGGGACCGGCAAGTTGCTGCACCGTCACCAGTTCGACGGTTGCGGCCATATTCTGAGCAAGAAGAGCAAGAAGCGGAAGCGCAAGTTCCGCAAAGATCAGCCGACCTTCAAGGGCGATCTGAAGCGCTTGGCGCCGACGATTCCGTATCTGTTTTAAAGGAGACATAGAGAATGGCACGCGTTAAACGCGCTGTTGGAGGTCTCAAGCATCGCCGCAAGGTGATGAAGCTGGTCAAGGGCTTTCGCGCCGCTCGCCGCCGCAACTATCGCGTCGCAAACGAAGCACTGCTCAAGTCGCTGGCCTATGCGTTTCGCGACCGGCGGGTGCGCAAGCGGGATTTTCGCTCCCTGTGGATCAGCCGGATCAACGCAGCGGTTCGCCGGGAGGGGCTGTCCTACTCCGTTTTTATGCACGGCCTCAAGAAGTCGGGGGTTACGCTCAACCGCAAGGCGCTTGCCGAGCTCGCCATCTCAGACCAGAAGGCCTTTGGCGCGCTGCTCAGTCTCGCCCGTCAGGCGGCGCAAAAATGACGGCGCCCACAAGGCCCACGACGCTCGATATCTAATCCAGCCGGTATGCGACGTCTGAGTTCCGTCTTTGCGACGGCGCTTTCGCTCTGCGTCCTCGCGCAGGCTGGAGCCTTGCCGGCGAGAGCCGATACAGGATTCAATTTGACTCCGGCACTTTCCGACCGCATCGACCAAATGGCGAAGGCCCAGATCCATGCCGGGCGTACGCCCGGCGTCGCCGTCGGAATCGTGGAGGACGGCCGGATCGTCTACGCGCGCGGCTTCGGGTTTTCCGATCTCGGCAAGCACGTGCCGATGAGCCCGGACACGCAGTTCTACGCCGGCGGCCTCACGCGGCAGTTTACCGCGGCTGCCGTTCTTCTGCTGGTGCAAGACGGGAAGCTCGCGCTGGACGATCACGTCTCCAAGTACGTTCCTGAGTTTCACTTGGGCGCCACGATCACAATCGCGCAACTGCTGGCGCAAACCTCCGGGCTTCCGCCGTCTTCGAGAATCCCGGGCATTTCGGCCGATCGCACGCATTCGATCAAGCTCGCCGCCGTTCTCGCGGCGCTCGATCAAATGAAGCTCGTCGCCCCCCCCGGCAGCGTCTACGCTGAGGATCCAATCAACTACCTCTTGGCCGCCTTGATCGTCGAACGCGCCAGCGGCGTTCCGCTCTCCGATTATCTCGAGCAACACATCTTCATTCCATTGGTTATGGACAACACGTTTCTTGCCGGCGACAGCGGCATCTCCGCGCAGCATGCGATCGGCTATACCCGCACGTCCCACGGGTTCGATCCCGCGCCGGCCTGGGATCCGTCGTGGCTGGGCGGCGATGGCGGCTTGGTTACGACGATCTACGATCTAGCGAAGTGGGATGTCGCGATGCCGATCTTGCTGCACGTCGATTCCGTCCGAACGATGTTTGCACCGTCGGCAAATAGCGGGCCGACACGCTACGGCATGGGCTGGATCATCGACCGGCGCGGCGGCAAGGATTTCGTGTGGTCCGATGGAGACATCTCGGGCTACCGCGCGATGAACGCGCTCTTCCCCGTGCAACACGTCGGCGTCATCGTCTTTTCCAACGCCGACTCGCTGCACTTGCCCACAACGATTCCTGAAGGGATTGGAGGGCGCATTCTCGATTTGCTCGTGCCGCCGGCGACGACGCATCTGAGCAATGCCACGATCGAGCGGGCAAGAGAGTGGTTAACGTTGTTAGCCTCAGGACACGTGCGGCGCGACGAACTGACGCCGTCCTTCAGCGCTTACTTGACCGACGATCTGGTCGCGCGCCAAAACCTGGCCGGTCTAGGGCCGTTGCAGTCGATCGTGCCCGTTTCGAGCACCGCGGAGTCGGACGGCGACACGTTGTATGAGTTTCTCGTGCGCTATCGCTACGCACAGTATCACTACGACTTCGAAGTCACGGCTCAAGGAAAGATCGACGGACTCCGGCTAATCGCTTAGATTAGGATGGTTCGGCTCCCAGGTGACAAGATGGGTCTGATTCGGTTCAGATCGAGGAGCCGAGGGGTGAAGTTTACTTCGGTAAATGAACCCCGAGGCGACGAAGAGCTGGGCCTAATCAGGCCCATCCCATTCCTTTAGTCGTCGCCGTCGGCGAGGCGGCGGCCGGTAGCCTCCACAACCTTCCCCAACATCGTGACCGCTTCGGCGCGAGTCGCATTACTGAACATGAAGCGCAGGCGTTCGTCGGCATCCTCGACGATCAGGACCGAGCGGCGCCCCAGCCGAACCGATGCAATGAGCGAGCCCAAGTACGCTTCGTCTTCAGGCGCCAGCACCGAGTCTTCCGGCCCGACAATGGGCGGCTCCAAGAGTCGTTTAATCACGGCATCAATGTCGCTGGGTATTTCCACCATTAACCTCCAAGACCCGAATCAGAATCCACCGCGCCGAATAGCAACGGTTCAACGCAGAATTGTCCCTTACATACAACTATCGACCGACGTGACTTCCAATTTCACCTCGCCCGCCCTTCAGCCAAAATAAAGCCAGCATGGTTTTCGCGTCGGTTGTGCCCTCAGCGACCAGGCGCCATGCCGCCTCTTGGCTGAATCGCCCTATCTCGATTCGCTCGTCGTCGTCGAAATCCGTGGGCCCCGCAACCAGTTCGCCGGCGTGGAAAATATGCATGATCTCGGAGCAGAATCCCGGAGTCGTCCAAAAAGAGCCGATCTTCGTGAGCGTGCCGGCGCTAAAACCGGTCTCTTCGCGAAGCTCGCGCCGCGCGCCATCAAGCAACGTCTCGCCGGGTTCGCATGTGCCGGCGGGAATCTCCCAGAGCATCGTCCCTGCCGGATGGCGATACTGGCGAACCAAAACCAGCTCGTCGTTTGCTGTCGTCGCCACGATTGCGAGCGAGGCGCCATGTTCGACCACGTCGATGCGATGCGTGCTTCCGTCGTCGTACTTCACCTCGTCGACGCGAACGGTAAATACCCGGCCTTGAAAAACCCGGCGCGATTCGATGGTGCGCGGCAGTGGATCCATTTGCGTGACTTAGCGGAACGGTCCGACCGCGCCTCGTAGGAAGCGTTCCATGCCGCAACCGCCGTCGTCCGTCATGACGGAAATCGCCTGGCTCGGCTTTTTCCTCGTCATCTTCGTTGCTGCGGTCTATCTGCTGGTGCGAACGCTGGTTCCGCATCATTTCAACGACAAAGTCGCGATCGTGCTCGCTGCGATCGTCGCCGGACTCATTATGATCGGCGTACGCGCGTGGTTCGCATCGCGCTCGCGCAGGGGCTGAACTGTGGCAACGCGGCTGGGAGTTCACGCCGAGCGTTTAAAGAGCGTTGCGGCGTTGCGATCTGTAAAGGGCCGGCGCGAAACCAACCGCTTCGCCTTCGAAGGCCCAACGCTGCTCGAAGAGGCGCATGCCGCTGCGTTTCCGATCGAGGAACTCTACGTAACGCAGGCGGCGTACGACGCGACGCCGCTGGTGCGCGAGCTCGACAACTCGGGGACGCCGGCCTTTTTGGTCGAGCCTGTCAGCGCGGCGCAAATCTCCGATCTCGCAACCCCGTCAGGAATTGTCGCGGTCGCCCCGGTACGCTTCAGCACCCTGGGCGAGATTTTTGCCCAGGGCGGCCCGGTGGTCGTCCTGGCCGACGTCGGCGACCCGGCAAATGCCGGAACCCTGTTGCGGTCGGCCGATGCCTTCGGTGCTGCGGGGGTCATCTGCGGCTCGCTGGGCGTTGAGCCGTTCCACCCGAAGGTGGTCCGGGGTTCGATGGGCGCGATCTTTCGGCTGAGGCTCGCTGACGGCGACCCTGCCGCGGTAGCAGAAGCGGCGGTTGCGGCCGGCGTGCGGCTCTTGGGACTGGCCGCGAAGGGTGAACCCCTCGACGGCGAGGATTGGGGGCAGCCGGCGGCGCTGGTCGTAGGCCACGAGCGGCATGGTTTGGGCCGCTGGGAGGCCTGCTGCGCCCGCCTGATCGGCATTCCGATGGCCGGTTCGGCGGAGAGCCTTAGCGCCGCTGTAGCGGGTTCGATCGCCCTTTACGAGGCAACCCGCCGGGGGCCCGGCCGGTAACGTTAAGGTTTTGTCAAGAGAGTACTGCGGGCTCCAAAAGTCAAGACTACCGGGGGCAAAACTCGCATGGTATACTCAGCGCATTCCGCGACCGTAAGCCGCCCTGGAGCAGGCGGCTCAGAAGGAGACTTCAAAGCGCTATGGCAACGTCCAATCTCTTCTGGAGGCTTTTCGCCCAAACGGGTTCCATCGACGCTTATCTGGCTTACCGAAGGCTTCACGCGTCCCCAACTGCAACATAAACGACCCTCGGCCACGGGGGCCGAACGAGAAGTCAAAGCCGAGTTTTAAAGCGCCTGGTAGCAAAGAACACGCCGGGCGTTTTGCTTTGGAAGAGCTATGACGGAACTTACAAGCAAACTCGACGACGTTTCGCAACGATTTGGCACAGAAGTCGATCGCGCGAACGACGAGCAGACGCTCGAGGGCGTTCGCGTCGCATATTTGGGCCGTAACGGCGAAGTCACGACGGTACGGCGGGCGATCGGAGCGCTTCCACCGGACGAGCGCCCGGAGGCGGGCCGAGTTATCAACGACGCCGTTGCCGCGATGGAGCGGCGGCTGCAGGCAGCGCACGAAGCACTCGAGTCTCGCCAGTTCGACGCCGAGCTGTCGTCGTCGATCGACGTTACCTTTCCGTCCATCCGCGGGGCCGCCGGCTCGATTCACCCCGTTCGTCGAATCATCCAGGACAGTTGCGCCTATTTCGTGCGCCACGGATTCGCGGTCGTCGTCGGCCCGGAAGCCGAACCGGACTACTATAACTTCGACGCACTCAACATTCCGAGCGACCATCCCGCACGCGAAGGTTTCGACTCATTTTGGATTAGCGATACGCTCCTGCTTCGCCCACACACGTCGCCGATGCAAATTCGCACGATGGAAGCGCACCGGCCGCCGATCGCCATCGTCGCTCCGGGAAAATGCTTTCGCCGGGATGCGGTCGACGCGCGTCACCTCTTTCAGTTTCACCAAGTCGAAGGCTTGCTGGTAGCCGAAGGCATCCATTTCGGGCATTTGAAAGGCATGCTGACGGGACTGTGCCGCGAGCTGTTCGGCGCCGCGCAGAACGTCCGGTTTCGGCCCTCGTACTTTCCGTTTACCGAACCGAGCGCCGAAGTCGACACGACGTGCCCAAAATGCAAAGGCACGGGCGTGCTCGGATCGCAATCTTGCAATATGTGCGGCGGCTCGGCGTGGATCGAACTCGGCGGCTCGGGAATGGTCCATCCCAACGTGCTTCGCGAGGTCGGATACGACCCCGACCGTTATTCCGGCTGGGCCTTTGGTTTTGGGGCCGAGCGCCTAGGATTGGCCCGATACGAAGTCGACGACATCCGCCGCTTCGTCAAGAGCGATCCCGACTTTCTCGCGCAGCTGAGTTGACGAGGAGAGCACCGTGCGCGTCCCCATAAGCTGGCTGCGTGAGTTCGTGGCTCTGCCTCCCGATGCACGAGCGATCGCGGACCGGCTGGCGATGCTCGGTTTTCCGGTCGCCGAGATCGAACGGCGCCCGGCGATTACGGGCGTCGTTACCGCGCGGATTGCGGCGCTGGAGAAGCATCCGAACGCCGATCGCCTGCAAGTCGCGCAGGTCGACGTCGGCGCCGGCGCCCCACTGACGATCGCGACGGCCGCCACCAACGTGGCCGCCGGTCAAACGATCGCCGTCGCAACGATCGGCGCGCAGCTTCCGGCGCTCACGATCGCACCGCGCACGATGCGGGGCGTTGCGTCGCAGGGCATGATGATCTCCGCCGAAGAGCTGGCGCTGCCCGCCGAGTGGTTCGAAGACGGCATCATGCAGCTCGAAGCCGGCTGCTCCCTGGGTGTTAACGTCGTCGATCTCTTCGGCCTCGATACCGCGGTGCTCGACGTCGAGATTACCACCAATCGTCCCGACGCGATGTCGATCGCCGGGCTGGCGCGAGAGCTCGCCGCTTCTTACGGCACCGAGCTGCGGCTGCCCGAGTTCGTCAACCCCGGACGCGACCCGGAGCCGCCCGGAGAGGAGGCGGCAGTCTTCATCGAATCGGGCGACTGTTATCGTTTCGTCTCCCAACGCATCGACGGCGTCCGCGTCGCGCCCGCACCCGCCTGGATGCGCGTTCGCCTCGCGCTCTCGGGCCAGCGACCGATCAACAACCTCGTCGACGTTTCGAACTACGTGATGCTCGAAACCGGCCAGCCGCTGCATTTTTACGATGCGCAAACCATTCGTGGCGGCCGTTTGATCGTCCGCAGCGCCCGCAACGGTGAGAAGATCGTCACGCTCGACGACGTCACGCGAACGCTTTCCCCGCAGGCGCTCGTTATTGCCGACGACGAACGGCCGCTCTGTCTTGCGGGGCTGATGGGTGGCGCAGTAAGCGAAGTCGGCCCCGAAACGACGGCGATCGTTCTCGAAGCGGCCAACTTCAACGGAGCGCGCGTCCGGCGCATGAGCAACGCGCTCGCGCTGCGCACCGAGGCTTCGGCGCGCCACGAAAAGTCGCTTCCGCCGGCACTTGACCGATCTGGGGGCCGCGCGCGCCGCGTCGCTTTTGCGCGATCTTGGGGCAACGATTTACCGGCCTCATGCGTACGGCCAACCGGTGACCCGGGCAACGGCCATCGCATTAAAAGTTGCCGACGTGCACCGCCTGCTGGGGCTGCCGCTTACATCGCAAACGATCGAGCACCACCTCGTGGCGCTGGGTTGCGAAATCGAGCGCGTCGAGCCCGAAACGTTTGCGGTCACGCCGCCGTCCTGGCGTAACGACTTGACGATTGCGGCCGACTTGGTCGAAGAGGTTGCCCGAATCGAAGGCTACGAACGAATTCCCGTCGTCGTTCCGTCGGTTGCGCCGCATGAGATTTCGAGCGCCGCGTTTGACCTGGAGAGCCGCATCGCGCAGGTTCTGGCAGGCTTGGGGTATCGCGAGATCCTCACGCAGTCGCTACGCGATGCCGGATCGGTTGAAGTTCGCAATCCGCTCTCCGAAGAGCAACGTTTCCTGCGCGATTCGCTCGCGCCGGGAATCATCGAATACCTCGCGGAGAACGCGTCGCCGGTTCGCGTCTTCGAGATCGGCGAGGTCTTCCGCTCGGGCCCGAACGGCCTGCTCGAGCAGTCGCTGCTGACGTTCGGCTTTTCGGCCGGCTCGCTCGAAGAGCCGCCGTGGCGCGACTCCAATTTTCTCGCGCTCAAAGGCGATTGCGAGCAGCTCCTGCGCAACATCACCGGGCGGGACGCCGACATCACGCGCAGCGCTCAACCCGGTTTTCATCCGGGAAAGACGGCGCTGGTTACCCTCGACGCGCGGGAAGTCGCCTATCTGGGGCGCATCGATCCGCGAACGGCGAAAGCGGCCGGTTTGGGTCGCCCCGCGTATCTGTGCGTCGTCAACATCGCATCGCTGCCGGCGTACGAGGCCCCGCGCTACCGCGTGCCTTCGAGATATCCCTCGACGTATCGCGACCTCGCTTTGGTCGTCGAGACCGACGTCAACGCTCGCGACATCGAGCGCGCGATCGTTGCCGCCGCCGGCAGCCTCTGTACCGGCGCTACCGTGTTCGACGAGTATCGCGGTCCCCAGATCGGCGAAGGGCGCAAGAGTCTGGCGGCCCGCGTAACGCTCCAGCGTTTCGATGCCACCATCACCGACGAAGAAGCCGATGCGGCCGTTTCGCTGTTGCTCGACGCGCTGAAAAAAGAGTTTGGAGCGGAGATCCGGAGTTGATCGCGGGCATCGCCTGGCCCGATCTGATTATCGTCATCATCCTGGGGATCGCGGCGTTCAAAGGCTACTCGCGGGGCTTCGTTTCCGAGCTTGGCGGAGCGGTCGCGGTAACGGCCGCCTTGGTCACGCCGTGGTTTTACAACGGAAGCTTGGACGCAACGATCGAGCAGGTGACGAAACTTGGCCCCGGCTCGGCCCACGTCGTCGGAATGTTCGGCACGGGGCTGTTCACGTACGTCATCATTATCCTGGTTGCGCGGCTGCTCGGCACGATCGCAAAGCTTCCCGTGCTAGGCCTCGGCAACGCGCTCGGCGGCGCGCTCATCGGCCTGTTGAAGGGTGCGATTCTGTTATGGTTGATGCTTTTTATCGCGCTCTTTTTTCCGCTCTCACCGGACATTCGCGCCGGCCTGCATCAATCGCGCTTGGCGCCGTATCTGGTTACCTACGACCCGCTCTTGGACGACGCGATGCTCTCGACGATCCCCTGGTTCGCGCGCCCGTTCGTCCTGCCGTACTTTAGGCGACACCACTTGTGAGTTCGAGCTGCGCCGCCTCGATCGCCCCGAAGGCCGTTTGTAAATCGTTCGCGGAGACGTCTCCCATCGTTCCGAAGCGCACGATCTTTCCGGCAAGCTCGGCCTGACCGCCGGAGAGCACGATACCGTACTCTTCGCGCAACGCTCGCAGGAGCGGCGTGGGATCGACGCCGGGCGGGGGATAGGCCGCAACGACGGTATCGGAGTGCGCGCCGGCGTGCGAGAGCAGCGTAAAGCCCAGACGTTGCAGTTCCGCGCGCACGAAGCCGGCGAATCCGGCGTGCCGTTCGAAGGCCGCCTGCATTCCACCCGCGTGATACGCAGCAGCGCAGCGTCGAGCGCGAAAAGGATGGAAATCGGCGGCGTCCACGGCGTTTGGCCCATGTGCGAAAACTCGAGCGCGCGGCGCAGATCGAAGTAGAATCGCGCCAGCGCGCGGTTCTCCAGACGCGCTCGCGCGCGCTCGCTCAAGGCAACCATGGCGACGCCGGGCGGCGCGGCCAAAGCCTTCTGCGAAGCCGTCGCCACCGCATCGTAGCCCCACTCGTCCATGCGAAACTCGCTCGCCCCAAGGCCACTCACCGAGTCGACCAGCGTGATCGCACCGTGAGCGCGCAGCATCGGCGCCAGCGCCGCCATGTCGTTGGCAACGCCGGTCGAGGTCTCGTTGTGCGTGAGCAAAACGCCGGTGATGCGCTTTTCCGAATCCGCGTGGAGGCGCGCCTGCAGCGCCGCGGGATCGACCGCGGCCCCGAGCGGCGACTCCAACGTCTCGACCGTGCAGCCATAGCTCGCGGCGATGCCTGCAAAGCGCTTTCCGAACGAACCGACCGGGCATGAGAGCAACCGCTCTCCGGGAGTAAAGAGATTGGCGACCAGTGCTTCCATGCCGCCGGTTCCCGAACTTCCAAGGATCGCGATCTCGCCACGCGTCCCGAAGATCGGGCGCAAAGCCGTGATGATACGCTCCAGCATGGCGGCGAACTCTGGTCCGCGGTGGTCGATCAGCGGGTGGTCCATAGCGCGCAGGACCGGCGGCGCCACCATCACCGGCCCGGGAAGGAATAGCAGTTGCCTCGGCATCGAATACTGCTTCGATGAACGTCGAGAGCATCCGCTTGACCGAACTCTCGGCATGCGCGGGCTGCGCCGCGAAACTTGGCGCGGCGGAGCTGCGCGGCGTGATGGAACGCGTCTCGCCCGCGACCAATGCGCGCGTGCTCGTGGGATACGGCAACGCCGACGACGCCGGCGTCTACTTGCTGCGTGAGGATCTCGCGCTCGTCCAAACCGTGGACTTCTTTCCGCCGATCGTCGACGACCCGTACGACTTTGGAAGAATCGCGGCAACCAACGCGCTCTCCGACGTCTATGCGATGGGCGGCAAACCGTTGAGCGCGCTCAATATCGTCGCCTTTCCCGAAAATCTCGACCTCGCGATCCTCGCACAGATTCTCGAGGGCGGTGCCGCCGTTGCCCGCGATGCGGGTGTCGCAATCGTCGGCGGCCACACGATCAAAGATGCCGAGCCGAAGTACGGCATGGCGGTGACGGGCATCGTCGATCCGCAACGCGTCGTCACCAATGCCGGCGCGCTACCCGGCGATGTGCTGGTGCTCACCAAGCCTTTAGGGACGGGGATTCTCACGACCGCGCTGCGGCGCAACGCCATCGCGCCGAGCGACTTGGCCGAAGCGGTTGGGTGGATGACGACGCTCAACGAAGCCGCGGCCGCAGCCATGCTCGCCGCGAATGCGCATGCGGCTACCGATATCACCGGCTTCGGTTTGCTCGGCCATGCCGAGAGTATGGCGCGCGCGTCGCGGGTACGCTTTCTCTTCAATTCAAAGGCGGTGCCGTTGATGGCGCGCGTGCTCGAGCTTATCGGCGACGGCATCGTCCCGGGCGGCACGCGCCACAACGCCGAGACGCACGCGGCCTTCACCGAGTTTGCGCCGCCGGTTCCCGAGGCCGTGCGGATGGCGTTCTCCGATGCGCAAACGTCCGGCGGCCTGCTGATCGCCGTTGCGAGCGAAAGTCTGCCAACGCTGGTACGCGAATTGAACGACCGCAGCACGATGGCTGCGGTCGTTGGCGAAGTGCGCGAGGGAAGCGGGATCGAGGTGCGTTAGGCTCCCTAATAGACGGCGTTGGGCGAGTCGACGGCGGCGCGCGGGGCGTTAAGGCCATTTCCCGTGCCGAGTACTTTCAGGTTTTTTCCGGCCGGATAGCTCACGACCGTCACGCTATTCTTTGCGTTGTCCGTCACAAACGCTTGCGTGTTAGCCTTGTTCAGCCGCACGTTGATCGCGCTGGCGAACCCCGACCCGATTTTTTTTGCCCCAGCGTTCGCACCGCCTGGATCGATTACGGCGACCTTCGTCCCCTCGGCGACGAGCAGGTTGCCGTCCTTATCCAGCGCGAGGCTCCCGGGAGCCAGGCTCGTCGCCAGTGTCTTTGCGCTACAGGAACTCAAGCCGCCGCGGTATTCGACGACGTCTGCCGGACCCATCGGCTTCGCAAAATAGTCGGCGAAAACGTTGCCGCTCGAATCGACGGCGAGGCCAAAGACGGTGCCCGCCACGGTACAACCGGCCACGATCTTATCGACCCCTTGGGCATATTCGTCGATCGACCCGAACCCATCGCCTTCGAAGAGATTCCCGCGCGCGTCGGCGGTAACGGAGTACGGATCGTGCATCCCTTGGCTGTAAGTGAAGCTCGGCGAGCCGGTGTTGCCTCGCGCATACTCAGTCACATTGCCGCCGTCGACATTGGCGACGTAAAGCCGGCCCCGTTCGTCGAGAAACACGTCGACCGGACTGCCGATCCCCTTCGCGATCTCACCGACCTTCTTGTAGTTGCCATTGCTGAACAACTCGACGGCGTTCGCGCCGACATCCGCGACGTAGAGATCGTTGGGAGACTTCGCGGCAGTCCCGGCGGCCGAGGCAGGGAGGACCGGGCTCGAGCTCTGCGTTTGGCCGCCGCATCCCGCAACGAGTGAGGCACCGAGCGCGGTCGCGAGAAGTGCGACGTGAGGAATGCTTCGCATGGTGCCGGTCCCCACTTCGATTATCGTTTTACTTTGCGTTTTGCGGCGGTTCCGCGTTTAACGGCGCCGTTGCGCCGCATGGGGACGACGTTGCTCGCCGGCGCATGGTCCGAGCCCAGCGGCACCGGCGAAATCAGCCGCTTCCCTAACGCGTGATGCAAGACTTCGGAAAGCTCCTCGACCGGAATGAAGGTCATGCTTTCGCGCACTTCTTTGGGAATGTCGTCGAGGTCCATCTCGTTGCGCCGCGGCAGCAAGATCTTCGTGATGCCGGCGCGCTTCGCACCCAACGTCTTCTCTTTGATGCCACCGATCGGCAGCACTTGTCCGGTCAGCGTGATCTCCCCCGTCATCGCTAAGTTCGCATCGACTTTGATGCCGGTCAGCATCGAAGCGATCGACGTCGCCAGCGCGATGCCGGCCGAAGGGCCGTCCTTCGGCGTGGCGCCCGCGGGAAGGTGAATGTGGATATCGTGCTTGGCAAAGTAATCGTCGGGTAAGCCCAACTCCGCCGAACGCGACCGCAAAAACGAGACGGCGGCCTGCGCGCTCTCCTTCATGACGTCGCCCAGCTGCCCCGTCAGCACGAGCTTACCGGTTCCCGGCATCGACTGCGTCTCGATGAAGAGAATGTCGCCGCCGACCGGGGTCCAAGCCATGCCCGTCGCAACGCCGACCGAGGCGACGCGCTTGCGCACTTCGTTGAAGAATCTTGGCCTGCCCAGGTACTCGACGAGGTTCTCCGGCTTGACGCGCGCCTTGTAGCGCGCGTTCTCCGCGATCTTGCGGGCGATCTTGCGGAAGACGGTTCCGATCTCGCGCTCGAGATTGCGAACCCCGGCTTCTCGCGTATAGTCGTTGATGATCGCGCGAATCGTCGTGTCGCCGATCTGGGCCTGAGAGTCGCGCAAACCGTTGTACTTGCGCTGCTTCTTGAGCAGATACCGCTTCGCGATTTGGAGCTTTTCGAGCTCGGTATAGCCCGAGAGCGTGATGATCTCCATGCGATCCCGCAACGGCGGCGAGATCGTGTCCAGTGTGTTCGCGGTGCAGATAAAGAGCACTTGCGACAGATCGAAGGGCAGATCGAGATAATGGTCGCGGAAGTTGTTATTCTGCTCGGGATCGAGCACTTCGAGCAACGCCGACTGCGGGTCGCCGCGAAAATCCGCGCCGACTTTGTCGATCTCGTCGATCATCATGACGGGGTTGCGCGTCCCGGCGTCGCGAATCGCGCGAACGATCGTGCCCGGCATCGCGCCGATGTACGTGCGCCGATGGCCGCGAATCTCGGCTTCGTCGCGAACGCCGCCCACCGAAAGGCGAACGAACTTGCGTCCCATCGCTCGAGCGATCGACTGACCGAGCGAAGTTTTTCCGACGCCCGGCGGTCCGACGAAACAGAGGATCGGTCCGGTCAGCTTCTTTTTGAGCTTGCCAACGGCTAAATACTCGACGATCCGGTCCTTGATCTTTTCGAGGTCGTAATGATCCTCGTCGAGGACGGCGCGCGCGGTCGCTATCTCGATGTGGTCGGGCGTCTCCTCTTTCCACGGCAGCGTCACCAGCCAATCGAGGTAGGTTCGAATGACGCTGTACTCGGGGCTCGCCTGTGGAACTTTCGAGAGCCGGTCGAGTTCGCGGTCGGCCGCCTTCTTCACGTCGGCCGGCATCGCCGCGCCGTCGATCTTCGTTCGCAGCTCGTTGTTCTCGGCTTGCTGCGGATCGACTTCGCCAAGCTCTTCCTGGATTGCGCGCAACTGTTGACGGAGATAGAACTCGCGTTGGTTTTTCTCCATCTCGCGTTGGATGTCGCTCTGAATCTTGTGGCCCAGCTCGACGACCTCCAGCTCCTTGGTGAGAAGCATCGTCAGCTTGCGCATGCGCTTGGCGGTGTCGCGTTCCTCGAGAAGCGCCTGCCGGTCGGCGGTCTCCAAGCGCATCGTCGAGGCGACGAAATAGGTCAGCACCACCGGATCGGTGATGTTCGCCACCTCCATCTCCATCTCGCGCGGCGCTTGCGGAAGATACGAAAGCAGCTTTTGGAAGAGTCCGGCCAGATTGCGCTGCATCGCGACCAGCTCTTCGTTCTCGACGGTCGAGTCCGGCATCTCGGTGTAGGCCGCAACCATGTACGGCGCGACTTGCGTGAACTGCTCGATGCGAAAGACCTGCTGACCGGCAACGATGCACCGCAGCGTGCCGTCGGGAACCTTCAGCATCTTTTGGATGACGCCGATCGTGCCCACCCGCTGCACGTCTTCGGGACCGGGATCCTCGATCTCGCGATCGCGCAGAACGGTTAGCCCGATCGGCTTTCCTTCGCGCAGCGCTTCTTCGACGAGTTGAATTCCAGACTTCTTAACGACCGCCAACGGAATGACGGTATGCGGAAACAGCACGGCCTCTTGGAGCGGCAGAATGCCGATCAAGTTGGCGGGAACGATGTCTGGACTAGATTTTTGAGCCATCTGTATTTTAGGAATGCGTCCTTTTTACCAAGATGTGGAGCTCGGTTCGGGCCGTCGGCTGGTAGGCCATTGCCGCAATCGGCGCGACGACGATCAAGAAACCGTCTTCGTACGTCGCGGCGATGCGATCGTATTCCACGGCGACCGGCAGCGCGATTCGTTTCACGAACTCGCCGTGTGCGATCTCCTTTTGCAGGAAGGAACCGCCTCGCAGCCGAGCGCGGCGGCGACCGCCGATGATGAGGTAGCGCTCGTCGAAGACGACGCGCAGACTCTCCGGATCGGCTCCAGCCACCTCGACGACCACGACGATGCGCCGCTGATCCTCGTCAACAAAGACGTCAGCATTCGGCGCGAAAGCACCCAAACGGGCTCGAACGACGAACTCCATCAGGGGCAATAACCCGTCATCTTAGCACTCGGATGCGGCCTCTGCTAAGCAGCGTTACATATTAGGGTCAGGAAGCGGGCGCGTGGTCGGCCAGACGACGCAGGGGATGAGCTCGACGCGCAAGGCGGATAGGGCGGCGGGCGGTATCTGCACTCTAAAGTATTGAGGGTACCCCGTCGGCTTGCCATAGCGGCTCTGCGGCGGAAACTCGTTGTTCGCGACGCCTGCGACGTGGGTCGAGGCCAAGACGGCGTTGATCGCGGTGGCGTTGGCCGCGGACATGTACGTGTTAGTCCGTTGGCCGAGCCACGTGCCGCCATCCGCGGTGGTGTACAGGAAGCCGATGGTCTGGCCGCTCATCATGGTTGACGTCGAGACCACCTCATCGATCCGGGTGAGCTGCATGTTGCGGTCAACCGGCTTCATGAGGACCTTTGGCACGGGCCTAGGCGAATCGAGGCACGCGCCGCTTTCGATCGGGGGCTGCGACAGCGGGGGCTGGGGAGGCATTTGGGCGACGGTGATACCGAGCACGGCGAGAACGAAGGTTGCAGTTGCAAACATGACGCGGCAGTTCGCTGGAATGTGGACATTCCCCCGATGAGCGCGCCCGCACCCAAGCTGATTCGTCTCCTGGGCGGCCGCGATGCCGCACTCATCGTGATGGGCGGCATCATCGGCTCGGGTATTTTATGAACCCGTCGGTCGTCGCCCGGTTTGTCGGCAGCGGCTTTCTCGTGATGGCGGTTTGGGTCGCCGGCGGCGCGATCGCGCTCCTGGGCGCCGGCATCTTCGCGGAGCTGGCGGCGCGGCGTCCGCAGGACGGCGGCCTTTACGCGTATCTGCGCGACGCCTTTCATCCCGCTCTTGCCTTCATCTTCGGCTGGACGCTGCTGCTCGTCTCGCAGAGCGGCGGAATGGCGGCGGCGGCCGTGACGTTCGCCAACTATTTTGCGACGCTCACGACGTGGCACGCCTCCACCGCGGGAGTCGGCGTCGTTGCAATCGGGGCGTTCACCGCGATCAACGCGCTCGGCGTTCGCACCGGTACGACGACGCAAAACGCGTTCATGGTAGTCAAGATTCTCGCGATCGCCGCATTCGCCGCGATCGGTCTCTTTGTGGCACGCGGCACTGCAGCGCCGGTGCCGGTCCACGCGCCGGCGGCCGGAGCACTCGCGGTGATCGGCCTGGCGATGGTGCCGGTGCTCTTTGCCTACAGCGGCTGGCAAACGTCGAGTTTTATGACGGCGGAGCTGCACCAGCCGCAAAAAACGCTCCCGCGAGGCCTAATCGCCGGCGTCGTTCTGGTCGTGCTGCTTTACCTGGCCGTCAACGCCACCTGCCTGCACGTGCTCGGCATCGCCGGATTGGCGGCAACCAATACGCCGGCATCGCAAGTCGCCGGAATCGCGTTCGGTCCGATCGGTTTGACGATCATGGCCGCCGTGATCGCTCTTTCGACGCTGGGTTTTTTGAGCAACCAAATCCTGACGTCGCCGCGCGTCTACTTTCAGATGGCGGCGGACGGCACGTTTTTCAAGCAGCTCGCCTGGGTGAACCCGCGGACGCACGCACCGGTGCTCGCAATTTTGCTGCAAGGGCTGATCGCCATCGTGATCGCGCTCTCCGGAAGCTACGACCAGATTCTCAACTACGTAACCTGCAACGATTACATCTTCTTCGGGCTTGCGGCGATTGCGCTGATCGTCTTCCGCAATCGCGACGCGCGCGATCCGGCGGCGCCCAAGCCGGCCTTTCGCATGCCGGGACACCCGTATTCGACGCTGCTCTTTCTGGGCGCCGCCTGGTACGTCGTCGGAGATACCGTCCTGAAGTCGCCGCACGATACCGGCATCGGCATCGGGATTCTGCTTTCAGGCCTGCCCGTCTATCTGCTGTTCACGCGCCGTCGCGCGGCTCGGGCGGACTAAGGTGCGCTATACCGCGCGCATCGCATTCATAACGATCTTGGCCTTGTTCGAGATCGCAGCAGCCGCCGTCTCGATCGGCTCCTTTCAAAAACCCGTCGGCACCTATGGATTCTTGCTGAGCAGAGACGTAACGTTTGCCGAGATCGATCCAACGTCGCTCACGGCACGCGCCGGCATCGTCGCTGGCGACCGGTTGGTCTACGAGACGCTGCCGTTGCGCGGACGTCGCTACGCCATTCTCCAGGAAGAGGTGCCTGGGGGAGCGCCGATCGCTTTTGCCATCGTTCACGACGGTAAGAGCCGCTGGGTCACCGTGCGCGCCACCGACCTTCTGGCGATCGGACAGACGGAATCGTTGACCTACGCGATCGCCGGGCTCTTGATGGGAATCGTCGGCCTCGTGCTCGTGCTGCTGCGGCCCAGCCGAATGACCTGGGCGTTTGCCTTGATCGCTCCCGCGCTGCTGCTGCCGTTCGACTGGATCTTTTGGGCGCAGCAGTCGGGGGGAACCGCCGCAACGCTGTTCGACGTCCTCGTTGCGCTGATCTATGCGACGCAGCCGGCTGCGATCATGATCTTTGCGAGCCGCTTTCCCAACGACCGGCCGACGGGGGTGGCGCGTCTCGTCGACCGTCTCGGCTTGCCGGCCGGCGTCGCCATCGCCGGCCTCTATCTCTATGCGTATCTCGAGGTGAGGTATTCGCACGCCCCACCAATCCATCTGTTCTCGCTCTACGATCTCTCCGTCGTCATTCCGGGGCTCGCCGCACTGCTCGCACTCGTATCCACGTACGTCACCATTCGCGGTGCGGCACGCAGCCGGCTCGTGCCCGTCATCGGAAGCTTCGCGCTGCTCATTCTCGCCGACGTGCTCCAACAGCTCGTCGGCGCGCATACGACCAATAACACCGTGAGTTTCGCGCTCGCGCTACTCTTCTCGCTCTGCCCGGCGCTCATTGCGGTAACGGTCGCCTACGGCATCGTCCGCCACCGCGTGATGGACATCAGCTTCATCATCAGCCGCACGCTGGTTTACACGATTCTGACGCTTGGCGCGGTGACGCTCTTTACCTTGATCGAGTACATCTTCGGCCGGGTCCTGGAACATCAGGGCGCCGCGACGATCCTGAACATTTTGGCCGCGGTCGGTTTGGGCGTGTCGTTTAACCTCTTACACAAGCGCCTCGACGAGTGGATCGATCGCTTCCTCTTTAAGCAGCGACATCTCGCCGCGCAGCGCTTGGCCGCCGTCGCGCGCGGGCTGCCGCACGCCTCGACTGCCGCCGCGATCGAGGCCGCGCTGGTCGACGAGCCCGTAGCCGCGTTGGGACTCTCGTCGGCGGCCGTCTTCCGTCACGAGAAAAGCACGTACCGCCGCGTTCGGGCGCACGCGTGGACGGACGACGAAGCGGTCGAGCTCGATGCCGACGACCCGCTGGCGCTGCGACTACGCGCCGATCTCATCGCCGTAGACCCCAGCGAGGTGCGCTGGCCGCGTAACGATCTGCCCAGCGGCGACCGGCAAATAATCTACGCCGTCCCGATCATCGTCGGTCACCATCTCGAAGCAATTGCACTCTATGGGGGTCACGGCACCGGTGAGGATCTCGATCCGGACGAGCGAAGCATTCTGCGCAAGCTCGCGGCCGCTGCTTCGGCGGGGTACGATCACATCGTCGCGGTCGAGCTTCGCACGCGGTTGCGCAACGCCGAGAGTGAGAACGCAACGTTGCGCGGCGTGGAGCAAAAGCTCACCGAGCTGCTCGGTAACCGTTTGCAGCCCTAACTTGAGGTGGCATGCGGAAGTTCGTAGGCCAGTCGATCGCGCCGGCGGGCGACGCTTTTATAACTCCCGCCAGCGGCAGCGAGCCCCCCGTGCCGCGTGCTTTTCGCTGGAACGATCGCACGTTCGAGGTCTGCGCGGTTCTGCGATCGTGGCGCACGACAAAGAACGATCGCGGCGATGTTTACCTCAAGCGTCACTGGTTCGAGCTCGAGACCGCATCTGGCGAAAGGCTCGAAGTCTATTTCGACCGCGAAGCGCGTCGCGGCGCGCCGCGATGGTGGCTTTATACGCTAACCACGGGGCCGGACGGATAAAATCTGCGGCAGCACCTCGGCTGCGGATCCTCGCAGCGTACACGCAACGCGGTCGCTTATCGGAGTCGGCTCCGGATTGATCTCCGCAACGAAGGCGGCGCGATTATAGTTGGTTGCGAGCGCAGCGGCCGGATAGACGACGGCGCTGGTTCCGACGACGAGAATCACGTTCGCGCGTGCCGCGGCTTCTTGGGCGCTTTGCCAGACATCTTGCGGCAGCGATTCGCCGAACCAGACGATGTCGGGACGCCAGCGCCCGCCGCACGAGTGGTCGATTTCGTCGAGCGGAAGGCCGGCAGCGTCGAACGGGCGGCGCGCCTTGCAGTTGGTGCAGCGCGCTTCGCGCAAGCTGCCGTGCAACTCGAGCAAGTTGCGCGAGCCGGCGCGCAGATGCAGCGAGTCTACGTTTTGCGTGCCGAGCGTAAAGTCGTCAAACGCATTTTCTAGCTCGGCGATCGCGAAGTGACCGGCGTTGGGTTGGGCTCGCTCGTGTGCCGCCCGGCGCTCGTTATACCAAGTCCAGACTAAGACCGGATCGCGCGCGAATCCCTCGGGCGAAGCCAGCTCCTCAACGCGATGCGTTCGCCAAAGACCGCCCACCCCGCGAAACGTCGGCAAGCCGCTCTCGGCCGAAACGCCCGACCCGGTGAGCACGAAGACTGACTTTGCGCCACGCAGCGCCGCAACGAGGTTGTCTAGGGCGAGGATTTTACTTTGGCCAGAAAGCTATAGAACTGCCCCTTGATCGTTGCGGTACCGGAGATCTCGCCGTCGCCCGCGAGCGTGCCGCGCACGGTAAACCCGCCGGGAGCCTTCAGGTCGAGGGTGATCTGCCCTTGGCTGACGCCACCGCTCACCGCGATCGTACGGCCATAGAGCGGATCGGGACGAACGGACTCCGAGACGTACGTGCCGCTGACGATCCCGTGATCGAACTTGAGCTTCATGGTACCCGAGTTCGGCACGCCCTGGCGTCCAAACGTCGGCTGATAGGCCGCGACGTAGGTTGCCTGCCAGACGCGGCCGTGCTCGACGACCGCGAGTGCCGGCCGAATCGTCGCCATCAGGAGAAGCGCGCCGAGTATGATGCCGGCGCGTCGTTTCACTTCGAGGGCCCCGTTACCGGCTCCATCAGTCTCTGCCACTCGTCACGACCGATTCGCAGGTGCTCTTCGTCGAGCTGCGCCAGCGGCTGCTTTACGAGGTGCTCGCGAGCGCACAAGTCTTGCTCATCGGTCTGCACGTAAAGGAGGCCGGTAACGAACTCACCGCGGTCGCGCGATTCGTGGATAGTCTTCAGGGCGGCGTTGTCGTCGGTAGGGTCGTAATCGACGTCAAGCTTGCGCAGCACGACGTGCGACCCGTCGTCGAGCTGAACGTGCCGAACCGTACCGGGCTCGTAGTCGACCGTGATCTCGCGGCCGCCCGCGATGTAGTCGGCGGTGTGGAGAACCACGTCGTGTTCCTTGACGTAGGCATAACTCTTGGTCGAGCCTTCGTGGTCGTTGAACGTCACGCAGGGGCTGATGACGTCGAGAATCGCGGTGCCGCGATGCGAAAATGCCGCCTGCAACAGGGGCACGAGCTGCTTTCCGTCGCCGGAAAACGAGCGGGCGACGAAGGTCGCGCCCAGCTCGATTGCCAGCCCGCAGATGTCGATCGTGGCGTACTCGTTGACCTTGCCGCCTTTTTGCTTCGAGCCGACGTCGGCCGTCGCCGAAAACTGCCCTTTGGTGAGCCCGTAACAGCCGTTGTTCTCGACGATGTACGTGCAGTCGACGTTGCGCCGGATCATGTGGCAGTACTGTCCCAGCCCAATGCTCGCCGTGTCGCCGTCACCGCTGATGCCGAGGACCAACAGCTCGCGGTTGGCAAGCTTGGCTCCGGTGGCCGCCGACGGCATGCGCCCGTGCAGACCGTTGAAACCGTGCGCCTGCTCGACGAAATAGGCCGGCGTCTTCGAGGAACAGCCGATGCCGCTCATCTTGGCGAGCTTATGCGGCTCGACGCCGTAGTCGTAGAGCGCCTTGATCAGATGGTTGGTGATGGAGTTGTGCCCGCAGCCCGCGCAGAGGGTTGTGGGAAGGCCTTTATACACTTCGCGAGCGAGCCCGATGATGTTTACCGTCATAGTTATTCCGCGACCACCGCCGGCGCGCGCTGCGCGTCGAGCAGAGGATCGATAATCGCGTGGGCATCGATCGGCACGCCGTTGTAGTGCCGAATCGACTCCAGGCGGCCGATCAGGTGCGTTGGAAGCTCCGTTCGTAGAATGCCGTAGAGTTGCCCGTCACGGTTCTGTTCCACGACGTAGACCACATCGTGACGCTTCACGAAGGTGGCAACCTCCGGCGAGAGTGGCAGCGCGCGCACGCGCATATAGTTGAGCTCGATTCCCGATTCGCGCAAGAAGTCGAGAGCTTCCACGACGGCGTGATGCGTCGTACCGTACGCAAGTACCGCGACCTTCGAATTCTTCTTCTCCGTGACGACGGGCGCAGGAACCGCCCTCCTGGCCGTCTCGGTCTTACGGTTGAGACGGTCGAGGTTGCGCTGCCAAACGTCGGGGAGTTCGGAGTAGCGAGCCTCCTCATCGTGCCCGGTGCCGCGCGTGAAAAACCCGGCGCCGGGATGATTGGTTCCGGGAAGCGTGCGATAGGTAATTCCGTCTTTATCGACGTCGCGATAGCGGCCCCACGACTTCATCGAACCCAAGTCGTCGGCGCCGAGCACCTTTCCGCGGTCGAACGGCTTCTCGGGATAGGGAAGCGGCGGCGTAAGCCACGGGTTCATCCCAAGATCCAGATCGCTGAGCACGAAGACGGGCGTTTGAAAGCGTTCCGCCAGGTTGAACGCATCCATCGCAAACTCGTACGCTTCGCCGACGGTTGCCGGCAACAGCACGATGTGTTTGGTATCGCCGTGCGAGAGCGTGTACGCAAACGACACGTCGCCCTGCATCGTTCGCGTCGGCAAGCCGGTGGACGGCCCGGCGCGTTGTACGTCGAAGATCACGCCCGGGACTTCGGCGAAATAGCCGTAGCCCGCGTATTCGGCCATCAGCGAGATGCCCGGGCCGGATGTCGACGTCATCGCGCGCGAGCCGGCCCATCCCGCACCAAAAACAATCCCGGCAGCGGCAAGCTCGTCTTCGGCCTGCACGATCGCGACGCTTCGTTCGCCGGTCTCTTTGTCGATGCGATAGCGATCGCAGTACTGAATGAAGTATTCGCAGAGCGACGACGACGGCGTAATCGGATACCACGCGGCGACCGTGCAGCCGCCCATGACGCAGCCCAGCGCCGCGGCACGGTTGCCCTCCATGAACATCAGGCCGTCGGTCTTTCCGGTCATCGGCACCAAACGCCAGGGGTCGTGCTTCTCGAGATGCTGCTGTGCGTACTCCACGCCGACGCGCACCGCCGCGAGGTTCAGCTCGACGGCCGATGCCTTGCTGCGAAACTGCGTGCGCAGGCTCTCTTCGATCGTCTCTAAGGGAATTTCGAGCAACTGCGCGAGCACGCCGACGTAGATCATGTTCATGAGATATTTGCGTAGGTCGCCCTTGTCGGCGAAGTGCTCTTTCGCCAGCGCGGCAAACGGCACGGGGTAGTAGATCAGATCCTCGCGCAGCGTGTCGCCCTTCACCGGATAGTTCTCTTCGTGCACGACCGCGCCGCCCGGCTTGACGCCGGCAACGTCTTGCTGCCACGTCGCCGCGTTGAGCGCGAGCAGCACGTCGAAGTCGCGGGCGCGGCACTGATAGCCGAGCGCGCTGACGCGTACGTCGAACCACGTCGGGAGACCCTCGATGTTCGATGGGAAAACGTTCTTCGGAGCGACCGGAATACCGAGGCGCGCGATGGCGTTGGTCAGCACGAGATTGGAGGATTGGCTCCCCGAGCCGTTGACCGTCGCCACGCGAATCGTGAAATCGTTGACGTTACGCGCGGGCATAAAGATGAAGTTATCCGTCGTGCCGACTCGGCCTTCTCTGGGGCAGGCAAGCTTCATGGATGGAGCCGGGCTCCGAGGGCCGAAGGTTGCCGCGATGCTTGCGCTCGCTCATATCGTTCTGCACGCCGGGTTTTGCGGCGCCATCGCGCGTGCCCCGGCGGGCACCAGCATCGCGCTGCGCGTCCGCCTGGTGGACCGAATCGGCCGGGTGCAGGCCGACAAAGCCTACAGCTTCCAGCGTGGCGACGATGCGGAGGCGATCGTGGAGTTCGACAGCGCCTTCGGCCTCTATCGGCTCGATCTCGCAGCGCCCAAGTACCACTGCTCGGCAACCGATTACGTGTACTTCATTGCGGGGCAGGATCGCAGCATAACCGAGAAGCTCAGCGATCCGCCGGTCCCGCCGCCCCCAACGCCGCTGCTGCTCTCCGGAACGGCACCGCAATCCTTCCTCTACGTGCAACCGACCTTCGTCAGCTTCGACAAGAGCGCGGTGACGTGCGGCAAGCCGGTTCCCCAACCGCTGCCGCTGCACATCGTGGTGGAGAACGACCAGGACTCGTATTACGCGTGGCTCTATTCAGACGCGTCCGGCAATACACAGCAACAACTCACGCTACGCTTGCGAACCCCGACGCATCAATACCACTACGTGCGAATACCGATGCCGTTTCCGGTTCCGTGGGCCGGCTGGCCGCAAACCATTATCCTCAACGTCACCGAGGATATGGTCGACGGGCTCGCCGGCGAACAAGTCAATACGCTGCTGTGCCCGAAGTTCTGGAAGACGTCGGCCGGCTAGTAGCCGCGCTGCGGGTGCGGACTGCTGGAGAGCGGTTTCGATACGACGCTCGGGGATCCGGGGACTTGAAAGCGCACTTTACCGGGGGGCGGAAGCATTGAGGCATCCGTCGGGTCGGAGTCCTTCGTGAGTCGCAATTCAACGGACGTCTGCGCAAAGACGCTCTTAGCCGGCAGGTGCCCCCGCACGTCGTGAACGACGAGCGGAGTCGACGTCGTGCGGTCGTACACGAACTCTCCCTCTTGCAATACGTGGAGCTGGCGGCGATCGAGCTGCCGAACGTCGCCTTTCGATTTGACGATCAAGAGTCGCCCGCCGTTCTGCGGAATCGCGCTCAGATCCATCGTAACCGACGTTTGAAACGCGCCCTTTGAGAGGGACACGGCGAACTTCTGCTGCCACGACGACGGATTCGCCGGCTGACCTGCGCTAAAGAAGTTCTGCGCGAGCAGCGGCAAGAGCACGAGCATGCTGTCGGACGGATACGGCGGCACCTGGTCGCAACGAACGTCACCATTTGCATGGACTTCGCACTCCACGGCCTGCCGCGGGCGAAGCGTGTAATACCACCATTCGCTTGCACGGATCAGCATATCCCCATCGGGCGCAATGCTGAGGATGTCGACGGACATCGTGCCGTTGTAATAGCCGTTATTCGGCAGCGCGTTCGGGGAGACCGCAAATGCGTACTCGAGATGGCGGACCGAGGCGGCGGGCGTCGCGCCGGCCAACGCCAGCAGCACCGCTAAAAGCATTCCAATTCTTTTCATCGCGTTTTCCTCGCTACGGCGTAGCATAGCACCGGCCGAGGCTCGCGATCCTTGAAAGTGGCTGTGAGCGCCAAAAGAAAGGGCGCGTCTGCGACGCGCCCTTGTTCGTACTGCGGCGAACGCAGTTACATCATGTCGTAGCCGCCCATGCCGCCGCCGGGCATGCCCGCCGGCTCTTTCTTGGGCTCGGGCTTATCGGCGATGAGCGTTTCCGTTGTGAGGATCAGCGCACCGATCGACGCCGCATTCTGTAACGCTGCGCGCGTCACTTTGAGCGGCTCGACGATGCCCGCGGCGAACATGTCCACGATCTCGCCGGTCATGGCGTCGAAGCCGAACGGCGCGCTCTTGATGCGGACCGCATTGACCTGAACCGAACCTTCAAATCCCGCGTTGTCGGCGATTTGACGGGCCGGCTCTTCGAGAGCCTTGCGTATGATGCTGATGCCGATCTTCTCGTCGGCCCACGTCGAAGCGTGACCGTTTGCCTTTGGAGGCTCGTAGCGATCGATCGCTTTGATCGCGTGAATCAGCGAGGCGCCGCCGCCGGGGATCATGCCTTCCTGCACGGCCGCGCGGGTCGCGCTCAGAGCATCCTCGATGCGGTGCTTCTTCTCTTTGAGCTCGGTTTCGGTGGCCGCGCCGACCTGAATGACGGCGACGCCGCCCGAGAGCTTCGCAAGACGCTCTTGCAGCTTCTCGCGGTCGAAGTCCGAATCGGTCTCCTCAACCTGCTTTTTGATCATCTCGATACGGCCCTTGATCGCGTCGGGTTTGCCGTTGCCATCGACGATCGTGGTCTCTTCCTTAGTAACCGTGACGCGCTTGGCCTGGCCGAGCTGGTCGGGCGTCACCTTGTCGAGTTTGAGTCCGAGCTCTTCGGAGATCACCGTAGCGCCCGTAAGCGTGGCGATATCCTTGAGCATCTCCTTGCGGCGGTCGCCGAAGCCCGGCGCCTTGACCGCAACGGAGGTAAACGTGCCGCGCAGCTTGTTCACGACCAAGCGTCGCGAGGGCTTCACCCTCGACGTCTTCGGAAATGATCAGCAGCGGCTTCTGTACCTGAACGACCTTCTCGAGCAACGGCAGAATGTCGGCGATCGCCGAGATTTTCCGTTCAGTCACCAGGATGTACGGGTTGTCGAGCACGGCTTCCATACGCTCGGAGTCGGTAACCATGTACGGCGAGATGTAGCCCTTGTCGAACTGCATGCCGTCTTTGGTCTCGACTTCGGTCTTGAGCGTCCTCGACTCCTCAACCGTGATGACGCCGTCTTTGCCGACCTTCTCCATCGCATCGGCGATGAACTCGCCGATCTCCGGGTCGTTGGCCGAGATCGAGGCAACTTGCGCGATCTTGTCTTTCGTGTCGACGTCCTTCTTGAACGACTCCATCTCGCCCACGGCGATCTCGACGGCCTTTTCGATGCCGTGTTTGATCAGCAGCGGATTGCTGCCAGCGGTTACGTTGCGGAGGCCTTCGCGAATGATCGCTTGCGCGAGCACGGTCGCGGTCGTCGTGCCGTCGCCGGCGATGTCGTTGGTCTTCGACGCGACTTCTTTGACGAGCTGCGCCCCCATGTTTTCGAACACGTCGGGCAGCTCGATTTCCTTGGCAATGGTTACGCCGTCGTTGGTAATCGTCGGCGAACCGAATTTCTTGTCGAGCACGACGTTGCGACCCTTGGGGCCGAGCGTCACCTTCACGGCATCGGCGAGGATGTTCGCACCGCGCTCGAGCGCGCGGCGCGCGCTTTCATCGAATACGAGTTGCTTTGCAGACATTTAAAAAATTGAACTCCTTAGACGCCGACCGGCACTTTGTGGACGATGGCGAGAATGTCTTTTTCAGGAATGATGAGGTACTCGGTGCCGTCGATCTTGACTTCGCTTCCCGAGTATTTACGGTAGAAGCACGCGATCGCCGACCTTGACCTGCATCTCGACCTTCGTGCCCTTATCGGTCACGCGGCCGCTTCCGACGGCACGGATCATGCCCTCTTGGGGCTTTTCCTTGGCTGTATCGGGAAGAAAGACGCCGCCGGTCGTCTTGTCGTCTTGCTCTACATGTTCGATAACGACGTTATCGAACAGGGGCTTGAGATTCACGGAAACCTCCACGCTTGGTTGAATTCGCATACAATACAAGTTAGCACTCTCAGCGCAAGAGCGCTAGCCGTGCTATCCTAGCAGACTCTCGGGGAGAGTGCAAGCACCTTACGTAGGGCGAAAAAGCGGGCAGGCCCTCGCCGTTATAGCACGAGGTGCAGCGGCGACCAGAAGAGCAGGTAGCCTTGCGCCAGCGCGACTCCCGCAAAGAAGATGACGACCCATGGCGGTTTCACCCAGCAGCGCCATTCCCGCACCCCTTTGGCGTAGGCGACGAGATAGAGCACGACCGCAGCCATCGAGAGCACGAGGACCGCGTACCGCCCGAAGAGCAGCGCCAAGAAGGCCGCCTTACAGAAGGTGAAGGCGTAGCCTTCGAGCTCCTTACCTCGCTGGAGTTTGCTCGAGCTGTCCACGGCGCACCATTCCTTTCATCGCCCGCTCGCGTACTTTCGGAAAGAGCCGCGCCGCGCAGAAGGGCATTCGCACCGGGTCGTTACCCGCTCCGGCGACGTGCACGCAGCATTGTTCGAGTCGTTCGGTAATCAGGGTGTCGGCATCCATGAAGTGTTTGATCGTGACGCGCTTCACGCGCTCGCCGACGAAACGCGCCGTAGCTCCCCGGCCGAAGGCCAGCTTGAGCAACTCGGCAGCCCCGCCGAATCCGCAGGCGGCGCAGAGCGTCTTCAGATGTGCGGCCAGTTCGGGACGCGAGAGCGTCATCGTCTCCGACATCACGCTGGTCAGCGCGTTGCGTACCTGCTCGAGCGCTTCGGTGAAAGCAATTTGGTTGCCGAAGATGCTCAAGTTGTCGCGCAGCGTCTGCTCTCCTAAGATCGCCGGCATTCCCACGAATCGCCCGTCCTTGCCGCGGAAGAAATAGCCGATCGAGCAGCAGTCGGGGTGACTGCAGGGCAAAGCGATGAGATCGCGAGCGCGCACCCCGTTGGCGGACTGCGCCTCGAGCCGCGCGAGCACGCCGGTCGTCGTAACGCGTGCCATCGGATCGACCACCGGAGCGCGGCCCGACGCGAAGAGCGGCTGGAACATGACGCCGCCCACGTACGGCGTTGCAAAGGCGGTGTCGAGGACTTCGCCGATTTGGTCGGCGTTTTGCGGAACGACCGTCATCACCAGCGTCGTAAAGACGCGCGCGGCGCTCAACTTCGAGATCGCGCGCGCTTTGGTTTCACGCAGGTCGACGCCGCGCAGCGTGTGATGGGTCGCCTCGCGTTGGCCGTCGTACTGCAAATAGACTTCCAGCCGATCGCGCAGACCCGCGATAAACTCGAGCAGCGCGTCTTCGTTGGCCAGACGGACGCCGTTCGTGTTGAGCAGGATCCGCGTGATCGGCATCTCGCAGAGACGCTCGATCAACTCGCGAATCTGCGGGTGCACCGTCGGCTCGCCGCCCGAGAGCATGACGACGTCGAGCCGGCCGCCTTCGCGTTCGAGCGCGGTCTCAACCGCGCGCACGGCCTCCGCGAGCGGAAGGTATGCCGAGAGCTCCGGGCTCGAGCTAGTATAGCAAGCGGGACACGTCAGATTGCATTGCGTCGTGAGATCGAGCAGATAGATGCACGAATGCTGGAGATGCGCCGGACCCAAACCATACTCGTAGCCCATTGGAACCGGAAAGATCTCGTCGGTGTCGGGATTAACGATCTTCGTCGGCACGCGCCACTGCTGCAGGTAGCGCCAGAGCGCCGCATCCTCTTCGTAGAGCGACCAGACCTCGCCGTGGCCGCGCCGGCACCATCGGCGCAAGTAGACGGCGCCGTCGCGCTCGACGAGATGCCCATCGCAAATGTCGGTCGGATACTCGGGATCGAAACCAGGATTCTCCGCGAAGCAGCGCGGGCAGACCGCGCGCACACTCTTGAGGATCGTGTAGTCGTAAACGGGAAGCGTCACGGTTTTAGTGCATCGAGCCCAGGCCGCCCGCCAGCGCGTTGCAGAGCGCCGTCACTCCTAAGAATGACGCAGCGCCGCCGGTCATCAAACCGCTCACGAAGTCTAGGCGCACCCGAATCATTTGAATTGCCAAGATCCCGAGGAACAACCCGAGCACGTAATCGCCGACGAAATCGTACACCGGGTTTACCGAGAATCGCGCGAGAGCCCCGACAAGCACCAAAGTAACGAGTAGGGACGCAAGTGCTCCAAGGACGATCCCGACAAAGAGACCTCCGATAAACGCGCCAGTTGAGGGGGAGTTCGTTGCCAACGCTACGTCGTTTCGGCTCGGGCGAAATAAACCGAGAGCGACAAAGCTAGCTCATCCCTGCGACCGTGACGATAAGGCGAAGAGATCGCAGATTGAGAAGAGTCCGAGCGTCACGCTTAGAAACGCGATGATGAAAACGCGAGCCGGTAGAGACAGCCGCGATCGGACGGCGACGATCAGGCCGGCGAATGCGAGCAGCGTGAGGAAGAGGAAATACCCCATCGCTGCCCACGACACGTAGAACTCGGGCGTATACCCTGCCGGCCGGCCGACATTGGAGAGAAGCCCTAAGCCGACGCCCGATAGCCACCACCATACGGGCAGCGCGGTGACGATGCCGCCAAGGAACGTAAGGACCAGCGCACCGGTGCCCGGCCCATCCGTCGCGGCCACTCGCGCTTCGCCGCAGTTGGGACAATAAATCGCGTCGCGGCTCAGCGCGCTGCCGCATTGCGAGCACGCGTCGGGACCGCCTACCGGCACGCGGGGACGGAACGCGCCCTCGTCGCGCGCGGATATACGAGCATCGCCAGCTTCCATGCGAAGAACGCGAACCCGGCGATGCAAGCCGCCTGGGCGAGCGTAATGCCGAGCGGCATCGTCGGGCCTTCTCGAAAGAACTCGACGATGAAGCGATCGACGCAAAAGAGCGCGCCGCCAAGATAGAACAGGCCATTTTCCGGTAAGACGCGCATGCGCTCGATCGTCAGCAACGCCACGAAGCACGCCGCGGCCGCAACGCTCAAGTAGAGTTGTGCGGGATGGCGCCACGCGCCGTGATCGTGCACGGCCCACGCAACGCCGGCCGCCTTTCCGTAACAGCAGCCGCCAACGAAACAGGCAATGCGGCCGATCGCCTCACCCGCGGGAATTGCAAGCGCGAAGAGATCGCCGGTAGGCCGCGTTATGCCCAATCTTCGTTTCATCCAGATGACGGCGAGCCACCCGCCGGCAATGCCGCCTTCGATCGTTTTGCCGGGAACGCTGGTAGCCATCAGCTGGATGAGATTTGCTCCGGCCAAGCCGCCGATCAGCCCGGCGGCCATGACGCGGGCGATGCCGTCGGTCGCCATCCCGCGCCGCTTTGCCAGCTGCCAAAAGACGAACGCCGCCAGCGCATACGCAACCAGATAGATCGGTGCGGCGAGCAACCAGCGAACTCGCGGATCGAACTGGTCCATTGGCGGTCACCTTCTTCCAGCTTCGTTCTGAGCCTGCGCGGGGAGACGCTCGAGCTAGAGAGAAGGGCTAGCAGGCTTGCGGTGCTTTTTACTGCGAGCGAAAGGCTAACCATGAGCGACGAAAAGACGATCCAAAACCCAGAGCTCGATAAGGTCGCCGGAGGCATCGGCACGCACCCGATGCCCCCCGGCGGCGGCGGGACGCATCCGGCTCCAAACCCCATTCTCCCGACGCCACCCGTACCACCCACCCATCCCGTCGGGCCGCCGAGGGATCCTCCGTAGGCTCGGCTCCGAGCGATGAAATCAGCCCTCCCGGAAGCCCGGGAGGGCCTTCTCTTTTTCAGGAACTGAACCGCCAAGCATGATCGGAAGATTGCGCATCTCGCTGCCGGCTCTGCGCCACAACGCCGGCATCCTTCGCGGGCTGGTCGGGCCGCAACGTGCGGCCTTCGTCGTCAAGGGTAACGCCTACGGGCACGGCCTGCTGGAGACGGCCCGGGTAATCGAGCCGCTCGCAACGCGGCTGTGCGTCTACTGCGTCGAGGAAGGCTTGGCGCTTCGTGAGGCGGGGATCGCGGCGCCGATACTGGTGCTGGGGCCCGTGCCGCCCGAAGTGCTCGACGAAGCGCTGGCCGCGAACCTGGAGCTTGCGGTTTGGAACGTGGGGCCGTTTGCCAGGCGGCTCGCCGCCGCGGCGGGTAAACGCCGAACCCGCGCCTTCGTTCACGTAAAGGTGAATACCGACCTCAACCGGCTCGGCGTCGAGCCCGAAGAACTGAGCGGCGCCGTTGAGCGCCTCGCGAGCGCTGCGGAAATCGCGGTGGGCGGGATCTTCTCGCACCTTGCCGCGGCGGAAGAGATCGACTCGCCCTACACGATGCACCAGCTCGGAGCCTTCGAACGAGCGCTCCTTGGAGTCAAACCGTTGCTCGACCGCAGCGGGCTCGCGCCGATTCGACATATCGCCGCGTCGGCAGCCGCGATGTTGTGGCCGCAAACTCACTTGGACATGGCGCGCTTCGGCATCGCGCTCTACGGATTGATGCCGTCGCCGCAAACGAGTGCCGCGATGAAAGAGAAGCCGCTCGACCTGCGTCCCGCGCTCTCGTACGTCTCCGAACTCATCGTCGTTCGCACGGTTGCCGCCGGTGCTTCGGTCGGTTACGGCGGAAGCTTTCACGCCCCGCGCGAGATGCGCATCGGCGTCGTTCCGGCGGGTTATGCCGACGGCGTGCCGCGCGCGCTGTCGAATCGCGGCGCGTTCGTCGTTGACGGCGCGCTCGCTCCCATCGTCGGCCGAGTCGCGATGAACATGACGCAGATCGATCTGTCGAACGCGCCGAACGCGCACGTTGGCTCGGCGGTGACGCTCATCGGCCGTGACGGCGAGAGCGCCGTTACCGCCGACGACTGGGCGGAATGGTCCGACACGATCAACTATGAAATCGTAACGCGCCTCCCGAGCGACCTCCGGCGCGAGTTCGTCGAGTAGGGGAGGCGCTAACTTACGGCGGTGATTGCGGCGGGTAAGTCGAGCGTGCCGTTGTACAGCGCGCTACCGACGATGCAAGAGTCGACCGCCGGCGGAACCGAGCTTTTCAACAGCGCTAAGTCGTCGATATTGCGCGCACCTCCGCTCGCCGTAACCTTGACCGGAGCGGCGTTGGCAACCGCGGACAGCGCGTCGATGTCGTAGCCCTCACCCATGCCGTCACGGCGGATCTCGGTAAAGATGATTCGCGAGACGCCCCACTGCGCGACGCGGCGCACGAGCGCGTCGCGATCGACCGGCGTGCGCTCCTGCCAGCCGTGAATGGCAACTTGCGTGCCGCGCGCGTCGATGCCGGCGATGACTTTACCCGGAAAGCGGTTGATGATATGACGCGCCAGCCGTTCGTCTTCGACCAGCAGCGTCCCGAGAATGATCTCGCAAGCGCCCGCCGCAAAGGCGCGTTCCGCATGGGTAACCGTGCGCAACCCGCCGCCGGTCTGCACGGGAACGTCCACGGACCGGCAGATCCGCTCCACCGCCGCAAGGTTCTCGCCGGAGCCAAAGGCGCCGTCGAGATCGATCACGTGCAAGCGGCGCGCCCCTTGCGCCACGAATGCGATCGCGCGCTCTACTGGGTCGCCGTCATACTCGGTCTCGGTCGTGGGATCGCCCTGCTTCATTCGAACGCACTTGCCGTTGCGCAAGTCGATCGCCGGCACGACCAACACGTGTGGCGTTAGCCTCGTGCGCCGTTTGCGGCCCGCTTTTCGATCGGCACGTACGGCCCCGCAACCGGCCCGTCGTACGTCGCTTGCGGGCGTATGAGACGGTTGTCGGCGAGCTGCTCGAGAATATGTCCGGTCCAGCCGGCAATGCGCCCGCAGGCGAAAAGGCAGGTAAACTCGTCACCGGGGATTCCGAGATCGGCCAGCACCGGTGCCGTATAAAAATCCACGTTTGCGTAGATGGTGTTGCCCGGTTTCTTCTCTTGTAAGACTTTGCGGCTGGCCTCTTCGACGGCGTGCGCCGTTTCATAAAGACGATCGCGGCCGGCGTAGGCGGAAAGCTCCTTCGCCATCTCCTCGAGATGTTTCGCGCGCGGATCCCGAACCTTGTACTCGCGGTGCCCCATGCCCATGATGCGTTGTCCGCGTGCGAGGATATCTCGAACGAAGGGCTCGGCGTTCTCCGGCGTCTTCACGTCGTTGAGCGTACGGAAAGCGGCCGTGGCAGCCCCGCCGTGCAGATCGCCTTGCAGCGTCGCAAGCGCCGCAGTTACGGAGCCGTACATGTCGGCGCGCGTCGACGCCGCGACTCGCGCCGCAAATGTCGAAGCGTTGAACGAATGATCGGCCAACAGAACGAAATAGGTATCGAGCGCGTCTTCCTCGATCTTCGTGGGGCGCCTTGCCCGTACGCATGTAGAGAAAGTTTCCGGCTTGTGAGAGATCGGAGCGCGGGGCGATGGGATCGAGACCGCGGCGAATCCGGTCCCAGGCAGCGACGATCGTCGGCATCTTTGCGATCAGCTCGATCGCCGTGTGCACGTCGGAAAGGTGTTCTCCTTGAGCGTTCACCGGCGAAAAGAGTCCGAGACCGCTGACGATCGTGCGCAGAACCTCCATCGGCCACGCCGTCTTTGGAACGTTCTGCATCGCATTGACCAGTGGCTCGGGAAGCGCGCGGCCGGAACCCAGCTCGCGTTTCAACTCGTCGAGCTGGTGGCGGTTGGGAAGCTGGCCGTAGAGCAGAAGGTGGACGATCTCTTCGAACGTGGCGTTGGGCGCAAGATCGTCGATGTCGTAACCGCGATACGTTAAGCGGCCGATCGCACCTTCAACATTACTAAGCTCGGTAGACCCGACGACGACGCCTTCGAGACCCCGATCGACAACGGTTGGCAAGGAATCCTCCAAAGAGTGGTAAGGTACACAACGTCTTTCGACGGCTGCAAAGTTTCGACTTTCCCGGAAAGGCGCCTCGTCTCACAAGGCATCGGTGCCCTGGCTGGTTGAAGAGCGCCGCCATGGACGCACTCGACCTCACGCAGCGCCCGCCCCGCAGTCCCCGCGACCTCTTGCCCGGCCTGGATCTCCTAATGGCGGCGAGGACCGTCGACAAGATAAGAGCGACGCTACCGGGCGGCAACCTCGGTCAGTATCAAATCACCGGTTTCAGCTCCAGCCTTCTCAATAGGCTCGGAATCGTCGAAGGGTTGCTGCGCGAAGCGATCGCGACAGGCGGGGTCGGACGAAGAGGTCGCCGATTGGATTGCACGGCATAGCGATCCGGCACGCTACGCAGAGATAAACGCCTCGCTCGAACGGCCGACGGTCGGCGAACGCCTCGACGATCCCGAGTTCGTACGGCGCTATCCAGTGGCGCGCCGGCTGGCGCCGGAGTCGTCGCGACTCGATCTGCTGATTGCCGACGATGAAGAGGCGTTTGAGTAAGGTTACGATCGGATGCGCTTACTTACCTCGGCACTTTGTGCAACCGTCGCGAGCAGCCTGCTCTACGGCTGCGCCGGCAACTTCTCGGCTCCAACGTCGCGTGTCGTGCAGCTCCGCCAACAGCCGGGGCGCGCAGCAAAAGCGGTTCCATCGAACGGAATTTACATTTCGCAGTTCTATGGTCGCGAGATCTTAGGTTACCAATCTCACACAAGCTGCGCCGGCCACCGCTCTGCAACGTTCGCGCAGGCATGTACGTCAACGGCGTTGCGGTTGATCGCCAAGGCAACCTGATCGCTCCCGACGGCGCAAGCAAACACGTCGTCGTTTACCAGGGTCCGGAGATGTGTGGAAAACGGCTCGGAGCCTTCCGCGATGCGTACGGACAGCCTTCCGACGTGGCGAGCCAGGATGCGGCAAACGGGACGATCGCGGTTGGAAATATCCGCGACCACGGCAGCTCGGCCGGCAGCCTCTCGATCTGCACCCTGCGAGCCGGCTGCACGAGCAACCTTACCAACCCGGAGCTGTACGCAGCCGGCGGAGTCGCAATGTCCAACGGCGGCGACTGCTGGGTCGATGCAATGCGCACTTCCGTCGGCGGTGCAGCGCTGATCTACTTCCAGGGCTGCGCGGGCCAGGGTGAAGCCGCCAGCGGTTTCAACAGCAAGTCCTACGGTGGAATCGATATCGACAACCAGGGCAACCTCGTGATCATCGATCAGGCGACTTCGGCGGTCTCCATCTACAGCGGGTGTAATCCCAGCTGCACGCTCGTCGGCGGCCCTTTCCGGCTCAAAGCCCAAAGCTTTTTCGGCAAGCTCAACGCCGCGAACACCGACTTCGTAGCCGTCGATCAACTCCACGGCGCGGTCGACTTCTACTCCTACAGTACCGAGGCAATCAAGTTCGAGCACTCCTCCAAACAAGGCCTCCAAATCGAGCTAGCTCCCCAGGGCATCGCTCAAAATCCCCGCTCGGCACAGTAGCGCGGAAAAGAGCGGGATTGTAAAGGGTTCGCGAGCCCGTGCGGGCAATATCGAAGGTCCCATTTCCGATCTACTTGCCAAGGAGACTTATCGCATGCGTTTGTTTACTTCGGCGCTCTGCTCGGTGGTCGCGATCGGCCTCATCAGCGGTTGCGCCAGCAGTGTGTCACCGTCCAATAGCTCGATTCCCAGCGCCGGCTCGGCATCGCGCCCGATCAGCGTGTACGACGATTTCGCGCCGCTGCGCGCGATCTCGGTTCTTCATGAGATCGTTCCGGAGGCCAAGAAGAAGCCGCCGACCACCGGAATCTACGTCTCGGAGTTCGGAGAGACCGAGCTCTTGGGTTACGCGGCGGACAACAAAGCCAATAAGCCGCCGATCTGCACCGTTCAAGGCGTTTCAAGCGTCAACGGCGTTGCCGTCGACCTCAAGGGCAATCTGATCGATCCCGATGGCGGAAGCGGATATATCTATGTCTACCAAGGTCCGGCGATGTGCCCGAAAAAGCAAATCGGACTGATCTCCGATACCTACGGACAGCCCTCCGACGCGTCGACCCCCGACGGCGCCACCGACACGATCGCCGTCGGCAACATCGTGGGTAAGGGCACGGCGCCGGGAAGCCTGTCCCTGTGCACGCTCAAAGCCGGCACTTGTACGACGGACCTCACCAACGGCGTCATCTACCACGCGGGCGGCGTCGCGATGTCGCCCAGTGGCAACTGTTGGCTGGACGCAAAGACGAGCTCCACCGGCGGCGCGGCGCTGATCTACTTCAAAGGCTGCGCGGGCGGCGGGGTCGTTGCCAAAGGCTTTAAGCAGACGTACTACGGTGGAATCGACATCGATAACAAGGGGCAATTAGTCATCAACGACCTCGATGCCGAAGACACCTACATCTACAGCGGCTGCAATCCGACTTGCAAAGTCGTCGGCGGCCCCTTCATGCTCAAAGGCGAAAGCTTCTTCGGCAAACTCAATGCGGCAAACACCAACTTCGCCGCGGTCGACCGGACCAACGGTGCGGTCGACGTCTACTCCTACAACGGCAAAGCGATCAAGTACGAGTACAGCTTTACCAAAGGGCTTACGGTCAGCGGCACGAAAATCGTCCCCGAAGGAATCGCACAACTTCCGCGTTCCAAGGAATAGCGCACAAATAGCGCGCGTTTAGCAGTTGAACCCGCGGGCTCGCTTCGGCGAGCCCGCTTTCATTCTTACGCGACGGCGTCGCGAAGCTGCGCGCGAGCGAGCGCGTAGTTGACGAGGCGGTCGATCAACGCATCGAACGACATCCCGACCGCGGCGCACTCGTCGGGGAGCAGGCTCGCCGGCGTCAAGCCGGGGAGCGAGTTGATCTCCAACATGTACGGGCCGGCCTTCCGTGCGTGACGATGAAGTCGCTGCGAGAGTAGTCGCGTAAGCCCGAGCAGCCGGTGCGCCGAGAGCGCGAGCATCTGCAGCCGGCGCCGCGAGATCCTCGTCGATCGGCGCGGGAACGACGTGGCGGCTGCCGCCGGGCTCGTACTTCGCATCGTAGCTGTAGAACCCGTCGCGGTTGGCGACGATTTCGACGACCGGCAGCGCCTCTTCGCCGAGCACGGCGCACGTGAACTCGCGCCCCTCGACGTACTCTTCGGCCAGGACTCTGCGCGTACGACTTCGAGGCCTCGAGCATCGCGCTGGTCCACTGCTTCGTGCGTCCGCACGATCGAGACGCCGGCCGACGACCCTTCGGCGCGCGGTTTGACCACCAGCGGCAGGTCGAGCGATCCCGGCAAAAGCGGCAACGTTCCGCCCGTCAAGATCGAACACATCCCAAGCCGGCGTCGGCAGACCTTCGGCCGAGAGCAGCTTCTTGGTGAGATGTTTGTCCATCGCGAGCGCCGCCGCTCGCAGGCCGCTGCCGGTATACGGAATCGAAGCCACTCGAGCAGCGCCTGAACGTGCCCGTCCTCGCCGCCGGGGCCGTGCAGCGCGATGAAGACGACGTCGGGTTTGCACTTGGCGCAGCGCGTCGACGAAGCGCTCGTCGTAGTCGAGCGACCGCGCGTCGTAGCCGAGCGCGCTGCAGCGCGCGCATCACGTTCGGACCCGGTCGCGATCGAGACCTCGCGTTCGGCGCTGCTGCCGCCCATCACGACGGCGACCCTGGCCCTTGACTCACGCGTTACGTTGCATCGATAAAAACTCCGACGAAATGCACTTCCAGCTGCAGTTCGACGCCGCATCGATCGCGCACCGCACGCCGGACGCGCGCGAGCAGCGTGGCGACGTCGCGGCCGTCGCGCCGCCGACGTTGTTGATGAAGTTGGCGTGGAGGTCGAGACTTCCGCGCCGCCCTCCGCGCCATCCCTTGGCGCCGGCCTCTTCGATCAGCGCGGCCGCCTTGTCGCCGTCGGCGGATTGCGAAAGCACGAGCCGGCGTTGGGAAGCGCAATCGGCTGCGTCGCCTTGCGCCGCACGAGGCGGCGTCTGCATCTCGCGCGCGCACGTCGCCTGCGGCTCGCCGCGTTCGGAACGCGAGCGCCACGCGCCGAGACGACCGCGTCGCGCGCGAGCGTCGTTGCCGGTAGAAGTACTGCGACGCTCGACCGCGTGCGGCTCGCGGCCTGGCCGGCGTCTGCACCCAGACGTCGCGCACGAACTCGCCGATCTCGCGATCGGTGCCCGCGTTCATGCGCAGCGCTCCGCCGACCGCTCCCGGGAATGCCGGCGAGCGAACCGATGCCGACGGCGCCGGCGGAGGCCGCCTTCGCGGTCACGAGCGCCATGCCGGCCGAGCCGCCGGCTTCGACCACGACGCGCCGTCTTCGCTGCGTGACCTCGACCGCCGCGAACGTCGCCGCCGAGCCGCACGACGATGCCGCGCATGCCGCCGTCGCCGACGAGCACATTGCTCCCCGCTGCCGACGACCAACCACGGCAGCTTGCGCCGCAAGCACAGGCGCATGAGCGTCCGCGAGTTCCGCCTCGCGTCTCGTACGTTACGCGAGCGCATCGGCCGGACCGCCGATCTTCCACGACGTAAACGGCGCGAGCGGCTCGTCGAACCGCACGCGCGTCGCCGAAGATCGCGCGTAACAGCTCGCGATCCGCTCGTCGAGCAGCGAGCTGCGAGCGCACGCGCGTGGTCAACGCCATGCCGCGCCGTGACGCGCGTCCGCGCTGCACGAGCTGCTGCCAGGCGTGCGGCGGCGTCGGTGACGTTGCCGGCGCCGAGCATCAACACCAGCGCGCCGGCCGGGGCCTCCGTCGAAGATGCTGCGCCTCGAGCTCGCCGACGCTGCCGACGTACGCCACGCGTCGTGCCGAGCGCCGCGAGCGGCTCGCCGATCGAGCGTTCGCTCACGCCGGGAATCGCCGGCTCCGACGCCGCGTAGACCGGCGTGAGATAGACGCGGTCGGCGCCGCGCAGCGCAGCGGCAAACTCGCGCGCGAGATAGGCGCGTGCGCGTAGTAACGATGCGGCTGAAACGCGACGACAAGCGGCCCGTCGTAGTACGCGCGCGCCGCCGCGATCGTCGCCTGACGGCGGTCGGATGATGCGCGTAATCGTCGACGACCGTCAGCTCGATCGTTGCGAGAGCAAGATTTCGAAGCGGCGGCGCACGCCTGCGAAACGCGCTCAGCGCCGCGGCGATCGAGGCGAACGGCAAGCTCGAGCGCGCATCGCCGACCGCAATCGCCGCGAGCGCGTTCTGCACGTTCATCGCGCCCGGCACGCGCAAGCTCGACGCTGCCGAGCGTGACGTCGCCGTCGAGCGCGTCGAACGTCGAGCCGAAATCCTCGAAGCGCACGTTGCGCGCGCGCGAACGGTCGCGTCGCCGCCAAGCCGCACGTCACCGACGCGCGCCGCAGCTCGTGGCGCCGTTAGCGACGCCGCGAGCGCGTTGTCGATGCCGACGACCGCGACGGCCGTCGTCGGGCAACTTCGCCAGAAACTCGCCGAAGGCGCGCACCAGGCCCGGAAGCTCGTCGTCGCTGGTCGAGATGATCGTTCTCGACGTTGGTGACGACCGCGATCGTCCGGTTCCAGCAAGCGCGAAACGAGCCGTCGGATTCATCGGCTTCCGTCGACGAACCAGGGCGACGTTCCGTCGTAGCGCGTTGGTTTCCGAGCGACACGTCGATGCCGCCGAGCGACAGACCGGCATCGATCCCGCCGGCGCGCAGAACGGCATGCGTCATCGCCGTCGTGGTCGTCTTTCCGTGCGTTCCGCAGACCGCGATGCCGCGCCGCCGCCGCAAGCAAACGCGCGAGCATCTCGCCACGGTGCAAGACCGGCATTCCGCGCGCGCGCGGCGGCGACGTACTCCGGATTGCCGGCGATCGATCGCCGAGCTGACGACGACGATCGTCGGCCCCGCGAACGTTCGCGGCTTCGTGGCCGATCGCGACCCGCGCGCCCTCGCGCGCGCAGGCGTTCGATCAGCGGCGTTCGGCGACGTCCGAACCGGTGACCGTCGACGCCGCGCGCGAGCAAAATGCGCGCGATTGCGCTCATGCCGATGCCGCCGATGCCGACGAAATGGTACGTCACCGCTAGCCCTTCCTCATGCGTCAAGGTATCGATCCGCGCGAGAATCTGCGCCAACGGATCGTTTTGAGCCAGCTGACGAGCGCTTGGACGCAAGCGTTGCCAGGCGCTGCGGCGCCGTCGCCTGCGGCCAGCACGCCAGGCAAAGCTCCGGATGCAAGCTGCTCGATCGGTCACTACGAGCCGCCGCGCCGGCGGCTTCAAAGCGCGCGGCGTTGCCCGCCTGATGCGCCTCGGTTGCGTGCGGATACGGGACCAAAATCGCGGGCTTGCCAAGCGCCGCCAGCTCGCCGAGCGTCGACGCGCCGGCTCGCGCAAGAACCAAATCCGCGGCGGCAGTACGCGTCAGCCATCTCGTCGAGATACGGCCGCCGCCGAGCGTTCCGGCCGGCTTCGCCGCGCGCACGGCGGCGCACCTTCTCGTACTCGCGCCGCGCCCGTCGAGCGCAAGCATCTGCCAGTCCCGCGCGGCAGCCCGTTGCCGCTGTCAACGCACGCAAGCAGCGCGTCGTTGATCGCGCGCGCCCCTTGGCTGCCGCCGATTGCCACGAGCGTCGGCTGGGCGGGATCGAGTCCCAGGCGCGCGAGCGGCCGCTTCGCGCGACGGCAAGCGTCGGAGCGCAGCACGAACGGGAACGCCGGTCGGCCGGCATTTCGATCGCACGGCGCTGTCGCAGAGCCGCCGCACTGCGCCCCACATCTCGTCAACGATCGGCGCGAGCAGCCGCGTTCGTCAAGCCCGGCGCGAGCATTGGGTTCGAGCAGCACGATCGGCGCGCGCGAGAGCCCGCACCAGCTTCCGGATGCGCGCGGCGAGCGCGACCGGAAAGCAGACGTAGCCGCCGGTCGCGACGACGAGATCGGGGCGCGCGCGAGGCTAAGAACGCGAGGCTTTGCAGCGTTCCGATGACGTTGCGCGCAGCGTGCGCGAAGCAGCATCGAACGATAGACGCCGCGGCAGCGCGTGAGCTCGCGACGGTATGGAGCGGATAACCGGCCTTCGGCACGATCGTCGCTCTCGAGCCGGTCGGCGCGTGCCGACGAAGGCGATCGTCGCCGGCGCGATCGCGCAACGCGTCGGCGATCGCGATCGCCGGATAGAGATGGCCGCCGGTTCCGCCGCCGGCAAAAACGACGGTCACAGGCTGCGCGGACTCTGCGTGGCGACCCGACATTGGCAATCAGCGCAACGGCAATGCAGATTGACGACCAGCGAACTTCCGCCGAACGAGATGAACGGCAGCGGAACGCCGGTGACCGGCCACGACGACGAGACGACGCCGATGTTGATGAAGGCCTGAATCGATGATCATCGCGCCGCATCCGATCGCGAGAAAGAACCCGAACCGGTCGGGCGCGGCGAAGGCGATCTTGATCGGCACGGTAGGCGAGCGTCACGAAGAGCGCGACGACGACGAGCGTACCGATGCAGCCCCAGCTCCTCGCCGAGGACCGAGAAGATGAAGTCGGTGTACTGCTCGGGCAGATAGAAGAACTTCGCGCGCGACGCGCCCAGCCCCACGCCGAAGATTCCGCCGCTGCCCAGTGCCAGCAACGACTGAACGATGTGGAAGCCGGTGTTGAGCGGATCCTTCCACGGATCGACGAAGGCAAAGACGCGCGCGCGCCGGTAGGGGCTCGCCAGCACCGTAAAGACGGCGAACGGAACCGTCGTTAACGCGATCGCGGCCAGATGAACCAGCCGCGCGCCGGCTGCAAAGAACAGCGCGAAAGCGGTAAAGAAGAGCAGGCTCGCCGTGCCCATATCCGGCTCTTTGAGCACCAGCACCGCCATGATCGCCACCGGAACGCAGAGCGGAAAGAGCCCGCGCCCAAGCGAGGTAATCCGTTCGCCGCGCGACGACAAGACCGCCGACAGGTAGATCACCAGCGCGAGTTTCGCGAACTCCGACGGTTCGAAACTAAAGCTCGCCGTGCCGATCCAGCGGCGGCCGCCGTTCACGCCCAGCCCGACGTGCGGCACGAACACCATCGCCAGCGCAACGATCGCGCCGGCCAAGAGGTACGGCGCTGCGCGACTGCAGCTGCTGGTACTCGAGCCGGTAGCAAAGATACGCGCCGCCGAGGCCGACCGCGAGCCAAACCAACTGCCGCTTGAGGTAGTAGGCGACGTCGCCATGCTCGGCATACGCCGTCGCGCTCGACGCCGAGAAAACCATGACCAGGCCGATAGCGACCAGCGCCGCGACCGTCGCGAAGAGCCAGACGTCGAGCGGCGCCGCGACGTACGAGCGCAGGCGGGTCTTGCGTTCCGCATCGCGATTGGCGCGAAGCGCGGCAGCGTTATGCACCCGCATGCTCCCGCTGCGACGTGACCGCAGCACTAAACTGCTCGCCGCGATCCTCCGCCGAGTCGAACATATCGAACGACGCGCACCCGGGCGAGAGCAAGACGACGTCGCCGGGCGCGGCCAACTCGCGCGCGCGCTGCACGGCCTCTTCCATCGAGAAGGCTTCGACGACGGCGATCTCGCCGGCCACCCGCCGAATTTCGCCGGCCGATTCGCCGATTGCGACCAGCGCCTTGACGTGCTGCGCGATCGCCGATCCCAGCTCGCCGAATCCGATGCCTTTCGAACGGCCGCCGGCGATCAGCACGATCGGCCGGTCGTAGCTGCGCAGCGCCGCGACCACCGAGGCAGGAATCGTCGATTTCGAATCGTCGACGTAGAGCACGCCGTCGATCTCGGCGACCGTCTCGAGGCGGTGCGGCATCGGCGCAAACGACGGTATCGCATCTCGCAGCGAGGCGCGGGTCGCAGCCAACCGCCAGCGCCGCGAGCAGCGCCGCCATAACGTTCTCGATGTTATGGTCGCCCTGCAGCGGGATTTCGCTGCACGGCAAGAGCGGGATCGGACGCGGATCGCCGGTGACCGGGGCGTAGGTTATGACTCCGTCGCGTAGATACATCGTGGCGCGTTCGCTCCCGTCGCGCGTGAACCAGAGCTGGCGCGCTTGGACGCGAGCGTTGCCGTGGCGCCACGCGAGGGCTTCGATTCTCGGATCGTCGAGGTTGCCGACGAACCAATCGCTCATCGACTGATTGGCGCAGATGCGGTACTTGGCTTCGGCATACTCGTCCATCGAAGGGTACCGGTCGAGATGGTCGGGCGCGATGTTGAGTAAGACGGCGACGCGCGGTTTGAACGCGCGAATCGTTTCGAGCTGAAACGACGAGACCTCGGCGACGATCCAGTCGGCAGACGTCGCCGCCGGCGATCTCCTTGATGAGCGGATTGCCGATGTTCCCGCCGACTCGAGCCTGACGACCGCAGCCACGAAGCAGATGTCCGATCAGCGCGGTCGTGGTCGACTTTCCCTTGGTACCGGTGACGGCAACGATCGGCGCCTTGCAAAGCCGATAGGCCAGCTCGATCTCTCCCATGACCGGCACGTCGGCCCGGTGAATGGCGCGGACGACCGGGGAGATCGGCGGAACGCCGGGCGATAGCACTGCCCAGGAAATCGTTCGAAGGATACCGCCAAGCGCGTCCGGGTCCACGAAGCGCGCGCCGAACGACTCCGCCGCCGCGATTGCTTCGCTCAATGCTTCGGCACGGGCTTCTCGTCCGTCGCGTAAAGGGAGACGTTGTGGTGAGCGAGGACTTCCAAGCTCGCTAGTCCGCTACGGCCCAAGCCTATGACGAGTATCGCATCGCCGGCGTGAAGTTCAAGCGTATCGGTCATCGCACGATGGTCCATCCTAGCAGCGAAGCGATGAACGATGCAAGCCAAAAGCGGGCAGTGACTTTGGTTTCCGGCCATCCGCCCAACTCGAAATGATGATGCAGCGGGCTCATGCGCAGGATGCGCTTGCCTCGCGTCGCCTTGAAATAGGAGACTTGAACGATCACCGATAGCGCTTCCGCGACGAAGACGCCGCCGATCGACGACGAGCAGCAGCATCTCGCCGGTAAGAATTGCCGCGCCGCCGAGCAGCGCCCCGAGCGCGAGCGAGCCGGTATCGCCCATGAAGAGCTTCGCCGGATGGTGGTTGAAGATCAGGAACGCAGCGCACGCGCCGACGCCGGCCGCTGCAGCGATTGCCGCCGCCGGCACGTTGGACTGCGCGGCGATGAGCCCGAAAACGACCAGCGGCGGAATGACGCTGCCGGTGGCCAGGCCGTCGAGGCCGTCGGTGAGATTGACCGCGTGAATCGTGCCGGTAATCGCCAGAATTCCCAGCAGCAGCCAGAGCCAATGCGGCGCGATCAGCGCAAACGTCCCGGCGTGGAAGAGCGTGTCGGTAGGAAACGGGGCCACGCCGGCGTCGATCGCACGCAGGAAGATCACCGCCACGAGCGCCGTTGCCAGAAACTTCGTACGCGCTCGCAAGCCGCGCTTGGAGCCGCCGCGCACGGTGATGATGTCGTCGACGAAGCCGATTAGCGCGCAGCAGACGACCAGAACGACCAGTTCCGGCAAGAGCGCCACGCGACCGGCCGCCAGCGCTACCAGCAGCGCGGCCACGAAAACGAGGCCGCCCATCGTCGGCGTCCCCGTCTTAACCTGATGCGTCGGCGGCGCGTCTTCGTACGCGTGCTGCCGAAGGCCCAGCCGACCAGTAAGCAACAGCAGCGCCAGACCGGCCGGAACCGCGATCGCGAAGCCAAAGAGCGCCCAGAGCAAGAGCGTGGCGGCGTTCATCCTTGCGCGCAGCCCGTCGCGGCGTTTAGCAGGGGTTATCGCCGGATCCGCGCCACTTGAGCACCACGATCGGAGTCTGTTCGTCGCTGTTGCCGTGCGGGTTGTCGAGCAGCGCCCCTTCGACGCAAGCCGCGCAGACGTTGCCGGATGCGCCGAGAACCTTTGCCTTCGCTAAGTCGTTGGCGTCGACGACGGCGCAATCGATGCCGCTCCGCCGCTCGAAGTCTCGCGCGAATGCATCGGGGTCGCGCGGAGCAAAGACGATGGCGCGTTCGTAGGGCGGCATCGTGCCGGTGTAGCCGTCGAAGGCCGCGATGGCCTCGCCCATCAGCTCGTAAAAGACGCCGCGGCGGCCGGCGAGCCGGCCGGCCAAGTGGGCCAACGTAGCATAAACTGCGCTTGGATATCCGACTCGATCGATCACCAGCTGCATCGACTCCGGCTGGCTGATCGTCGCCATCGGCCCGGCATAACGGCACAGTAGATACGCCAGCTTCGACGGCCGCACGCGCTCGGCAACGACGAACTCGCCTTGGGCGATCGCAAGCGCCGTCTCAGAAACGGCGACGACGTCGCCGGCTCGCGCAATGCCGGCTACCGCCTGCGAAACCAATGCGGCGAGGTCGTCGCCGGGCCGCACCAAGCGCGTCCGCACCGGGATGGCCTTCAGTCCTTCGGGCGTTTCCGGCCGCAGCACTGCCAGCGTCGATACCGTGCGGCTCATGCGAACAGCTCCTCGACGATCTCCTCCAATTTATATTTGCGCGAGCCCTTCAGCAGAATAACGTCGTCGCCCGTCGCGTGTTCGCGAAGCCAAGCTGCGGCGTGCGAGTTGTCCCGAAGCGATACGATCTGCGACGCATCGAGACCGGCTCGGCGCGCGCCGCGCGCGAGCGCAGCCGCGAAGTCTCCGCTGACGAGCAGCACGTCGACCGTGGTCGCGGCATGCGCGCCGACGCGTTCGTGCAGGCTCTGCGATTCGTCGCCGAGCTCCGCCATGCTCGCGAGCACGGCGATTCGACGCGAGGCGGTTTCGCCCGCGAACGCGTTGAGCGCTGCAATCATTCCGCTCGCATTGGCATTGTAAGCGTCGTAAATGACGCGCGGGCCGCCCTCGATCGCGATGCGGTCGTACCGGCCTTGCGGCAACTGCAGCGCGGGAATCGCGGGAATCAGACGTTCGAGTGAAACGCCGAGCTGGAGCGCGCCGGCGATTGCCGCCGCAAGATTGGCGCGATTGTGCAGGCCCGGCACGTGCGCTTGAATCTCATGCTTCGAGCCGGCGCCGCGCTCGCGCGCAAGCAGGTAGCGCTCGCCGACCAGCGCCGTAAGCGGATCGAACGACGGACTCAACTCCGGCGCCGGTTCTTTTGCAACCGCGGCAAACCACCGAGGCGAGTGCGCCAGCGTGCCCGCGCGCGCGATCGAAACCTCGTCGCCCGCGTTGAGTACCGCGGACGCGCCCTTCGAGAAGAGCGCCCACTTCGTCTCGGCCAAACGCTGACGCGATCCCATGATCTCGACGTGCGCTTCGCCGATGTTGGTTAGGATTCCGACGTGCGGCAGGGCGATGTCGACTAAGATCGCAACGTCGCCGTAAGCGCGCGCGCCCATCTCAACGATCGCGACGTCGTGCGCCTCGTTCGATGCATCGAGAAGCAGTTTGCTCACGCCGATCTCGTTGTTTTCGTTGCCGGGCGCGGCGATCACGCGGTCGCCGAACTCCGCCCGGCAGAGTTGCGCTAGGAACGTCTTCGTGGTCGTCTTGCCCGTGCTTCCGGTAACCGCGACGACGACTCCCTTGAAGAGCTCGCGGGCAAGGCGCGCAAACTCCAAGTATGCGTCGTTCGTCCGTTCGACCAGCATCGCAGGCACGCCGGCGACCCGGGCCGGCGGACGGTCGAGGACGAGTAGCGCGGCGCCGCGCTGCACGGCTTGGGCGGCGAAATCGTGACCGTCGAAACGCTCGCCGTGCAAGGCTACAAAGGTGTCGCCCGGCTCGATGCTTCGCGTGTCCGTGCTTATGCTCAGCGTATCCGGTGCGGCGTCTCCTTCGAAGAGCGTGGCGTTCGACGCGGCGACCGCACGATCGAGCGGCAGCCTCATCGGGGATTACCGAGCATCGCGAGCGCCGCGCGCGCGACGGCCGCATCGTCGAACGGAAGCGTTTGCTCGCCGACGATCTGATAGGGCTCGTGCCCCTTGCCGGCAACGAGCACGACGTCGCCGGGGCGCGCCTCTGCGATCGCACGCTCGATCGCGAGACGGCGATCCAGCTCGACAACGTGTCGCGCGCCGTTTGGGATGCCGCCGAGCATGTCGTCGACGATCGCGCCCGGTTCTTCGCTGCGCGGATTATCGCTGGTCAGATACAGCCGGTCGGCGAGCCGCGCCGCAACGGCTCCCATTTCGGCTCGTTTTCCGCGATCGCGATCGCCTCCGCAGCCGAAAACGATCGCAACTGCACCTGTGGTCGTCTCGCGCAGGGCTCGCAGCGCATTCTCGAGCGCGTCCGGCGTGTGCGCGTAGTCCACCACCACGTCGATTCCCAAGCCTCCGACGCGCTCCATCCTTCCGGGGACGCGCTGCAGCATCGCCAATCCGCGCGCGATCGTGGCTTCGCCGATCTCCAAGAGCTTGGCTATGCCAATTGCGGCCAGCGCGTTCCAGACGTTGAAGCGCCCGGGCAGGTGCAGCTCGTAGGCGTGCCCGTTGACGGTAAAGCGGCTGCCCGCCGGCTCGAGCACGATATCGTGGGCGGCAAGATGCGCGGCGTACTCATTTCCGTACGTGACGACGGGGCGCCCCGCTCGCTCGAGCTCGAGAGCCCATTGCCGGCCGTAAGGGTCGTCGACGTTGAGCACGCAGGCTTGCGTCAACTCGAAAAGATGGCGCTTCGCAGCGGCGTAAGCGCCCTGCGATTCGTGAAAGTCGAGGTGATCGCGCGTGACGTTGGTGAGTGCCGCTACCCGGAAGCTGACGTCTTCGACGCGCTCGAGCGCCAATGCGTGCGAACTAACCTCGACGGCGACCGCTTGCGCGCCGTCGTCCCGCATCGCAGCGAGCACCGAATGCAGCTCGGGCGGCAGCGGCGTCGTGTTGCCCAATTGCCACCTCCGCGAAGCCAGCTCGGCACCAACGGTGCCGATGACGCCGCACGGTATCGCGGCTGCATTGAGAATTGCCGCAACCATTCGCGTCGTCGTCGTCTTGCCGTTGGTTCCGGTGACGCCGATCACGTCGAGGCGTCGCGAAGGGTCGCCGTAGAACGCCGCCGACAGAACGGAGAGGGCCCGCTTTGAATCCGCGACGCGAATGACTGCCGCGCGCGCGGGCTCCGCAACCTGTGCGCTCTCCTCGACGACGACGGCGGAGGCGCCGCGTTGGATCGCTTGCGCGGTGTAGAGATGGCCGTCGGTGTGACTGCCGCGCAGCGCGACGAAGAGCGCGCCGGGCGACACGGAACGCGAATCGATTTCGATGGCGGTGACGAGTTGCGTGAGATCGCCGGTGACGTTGGCCGCCGGGAGTCGATCGAGCAGCGCCGTCAGTGCGATTTGCGGATCAGCGGCCATTGCGCGCAACGATGCCGCCGGGCAAGACGCCGGCGTGCAGCATGGCCGCGCGCGCGATCTGTGCGAATGCCGGGGCGGCCACGACGCTGCCGTAGTACGAACCGATCGGGCGTTCGACCTTCACGTAGATGACGTAGCGTGCGCGCGGATAGGGAACCATGCCGATGAAGGAAGCGGCATAATAGCCGGAGAGATAGCGTCCGTCAACAACCATCGAGGCCGTGCCGGTTTTTCCCGCGGTAGCGTAGCCCGCGACCTGCGCGGTCGGGTCACCGGTGCCCCGCACCACGACGCTTCGCAAAAAGCTGCGCAGCTCGGCGGCGGTCCGCCGCGAGAAGACGCGGCGAACGACTTTCGGCTGCGTGCGCCGTACGAGGTTTCCTTGCTGGTCGTAAACGGCGCTGACGATTCGCGGCTGCATGAGTAGCCCGCCATTCGCGATCGCGCAGTAATACCGAGCCATGGCAAGCGGCGTTACGGAGACGCCTTGGCCAAAAGCCATCGTCGCCAGCGAGGAACCGCTCCACTGATCGGGCGGCGGCACGATACCCGGATTCTCTCCCGGCAAGCCGACGGCGGTAGGCGTCCCGAAGCCGGCCTTGCGCTCCATGTCGTAAAACGTTTTGCCGCCGATCGAGATCCCGACCTCCGCGGCGCCGACGTTATGCGAGAAGGCAACGATTTGCTCGAGCGTCTCGCTGCTGCCGGTCCCCGCCATGAAGCCGTCTTCCGCGTTGTGAATCGTTCGGCCGCCCACTTCGAGGGTGTCGTGGGCGGGAAAACGCGACGCCAACCCTACCTTACCCGAGTCGAGCGCGGCGGCCGCGGTGACCAGCTTGAAGGTGGAGCCCGGCTCGTAGGCATCCATGACGGCGCGGTCGCGGCGCGCATCTTCGCCATAGATCCAGAACCGGTTCGGATCGAAGTTGGGCGCGTTTGCCAGCGCAAGAATTTCGCCGGTCGACGGATCCATGACGATCGCCGTTCCGTCGAGCGCATGATAGGCGCGTACTTGCTCCTGCAGCGCTTGCTCGGCGGCAAACTGCAGGTAGGGATCGATCGTGAGCTCGACGTTGCTGCCCGGCTGGGCCGGCGATACGACGCGTTCTCGCCCGAAGGGAATCGGCCGTCCGAACTCGTCGGCTTCCAGCGTTACGCGCCCGGAGTGCCCGCGCAACACGTCGTCGTACGCATACTCAACCCCGTCGAGCCCGTTTTCGTCGGTGCCGACGAAGCCCAAGACGGTCGAAGCTAAACGTCCGGCCGTATCGACCCGCAGCCCCGTCTCTTCTTCCTTTAGTGCGACACCGAGCAGATTTAGGGATCGAACCCGCGAGGCCAAATCGTGCGGCACCTTGCGCGCAATCCAGACGAACCACAGATGCCGGTCGTGCATCGCCGCCGCGACCGACGGATCGAGCTTGCCGAAGATGCCTTGCAGCTTCGCAATCGCTGCCGCCGGATCGACGATCTCGCGGGGTACCGCATAGACGCTTTCGGAAGGAAGCGAACGTACCAGGACGTTGCCGTTACGATCGAGGATGCTGCCGCGCCGCGCGAATACCTCGACCGTATCGGAGCGCTGCGCCAGCGCTTCCTTTGCGTACAGCGGTCCCTTGAGAGCTTGAACGTCGCACAAGCGCGAGGCAAGAAACAGCGCGATGAGCATGCATGCGTAAAACGAGATTCGAGCGCGCATCGGAGCGACGCGCGTGAACGTTCGACGATGCATCGCGGCCCTTGCTTAGGGGTGCGCGGCTACTGCCGGCACCAAGAACCCGGCAAGTGACGAGAGCAGCGGGAAGTGCGATCCGGCTCGAGCCGCTCGCGGCTCTTCCTCGCGCACGACCGCAAATCGCTGCGGCGCGCGCATGCCCAAACGCGCGGCCAATTCGGCAAGCCGGTCGTCGGAGCGCAATGCGGCAATTTGATCGTCGAGGCGCATCGTCTCCTCCTGCAGCGCCTCGCGTTGTGCCGCCGCTCGCGCCACAGTGTAGCTGAGCCCCGTCAGGCTCGACGTTAGCACGACGTATCCCATCAACAGCGCGAGAACGCACAGCAGCACGGCAAAGACCCGCACCAGCGTCGTGTAACGAGCGCGCGACGCGCGCACTTTTCGCGCCGCGGTTGCGGCCCGAACGGTGCGCGGGTTCTCGATGCGCGAGCTTCGTTCGAAAGACTGAGACGCAATCACTTATTCGGCTCCCTTGCGCTGCGCTGCGCGAAGTTTGGCACTGCGGGAACGGCGGTTTTCGGCGAGCTCGCGCCGATCGGGACGAATGGGCCTCTTCGTAAGAACCACGAGTCGCTCGTCGTCGCGGAAACCTCGCTTCACGATTCGATCCTCGAGCGAATGAAAACTAATTGCGACCACGCGCCCGCCGGTGCGCAGCCGCGCGACTGCCTGCGACAAGCCGTCGCGCAAAGCGCCTAGCTCGTCGTTGACGGCGATGCGCAACGCCTGAAAGACGCGCGTCGCCGGATGGATGCGTTCTCGTTTTCCGGGGCGCTGCACGATGCCTGAGATAAGGGCGGCAAACTCCGACGTGGTGTTGGGCAGACCGGCGCCCGCGCGCCGCGCGACGATCGCGCGAGCGATTCGCCGAGCCGACCGCTCTTCTCCGAATGCAAAGAAAATTTCGGCCAGCTCCCGTTCGCTCGCGGTCGAGAGGACGTCGTAGGCGCTCGACCCGTCGCTGGGATCCATCCGCATGTCGAGAACCGCCGGCTTACCCACGGAGAAGCCGCGCTCCGCATCGTCAAGCTGCATCGACGAGACTCCCAGGTCGAAGAGAACGCCGTCCAGCAACGGAATCTCGTAGCGGTCGAGGACGCGATCGAGATCGCGAAAGTTCGCGTGGACGAAGGTCAATCGGGGGTCGGCAAGCCGCTGCGCAAGTGCGGCGGCACGCGGATCGGCGTCCAGTGCGATCAGGCGTCCGTCTCCGAGCCGCTCCAAGATCGCCGCAGCGTGGCCGCCCCCACCGAAGGTTGCGTCCAGGTAGAGCCCGTTTGGAAGAATCTCTAAATATTCGAGCGCCGGGCCCACCAGCACGGGAACGTGGCTCAGCATGGCGGCAGCACATTCTACAGCCCTAGCTCGCCCATGAAGTCCGGCATGTCGCCCTCAGGCGGCTTCTGGAAGGCGTAGCGCTCCTTGGCCCAAATTTCTATCCGCGTCAGCAGACCGACCGAGACAACGTGCCGTTCGATGCCGGCGTACGTTCGTAGAAGCGCAGGAACGACGAGCCGGCCTTGATTGTCGCAGCCGACCTCCTCCGTGTGCGCGAAGAGGTAGCGTACCGAACGGCGATAACGGTCGTCCTTATTCGGCACCCCCTCGAGCCGTTCGCAAAACTGTACCCAGGTCGCGCTGGGATAGAGTGCGAGGCATTGATCCGGGGGCGCGATGGTCAGCACGAACTGGGCTCCTAAGCGCTCGCGAAAGCGCGCGGGCACAATTAGCCGGCCCTTTTCGTCAAGGGCGTGTTGCTCCGAGCCCGCAAAACGGGGAAGTCCAGCCTGCAAATGCTCCTCCGAAACGCACCACTAGGCACTACTTCACACCACTATACGCCCCACGATTCCCTTAACGCAAGGTTAGCGCGGCGGTGAATGCTTTGCTCGAACGTCTGTTCGAGCGTATTTCGCTGCGGTTTGGAAGCGTAATTGATCAGAGCCCGGTAAAAACCGGGCCCTGAGAGGAACCGACTACGCCGCGCTCAGCGGCGGCGCGGCTCGCTTTATAGGTCGCTTACGACTTTACGTTCGCGGCGTCCACGGTAGCGATGCCGAGCTTTTTGCCGTTGAAGTCCCTGTCGATGAAGTTCACGGTGCAGTGGCCCGTGCTGGCGCCTGCCGTGATGGTCCACGAATTGCCCGATCCCGTTACCGTTACGATGTTTTTGGTCGTGCAATGATTGTCCCGAACCGAGAAAGTGCCGCCCTTTGGCCCCCTAGTCTTGACCGTCGCCGACGTCTCGGAGGCGGTGAGTCTGACCGCGCAGGGACGCACGGAGACGCCGTTGTCGGGTGGGCACTTCATTCTCTGCGCGATTGGTGCGCCTGCGGTTTGCGCCTGCTGCGACGATGCGGTCGGGAGAGCGCCGGAGCAACCGGCGAGCATCCCAGCGATGGCGAGCGTTGCAACGGATGCGATAAAGCGAGTAAAACCGGCCATATAGAAATTTTTGCTCCTTATAGACGAGTGAGCGATTCTTACGGCGTAGCAGCAAGGCTCCTGCTTAACAATAAGACGCCATTATCACGCGTGGGCAGTGCCGGGCTCGAAGAAATGCGTTGGGCGGATGCTCGCGCGACGTCGCGCGCAAGTCTCGCTGAGCTCCGCTCGGCTTTGCGCAGCATGAGGCTGCGGCCGTTCCCGCGTTTGGGTCCGCTCAGCCAACTTCAAGGCTTCGCAGCTATGATCGCCGGCATACCAGGCCGGTTATTTCCAACCGGTGGAGCGTTAGATTTGGCTGTGAAAGTTGATGGAAATGGAGTGGATTGCGGTGGCTTGCTCGTTCTCTTCCTCGCGGCCGGCCTGCCAGGCCTGACTGCGCGCTGAGAAGAAAGCCGACGGTGCCATGACTCGTCTTTTCGGAATCTGTGGCCTCCTGGGATTGCTCTACGGATGTAGCGGGGGTTACCTGCCGTACGCCTCCCACTCTATGGATCCGGGGAGTCTTAATTCGCTCGTCACGAACGCCTCCCAGGCCAACGGGGTTCCGCCGGGGCTGGTGCGGGCGGTCGTCATGGCAGAATCGGGAGGGAACCCGTCGGCCGTTAGTATCGCGGGGGCACAGGGGCTCATGCAGTTGATGCCCGGCACCGCGGCGGGCTGCGGCATCGCCGATCCGTTCGACGCCACGCAGAACGTCTCGTGCGGCACGAGCTACCTTCGCTCGCTGCTGAACCGGTATCACGACAACGTTACGTTAGCCGTCGCGGCATATAACGCCGGACCGGGAGCCGTGGATCGCTATCACGGCGTACCCCCCTATGCCGAAACGCGGGCGTACGTCGTGCGCGTGCTCAACGCGTACCGCAACTATTAACCGTCGGGGCACCGGCGCAAACCGCGAATCCGGCTTCTCTCGATGACCACGATCACTCACCACCAGCCGCTCCCCCGGGTCAGGCTCACGTTTTTGCGGCTGCCGATTCTCGACAGCTATCTACTGAAAGAGATGCTCGGCCCGTTCTTCTTTGCGCTGGGCGCGTTCTTGCTATTTTGGGCGCTCAACATCTTCTTTCTTGCCGCCGATTACATCATCAATCAGCACGCACCGTTTTTTTTGGTCCTGCGTTTCGTCGTGTTCCGTATCCCGCAGGCCACCCCAATGGCGTTCCCGTTCGCATCGCTTTTCGCTGCGCTGTTGGCGATGGGACGGGTCATGGGCGACAACGAGGTAACGGCGATGCGCACGGCCGGCATTTCGGTCATGCGAATCGCAGCGTCTCCGCTGCTCTTCGGCATCTTGATGTTTCTGCTTTCCTACTCCATCAACGAGTGGGTCGCGCCGGCATCGGTCGATCTGTCGACGCGGACGTTTTACCAGATCATCTATCATACGGACGCGCTCCCCGTCGAGCCGCAGTTTTTTCGTAAGGATCCCGACACCGGGAACACGTTCTACGTAGGGCAGGTCGCTCCGGACAACAAGACGATGCTCGACGTGCAGATCTTCAAGCCCGCAAAATACGGCCCGTGGAACGAAACGCTTCAGGCGAAGTCGGCCGTCGTGCAGGGCAGCGTCCTCAACCTGCACGAGGTGATCGACACTCGCTACAACGACGACGGATTTCTCACCAACCAGCAGCGCGTCAAGATCATCTCGATCGGACTGCCGCTTGGCGAGACGGCTTCGCAGTTCGTCAGCCAGGTGAACAACGACCCCTGGACGATGAGCAGCAAGTCTTTGCGCACGCAAGTAAACGCGCTTCAGGCCCAGGGCATCGGCGGCACCGCGATGGGAAACTTGCAGATCAATCTCGCCGACAAGCTGTCGTGGCCCTTCGCGTGCATCATCGGGGTGTTGCTCGCCGTACCTTTGGCGTTGCGTTTCGGTAAGCGCGGGCGTACGCTCGGCATCACCCTTTCGATCATCGCGTTTTTCGGCTACTACCTCATGGTCTCGGCGGCCTCGGCGTTTGGCCGCAACGGGGCACTCAATCCATTCCTCGCGGCTTGGTTACCGAACGTCATCGTGGGTGTCGCGGGCGCCGTTCTGCTCTGGCTGGAAGAGCGCTGACGACGTGCCTGCGCGGGTGCTGAGACGTCGCGGCTTAACCGCCGCTGCGGTGCTGACTGCCTATGTTATTGGTCTCTTCCCGGTCTGGGCACAGGCTGCGACCGGACAGGATCAACAACAGCTTGCGCTGCTGCTCTTCAACACGCAAAGCTGCGCCCAGCATTATACCGATAACGCGGTGACCGTGGCGCAGGCCACCGCGACGCCCGCACCGCCGGCCACTCCCGGGCCCCCCAACGTACCGCCGGGTGTGAGCAACGGCACCTACACGCTCAATCCAACCCCGCATCCGTTCCCCGGCCAAACGCCGCCGGTCACTCCGCCGCCGATTCCGTCGGGGACGCCTAACCCGTTAGGATCGATGGCGCCGATCTTTTTGGTGCGTGGCGGTGAAACGCCGCCTCCGATTCCGCCGGCGGGACAAGCGACGCCGGCACCGACTCCGGAGCCCACCGGAGTCCCGACGCTCTCGCCGGGATACATCGCGGTAATTTCCGATACCTGGACCGGCAACCGCGCGCGCGGCAAACCGAGCGACGCGATCGGCAACGTGCACATCTATTACGCCGACGAAGAGATCGTCGGCGAGCGAGCGCACTTCGACGGCGTTCGAACGATGATTATCACCGGCCATCCGTTTATCGTCAACCACGAGCACAACTCCATATTGGACGCCGACGTTATCATTTTCGACACCGTCGAACAGACGGCGAAACTCGAAAATGGTAAAGGCGCGAGTGACGAAGGGCTGGAGCGCGGCCTGGTTCATTTCTCGGCGAACGACCTGTACACGAGCCCCGACGGAACGGCCCACGGCGACAAGCCATACGTCACGACGTGCGAGAACCCGCGCGGCGGCTACCATATCACGGGAAAGAACATGGACGTCTATCCCGGCGATAAGATCGTCATCCACAACGCGGTGCTCTGGCTCGGAGCGGCGGCGATCTTCTACCTTCCGTTACTGATCATTCCGCTACGAAGCGTCACCAGCAACCCCGGTCACGCGCACTGGTTTCCGGAGGTCGGCTACAATTCATACGAGGGCGCCTGGATCAAAATCCAGATTCCGTTCGGCAAAGACCAGTACTATTACGGCTACTACATCGTCAACTATTTCACAAATGAGGGTCTGGGCCTCGGCTACGTCGGCTTCTATTCCAGCAAGCGAGGCCGGCGCAGCGTTAGCCTGAACCTGTACACGCTCAACAATCGCCAGCAAGGGGGAACGCAGACGAACCTCGCTCTGGCAGAGCAAGAGAATATTTCACAGCATCTCAAGAGCAACTTTCAATTTTCGTACCAATCGAACTACGGGCCGCTCGTGAGCATTCCGCCGAACGAAACGATCGCCGAGTCCATCTCGCACCAAACGGCGCAGACGTCGCAAAACTATAGCTTCAGCCACAGCTCCGTGGGCGGCCAATCCAGCAGCGATAGCTTTACGGTCACCGACACGCGCCAGTTCAACGAAAACCTGAACCAGACGACCACGTTCGATGAGAGCGACAGCAACGCAAGCTTTGGCGGTACGACGTCGTTCAGCAATCAGTCGGAGTTCGACTACCTGCTGCAGTACACGACTTCGGGCGCGGATTATCAAATGGAGTTCGACAAGCTCTACGGTCTGGAGACCGCCGGCATCGACAAAATCCCGGAGTTCGAAGTCCGGCCCTCCAGCTTCTTCCAACACTTTTTCATTCCACTTTCGGCCGACCTAACCGTCGGCGAATACAGCCAGCCCTCGGGCGAAGGCCAGCCGGAGAGCCTCGCGACGTGGCGCGGCGACGCGAACCTGGTCGTTGGGCCCGCCGAAGAAAAGGTTTTTGGAAGCGATTTTCAAGGCACGGTGACGATCGATCAATACGCCTATGGCACCGGCGACCTCAAGGCCGCCGTGGAGCAAGACTTCAGCTTGACGACGCCGATCAGCTCGCACATCGTCAACACCGCGACGTATAACGAAGCCAACTATAACGGGCCGGCTCTCGTGCCGTTTCAATATCTCGACCAGCAACCCACGATGAATACCAAGAACGCGCAAGACCTGGTCCGTCTCTTCAACGACGACGTCTACGCGTTTTCGGTAGGCTGGTCGACGAACTTTGACGGCATGGCTCAACCGTTGAGCTATCAGCTCTCGGCGCGGCCGTCGCCTCGCTCGGTGGTACTGCTCAGCGGCTCGTTCATTCCCGGTCCGTATCAAGGCTTCGAGACGACGAACCTCCAGCTCTCGACGCCGTTCGGCCGCGATGCGTCGCTGCAGTTCGTCACCAATCTCAATTGGAAGGGCCCGGGAGAGATGATCGCCGACAAAATCATCTACTACACCCGAACGATCGGCAACTGCTATCAGCTCCTGGTGCTCTACAACGAATCCCAAGCGGCGATCAACGTCGGCCTAAACCTGCTCGCATTTCCGACGCAAACGGCGGTCTTCCAGATCGGTTCGCCACAGCAAGTGGTGCCGACGACCTTTAACTTCTAGGGGTTCGGCGCGCATTCGACGTGACGCCTCGGAACCGCTCGTCGCTCCGCCTCCGGCTGCGCTCCTGCTGCTCTGCCTCGGCATCACGTCGAATGCGCGCCGAACCACGAGGTTAAATGTCTCTTTTGAAAATAGAGTCGCAGTTGGAGCTACGGCTCATCGCAGGGGGGGTGGGCGCAAGCGCAGCTATCCGATTCGAGGCTCGATTCAGACGCATTTTGGCAGAAGTCGCTGCAAAACACTTCGCCGGTCCCAACCGGCGAGCTTACCGTGCAGTTGCAGATGTAGTAGCTGCACTCGACGCCGAGGTCACGCATTTAGGGACACGGCGTGGCCTTGATGGGGTTATTCGAAATCTCGATGCTTACGATCTGGGCCGCCGGATCCGAAGGCGTGAAGAGCCCGAAGTAGGTGTTGTCAAAAGGCTCCGTCATGCAGAGCTTCGGCGAGATGAACTGCGGGTCGGTGGGACCGCCCGCTCCCATTGAATCGAGGAAGAACCACTGACCTTGGCTGGCCTCCGTGGCGAAGGCGTTGAAGGTCCAGATATTGTTCGGGCTCGCGCTCGGCGAGGGCGAAGGGGATGCGACGCCTTTAAAGATGGCCTTTTGAGCGATCATCGAGAACTCGGTGCCTTGACCGTTGCTGTCCGGATTATAGGTCAGCTGGCCCGGCGTGGTCCCAAGCTTAAGCCAAGCTGGGGGAATGTGAGGATTTTGATTTCGAACGAACTGCACCGCCTCGGCATACGAAGTCCCGGCGGTGCCCAACGCCACCAAGGCGAACGAATAGCCCGCCCAATTCGTTTGCACGGTGTCGGTCGACGGCGTCACTGCGGTCCCCGACGTATTGAAGACGATCATGTATTGATAGTTCGTAAAGTTGAAGGGAGATTGGACGTCATAGTGTATCGCTATGTATCCCGGAGGCGCGCCGCCGGGCCCCAAACCCGGAGGATTTGGCGTAACCTGACGACCGCACGCCACAACGATGAACGCCGTTACTAGCACGACTACAAAACCGAAACTCAATCTGCGAATCATGGTCTCCTCGCTGTCCTTGCGCGACGCAGGCCTTGCTGCGTGCGCGGCCGTTCTCTTAGCGGCGGCATTTCCAAAGATTGGGGCAGCCTGGCTCGTCCCGTTCGGAACGGCAATAATGTTCTGGCTTTGGCAAGGAGCTTCCTGGAAGCGCGCGGCGCTTCTCGGTTGGTTAATCGGGTTCATTTTTTTTGCAATCGATTTCGCGTGGGTCGGACATACGGTCGGACGCTACATCGGCGCTTTCGGACCGTTTCTCGCATTTGGCCCCGCCTTGATCGAGGCGCCTTTCATCGCGTTAGCCGGCGCACTCGGCGCGATTGCCTACGCTCGCATGCGTCCCGGCGTAGCGCCGCTCGGCGCCGCCGCCGCGTTTACGATCTGCGAGTGGCTGCGATCGATTGGCGTGCTGGCCGCGCCGTTCGATCAGCTCGGTTACACCCAAGCCGATTCGCCCCTACGAGCGATCGCGGCCTACGCGGGAACCTACGGCATCACGTTCGTCCTGTGCGCTCTTGGGGCGTACGCCTCGGATTCATTGCATCGCAAAACCTGGCGGCCTGTGCTCGCAGCGGTCGCGTCGACGGCCGTTCTCACCCTGGGCGCGTGGACGTTCTGGCCGGCGCGTGCGCTCGCTCCTCCGACGATTCCGGTCGTCGCGGTGCAAGCCAATATTCCACAGTCGTTTAAATGGAACGCGCTCGCGCTATCGGTTCGCCGTTACACGGCGATGACGCTTGCGTCGGCTCGCGCACATCCGCGGCTGATCGTTTGGCCCGAGACGGCGATCCCGACGGCGCTCGATCTCGACCCGTATCTGCTGGACCAGTTTTCAGACCTCGCGCGGCGGGTTGGCAGCACGATCGTCGCGGGCGCCATCGATTCCAGCGGCCGCCGAGTTTATAACGCGCTCTATATTTTCGCGCCCGACGGTAGTTCGAAGATTTATAAGAAGCGCCAACTCGTGGCTTTTGCCGAATGGTTTCCGGGCCGAGCCTTCCTCTCGTGGCTGCCCTACATCGGCGCGCTCAACGGTGGTCTCACGCCGGGAGGAACGAACGGCGTCTATTCCACCAGCGCGCTCCCCATCGCCCCGCTCATCTGCTGGGAATCGGCTTTCGCCGATCTAGCCTACGCCCAAATGCAGCGCAACGCCCAAATTCTCGTCGTGAGCACCGACGACGCCTGGTTCGGAACCACGTCCGGGCCGTACATGCACGCGCAAATCGCGCAACTCCGAGCCATCGAAAGCGGTGCCTACGTCGTGCGCGCCGCAGCCACCGGCATCAGCGGCATCATCGCGCCGGACGGCCGGTGGCAAGCACGCAGCCGTCTCGAGCAACAGACGACCGTCGCCGGTAGAGTGGGCCGGCGAGTTCCGACGCTGTTTGCTCGCATCGGTCCGACCCGCATCGCGCTGGCGCTGATCGCCTTGTATGGGCTGCTTTTCCTCGTTCCACGAGTACGGGCCGAGTAGCGGGCTCGTGCGCATCAGCAAGACCTGGCGCAAACGGCTGCTTATCGGAGGCGGAGTCCTTTTGTTCGTTTACGTCGTGGTCGAGATCGTGCTGGCAGGAAGAGGCGTGCCGCCGATTCCGCCCGCTCAGTTGCCGATCGAGCTCCGGGGCGGTCACGTGCTCAACAATCACATTACGACAAAATCGTGGAGCTTCGATTACGACCACGCGCGCCTTTCACCCGACGGCCTGAGCGGCAGCGTCGACGGCGTGCGCAACGGGGTGGTATTTAGAAAGGGAAAACCCTACCTGCGAATTTCTGCAAAGCACATTCAAGTGAACATCACGACGCTCGATTTCACCGCCGTCGGAAAGGTACACGTCGAACGGATCGACGACCCCGAGAAGCGCTCGTTCGACACAGACCTGGTGACGTGGACGAACGATGCCAAGGTTTTGCGCATGGCACATCCGAGTTACGTTCGTTCCGGTGGTCAGACGCTCGTCATCACGAATATCACCGTCAATTTTGACGACAACAGCATTCATCTCGGCAAGGTCAGCGGGGGAGTCGAACTCCACCGCTGACTTGAGGCCAAGGACCTAGTCTTTATCGCCGAGTTTTTTCTTTGCCTCAGCGATCAGTTTCTTGACCTTCTGTCCGCCTTTATGACCGATCTCTTCGTAAAAATCCGAGCCGTATTTTTCCTTGACGACCTTGCCGCCCTTTTGGCCGATTGTCTCGTAGAACTCGACACCGTGACGGTCCCGAGTTGCCTTTCCGCCCTTGCGGCCGATGTCCTCATAGAAGGTCGAACCGTAACGGTCGCGCACGGTGTCGCCGCCCTTCTTCCCTGCTTCGCGCACGGACATCTCGCGCTTTGGCGCGCTGCTTTTTTCAGCCATAGCTCGTCACTGCCGAAGGGTTAAGCGTTAAGATGCCGTCGCCTTTCGTTTGGGGCGCTGACCACCCTTTTGGCCGATCACTTCGTAGAACGATGGGCCGTATTTACTCTTGGTGGCTTCCCCGCCCTTACGGCCGATTTCTTCATAAAACTCCGAGCCGTACTTTGCTTTAACTCGCTCGCCGCCGCGGCGACCGGCCTCGCGGACGCTCATGCCGCCCGACTGTCCCAAATCCTGTGCCATGTAAATCGATCCTCCTTGGTCTGGCATATACTCCTTTCCCATACAAGCGCTCGGCAAACTCGGGATTTGCTGAGAATTTGGGGTCCGAAGGCGAATTTGGCTAAAACGCGTTAGTGAAGTGCGTCGTAGACCGCGCGAGTACGCTCGCGTAGATGATTAAGGTCACCGTCATTTTCGATAACGAAGTCAGCCCGCCGGCGCGCGACTTCGGGATCGGCCTGAGCGTCCATTCGCGCCCGTACTCGCCCCTCGTCGCTGCGATCGCGCTCGACGACGCGAGCGATCCGCGCTTCGAGGGGGGCAACGACCACGACGGATTTGTCCACAAGACGATCGTATCCCGTTTCGAATAGCAACGGCACGACGTGGACGATCGGCTGCCCGGCTCCGGCATGCCGCTCGCGTTCCAGCGCGAGGCGGCGAATGTGCGGATGCAGCAGCGCGTTGAGCCGGTCGCGGGCGGCGGCGTCGTTAAAGACGATGTCCGCGAGCGCGGCCCGGTCCAAAACGCCGTTTCGAACGACTTGCGGCCAGATTCGGGCGACGGCTAAGAGTCCGTCGCTTTGCGGAGCTACCACCTCGCGCGCGACGGCATCGGTATCAACGACGAAAGCGCCGAGCTCGCCCAGGATCGCGGCGACGGCGCTCTTCCCCGCTCCGATGCCGCCGGTTAGACCAACGCGCACGGTGCGACGCTACGGCTCGGGCAACGACTCCGGGGGCGCCGTCGCAGGCGTTACGATTTCGCCGATCTCTTCCTCGACCGCGTACTTTTCGATCTCCTCGAGCGGGACGTCGGCGACGTGCTGGATAGAGGCCGTAATGCGGCGGGTTGCATGATTGATCGACACCAGCGTCACCTCGACTTCCTGGCCGGCGACGAACTGAGCCGACGCGTCGAACTCGCCTTTGGGTACCATGGCGAGAATCCCGGGAATCACTTCGACGAGCATGTAGTTCGGCGTGACCTTGACGATCGCAGCCGTCAGCTTGTTGGTTTCGTACAAGCGGTCGGCGTACTGATCCCACGGATCGGGCAAGGCGTGTTTGAGCGACAGACTGACCTTCTTCGCTTCGGGATCGAACTTCATGATCTCGACCTGGACGACGTCACCGATCTTCACGACTTCGGACGGGTGCTTGATTCGCGAGTACGAGAGCTCGCTGTTGTGAATCAATCCATCGATGCCGCCAAGGTCGACGAACGCACCGAAGTCGGCGAGACGCACCACGACTCCCGAGCGAATTTGTCCGACCTCGAGGGTGTCGAGAAGCTCTTGCTTTTTCGCTTGCAGCTCTTCTTCTAAAACGAGTCGTTGCGAAAGAACGACGCGATGGCGTTTGTGATCGAGGTCGATCACTTTCAGCCGAAGGTGCTGATTGACTAGCTCGTCGAGATTTCCGACGGGCTGACGGCGGATCTGCGAGGCCGGGACGAATCCGCGCATTCCCAAATCGACCAACACGCCGCCTTTGACGACTTGCGTGACCGTCGCTTCGATGACTTCGTCGCGATTGTGCGCCTCGATGACCTTCTCCCACGTTTTAAGCGCGCGGGCCCGGCGCTCGGAGAGAAAGAGCGTTCCGTCCATCTCGTCGATGCGATGAACCATCACTTCGATGGTGTCGCCGACCTTTAATAGTTTGGAGTCGATGGCGAGCGACAACTCGCGGAAAGGAAGTACGCCTTCGGACTTTCCGCCGACGTCGACCAGCACTTCATCCTTGTCCCGTTGGACGATCGTACCGGTGAGAACTTGTCCCTCGTCGAGAACCTTGAGCGACTCTTCGTACAGGCGCTGCTCGAGCGCCAATTGATCTTCTTCTTCAGTAATGGGAGCGACGTGCGTTGTTGAGATTTGAATATTCCTACCTTCGTAATTTTTTTATCGTTGACATCTTCGGCACCACCACGTTCCGCGCTGCGCAACTACGGTGCGCACGATTCGGCTTGTGCGGCACCGCGAGCAAAGCTCGCCGTGCCGGCCGTAAACCCTAAGATCGTTTTGAAAACCACCCTTTAGGCCTTCGGCATCCACATAATCGTCGACGCTCGTTCCGCGCTTGGTGATGGCGCGTCGCAAAACGTTAACGATGGCGTCATGTAAGCGGCAGGCCGCCGCTCTTGTCAATGCCCCTGCCGGCCGGTTCGGACGGATCCGAGCCTCCCAGAGGGCCTCGCAAGCATAAATGTTGCCTATGCCGGCGATGCGTCGCTGATCGAGCAAGAACGCCTTGATCGACCTCGTCCGCCCCGCCAGCATACCGATAAAGGCCTCTGGTGTAAAGCCGCGGGTGAGCGGTTCCACGCCGAGGTCCCGGTCCCACGCTTCTCCGGCCTCAACCAGGCGCATTCGCCCGAAGGTCCGTACGTCGGCGAAATGCAGCCGAGCGCCGTCCGCGAAGCGCAAGTACGACGTGCGACCGCGGGTAGTCCAACCCCTCGCGCGAGGTCACGACGAGGCGGCCCGTCATTCGAAGGCTGACGACCAGGGACCGGCCCGAGTCGAGCTCGACCACTGCGTATTTCCCGCGACGGCGAGTCGCAACGATGCGGCTTCCGGCTAAGGCCCGTGCAAACTCCACGCCGCTCGGTGCCACGGCCATGCGAGCGAGTCTCACCTCGGCCGCTGCGATCGTCTTGCCGACGACGGACCGGCGCAGGCCGCGCACGATCGTTTCAACCTCGGGTAACTCGGGCACTGCCGCTATTGCGGTGGCGGGGCGCCGCGCAGATCGAGTTTGACGCCGGCAGCGATTCCGTCGGCCGAGGCTTCTCCCGCGGCCAGCTCGATCACGTACTTCGCTTGCGCTCCCTCTCGAGGTATTTGCTCGTCCGGCAGCGTTGGCGCAACCACCCGCACGTTGCTGAAGACGCGTCGTACCGTGCCGTCGGCGGCCACGAAGATCATGTCCAGCGGCACCAGCGTGTCTTTCATCCAAAAATCGACGTTCTCGTCGCGCTCGAAGACGAAGAGCATCCCGGTGTGCGGCGAGACGACACGTGCGATCCATCAGGCCATGTTCCCGTTGGCTTTCCGTCCGTGCGACCTCGAGCGTCAGGTCGGCCTTGGGAGCATGGACGACGATCGTCGCGAGCGCGGACGCAACCACAATCGTAAGCACGGCTACCTTAAACATGCTCGAGCCTTTCTGCGTTTATCGCCTCGACGTCGTACCAGTTTCGCCCCGCTTTGAGGGTTACTTCCAGCGGCACCGATAGTTCGACGGCGTTCTCCATGTGCAAACGAACGAGGTCGGCCGTCTCGCTCAATTGGTTCGCCCGCACCTCGAAGATGAGTTCGTCGTGAATCTGCAGCAGCATTGTGGCATCGAGTCCGCAATCCCGCAAAGCGTGGTCGATTCGCACCATTGCGAGCTTCATGAGATCCGCCGCACTGCCTTGAAGCGGCGCGTTGGTCGCTTCCCGCTCGGCTGCGGCACGCAACATGTAGTTGCCCGACGTTAAGCCCGGCATGTAACGCCGCCGGCCCGCAATCGTCGAGACGTAGCCGTTGCGCCGGCCGTCCTCGATCGTGCGATCGATATACGCGCGCACGTCGGGAAAGCGCGCGAAGTATGCGGTCGTTATTTCTTTGGCTTCCGCGCGGCCGATCTCGAGACGTTGCGCCAGCCCAAAATCCGACATCCCGTAGAAGAGCCCGAAGTTGACGCTCTTTGCCATCCTGCGTTGATTGGGATCGACCGGCACGCCGGGTGCGATGCCAAAGATTTGGCGCGCGGTAAAATCGTGAATGTCTTGCGACTGCGCGAAGGCCTGGCGCATCGCTTCGTCGCCGGAGAGATGCGCCATCAAACGAAGCTCGATCTGGCTGTAGTCCGCGGCGAGCAAAACGTAGGCGTCGCTCTTGGCTACGAAGGCGCGGCGAATCCGGCGTCCAAGCTCGCCGCGCACCGGGATGTTTTGCAGATTCGGGTTGGTGGAAGAGAGGCGTCCCGTCGCCGTCGCGGTTTGATTGAACTCCGTCCGCAAGCGCCCGTCCTTTGGATCGACGAGCTGCGGAATCACGTCAACGTACGTGTTCTTGAGTTTGGTAACTTCGCGCCATTCCAAGACCAGGGCGCAGATCGGATATTCTCGCGCCAACCCTTGGAGCACTTCGACGCCGGTCGCCCATCCGGTCTTCGTCTTTTTACCGCCTGGGATGTTGAGCTTCCCGAAGAGCACCTTGCCGAGCTGCTGCGGCGATCCGATGTTGAACTCTTCGCCGGCGAAATCGAATATGTGCTTGCGTAACTGCTCGGCGGCCGTGTCGACCCGGTCGCCGATGATCCGCAGTTCGTCGGGATCGATGGCGACGCCGGCCGCTTCCATTGCCGCCAGCACCGGCGCCAGCGGCACTTCCAGCTCTTCGTAAAGTTGGAGCTGCCCGCGCTGTTCGAGCTCCGTTCGGGTTTTGGCGATCAGCCGCAGCGTCGCGTCGGCGGCCGCAGCCGGGGTCGCTGGGCAATCCCAATCCCAAGAAGCGCGAGGCGGCATCTTCGAGGTCGGCAAAGCCGCGCGCGGGATCGAGCAAGTGCGCCGCGATCATTGCATCGTCGCTAAACCGCGCGCCGCCGATTCCGGCGGAGGCAAGAACGTGAAGCAGCTTCTTGACGTCGTAGCCGCCCGCGCGCGAAGAACCATCCAAGAGATCCTGGACGGCTTGCCGCACGTTTTCGTGGGCGAGGGCGCCGGCGGAAAAGGCAATGCCTTCGCCTTCGCGCGCCGTCGCTCCGATCGCATCGCCGAGTTGCGCAAAAACGATTTGCCCGGCGCCACGCAGCGAGAGCAACTCGCTCGCGAGCTGCGCGAACTCGGGCGGATCGACCGACGGAAGGTAGCTTCGGTAGTTGCCGGTGACCTTCGCAGCGGTCTCGAGCAGCGGCAGATCGTTTGGCGGCTGGAGCCTTGCCAGCAGCGTCTTGAACTCGAGTTCGCTATAGAGGCGATAGAGTTCGTGGCCGGGCGGCGCGCTATAACGGCTCTCTTCCCAATCGACGCTCAACGGCAAATCGCGGCGAACGATCGAGACGGCTCGGCAGAGGCAGGCCTGCTGCCCGTACTCTTCGATCAAACGTTGCAACTTCGGATTGCCCGCAAGGGCCGGATTCGATACCAGCGCGTCGAGCGAGCCGGCTGCCTGCAGAAGTTTGCTCGCGGTCTTTTCGCCAACGCCGGGAATTCCGGGAAGGTTGTCCGACGGATCCCCTTTGAGCCCGCGGTAATCGGGCAACTGCGCGGGTTCGAGCCCGAAGCGTTCGCGAACGGCGAGCGGATCGTAGCGTCCCAGCTCGGTGATGCCGCGCTTGGTCACCAGGACGGTGACCCGGTCGTCAACGATCTGCAATAAATCGAGATCGCCGGTGACCACGATCGTTTGCTCGCCGGCCTCTTGCGCTTGGCGCGCGAGCGTCGCGATCACGTCGTCGGCCTCTTGGCCTTCGATTTCAACGACGGGAATGCGATAGGTCGCTAGGACTTGGCGCACGAGTGCGAACTGCGAGCGCAGTTCGTCGGGCATCGCGCGGCGCTGCGCTTTGTACTGCGCAAAAAGGGCGACGCGTTCCGCCGGCATGCCCTTATCGAAGGCCGCGAGCACGTGCGTCGGCTTCTCGTCGGCGATGAGTTTGTTGAGCATCATCGTAAAACCGTAAACGGCATTGATCGGCGTCCCGGCGCTGGTCGTCAATTCCGGGAGCGCGAAAAATGCGCGATAAACCAAGCCGTACGTATCGAGCAGCATCAGCGCCACGTTTAGCGAACCTCGACGATCGACGAGCCGGCGCTCACGCTGCCATCGTCGGAGATATCGAGCGCCGTCAGCAAGTAACGCCCGCGCGCCGGCAACTCCACCGCGATTCCGTCGGCGCCGCCGCGTGCGACCTTCCAGGAGACGGTCTCGGTCTGCGCTTGCGGCAGCGATTCGTCCGGCGGCGGTTGCGTCCGCCGAACGAAGCCGAGAATCTGCGCGTGGTTGCCGGTCGAATCCACCGAGGGATGCCAGGTGACGGCCTCCGGGGCGCTGCTTTGAGTCGTCGTCAAACCAATCGCCAAAAGTGCCGGAGCCGAGGAGAAAAGCGCACTCCCCGAGGGAGTTCCGCGGCTGATTCGCACCACAAACGTGCCGTGGCCTTCGCCCCCTTCGTCAAACGCAACCCGCGCGTCTTCGCCGGGCGCAAAATGGTCGCTTCGCACCGACAGGCTCGAGAGGTGCGGCCGTCCCGGCGCGGAGAGTGACAACGGAACGGTACTCCACTCGATGGCGCCGTCGCGTACGAACGCGGCGCCGACGCTCAGCTCTCCGGCCGCGTTGGCAGCGCGCAGCTTCGCGGCCGCGTGGCCGCCGCTGGTCGCGGCGACGCTGTACTGTAAGCCCATAGCGCTCTCGAAGGTGATGAGCGCATCGCCCTGCGACCCGGGCGCATCGGCACTAACCGCAACGTCCTCTCCGGCGCGATACGAGCCGGCGCCGACGGAGATTCTCACGTTCGGGCTTCGCCCGTCCGTGGTTGACGTTGAGGCTTGCGGGTCGATCTGGACTCCGGCCGCATCCGTGGCGCGGCCGCCGTGGTCGGTCGAAGCGAAGATCAGGTTCGTTCCCAACTCCGGCGAGGTAAAGCTCCCGCGCGCGTGGCCGTCGTTGTCGAGCGTGATTTGTTGCTGTTGCGTCGAGCTTCCGTGGATCAGTGCGACGGTTACGCTCGCGTTTGCGAGCGGTTTTCCATCGAGCGTCTCTCCGAAGACGTCGAAGTTTAACGGCGTGCCCAAACTCTGTTCGGATCGATCGACGTCCAAACGAATCGCTGCCTGCGCCGTCGGCACGATGACCCGCGTATCGGCGGTGGCTCCGTCCGATTCGACGTGCACGCCGTAGGTCGAGCCAAGGTCGTCGAGCGGTCGCGGAACGTCTACCGTCGCGTTGCCGCTGCCGTCGACGCGAACGGTTTCGGCCAGCCACTGCGTCGTCGCCCACGGCGGACCTTCGGGCGAATATCCGAGGTAGACGTGTGGGGACCGGACGACCGTTACCCGCACGGAAACGCCGCCGCGCGAGGCGTGCACGAGCAACGGAACGTCCTCACGAAAATCGCACGTCGTGCCGCAAGCCGCGTTCACGTCGAGCGACAGGTCGCCGGCGTTCGAATCGACGTGCACCGTGGCGCCCCCGGCCCCGCCGTCGACTTGCGCCAGCACCGTGTAATCGCCGGCGGAAGCACCGGCCGGAATCGTGAGGGCCGTGGAGAATGCCCCCGCCTCGTCGATCGGTACGTGGCGCGCGACGATCGTTCGTGCGCCGTCACGCAGCGAAACGAGCGCGGTTCCGCTGCCGGCGCGCAGAACGCCGTTGGCGCGCGTGCGCGCGAAACCAGCGACGCGAACGGCGCCGCCGGCGTGAACGACCGCAGAATCGGTTCGCACGCCGACGAGCGTGGCGGGAAACGGTGGCTGCGGCAAAAGGCTCAAGAATGCATAGCTGTCGCCCCACTGGGCCAGCGCAAAGACGGGACGAGATGGCCGGTTCCAACGCACGACCCCGTCGCCATCGGTCAGGGCGACGACGAAAGAGTTATTGACGACCAGCTCCACGCGCATCCGCGACAGAGGCATGCCCGTGCCGAGATCCATGCCATAAAAAAGAAAGCCGCTCGGCGTCTCTTTGGAGATAAGCCCGACTCTCGAGCGATTGATCCATACTTGTTCCCCAACGTCGCCTCGGCGCGCTTCGACGACGAAGAAGCCCTCGCGCGTTCCCAGCGGCAAGTTCACCTGGTTCGACGCAAACTGATAGCCGCCCGGCGGCGTGAAATTGAACGAGAGTATCGGATGGCGCCGGGCCGTATCGATTGCACGCGGATTAAAATTCGAGCCTGCGGTCAGGACGTCTGCGGGGTTGACCGCGTAGACCGAAAAGGCCACGGTGGCACTTGAATAGGTATCCAGCCGAACCGTGGCTGCCTTCCACGGGTTGCTCGAGTCGCCGGCAAAGAGTTGGAAATACGAATCGAGGCGATGCAAATCGACGATCGGCCGCTCGGCTTGCGCGGCGGAGAGGTTGAGCGCGAAGGCGAGCAGAGCAACGGCTACCAGACGAGCGGCCATCTTCGTCAGCGCTGCTTCGGCAGGTTGAAGCGCGAGGCCCGCGTAAAGCGGAGCATCGTGGACGAACAGGCGGCGGGAGAGCGACCCACCTCGACGCGGTGCCGTTTCTGCGGCTTTGAAGAAGGCGCGGACGAAGCGAGAACCGTGCGCGAAAAACCACACCTTCAAGTGGTCGTTGCCTGCGGTTCGTGCGGACACCCCTTCGCGGTGCTCTCACGCAACTAATTGTGAAGTCGCTCAGCTGGAGCTGCGGTAGCGCTCGCGCTAATCCTGAGCGCCGCCACCTTCCCGTGCGTCGCCGCAACCTCGACCCCGCCGCCGCGGCATTACTCGCTTCCCACGGTTCCTTTGCACACGGAAGCCATCGTCGAGGTCAACAAAAAAGGGCAGGTCGTGCGAATTAAATCGACCAAGCCGTGCAAGGTGCAGTCGTTCAACATTCAAACGTTCGGGAACGCCCTGCAGATGTGGATTCGGCGCCCCGACGGCACCGCTGAGATCGGACTCTATCGCGTTTCGTACGACTACGATCCCAAGTCGCACGGCGTCACGCGCAAGGTCGCCTTGGTTTCGGCCGGCGGCACGTGGGGCAACGACGAAGGCGCCGCCAACGTCATGATCGAGCAAGCCAGAAAGACGGCGGAAGAAGAGAAACAACACGAGGCAGAGCAGAACGCAAAACTGCCTTCGCTCAACCAGATACGCGGCGCTTCGCCGAGCCCCAAACCCGAGCCGCAGATCACCCTTCCACCCGCTTGAAGTTCCTGACGTACCGGTCGGATGACGGCCGGCTTCGTCCAGGCGTTCTCGAAGGCGCTATGATTCGCGCGATCGCTACGCCGACGCTGCGCGAGTATGTCGAGCTGGCACCGCACGAGCGCATCGCCTGGCATACCGCCGACGAACTCGATCCCGCTGCAAAGCGTTACGCTCGATGCGCCGGTTCGTCCGTCGCGCAACGTTTTTTGCGTGGGGCGCAACTATCTCGAGCACGCAAAAGAAGGCGCGCGAGCCGCCGGGCGCGAGCTGCGGCTCCCCGACGTTCCCACGTTCTTCACCAAAGCTCCCACGGCAATCGCGGCTCCCGGCGCCGCCTTGCGCCTCCAAGCGCGAGTTTCGCGAGAGTACGATTTTGAGGCCGAGCTCGCCGTCGTCATCGGCGCCGAGTGCAAGGACGTTCCGGAGGACCAGGCGCTCCACGTCGTCTTTGGGTACACCGCGCTCAACGACGTTACCGCCCGCGACTTGCAGCGCGAGCACGGTCAGTGGTTCAAGGGCAAGAGTCTGGATTCGACCTGTCCCGTCGGGCCGTGGATCGTCACGCCCGACGAAGTGGGCGACCCCCAGGCGCTCGCGATAAACTTTCATCGCAACGGCGTGGAGAAGCAGAACAGCAATACCGGCAAGATGATTTTCCCGGTCGCGCGGCTGATCGCCGAGCTTTCGAAGGGCATGACGCTGCTTCCGGGCGACATCATCGCCACGGGCACCCCCGAAGGCGTGGGCTTCGCGCGCAATCCCCCCGAGTTTCTCGCCGACGGCGACGTTCTCGACGTCTGGATCGCGAAGATCGGACTTCTCGAGAACACGGTCGCCATCGCATAATCGCACGGCCGTGCGAAGGGCGCCGTCGCGTTGGGGCCGTATGAGAGGACCCGACCAATGATTATTGCCGTTCCTCGCGAGACTGCGGTAAAGGAGCGTAGGGTAGCGCTCGTGCCCGAAACGGTCTCGCGATTCGCTAAATCGGGTGTGGGCGTTAGCGTGCAGCGCGGAGCCGGCGACGCCGCCGCATTTCCGGACGAACTCTATCTGGCCGCCGGCGCGAGCCTCGCGGAGGACGAGCGCTCCTTGGCCGCCGGCGGCGGACGTCTTCGTTACCGTCGGCCGGCCGAGCGACGGCGCTCTCGCGAGCCTGCGTGAAGGCAGCGTCGTCGTGGGGTTTCTCAATCCGCTCGGCGATCCGGCGTTCACGCAGCGGCTTGCAGCGGCGAAACTCACCGCCTTGGCGATGGAGATGATTCCGCGCATCACGCGCGCGCAATCGATGGATGCGCTCTCCTCCCAAAGCAACATCGCCGGTTATAAGGCCGTGCTGCTCGCCGCCACGACGCTGCCGAAGTTCTTTCCGATGCTCACGACGGCCGCCGGAACGATTCCACCGGCAAAAGTGCTCGTGCTGGGCGCCGGCGTGGCCGGACTCCAAGCGATCGCGACCGCGCGGCGCCTTGGCGCAGTCGTCAGCGGTTACGACGTGCGCGCCGTCGTCAAGGAACAAGTGATGTCGCTCGGGGCGCACTTTCTCGAGTTCGATCTCGGGGTCGACGCGCAGACCGCGGGCGGCTACGCCAAGGAGCTTTCTGCGGAAGAACAGGAGCGCCAGCGCCAATGGATGGCCGAGCAGATCGGCGCCAACGACGTGGTCGTAACGACCGCGCTGGTTCCGGGCCGCAAAGCGCCGGTCCTCATTACGGCGGCGGCGGTCGCCGCGATGAAACCAGGAAGCGTCATCGTCGATATCGCCGCCGAGGCCGGCGGCAACTGCGAGCTGACCGTCCCCGATCAAATCGTCACGACGCCCAACGGCGTCACGATCGTCGGCACGACGAACTTGCCGAGCACGATGCCGGCCGACGCAAGCCGGCTCTACTCGCGCAACGTCCACGCGCTGCTCTCGCCGTGGATCAAAGACGGCGTGCTGGAGATCGACATGAACGACGACGTAGCCAAAGGCGCGGTCATCGCGCGCGACGGCAGCGTCTTGCTGGGAGGGGGCCAGTCCTGAACGAACTCGCAACCCTCGTCGGCCCGCTTACCGTGCTTTTGCTCGCGGTTTTCGTGGGATTCGAAGTAATCTCCAAAGTACCGACGACGCTGCACACGCCCCTGATGTCGGCCACCAATGCGATCCACGGAATCGTCCTCGCAGGAGCGATCGTCATCGTTGCGGCGCTGGCCGGCGTGACGCACGGCCCGCTGCTCACCACGCTAGCAGTGGCCGCGGTAACGCTGGGAGCGATCAACGTCTTCGGCGGCTTTGCGGTGACCGAGCGAATGTTGCAAATGTTCCGCCGCAAGGGTGATAAGTAAATGAGCGTCGCGGTCGACTTCGCCGATCTCGTCGCCGTCGCGCTCTTCATCTACGGCCTGCACGAGTTGAACTCGCCGGCCACGGCACGGCGCGGCAATCGCCTCGCGATGGCTGGAATGGCGATCGCGCTGGTCGGGATCATCATTCAAACGGGCGGTGCAGGTTGGCCGTCGGTCGTCATCGGGATTGCGATCGGCGGATTGGTTGGAATTTACGCCGCGCTCAAAGTGAAGATGACCGCGATGCCGCAGATGGTCGCGCTCTACAACGGTGCAGGCGGCGGTGCGGCGGCATTAATTTCGACGGTTAGATACTTCACGGCAGCCCCGGGCGCAAACATCGATGCGATCGTCGCCGTCTCGCTCGTGCTCTCCGCCATCATCGGAGCGATTAGTTTCTCCGGCTCGATTATCGCGTTTCTCAAGCTGCAGGAGGTGATGACTGGCCGTCCGGTCACGTATCCGGGCCAGCAAATCGTCAACGGTATCGTTCTGGTCGCGATTCTGGGCCTCGGCAGCTGGTTCGTGGCGACGCTGGGCGTGCTGCCCGAGTGGGCCTATCCGATCCTTCTGCTGGCCGCGCTGCTCCTCGGCGTCTTCTTCACGTTGCCGATCGGCGGCGCCGACATGCCGGTCGTCATTTCGTTGCTCAACTCGTTCACGGGCGTCGCTGTCGCGATTACCGGATTCGAAATCAACTCGACGCTCCTGATCATCTGCGGTGCGCTCGTCGGCGCGAGCGGCACGATCCTGACGGTCGCGATGAGCCGCGCGATGAACCGGCCGCTGACCAACGTGCTCTTCGGCGCGTTCGGCTCGGCCGGCGGATCGGAGCCCGCCGCGGGCAGCGGCGGTCCGCAGCAGATCCGCGCGACGAGCGCCGACGACGTCGCGGTGATGCTCGCCTACGCTTCCAAAGTGATCTTCGTTCCGGGCTACGGCATGGCGGTCGCGCAAGCGCAACACAGCGTAAAGGCTCTCGCCGATCAACTGGAAAAACGCGGCGTCAAAGTGCTGTACGCGATCCATCCGGTCGCAGGGCGCATGCCGGGACACATGAACGTCCTGCTGGCCGAGGCCAACGTGCCGTACAATCAGCTGCTCGACATGGAGGACGTCAACTCGGAGTTTCCGACCGCCGACGTCGCGCTGGTGATCGGCGCGAACGACGTGACCAATCCGGCCGCGCGCACGGTTGCGAGCTCTCCGATCTACGGGATGCCGATTCTCGACGTCGATAAGGCCAACAACGTCGTCGTGCTCAAACGTTCGATGCGTTCGGGCTTCGCCGGAATCGAGAACCCGCTCTACGAGCTTCCCAACACCTCGATGCTCTTCGGCGACGCCAAAGCTTCCGTCGACGCGCTAACGGCGGCAGTCAAGGCAGTCTAAGGCCTCACCTGCCCGTCGCCAACGACGTCGGCAAATCGTACTTCCGTCGGCCTCGAACGCAGCGCAACGGCTTTTTGGTGTTCGGTGCATAGACGCAGACGGCGTGCCGATCGTGGATCGGGCTGCTGTAACCAACATTGGCAACGTAGAGTTCGTCCTTGTCGTCAACCGTCAACGCGCTGGGATAGTCCACGCCGCTTTCGATCTGGTAACTCGGAGTCGAGGCACCGGGCGGGTAGACGGAAATCATACCGCGGCCCACCCCGCCGGAGTCGTTCGCAACGTAGAGCGTTCCGGAGCCATCGAGCGCTATCGCCTTCGGACTCTGTATCCCGCTTGTTATCGTGCGCAAGAGTTTGTCCGAGGCCGCCTGGTATTCCACGATGCTCTGATTTCCGTATCCGGAGCCGTTCATCACAAAGACGTTATTTGAAGGATCGAGCGCAACTACCGCCACGCCCGACAAGCCCTGCGTCAGTTTGCGTAGCGGTTTGCCCGATCCCGGCGCATAAACGGTTACCGTCGGATGAGGATAACTGGGGTTGAGTACGTAGAGGTCGTCGTTCGTATCGACGGCCAGTGAGATCGGCTGGTCGATACCCTTCGTGATCGTGCGAACCAGCTTCGTCGTGCCGGCCTTATACACGTCGACCGAACCGTCGCCGCTGTGGCTGTGGTACTCAATGCACGACGGGCATGAAGCGACGTAGAGATTGTTCGCGCTGTCCGCTGCGACCGCCCGCGCGTAGTCCTTTTCGATATGGCGTGATGGCGTGTCGCTGCCGCGATCGTACTCCGTGACGGAGCCGTCGTAGATCTGGTCAATGATGTCGTACAGCCGTCCCGAACGGTCGACCGTAATGACGCCCGGATACGCTCCCCTTTAGTAATTTGTTCGGCGACTCCGGTGAGCCCGAGGTTATACAGTGTAATGCTGCCGTGGCCACAGCATTCACTAACGAACACGTACGACGCGAGCGTGTGGGCGGCGCTACCGGCGACCGGCAGGAGCGGCGGGGCCGGGTTCGCCGAAGGCGCGGTGGCGCACCCTACGAGCAGGGCGGCCGCGACGGCCCAAGCGTGGTAACGAAGATCGGCGATATCCATAACTGCCCTCCAAACGCCTAGCACAATGGTAATTCAGGTCACTTTTCCTGTCAATCCAGGCTCCCTACGCTTGTTTCACCTCAAGCGCCAGTCGTACGCGTTCCACGTTGGCAGGAACGCATTGGGGTGGAATCCGCGCAGCCGCGACCGATACGCGTAGACGTAGTCGGCGTTGAAGAGGTAGACGATCGGAACTTGCTGCGCGACGATCGTGGCGATCTCGCGATAGAGGCCCTTGCGCAGCGATTCGTCGATTTGCGCGAGCGCCTCGTCCTCGAGCCGGTCGACTCTGCGGTCGCACCACCGCATGTAGTTTGACGGTGCGCGACAGCGCAGAACCGAGGAGTCATCGGGATCGGCGCCCATCGTCCACGGCACGTAAGCGAGATCGAAGTTGCCGGTTGCCAGCACGCCGGTTTTCGGTAGAAACAGCTGGGCGTTGCTGACCGACTTCACGGCGACGTCGATCCCGCGGTCGCGCAGCGCAGCCTGAACCGTCGTCGCGACGCGGACGCCCGTCGTCGACTCTGGAAACTGAACGTAGACGAGCCGTAAGAGATTTCCGTTGCGGCGACGCGTGCCGTCCGGGCCGCGACGCCAGCCGGCCTCATCGAAGAGACGATCGGCGCGGACGGGATCGTAGCCCGGCTCGCGCACCTTGGGGTCGAACGCCCAGGAAAACTGCGGCTGGATCATGTCGGTCACCGGATAGATGCCCAACGTGATTTTTTTCGAGATTTCGTTGCGGTCGATCGACATGGCGATCGCGCGCCTCACCGCGGGATCGTCGAGCGGCGCGTGCTGCGTATTGAGTGCCAGTCCGGCCACGACGGCGGTCGGTACCGTGACGAATCGTAAATGCGGATCGCCGCGCACGACCGCAAGTTGCGCCGGTGCGAGCAGATTCCAATCCAACTCACCCGATTGCAGCAAGAGCAGATTGGTCGAAGGATCGGGAACGGTTCGAATCGCCAGGTTCGCGACCGCGGGCTTGCCGCGCCAGTAGCGCGGATTGGCAACATAGCGCAACCCCTCACCGCGTCTCCACGACACGAAGCGATACGGACCGTCGCCCACGCTGGGTTCCGAATTGAAGGCGGCTCGCTCCAGCGGTGACTGCGCTTGCAAGACGTGCGCCGGCAGAACGAACTGCGGTGAGATGCCGTACGAGAAGTACGTCGTCGCTGCCGGTGCCCACGGCCGGCGCAGGTGAAGGACGACGGTGCGAGGTCCCGGGGCGAAGGCGCGGTCGATCAGATCGTAGCCTTCATGCGAGCGCACCGGATTGCGCGGATCGAGAATGGCTTTCAAGGTGAACAAGACGTCCGCCGAGGTAACCGGCCGGCCGTCGCTCCACACGACGCCGCTCCGCAGCCGGTACGCAATCGTTCGCCCGTCGGCTGAAATCGCGCCGTTGGCCCGGGTCGGAACGACCTCCAAGAGCGCCGGAACCGGCCGCCCGGCCGGATCGAGGTCGATAAACGGTTCGAAGGCCAACCGCGCCGCCTGCAGCTCCACCGAAGCGGCATCGGGAGTTAAAAAGAGCGGGTTGAGGTTTTGCGGATCGGCGGCCAGGTCGAAGCGAACCGTACTTCGCGGAGCCCGGGTCACCGGCGTGCACCCCGCGCTCGAGGCGACAACGGCCAGCCACAAAGCTATAGTGGCCACGCGGCAGCTTGCGCCGAATGGATTCCTGGTGGTATGCTTGAGTCTCCGAAAATTATTCGGGACTTCGGACTTTTTAACAACTATGATTTCAAACATTGAAGGGCTCGACGAGCTCGACCTGCGGATCCTCGACGCGTTGCAGCGCAACGCGAGGTCGACCTTTAGTCAGCTGGGGACGTTGGTCGGCCTCAAGCCGCCTGCGGTCCACGACCGGGTGAAGCGGCTCGAGCAGCGCGGCTATATCCAGGGCTACGGAGCAAAGCTCGACCCGGCACGGCTGGGGATCCATCTTACCGCCTTCATTAGCTGTTACACCTCGCCGGACTGCGCCTACGACGAGTTTACGCGCACGCTCAGCGAGATGCCGGAGGTCTGCGAAGTGCATTCCGTCGCCGGCGAGGAGAGCTTCGTCTGTAAGGTGGCAACGCGTTCGACGCAACATCTCGACGACTTGCTCGCTCGGCTCAAGGCGACGCCCGGCATGGCACGCACGCGAACCACAATCGTTCTCGGAATGCCGTTCGACCGCGGCGGCGTGACGGTGCAACTGCGATGACCGCTCCGCCGACGGCGCCCTGTCATCCACTGGGCGTTCACCGCGTGCTCGAGCCGGCCGGCGCGATGCCCCAAGATGCTTGGAGGCTCGACAATACGCCCGCGGCGGGTGAAAACGAAATTCTGTGCGACGTCGAGGTGCTCAACATCGACTCGGCTTCGTTCAAGCAAATCGCGCAAACGTGCGGGTTCGATCCCGGTCGCATCGGCGACCACATCGCTGCAAACGTTCGCGAGCGTGGCAAGCAGCACAATCCCGTCACCGGCAGCGGCGGAATGTTCGTCGGACGCGTGTTGCAAATCGGCGAGGCGCTGCAGGGGACCGTCGATCTGCGCGTCGGGGATCGAATTGCGTCGCTGGTTTCGCTGACGCTAACCCCCCTGCAGGTCGACGCGGTCACCGGCGTGGATGTCGCGACGGCGCGAATTTGGATACGCGGCAAAGCGATACTCTTTGCGAGCGGGCTTTGGACTCGCTTGCCGGAGGACTTCGACGAAGAGGTGGCGCTCTGCGTGCTGGACGTCGCCGGCGCTCCCGCGCAAGTCCGGCGCCTCTGCTCGGCGGGACAAACGGTGCTCGTCATCGGCGCCGACGGCAAGAGCGGTTTGCTGGCATGCGCCCAAGCCAAGGATTGTGTTGGAGAGACCGGATGCGTCATCGGCATCGTTCCCTCTGCGGATACTCCCGGGGCACTGCTTCTGGTTCGTGAGGCATTGGTCGACGAACTGATCGTCACCGACGCGCGCGACGCCGTTGCATCGAGCCGGCAGGTCGAATCGATCGCACCACAGCTTTCCGATCTCGTCGTCAACTGCGTCAACGTTCCGGGAACCGAACTCTGCTCGATTCTCTGTACCCGCGACGGTGGAACCGTCTATTTCTTTTCGATGTCGACGTCGTTCACCGCCGCAGCGCTCGGTGCCGAAGGCGTCGGCCGGGACGTCACGATGATCATCGGCAACGGCTATACGAAGGGTCACGCGCAAACCGCCCTGCAGACGCTGCGCGACCGTCCCAAACTGCACGCACATTTCAACCAGACCTACGCAAGGAAACCTCGATGACCCAAACCTTTGCGGCCGCACCGCACATCAAACCACCCGTGTCCCCAGATCAGTTCGAGTACAAGCAGCTCAAGCAAGGCGAGTTTTGGCGCCACATTCCGGCTTACGCCGAAGTCGGCGAAGCGACGTTCCTCGACCACTTGTGGCAACAGCGCCAGTCGGTGAAGACCGCCGAAGAGTTGCTCGAGACGATTCGCGGCGTCTGCTCGTCCGAGTTCTACGCAGATGCCGAAGAAGGCTTTCGCCAAGCTCCGATGGCGGTGCGCGTCTCTCCCTACGCCATCGCGCTGATCGATTGGAGCGATCCGATCGACGACCCGATTCGGCGGCAGTTCATCCCGCTGGCCTCGGCGCTGCTGCCCGACCATCCGCGGTTGACGCTCGACTCGCTTCACGAACAGCAAGACTCGCCGCTTCCGGGACTCGTACACCGCTACGTCGACAAAGCGCTCTTTCTGCCGCTGGCGGTCTGCCCGGTCTATTGCCGTTTCTGCACGCGCAGCTATGCGATCGGACCCGACACCGAGAACGTCGACAAGATCACGCTGGCCCAAACGCCCAAGCAGTGGCACGAGGCGTTTGCGTACATCGCCAGCCGTCCGGAGCTGGAAGATATCGTGATCTCCGGCGGCGACGTCTACCAGCTTGCCCCCAAGAACATCGAGCTGATCGGTAACGCGCTGCTCGACATTCCGCATCTGCGCCGGCTGCGCTTCGCAACCAAAGGCCCAGCGATCATGCCGATGAAGCTCATCACCCACACGGAGTGGCTCGACGCGCTGACCTCCATCGTGGAGCGCGGGCGAAAGTGCGGCAAGGAAGTCGTGCTGCACACCCACTTCAACGCTCCCGAAGAGATCACGTGGATCACCGAAAAGGCGATGCGCCTGCTCTTCGAGCGCGGGATATTCACCCGGAATCAATCCGTGCTGATTCGCGGCGTCAACGACACCCGCGAGCGGATGCAGCTACTGACCAAGCGGCTCGGCCACATCAACGTGCACCCGTACTACGTCTACATGCACGACATGGTCAAAGGAGTCGAGGAACTGCGCACGACGATTGCGACCGCAGTGGACACCGAGAAGTTCGTTCGCGGAAGCACCGCCGGCTTCAACACCCCGACGTTCGTCTGCGACGCACCGGGCGGCGGCGGCAAACGCGACGTTCACTCGTACGAATACTACGATCGGGAGAACGGCATTGCCGTCTATGCGGCGCCGAGCGTCAAGCCTGGCAAGGCCTTCCTCTACTTCGATCCGATCGATCAACTCGGCGCGCAGGCCCAAGCGCGTTGGTCCGCCCCCGACATCGCCGACCAAATGATTCGCGAAGCGATCGACAGCGCGGGCCTCGAAAACGATCAGCTCGTTCTAGCGTAGTCGTGATTGGTACCGACCCGCAGCAAGCTGCAGCGGGCGCTCATCGCGCCGAGACTGGAAAAGTCGCCCCTCGTCGAACCGTTCGGCGAGAGGGAAACAAGACGCCGAGCTACGCTGGGTTATACGGATGGACGAAGAGTACACAGTTGTAAGCCCCTTTGTGCTTTGGCGGCGGCGCTTGTTAATCGCCGCGATGATTATCCCATTTCTCGGCTTGGCATGGGGCGGTGAAGTCCTCTACGATAATTTGCGGGTCAACTCGGGACCAAATGCCTGGTTCATGGTCGCAACGCCAGCCGTCAGCCGGAGTCGACTGTATGCTGCGTCAGAGTACTCTTTTGGCGATGGCTACGCCACTGAGCGCGCCTGCAACAAAGCGCTGAGCGAGTTGCCTTCCGTTCCCGGCGCGAATATAGTGGGCTGCCGACGGTTGTTGCTCAGCGATGCCGCGCAAATGCTCCGGCATTGAGGGCCTCCAGCTAAGCAAAAAAGCCTCGGGCGATCGCTCGCATCGGAACGGGACCGGCCGGACGAAGCGTGACCAGCGGAGCGGTCTCCACCCGCGCTCCCGGTTCGAGTTCAAAGCGGTAGCGTTGCAACAACGTTTCTAACACGATGGTCGTTTCTCGTAGCGCGAACTCGTCGCCGATGCAACGCCGAGCGCCGCCGCCGAACGGAATATAAGCAAAGGGCGGCGGTTCTTCTTCGAGCCAGCGCTCGGGCTCGAAGGCCTCGGGATTCTTAAAGAATTGCGGCTTACGGTGGAGCAATAGCGGCACCATGAAAACCGTCGTTCCCGCCGGAATGTGGCTGCCGTCACTCAGGGTTACGTCGCGTAGCGCCTCGCGACCGATGATCCAAGCCGGCGGGTACAGCCGCAGCACCTCTTTGACGACGCGCGCGAGATAATCGCGGTCGCCGTCGCGCGCGGCCAGCGCGGCGCGCGAGTCGACTTCGTCGTTTTGCGCAAGGAGAAAGAGCGACCACGTCAAGGTGTTGGCGGTCGTCTCATGCCCGGCCATGAACAGCGTCATGATCTCGTCGCGGATCTGTTCGTCCGATGACGCGTTCGCCTCTCCGTCTCCGGCTGCCAGGAGCATCGATAGTGCATCGGCGCGGTCGCGGGGATCCGCGCGGCGGCGAGCGATCAGGCCGTAGACGATCTCGTCGAGCATCGCGCGCGCGCGCCAAAACCTTCGCGTGCTGGGCAACGGCAGGCGCGTAACGAACGCGCCTGCGGGCGTCAGCATCTTTGGAAACTCGTTCATCATCAGCCGGAGTGCCTCGCGAACCAGCCTTGCCGAGTCGCTCTCATCACTTCCAAACAGCGTCTCCGTGGCGATGCGCAACGTCAACTCGGTCATCGCAGCGTGAGCATCGAAAAGCTCGCCCGGCGTAATCCGCTCGACGAACTCGGCTGCGTCGCGCTCCATGACGCGCGCGTACTCCGCGATGCGCTCGCGGTGAAAGGCCGGCTGCACGATGCGGCGCATCTGCCGGTGCAGCGGCTCTTCGCTGGTGAGCAATCCCTCGCCGAGCAGTAGGCGCAAGACTCGCGTTCCCAGCGATTTCGAAAACGCGTGCTGCTGCGTGACGAGGATATCCTTGACCAGCGCGGGCTCGTTGACGAACACATACGAACGCCACGGAAGCGAAAAGGCCAAAATGTCGCCGTAGCGCTGCGTCATCTCGGCCAAGAAATCCGGGAAGCGGCGGAACGGAACCGGCAAGAGGCGCTGCAGCGTCGTCCAGCGGTTCGGCCCTGGGATCAGAGAGTTCATTTCTCGCCGCCCGCCCGGTAGGCCGTGACGCCGCCGAAACGGCAGACCGCACGATACTCGCCGCGTGCAACTTCTGCGGCAACTGCAGGGCGCATGCGCAACTGGAACGCGGTGTCGGGAAAATCGTCGGCGTAGACGAGATAGTCGACGCCGCTGGTAAGGTCGATCGTGGCCCGCGGCCGCTGCGCCGCCACTGCAGAGAACCACTCATCGTAGGTTGCAACCGAAGCGTTTTCCGGCACGCAAGCGAATGCGCGGCGCGCATCGGCAAGGTCGTGATAGTACGGATGCAGATAATGCAGCGGATGCATCGGGTCGAACGCAATCAAGAAAACGATGCAGAGCGCGGCCGACACCGTCGTCCAACCCTTTGCGACGCGCAGGCTGGTCTTGCGCGCCTGGACGACGACTCCCATGATCGTCGCAACGAGAAGCCACGGTATCCAAAGCGCCGCATAGTGGTCGCCCATGCGCCAAACGTAGCCGGAGTTCGCGAGCAGCACGACGGCGCTGCCGGGTAGCGCGAGCACTGCCCACCACGAGAGCAAGGGCAAGAAGGCCAGTGGGACCAGCCCCTCCAGCACGTAGGTAAGTCGTCCTAGCGTGAAAATTGACCCCGCGAACTCGCGCGGGTGTGTGAACGGTGAGAGCACGAGCGCGAGCGGACCGTTCGCAAACGAGTACACGTAGAAGTGACTCGGGCTCCAGCCGCCAAAACGCAACGCGAGAACGGAGTAATAGGCTACGAGTATTGCCGCCGCACCAAAGGCCAGTCCGGCGCCGGCGACGGCCGTGGCCATCGGCGCGAGCGGGCGCCGGTCGAGAAGACCGAGCCCCGTAGTTGCCGGCCGTAATCCGATCGCAACTAAGACCAGGCCGAAGAAGACCAGCGTGAGCGCGGCATCTTCGCGCAACCCGACCGCAACGATCGCACACGCCGCAAACCAAAGCCACTTCGTGCGGTCGGCTGCGACGAAAAGGCCCAGAACCAGCGGCGTGAAGAGCCCGAGCTCGTGAAACTCGTCGAAGCCGAGTGCGAGCAACGGCGGATAGAGCAGCGTGAGGAAGCCCAAGCGCTCGGCAAGTTTGGGCCCAGCATACGGGCGTGCGAGCGCAGCAACCAGCGGCGCGCACACAACGCTCGCGGCAGCTTGCACGAGTTGCAAGGGCAGCGCGCTACGCGTCAGTGCGACAAACGGCCACAGCAACCCGAGCGACGGCGAAAAATGATAGCGGAGGTGCGTGCCGTTCTCGACGCCGTTTCGCATTCCGTTGAACGCGTCGGCGACGATTTGCGCGAAGGTGCCGGTATCGGAGCCGTAGGTCCAAAGTTTCGCACGCACGCACGCGAGCGCGGCCAGAACGGCGAACTCGATCCCGGCCCAAAGCCAAACTCTCACGAGCAGGCACGCTGCGGCCGATTGACCAACCGCGCAGGACGGTGAAGAATATTTGCGTCTTTTGCGGATCCCGCCTCGGGAACGATCCGGCCTACGCGGCGCTCGCGGCCGCGACTGCGCGGGCCATCGTCCGCGCCGGATACGGCGTGGTCTACGGCGGGGGCAGCGTCGGTTTGATGAGCATCGTTGCCGATGAGGCGCTGGCGTGCGGCGGCGAAGTGATCGGCGTCATCCCTTCGGCGCTGGCCGTCAGCGAGATCGCGCATCAAGGCTTGACCAAGCTGCACATCGTGTCGACGATGCACGAGCGCAAGGCGCTGATGAACGACTGCAGCGACGCCTTCCTCGCATTGCCGGGCGGCTACGGCACGATGGACGAGTTCTGCGAAGTGCTGAGTTGGCGGCAGTTGTGCATTCACGACAAGCCCATCGGGCTTCTCAACTACCGTGGTTACTACGATGCATTGCTCGCTCTATTCGACTCGATGCTCGCCGAGGGCTTCCTAACCGAGCAAACGCGCGGCCTCTTCGTTGACGCTTCCGAAATCGAAGAGCTTCTGCGAGTTATGTTCTAACGATCGCTAGCTGGATTCGGCCAGCGCGGTCGTGACGATCCGCTCCTGCTCGGCTGCGTGCTGGCCGGCGTAGCCTTCGCTCGGGCTTGCGCGATAGCCGCGCCCGATGTACTCGATATCGAATCCATCGCGCTTGCCTTCGAGGAGGCGGCGGCGAACGAAGGCTCGCGCGCCCATATTTTTCGGCTCTTCTTGCACCCAGACGATCTTCTTGAGCCGCGGATAAGCTGCGATGACCCGGTTGATTTCGCCGACGGGCAACGGCGCCAGCAACTCGATGCGCGCGATTGCCGTGTGACGCAACGAGCCGTACACGGGCTGCGCGACGAGATCGTAGTAAATCTTCCCACTGCAGAGAATCAGCCGCTCGATCTGCTCCCGATCGAGCTTTCGCGGGTCGTCGAGCACCGGCGCAAAGCTCCCGATAGCCATGTCGTCGAGCCGGCCGCCGGCAACGTCGGCGCGCAGTAACGACTTTGGCGTCATCACGACCAACGGCACCGCGATCGGCGAACGCGCCTGCATGCGCAAGAGATGATAGTAGTTGCTGGCAACGGACGGCTCTGCAACTCGCAAGTTTCCTTCCGCGACGAGCTGCAAGAAACGTTCGGGACGCGCGCTGGAGTGCTCGGGGCCGGCACCTTCGTAGCCGTGCGGCAGCAGCAGCGTCAAGCGCGACGTTTGACCCCATTTTGCCTGCCCGGCAGCGATAAACTGATCGACGATGATCTCCGCACCGTTGAAGAAGTCGCCGTACTGCGCCTCCCACAACACGAGCGCGTCGGGCTGCTGCGCCGAGTAGCCGTACTCGAAACCCATGCAGGCGTATTCCGAGAGCGGGCTGTTTCGAATCTCGAAGGAGGCCTGTTCCGGCGCGAGATGCTGCAGCGGTATCCAGACGGACTCCCCGGATTTTTTCGAGCCGGTCCGTGGCTCGGTCGAGGGGTGAAAAACGTCGTGGCGGTGGCTGAAGGTCCCACGCTCGGTGTCTTGGCCGGTAAGGCGAATCGGCGTCCCGGCGAGCAGGAGCGAAGCAAAGGCGAGTGATTCGGCCGTTCCCCAGTCGACGAGCCCACTCTCCTCGATGGTTTTTTTGCGCCGCTCGAACTGGTTGCGCAGCTTGCGGTTGAGCGCGAATCCTTCGGGTACTGCGGTCAGCGCGTCGCTCCAAGCGATCAACTGACGGCGATCGGTCGCCGGCAAGAGCGTACCGTCGAAAGTATTGCTTCCGGAGATCTTTCGCCCGCCGGTGTGCGACGGCGTCGTCCCTCGCACGGCCCGGCGAACCTCTTGCAGGCGCTGCGTCGCCGCATCTTCCATTTCGCGCGCTCGATCGGCGGCGACAACGCCTTGATTGACGAGCTTATTGGCGAACAGCTCGCGCACCGTCGGATGATTCTTGATCCGTTCGACCATGTCGGGCTGCGTGTAGGCCGGCTCGTCTTGTTCGTTGTGGCCGAAGCGCCGGTAGCCGATCAAATCGATGAGCGCGTCGCGACCGAACGCCCGGCGAAAATCTACTGCAAGATGGACGGCCGCGATGCACGCGTTGACGTCGTCGGCGTTGACGTGCACGATCGGGACGTCGAAGCCTTTGGCTAAGTCCGAAGCGTACCGCGTCGAGCGAGCGTCGTCCGGATCGGTCGTAAACCCGATTTGGTTGTTCGCAATCAGGTGGATCGTGCCGCCGGTTTCGTAGCCCGGCAACGATTGCAAGTTGAAGACTTCGGCGACGATGCCTTGACCGGTAAATGCGGCATCGCCGTGGATGAGAATCGGCACGGCGTGTTTGCGGTCGAATGCCGGCACGCCGTGCGAGTGGTCGGTCTGCAGCGCGCGTGCGCTACCTTCAACGACCGGATCGACGGCCTCGAGATGGCTGGGATTATGCGCGAGCGTAACGTTGATGCTCTTCCCGCGCGAGGTTGTGAACGTTCCGGTGGCGCCGTGATGGTACTTTACGTCCCCCATCACGTCGTCGTCCCCAACCGTTCCGCGATACTGTGCCGCTTCGAACTCGGTCATCACCTCTTCGTACGGCATGTTCACCACATGAGCGATCACGTTGAGCCGCCCGCGGTGCGCCATGCCGAGGACGGCATCGGCCACGCCGTCCTCGGCCAACATGTCCAGCATCTCTTCGAGCATCGGCACCATCACGTCGAGCCCTTCGCCCGAGAACGTCTTCTGACCGAGGAACGTCTTGCGCACGTAGCGATCGAAGGCTTCGACGCGCGTCAGGCGCTCGAGCAGCTCGATCTGCCGCTGCGGCGTCTGCTCGAACTTACCTCTTCCCGATTCGATGTAATCGCGCAGCCAGACGCGTTGCGTTGCGTCGGAGATGTGTTCGATCTCGTAGGCAATCGTCGAGCTATAGGTTTCCCGGAGACGTGGCAGCACGTCGGCTAACGTATTGCCGGGAACCTTGACGCGCAGCACGCTGGCGGGAATCGCACTCTGGAGTGCGGGCGTTAGACCATAGGTCTGCGGCTGCAGCGACGGATCGCCGACGGGCTCCGTCCCGAGTGGATCGAGATTTGCGGCAAGATGCCCGTAGCGGCGATATGCGGAGACGATCGCCATGCCGGCCGCCGCGGCGCGCAACATTTCGTCGGATGGGCGCGCCGTCGCCGGGCCCGCCGGCGCGAATGGAAGTTGAGCAACCGGCGCCGCTTGCAATCCAAGCGACGAGAAGACCGCTTCGTAAAAGCCGCCGGCGCCTTGCAGCAGTTCGTCGACGCTGCGCAGATATTCACCCGATTGCGCGCCTTGAATGACCCTATGATCGTAGGTGCTGGTGATTTGCATCACCTTCGATACGCCAAGAAGGCGCAGCGATTGTTCGTTGGCGTTTGCAAACCCGCCGGGATAGCCGATTGCGCCGGTCGCGATGATCGCGCCTTGCCCCGGCATTAAGCGCGGTACCGACGCAACGGTTCCGATGCCGCCCGGATTGGTCAACGTGAAAGAAGCGCCGGCGATGTCGTCGGCGCCGAGCTTGTTCTCGCGCGCTTTTGCGACGAGTTCCTCGTACGTCGTCCGAAACGCGGCAAAATCCAGTTCGCCGGCGTTGCGGATGACGGGCACGATCAAGAAGCGCGTGCCGTCCTTGCGCTCGCTGTCGACCGCAAGCCCGAGATGAATGCCCGGCTCGACCCGCACGGGCGCGCCGCTCTCGTCTCGCCGGAACGAATACGTGATGAACTGATGATCGCGCGCCGCCGCAACGAGCGCGTAGCCGATGAGATGCGTGAACGAGACCTTCTCCGTGCGTCCGGCCGCTTTGATCGCGCCGCCCAGTTCTTTGCGGCGAGCGTCGAGCACGTCGACCCCGATCGTTCGAAAACTCGTGGCCGTCGGGATCGAGAGACTCTGCTCCATGTAGCCGGTCAGCGCAGCGGCCGGACCGCGTAACGGCGTTGTTTTCGTGCCCGGCGGCAGCGCTGGGAGCGGCGTCACTGCCGCGGCCGGACGGCGGCGCGCTTGCGATGCCTGCTCGACCACGTCGGAGCGCAGAATCAAGCCGTTCGGGCCCGACCCTCGAACGAGTTTGAGATCGACGTCGAGCTGCCGCGCGATGCGTCGCGCCGGTTGGTCAGCGAGAGTTTCGCCCGCAGCCGCGACCGGAACGCTTGGGGGAGGCACCGGCTTCGCGGGCGGTGCGCCGTTGCCCGCGCTGGGCTGACGAGCGGCCGCCCCGTTTGTCTGAGACGTGTCGATCTGCGCGAGTACCGCGCCGACCGAGACCGTCTCGCCTTCGCGCACCGCAATCTGGGTCACGACGCCCGAGACGGTCGCCGGAACCTCGACGTCGACCTTGTCGGTCGTCACCTCGACGAGGGGATCGCCTTCAGCAACAAAGTCGCCGACGCGCTTGCGCCACTCGACGATCGAGCCTTCGGTAACCGACTCGCCCATTTCGGGAAGCGTTACGCTGACCAGGGTGCCTTCCAAAACAGGGTCCATTTTATCTTTTCCGGCGCCTGGGGCCTACGTTAGAAGTACTTCGCCGGCAAGGCGCCCGTTACGACCAAAGCGTTCTTGGCAAAGTTTGGGCGGGCGTGGCTCAGAACGAACGCGGCCACGTCGTAGGACTCGGAAAGCGAGAGCGAGCCCGGCGCGTTCTGCGGCATGTTGTAGCGAATGAAGCCGGTCATCCGGTCGATGTGCGCCATGCCGGCGCCGCTATTGAACGAGTGCGATCCCCACAAAGGCGGAAATCCCGCGGCACCGATGCCGCCTCCATTGGCCTGGTGGCACATCGAGCACTTGCTTGCGTAGATCTTGGCACCGTCGCCCACGTTCGCGGCAACCTTCGGCAATGGCACGCTATAGCGATCGTCTTGCGGTTGTTTGGAGCCGACCGGGACCCCGCGGGAGAGCCAGGCGATATAGGCGACGACGGCGATCATTGCCTTGCTGGAATAGGCCGGTGCCTTGCCGTTCATGCTGTACAAGAAGCACTCCGCGATGCGGTCTTGCAACGCAATCACGCGGTGCGCGCGCTTGTTCCATTGTGGAAAGCGGCTGTAGAGGCCGATGAAGCTGCCACCGCGCGGCTGCGTGCCCGCCGCTATGTGGCAGGCCGCGCACGACATTTGAGCGCGGACGTATGGCTTCATAAGGCGTTGCGTATCGACGATAATGGCGTGTCCGTCGGCGATCGACTCGCCGACCGGTCCCGCCGGCAGCGTCTTCGGATCGTACGCGGCCGTGGCCGTTGGTGCCGAGGCCGTTTGCGCCGTGCCGCCGGCGCACGCGGCTAAAACGAATGTTACCGCAAAAAATGCCGCGCGCATTTGAAGCAACATGTCAGAGAACCAGCGTCAAGTACGTGTACCCGTACGTCGCTTGCAGAACGGCGATGGCTGCCACCATGGACGGTACGACGACGGCACCCGGAATCAAGTGAGTCAAAATGTCGCCGGCCACCTCTGCGGCGCTCATCGAGGCGGGTGCGAAACCTCGGCTGACGATCGCGCGAGCCTGCTCTTCGACCGCCGTGTGGCATGTTAGGACGATCAAGCCCCGCTTCTGCAGCATCTCGATCGAGGAGTCCTGGTACATGCCTGTGGCGTCGTCGGGATCGGCACGAAGATCGACGTCCGCGCGCCGCGTGAGAAAGACGTTTGAAACGACCGGCGCACCCGCGGTATCGCTCAGCTTGAAAAACTCCCCGAGCCGATAGGTGCTCCAAACGGAGTCGGCATACGCGTAGACTGCCGACGGACCGTGGCCCGCAAGCGCGACGGCGATCGAGCCGGCGGGATAGCCAAAGCCGAACTGAAGTCCGTTCAAGGCATTCTTCACGTTCACGAGCATGCTCGGGCGAAACGCGACGGCCTCGACGACCTGACGAATCTCGGCCGGGCGCCCGACGGCCTTCGCGAACGCCGCGGCGTCGAAATCGGAGCGACGCTCGACCAAGTGCGCGCCGCCGGGAACGACGGCGGCGGCAGTTGCCGAAGCCGCGAGAAAGTCCTTGCGGTTCATCGCGTCATCTCTCCGTCAACTCTTTTCGTCTCCCTGCAAAATTCGAGGTCCGGCCGGTTCGGCTAGCCAAAAGGAAGAGTCGATGGCGAGCCTCACTGCAGTTGCCGTAGCGCTCTTCCTCTTCGGAGGCGTTATCGGTGCCGCGATCGGATGGCTGGCGGCACGGGCGGAGAACGCGGGGCTGCGCGCGACGCTCGAACAGACCCAGCACACCGGAGAGAAGGCGATCGAAGCGCTTTTGGAGCGCGCGAAGAACGAACTGCGCGAAGCGACGGCGCTGCGCGCGAGCGAACGCGTCGGCGAGCTCGTCTCACCGGTCACGCAAAAGCTGGGCGAGTTCGACCGGCTCATCGCCGACTTGGAGGCGACGCGCCAGCGCGATGCGGGCAGCCTGCGGGAGCAGATCGACCAGCTCCTGGGCCGGACCGACAAGCTGGAGACGGCAACCTCGAACTTGACCACGCAGACCTCGACGCTGGTAACGGCGCTGCGCAATCCGGCCTCGCGCGGCAAATGGGGCGAGATGCAGCTGCGCAACGTCGTCGAGAAAGCCGGCATGCTGGCGTACTGCGATTTCTCCGAGCAGCAGACGGTAGCGCTCGAGGAAGCGCGTGTCCGTCCCGACATGACGGTAAATCTGCCGGGCGAGCGCTGCGTCTTCATCGATGCGAAAGCGCCGACCGATTCGATGCAGGCCGCGCTCGAAGCGGCCGACGACGAGACGCGAAAGAGGCTCGTCAAGCAGCACGCTCGAGCCTTACGCGATCACGTCGATGCGCTCGCGCGCCGCGGGTATCAGACCGCAAAAGGCTCCGCCGACTACGTCGTAATGTTCGTCGCCGGTGAAGCCTTCGTCAGCTCGGCCTGCAACGAAGACCCGGCGTTGATCGAATACGCGCTCGACAAAGGGGTCCTGATTACCGGACCGTTGACGCTGATCAGCCTGCTGCGAACGTTCGCGATGGGCTGGCAGGCGCTACGGCAAGAAGAGAACGCGAAGCGAATCGCGACGATCGGCCGCGTGCTCTACGAGCGCGCGCTGAAGTTCTCCGAGCATCTCGCTGAGGTGCGCAAACACCTCGAGCGCTCCGTCAATGCGTTCAACGGCGCGGTCGGCTCCTACGAAACGAAGCTGCTTCCCCAGGGGCGCAAGCTGAAGGACGAGGCGTCACTCTTGGGCGAGGAACTCTCCGAGCTTCCGCCGATCGACGTCGTGCCGCGCGGCGTTACCGCGCTCGATACGCCGGGAATCAGCAAACGGCTGCCGCGCTCGCAGCAGCTCTTCGCCAACGACGACGCCGTCTAGTGGTCTAGGGCGACGGCGTCGTGGCGGGAGCGTGGTCCGCGGCGTACGCCTTGAGGGCGTTCAAGGTGTTCTGCACGTGCAACGACGGATCGAGGTTGGTGTACGTGTAAACGATCGTTCCGTCGGGAGCGATCACGTACGACGTGCGATTCGCATATTTCGGGTTCTGTTCGAGTACCGCGTCGTAGGCTTTCATGACCGTTCCGTTGGTATCGGCCGCGACGGCAAACTTGCTGCGGCACTCGCTAACGGAAAACTTTTGCAGCTTGTCGAGCGGATCGTGCGAAACGCCGATGACCGTCGCTCCGAGCGCCTTGTATTGGTCGATCGCATCGGCAAACTCGTGGGCTTCGATCGTGCAGCCCGTCGTGAACGCCGCCGGATAAAAGTAGAGCACGACCGGCCCCTTCTTGAGTGAATCCGCCAGGTCAAAGGTAAAGGCGTTTCCGCCTTGACTTGCCTGGAGCGTAAAATTGGGTGCCTTCGTCCCGGTCGCGAGCGCGGCCGACGCGGGAAGCGGAGAGATAGCGGCTGCGAGCAGCGCCGCGGTTAAGTACCGTCGAATCATCATTGAGGAGCCTCCTCGCTCCGCCCACGATACTCCTTCGACGGGAGGCCCGTTGCGTTTTTGGGATACCGCGCCGTGAATCCCCGTCGTAAACTGTCCGAGTATGAACGCTCCGACTGGCCGCCTGATCCTCGCCGCCGCGCTATTCGCGGCATTCGCAATGCCGGTTGCGGCTTGCGCGCAACCCGAGCCCTCGCCGAGCCCAATCGCGCAAGCGCCGGCGGCCGCGCCCGACTCGAGCACCGGCGGATTCGACGCAAGCAAACTCACGCCGGCGCAGCAAGAAGCGCTCCGGCTGGCGATCATCAAGACGTCGCAGAATCCCGTCGGCAACATCACCGTCGTTCCGTTCCAAAACAACTTCAACTACGGCGTGGGTCCGTACGCGCGCCTTCAGTACAATCTCAACGTGCAGCCCGTCATACCAATCATGCTCTCTCCGAGCATGACGCTGATTGCGCGCACGATATTTCCGATTATTAATCAGCCTTCGGCCGCGCCTCCAACGGTCTGCCTGTCGCCGAACGGATGCCCTTCAACGTTCGGAATCGGCGATACGCAAGAGCAGTTCTTTTTTGCGCCAAAAACCAAACCGAATCAGCTCATCTGGGGCGTCGGGCCAATCTTCCAAGTTCCGACAGGTTCGCCGGCCTTGTTCACGTCGGGCAAATGGTCGGCCGGTCCCGATGCGGTCGCCTTAATTATGCCGGGAAAATTTGTGTTGGGAGCGTTGGCAACGCGGCTTTGGTCGTTTGCCGGACAGTCGTCGCGGCCCGCCGTCAATACGTTCTTGCTTCAACCCTTTGTCAACTACAACCTCAAGAACGGCTGGGCGCTATCGACCTCGCCGATCATGACGGCCAACTGGAGCGCCGCGCAGAATAAGTGGGCCGTTCCGCTCGGCGGCGGCGTTGCGAGAACGTTCAAGGACGGCGATCAGTTGATGTCGCTCGCCGTGTCGTACTATACCTACATAACGCGCCCGCTTAGCTCGCCGCAGACGAACCTGAAAGTCGTATGGAGCCTCCTCTGGCCGGTCAAGCGCGGCATAGACATCGGCCAGCTGTTGAAGGAAGCGCAATAAGCCGGCTCCTGGAGAGCGGGGATGCTCGCCTAGGTCCACGAAGCAGGCAAATACCTGCTTTGCCCGCGCGGGCCGCGATTTGGCCGCGCACACACAAGGAGATCTTTTTTTGAAACGTCTTGCTACTTCAGTAATTTGCGGCTTCGCAATTGCGGCGCTCTCGATCGCACCGGCGATGGCGGCCCCACCGAGCCTCACGGGATCCTGGGTCGTTCAACAGACCGGTGCCAACGGCACCACGACTGGGAACCTCACCATAACCCAGTCGGGAATGGGCATCGTCGGCACGAGTGCAAAGACCGGGAATGGATACACCGGTACCTTCGTCAACGACACCCAAATCAACGGAAAATGGCACGGTCCGGGCGGCGCCGGTTGGCTGACGATCTACGTCACGCCCAACGGTCACAGCTTCAACGGTACGTGGGGCTACAACGGGCGGTCAGCCAACGGCTCGTTCGTCGGCAATAAGGTTCTGCCGCCGTCGCCGATCACGGCTGCCGGAAAGTGGAATCTTGCCGGAGCCGGCAACGCCGGCGGTTTCCTCGGGCCGATGAGCTGCAAGGAATCGGGCGTAACGGTCGTCTGCCACGTCGGCGGCGCCATCGTGATCAACGGCAAGTTCCGGACCAAGGACAAGGTCAGAGCGACGTGGGTCGGCCCGGACGGTAAGGGCTGGTTCTCGTTCTGGTTCAACGGCGACAACAACAGCTTCAACGCCGTATGGGGCAACGGAGCAGACACGACGCCGGCCGTGGGCCGCGTCGTCGGTCAACGCGTCCTTCAATAAAAGACTCTAAGACGCGACAATGGCGAGCGCGACCGTGCGCTCGCCATTGTAATGCCGGCGGTTCTTAGAGGTTGAAGGTATATCCGAAGAGCGGACCGCTCATGTTGAACTTTTCAACGGCAACGTTGGGAGCAAACCCGAAGTAGTTTAAAGTCCGATACGTCAACAGCAGAGTTTGGCCGTGGTTAAATGCGTAGCCGGCCCCGGTCATGCCCTCCCACGTCTGATTATTCGCGCCGGTACTCGTTCCGATGTCAATGTAGTACGGCACGAAGATATGGCCGTCTCCGAAGAACGCCTTCCCCCGGAGCCCGGTGATAACGTCGTTCGTTAGCGTCGAAGCGAGAACGGTGCCGTTTGCTGCGAGCGTTCCCCGCTTGCCCGAGATTGAGGCATCATAGCCCAACGTCAGGTTTATCGGCGTCTGACGTAGGCCCATGAAGATGCCTAAATCGGCGTCGTGACCCCGTGCGAACGTGTAGCCTGCGGCGGCCTCCCAAATCCGCGACGCAATCCGAGCCGACGTACTAAGATCGAGCCGAAGTGGACGCCTGCCCAACGGCCCGCTGATCACCGCGGTTTGGCCGGCGTTGGCAGTCGCGTTCGCGTAGATGTAGTCTCCGAAGACGTCGAAGTTACCCTGGCGTATGTCGAGCGCTCCCATCACGGCCGAGTTTAGTTTCGAGACATAATCGCTCGGCGTAGTCTGAAAGTCGAACAATCCAGTGTGCCCCGCTTGCCGCGGCAAGTTCGGAACGGTGTATTGGAACGTTCCGTGCAGGGTGGGTAGCCAAAGGTAGGGCGCGAGCGTTATATGCGTCTGCCCGTCGTACTGCCTGTCCATGAGCGTCGGGCTCGCCACCGGAGCGGGCGTCGGCGCCGTCGTATCCTGCGCCAAAACGACAGATGTCGCACCTGCGAAGGCAGCAATTAGCAGAACGGCCGACGCCGCAAGACGTCGCGTGGTAGTTAAAGCATTCATCGCGCTCGATTCTACCGGGGAGCGAGGGTAGCGTCTATCCCAAAGACGCAAAATCTATGGCCGGCCGGCCGATTGCGTTAATGGGACAGCAGCGCTTTGCTTTCGGCGCTATCATCGGATCATGGCCGCCAACGCGCCAGCCAGGTATACGGCCCGCATCGAACAGTCCGTCAGCATCGCGGAGGACGTCGAATACGATCGCCTCTCGGCTCGCATTCTCGAGGTGACGGTGCGCGCCGCAATGGCGCGATCGCAAGATGAGAGCGAGTGGGAGCACGAGGAGCTGCGCCGGCGAGGATTAGGCGTCATCCAAATCTTCCGAAACGGGAGAGCCATCTGGACCAATCGCGATGCTTTTGAGGCCGAACTGGCAGAAGCTCGCCGTTCGACGTGCGCCGATCGTTTCAGTGCCGGCAACGAACTCGACCCGGCCTTTCTCCAGGAGCTGGACCGAGATCTACGGCGCCGCTGGCGACTCGCCGGCTATGAAGTTCCCAGCCTATTGGAAAATATGAAAGCGGTCTTCTCCGAGCTGGAGTCGGACGCAAACGACCGCGCTGCCCACGCTCGCCGAGCCTTTGCCGACGAAATTCTCAGCTCCGCGTGTGGCGATCTCTACGAAGTCCGCAGCGTTTCCGACGGAGACTCTCCGAACATCTCACGGTAGTCGGCGGTAAAATGCCCCATGTGCCAGAAGCCCCATGCGGTCGCTACATCGATCACTCGAGTTCGCGTTGGTTGCGGGCGCTGAAGCGCTTGCCGAACCGCGCCGAGCCGTTCTCGTTTGAAGTAGGCCATCGGACTGCAGCCCGTGACCGCTTGGAAGGCGTTGATGAGCGAACGCAAGCGCAAGCCCGAAACTTCGCTCAGATCCACGAGCGTCACGGTTTTATCCAAATGCTCGCGCATGTAGGCTTCGCAGACTCGCACCGCTGCGACGCGGCGGTTGAGCGATGGTGACCGCTCCGCGGTTGTGCCGTGGCGGCCGGCGAGAGCGTCGGCCAGTAGCGGCAGCAGAGCGCGCTTAACCAACGCGCGCGTCGTAACGCGTCGCAGAAAGCCCATCGATTTCGTGGAGTCGCGCGACAGCCATTGCAGATATTCGCGAAGCCGCTTTGCAAAAAAGTCGTTGCGTTCGAGCCAAACGTCGCCGGCGCTTTCCATTAATATCCGCGCGTCGGGCGAGTTCGGGAAGTCACGCGCAAGCCGGCGCGCATCGATCGTCACGGAAAGGAACGCCGACGGTCCCACGGTGCTCAACCAAATTGACGCCCCCGAGGCGCCGACGTGACCCTCGCCCACGCCGGTTCCGAACCAACGAGCGCACGTCGAGCCGCTCGCAAGAATCCCAATTACAGACCTCCTGGGCTTGAGATGGGCCTCCAGCTTAAATCCGAGGTTCGAGCCATGCCAGCCAACCCGCATTGCGTCGAGGGTCACAATGCGATGCTCGGACTGAAAAGAGCCCGGCTCCATCTGGGTCCAGGTGACAGACTGCGGCACCAAGGCTCCTCCGATTCGGCCTGGCATACCTCAAGATGCTACCTTCGGTTGGTTAAAATGATGAGAAGGGAGCTTAACATGCTCCAACTTCCTAGAGCGCGCGATTAGACGCGCGGCTATCCCGGCGATATCGGTAAAGGCCCGGTCCTACGGACGCTCGCCCTGCCGCCAACCGAAAGAGTTTGATGCCAAGCCTCCGGCGTTTCCCACAAGTGGGCAGCGCGACGTTCACGGCGAACAAACTCGAGGATGAGTACGGATTGATGCAGACCTGGGCGCACGGGCTACCGGATGGAGTCTTCTTTACGCGGTTAGCGATCGCAACCGCCCTTGGTTTGGCGATCGGATTCGAGCGGCAGTGGCGGCAACGGACGGCCGGTTTGCACACGATGACCCTCGTGGCGGTCGGCGCGGCGCTGTTCTGCGCGCTTCCCGGACTGGGCGGAGTAGTATCGGACCCATGGCGCGTGGCCGCGCAAGTCGTCACCGGCATCGGTTTCCTCGCTGGCGGCGTTATTTTACGGCAAGGACTCGACGTGCGGGGACTAACGACGGCGGCCACGCTTTGGGCGACTGCCGCCGTCGGCGCCATGGTCGGCAGCGGTTTCGAATTGCAGGGGGCAGTCGGGGCGGGCGTCATCGTTGCCGTCAACGCCTTTGGGCCGCCGCTGGCGAGTGGCATTTCACGGATACCTCGCCCGGCTGCGGAGAACTTCATAACCGTGTACCTTCTGCGCGTGACGTGTGCCGTGCAGGCGCAAAGGTCCGTACGCGAATGCATTTTCGACGAGGTCGGAAAAACGTCGCTCACGCTGGCCGAGCTGAACACATCTGCTCCCAGCGACGGTTCCGTTCAGATCGTCGCTAATTTGAGCAGGCCCGGGCGCGACGACGGCGTCTCGGAGAGGATTCGTAGCGAGATCGCCGCTCTTCCCGGCGTCACGTCGGCGACCGCCGAATCCGCCGAGCATGTTGTCTGAAGCCGGCGCAGCTGGCAATCAATAACAGGCACTAGGAAGGCTACTCTCGTTTCCAGTCTTGCGCTTACGGGATAGAACGCGACCATTCGTTCGGAGTATGCTATTCGAGCGATCGAAGCCGATGGCTTCGGTATTTTAATCTTTTAAGCTAGCAAGCAAGCCAAACCGAGAAAGGCTTCGATAAATGCCCGCCAAGAAACCGAACATCCTCATCCTTTGGGGCGACGACATCGGCATCTGGAACATCAGCAAGTTCAGCAACGGCATGATGGGATACCGAACCCCGAACATCGACCGTGTCGCCAACGAAGGCGGCCTCTTTACCGACTATTACTCCCAGCAGAGCTGCACCGCAGGTCGCGCCTGCTTCATCGCCGGCCAGAACCCGATCCGCACGGGTCTGACGAAGGTAGGCATGCCCGGAGCCACGGTCGGCCTCCAGCCGGAAGACCCGACCATCGCCGAGCTGCTCAAGCCGCAAGGTTACGCGACTGGACAGTTCGGTAAAAACCATCTCGGCGACCGCAACGAGTTCTTACCGACCGTGCACGGCTTCGATGAGTTCTTCGGCAACCTATACCACCTCAATGCCGAGGAAGAGCCCGAGCTGCCAGACTACCCCAAGGACCCGCGTTTTTTAGCGGCGTTTGGGCCGCGCGGCGTGTTGCATTGCAAAGCGACTGACGTCGACGATGCTACCGTCGACCCGCGCTGGGGGCGCGTCGGAAAGCAAGACGATCAAAGACACCGGTCCGCTCACCAAAAAGCGCATGGAGACTGTCGACGAGGAGATCACCGCGAGAGCTCTGGAGTGGATGGAGAAGCAGGCGAAGGCCGACAAGCCGTTCTTCCTTTGGTACAACTCGACCGCGATGCACTTCCGGACGCACGTCGCCGAAAAGAATATCGGCAAGAGCGGCCAGGATCCGTACAGCGATCGCATGGTCGTGCACGACGAACAGATCGGCATGATGCTCGACAAGCTCGACGAGCTGGGCATCGCCGACAACACGATCGTCATGTACTCCACCGACAACGGCCCGGAGAACGACACCTGGCCGGACGGCGCCAACACTCCGTTCCGCGGACAGAAGGACTCCAACTGGGAAGGCGGCTGGCGCGTACCATGCTTTATGCGCTGGCCCGGCACGATCAAACCCGGATCGGTCTTCAACGGCATCGTCTCGCACATCGACATGTTCCCGACGCTGCTGGCGGCGGCCGGCAATCCGGACGTCACGAAGCAACTTCTCGACGGCTGCACGGTGGGCGGCAAGAAGTTCAACGTCCATCTCGACGGCTACAATATGATCCCGTACTTCTCCGGACAGGCGAAAGAAAGCCCGAGAAAGGCGATCGTGTACTTCAGTGACGACGGCGACGTCATCGCGGTACGGGTCGGCGACTGGAAGTTCAATCTGTCCGTGCAACGCGCCAATCACGATGCAGCAATGGGCAGAGCCGTTCGTAAAGCTCCGGCTTCCGCACATCGTGAGTTTACGCCGCGATCCGTTCGAGCGAGCCGACTTCAACTCGAACACCTACTGGGACTGGATGGTCGATCACGTGCCGCAGATGTACATGATGCAGGCGGTGATCGCCGGACAGATCGAGGACTTCGACAAATTCCCGCCGCGGCAGAAACCTGCCTCGTTCAACCTCGACTCAGTGATGGAACAGGTGAAAACGCCGCACGGCTAAGATGCCTCGCTCCGAAGCCTTCATACCGAGTCGAACGACGGTACGGAAGGCTCTTGGCGCCGATGAGGCCGCGCCGTCGCCGCACAAGTCAGCGACTTTTACGAACGTCATCCCTACCCGCCGCCCGTCGGACGATTTGGAAGCGTACCGCCGGTCGTGGGACGACCGGCGGCGGCGCGCCGACTCGCATCTCTTTTGGCCGGCCGAACCCTACCGGGACGACCGGAGCATCCTGGTGGCCGGCTGCGGCACTACCCAGGCTGCTCACTACGCGGTGCGCTGGCCGCGCGCGCAGATCGTCGGAATCGACGTCAGCGCAGACGAGCATCGCGTTCACGCAAGAGCTTGAAACGCAAATACGCGCTCGACAATCTCGAGGTGCGTCAGCTGCCCGTCGAGCGCGCCGGCGAGCTCGGGCAATCCTTCGATCACGTCGTCTCTACCGGCGTGCTGCACCATTTGCCGGATCCCGATGCGGGTCTGCACGCTTTGCGCGATGTGCTCGCTCCGACCGGCGCGATGCATGCTGATGGTCTACGCGCCCTACGGCCGCGCGGGCGTCTACATGCTGCAGGAGTACTGCCGGCGCCTTGGCATCGGCCAGACCGAAGCCGAAATTCGCGACCTGGCCGCGAGCCTCAAGGCGCTTCCGCCGGACCATCCGCTCGCGCCCCTGCTGCGCAACTCGCCCGACTTCGCAGATCGCGCCGGCGTTGGCCGATGCGCTGCTCCATCCCACGGACCGTTCCTACTCCGTCCCGCAACTGATGGACTTCCTCGAGCGCGCCGGCTTGTCGTTCGGGCGCTGGGTGCGCCAAGCGCCATACCTTCCGTGGTGCGGCGCGTTTGCGTCCGCGCCGCATCACTCTAAGACTGGTCGAACTAACGGCACGAAGCGCAATACGCCGCTATCGAACTCTTCCGCGGAACGATGGTCCGTCACAGCTCATCGCTTTTCAGGAAAGACTCGACCGCACTGAAAACGCGTCCGTCAACTTCGACGGCGATGCCTGGCTGCGCTACGTCCCCGTTCGCCTGCCCGACACGATCGCCGTGCGCGACCGGCTGCCGCCAGGGGCGGCGGCTGTGCTGATCAACCGCAATCACACCTATACCGATCTTTATCTGCCGATCGACGCGCGGGAAGAAGAGTTGCTCACCGCCGTCGATGGCGAACGCACCATCGCGGAGATCTGCGGCCGGAGGAGCGATTTGGATCTCGCGCGCGCCTTCTTTCAGCAGCTCTGGCGATGGGACCAAATCGTGCTCGATACTTCTGCAGCCGTCGTGCCGTCTTGATGCAAAACGGCTGGTTTACCTGGGGCGAAAGTTGGGCGTGGGGCATCGCGCTCATTGCGTGCACCGTCGCGCTGCACGTGAGTTGCGTCGTGCTCGCCGCCGTAGGATTGCGCAAGCTTCGAATCGCGCAGACGGGCGGGAAACACCCTCTCTTTAATACTACCGCGGGCTCAGTCATCGTGATCGTGGCCGTCGCGTGGTTGCTGGCCATCGCTCATGCCATCGAGTGCTCGATTTGGGCGACCGCATACCTCCATCTCGGCGCGGTCGAGAACCCGGCGGACGCAATGCTCTATTCGATCGATTCGCTGACGACTCGCGGCACGTCAGATTTGGTTTTGCAGCATCACTGGCTTATGATGGGGGCGATCGAGTCCATCGACGGCTTGCTGCTCTTCGGCATCAGCACCGCGTTTTTGTTCCACGTCATGCGAGGTTGGCTGCCTGACTTCACGGTACGGCCGTCTTAGGCGTTGCGAATCGTCACCGCAAGGAACGCCACGCACGACGCGCTCACGAAGATCGTTACGGCCCAGCCGGCGAACGCGAGCCAACCATGGATCCGATTCTCGCCCATGACGTCGCGGTTTTGCGCAATCGCAACGAGGAAGCATAACGTTAGCGGCGTCGCCAAACCGCCCGCCACAGAGGCCCAGTAGAGCAGCGCGATCGGAGAGAATCCCACAAACGCAAACGCGGCCGATACTCCCAGCGATCCAAGAAGGACTCCATAGAAGACTCGGGCCTGGCCGACCGGAACGTCGAGGCTGCCGCGCCAGCCGAACGTCTGCGTCACCACATAGGCGCTGGTTCCGGCGAGAACCGGAACCGCGATAACGGCCGAGGCGAACAATCCAATCGCAAACAGACCCGTGGCCGATCCGCCGGCCAAAGGCGCGAGCGCGGCCGCAGCATCGGCCGCAGTTTGAACGGGCGCATGAGTCTTGCCCAGCGTCGCCGCCGTCGCGACGAGAATGAACAAAAAACAAACCCCGGGCGCCAACGCTCCCCAGGCGGCATCGGCCTTCATCGAACCGGCCTCTGACGGTAACGTCCCGCGCTCCGACACCTCGATCGACTCCCAATAGTAGACGTAGCTCGTCAGCGTGGTACCAAGCAGCGCGAGCGCTCCGGTCGCGACCGGAACGCTAAACTCGAAATGTGGAATCACAAGCGAGCGCGCAAGTACGCCCCAATCGGGCTTTGCAAGTACGGCGCTTACCCCATAACAAATGAAGATCAAAGGAAGAAACGAGAGAAAACGCTCGACGTGCAAGTAGGATCGCGACACGAGAAGCCACGCGACCGCGCCGGCAAACGGAAGCACGAAGTAATCTCGCGATATGCCGGTGAGAAGCTTCAGCGATTCCGCGCCGGCCTCGAGGTCGGCGCTCAGCGTCATGATGTTGACCACCAAGATGGCCACCAGGGCCAGCAACGCCCACGTCAGGCCGTAATGCCGCCGGATCGCGCCCTGGATGCTTGTCGTAGAGATCGCGCCGATTGCCGCGGCGATGCTCTGAACGACCGCGATCATCGGCAGTAGCAACAACACCAACCAGGAGAGAGCGTATCCGGTAGCCGCACCTACGATGGCCAAGCTCGCCACCGTCGTCGGATCGGCATCGGATGCAGCCGAGACGAGGCCGGGCCCAAAACCTACCGCTCTGCGAGTCATGCGATTCGCCCTTCTTACTCACGCGGGCAAGGCATCCCCTAGCTCACCGCGTAACGTCCGCACTATGGCAAGTACAATTACAGCCCGCGAGTTCAAGCTTCTGCTCAAGCCGGACCAGTTCCAAACAAAACGGTCGGTGCTCGAGTTCAACAACCAACTGGCAAAAATAGCCGACGGTCTCGGAGCCGAGTACGAGGGATTCGATCGCGTCGATTCCGAGCTTCGCGAGGTGCGATTCTTCGATACGCCGGATGCAGTGTTCCGCAAGAACCACATCATTCTGCGGCTTCGGCGCGACCGGTCGAGCGGGTGGCCGGACGAAACGTGGGAAGTAACGTTCAAACGGCGCTCTCCCGACTTCAGGGAATCGGCCGACTTCGACGTAACGTCGTCGATGCAGGACCTGACGGTCAAGATGAAGTTCAAAGAGGAGATCATTCGGGGCGACGCTCCGAAAACGATAAAGAGCATCTTTTCGAATAACTACATTGCCTACTACCCGGTTGTGAACTTCGAACTGCCGATGTCACGGATTATCGAGCTCTTCCCCGGCCTCAAAGCCCTCGACCTCGACCCAGCCCAGCACGTTAAAGCGGTGAATAATGCGCGGGTGCTGGAGATTGGAGCGCGGCTAGGAATCTTTACGTTCGGGAAAAACGCGGTCGCCCACGCCGATCTTGCGGTCTGGACGCGCCCGGCCACCGACAAAATGGACGTATTGGTTGCGGAGTTTGGCTGGTCGTACCACATGCGCGGCGAAGCCGGCAAAGAGCAGAAGGCTCACGAAGCCGCCGACACGTTTTTTAAGGAGATTCAGGCGCCACTCGAAGCCCAGCTGTTCGACGGCACGACCAAAACTGCGCTGATCTACGGTTACGCCGAGGTCTGACCGGCTTTGCAAAATGGAAGCGGGCGCCAAAGGCACCCGCTTCTAGAGCGATATCGATTACGAGCCCGCGGCGTGTGCGGCCGCAGCCTTTGCGATCTGGGCTTTGACCTCTTCCAGGTTGAATGAGGCGCCCTTCTGCATTGGTGGGAACTCGATCGCGGTTTGGGCCACCTTCGCCACGACCTCTTGCACGAGCACGAACCGCCAGAACTGGTAGACGAAGAAGTGGTAGTAGTTCAGTGAACCGCTCATGCCGGTCCGTTCGAAGGGGTCGAGCCGCAGGTTAACCAGGATCGGCCAATCGACCTTGACCGTCCCGCCCAGCCAGCCATTCGGCTGATCCACGAAGCGGTATTTGTAGTCGTTAACGCGCACCGCGCCGAGCGTGCCTTCGGCGAAGTAGAAGATCTCGTGCCGGTTCGACGGGCCTTTTCCGGTAATGAGATCCATCTGATTGTAACCGTCGAGGTGCACTTTGTAGGTCCGGTCGCCGAGCTGTTTTCCGCTCTTGAGCTCGTCGGCGATATTCGGGTTCCCCGCTGCGGCGACGAACGTTGGGAACCAATCCATACCCGAGAAGATTCCGTTTTCAACCTTGCCCGGAGGGACTTTGCCTGGCCAGCGCACGATGCACGGCGAGCGGAATCCGCCTTCGAGGACCGTACCTTTGCCGCCGGCAAAAGGCGTCTGCCCGCCATCGGGCCACGTGAAGTTCTCGGTACCGTTGTCGGTGGTAAACATCACGATGGTGTTCTCGTCGAGGCCGTCGTCCTTGAGCTTCTGCATCACGGAGCCGACGATGTCGTCGAGCTGCGCCATTCCGGCTTCCGACTCCGACCAGCCGTTTTCCGCGGTGCGCATGGCTTGGTACTTGGGCGAGAGATGGGTTACCACGTGCATGCGCGTCGGGTTGAGCCAAACGAAGAATGGTTTGTTGCTCGCTTTAGCTTTGTCGATGAATTTTACGGCGTGGTCGAGGATCTCGTCGTCGACGGTTTCCATACGATCGGGGTAGAGCGTCCCCGCGTCTTCGATCCGCTGCTTCCCTACTTTGCCCCAGCGCGGATCGACCGTCGCATCGTCGGTGTCGGTTGCCCAGCAATGCAGCATGTTGCGCGGGCCGATCTTATCTTTAAGATCTTGCGGATAGTTTGGGTGTGCCGGGTCTTCCATGGCATCGAGGTGATAGAGATAGCCGAAGAACTCGTCAAAACCGTGAACCGTCGGCAGGTATTCGTTTAAGTCGCCGAGATGGTTCTTCCCGAACTGGCCCGTGGCGTAGCCCATCGCTCGCAGCGCCGTCGCGATGGTCGGCGCTTCGGCCGGCATTCCGACCTTGGCACCCGCCTGGCCGACGGTCGTCAAGCCCGTGCGTATTGGCAGCTCGCCCGTGATAAAGTTGGCGCGGCCGGCAGTGCAACTGGCCTCCGCGTAGTAGTCGGTGAAGCGCATTCCTTCGGCGGCGAGCCGATCGAGATTCGGCGTTCGGCTCGCCATCATTCCTTGATGATAAGCACCGATGTTAAACCAGCCGATATCGTCGGCCATAATGGCGACGATATTGGGTGCACCTTGAGCAGGCATAGGCGGCTCCTTTCTCGCAAACGCGAGCGAAAAGTTGATGGTTTATTTCCAGGTCTACTAGCTAGAGCAAGTCCGACAGGTACCTCGTTCAGAGAGAGCCTGCCTTAGAGGGTCCACCGTAGCACTCACGTGACGGCATATGCTATCCAAAAAACGCAAAAGGCCGACATCAGAACTGGGAAAACATGCGACCACTCTTTGGCGCCTTGGCAACGGATTGTTTTGCTAGCGGAGCGGTCGGAAACGGGCGGAAATCGACGGCATCGAACTACCTTATGCCCCATTAAAAGCGGCAAGGCGAGTCTCGCCTAGATCACGAAGCACTTCACTCTCTGGCTGAGGAGGCGCGCTGATGAAACCGGAAAATATCGCGGCAATCGTGACGCTGGTCTCGGTGATGCTAAGCGCCGGGCTCGAGATTAACGTCGAGCACTTGGTGGCAGCGTTGAAAAATTATGGCTTGCTCGCCCGCGCGCTCCTTGCCAACTTCATCGTCGTTCCTGTTTTCGCCGTACTGCTCGCTCGTGCGCTGCACCTCGATGAGTATATCGCGATCGGACTCGTGCTGATGGCGCTCGCACCGGGCGTTCCGTTCTTGGTTCGGGCCGCGGGGCGCAAGCTCGGCGGCAGCCTCGGATTCGCGGCCACGCTTGCGTTCATCATGCCGGCGCTCTCGATCGTCACGATTCCCCCGAGCGCTCGTTTCATCTTTGGGGCCGGGCTCATCGCGCCGGAGGAGGCTGCGGGGAGTATTCCCTTCGGACGGATCCTGGTTACGCTCATCGGTTTCCAACTCGTACCGCTGCTGATCGGGCTGCTGATCGTCAGCCGCGCTCCAAAGCTCGCGGCGACATTGCGGCGCCCGCTTTTTCTCCTCTTCCTTGTCGGGCTCGTAGCGTTGCTGGTGATTCTCTTCCCACTACTGGCAAAGGCCGTCACTTCCGTCTACGGCTCGCGAGGCATGCTGGCGATGGCGGTTCTCGTGCTTCTTTCCGTCGTAACCGGCTGGATTCTCGGGGGGCCGAAGGTCCAGCATCGGCGAACGCTCAGCATCGCCACCGGGCTTCGGAATGTCGGTACGGGCGCGGTCATTGCGACCGCGACCTTCCCCGGCACGCTGGTCGCCCCAACGGTGCTAACCTATTTCATCATCCAGGTTCTCGTCACTCTCGTTTTTCGCGTCTACTTCATCCGGACGGCCTCGCAGGCCGCCGCAGCGTAAGGAGTATGGCATGACACCGCTGATTCTTTCCAAGTTTGGATTCTGGACGCTCGGGACGCTCGACTACATCTCGCTAATTGCGGCGAGCACCAACGCGTTTAACGGCGCGCTGCTCGCGCGTCGGCCGGACCACTACAAACACTTTACCGTCGCCGGCGTCATAATTCTGGCCTATGCCGGCGGCATCGGCGGCGGCATCGTGCGCGACGTTCTGGTAAACAAGGTTCCAGCGCCGCTCGAAAATCCATGGTACATCGTCGTATGTCTCGTAGCTGCAACGATAGCGCTGCTCGTCGACTACTACGGCGAGCTGAAGTTTAAGGACGGGCTCTTTCAGTTCATGACGGCGTTCTCGCTGCCATGGTACGCGATCGTCGGCGCTCAAGCCGCGCTCGGGGCCCACTTGGGATATGCAGCGGCGGTCATCATCGGCATAATCGCTACCACCGCTGGACGCTGGATCATCGACATCGCCTGTAACGTGGTTCCCAAACAGCTCGTCCGCGGTGAGTTCTTCGTAACGTCTGCCGCGCTGACGGGAATCGCCTACGTCGTATGCGACCAGTCGGGATTGCCGGTCATCGCGTCGACGGCGATCGCGTTCGTCGTGGGGTTCGGATTCCGTTTGCTCTCGCAATTCCTTGGCTGGGAAGAGTGGGAGCCGTGGGAACCGGCGGGACTCGACGCTGGAGAAAAGGCGCGCAAGACTCTGGGTGAAGGCCTCCAAGCAGAACTCGGCCGGTCCGCCCAATCGGAGCGCAATACGCAGTAGGTGACCGGCGAGCGCATCGACGAATCGACGCTGCGGCATCCGCACGAGCGGTTGATCTTCGTAGGATTGGTCGTCCTCAACTTTGTGCTTATGGCCGGGGCCGTTACGCTCATCGTGCACGATCCCGGGTGGCTCAAGCCGTATCCGTTTCTAAGCAAGGAAGTGACCCTTCTCCGATTCCTTGCGATCACGGCACTCGTCGGCATACCGCTGCTCGTGCTACGGCGAAATCGGCGCGAAGCGTCGGTCCGCGGCAATTCCGTGCGGCTTTCGACGGAGCAGTTTCCGGAAGTCTACGCGATTCTCGAGGACCACTGCCGCAGGTTGGGAATGGCCGACATCCCCGAGCTCTTTGTCTCCGGGGGCAGCATAGCGCCGTTCTCGAAAACCTACTCGTCGTGGCGCGAGAACTACATCGTCCTGCACCAGAATATATTCGAGATCGACGTGCAAAAGACGGCGGACGTCGTAGCGTTCACCCTTGGCCACGAATTTGGGAGCGATCCGGCTCAACCAAACGGCTGTGTGGAACGAGATGCTGCTCACTTACGTTTCCGCGCTCAAGTGGCTGCATAATCCGCTGGAGAGGGTTCGCACCTACTCACGCGATCGTTATGGTGCGACCCTTTCGCCGACCGGCTTTCGAGGTTTGCTCATCAACGCCATCGGCCGGCGCCTCATGAACCAAGTAAACATCGAGGAGTACCTGCTCCAGTCACGCCGGTATGGTGGCATTTGGGCGACGCTCGACGTTTTTTTCGAACCAAAACCGCAAGTGCTCTCTCGGCTCAACCAGTTGCGCGCGGCGGGATTCAAATACCAACCGCGATAGCCATTCAGCGAATCGGCAGCTCGAGCATCCGGATGAGGCCGAAAATCAAAACTCCAAAGCCCGTCACGACAATAACGATATGGCTTGGGAATCGGAACTTGGTGCTGATGCCGGCAAGGAACGACACCGCGGCAAAGATCACGGTTAGGCGAACGTACGTGTCGCCCCGTTCGTTGGCAGCCGTGGCCTCTTCGAAGTTCGCCGTCGCGAGCGCGTCTAACCGCGCAGCATCCCTGGCGGTACGCAAGCTATATTGCGGCATCGCAAACGGAGAAGCCGGCGCCGCCGGATTCGTGCGCGGTTTCGTCGCCAGCCACGCGTCCACCGCGCGCTTCATCTCGGGGCGGAATCGCCGATAGATGAACGTCTCTTCGTCGGTGCGTCCCGCTGCGATGGCACCCACGTACTGCAGGAACATGCCGACGTCGATGACTTCAAGGGTATTGAAGCGGCCGGAATCAACGGCAGCAGCCACCCGCTGGGCGGAAGATTCGTTGTACTGCCTTGATTCCAATGCGGTCCATCGAGCCGCCTCGTACCCGCACCACGCCGTCAGCACCGTGGCGGCCGAGATCAGAACTACCGAAGCGAAGTCGACCCAAACATCGAAGGCCGACTCGCTCTTTCGGATGGCCATGGCCGGGCTTTCGCTGCCGGCGCCCATGCCGGCCTTCGACAGAAATGCGTTTCAGGGATAATCGATGACTGCCCGCAAACCATACCTCAGAATGAACCCAATCGGAATTGGCTCGATCACGTTCGCGTGTCTGTTCGGTGGAGCGCTTCTCGGCATGCATCTTCGAAACGCTCTGCCGGAACATCATATGAGCGAGGATTCCCGGCACCTGCTTCAAACCGGTCTGGGGATCATCGGCACCATGGCCGGGCTCGTTCTCGGGTTATTGGTCGCCTCGGCGACGAGTTCGTACAATGCGCAACGCAGCGAAGTCGATGACGCCTCTTCCAAGGTCGTCTTGCTCGACCGCGTGCTCGCGCATTATGGGCCGGGGGCCGGCGCTTCGCGCCGGGTGCTGCGTCAAACGGTCCAGCACGCGCTCAACACGGTCTGGCCGCAAGAACGCTCGGGAACCCCCGGCATGCGACCGTCGGCCGACGCAGAGGTCCTCTTGGATGAAATTGGCGGACTCACACCCAAAAGCGACGTTCAGAATGCGCTTAAACCGCAAGCCATGGCGCTGCTCATGAATCTTGCCCAGACCCGTTGGTTGATGTACGAGCAGGCCGATACGTCGGTCTCGGTGCCGCTCTTGGTGCTGCTGGTCTTCTGGTTTACCATCACCTTCATCGGGTTCGGTCTGTTCGCACCCTGGAATGCGACGACCATCGTTGCGCTGGCCCTCTGCGCGACGGCCGTTTCGGGTGCGGTGGTCGTGATGCTCGAAATGTACACGCCCTTTCAAGGATTCATGCAGATCTCAAGCGCCCCGCTGCGCGAAGCGCTAGCCCATCTCGATCGCTAGGCAACGTCCAAACGATGAACAAAGAAAACTCAACCAAGACACCGCTGGTAACGCACCGCGAGTTCAAGCTGCTGCTCAAGCCGGAGAAGTTTCCCACCCGGCGCGCGCTTCTGGAGTTCAACGAGTTTCTGAAGAGCATCGCGTCGAAGCTCGGCGTCCACTACGAGCCGGTCGAGTCAATCGACTCGCAGCTTCGGATCGTGCAGTTCTACGACACGAAGAATGAGGATCTGCGTCGCAACAAGCTGATCTTTCGCATTCGGCAAATCCGCCAGGACTGCTGGCCCGACGACAGCTGGGAGCTAACGTTCAAATGCCGGGCGGCGGGATATGACAAGGCAGCCGCCTTCAACACGAACACGACGTTTACCAAGCTGCAAAAGAAGAAGTTCAAGGAAGAGTTGATCCGCGGGGAAACCCCGGGCACGATGCGCAGCATCTACTCGAATAACGTGATCGTGGAATATCCCGGAATCGACGTCGGGAGTTTTCCCATCTCGCGGTTGATGTACGCCCTGCCGCACCTCCAGACGCTCGGATTGGATCCGAACGAGACCCTATCGGTCGTCGCCGGGGCGAGGGTCTTCGAAATTCAAGCGACCCTAGGGAATTTCTCCTTTGGTCACGGCGTGACGGCACACGCGACGCTAGCGCTGTGGGCGCGTCCGATTCCCGATCGTTTCGAGCCCCTCGTCGCGGAGTTTGGGTACTCGACGCACGTGCTGGGGACCGCGAAGGAAGAGAAAGCGCAGGCTGCCGCCGACGATTTCTTCAAAGCGCTTCAGCTACCGCTGCGGGATTGGCTCGCGAGCGGAACGACGAAGACCGCGCTGATCTACGGCGACGAGGAGCGAGCTGGATAATGGATCACTTACCATCGTGGAACGACGGGCCGGCGAAGTCGGCGATCGAAAGTTTCGTACGCGCGGCGACCGATCCCAACGGTCCCGAGTTCGTGCCCGAAGACGAGCGGATTGCGACATTCGACCAAGACGGAACGATGTGGGTCGAACACCCGATCGTCACGCAGCTCGCGTTTGCGCTCGCTCGCGTGTTCGCGCTCGCGCCCGATAACCCGAAGTGGAAGGACGCGGAGCCCTTTAAATCGGTCCTCGCGCGCGACCAAGCAGCGATCGCAAAATTCACGATGCAGGACCTCGAAGCGATCCTTATGGCAACCCACGCGGGCATGGCGACCGGCGACTTTCATGCGATCGTCTCGGACTGGGTGACGACAGCTAAGGACCCGAGATGGAATCGACGTTACACCGAGCTCGTCTATCAACCTATGCTCGAGGTAATGCAGTATCTCCGCGCCAACGGCTTCAAGGTCTACATCGTAACGGGAGGCGGTCAAGCCTTCGTCCGAACGTTCGCGCAACAGGTCTACGACATTCCCCCCGAGCGCGTTATCGGCTCGGCCGTGAAAACGAACTACTCTTATACCAAAGAAGGCCGTGCCGTGCTCGTCAAGCAGCCCGCGTTGCTCTTCTTCGACGATACGACTGCGAAGCCCGAGGACATCTATTTGTTTCTCGGGCGCCGCCCGCGGGCGGCATTCGGAAACTCGGACGGCGATCGGCCAATGCTGGAGTATACGAATGGAAATAGCGGCGCGACCCTGACGATGCTCGTGCTGCACGACGACCCCGTTCGCGAATACGCGTACGGCCCGGCAAACGGGCTACCGGACTCGAAACTCAGCCCTTTCTCGCAAGCGACGTTCGACGAGGCGACGGCCAAAGGGTGGCCGGTCATCAGCATGAAGAACGACTGGAAACGGATCTTCGCTTTCGAGCCCTAAGCTCTCGCGGGTTTGTCCTCGGCGTCTTTGATGCAGCGGAAACCGAGATGCGCCATCCCGGTATCGATCATCTGCGGCGACCGCGCGGCGGGGCGAAACCGCAAGCAGTAGTTGGGCGCGCAGAGGAATGATCCGCCTTTGAGAACCTTGCGCGGAATGCGAAAACTCGGCTGCGCCGGATCGTAGCTCTGCTCCATGCTCGCCGCGCGGCCTCCGCCGCCGCAACAGGGTGACGGTTGCACGTCGCGGCGCGCAACATACCAATCGCTCGTCCACTCCCAGACGTTGCCGGCCATGTCGTATAAGCCGTAATCGTTGGGAGCAAACATCCCCACGGGAGCGGTGCGCGCGTACCCGTCGGTGACGAAATTCTGCCATGGGAACTGCCCTTGCCACGTGTTTGCCGCCGGCTTCCCGTTGGGCTCCATTTCGGCGCCCCACACGAAGTCTTCACCGCTGCGACCGCCGCGCGCAGCGTATTCCCATTCCGCCTCAGTGGGTAGACGCTTTCCAGCCCACTGGGCGTAGGCTTGCGCGTCCTCGTACGCGATGTGGACCACCGGGTGATCCGGCCGCGATTCGAGCGAGCTGCCCGGGCCCTCGGGATGGTTCCAGCATGCGCCGTGGACGTATTCCCACCATTGGCTCCAGTCGCGAAGGTCGACGGGGCCGCGCGTCTGCCGAAATACGAGCGCGCCCGGGACGAGTGCACCGGGAAGTGCTCCGGGGTAGTCCGCCGGGTTAAGCGGCCGCTCCGCTACCGTCACGTATCCGGTCTTGCGAACGAACCGCGAGTATTCACGATTGGTTACCGCATACGTATCGATAAAGAAGCCGGCGACCTCGACTTCATGCACCGGCGCTTCCTCGGGATAAAACCTCTCGGACCCCATGAGGAAACGGCCCGAGGGGATCCATTTCATTCCTTCCCGAGTTTGCTTCGGAACCGCCTCGTCAATCGTCATGGTGCTTCCTCCGGTACATTTTACCACCGGGAGAGAATCGGGCGAGCCGCCGGCTCGCCCGATTTAGCTTCTTCTTATTGGCGGACGTTACTGGAGGACGCGCTGTCCGACGACGCGGCCCACGGCCGGCGTCGTGTCCGCTCCGTTGCCCCACACGGCGTTGAAGCTGTTGTTGTCGCCGTTGAACCAGAACGAGAACCAGCCCGAACCGCTCGGACCGACCCACGTCGCTCTGACCTTGTCCTTGGTCCGGAACTTACCGTTGATCACGATGGCGCCGCCGACGTGGCAGACGACCGTTACGCCCGATTCCTTGCAGCTCATCGGCCCAAGGAAACCGCCGGCATTACCGGCACCGGCCAGATTCCATTTTCCGGCAGCCGTAATCGGCGACGGCGGCAGAACCTTGTTGCCGACGAACGAGCCGTTGGCTGACCGCCCGTTGTAGCCCCACGTGCCGTTGAAGCTGTGACCGTTGGGGGTGACGTAAATCGTCAGCCAACCGGCCCCGCCGGGGCCATGCCATTTTCCGTTGATTTGGGTGTCGTTGACGAACTCACCGGTGTATCCGTTTCCGGTCTTCGCGTTTTCGCCGACGATGCCCATTCCCGACTGAGTGATCGTGATGTTTCCAGTGGTGGTGCCGTTGGCGCCCGTCTGTTGAACGACCCAGGTTCCCGTGAGGCTCGGTGGGGCCGCCATCGCCGGTGCGATCGAGAGCGCCGCAACCGCGACGCCCCAAATTAGTGCAGTAGCAAGACGTCTCAAGAAATTATCTCCTTCGTAATGTTCGGTGTGCCCAGGCCGCTCCTAACGGCCTGCGGACCCTCTACTAGCTTAGCGCACCCCACGGAGCGGCGGCTATCCTAAAACCGCAAACGAGCGTGGGACTACAACCCCATAAGGCGCGCCAGCACCACGCGTTGCACCTCGTTGGTACCTTCGCCGATTTCGTTGATCTTTTGGTCGCGGTACATCCGCGAGATCGGGTACTCGTCCATGAAACCGTAGCCGCCGTGGATCTGCAGCGCCTCGTTAACGACGCGATGCGAGAGCTCTCCGGCAAAGAGCTTCGCGAAGCTGGCCGCTTGGACGTAGTCACGCCCCCGGTCCTTCTCCCATGCCGCGCGCAGCATCATCAGCTTCGCGTGCTCGATCTGCGTAAGCATATCGACGAGCTTGAACGAGATCGCCTGAAACTTCGAAATCGGCTGGCCAAAGGCGTGACGTTCCTTCGCATAGGCGAAGGCCTCGTCGTAGGCGCCCATCGCCAGGCCGATCGAGAGCGCCGCGACCGAGATTCGGCCCCCGTCCAGAATCGAGAGAAACTGCCGGTACCCCTCGCCTCGCGGGCCGAGCAAGTTCTCTTGGGCCACTTCGGCATCGGCAAACGAAAGCTCGCGCGTGTCCGAGGCGCGCCATCCCATCTTGCGGTACTTACGGCTGCGGGTGAAGCCCGGAGTCTCTTGAGGAACGATGATGTTCGAAATCTCGCGCGAACCGTCGGCTCGCTTTCCCGTCACCGCGGTTATCGTCGTTCCGCCGCTGATGTCCGTGCCCGAGTTCGTGATGAAGGCCTTGGTGCCGTTGATAACCCATTTCCCGTCACGCAGCACCGATTTGGTCTGGACGTTCCCGGCGTCGCTTCCGGCACTCGGCTCGGTCAGACCGAAGCCCCACAACATCTTTCCCTGTGCGAGCGGTACTAAGTACTTCTGCTTCTGAGCCTCGGTCCCGAAAAGATAGAACGGCGTGGCACCGAGGGAGACGTGAGCTGCCATCGTTATGGCCGTCGAAGCATCGGCGCGCGCGATTTCCATCACGGCCAGCGCGTAGCTCACGGTGTCGGCTCCGGCTCCGCCGTACTCTTCCGGAAACGGCAGCCCCATGAACCCAAGCTCAGCCATCTTCGCAATCAACTCGTACGGGAAACGCTCTTCGCGATCCATCTCTTCGGCGCGCGGCCGCACCTCGTCACTCGCGAACTCGCGCGCCAGGCTCTGGATCGCCTTCTGCTCGTCGGTTAAATCGAAGTCCATGGCGGAGGTATAGCCCCTACTCTGCGAAAAACTCCTCTCCCAGCGATGATCTCATTGCGCGGCGTTTCGCTCGTCTATCCTAACGGCGTGCGCGCCCTGGACAACGTAAGCCTCGAGATCGGCAAGGGCGACTTCGTCTTCCTCGTCGGTCATTCGGGGACCGGCAAATCGAGTCTCTTGCGTTTGCTCTACCGGGAGGCCGCTTCGACGGCCGGTGAAATCGTCGTCGACGGCATTCGCGTCGACCGTTTGCGCCGCAACCGAGTTCCGGCGCTGCGCCGCCACCTCGGCGTCGTCTTCCAAGACTTCAAACTGCTTACCGACAAAACCGTTTGGGAAAACGTCGCCTTCGCGATGCAGGTAACCGGAGCGCATACCCGCGACGTCATGCGGCAGGTGCCGCGCGTCCTCGATCTCGTCGGCCTGTCGCACAAGAGCCGCATGTATCCCAACGAGCTTTCAGGCGGCGAGCAGCAGCGCGCAGCCATCGCTCGGGCGCTGGTCAACAACCCGAAGATCTTGCTCTGCGACGAGCCGACCGGGAACTTAGATCCCGTCAATACCACGGAAATCACGGCCCTGCTGCAGCGCATCAACCTTAAAGGAACGACCGTTGTCGTTGCGACTCACAATCAGGCCGTCGTCGACCGGATGCGCCGGCGCGTCGTACGCTTAGAAGACGGCCGGATTACTACGGACGAAGAGCGAGGTTACTACTATCTTGGACTCGGGCAAGGTCAAGTTCTTTCTGGGTGAGGTGGTGCGCAACTTTTCGCGCAACACCGGCATGCAGGTTACCGCCATCGGCACCGTCGCCATCACCATCGTCTTACTCGGCCTCTTTCTCTTCGTGCGAGCGGCGCTCGCCGACGCCGGCAACCGGCTGCTGGATCAAATCGAGATCTCGGCCTACCTCCAATCGGGTGCAACACCGGCGCAGGCCACCGCGGTCGGACATTTTCTCGCGCAAGATCCGCGAATCGCGTCGGCTCAGTTCGTGCCGAAGAAGCAGGGGCTGGTCGAGCTTCGGGCGCGCACCCGCGGGTCGATCGACACCGCGCTGCTCACCGAGAACCCGCTGCCGGACAAGTTTCGAATCAAAGTCCGCGATCCCGACCAAGTCGAGCCGGTCGCGGCGACGGTCCGCCGTTTGACCGGCGTCGATAACGTTGTCTACGGTCAGAAGATCGTCCAGCGATTGCTCGCGCTCGGAGCCGTTCTGCGTCGAGTCGGCATCGGGCTTATCCTGGCATTCGTCGGCGTCGCCGGCATCATCATCTCCAACACGATTCGCCTGACGGTCTTCGCTCGCCGCCGGGAGATCGCCATCATGCAGCTGGTCGGGGCTACGAACACCTACATCCGCCTCCCGTTCATCTGCGAAGGCTTGCTCGACGGCATCATCGGCGCACTCGTGGCCTTGGGCTTGCTGGAGGTCGCGCGCATCGCGCTCTGGCATCGGCTCCTCGAAGCGCTGCCGTGGGTTCAACTCACGGCGATGCCGGTCGACGCCCGCATTCTGGCCGCGCAACTGGTCCTGACCGGGGCCGCCATCGGCGTCCTCGCATCCTGGATCTCCGTGGGACGTTTCCTGCGGACGTGAAGCGCCTCACGCTTCACCGAACGCTTTGCCTCGTTCTCACCGCCGCGCTGCTGCCGGCTAGCGCGGCGGCGAGCGGGCCGACGCTCGAGCAGCGCATCGCCGCGGAGCGGGCCAAAGCGCAAGCGATACAAATGCGTCTGCACGCCAAACGCACCGAGCTTGGCACGGCAACGCTGCACTACAACGATCTCCAACACCAGCTCGACCAAACCAACGTCGCGATCGACGAGGTGAACGGACGGATCGATTCGCTCGCGGCCCAGCAAGCATCGACGCAGCGCCGCATCGCCTGGAATGCGATTCAACTCGAGGCTGCGCAGCGGTCCTTGCGGCTGCACGACGATTTGCTCGAGCACCGTTTGGTCGATATCTACGAATACGGCGACCTCAGCTATGTCGACGCGCTGATTGCGGCGCGCTCGTTCAGCGAGTTCGTCGAGCGTTGGGAAGATCTGCGCCTGCTGATCGCCGCAAATCAGCGTGCCGTGCGCGCGCGCAAAGCGGCCGAAGCTCGCGTGGCGGCCGTTGAAGCCGACCTCGAGTCTACGCGCTTGCAACTGCAGCAAGAAGAGCAGGCCCAAGACGAAGCTCGCAGTCAGCTTGGATCGCTCGCCGACGAGCGCCGCAACCTCGTGACGCTCGCCGGAATCCACCGGCACAGCGTCGCGACTGAAGTTGCCGAGATGGAGGACCTGTCGGCCGCCGAGGAGGCCTCGCTGGAGAGGCTCATTCTGGAGCGCGAGCGCGAACTGGAATCGGAGCAGCGCGCGGCGGGAATAGCCGGCGGCGCGGACCGTTCGGGGGCCTCCGGCATGTTTTCGTGGCCGGTAACCGGCACGATCACGTCGCCCTTCGGCTGGCGTTCCAATCCCTTCGGCGGCGCGCCGGAGTTCCATCAGGGCCTCGACATCGCCGCGCCGTCGGGGACGACCGTGACCGCCGCGGCCGGCGGCACCGTGATTATGGCGCAGTGGTACGGCGGCTATGGAAACTACATCCTGATCGATCACGGCGGCGGCTACTCAACCGGCTACGGACATCTCTCGGCAATCTACGTCTCGACGGGGCAGTCGGTCCAGCGCGGGCAGGCTATTGGCGCGGTCGGCTCAACTGGGCAATCGACCGGCCCCCATCTTCATTTCGAAGTTCGAATTGCGGGGAAACCGGTTGACCCGGCACCCCGGCTCCATTAAGACTAAGCGAGTAATCTACGTAAAAAGGAAACTTGCGGGCCTTCGAGCCGGGTATTGATAAGGGGACTATGAGCCTTTCCATCCGCCTTCTTCTGACAGCAATCATCGCGCTCGCCTTGGTGGCGGCAACTGCACTCTACCTCGAATTCCGTACTGGCACGATTGCCGGGCAGCCGGCGCTCGAAGTGGCGACGACCGGCGATCTGCGCGATCTTCTTCCGACGACCGATTCGGCGGCCTCGGCCATTGCCGACCTGACGTTGCGGAGACTCGAAATCGAGTACTACAAGCCGATCACGCCGGAGACTCCACTCGACGGCGAGCGCAACGCGTTGCGGACGTTCTTGCATTCCAAGAAGATCGGCGATGCGTCGCTGCCCGCGCAAACGGCCAACGGAGACGAGGTCACCGACGGCGCGCATGCGGCCGCGCTTCTCGCCTACGCCCAGCAGCATTACGGTAGCGCGCTGGGGACGAGCGGCACCGACGACCTTACCAACGCCGCGCTTCGCGGAATCATGACCTCCGTCCACGATCCATATACCGTCTATCTCTCGCCGCAGGAGATCCAAGGACTCAACGAGTCGCTCTCGGGGGGAAACTTCGGCGGCATCGGCGTCTACATCTATCAGCTCAAGGACGGTCGAATCATCGTTGCGCCGATCGAGCATATGCCTGCGGCGAAGGTGGGAATGAAGCCCGGCGAGATCGTCGATGCGGTCGACGGCAAGCCGGTTCGCGGCCTTCCGATCGACCACGTTGAGACGATGATTCGCGGCGAAGCCGGAACGGTCGTACATTTGAGAGCGCACCCGTACGAGAAACCGTCGGCCGAGCAAAGCTATTCCATCGTTCGCGAGATCATTCACGTCCCAACCGTCCGCGCCAAGATGGAAGGCGACATCGACTACATCCGGCTCTCCGATTTTGGGAAGACTTCGGGCGATGAAATGCGCAAGGCACTGCTCGACGGCAAGGCCAAGGGCGCTCGCGGATACATCCTGGATTTCCGCGATAACGGCGGCGGCTTGCTCGATGCTGCGGTGGCAATCTCCAGCCTCTTCATTCCCCAAGGAACGATCGTCTCGACGATTCGGCGCGACGGTGGGCGCACCACCGACGAGGCCCTCGGCGACGCCATCGACGGACTTCATCCGCTCGTCGTGCTGGTGAACAAGTACACCGCCAGCGCCTCCGAAATCACTGCGGGCGCCCTCGAGGATTACCACCTCGCCACGCTCGTGGGAACCCGCACGTTCGGCAAAGGCGTCGTGCAGACCATCTTCCCGCTTCCCGAGCAAGGCGGCGCGCTAAAAATCACGACGGCGCGGTACCTTACCCCGGCCGGGCGCGACATTCAGCACCACGGCATCGAACCGAACATCATCGTCAACCAAGAACCCAACCCGTCGCTCGTCGACACGCCCGCCGACAAACAACTCGCGGCCGCTAAGGCACGCTTACGCCAACTCATACGTTAATTAGGGTGATAATGAAACGCACGCTCGTCCTCTTAGTCTTTGCGGCACTTGCGCTAACCTCCGCACGGCTGGTACCGGCATCCGCGGCCGCGCGGCAGCTCTCGGCCGCCGATGCCGGCGAAGTCTCGACCAGCTACACCTATTTGACGGAGAACTTCTATAAGAAGGTCGACCCGCAAGTCGTTCTCGACTCCGTTCGGCTCACGTTGCTTTCGGCGATGCGAACCGCCGGCGTGAAACACGCCGCGCTGCCGGCGATGCATGCTGCGGCTGCGCCAGGTACGGACGTTCGCGAGATCGATCACGAGATCGTGGACGCCGCCGGAGAGTCCGCGTCTAAGTTCACGGTGCACGATCTCAGCTATATCGCCTTGGACGGCATGATGAAATCGGTCAACGACCGCTACACGGTCTTCCTTTCACCCAAGGATTTCGCCGGCCTCAATCAAGGGCTCGATGGCGGCGATTTTGGAGGAACGGGAATCGTCATTCAGGTCGACGATAAAACGAAATTTATCTCCGTCGAGAACGTCGTGCCCGACGCGCCCGCGGATAAGGCGGGCATCCAGCAGGACGACCTCATCACGGCCATCGACGGTACCTCCACCAAAGGCATGACCCTCCCCGCTGCGAGCAACAAGCTTCGTGGAAAGGAAGGCACGCACGTTACGCTGAGCATCTCGCGCGACGGAGCCGGCTTAGCGAGTCCGGTCACGATCACCCGCGCCAAGATTCATCAGCTCAGCGTCTATGAGAAGATGCTGCCCGGCAAGATCGGCTACGTCGCTCTGACGGTCTTCGGCCGCGACACCGGCGACGAGCTCAACACCGCGCTCGATCGGTTGCAACGCGACGGGGCGCGAGCTATGGTGCTCGATTTGCGTGACAACGGCGGCGGATATTTGGAATCAGCGGTTGCCGTCAGCTCCAAGTTCATCCCCAGCGGGCCGATCGTTTCGGTTGAATCGCGGGCCTCGAACATTACCACCCTCGAAGCCGACGACACCGCAATTCCTCCGATTCCCTTGGCGGTGCTGGTCAACGGTTACACGGCCTCGGCCTCGGAGATCACCTCGGGCGCGATTCAAGACAGCAGCGTCGGCACGATCATCGGTACGAAGACGTTCGGCAAAGGCGTCGTGCAGACGATCTATCCCCTGCCCGACGGAAGCGCAATCAAGGTCACGACGGCGCGTTATCTCACGCCGCGCAATCGCGACATCAATCACCTCGGTATCACGCCGGACATCGTCGTCATCGAAAACAAGCACGCGCAGTTCGGCGCTCCCGCTAAGGACGATCAGCTTACACGTGCGATCGAATACTTGAACGCGAAACTCGCCCACCTCAGCGCCGAAAACGGCTCCTAGGGGTTCATGATTAGCTCAGCTCGTTGTCGCCGAGGTCCTCGATTACGGCAGTAAACTTCGGACCTCGGCTCCTAGATCTGAACTAATCATGAGCCCCTAGGAGTGCTCTAGCTCGTCTTTTTTGCGGCGGGGACTTTGCGTTTCCGCGCCGGCTTTTTCACTTCGCCGCCGACCGCCGGTGCGGCGCTGCGCGAGCGCTTCGGCTTCGCAACGACGACGACGGGTTCGGGCTTGGGCGTTGGCGCCGCAACCTTCTTTCGAGGCCGTCTCGTTGATTTTTCGGCGGGCGCGGGAAGGGCCAGAGCGCTGACCGGTGCTTCGAGTTCCGCGGTGGCGCTCCGCGCGGGCGTCCGCCGGCGGGTCGGTTTCGTGCGCTTGACCTTCTCCTCGGGCGCCGACAAACTCGGCGGAGGCGCTTCCAAAGCCGGCGGCGATGGTTGCCTACGAGTTGCGATCGCGCGAGAAGGCTCCGGCGGCGCCGTTGCGCCGGTCGGCTGCGCCGCTCCGTCGGCGCTCACTTCGAAGATCTGCCGATCCGGCATCGTACCGGCCGACTGGCCAAGGCCTCCGCGGCCGCCCCGCCCACGGCGGCGGCGCCGGCGCCGGCGATTCTGCGTCGAACCGTCGGTCGGAACGGCGGCTGCCGCCTCGGCCGGCGGCGGAGCACTGCTCGCGTTGCTCGGGCCGGTCACAACTGCCTCGGCCTCTTCCCGGCCGCGCCCACCGCGACGACGACGACGGCGGCGCTTCCGGCGCCCGTCGCCGTCGGCAGCCGAACGTTGTACGGCTCCTTCTGCGATGATGATCGCGTCGGGTTGGGCCTCGCCCCGGCGCTCTGCGTCCAGTGCCTTATCTTGCGCTTCTTCCTCTTCGGTGAGCGATGTAATGCCAATCGGCGGCCGCGCCGCGGATTGACGCGCGGCGTCCTCGGCAAGTTCGCGCAACTGGCGGGTCTGCTCGGCTGCTGAGACCTCGGCGCGCCGCGCCGGGCGCTTGCGCCGCGGCTTCGTTTCAGCCGTAACCGCCTCGGCGAGGATGTAATCGCGTTCGTCGTCGACGTCGAGGATGCGAATCCGAACGAAGTTGCCGGCATTGTTGGCGGCGTTTTCTACTTCGGCGACTCGTCCGTCAACGATCGCGGCGGCCGACGTCGGATTGGGCAGACGGCCCGCCAGCAACTCGACCTCGTGCTCGTCGCCAACGCGAAGCGCGCGTTCCTTGTCCTGCTTGAACGCGGCGACGGTTTCGATCCGCGCCTTTTCCGGGTGAATCATCGGATCGACGCGCACGAAGATCGGCCGCGCGATCGACTTTGCCAGCTCCTTGCACTCTTCGTCGTACCAAAAGTCCATCTGCACGGCGACCGTCGGCGCCACGTGAACGATCACGTCGCCGGTTACGCCGTTGCGCGCCTCGCCGCGAATTCGGCGAAAGGTTTCGATCGCGACCGATTGAGACGACATGACGCTGCCCATTCCAATGCAGGTCGGGCACGCGCCGCGCAGTTGAGCGCCGAGATCCTTGCCGATCCGCTTGCGCGTAAACTCCAGCAGTCCCAAGTTTGAAAACGACTGAATCGTCGCTCGGGTACGGTCCCGGCTCAGATACTCTTCCATCGTTCCGATCACTTTATCGCGTGACGCCTCGGACGCCATGTCGATAAAGTCCACCACGATGATCCCGCCGATGTCTCGCAAGCGCACCTGACGGGCGATCTCCTCGGCCGCCTCGATGTTCGTCTTGAGGATCGTGTCCTCGAGGTTGCGGCCACCCGTAAACTTGCCGGAGTTCACGTCGATGACGGTCAGCGCTTCCGTCGACTCGATGACGATCGAAGCGCCGGAGGGCAGGTTAATCTTCGGCTTCATAAGCTTCTGCAGTTCCGCATCGATCTTATAATCGTCGAAGAGCGTGCGGCCCGAGTTGTAGTACTCGATGCGATCGATGTACTGCGGACCCCAGCAACTGGAGAAAATCTCGAACCTTGCGGAACTCCTCCTCGTCGTCGATCAAGACCCGCTCGACGTCCGCGGTGATAAAATCGCGCGCCGCCTTATAGATCAGGTTCATGTCTTTATGAAGTAACGACGGCGATTGCGCCCCGTTTGAAGCGTCTCGAGGATGCCGTGCCACATTCGTATCAGCACGCCCAGGTCGGCGATCAGCTCGGCTTCGCTGACGCCCGCGGCGGCGGTCCGCACGACGGTCGCCATCCCTTCGGGACGAATTCGCTTCATCACGCTCTTGAGACGATTGCGCTCGTCGGCCGATTCGATCTTGCGCGAAACGCCGGAGTACTTTCCGGTCGGCATCAGGATCAGATAGCGGCCGGGCAACGAGACGTTCGTCGAGATCCGCGCGCCCTTAAGGCCGCGCGGCTCCTTGACGATCTGCACGAGGACGTCGTCGCCTCGTTTGACCTTCTCGCTAATCGTGAAGCCGCCGTGGCCCTGGGTGACTTCGACGTCGCCGATGTTCAGCGGCTGTTTGTTGATGTCGTCGACGTACAGAAAGGCGTTTCGCCCAAGTCCGATGTCGACGAACGCCGCCCCCATGCCGGGCAGCACGTTCTGCACTTTACCTTTATAAATCGAGCCGATGACCTTCTCTTCACGCTCAATGTAGAGCTCTGCTAAGTCACCGTCCTCGAGTATGGCGACCCGATTTTCCCACGGGTCGCTCGAGATCAATATCTCGCTCGACGAAATTATCCTCAATTGTAGAACTCGCATCTCGCCGCGCCTACCGTTGCCGGGGCGCCGTGCGGGCGGCGCTCTGCGCCGCGCTGGTTTGAGCCCTTAAAAAATCTTTGTTAGTAATAAACCTCTGCCGACGGCCTTTCGTTGCGAAACGCAGCCAGCCGGCCTGACTGCTTCCTCTGTTCCTCCTCCCGGGAAAATGGACCTTCCGAGCTTATTCGCTATCGGGGATGCGGCGGTCGAGCGGCTGTTTTTCGAAGTCGCGCGCGCTCATCGCGGTTGGAATCGGGACGAACGCGCGCGGAGCCTGCAAGAAATCGAAGCAATCGGCCTCGGGAGAGGTCGCGCGCGCGTCGGATGCCGAGAGCGTGGCGAGGCCGAAGCGATCCTCGACAAAGCGCAGCAGGCTGCCGTGTTCGTAGTCTACGTGAGAGACGTAGCCGCGCTTTGCGTAAGGCGAAACGATCAAGAGCGGCACCCGGTACCCCAGCCCGTCGTAGTCCAGCATTTTGGGTGGAACGTGATCGTACCAGCCGCCGGGATCGTCCCAAAAGACGAAGATCGCCGTCGATTTCCAGTACGGCGACTCTCCGATAGCGTTGACGAGCGAGGCGACCCACTTTGGACCCGTATCCGAGTAGCAGCCGGCGTGATCCGAGTTCGCGCACGTCGGCGTGATCCACGTGACCGCGCCAAGCCCTTCTTTCTTGAGATCGGCGAAGAACCGCGTCTGCGGGCTGATCACGTCCTTCTTCCAATAGCGGCTGTAGCGAATCTGCTGCACCGCCTGAAAGGCGTTCCAAAAATTGCCGTCCGCACTCAGGGCCGAGGTGTAATATTTCCATGGAAGCTTCGCGGCGTTCAACTCGTCGGCGAGCGTCTCGTAGTTGAAACAAGGGGAAATGAACGCCCCGATCGTGCGCTGCTGCGTGAGCGTGGAGATCAAATCGTTGGGGCCGCCGCCGCAGCCCCACGCCGCCTGCGGAATATTCACCGACGTGCCGGCTTGCGCGGCGATGATGTATTGATGCGAGACGAAACTGCTGATGTCCACGTTTGAGACGAACATGTGGTCGGCCAAGACGTACTGCGCCGCCATGTCAAAATACGGCTCGATCTCCCGGTGTGGAACGTAGCTGTATTGGGGATGGCGAATGGGGCAGCCGGGCTCCCCCGGGCCGCCGCAGCCGACGCCTTCTTGGTCGAAGCCGTTCATCCGGCAGTTGGTTCCGGGATATGCTCCGGTGCCGTTGCAGCTCGTCACGAACGCGTTAAAGCTGTGCTCGAGATCCCAGCTCGTCTTGAGGCCTATGGGCTTCAGCGCAATTTTGTTTCCGTGGATGCCATAACCGTACGACCGCGTGTCGGCGCCGGGCGCGCCTTGAAAGAGGTTGTCGAAACTTCGGTTCTCTTGAACGATGATAACGACGTGGTCGATGACGCCTTTCGCGGGGCCGGCGGGAAATACGGACGAGGACGAGCCGCCGCACGCCGATAGCATGGCGGCGCACGCCGCAAAGGCCAGCTTCATGCGTTGCCCAAGACGTTGCGATCCCGCTGCGAAAAGATGTTCAGGAGGATTCCGAGGGCGGCGAAATCCGTCAGCATCGCCGACCCGCCGTACGACATGAACGGCAGCGGAATTCCGGTGATCGGCATGACCCCGACCGTCATCCCGACGTTGACGAGCACGTGGAAAAAGAGCATGCCCACCAAACCGCCGGCAAGTAAGAAGCCGAAGCGGTCGCGAGCGACGAGCATCGTGCGGATGCCCGCGTAAAGGACGGCGGCATAGAGTCCCAGCGCCAGCATGGCGCCGGCGAATCCCCACTCTTCTGCAAGCACCGTAAAGATAAAATCTCGCGAGTGTTCGGGAACGAAGTTCAACTGCGTTTGCGTTCCGTGGTAGAGGCCTCGGCCGAACCATTCGCCGTTTCCGACGGCGATTTTTGACTGGGCAAGGTTGTAGCCGGAGCCTTCGGGATCGGCCTTGGGGTTAAGGAAGACGAAGAGCCGCGCGCGTTGGAAGGGTTTGAGAACGGCGCTGGTGCCGACGGCCGCCGCGCCGACGACGAGCATCGCCAGCGCATAGATCGCAAAGTCGCCGAGTTTTGGCAGGGCGAGAAAGAGTTCCACCGTGAGTACCGCGACCAACACCAACGAGGTGCCGAGGTCCGGCTGCTTGAGAATCAGGAGCGCAGGCAGCGCGACGGTCGCCAGCGGCAGCCAGAGGTCTTGCAGATTCTCATACCTGGCCGCGGCAGAGCACCGCGGCCAGCGCGATTGCGACCGCAAGCTTTGCGGGCTCCGACGGTTGGAAGGTTCCCAGCGGTCCAAGGGAGATCCAGCGCTGCGCGCCCATCGCGCTGTGGCCGCCGCGCAAGATGAAGAGCAGCAGCAAGAGATTGAGAATGTAGAGCGCCGGAGCCCAGCGTTGCCAGTTTCGGTAATCGACTAACGAGAGGCCGAGCATCAGCGTCACGCCGAGCACCAGGTAAAGGAACTGCTTTTTGAACTCGCTGCCGGCGTCGCCGGCGTGCAGTCCGGCCGAACGAATGCAGACCAACCCGATCAACGCGATCAGGATGCCGGCAAGCGCCAGCGTCCAGTTGAAGTTTCGAACGTAGCGCCGCGCCCCGCCGCTGCTTGCAAGCACCGCCATGGATGCTCAAAGCTTCCTTGGCGGTGAGGTAAATCTTTTAGTTTGCGGCGGCGGAAGCCGGCGTAGCGCGGAAGCCGGCGCAGCGTTTGTGCCGGCTGCCTTCTTCGCCGTGCGCTTGCGGCGCTTGCGGACCCGCGGCGGCGCGCCGTTGGCGGCGGCAGGCCGGTTGCGCGCTCTCCGGCGGCACGAGCGTGGGGCTGTGGCGTTCGGTCGGTTGACGGAAAGAATCGGGAATGTTTGCCAGCATCGCCAGCGCGCTGTCTTGCCGTTCGAAGTTGACTTCTATCTTGTCGCGATCGACTTCGACATGGCGCGAGATCACGTCCACCAGGTCTCGCTTCATCGCTTCGATCAACTCCGGTGCCAGCTCGAGATGGTCCGTCATTAAGACCAGCCTCAAACGCTCCTTAGCGGTAGCGCTCGAGCCGGACTGTCCGAAGAACCTCTTTAGGAACTCGATCACGCGCGTTTCCCTCCAAAGAGCGAACCGACGCGTTCCAAGATCGTCACCTTGGCCGGCGCCGGCATCGGCGCGGGCACGTCTTCTCCGGCGACGCGTGCGGCGATCGCGTGGTAGGCGGCTCCGGTCGGCGTATCTTTACGCAACGCAAGCGGTTCTCCACGGTTCGTCGTTACGATGATCTCGGGCTCGTCGGCAATCACGCCGAGCAGTGGGAGGCGCAGGATGGCATTGACGTCCTCGACGGAAAGCATCTTGCCTTTCTTCACGAGGTTGGGACGCAACCGGTTGATGACGAGCTGCGGGCGGAAACGATTGCCGAGCAGACCGACGACGCGATCGACGTCGCGCACGGCAGCCACTTCGGGCGTGCAGATGACGATGGCCTCGTCGGCGCCGGCAACCGCGTTGCGGAAACCGAGCTCGATGCCGGCGGGACAATCGATCAGCACGTAATCGAAACGTTCGCGCAAGCTCGCGATCAGCGCTTTCATCTTCGCCGTTTCCACGTCGTCCTTTTCGCGCGACTGAGCCGCGGCGAGCAGGAAGAGCGACTCGCTGTGCTTCCCGGGCACCAGCGCCTCGTCGAGCGAAACGCGCTCTTCGAGCACGTCGAGCAGGTGGTGCTTGACGCGGCTTTCCAGGCCCAAGACGATATCCAGATTGCGAAGGCCGACGTCCGCATCGACCAAGACGACTCGCGCTCCGCGATTCGCCAGCGCCGTCCCAAGATTCGCGGTCGTCGTCGTCTTTCCGACGCCGCCTTTACCCGACGTCAGAACGATCGCGCGTCCCAATTTCGGGCAGCCGGAGCGCTGGATTGGGCTTCCTCTTGAACGGTCTGTGTTTGATGCACGCGCTACCCCGCTTTCAACGCGTCGATGAGACGCCCGAAGAAACTTTGGCCGTCGAAGTTGGTGAAGGGCACGATTTCGCCTTCCAGGCGGCGAGCGATTTTGTCGTAGATCGCTGCCAAGCGATTGGACTCGTTCAGTACGATCGGCTCGCCGCGGTTTGTCGTGTCGATGACCTCTTCGTCGTCGGGCACGACGCCCAAGAGTTCGACCGCCAGCACTTCGCACACGTCCTCCACCGAGAGCATGTCGCCGCTGCGAACCATTTCCGGGCGCAGCCGGTTCACGATCAACCGAATCGGCTTGCCCTCGTCGGCGATCTTTCCGACGACGCGATCGGCGTCTCGAATCGCGCTGACTTCCGGAGTCGTGACGACGATGGCCTCGCTCGCTCCCGCGACGGCGTTGCGAAAGCCGGTTTCGATGCCTGCCGGGCAATCGATCAGCACGTAATCGGCCTGTTCGGCGGCCAGCTCGACGATCGCGCTAAACTGCGCGGCAGTGATCGCTTCTTTCTCCCGCGTCTGCGCGGCGGGTAGGATCGACAGCGATTCGAAGCGCTTGTCTTTGATCAGGGCCTGGCGCAGCTGGCAGCGTCCCTCGGCCACTTCGACCAAATCGAAGACGATGCGCTTTTCCAGCCCGAGGACCAAATCCAAGTTACGCAACCCGATGTCGGCGTCGATTAAGATGACGCGCTTGCCCGCGCTTCGCCAGCGTCGCCCCGAGATTCGCCGTGGTCGTCGTCTTGCCGACGCCGCCTTTACCGGAGGTCAGAACGATCTTGCGCGCGTTCAAGTCGAAGCAACTCCGGAGTCTTCAAGCTCGCCGAGACGGTCGAGCGTGAGGACGATGATTCGCCCGTCGCGAGCGACCGCGGCTTCGGGTAAGGGCGCCGAACGCCGTTTCGGCTCCGCATCAGCGGCGATGAAGTCGCGATGCGAAGCTGGGTCGGCGCAAGGTCCAGCGCGAAGATCCGCGCGCTGTCGTCCCCCTGTGCACCCGCGTGCGCGATGCCCGCCAAGCCGTCCGAACACGAGGATGTCGCCGGTGGCTATCAGCTCGGCGCCGGGATTTACGTCGCCGACGACGACGATGTTGCCGGCATGATGGAGCACCTGACCACCTCGTAAAGTCGCCGCGTGGTAGAGCGTGCTTGGCAGCGCTTCGACCACGTGAAGCGCGGTCGCAGAACGTCCCGGCGGCGGATCGGGCGCCAGGCGTGGGACGCTTGCCTCGCCGCGCCTGCGGCGCTGAGCGATATCGTCGCGCGCGCCCGCGAAGTCGGCGACGAGCGAGCGAGCCGCGTCGGAGAGCGCGACCTCCTCGCGAGGCCGCATGGCCCGGCGCCGCTCGAGCTCCGCGCGCGGCGATTCGAACGTCAGCCCTTCGCTCTGCGCCAAGCTTTCGAGTCCGTCGTCGAATCCCGTTATACCGCGCAAGGCGATGCCGGCGCCGTCGAGGATCTCCGCAAGCCGCTGCAGATCGTCGGCCGACGGGGACTCGGCACCGAAGTTTACGACCGCGCTGGCGCCGCGATAGAAGCTAGGCTGCTCGGTAAGCCGAGCCTGCAGATCCGCAAACCCATCGGCCAGGTCATGGGGCGACAACGTCACTTCGAGGCCGTCCCGCCTCCCTCGCAAGAGTGTCACGCTATGCTCTCCGAGAAGAATGGGGGGCATCCCCTTGTTCGTCCACAAACCACTCGCAAGTTCTTGACGTTGTCCACATATAATACACAGAGACCAGGCGTAACCTCCAGGCAGGCCGTTCGGTAGAGGAAAGTACATCGCATGCTGCGTCGCACCGTTCCCATTTTCGTGATCGTCTCGCTTCTGTGTGCCACATGCCCGGCACCCAGCGGTGCGATGTCGACTCAAGCCGAGATCGCCTTGGGTCAATCGGAGGACCAGCAGATCGTCGCCAGCAGCGTCATCGAAACCGATCCGCTGCTCAACGCCTACGTCCAAGGCGTCGCCGGAAACCTTTGGAATCAGGTCCAGCGCAAAGACGTTCCTTATTCCGTCAAAATCATCAAGGACAGCCAGGTCAACTCGTTCGCGACGGTGGGTGGCTTCGTCTACGTCAACGAGGGCCTAATCGACTTCGTCCAATCGGATGACGAGCTGGCCGGCGTGATGGGTCACGAAACCGGCCACATCGAGCGCCGCCACGTTCTTACTGCCAACTCGAAAGCAGAGATTCTCGACATTTTGTTCGGGATCGCGTCGATCTTTTCGCCGATCCTCTACGAGTTCGGCGGACTCGCCGAAGCGGGACTGATGGCCAAGGTCTCACGAGAGGATGAGATCCAAGCCGACCGCTACGGACTGCAGCTGATGTCGCGCGCCGGCTACGATCCCGAGTCGATGGTAACGGTCATGGCGCACCTTGGCGTTCTGCAAGACGAGCACGACGATGCCGTCAGTAAATATCTCGAGGATCACCCCGATCCGAAAGCGCGCGTGGCGCATTTGATGGGCTATCCCGAACTCGATCCTACGGAAGTCACGCCGGCACAGCAACTCGTGCAGGCGTCGAGCGACGAAGAGCGCGCTCGCTACGATTTTGCGCGTTTGCGGCTCGATCAAGTTCTCGCGAAGGATCCGCAAAGCTCAGAAGCCTTGCTCGAACTCGGACAATCGGAGCTCGCGCTGGGGCTTCCTAATAAGAGCGAGCAAACCTTGGCGGAGGCCGCGCAGCTAGGATCGCCGGTGACGCGCGCTACCGCAAATCAGCGGATCGCCGCTTTGCGCGCGATGGAAGTGAAGCAAGTGACGCTTACGAAGCCAAACTTGCCAAAGTTGCAAAGCATGGTGCAGGCGGCGCAGGCCGCTCAACTTGCCGACGCCACCCAAATTTCCGACCGCGCGGCGGAAGGCAAAGGTCAAGTCAAGTCCGTCCAGAGCCGGCTCGAGACGTTGCAATACGAAATCCCCGACTTCAGCCGGATCAACATTCGCCGTGGCTCGCGCGTCGAAGCCGTCGAAAAGAACATAACCTCGATAGCTCGATCGATCAACAGCACCCTTGAAGACGCCGGAAGCGACCAGAGCCCGATCGGCGGCGTCGGCTCGCTCGAAAAGAATAAAGAGAGCGGCTTGCTCAAAGAGAGCGCCGACATCTACACGGAGATGCTCGAGCCGCTTTCGATGAGTCCGGTTCCGGCCGAGTCCGTCGCGATTCTTCCCTCGTATCCTTCGATGATGAACGAGCTGACGCTGGCCGACGGCGAGATGCTGCGCTCGGTTGACGCGGCCCGCGCATCCCTAACGATGCTCGACCAGTCCCTGGGAGATCTCGACGAGTTCCTCAAAGAGCTCGACCGCGCGCAGATCAGTTTCAATGGCGATATCAGCCCGAGCGAGTACACCACGCTGGCGCCGGCGATCCGTAAGAACGTCGATGAGTTCAATGCGGCCGCCACCGCGGCCTCGCAGGGCTTGCAGCTGTTCAATCTCGCGCGGGCGCGGCAGCTCTCCACGCGCATTACGTTGTTGGGCCTGGGCACCTCGCCGCAGCTCTATTCCACGCTTCAATATGCGCTGCAGCAACGTTTCGGTTCGAGCGGCATAGACTATCGGACTATGCTGCGCGACGATCTGACGCCGGGCGACGTCGCGGCAGCCACGATCATAGCCGCCGACATCAAGAGCACGCCGGAGAGCGTCATTGCGGAAGCCAAGTCTTCCAACCAAACGGTCATCGACGTCGCCAACGCGCACAAAATGCACGCGTGGCCGCTGGAGATATTCATGGGCTTGGTCTATCTCGACTACACCGACGATCCGGCTAAGGAGCTACGCAAAGCCGACGGAACGCTGGCGATCGATCTCGACAAGTTAGGGCTGTAGGAACCGTCACGATGGCCGCCGCAACCGACGCCCGCAGCCTTTTTTCCATCGTTCGCAAGGGCATCGACGTGCGCACCGTCCACGCCCACGTGCGCAAGCCTTTTCGCTTCCTGCTCTGCGGCGATCCCTCGCTGATCGCGCAACTGCGAACCCTGTTGCTCTCGGGTCATGGCGAGATGACGGTACCGCTCGAAGCCGCGGCGTGCTTGGAAACCATTCGCATGGACGCGCCGCTGGTGACGGATCCTCGCGAGGTGCGCGCCGTAATCTTTCTCGGCCGCGGCGGCGACTGCGCGAGCGCTGACTTTTCGTCGCTCTCGATCTTGCGCGTTCCGATTCTCGCCGTCACCGTCGACCCGCAGGGAGTTCCGGCGGGACCCGCCGCTCCGCCCGCTCCGGGAACATCGGCCGAATACGTGGTCCCCTCGCTCGATGCGCCGGGACTGCGCGGACGCTTCTTCACCCATCTCGTCGATTGTGCCGGGGGCGTCGAGATCGCCGTCGGACGGAACCTGCCGGTCTTGCGCGAGACGGTCGCCGCCAAACTCACTCGCGACGCTGCAAACAATGCGCTCAAGGTGGCACTGGCCAGCGCGGTCGTGGATCACATTCCGCTCGTCGGCTTGGTGCTCGGCGCATTTGCGTCGGCCGGCGACATGGTTGCGATTACCGGGATTCAGGTGATGCTGATGCTCCACATCGAAGCGGCCTACGGGCGCGATCCGGATCTCGGCCGGACGTGGCAGCTCTTACCGATCATCGGCGGCGGCTTCGGCTGGCGAACCCTGGCGCGCGAACTCGTCGGATTCGTTCCGGTCGCCGGCATCGCGATCAAGGGCGCGATTGCCTATGCGGGCACGATCGTCGTAGGTGAAGGCGTCACGTTCTTTTACGAACACGGCGACTACATGACCAAAGGACAGGCCGCTGCGCTCTACGAGCGCACCAAAGCCGACGCAATGCGCGTCGCGCGCGACATCCTCGGTAAACTTCGCAAAAAGCGCTAGAGACGTTCCAACAAGGACTCGTTATCTAGGCTTTGCAGCTCGGGCGGTACGCGGTTGCGTACGGGCTCCGCTAGCCGCGCGGCGATCGCATCCCGGCGCGATGCCGGAAACCCGTCGCGGCGCTCCAGAAAGCGCGCAACCAAGGCTCGTTCTGCGCCCGAGAGATAGGCCGTCGGCGCATACGTGGGTTCGCCGGCCAGAGCGCCAGGCGTCGCGCCGCTCAACCCCGATTCGAGATCGAAACCCTCATGCCGAATGCGAACGTCGAAATAGTACAGCGCGAGCACGAGGCCGACGAAGGGAACGAGAAGCGTGCGGGCTACGGCGTCGAGCGTCACGTAGACGGCGGTCCATCGCGCGAGACCTAGGATCGCAAAAACGTCAAGAACGGCCGAACAACCGAATACCAGCGTACCCAGAGCCAACGCGCAAATGAGCGAGCGGCCAAACTCTGCTCGGGTAAAAATTCGAGCAAAGCTGAGGCGCAGGGCGGCAGCGGGTCGGAGAGACTCGATCGTGGCGGCGTAGAAACCGAAGACGCAGGGCATCGCCAGCAGCGCTGGCGTCAGCGTCGTCGACAGCAAGGCGAGAACCACGGCAACTGGGGCCAAGAGCGGAAGAGCCGCCGGCGCCAGCAGTACCACCAGAGAGACCACGATCGTAACCACCGCGAACGCGGCTGCGTCGATCGCAATCAAGGCGAGCAGCGTAAGGCCCAGCACCGCGGCGATGCTCGGCCAGCGACGCAGCACGCCCCGCCAGCTGGGCGCGAACTCGATTGGCGAGCCCCGATAGACCGCGTCGACTCCCTCGGCAATCGCACTGAGACAGAAGGCCCACGCGAGATACTCCAGGAGCGTCAAGACGATCGAGAGCGCCAGAGCGCCAGCGGAGGGAAACGCCGGCGGGACGGCGTGGGCGCTGAGATCGGGGTGCTCGAAGAAGCGAATCATCGCGTCGAGCTGCGGCTGCTCGATTCGCGTAACTGGATATTGCAAGATCGCCAGCGGAACGGCGGTCACGGCAACGATGCCGACGAGCGCGCGAACGTTCCGGCCATAGAGCGATACCGCGCGGTCGAATAGTTCAACGAGACCGCGCGCCCGAAGCTCCATCGCGCGCGGTTTGCGGCAAGGCGAACGGAAAACCTTCGGGGAAGGCGCGAGCATGCTGATCGGCACGCTCGAAGCGCTCCGCCGCTATCCGATCAAGAGCTTGCGAGGCGTCGCCCTCGATTCCGTGAGAGTCGAAGTCGCCGGAATTCCGGGCGATCGCTCGGGGGCGCTTTTTGCGCGCCACGGCCCGCGCGAGGGAAAGACCTACCGCGGCAAGGAGCACGACCGGCTTCATCTGCTCCGCGATGCGGCGGCGGCGCAAGCTTCGGCCAAAGAGCGCGGGGTTATGGTGGAGGTTCGGCGCGGAGAGCACTTTTTCGACGACGCGCCGATTTCGATACTCGTCGACGAGTGGCTGCGAGAGCTCGGCGCGCACGTCGGTTATGCGGTAGAGTGGGAGCGCTTCCGCCCAAACTTCTTCGTACGCGCGAGCCGGGGCAGCGCGCACCCGGTGCCTTTGGAGCAAAGTCTCGTCGATGCACGGCTTGCGATTGGGACCGTGCGCTTGCGGGTTCGTTCGCCCATCGAGCGCTGCGTCACCGTGAACTATCATCCCCACGGCGAGGCTGCCGACCCGCGGATCCTGCAATTCGTAGCCACGCGGCGCAACGCGTGGATGGGAATCTATTGTGACGTCCTCGAGCCCGGCATCGTAACCGCCGGCGATCCGTTGATTTGCTTGTAAGCGTCTCAAAGAAGAGGCGCCGTAAAAACGGCGCCTCGCCCCCCACACCCGGTTCGACGATGATAGCTCCGCAGCGTAAATCGCTCCCTACATAAAGCTAGTTAGACCATCCGGAACTGCCGATTGGAACAACCAATCGTGCGGTATTATTTACTTGGCTTCAATATTCCTCACCTTACGCCTTTTCGCCGCCATAGCCCGCGAGCAGAACGTAGCCGCGACGGTTAACCCGGCTGCCCCGAACATAATGTCCGGGATTACCCGCAAGGGGGGAGAGGGGGGGTTATTTCGGTAGTAACGATCGGTATTTCCCGCGTGGATTCTTCGTCACAGGCTATAACGTTGTGCGGCCCTCTAAGGCCTTAGCGATGGTCAGCTCGTCGGCGTAATCGAGCTCGCCGCCGATCGGTAAGCCGTAGGCCAGACGGCTCACGATCGAGCCGAGCGGCAGCAGCAGGCGGGATAAATAGAGTGCCGTCGCTTCTCCCTCGGCGTTTGGATTCGTAGCCAGAATGATCTCGCCCGGTTCTTCGCGCCCGATGCGTTCGATGAGTTCTTTCACGCGCAGTTGCGCGGGGCCGATGCCGTCCATCGGCGAGATCAAGCCGCCCAGCACGTGATAGCGGCCCTTGAATGCACCGGTGCGTTCGATCGCGTAGACGTCCTTTGCCTCCGCGACGACGCAGATCACACGAGCGTCGCGCCGGTCGTCGGTACAGAACTCGCACGGATCTTGTTCGGAGAGCGAGTAGCAAATCGAACAGAAGTGAACCTTGTCCTTGACGGCGAGAATCGCTTCGGCCAGGCTCTGCGCTTCGTTACGAGGGCGATTCAAGAGGTGAAAGACTAAGCGGGCCGCAGTTTTTGGGCCAATCGTCGGCAGTTTGCTAAGCTCGTTGATCAGCACTGCGACCGGACTTGCGACGGTCGTCACATCAATCCGGGAACGCGCATGCCGCCAGTTACCGAAGCCATCCGTTTTGCCGAGGCTTCGCCGGCTTTGGCGAGCGCGTCGTTCACGGCGACCATCACGAGATCCTCGAGCGTCTCGAGATCCTCCGGATCCGCAGCCTCCTTGGCGATCGTAATCCGCTTTACGCGCTGGTCGCAGCTCACGTCGACCGTCACGGCGCCGCCGGCAGCGCTGCCGCTGACGATTGTGTTGGCGAGCTCGTCTTGCGCTTTGGTCATCTCGGCCTGCATCTTTTTGACTTGGGCCATCAGCTGTGCTTGATTCATCGTATCCGTTCGTTAGCGTAGTCGAAGAGTGCATCGGGATCGTCGGCCTCGCTCACCGGCCGGGGCTCGGTGACGCCGACCTGTGCCGGTGGTTTCGAACGTCCCGAGTTCGAATCGACCCGGAGGGTGACTTTCAACGGCACCCCGAGAACGTCGGCGATCGCCGCTTCGATGATTTTCGTATGGCCGCGTAACGATTCGGCGCTCCAAGTGTCGGGCAGCCTCAGGATGATCGCGTTGCTCTCGAGCGCTTCGATTGCCGCGCGGGAGAGCGGGGCGCGCAGCGGTTGCCGCTCGCCTTCAATTTTGGAACGGATGCTTTGCCATGCCGCCTTCACCTTTTGCAGCGAGAGCGGCGACGAGTCGCGTTGCTGAGCCGATTCCGCGGGCCTTTCCGGCGCCGGCGGGGCTGTGACGGCAGCGAGCGGCTCCGTGACCGCAGGGGCCGGCTCGGGCGCCGCTGCGCCGCCAAAGCGTTCTTCCAGGACTGAGAGGCGGGCGCCGAGCGCGTCGAGCGTCGGGTCTTCGGCGGCCATGATGAAGCGCAGGAGTGCCGTTTCGAGTTCGAGCCGCGCGTTGCCACCCGACCGTCCGAGCGAGAGAGCCTCGCCGAAGATGCGCAATGCGCGCAACAACACCGCTTGCGACATGCCGGCCGCCTGGCGTACCGCGCGCTGCGCATCCTCGGGAGCCAGGTCCGCAGCCAGAAGCGCCGCATCGACCTTGGCAACGAGCAAGTGGCGAAAGCCGGCAATGAGCGAACGGGTCAGCACGGTAAGATCCGCGCCGGCGTCGCTGGCATCTTCGACCGCGCCGAGCGCGGCCGTCGCATCGCCGGCGACAATGGCCTCCATGAGCGTTGCGGCAAACTCGCGACCCGTGGACCCAAATGCAAGATCCAGCGTCCCGGTCGTCGCCGTCTGCCCTGCGGAGAACGCTGCGATCTGCTCGAGCATCGTCAGCGCATCGCGCAAACCGCCGTCGGCACGGTAGGCAATAGCCTTGAGCGCCTCGTCGTCGATGGCCATATTCTCGCCGCGGGCGACCTCTTTCATTTTGTCGATCATCACCGGAACGGCGATCCGGCGAAATGCGTAGCGCTGGCAACGCGAGAGAATCGTGACCGGCAGCTTCTCCGGCTCTGTCGTCGCGAGGATGAAGACGGCGTGCGGCGGCGGCTCCTCGAGCGTCTTGAGGAAGGCGTTGGCCCCCTCCTTGGTGAGCATGTGCGCTTCATCCACGATGTAAATTTTCATCCGCATCGTCGCCGGGGCAAACTTCACCGCCTCGCGGAGCGCTCGAATCTCGTCGATTCCACGGTTGCTCGCCGCATCGATTTCGAGGACGTCAAGCGCCGTGCCGGCCAGGATCGCCCGGCAGTTTTCGCAGGTATTGTCCGGCACGGGCGTCGGCCCGGCAACGCAGTTGATACAGCGCGCCAGGATTTTGGCGGCCGAGGTCTTCCCCGACCCCCGCGGCCCCGAAAGAGGTAAGCGTGAGCGAGCTTGCCACTCTCGATTGCCGAGGAAAGGGTGCGGACGACCGCGTCTTGGCCGACGAGATCGGCAAAGGTTCGGGGGCGCCAGGTGCGGTACAGGGACACGACGGTCAACCTTTAGCAGGTCGTTTCGAGGCGCCTGCCGGAGGGTACGGTTGAAACGAGTTCGCCCCGGAAGCCGGTTATGCGAATTGCTTCCCACTAAAGCGACTTACTTTATTTGGGTTCCTTGTTAGAAAGATGCCCATGGATTTGCGTGCTGCGCTCCAAGAGAACTTTGGATTCGAGAATTTTTATCCCGGCCAGGAAGACGTGGTTTCGCGCGTCCTTCGAGGCCAGGATACGCTCGCAATTCTCGCGACGGGAGCCGGCAAAAGCCTAACCTACCAGTTGCCGGCACTCCTACTCGAGGGAACCACGATCGTCGTCAGCCCGTTGATCGCGCTGATGAAGGATCAGCTCGACATGCTGCGGGAGCGAAATATTACCGACGTCGTCGCGCTCAACTCGACGCTTTCGGAGGATCAGGAGTTGCGGGCTCGCGAGCGGATCCGCTCCGGGAAGGTCCGGATCGCGTACACGACGCCCGAAAAGCTCGAAGATCAAAACTTCCTCGAACTGCTCAAAGGGCTACGGATTCCACTCTTTGTCGTTGACGAAGCGCATTGCATCAGTCAGTGGGGACACGACTTCCGCCCGGCCTATCTCGCCTTGGGTGCCGTCATCGCGCGGCTTGGCCATCCGACGGTGCTCGCATTGACGGCGACGGCCACTCCTTCGGTTCGAGAGGACATTCTCCATCAGCTCGGCATCGATCAGGTCAAACCGATCGTTCGTGGATTCGACCGGCCAAAGCTGATCTACGAGTCGCGCAAGGCCGACAAAGAAGCCGACAAGCTCAAGATTCTCTCGTCGCTCTTCGAAGGAAAGAATACCCTCGAAGGAACCGGCATCATTTACACGGCGACGATCAAGAACGCGTTGGAGGTTCAAGGCTATCTGACGCGCGAGCTGGGCGTGCCGGCAGCCGTGTACCATTCGAAGCTGCACAAAGAAGACCGGACGTCCGTCCACAACTTATTTATGGACGAATCGATCCGCGCGGTCGTGGCGACCAATGCCTTCGGTTTAGGCATCGACAAGCCAAACATCCGGTTCGTCTTGCATTACGATCTTCCGGGCTCGCTCGAGGCCTATACGCAAGAGGCGGGACGGGCCGGGCGCGACGGCCTTCCCTCGCGATGCATCCTCATTTACCGCATGAGCGATACGCGCGTGCAGAACTACTTCCTCACCGGCAAGTATCCGGACGTTGAAGAGGTTCAACGAGTCTTCGGCACCATCGAAGTCTTCGGCAATCAATCGGATGGCGTTTCGATGGTCGACCTTCGCAAGATCCTACAGCTGCCTTTGACCAAGCTCAAAGTGATTCTGGCGCTGTTGAAAAAGTCGGGTTATATCGAGCATTCCGCAAAATCGGCTTACGGGCTGACCGAAGCCGTTCGCAAGAATCGCGACCTCATTTTGAACCTCGCCAACTACGATACGAAGAAATCGTACGATCAAAGCAAACTTGCGATGATGTTGCAGTATGCCGAAACGACGTCGTGCCGGCGGCGCTTCATCCTGAACTATTTCGGGGAAGATTTCGATGCAAAGAACTGCGGCTCGTGCGACAACTGCCGCAGAGCTCTCCGCCGCGGCGTCGGCGAAATAGCCGCGACCGGTGGATTCCGGATTACCGACGTCGTGCAGCATTCCAAGTTCGGGGTAGGTACCGTCGAACGCGCCGAACGAGACTTGGTGACGGTCCTGTTCCCAAGCGTCGGCTATAAGACGCTGCTGGCGTCGGCCGTCCGCCGCGCCGAACCGCAAATTGCGTAGGCTGGCGCCTCTCCTCTTCTCGTTCCTGGCGGTCTGCGCGGCGGCCCGCGCTCAAACTTCACCGCCCTCACCTACGCCTTCGCCCGTCCCGGTAGCGACCTCCGCGGCAGGCCCGACGGCGACGCCGCCGCCGATCGTCGTGCAACCGCAGGCGGCATCCGTACCGGTGGGCACCGCGGTCAACCTCACCGTCGGTTCCGCAATCGCTCCGCTCACCGCAGTCGTACGCGACCCGTCCATCGCGTCCGCGGCAATCGATCAGCCGTCGCAGCGGCTGAGCATCGTCGGCAAATCGCCAGGCGCCACGATCGTCACCGTCAGTGATGCTCGCGGGCTGCGGGTCGACGTTCCGGTTCGCGTGGCATTTTATGCCGGCACGATTGCGCCGTCGTCAGCCTCCAGCTTACCGGCAATCCGGCGTCGGGCCTTTTCGTGCGCGAACAGGTCGCGCGCGCGGTACGGAGCGCGGCCGGCGTGCGCCCTGGCGCGCAAGTTCTCGTCACGCCCGACGACGTGCCGTTCCAAGGCTCGCTGGACCAGGACGATGTCGCCGCCTTCAACGTTCCGGTTCTCATCCAGGCCAAGGACGACTTCGAAGTGGACGGCTCGACCCACGTGGAAGTTCGCAACGTCGCCGTACCGCGAATCTCACCCGATTCTCTGATGGTCAGCGACTATCCCGAGCGCTTGACGGAGAACGGCACGCTCTTTACCGCCGATCTTCGCGTGCAGCAACCCTCGCGCTTTCTGTACTTTCACTACAACCCTCCGGGACAGCCCGATCGCCGGATCGTCTTGCGCGCCCAGAATCTCTCCCCCGAACCGTCGATCGTGCAAGTGATCGGCGATCAGGGGGCCCGTCGACCAACGAGATGGAGACTGGCCGCGCGCCACGAAACGCTTTCTCGTGACGTCGAACAGAATCAGGGACGACTGCTTACGATCGACGGCAACACGTCCGTCACTATCACGCAGCAGGATCTCCCCGCCGGAAGCATCGTTTGCAGCCTCTTGCAGCTACGCGTGCTCTCCGGAGGAAACGTCCACCTCACGCTCGTCGCACAAGATGCGTTCCGCCGATCCGTCCGACGCGATTGCCGACAACGAACTTTTGCAAAGCACTCACAAACACGCGCGCGGCATCTATCCGATTGCAGAGTTCCATTTTGCGACCCTTTGGAGGGTTGACGCGGATTACTTGGAGCTGCCGATCGGCCAACTGCCGCTGCCCAACGATCTGCAGGGGCAAGCGCTTTCGGGCGACTATGGCGTCTTCAATCCTTTGTCGTCAACGTTGAGAACCCGCTGCCGACACCCCAGCGATCGCCATCTACGAAAACCCGTGGCGGACACGCCACCGGCACGTGCATTATTGACGGCGTCTTGGTGCAGTCCCATCAGTCCCGCCCTTCTCGCGGTACAAGGTACGGCAATACGTCGTTCCCGCGCACGGCTTCGTGCGAGTCACGATCGTCACGATGCCGGAAGCCGGCTCGAGCCTTCCGCTTCGCCTGATCTTTGCGCCCGACGACGGCAGCGTCGCTCCCGGCGCACCGGGCTCGCCGATCTACTAAGCCCCGGACGCTACGCCGACCGATTCGTAGAGGCGCTTTATTTCGCCGGCGCTAACGTCCCACGAGAAGCGCGCGATTGCGCCTGCGCGGGCGCGCGAAGCGCGCTGCTCCCACTCGCCCCGCAAGGCCGCCTTAACATCGAAGTCCACGCTCCGGCATCGCCGAGCGCAGCGACCCCTGCGTCGTTGCCGACGATCTCGGGCAACGACGTTCGATCCGACACGACGCACGGCACGCCGGCGCATAGCGCCTGTGCCGCCGCATAGCCGAAGCCCTCGTAACGCGAGGGAACCGCGACGACCGCGGCTTCGCGGTAGAGCGCGAGCAACTCTTCGCGCGAGACGTAGCCACGCAGCTCCAATCGCTCTGCGACGCCTAAACGGGCGGCGAGTTCCACGCACTCGCGCGCGTACGGCGTTTGCGGCCCGACGCAGACGATTCGCGCGCCAATCAACTTCGGCAGCACCCGATCAGGAGCTCGAGGTTCTTGCGGTGTTCGACGGTTCCCACGGCTAAAATCGTGCGGCCGTCACCGCCGTTGCGAGCGATATCGCAAAACTCCGGCGCTACGCCCGGATAAACGACGCGCACCGCCGCGCGGTCGACGCCGGCGAGGACCTCGAGCAATGCGTCGCGAGAATAGGCCGAATCGACGACGATTCCGTGGTGTGCCGGTACCGCTCGAGCGAGAAGCGCCCAAAATAGTAGCGCGCGTACGGTCGTGCGTGGGCTTGTACGTGAAGCCATGCCACGTCGTGCACCGTGACGACGATCGGCATTCCGGCCAACAGCGGCATCGTTCCCGAAGCGCAGTGCAACAGGCCGGCGCCGCTGGTGCGCGCACGCAACGGCAGAATC
>CAWGMX010000010.1:0-351826 GCA_963823795.1 Vulcanimicrobiota bacterium | reverse complement strand
TCTCTCGCCATCGCATCGTATTTTCAGCTGCCGCGTTGAGCGCCGGCGCGCTGCTGGTTGCCGCGCTCTCCGGCTGCGGTAACGGCGGCGCGTCGGAACCGCCGCAAACGTCCTACGATCCGGCAGCAACGTCGAGGCTGCAGTTTGCCGTCGGCATCGCAACGATCGCCTCCAACAACGGCCAAAAGATTGCCTACGGGCTCAACGAGGTCGAGACGCTGCGCCAAAGCGATGGGCTCTCCGGCACGCTCTACAACGTGCCGATGATCATCGGCCCGACGAGTTTCGACGTGCTGATCTCAACTCAGACCGGCAATCAAGTCGTTGGAGCCGGCAACGACCTGGGGACCAACCACATCACGTGGGGGACGCTCAACCAGGAACTGTGGACCGGGCCGCCGCGTCAGCAGAAAGAGCCCAGCACCGGCGCGTTTGGTTACGGCCTGTGTCCGTGCAACTCCGACGGCGGTCCGATCAACGGCACGTCACCGCTCTTCCAAGCCTACAACCTCCCGATCTACGGCAACAACGAACAGTTGTGGTACGGCGGGCCGCCTGCGTTTCCGGCGGCCGGCCCGTCGGTGCGCGCGCTGGGATGGTTAGGGTACTCACTGGGCTTCACGGACTTTGCCGTGGCGCCGGTGATCGGCACCTATCATCTGTATGCCGCCGTGCCGCCGGCGTACAATACGCCACAGAATCCCACGCCCAGCCCTAATCCAAACGGAACGCCGACTCCGGCGCCTGGGATTCTCGCCCAAGGCGCGCAGCTGACGACGCTCGCGCCGTTGCCGGTCTTCGAAACGCCGAGTTTTTCGCCCGACAGAAAAGGCGGCGGAACCATTACGCTGGTCGTACCGGCCGGTGCGCGCGAGGCGATGGCGGTCGTGCGCGCCATCGGCGGCAGCGGCCACGGCATCTGCGTCCAATCCCACGAAAGCGACGCGTTCTATACGGTCGTTACGCATAACGCTGGTACGCAGAAGCTCGTGCTGGCCGACGATCGCGGGCCGCTGACACAATCGGGCCAAAAGACCGCGACGATCTGCCCAAAGCAGAGCTATCAGATTTTTGCCGCCGGCACCGACTATCCGGCCTATGAGGCCTCGTATCCCGAGAACCTTTCGCAGTTTCCGCTGATCAAAGCGCCCAACGGACAGGCGGACGTAACAACCTCCGACGCGCTGCGGGCGCAGTACCCATGACCAAAAACGCGGGCGTCAAGCATATTCCCTTCGTTGCTGCGACGGTCGCGATGCTCGTGTTGAGTTCCGGCTGCGGCGGATCGCCGAACACGCCAAACGGCCCATACGTCGGTTCTCCGGGCGATCCTGGACCGCCGGCTACGAAGCTGGTTGACGTCAAGGTAACCGTCACGGTCCCGCTCGCCGGCGGGAAGCTGCACCCGAACTATCTTTCGTACAATACGAAGTCGCTGGCGGTTCAACTCGCGTCCGTTGACGGCAACGGCGTGACCGGCGTCAACGAGAGCATCATCAACACGCTGCCGAAATCGCGCGACTGCAAATCGCAGGTGCAAGGTATCGTCTGCAACGCAACGGCGAAAGGTTCGCCCGGAAGCGACGTCTTTGCCGTAACGTCTTATGCCGGGGCGGGCGCGACCGGAGCAGTTCTCTCCGTCGGCACGGTGGCCGCGAAGATCGCGGGTAACGGCGGTAACTTCGGAATTTCAGATCGCTTACCGCTCACGCTCGAAGGAATCATCGCTTCCCTTCGGCTTTCGCTCAAGCCGAATAAGGCAAAGCGTGGCGACCGCACGACCGCGGGGGTAACGCTTGACGCCTACGACGCGAGCGGCGCGGAGATCGTTGGGCCGAGTGATTACTCAGATCCGATCGTGCTTGCGATCCAAGGCGATGCCCACAAGGCGTTCCTTCTGCGCGACGGCGATCGTTCGGCGCAATCGCTCACGATTCGCAAACCTTCCTCTGGCATAACGCTCGCGTACGACGGCAATAAACAGGCTTCGCCGATCACCGTCGTCGGCTCAGTTCCGGGAGACGGCGGATCCAGCAAGAGCGCGGGCTTCGATCTCACCGGAAAGCAGCCTCCGCCGCCAGTAGGAACGATTTATGCGCTCAATCTCGGCAGCAATCAGGGCGTCTCCGCCACGGTGACGGAGTATAGCGGAAAGGCCAAGGGCAACGCAACGCCCGAGCGGACGCTAAACTTGAGCTCTACGCTCTACGCGCGCACGATCGCGGTGGACGCCGGCGGCAACCTCTACGTCGGGTATCTCGATAACCAGTACGGATACTCGTTTGAAACGGGCGACCCCGACCCCACGGACGAGATCGCGATCTATGCTCCCAATGCCAGCGGCAACGATCAGCCGACGGCGGTGCTCGTCGAGAACAAAGAGACCGGCACGACGCTCTTCCCAATCTTCATTGCGTTCGATCCGTCCGGTCGCCTCGTGACCTACGGCGCGACGACCGTTGACAATAACGCCGGCGACGCCGTCCTGACCTACGCGGCGGGAAGCATCAACGACGCGGTTCCGGACTACGGCTGGAACTTCGGTACGCCGACGCTGCGATACAGCGGCCCAACCGGATTGGCCGTTGATTCCAGCAACAATTTTTATGTCAACGGCGCGCTCCACACGGCGTTGGGCCCCAGCGACGGTCTCTTCGTGAACCCGGCCTCTCAAATCGGCGACCCAACCGGTACGCCGTCGCGAACGATTTTGTGGAGCGATGCGGAGCTGACGCCAGGCCTGACTTTCAACGTGGCGCTTAACCAGAGCGGCGAGATTTTTATCGCTAACGTGTTCGCGGAGGGTAGCGGCAGCTCGGCCACGTGCCAGGGCCGCGCAAACGTTTACGCGGGAGGAGCCAGCGGCGGCAGCGATACGCCGATCCGCAAGCTCACGCTCAGTGGCGTCTTGACAAAGAATTGTCAAGGGTCGAAGGGTCCGCTCCTGGGGTTTTTCCCCTCGATCCAGCTCTATGGTACGACGCTGTTCGTGGCGGACGACTACAACAACGCCGTCGACGCGTTCCCGTCCGACGCCAACGGAACGGTCAAGCCGTCGCTGCAGATCGCCGGATCGGCTACGCAGCTGGACGCACCAGTTGCGCTGGTCATCACATCAGTTTCCGGGGGGGCCAAGGCCCGTCCGGTCACCGGCGCGCGCGCGCCGGAGCCCTCAAAACACTCAACCCCTCTAGCTAAAGGAAAATCCACATGAAAAAGACCCTCGCTCCGTTGGCGTGGGCGGCAATTCCGGCGCTGCTCCTCAGCATCAGCGCGTGTAATGGAAACGCTACCGGAGGATCCGGCCTTACGCCAACGTCGAACGCGCCCGCGGTGTCGCACCACGGCCACGTTCATCGCACGCTTTCGGCAAATCTGTATGCAGGCGGCGCCACCTTCCCGGCCTACGGCTATAACGACGCCGCGCAGCCGGTCGGCACCCCCGGTCCTGGTCAAGCAACCCCCGGCCCCGGGTCGATCCTTGCCTCGTACGGCGGTACGGGAACGATCTATTACTGTCTGACGGGCAGCGGCTTCGGGCGCTCCACATTTGAAGCCGGAAACGCGAACGGTCAGAGTACTGCCGCCTGCGCGGCGCTCGGCGCAAACCCGACTGGGTTTGGCGCCCAACAGGACCCGCCCGATTTCGCGGGCAGCGACCAGGCACTTCCGTCTTCGGAATGCTGTGCCTCCGGTAGCACGTACGCGACGAATCGCGCGGCCACGTACGGCCAGCCCTTCGAGATCCCGACGTTCGGCGGACCGATCGTCTTCGCGACAAATGCGCTGGGCTTCTCGGTAAGCCCGATCAAGCTCTCGACCTGGACCTACTGCGCGATTGCCAATGGCACGATCAGCAACTGGAACGATCCGGCCATTACCGCGGATAACGGCGGTCACTCGGTGACCGGCGGCAACTCGGAGACGCTTGACTTCTACTTCCGTTCGGATAAGAGCGGTACGACCTACCTCTTTACGAATAAACTCAACGACGGCACGGCCGGCTGCAACCAATCCTTCGGCGCGCCGTATAATGCGTCTCCGTATGCAAGCGCGAGCCGCAGCGCTGCTTGGACCTTCGGCGTGAATCAGCTTTGGCCGGGGCCGAGCACCGGCCGTTTCATCGGTGAAAGCGGCAATCCGGGTGTTCTCGCGGGTATCCAGGGCGACGAATACGGAACTGGCTACGTCGAAGGCGCGTATGCGGCTTCTGCCTCGCCGGGTACCTACGGGGCGATCAAACAGGCGTGGCTGCTCAACCAAGTCTCCAACAAGTTCATCGACCCGGCAAACGCGGCCGCTGACGCGAAGTCCCTCAGCGCCGTCAAGGGTTCCAGTATCACATTCGGTGAGGGTAGCGACTTCCTAAGTCTTGGCTCAAGCACGCCCAACTGCCAGCTCTTCATCAACCCCTCGGTCTTCGTAAACCCGACCAGCGCAAAGGGCTATCCCATCGTTGGTCTGAGCTATTGGCTCTTCTATGGGAAGAACCAAGGAGTCCATCTCCAAGATAAAACGACGCTCGTCAAGTTCATCGCTTCGGCGGCGGCGAATTCGGTTCTTGGACACTACGAATACACCCCGCTGGGTACCGGCGTGCACAATCAGATCCTCAAGGCCCTCAACGGTCACGGCAAGGTCGCATCCTGCCTCCAATAACGAAGGACTAACCTCGACCAATTCAATCAACCTGCTTGCGCGCGCCGCGTGGTGCGGCGCGCGCAAACCAATTTCTCCTACGGAGCCATCCATGAAGTTTCGCCTCGGCGTCGTCGTCGTCGGCACTCTGTTCGCGCTGACCGCATGCGGCGGATCGAGTTCGGGTTCGACTTCGATGCCCCCGGTATCGAACGGCATGGCGCGCGTCCGCTTCGCCGACGGAGCTCCCAGCCTCGAAGCGCTGATAGCAGGCGTCCCGCAAGATATCTGCGCCTCTGCGAGCCTTCCTTGCTACTTGCAAGTCAACGGGCAGACCGTAACGTCACTCTTCGCTTACGGCAGTGCGACGGAGTTCCAGAACGTGACGGCCGGAACGCTTTCGCTCGTCGCGCGCGACGAACAAGGATATGCCGTGGGTCCGCTCAAGAGCGTTCAACTGAGCGCGGGGAAGCGCTATACGCTGATCGTCGTCGGCAGCTACCCGCACTACAGCGTTCTGACCTTCGAAGAACCGGCGAGTTCGAAAGGAAACGCCCAACTCTCGCTCTACGAAGCGTCACCCGCCGTGCCGAGTGCCGATTTCGGCAGCTTCGCCGCTTCAAACCATTCGGGCTTCAAACAGCTCGGGAGCGCCAAGCTGGGAGACGTCGTGACGGTCTCGCTTGGCGCGAAGGTTTCAAACTTCGGCGGCTACGCCGGTCGCGGGAAGAAACCGTTTGCGCACGGTGACGTGACCTTGGCAAGTGTGAACACGTTCGACAATGACAACGTGTTGCCGTTTCACAATGCGACGCGCTTCTCGCTCTTTCTCTTCGACGGAAAATCGGGCAGCGGACCGGTCTTCGGGAGCCTCGACCGATGAAAGTTTCGATCGTCTTTGCTTTGGTCGTCGCGGTCGGCGCGGCGATCGTCGCGGTCTCCGGCTGCGGCAGTGTCGGTCCGGTGCCGGGAGCCGTCTCGGGCCCTCCGATTCCGCCGCTTGCGACGCCGCCGGCGAAGTGGCTCTACGTCGACCACTACGGCACGTTGTACGAGTACAATCTGCCGCTGACCGGTAACTCCAAACCGGCGCGCACGCTGACGGAGTGGCCCAGCCACCCGCCAATTCCGCCACCGCAGATCGCGGTGGATCCGAGCGGAAAGGTCGCCGTTGCGAGCAACCACGCGATACGGATCTTCCGTCCGCCGATCGTTTCGTTCGAACGATCGCACGCAGAGCTGGAGCTCAAGTTGACGCCGGCAATTACCGAGGTCGGTCAGTCGGGTGCCGATTTGATCGACATGGAGTACGATCCGTACGGCAACCTCTGGCTCTTCAACAACTTAGGCGGCGAGATCTCCGAGCTGCGTGCGCCGGTGACGCGGCATAGCATTGCCGCATTGACGATCGGCTTCGGTCAACCCGGCTCGAAGACGTCCGGCTTTACGATGGTGCAGGGCCGCTTCGACGTAAACTCGGCACTCTACATCTATGCCACCGCGTCGACCCGCTCGCGCCTCTTCAAGGACTCCTTTCCCTACGCCAAGCAGCCCTCGAGCACGGGCATCAATCTGGCGCAAGCCGATATCGTCGACGCCAGCCAGTACTTGCCGACCTCCAAGAATCCCGCCGACCTTCTGTTGGGACAGTACACCGGCGAGCTGCGGACGCCCAAGCCCGGCGCGCCGCCGTCGCCACCGGTTGACGTGATGGGGCAGTTCTACGAGCCGCTCCAGCCGACCAAAGGGCTCATTCCCAACGACCACGTGAACACCGTCGTCGGCGCGTTAATCGCGGATCCGCCGCGCGAACGCTTCTACACGCTGCTGCTGCTCAACGGGGAACTCGATGTCTTTGGGTTGCCGCTCCAAGGCGGCGCAAAGCCGGTGTTGCGGCTGAGCTGTCTGGGCGGTTCATCGGGCTGCACGACGCGGACCCAGCACCTCTTCCTCGCTCCGTAACGAAGGCCCTAAGTGGAAGGACTCAGGGTGACAGTTGCGCTTCGATGGCGCTCTTCAAATCTTTGAGGAACTCGCGGGCCGTTGCCTGCGCAATCTGATGGCCGATCGCCGCGTCGAAAATCTTACCCGTGCCGTCGAATGGTGGAGTGTACGAGCCGTCGAGCTCGATGCAAGAGCGCCCGGAATCACTCTTATCGCCGATCGCCAACGTGCCCTCGAATCGCGGAAAGACGACGCTGCCCTCGGGCATCCACGCGATCTCGAATCGCGAGCGAACCTCATCATCGTGTCGGGCTCGGCGCGCCTCGATGAGGACCTCGCGATCGAGCGAAAGCCCATACTTGGTTGCGCCGCGCACCGGCACGCGCAGCCGAAAACGCGAGATGCCGTCCCGCTTCCGCAAAGAATTGAAAAAGTGCTCAAGCCCTTGCTGGGTTTGTTCGGCAGTGCAATCCAAGAACGTGCTCTCCTTTAAGCTCGTCATGGCGTAAAGCTACCACGGCATTGTGAATGCCGAGGGAATCGCCGCATTTCTAAGTCCTTCTTAACCCTCGGCCGTCTGTTGCAATAGGCGTTCGACGGCCTCTACCAATTCGAGCGGTTCGGAAGGCTTCGGAACGACGCCTGCCATCGCGTAGATCTCGATGAAATCTCTAATCGCCGCGTTCATCGGCGTTGCCGTGTAGAGCGCCGCGGCCAGCGAGCGCGTCTGCGGATTGACGCGTAGCGCGCGCATGAACTCGGCTCCGCCCATCGACGGCATGGAAAGGTCCAGAAGAATTAGGTCGGGACGCTTGTGCTCCGCCACTGAGAGAGCGGCCGAACCATCCTCCGCCTCAACGACCGCATGGCCCGCGTGCTCGAGCACGGTGCGGACGAGCAGTCGGGTATCGCGATCGTCGTCGGCGACGAGCACCGTTGCCATTAGCAGGCGCCGGGCGGCAGAAAAGCCTGCAGTTGCGAAACGAACGTTTGAGGCTCGATCGGCTTAGTAATGTAACCGTCGAAACCGGCTTTGGTGACCCGTTCACGATCGCCTGGCATGGCGAGCGCGGTCACGGCGACTAGCGGTGTCTGCTTCAGCCGTTGGTCGCTTTTCATTCGCCGCGCCAACTCGTAGCCGTCGATTCCGGGCATGAGGATGTCGCTCACGACCATATCGAAGTTGCCGCACGAAATTGCTTGGAAAGCCGCGACGCCGTCCGCCACCCCTTCGGGCGAGTATCCGAAGGCGCGCAGGAGATAGAGCATGAGCTCGAGGTTCGCCACGTTGTCGTCGGCGACGAGTATCCGGCCCGGCATTTTATGACGGAGGGCCGACGAGCGGCAGCGTTAGCGTGAAGGTGCTCCCGGCGCCGTATTCGCTGACCACGTTTAAGGAGCCGCCCAAAAGAAGCGTAAGGCTTCGCGATAGGTAGAGTCCCAGGCCCGTTCCTTCAAACCGCCGAGTGCTCGTGGGATCGAGCTGTTCGAAGGCTTCGAAAAGCCGCTTCAAATCGCTCTCCTTAATGCCGATGCCCGTATCGGTCACGCCGATCTCGAGCGCTGAAGATCCTTGCCAGGTCGCCAGAGCCGTATCGATTCGCACCGAACCGGTTTGCGTGTATTTGATCGCATTGTTGGCAAGGTTCAACAGAATTTGATGCAACGCGCGCCGGTCGGTAACGAGTGCCGGCGGCTGCGCACCCGCAGACGCCGTGAACGTCAGCCCTTTATCGTGGGCCGACGACGACAGCCCGGCGTAGACCTCGGCGATTACTTCTTCGACGCGGACCGGCTCGAACGACAGATCGCGCTTGCCCGACTCGATCTTGGATAAATCGAGGATATCGTTGATCAACGAGAGCAGGTGGGTGGCGCTGGAGCGAACGATCTGAAGCTGCCGCTCCTGCTCGTCGGTTAGGGGTCCGGGAAGCCTCATGAGGAGCGTGCCGGTAAAGCCGAGAACCGCGTTGAGCGGGGTTCGCAGCTCGTGGCTCATCGACGCCAGGAAATGGTCTTTCGCGCGATTAGCGTTCTCGAGCTGGGCGTTGAGCTCTTGAAGGCGCTGCTGGGTTGCGATCCGCTCCGTGACGTCGCGAATGGCGATCGCCACGAAGGTGCCTTCCGTCGTCGAAAGCGGGCTCAAGCTGATCTCCACGGGAAACTCGCTTCCGTCTTTGTGGCGTCCGTAGAGTTCGCGGCCGACGCCCATCGGCAGGACCTGAGGATCGGCGAAATAGACGCTGCGCTCCTCGAACTGATTGCCGTGGTAGCGCGCAATCAGCCTCTCCACTCGCTGGCCGAGGAGCTCCTCCCGGTAATAGCCGAAGAGCCTTTCGGTTTGAGCGTTGACCAGCCGCACCGTGCCATGGGGATCGACGATGACCGTTGCGTCAGGCGCATACTCCAGCAGCGGGAAGCGGCTTCCCGCAATATCTGCCAGGGAATAGGCAGCCGTGTCCATGGCTTTTTCTTCGCCGCGTGGCCGGATGCGTCCGTTCGCGATAGGGCTCCTGGAGGTTCCTCGCGGAATCACCCGGCGTGCAACGCTCGGATGAGGGACGGCACGAGTTGGGGAATCTGCTCGCCATCGCGTTGGCAAACGTGGAGGGCATGATCGACGGCCTCGTCGCGCCCACGCCTTCACGCTTGGAGGCGGTGGCCGATGCTTTGCGGCGTGCATCCAAGCTCTTGCAGGGGGGCGGACCGGGGTAAAATGGAGCGACGCAGCATCCTCGTCGTGGATGACGAGCCCCAAATCGTCGAGGTTATCGCGGCCTATCTCGAGCGCGAGGGGATGCTCGTCGAGTCGGCCGGCAGCATAGCTGAAGGCATCGCTGCCCTCGAGCGACTTCATCCCGACCTTCTGGTTCTCGACGTCACGCTTCCTGACGGCAGCGGCCTGGACGTTTTACGGACCGCATCCGGGCACAACCCGCGAATTCCGACGATCATGCTCACCAGCCGCGGAGAGGAAGCCGATCGCATCGTCGGGTTGGAGCTGGGTGCCGACGATTATGTCACAAAGCCCTTCTCGCCGCGCGAGCTGGTGGCTCGCGTTCGCGCGCTGCTGCGAAGAATGGGCGAAGGAAGCGAGGGCGCGCGCAACGATAAGCCGGTCCACAAAACGCGCGTCGGTGACCTGGAGATCGACTATAGTTTTCACGAGGTGAACGTCGAAGGCGAACCCGCAGCGCTGACCGCGACCGAGTTCCAAATTCTTGCGGTTCTTGCCGAGAATCCCGGCGAGGTCTTTACGCGCTCGCATCTGCTGGATCGTCTCGGCGATGATTGCGAAATTTACGAACGCACGCTCGACCGCCACATCAACAATCTCCGGAAGAAGATCGAGAAAGATCCGCGCAACCCGGCGTACGTCCTAACCGTCTACGGAGTGGGCTACAAGATGAGGAAAGCCTAGAGAAGGCGGCCCGGAATGAGTCGGTGGTGAAGGGGCTTGCAGCGTAGGCACGTGTTGGTTCTCGAGGACGAGCCTCGCATCGTCGAGGTCCTCGAGAGTTATTTGCGTGGCGGCGGTTTTGAAACCACGCTCTGCGGTACGGTTGCGGAGGCATTCGCGGCGCTGCACCAATCGGAACCAGACGTCATGATTCTCGACGTTTCGTTGCCCGATGGGAGCGGTCTCGACGTGCTGCGCGAGACTCGCTCGTCGGGCTCGCTGCTACCGGCGATCGTACTGACCGCCCTTGGAGAGGAGTCGGATCGGATCGTCGGATTGGAGCTTGGCGCCGATGATTATGTGACCAAACCCTTTTCGCCGCGCGAGCTGCTTGCGCGCGTTCGCGCGGTCCTGCGGCGCGTTGACGAGCGGTCGGCGGCGCGAGACGGCGTAGGAAAAGCTTTGCGGATCGGCGAGCTGGAAATCGACCTTTTCGCTGGGGACGCTCGGATCGCCGGAAAGCCTGCAAACCTTACCGCCACCGAGTTTCGCATTCTCGCGATTCTTGCCGGAAATCCCGGGGAGGTCTTCACGCGCGCGGATTTGCTCGACCGCCTGCAAGACGGCGGCAAAATCTACGAACGTACGCTCGACCGCCACATCAACAATTTACGCGGGAAGATCGAACCCGATAGCCGCGACCCCGCCTACGTGCTCACCGTATACGGCGTCGGGTACAGGCTAAAAAAGCCGTGATCGAGTTGCGTGGCGCGGCGGTGTTGCGGGTACCGTAGGCGAAGTGACCCCTATGATTCGGGCGATGGGAGCCGCCGCGTTGCTCGCGCTCTGTGCCTGCGCCGGGTCGTTCGGCGAGCGCGTTCACGAACAGTTCCATCAAGCCATCGATAGCGGTGCCACGCCGATCGTTCACGTCGACAATATTGCCGGGACGGTTGCGCTCGTGGCCTGGGCCAAACCGATCGTGAACATCGTCGCAACGAAGTACGGCTATGACGCTTCCGACCTGCGCAGTGTCACGATCAGCGTCAATCGTGAGGGCAACGGGATCTTCGTCGTCACGACCTATGGGGACGGCGATCACGGCGGCGGCGTGCGCTACCGGATCTCCGTTCCGGCCGGTGCTTCGGTACAGGTCGGCAACGTTGCCGGCGCCGTCTCCGTCGGTCCCGTTACCGGCAATGTTATCGTCGAGACCCAGGCGGGCACCATCGAGGCAAATCTCGGCCGGGTCGACGGGGATCGTTCGATCGACCTGCGCGCCACGACCGGCGCGATCACGGCGCGAGTCGCGCGCGAAAGCAACGCCACGGTCGATGCCGAGAGTACGGTCGGCGGCTTTTCGAGCGACGTCTCGGGAATCGAGCAAAGCCACGAAAACGTGGTCGGCGTGCGAGCGAGCGGCAAGATCGGATCGGGAAGCGCGCGCATTCGGCTGAGCACGACAACGGGCGCGATCGCGCTGCGAACGATCCGGTAAGCGTTTCGGGCCGTCACGAGCATCGCCGAGGGGTAGCTTGGCACACCGTCTGCCCGCTTCGTAGACCACGCCTTGGCGTTGCAAAATCGGCTCGGGCAAATTAATTAACTCGAGCAAAATCTCGCAGCAGGAACAGGCTCAGGAAGCGCCAAGGACCGGGGACGGGAGCCCCATATTAAAGTAGTTCGTCTTGGCTTGCGAGGCCGTAGTTCGCTACTCGCTTCTCCCAGGCCCGAACGCCCTACCGACCACGGAGTCCCCAGTCAGGCTTCCCGAGAGAGCCTGATGACCCCCATACACACTTTCATGAAAGAAATGGAGCAAATTTCCATAATGAAAATCTCGAGTTGGGTCAAGTACGCCACCGGCGTAACTGTGGCCGCCGCCATGCTCGCTGCTTGCAGCAGCGGCGGCTCTTCGAGCTTCGGTCCTTCGGGAGTGTCCCCGAACGGTCATTCGACCGGCGTCACGACGCTTGCGAAGTTGCGCGCGGTATCTCTCACGATGCCGCACTACATGCAGCCGAACGTGCACACGGATCACGGCAAGTCCTTCATGCTCCCCGGAGCGGCAAAGGGCGGCGCCGGTCTCCTCTATATTGGCGACGATTCGACCAACGACGTCTACGTTTATGACTATCCCAAAGGCACGGCTGCCGGAACCCTGACGGGCTTCGACGGACCGTACGGCGAGTGCAGCGATGCCAAGGGTAACGTCTACATCGCCAACTTCGACGCCGGCGACGCAGTCGAATATGCCCACGGCGGCACCTCGATCGTGAACACCTTCGATTCGGGCGGCACGCCGATCGGCTGTTCGGTCGATACCAAGGGTAACGTCTCGGTTACCAGCTTCGACCCAGGCGAAATCACGGTTTTCGCCGGTGGCAACCCGGCCAAAGGCACCACCTACACCGGTTCCTGCACCTACCTGTGGGGAGCCGGCTATGACGGCAAGGACAACCTCGTCTCGGTTGGCGAGACCTCGTCTGGAGGCCGTTGCTATAACGCTCTGGCGTCCGGCGGCTCGAGCCTCGAATCCCTTTCGTTCTCCGGAACGATCGACTTCCCGGCCGGCTCGTCCTGGGATGGCAAGTACCTCGGCCTAGGCGACCAGGAAGCCAACGGAACCTTCGATACCGGCACCTGGAGAGTGACGCTCAGCGGCACGACCCTTACGGCGACCGGAAGTGAAGTCGCGTACACCGACACCTGCTACAACACCTACACCGACGTCGTCAACCCGACGCTCACCAACGGCTCGACCGCCATCAACGGCGCCATGCCGGACCGCAAGCGCCACAAGAAGAAGAAACCGGCCAACACCATGATCGGTGCCAACCTGTGGTGCCCGGATGGTGGCAAGAGCGAAGTCGGCTACTGGGCCTACCCGGCCGGCGGCGCAAAGACGGGCAGCCTCTCTGGCGTCTCGGCTGAACCCTACGGCCAAGCCATCAGCTTCTAATAAGCTGACCTAAGACTCGATTCGGAACGCGAATCACCAGGGGCCCGCTAAATGCGGGCCCCTGGCTTTTGGTGCGCCCGGCACAGGTGCTGATTTGGAAGGCGACGGGTTAGAACGCAACGGCGGCGCTCGCGGTCACGAGTGGATGACCGTCTGGCTGCCCATCAAAGGTGCTCCACTGAGAGACCGATACCAGCCGCAGGCCTTGCGTCGGGATAGAGATTCCTAAGCCCGGACGGCGGTTTTGTTTCAGAGGACGAATCTGGCTGCCCAACTGGCTTGAGCCGTGAGGGGGTTGGCCGCGTGGCGCCAGGCAAAGCCACGCCCGGTCGGCATTCGGCCCCGGCTCATCGTTTTGGCACGGTGGTACATAGAAAAGAGGCGGGCGCTTTCGCGTCCGCCTCTTCGTTACGGCGTTTAAGCCGAGGGTAGGTTTCTAGAGGCCGCCGACGCCGTGGGGCGTTCCCCAACCAGTCGGGCCGGAGTAGATTCCGAACTGCTTGGTTCCGGCGGTGCAGAGATACTCGCCGCCACAGGAACCGTCGTTGCCTTCGGTGACCGGATAGATGTCCTTCTTCTGCTTCTTTTTGCTAAGCTTCCAGAGGTTCTCGCCGCCAGTTTGCTTGGTCGAGTTGCCCGCAAGGGCGACCATTCCGGCGGTAAGCGGCGAAGAGATGCTGGTGCCGTCAACCGTAATCCAGCCGCCTTCGCTGTCCGTGTCGTATTCGCTGGCATTCACCGCGACCGCTCCAATGTCGCTGCCGGTACGCAAGCTGCAGTCGGGGTCCTTCTGCCAGGCGGGCTTGGCCTCACCAGTATTGGAACATCCGCCGCCCGACCCGGTCCAGACGACTTCGCTGTACTTGCGCTTGTCGCTGGAGGGGTTGAGGACCGTGCCGCCTACCGCGATGACGTGCTGGAAGGTTGCCGGGTCGTAGAGGCCAAGGCCGCTGTCGCCCGCGCTGGCGAGGTACGTCACGCCTTTGGTTTCGTAATACGTCTCGGAGGCGCCGCTGCCGTCGTAGCTGTTGCTGACGATCGTTCCCCCGAGCTTCACGGCCTCGGTTTCGGCCGCTTCAATGTCGGTCCAAGCATTGGAGTTGGCTTCGACGAGATCGACTTCACACTTCGGGCAGCTGGCGGAAGCCATGTCGACGTCCAGATCGATCTCAACGCCCCAGCCCGGGCTGTTCGAGGGATAGTTACTCGTCTGGCCGTCTTGGTTGTACTTGGTGAGCTTGCCCACCGGCAGGCCCTGGCCCTTACGGTAGACGGCAAAATCGCTGACGACGTCCGGATTGTCGTACGCGTCTACGATGAACACTTTTTGACCCTTCCCCTTGGTCGCGGAGGGGAGGTTGTATGCCGCTTCGAGGTCCTTAGCGGACCAACCGGCGTACATCGAATGGGCTCCGTTGTTCTCGATCAGAACGTCGCATTGGGCCTGACCGATGCGGCTGCCGCCGCAGGCCGCGTGAGCCGAGTGGTTCGTTTCCCACTGGGGAATTTGGATCGCCGACGCGCCGAGGGCGCCGCCCGACACCGGCATGTTGGATGAGCCGCCTGCACTACATGCAGCGACTGCAAGCGCCGCAACAAGCGGCGCCACGAGTTTTAAGGGTCCCTTCACAAAAGCTCCTTTTTTGAATCCATGGATGGTCTGGGAAGTTGCTGAGTTATTTTTGCGCGCCGCTACTACCTCCCGAACCCTGGTTTTTGGTAAACGAAACCGTTGGAAGCTTCGTTACAAGGGCAAGCGCTCGGTGGTACTGCCACCGGGGAAACTTCGCCTCATTTTTGAACGTTCCAACAAATATGAAGAAGCTTTATTGGGCTGCGCTTTGGGCGATGGCTTGCGCCGCATTATCGGGTTGCGCGTTCGGGTCGCATGCCGCGCTGCCCGCTACCCCGGGCGGCAATTTGGCGGAGACGCTCGGCCTCACCGGTAGCGGGAAGATCAAGCACGTCGTTTGGATCGTTCAGGAAAACCGGAGTTTCAACGACCTGTTCATGGGTTTTCCCGGCGCGAGGACGGCCACGAGCGGAAAGAACTCGATGGGCCAAACGGTCAAGCTTCAGCCGGTAAGCCTGACGGTCCGCTACGAGATCGACCACTCGGCGCGCGGAATGTTTGCCGCATGCAACGGAACCACAGGGTTACCCGGAACCCATTGCAAGATGAACGGCTTCAACTTGGAACAGTCGTACGGCGGACCCGGCAACGCTCAGTACGTCTACGTTCCGCGGTCCGAAACCAAACCGTACTGGGATATGGCGAACGAGTTCGTCTTGGCGGATCACATGCATGCGTCGCAGCTCGACGAGAGTTTCGTGGCGCATCAGTACATCATCGCAGCCCAGGCGCACTCGAGCGTCGACGTGCCCGACGGTGCGTGGGGATGTGAAGGTGGCCGGTCCGATCAGGTTCAGACGATCACGAAAAAACGCACCTACGGTAACGACCAACAACCGTGCTTCGACTATCAGACGCTGGGTGACGAACTCGACCATGCGGGTCTCCCGTGGCGGTTCTACACGAGCAGTTACACGAAGCCCCTAGGCGGGTTTTGGTCGGGCTATCAGGCGGTCAGGCACATCTTCAAAGGGCCCGATTGGAAGAAGGACGTCATCATTCCGCAGAAGCGCTTTCTGAGCGACATCAAAAAAGGGGATCTGGCAAGCTTCACCTGGATCACGCCCCTCTGCCCCGATTCGGACCATTTGGACTGCGGTGTCGGCCTCGGCCCATCGTGGGTGACATCGCTGGTTAACGCGGTAGGTGAGAGCAAGTTCTGGGATTCGACGGCGGTCTTCGTTCAATGGGACGATTGGGGAGGCACCTACGACCCCGTGCCCCCGCCGTTCAAAGATTACGACAGCCTCGGCTTCCGCGTGCCGCTCATCGTGATCTCTGCCTATGCAAAGCAGCACTACGTCTCGCACGTGCCGTACGAAACGGCGAGCGTCTTACGCTTCGCGGAGGATTTGTTCAACCTGCCTCAACTGACCGCGGCCGACACCCGCGCAAACTCTCCGGCAGCCGACTGTTTCGATTTCTTACAGAAGCCGCGTGCGTTCGTCCCGATCAAGGCGCCGACGGGGCCGGACTTTTTCCTGCGTCAAGCCAACGACGGGCAAATCCCCGACGAGCAGTGACTATTCGGGATCGGGCGGTAAGCTCGACGGCTTCTGGCGCAGGAAGAACGATAGCGGAAGCGTTGCCGGGATTTTCTTGAACTTGCGCGGATTCTGATCGTAGTTAAAAGCATTGAGTATGCTCGTCGCGCGTTGGTCCGTCGTGCCGAGCGAACCGAGATTCCAGTTTCCTTCGATGTATTTTAGGATGCTCCCGAACTCGTATTGCGTGTGTTCGACGTGGGCCTTCACGTAAGGCGAGACGATAATCATCGGCACGCGGAAGCCGAGGCCGCCCTGGTTGTCGCGGCATTGCGACTTGTATAGGCACGGCGGAGGAACGTGATCGTAGAAGCCGCCCCAGTCGTCCCAGAGAACGATAATCGCGCTGGAGTTCCAGTACTTGCTCTCGCCGATCGAATTGACGACGTTGGCGACCCATGACGGACCGTTGTCGACGAGCTTGCCGTTGGCGCCCTTCTCGTCGGGGTGGTCGGAGTTCTGGCCGTCGGGCGTGACCCAGGAGACGGCGGGAAGATTACCGGCCTTAATATCCTGAAAGATCACGTTTGGGCTGGTGGTAACGTTGGTGGTCCACTCCTTGCTGTACCGGACGGCTTTAATTGCGTCGAAGGCACTCCAGATACCGTTCCCACCCTTCACGAGCACGGCATAGTACTTCCAGGAGACTGACTCTGCGTCGAGGAGATCGCGCATCGTTTCGTAGGTGAAACAGGGAAAGGGCCCGTCAGATTGCAGATATTTCAGATTCGTTGTGATCAGCGACGTCCACACGCCCTGCGGCGCGTCGCATCCCCATGGCCAATACGCGGGATTGTCGATCACGCTGTCGTTGGAGTACCCCCCGTAAGAATAGTTGACGGGGGTGCCGCCCGCGATCAGGTCTTGATGTGCTGTGAACGATCCGCTGCCCTGAGTTTGGAAGGTGTGGTCCGCAAGAACGTACTGCTTTGCTAAATCCCAATACTCTTTAATCGCGGTGGGATTGACGTACTGATACGGGTAGGTGCACATCGTTGAGCCGGTGCCGTTTGCCCCCGAGTCTTCCAGATCGAAGCCGTCCATGTTCCCATTGTCGTACTGATCCAAAAACGGCCTCCCGCTGTACCAACCATAAACGTGAGGAAGGTCGGTGCCCTCACCGAAGTCCACCATCCTGCTGCTTTGGTTCTCGAACTGCGGAAATCCGGCGCCGACGAGCGAGACCTTCGTCAGCGGAACGGTCGGGTTCGACTGCGTGACGACGTGCTGGTTGTCTTTCGCGCAAGTCGCCGCCTCCGCTTGTGGCATCGGCTCACCCTGGCCGGTGGTCGTTCCGTCGGCTTTGGGAAACGTCGCGAAGAGATCGTCGAAACTGCGATTCTCTTGGATCACGATGATCACGTGCTGGATTGGGGAGCTGCCCGAAGTGCGATGATGGATTGCCGGCAGCGCGCCCGGGGCTCCGCCGGGACTGCCGGCGCCACCGCAGCCGGCGATCGCGGCGCCTGCGAGCAGAGCCAGGCTGACTCGCGAAAGCAGCATCACGTGAGCGCCTCCACTCGCCGCGCGATCGTCCCGACGTCGTAGCCGAAATATCCCGCGACGTCGCCGGTTACGCGTGTGATCTCCGCCAGCTCTTGCGCGCTGAATACCGGTTTGTAGTAGTCCGGGAACGAGAGCTTCTTACTGTAGGCTTCGCGCGTTTGCGCAAACGGTTCGGCGGCCAGTCCCGCATGCGCGAGAATGCGGTCGATCGTCGGGAGCGAGTCGGAGCAGAGGTCCTCGTAGCGCACGATGCAGACGCTCCGCGCCAGTTCCGGATCGCTCTGCAGCTGATTGGCAACGAAGCCGTAGACGTAGGCCCAATAGCGCGCCCGCGACAGCCCCCACTGGCCTGCGTCGAACATTCGGCGGATCTCACGCAACTCGTCCGGGTTGCCGACGTTGGCCATCACCTGGTGCGGCCCGAACTCGTGGTGCCCCGTCAGCTCGATGATCTCGATCTGGCGGGGATCGCTCTTCTCGAGCTCCGCCCAGATGCGGTCTTGCTTGATCATCGACGCAATGTGGTCGATCGGATTGCGTACGTAGAGCAAGAAACGTGCATCCGGAAAGATGCGCCGCAGGTACTGCATGCGAACGACGCACATGATCGCCTTGCTGACGTAGCGGTTACGTCCGCGTACCAGCTCCAGCTTCTTGAGGTGGTCGACGTAAAAATGCTCGAACGCCGGATTCGACGTCGTACCGTCGAGCACGCTGTAGTTCGTCTCGTCGTGGATATGCGGAAAGAAGTGTTCCCAGAGAATTTCCTCGCCCATCTCGGCGCTATCGCGCGTCACCTCGATCCGGTCGCGATGAATCCGCGGAACGGGTTTGCGCATTGCGTCGACGGGAATGCGTGGAAAAACTTGGTTCCAGACGTACGGCATGTACGGCATCAAGAAATCGGCGTACTTGTGCGTGACGACGTCGGGGTGTTCGCTCAACATTTGCAGCGTGATCGTCGTCCCGGCGCGCGGGAGCCCGCAAATATAGACGGGCCGGTCGACGGTTTGCCCGGCGAGCCGGCGCGCCAACATCTTCGTCTCCAGGTTCCCGAGCGTAACGAAGAGCGGTGCGGCGGCGTGAACGCCTTTAACGCCCCAATAGAATGGAGCCGGCACGGAAAACTTCTGGGTCTTTGCCGCTGGTGTGGTTGCCATTGTGGGGCCTAGACTTTCTCGAAGAGGGCCCCGATTACCGTCAAGCCCGGCCCGAACGCCATGCTCAACACTTTCGAGCCCACGGGGATCGCCGGCGACTCGACGATCGCCTGCCAAATGTGCGGCGCCGTCGCCGAGGCCATGTTCCCGTGCTCGTATAGCACTTTCCGGCTCAGCGCGATCTGTGACTCTTCGATGCCCAGCTTGCCGCGAATCTGGTTGAGAATCGCCGGGCCGCCGGGGTGGATCGCAAAGACCATGGTGGATTTTTCCCGTTCGAAATCGAGACCTACTTGACCGCAGATCGACGTAATGAAGTCGCCGATCGAGTCGCGGATCATGAAGGGCACTTTCTTCGACAGCGACATGTCGAACTGCAGCGGTCCGGGCCGTAACGTCATCTCCGGCAACGAGTCGGGAAGAATGAACTCGTCGATGGCCAGGATCTTCAGTCCGTTTCGTCCGCGGCCGGCAAACTCCGATTGCGGGTAGGCCGAGTACTTGATGAAGCCGTCGGCAAAAAGCGTCGACGTGACGAAGTTGTCGGGCTCGTCGCCGAGGAGATCGAAATGCAGCGACAGGAACTCGGTGTGCACGAGATCGACGCGACGCTTCGGCGTTGGGAGCGAGGCGTACGACGACCCGACCAGTCCCGCCGCGGTGCGAATCGCCGGGAAGGCGCCGTAGCAGCCCATGTGATACGAATGCGTGACGCCCGTATTGAGCCATCGCCGGCGCGAGAGAAAGCTTTGAACCGGGCTCGGCGAGACGTAACCCGAGCAGCTTACGTGCACGATGTCGTCGGGCCGCTGCGCGTCGCCATCGCCGTAGACCCGCTCGAAAACCTCACAGGCAACTTCTTCGAAGAGCGTCATCCGCTCGTCCAAGGCTTCGCCGGTTGAAGCCCGCAGATCGCCGTATCGCGCGACGTTCTCCGACGGACTTTCCGGACGAGGAACGACGAAGCGCGAGGTGAGAACGCTGACTTGACGGCGCGCGATATGTTCGCTCGAGGCACCGTAGCGCGCCATCCGTTCGGCGATCGTGCGCGTAAGGCGTTCGCGATCTTCGGGTGCGGTTAGGCCCTGTTGCGCGCATTGCGCGAGCGACATGAAATGCGCCTGGATTACCTTGAGCTCTTCTTGTGCGCGCGGTGGCGTCATCTGGATGGTTTGAAAATCCGAGAGCACGACCGGCACGGGCACAATGCGCGCATCGGCCTGCACGGCGACGCCGGCTGCGGTGGTACGCTCGCCTTCGGGAGCGGAGAAGCTTTCAATCGTACGCATATAAAGCCAAGACTGACTTTCGCTACCGGCGCTATTCTTCCATTGTGTGGAATCCTTGCGGCGCTTCGAATCGTGCGGCATCAGTAATCCCGGTTACCTTTACTCATAATCGACCGGTTGGTTCGACGGCTGCTGGTGCCGGAAAAATGACCTGGAATACTTCGCGTCGATCGAGACGAACTTGCGCGGCTTCTGCGTGAAGTCGAAAAAGTCGTTGACGAAGCTCGCGGAAGTCCTATCCGTCGTCCCGAGGTTTCCCAGCGCCCAGTTATCCTCGATGAACTTCAAGACGCTTCCGAACTCGTAGGTATCGTGCGAGACGTAGCCTTGCTTCGAATACGGCGAAACGACGATCGCCGGCACGCGGAATCCCAGGCCGCCGTACGCTTGCGGGCCCGGCGGCGGTACGTGATCGTACCATCCGCCCCAATCGTCCCAGACGATTACGATTGCGGTCGTCTTCCACGCTGGGCTTTGGCCGATTGCATTGACGACTTGCGCGACCCACGACGGACCGCTATCGGAGTTGTCGCCGGGGTGATCGGAGTTCTGAAAGTCCGGAATCACCCACGAAACTGCCGGAAGCGTGTCGCGCGAGATGTCGGTGAAGACCTTGGTCTCCGGACTGGCCACGTTCGTCGTCCACTCCGGCCCGTAGCGCACGGCCTTGATGGCGTCGAACGCGTTCCAAAGATTCCCGCCGAAGCTCTGCCCAACCGTGGGCGCGTAATAGCGCCACGAGATAGCTTTTGCGTCGAGCAGGTCGCGCAACGTGTCATAGTTTAGGCAAGGAAACGGGCCTTTATTGGCATATGGTACCCAGATGCCGTTTGCGGTGATCAGCGACGTGACGGTGCCCGGAGACGCGTCGCATCCCCACGGCTTACTTGCGCCGCCGCTCGGAAAATCGACGAGGTTGTACGTGGCGTTGATGGCCGTATCTCCGCGAATCAAATCTTGGTGCGCGGTAAAGCTTCCGCTGCCCTGAGTCTGAAACATGTGATCCGAGAGCACGTATTGCTTGGCCAGATCCCAGTACGGCGCGATCTGACTCGGACGAACGTATTGATAAACGTACGTTCCCGGCACCCTGCCGATCGGCACCAAATCGAAATGATTCATCTTGCCGTGGTTCCAATCGTCCAGCCAGTAGCGGTGACCGTTGTTGGGCGAGATCTGGCTCTCGAGGTCGCCGGCGCGCAGCAGAATCTTACCGTTATGCGTCTTGCCGGACCTCGTCCCGTCTGCGCCCGGAAAGGTCGCGAAGAGATTGTCGAAGGTCCGGTTCTCTTGAATCATGATCACGATGTGCTTGAAGTACTTACCCGCTTTCGCCGGGGGCGGAGGCTCGAAAGGCGGCGGCACCACCGGGGTGGAGGTGCCGCCGCATGCCGTCAGCAACGCACCAAGCAGGCCGCTCGCAAAAAAACTGCCGAGGGCCGGCAGCCGCCCAATCCGATTATGATCGCCCATACCTTGAGAACTAATGGTTCGGGTTCGGGGGCCATCCCTTCCCTTCCAAGCGTTCGCTGGAGTTAGCCGATGCTGCTGCCGGCAACGCGCGACTCAATCGCCCGCGCCGCGGTCCTGCTGCGGCAAGGCGGGGTGGTGGCCTTTCCAACCGAGACCGTCTATGGCCTCGGGGCTCTGGTCTTCGACGCTCGAGCCGTCGCCCGCATCTTCGAGATCAAAGGACGGCCGTCGTTCGACCCGCTGATCGTGCACGTCGCCGACCGTTCGATGCTTGGGGAAGTCGTCGCCGCCGTTCCGGCCGCCGGCGAGACCCTGATCGAGCGGTTCTGGCCCGGCCCGCTTACCTTGGTGCTGAAAAAACGCCACGCGGTGCCCGGGCTGGTAACCGCCGGCCTTCAAACGGTTGCGGTACGCATGGCTGACCATCCGGTCGCTCGCGCTCTGCTCGAGGCCGTCGGCTCTCCGCTGGCGGCCCCGAGCGCGAACCCATTTGGTCGCTTAAGTCCGACGCGCGCCGAGCACGTCGCGAAAATGCTGGGCGATCGCGTCGATCTCATTCTCGACGGCGGCGCGACGAAGTACGGCATCGAGTCGACGATCGTCGCCTTGGAACCGCGCCCGGCTCTGCTTCGTCCGGGAGCGATCGCTCTCGAGCAGATCGAAGCGGCAATCGGCCCGCTGGAGCGAACCAGTCGCATTTCAGAAGTGCGAGCGCCAGGCCAGCTCGACCAACATTACGCACCGGCAACGCCGCTGCGACTGATCGATCCAAAACTCGTGGCGCAAGTCGACCGCGTCCGCGCGGGCGTCATCACGCTGCAAGACCCGCCCGAGGGATACTCGGCCTCGCGAACTCTCTCCCGTCGCGGCGACTTGCGCGAAGCGGCCGCGAATCTTTTCGAGATGCTGCACCAGCTCGACGCTCTGGGCCTCGACCGAATCGATGCGGCTCCGGTAACCGAAGCCGGGCTGGGCCTGGCGATCATGGACCGCCTGCGCCGCGCGGCCTCGTGATGAAGCCCAGATGAAACAAATTGAGGTTCCAAAGCGTTCTGAGAACGGGTAACGAAGAGAGGATTATGATGTTCAAGCGCGATCTCGTTCGGTATGTCGCCCTGTGTGCGGGCGCTCTTATCTGGTTCGGTGCCGCACCGGCCGGCGAAGTTCTCCCGTATCAATTAGCCGGCGACGTCTCCGAGAGCTATCGGCTGTTGACGACCACCTACTACGAAACGGTCGAACCGCGCGCGATTCTCGCCGCCGCAAGCACGGCGTTAGCGGACGCCGCACGCAAGGCCGGCACGCCGATTCCCGCGCCCGTGCTGCAAGTCGAATCCGATCGCGACGCGACCGTTGCCGAGCTTGACGAAGCGATTGCCGCCGCGGCTCGCGCCGCCCACGCCTCGCCAAACGACTTTACCTACGTCACCATCAATGCGATGGCGAAAGCCGTAAACGACCGCTACACGCAGTTTTTCACACCGGCTGAGTTCAAGGCGTTTAACGAGGCGCTCGATCCGGCGCGCATCGGTGGCATCGGCGTAATGATTCAACCCGACGCGCCGTCGGGTTTCGTTCGAGTTACGTACGTGCTGCCGAGTACGCCTGCGGAACGCGCGGGCCTTGCGGTCGGCGACCTCCTTACCGCCGTAAACGGTGCGCCGACGAAGGGCCTCACGGTCGATGGCGTCAGCTCGCTCCTTCGCGGCAAAGCCGGCACCGTCGTCGCGGTGACGGTGGCGCGCCCGGCCGCAACGACGGTCGTCTCGATCACGCGTGAAGACATTCAGCCTCCGACCGTCATCTATAAGATGCTCGGTGACGGCATCGGCTACGTTTGGGTCATGGCCTTCGGCCGGTCGACGCCCACCGAGTTCGATACGGCGGTTTCGCGCCTGAACGAGCAGGGCGCCAAAGCGCTCGTGCTCGATCTGCGCAACGATGGCGGCGGCTACGTCGATTCCGCGCTCGACATCTCCTCGAAGTTTATCGCCAACAAGGCGCTCTTGACCGTCGAGGAGCGCGGCCAGCGCGACACGACGATCCACGCCGACCCCGATCCCTCGATTGCGTTGCCGTTGACGGTGCTGGTCAACCAGTACACCGCCTCCGCGTCGGAGATCACGGCCGGCGCGTTGCAAGATGACGGCATCGCGATGCTGATCGGAGCGCGTACCTTCGGCAAGGGCGTGATGCAGACGCTGACGCCGCTGCCCGACGGAGCCGCGATCAAGATCACGACCGCGCATTATTTGACGCCGAATCGCCACGACATCAACCTGCGCGGCATCGATCCGGATATTGTAATCGACGAACCTCGCGACGCGCGCTTCGGTGATGTTTCCCGCGACGCTCAGCTAAGTGCTGCGATCTCGTTGCTGCAGAAGAAGATAGCGACTAAAACCTAGTCGTGGCTAGTAGCCTCTCCTTTGCCTGCGCGTTAGGCGAACGATCGTACCGTTGCGTCCGAAAGCGACGTCGTCCATCAGACGGCGCATGAGGAAGATCCCAAAGCCACGGCCGCGCTGATCGGGCTCGACCTTTCCTTGAGTCGCCGGCGCGCGGAACCCGGTACCGCTATCTTGGATCTCGATCCGGAGTTCGTCGCCGTCAAACTTACAATCGACGGTGAAGCCGGCGGAGGACACGCCGCAACCGTGCTCGACGGCGTTGCTCAACGCTTCGCCGGCTGCCAACCGAATATCCGCAATCTCGCTTTCGGAGAAGCCGCAAGCGCTCGCGAACCCCGCCACGCTGCGCCGGGCAAGAGCCACGTTCGTGATTTCGCTTGGGTAGTCGGCATGATAATGAGTTTTCACAGGGTACGATCTCGTTTGAATTTGCCCGGTGATGACCCGCCACTAAACCTTCGGCCCTCTTCGGCAAGCTCAGGGCGGACTTCGTCGAAGAGTGCCCGAGCAAGCGAGGGCGATTAGCTCAGCTGGGAGAGCGCCTCCCTTACAAGGAGGATGTCGGCGGTTCGAGCCCGTCATCGCCCACCATTCAATATCCCGACGCGCGTGTGTTGTGTCGAACGCCAGTCGATCGCCGATTGCGATTTCTTCAAACCACTTTCCACGTGTCATCGCAAGAGAAAGTGCCCGCCGTTCGGCCGTAAGGTTCGACAGGCCGCCGGTGTGGGTAGAACGGGGCGTGCTGATTATCGCCGGGCTGCTCGCAACACTCGTCGCCACCGCCGCGCCGGCCGATGAGTACTTCGGGAAGCTGAAGATGAGCGCGCTGCGCGTTCGGTACGAAACGATGCAGCTCAAGAAGCGGTACGAGACTCACCAGCTCCTTCCCGAACAAACCGAGCATCTGCTGCTGCTAACGCAAGATTCGTTCGATCAGTGGGCGGTGCGCTATCCGACGGATCCCTGGCTGGCCTCCACCGGCTTTCTCGTCGCGTCGCTTTATTCCGAACTTCCGGGCACCGTTGCGCGCGACCATGCAGTCGCGTTGTACGTCTTCGTGAAGTCGCACTTTCCGCACTCTTCGTACGCGACCTCGAGTCGTTCGGCGCTTCATCGCGGCGTCACGACGAAGGCCGACCCTGCGTGGGCGAAGGAAATGCGCGCGACCCTCCCGTCCCCGTCGCCTACCGCCTCGCCTTCGGCAACGCCGTCCGCCGCGTCGCCGGCGGGCTCGCCGTCGGCGCCGCCGCGCGCCACGCCGTCCGCCTCGCCGTCTTCGCCGCCGAGGGAGAACGAACGCCCGCGGTAAAGCCGCCGTACATCGAAATCACGACCGCCCGCGACGGCGAGGTCGCCGTCCTCACGATGAACCGCCCCGAAAAGCGCAACGCGCTCTCATTAAATATGATGCGCGAGCTGGACGCTGCCCTGGCGCTGGCCGGCCAAGATGCCGGCGTTCGCGCCGTGGTGCTGCGAGGAGAAGGCCCTGCTTTTAGCGCCGGCCACGACCTTCGCGAGTTGCTGGACCGCGACGCGAAGACGTATCGCGTCATCTTTGAAGCCTGCGTTGCCTTGATGGCACGGATCGCCGAGATTCCCCAACCGGTCATCGCCGAGGTCGAAAAAGTCGCGACCGCTGCCGGTTGTCAGCTCGTCGCCGCCTGCGATCTCGCCGTGGCGTCGACGCAGGCGACGTTTGCGACCCCTGGAGTGCGCATCGGCCTCTTTTGCAGCACGCCGATGGTTCCGCTCTCGCGCGCGATCGGGCGCAAGCGCGCGATGGAGATGTTGCTGACCGGTAAACCGATCGATGCGCAGACCGCGCTGCACTGGGGTTTGATCAATCGCGTCGTTGCGCCGGAGAATCTCCACGCCGAGACGCTGACCCTCGCGCGCGAAATCGCATCGGCGAGCGCAACGATCGTCGGCATCGGCAAGGCCGCGTTTTACGAGCAAATCGATCTGGATCAAGCGGCCGCGTACGACTACACCAAAGAAGTTATGACGGCAAACGCGCTCGAGCGCGATGCGCGCGAAGGCATCAGCGCGTTTCTCGAAAAGCGCGCGCCAAAATGGTAACGCTTCCATTCGAGCGGATAATCTGCTACCCTTGAAGCCCGACCATCCGCGTTGCTCGATTTGTGGGCGCGAGCGTTCGCGATGAAGCAAAAAACGTCGCCCACACCCGGTATGCGTGGCCCGACAAAAAGGGATCCGTGCATACGCGACGGCAGGAGGGCTCGCCTATGGCGAGCCCTTCTGTGATTCGATGGCAGAAAAACTGCGCCGCTGGGCGAACACACCCGCTTCGTGACGCTTTTTACCTCCCGAACGCGCTATGCGACAATCGTCTTGCTCGTTGCTCTGGTCGCCTCGCTGGCCGTCGCGGCGTTTCGCGTGCGAACGGAATCGCACGCGAACCGCGTCGAGCTTGCCATGGACTTCACCGATCTCGACGCCCTCGCGCGCTCCTACAACTATAATCCGGCCGCGTTCTTAATCGCGCTACGGCGCGCGGGCCTGACCTCGCTGGCGCTCACCGAAGAGCTCGGCGCGAACGTCGGCTATAACGGAAAGGCGTATGCGACGACGGGAGCGGCGCTGCTTAACCAGTCGCGCCTCTCGCCGCTCAGTGACCCGCTGCTCGCCTCCTTGGTCTCGCGGCATCGCATCGACGCCGGCGCGATCTACCTGATCGTGTCGGATCCGTCGACCTACCGGCGCTACCTCGCCCAGCTCGCGCTGCATTTCAGCCCCAAAACCGTGCGAGTCTTGCGAGCGACTCGCCCGTGGGTCATCGAGGTCCGCACGCAGATCGACTACTTCAACGCCATCGGTTTGGGCATCCCCACCGACGAAATCGCGCTGGCGCACCGCCTCGGGCTGCTCGTCGTTCCGCGCTTTCAAAACGACGAACGCTTCCAAGCACCCCAGATCGATGCGCGTCTTCGGCGACGTGCTGGCGTACGACCCGAAGGTTTCGACGGTTATCTTCTTCGGGCTGAGCAACGCGGTCGTCGGCTATCCCGACCACTTGGAAGATGCCGCGGAAGCGTTCAAACGCCACATCTTTAACTTCGGATCGATCGAGACGTACGATCCAACCCAGGTGCAGAAGGGCAACGACACCCTCGCTCGCCTGATCCCCGGCCGGACGGTTCGCGTCCAGGCCATCGCCAAGACGGAGCTGGATAAGCTCAAGCTCGACGAGGTCGTCGCGCGCTACGCTCTGGGCGTTCGCGAACGCAACGTCCGGGTCGCGTACTTACGCCCCTGGTCCCATCCCGACGGAGATCTTTCCGTCGAGGCGACCAACGTCGAAATGGTCAAGGAGATCGCGGGTCAGCTTCGTGCCGACGGCTTCCGCCTCGGTCGGGCGACGCCGATTCCGCAATATCGCGGAAACAATCGCGTGCTCGTGGGGCTGGCGGCGCTCGCAGTGCCATCGATTTTCGTGCTGCTGCTGGAGTTCTTCGGCTGGTACCGCCGGCGGATCGCCGCCATCGCTTACGGCGCGACGATCGCGCTCTACCTCGCGGGCCTGCTGAGCCATCACGACGCGTTCGCGCGCTCCGTCATTGCACTGGCCGGCGCGCTGCTCTTCGCCACCGCCGCAATCTTGATTTTGATCCCGGCCTGGAATGAAACGCCGGCAAGAACGGCCGGGACGCAGCTCGTCCGCAGCCTGGGCTGGACCCTCGCCGCAACGGGCGTCGCGCTGATCGGCGCGCTGATCGTCGTCGGCATCATGAGCGCCCCGCTTGCCATGGAGGAGATCGAGCGCTTTCGCGGCGTCCGGCTCGTACTGGCGCTTCCGCCGCTCGATCGCGCTGGCGCTTTACCTCTTCGACCGGCGCTTCGGCTCGGGCGTCGAGCGGCCGCGCGACGTCTTTCTCTCGCCGGTCCTTACCTATCAGCTGCTGGCGGGGATCGCGATCGTCGCCGCCGGCGCGTTGATGCTCGTGCGCAGCGGCAACGACAGCGACGTCGTCGCCGTCGCCCTTCGAACTGGCGTTGCGCCATCTTCTGACCGCTACGTCTGAGCGTCCGCCCGCGCTTCAAGGAGTTCTTGATCGGCTTTCCCGGCCATGATGCTGTTGCCGGCGCTGCTGCCGCCGCACCGTCGCGCGGTCGGATGGCTCTTGGCGCTGTGCATCGGCGTGGGGATCGGCGACGTGATCGATACGTTTTCGCACCTGCACACGCCGATCGAGATTTCGGTTCTGCGGATCGTTAACGGGCTGGTAGTCGGCGCGCTCGTCGGAGCGATCGCTGATCTGGATCTACCGGCGCAGCACCTCGGCTCGAACGTGACGGGACGCGTGTTGATCTCGGGTTACTACGGCTTTGGCAATTTGGGCGACGAAGCGCTGCTCGAAGTGATCGTCGGGCGCCTGCGCCGCGACTTTCCCGCGGCCTCGATCGAGGTGCTGTCGGCGACGCCGCAGCGCACCGCGGCCGCACTACCGCGTCGATGCGACGCCGCGCTGGGATTGGCGCGCCGTCCGCAGCGCCATCGGACGCTCCGACGTCGTGCTCTCGGGCGGTGGCGGCCTGCTGCAGAACGGAACCAGCCTGCGGAGTCTGCTCTACTACGCCGCCATCGTGCGCGAAGCGATTCGCACGCGGGCGCAAAGCGATGATCTTCGCGCAGTCGATCGGACCGCTTGATTTTTGGGGACGTATGGGTGGTCAAAGGTTTTTGCAAGGGTCTCGATCGCGCAACCGTGCGCGACGAGCGGTCGCGCCGGCTGCTCGAAGAGCTTCTGCCCAAGGTACCGGTCGAGCAGACCGCCGATCCCGTTTTTCTGTACGACCGGCCAGCCGCGCGTGCCGACCTCGCGGCCGACGGCCTCGGCCCGGAGAGCGGCGCCTATGCGGTAATCAGCGTTCGAAAAATCGCTTCGTTCCGGGATGGGATTCCCGTGCTGGCGCGGGCCGTGGACCGCCTCGCCGAACACGGCGTGCGCGCCGCGTTTCTGCCGCTGGGAGGCGCCGCGGACGCTGCCCTGTCGACCGACGTCATTCGGGCCTGCTCGTCGGCCCCGGTCCTGCTGCCGGAGTGCACGCTCGAAAAGGCGGCCGCGATTTTGCAGGGCGCTCGCGTAGCGATCGGCATGCGCCTGCACGCGCTGGTCCTGGCCGCGCGCTTCGCCGTCCCGTTTCTCGCCGTGCCGTACGATCCAAAGGTGACCGCGCTGTGCGAGGACCTCGACTATCCGCTGCAGCCGCTGTGGATTCCGGGCACACCGTGCCCGAGCGGCGACGCCATCGACGAGCTGGTCGACCGGCTCGTCTCCGAGCGCGACGGGCTGTCGGCGCAGCTGTCGCAACGCCTCCCGATCGTGCAAGCGGCTGCGGAGCGAAACTTCGACGGTCCTCGGCGATCTTTTAGGCGACGAGTGATGGATTACCGGAACACGTTGAATCTGCCGAAGACCGACTTTCCCATGAAGGCCGATCTTCCCAAGCGCGAGCCGCAGCGCGTGCAGTGGTGGCAGCGAGCACGAGACCTACGAACGGCGCCTGGAGCGCAACGCGCCCGACGGGAGCGTGGATTTTGCACGACGGGCCGCCATATGCCAACGGCGAGCTGCACATGGGCCACTTCCTGAACATGGTGCTCAAGGACATGTTTGTGAAGATCGCGCTGCTCGACGGCAAGTACGCGAAGTTCGTTCCCGGCTGGGACATGCACGGGCTGCCCATCGAGTACGAAACGCTTAAGCACTTGGGAATCAAGGATTTCCACGCCGTCGATCCGCTCGAGCTGCGCGCGCAGTGTAAAGAGCGCGCGCTCTACTGGCTCGACCGTCAGCGCGAGCAGCGGCGGCGCATGGGCACCTTCGGATTCATTGACCATCCCTATCGCACGATCGATCCGTCCTTCGAAGCGACGATCGTCAACGCGCTTGCCGATCTCGCCGAGCGCCAACAAATCTATAAAGGCCTGCGCTCGACGCTCTGGTGCATCCACGACGAAACGGCCCTGGCCGAAGCGGAGATCGAGTACGAACAGCGCACGTCGCCGTCGATCTACGTCCGCTTCACCGCGAACGACGAGCAGCGCGACGCCATCTCAGGTGCCATGGAGGGTCGACCAGGCTACTGGGGCCGTTTCGTTCCTGATCTGGACGACGACGCCATGGACGCTTCCGGCAAACGTGGCGATCGCGCTGCGAGCCGACGCGACGTACGGGCTCTATCGCGTGGACGACGAGCTGCTGATCGTCGCCGAGGCGCTCGCGCAACGTGCACTGGGCGAGCGATTTGCCGACGCGACGTTGATCGGTCGCGCGCTCGGCGAAGCAGCTCGACGGAACTGCGGTGCGCCATCCGTTCATGGATCGCGATTCGACGGTCGTGCTCGCTGCCTATGTGGATCTTGGAGACCGGGACGGGCGCCGTTCATACCGCGCCGGGCCACGGCGCCGACGATTTCGATACCGGGATGAAGTACGGTCTGCCGATTCTCAATCCGGTCGATGCGGCGGGCCGTTTCACCGCCGAAGCCGGGCCCTACGCCGGCATGAACATCTTCGAGGCCAACGCGCAGATCGTCGACGATCTGCGCGCGAGCGGCGCGCTGTGGAGCGCGGCGGAGTACGAGCATTCCTATCCGCATTGCTGGCGTTGCCACAATCCCGTGATCTTTCGCGCGACGGCGCAGTGGTTTCTCGCGATGGATCAAAACTTGCTTCGTCAGCGCGCGATCGACGCGACCGATGCCGTCGAATACGCGCCGGAATGGGGGCGCGCGCGCCAGCGGCAGATGATCGAAACGCACCCCGAGTGGTGCCTTTCGCGGCAGCGAACGTGGGGAACGCCGATTCCCTCGCTAGATTGCCGGAGTGCGGCGAAGCACTCCTCGACCCGCGCGTTGCGCGTCTTGCGGCCAAGCGCTTTGCCGAGGCCGGCGCGGGCTCGTGGTGGAGCGATCCGGTGAGACGTATCTCCCCGAGGGTTTCGTCTGCCCGAAGTGCGGCGGCAGCGACTTCGAAAAAGAGAAGAACATCGTCGACATCTGGTTTGAATCGGGCGTGACCCACCTTGCCGTGCTGGGACGCGACGGGATGCCCTGGCCGAGCGACCTCGTGCTCGAAGGCGGCGATCAGTTTCGCGGCTGGTTTCGCAGCTCGCTGATCACCGCCGTCGCGATCAAAGGACGCGCGCCGTACCGGCGCGTGATGAAGAACGGCTGGGTGAACGACGAGCAAGGCCGGCCGATGTCGAAGTCGCGCGGAACCGGCATCGATGCAAGCGATGCGATGACCCGCTGGGGCGCCGACGTTTTGCGGCTTGTGGGCGGCCTCGGTCGAACCCATCGACGACGTTCGTTTCGGGCCCAACGTCGTCGACCAAGTCGGCCGCGTCTACCGCAACCTGCGAAATCGGATGCGCTTCATGCTCTCCAATCTTGAAGACTTTTCCGCTGGCGACGTCGTTGCGCGCGAAGCGATGGAGCCGCTCGACCGGCTTGCCTGCACCGTTACCGACGCGTTCGTCGCCGGCGTCAAAGATGCGTACGACGCCTGTGAGATCCACGACGCCTATCTGCGCATCGTCGAGTTCGAAAGCTCGATGTCGAGCCTCTATTTCGACGCGCTCAAGGATCCGCTCTACTCGCGCGCGGCCGGCGATCCGCGCCGCCGCAGCGCGCAGTCGGCGTTGCTCTACATCGCGACGCGTTTCTTTACGACCGTCGCACCGGTGCTTTCGTTTACGGCGGAGGAGGCGTGGCAGCATCTTCCCGCGTGGCGCCGCACGCAGACGCGAGAGCGTCTTCGACAGTTCCTTCGACGTCAACCGCTCGCGAGCGGTGGCCGAAAGCGACCTCGCGCTCTGGCGTCAGCTGCGCGCGTTGCGCGCCCGCGTTGCTGCATCGGCGCAACCGCGCGACTTCGAAGCGCAGGTGCGCCTTACCGTGCCGCCTCCGACATACAAACGCCTGCTCGCGCTCGGCGACAACTTGCGCGAGGCGCTGGTCGTCTCGCAGTTGACGCTGAACTCGCGGCGATTCAGAGAACGTCTTCGAGCTGCTGCCGGCCGATGGCGAAAAATGCGTCCGGTGCTGGAAGTACCGCGAGCTGGGCACGGATCCCGGCCATCCGGATATCTGCGCCGACTGCGCCCGCGTCGTCCGCGCCTTGGAAGGCGAAGCTTTAGCGCTCGTCAGGCAGCGCGCTCGAAACGCCGTCCACTCACGCGCCTCGATTGCGGCGCGCGCTTCAGCGCATCAACTCGTTGACGAGATAGACGTTGTGATACGAGAGCAGCCGCGGGCCGAGCATCTCTTTGTTGCGGAAGAGATGCGCGAGGTAGGCTCGCGAAAACGTTGTGCAGGTCGAGCAGTCGCAGCGCGCGATCGAGCGGCGAGAAATCGCGACTGAACGCGGCGTTGAACATGTTGAGGTCGCCGTCGTGCGTCATCGCGCGCCCGTTGCGTCCGCAGCGCGTCGGATAGACGCAATCGAAGAGGTCCATCCCCGCGTCGATCGCTGCCAATAGGTCGGGGATCGTTCCACGCCCATGAGATAGCGCGGCTTTCCTCGGGAAGCAGCGCCGCCGTTGAGCGCGCCGTCGCGTACATCTGCTCGCGCGTTTCGCCGACCGAGAGTCCGCCGATCGCATAGCCGGGAAAATCCAGTTCGACGATTTCGTGCGCGCTGCGCGCGCGCAGACTCGAGATCGAGGCCGCCCTGCACGATGCGCGAAGAGCAGCGTTGACGTGGAGGCACGGCGTCGACCGAGCGCCGCGCCCACGCGCGTCGTCAGTCGCACCGACTCTTCGAGCCGGTCTCGCGCCGCCGGCAGCTTCACGCAGACGTCGAGCACCATTGCCACGTCGCTGCCGATGGCTTCCTGAAACGCGACGACGTTCTCGGGCGTGAAGCGGTGGTCGCTGCCGTCAAAGTGCGAGCGAAACGTGACGCCGTCGTCGTCGACCTCGCGCCGGCTCTCGAGGCTGAAGACTTGAAACCCGCCCGAATCGGTAAGGATCGGTCCGTCCCATGCCATGAAGCGATGCAAACCGCCGGCCGCTTTGATGATTTCGCGACCGGGCCGCAACCACAGATGATAGGTATTACCAAGGACGATTTGCGCGTGCGCGCTTCGCAGCTCGGCGGGCGTCAATCCCTTTACGGTTGCTGCCGTGCCCACCGGCATGAAGCACGGCGTCTCAACGACGCCGTGCGCCAGCGTCAACCGCGCGCGCCGCGCGCCACCATCTTTCGAGAGAAGCTCGAACGCCGCCGAGTTCATCTCGCCGGCATTGCTCTAAAGCGCGCCGACTCCATGCGGCGTTCCCCAACCGGTTGGGCCGGAGTATATTCCGAACTGCCCGGTTCCGGCGGTGCAGAGATACTCGCCGCCGCATTGACCGTTGCTTCCCGAGCTGATGTAGTAAATGTTGCGGTCCTTCTGTTGTTGATTAAAGCTGAGTTTAGAGAACGCGTTCCAGAGATTCTTACCACCGTCTTGCTTTGTAGAGTTGCCCGCAAGGCCGACCATGCCGGCGACGAGCGGCGAAGAGACGCTCGTCCCGTCAACCGTGATCCAGCCGCCTTCACTGTAGGTGTCGTACTCGGCAGCGTTGACCGCGACCGCTGCAACGTCGTTGGCGGTGCGGGAGGTGCAGTCGGGATCCTTCTGCCACTTCGGCTTGGTCGTGCCGCCCGCGCATCCGCCGCCAGAATCGGTCCAGACGACTTCGCTGTACTTGCGCTTGCCGCTGGCGTTGTTGAGGACGGTTCCGCCGACCGCGATAACCCTGGCGCAATCTGCCGGGTCGAAGATGCCGTAGCCGCTGTCGCCCGCGCTCGAAAGATAGCTCACGCCCTTGGTGTCGTAATCCGAGCAACTGGCGCCGCTGCCGTCGTAGCTGTTGCTGACGATCGTCCCACCGAGCGTTATGGCCTCTTCCTCGGCCGCCTCGATATCGCTCCACGAGTTGGAGTTGGCTTCGACGAGATTAATCGTACACTTCGGGCAGCTTGCTGAGGCCATCTCGACGTCGAGATCGATCTCAACGCCCCAGCCCGGGCTTCCCTGTGGGTAGTCGCTCATTTGGCCGTCTTGATTGTACTTGTTGAGCGTGCCCGCCGGCAGGCCCATGCCTTGGCGATACGCGACAAAGTCGTTGGCGACGTCCGGATTGTCGTAGGCATCCACGACATAAACGTTCTGACCCTTCCCCTTCGTGGATGAGGGTAAATCGTACGCGGCTTCGAGGTCTTTCGCCGACCAGCCGGTGTACATCGAGTGGGCGCCGCCGCTCTCGATCAGCACGTCGCATTGCGCCTGGCCGACGCGGCTGCCGCCGCACGCCGCGCGAGCCGAATGGTTCGCTTGCCACTGTGGAATGCGGATGGTCTGTGCGCCGATGCCGACTTCTGACAGTGGCATGCCGGACGAGCCGCGTGCACTACATGCAGCGACTGCGAGCGCCACTACAAACGGCGCCACGAGCTTCAAACGTCCTTTCATAAAAACTCCTTTTTCTGCGGGGTTCGGCAGCTCTTCAGACTTACCGTTGGCTAGGATCGCTACCTCCAGGCTCGGCGCTGACGAGCGCCCGTGCCTGCAAATACTCGCGCGGAGGCAGTGCTTCGAACGTCATCGCTTCGCCGGTGCTTGGGTGGTGAAATTCCAGTCGCCATGCATGCAGCGCTTGCCCTGGAAGCTCGAAGCGTGATTCGACCTTGCCATAGAGCGGATCGTTGAGAACGGGATGACCGATCGCGGCCAAATGCACGCGAATTTGATGCGTTCGACCGGTTTCCAAGCGAAAGACCAACTCTGCGTGCTGCGCAAAGGCTTCGCGCAACTCGTAATGCGTCACCGCCGATTTACCCTGGTCGACGATCGCGAACCTCAAACGATTGCGTGGATCGCGTCCGATCGGCCCTTCGATCGTGCCGAGCGGATGCTGCGGAACGCCGCGGACCAACCCGAGATACTCGCGTTCGACGCGCCGCCCTTTCATCGCGAGGCCGAGCGCTCGCAGGCTCTCTTCGCGCTTCGCAACGACGAGCAAACCCGAGGTGTCGCGGTCGAGCCGATGGACGAGCCCCGGCCGCAGCAGGTCGCCCGGAAGCGCCGCGTGCACGTGCGCCAGCAGCGCGTTGACGAGCGTGCCGCTGATGATGGTGTGCGCGGGATGCGTCACCATCCCGGCCGGCTTGTTGACGACGAGCAGATCGTCGTCTTCGTAGACGACGTCGAGCGGAATCGGCTCCGGCCGCGCCACCAGCACGCGGCGGCTGCGTAATTTCGAACTCGAGCACGTCGCCGGTTTCGAGCGAGTGGCTCGGTTTTACCGCGGCGCCGTTGACGAGAACCTCGCCGCGCCGCGCGCTTTGGGTTATGAGCGAGCGCGAGGCCCCGCAAAGAAAAGCGACGAGGACGTCGGTGCGTTTCCCGGCCTGTTCAGCGGTGACGACGTGTAACAAGACTCGAGAGGAGCAGAAGGCCGACGCCGGCGGTGATGCACGAGTCGGCAACGTTGAAGATGTTCGGCCAGATCCGGTAAAAGTCGATGAAGTCGACGACGTAACCGTAGTGGAGGCGATCGACGACGTTGCCGATCGCCCCGCCGACAATCATGCCGAACGCGATCCGAACCGTCTGCGAATGCGCTGCGGCATCCCGGAAGCTGAACCAAAAGAGCACCAGCACGACGATCGCCATGCCGATCAGCGCCACTGCGCTGCTGCCGAAGAGGCCGAACGCACCGTGAATGTTCCGCTCGAACGTCCAGCTCAGCAAGTTGGGGATGATGACGCGACAGGACCGTTGGAGCTCCTGGATAGGGGGACATACCCGAACAATCCAGGCCTTGCTGTACTGGTCGGCGGCGAGCACGGCGATCGCGGCGGCCGCGATGACGAGCGTTTGCTTTAGGCTAAAGATTCGGTTGCGGTACAAATTGATAGAACCATCCTGCGACGTTGAGGAACGCATTGTTGACGAGAACCAAACCGACGATGACGAGAAATGCGCCCGACGCAAACTCGATCGCGGGTAACCAAGACTTGATGCGGGCGAGCAACGGGAGGATCACGCCGATGGCCATCGCGGTTGCCAAAAACGGCAGCGCCAATCCCAGGCAGTAAAACGAAAGCAAGAGCGCGGCCTGGCCGCTGTGCTGTTGCGATGCGATCGCCAAAATGCCGGCGAGGATCGGGCCGATGCACGGCGACCATCCGGCAGCAAACGCGATGCCGACCAAGCCGGAGGTCCAGAGCGTGCGCCGGTCGTGTTGGAGGTGCAGCCGCGCGTCCATCATCAGAAGGGGAATGCGCAACATGCCCATCATGTGCAAACCCAGAACGACGACGAGCACGCCCCCGATCTGCGCGATTAGCACGCGATTTGCATCCAGCGCGCCGCCGATCGCGCTGGCGCTCAGGCCCAATCCGACGAAGATGAGGCTGAATCCGACGACAAAAGCGAAGGCGTGCGCCATCGTTTGTACCCGGGCGCGAGCGGTCGCCTCGCTCTTGAGGTCTTCGAGACTCTCTCCCGTGAGCAGCGAGAGGTAGGCCGGCACCATTGGAAGGACGCACGGCGAAACGAAGGAAACGAGGCCCGCAAGGAAGGCGATGCCGGCGGTGATATGTGTCGTCGCGGTCATCAGTCAAAGATTGTTATAAATGCAGCACTGGTTCACCTATCCGACAAACATCGACCCCGTCGCGATCCATCTCGGTCCGCGATTCGGCATCCACTGGTACGGCATCGCCTATTTGGTGGCGTTCGTCTGCGTCTATCTGTGGATGAGCCGTCCCGGCCGGGCTGCGGCGGTTGGGCCTCACCAAGCAGCAGATTCAGGATTTTCTCTTCTACTCGCTGATCGGCGTGCTCGTCGGCGGGCGCACCTTCTTCGTCATCAACGACATCATCAGCAAGCACGACGCCTCGTTTTACCTCTCCAACCCGATCAACTTTATCGCCGTCTGGAACGGCGGAATGGCCTTCCACGGCGGCTTGATCGGCGTGCTGGTCGCGATTTGGATTTTCATTCGCCAGCATCCGGGGCTCAAATACGTCGTCGTCGGCGACGAGGTCGTGATGATGCTGCCGGTCGGCATCACGCTCGTGCGAATCGTGAACTTCATCAACGACGAGCTGTGGGGCGACATCTGCCGTCCCGACCGTCCCTGGTGCTTGGTCTTTCCCTCCGCTCCGGGCGCGCCGGCGTATCGCCACCCGTCGCAGATTTACGAGGCGATTCTTGACATCCTGACGCTCCCGATCCTCTTGATCGTCTACCGGCTCAAACCCAAGGACGGCGTCGTTGCGTGGACCTGGTTCACGTGCTACGGCATCACGCGAACGATCGCGGAGATGTGGCGTCAGACCGATTTTAGCTGGATGGGCCTGACCGGCGGTCAGCTGTACGCCCTGCCGATGATCGTGATTGGAGTCATCGGAATCGTCTACTGTGCGACCCGGCCCGGGCCTCGCACGGAAGCCCGGCCGGTCAAGCCGGCGCGTGGATGACGCCAGGCGTCGAGGCACGCTATCGCGCGCTGCGCAGCGCAATCGACGAGGAACTGCATAAAGAGGGGCGCGACCCGGGCGGCGTGACGCTGGTTGGGGTCGGCAAGCGCCAGCCGCCGGAAATCGTCGCCGCAGGCGATCGAAGCCGGCTTGACCGATCTCGGCGAGAGCTACCTGCAAGAGGCGCAGCGCAAGTTTCCGCTGCTGCCTGCCGTCCGCAAGCACTTCATCGGCCACGTGCAAACCAACAAGGCGAAAGCCATCGCCGCGGCGTTCGACGTCGTTCAGAGCGTCGATCGCGCCGAAGCCGGAATCGCGCTGGGAAGGCGGCGCAAGAACGCGGCACGGTCGCTGCCGGTGCTGCTGCAGCTCAACATTACGCCCTCCGAACGCTTCGGCTGTCGCCCGGATCAAGCCGAACGGCTTGCCGAAACGCTCCGAGGCCAGGCTGGCCTACGCCTCGAGGGCGTCATGGCGATGGGGCCGCTGGGTGCCGAGCGCGACGCAATCTTGCGCGCATTCGAGCTTGCCGCCAAGACCTTGGCACGCATAGGTGGAAGTACGCTTTCCATCGGCATGTCGGGAGATTGGCGTGAAGCGCTGCAGGCGGGCTCGACGATGCTGCGCATCGGAGAGGCGCTCTTTGGCCCGCGCATCGATGGGAGGCACTCGTGAGCATGTTCAGCAAAATCGGTTCGTTCTTCTCGATTCGCGACGACGAAGAAGAGTTTTATGAGGAAGAAGTGCCGTCGGGGCGCGTCGTACCGCTGTCGACCGCCGGGCGGCGCGGCGGCACGCAGGTGAGCGTCTACTCGCCGCGCAGCTATCAAGACGTCGTCGAAATCGCCGACTCGCTGCGGAACCGGCAAGTCGTCATCATGAATCTGCAAAACGCGGATCGAACGCTCTTGCAGCGCGTCGTGGACTTTACGTCGGGCGTCGCCTACACGATCGACGGTAAGATCCAAAAGCTCGCCGAGTCCATTTACCTGGTCGTCCCCGCCGGCATCGTCGTGAACGCCGCAGGCTTGCGCGACTCGATGATGGCCGACGGTACCTTCGATTTCATGGCCAATAGAACGTAGGATACGAAGCGATGGAAAAGATCACACCGGTCGACATACAGCACAAGAGCTTCAAGAAGGCTCTTCAAGGCTACGAGCGCGCCGACGTCGATAAGTTTCTCGACGAAATCATCGAGACGCTCGAGGACGAAGCGCAGCAGCGAGCCGCCTTGGAAGCGGAGATCGCCGATCTCAAGGAACGCATGAGCCATTTCAAAGCGATGGAAGAGTCGCTGCAAAATACGCTGGTGCTCGCGCAGCGCACCGCCGACGAGGTCAAGGCCTCGGCGCATAAGGAGGCCGACCTGATCCGCGAGCAGGCGCGCCTGGCCAGCGAGCGCGAGATCGCCGGCTACAACGATACGATCTCCGACGTTCGGCGCGAACATCAGCGCGCGGTTGAAGCGACGGAGAAAGCCAAGAGCGAGCTGCGCAGCCTGCTGATGACGCATCTGGCGTTGCTCGAACGGACGGACGGCCGGCGGTCAACGGCGAGGGTCGCAGAGCGCCGGCGGTCGCGGCCGAAAGCAGCACGCCGGTCGAGCCAGCGCCCAAACACGACGACACCAAGCGCATCACCGTCTATTGGCGTCTCCAGCGGATTGCACTGCTGCCGGGCGACGGCATCGGCCCGGAGGTTATCGCGTGCGCCGCCGAGGTTTTGCGGCGCGTCCGGCCCGACGTCGAATGCACGGAAGCGCTCGGTCGGCGGCGCGGCGCTGGCCGCCGGACTCCCCGCGCTGCCGCCGGAGACGCGAGCGCTCTGCGATCGTAGCGATGCGATCCTCTTTGGCAGCGTCGGCCTGCCGCAGTACGACGGACTTCCCTTGGCGCAGCGTCCCGAGTACGCGCTGTTTTTGTTGCGGCGCGACTACGAGCTGTACGCGAACCTGCGTCCGGTGCGGGTCTTTCCGGGACTCGAAGATGCCTCGTCGCTGCGGCCCGAGATCGTGCGCGGCCTCGATCTGATCGTCGTGCGCGAGCTGACCGGCGGCATCTATTACGGCCTGCCGAAGGAACAGCGAACCGTGGACGGCGTCGACGAGGCAGTCGACACGATGATCTATCGCGCGCCGGAGATCGAACGGATCGCGCGCATCGCCTTTGATTTGGCGCGGGAGCGGCGGAAGCACCTCACCTCGGTCGACAAGCAGAACATCTTGGAGACGTCGCGCTTATGGCGGCGAGTCGTCGGCGCAGATGTCGGCGGAGTATCCCGACGTCCGGCTCGAGCATCTGCTGGTCGACAACGCGGCGATGCAGCTCGTCGCGCGGCCGGGCGATTTCGACGTGATCGTTACCGAGAATATGTTCGGCGACATCCTTTCCGACGAAGCCGCGATTCTTACGGGCTCGTTGGGGACGCTGCCCAGCGCCAGTCTCGGCTTGCGAGGCTCTCCCGGCCGGCAGTTTGGGCTCTACGAGCCGATCGGCGGCACGGCGCCCGACTTGGCGGGCAAAGACGTCGCGAATCCAACGGCGGCGATTCTCTCGGCGGCGATGTTGCTGCGCCACAGTCTGGCCGACGATGCATCGGCGGCGCGCATCGAGCGCGCCGTGGACCGCGCTTACGCCGACGGTTTACGCACCGCCGAGGTCGCGCGTTCCGGCGGGGCTGCGGTATCGACGCGGGCGTTCACGCAGGGGGTTCTCGCCCGGCTTTAGTTCCGTCAGGTCAAAGCGTCGTCGATTCGTCGGCGACCTTGCGGCCGATAAAATCAATGAAGCGCACGTGCAGAACCGCGTGCGCATGCGGATGGGCGGCGCTCCAAGCGTCGCGCCAGCGCCGCAGCACGTTTCGCTGCATCGCGGCGACGGCATCGTCGTCCATGTCGAAGTAGCTCTGCAAGTCGAGGCTGACGATCAGCGTGTTCGGCGACCGGATGTCGAAGCCCATCACGACGCCGGAATATTGCGTTCGCAACGGCGCGACCGCGGCAAGCTCGGCATCGGTGGTGCGTTCCTGGACCGAAGGCGAGCTGCACGCCACGGCGAGCGTAGCCGCGACCGCACTCGCGAGGAACCATCGGCCGGCCATCGTGCGGAAACGATTCGGCCAAGCCGCTCGCGTACCATGCGGGCATGGATGGAATCGCATGGGCGGCCAGCGCCATGGTCGCGGCCCGAACGCGGCTTGAAATCGCGACCGAGAATCTTGCCAACGTTTCGACCGACGGTTTCCGTCGCATCGACGCGCGCGGCTTCCTGAGCGCGCTGGGGGTTACGATTGCACGACGGACATCGGGCGAAGGCGGCGCATTGCGCCACACCGGTCGCGATTTCGATCTCGCGATTCTCGGCGGAGGCACGTTCCGCGTTCGCGATGCTGCCGGTCGGGTGAGCGAGACGAGAGCCGGCGCCTTTATCCGCGAAGCCGATGGAACGCTGCACGATTACCGAGGGCGCGTCGTACTCGGGCTTCGCGGCGCGTTACGGGTTCCATCGGGCGGCGCCGTCGATGCGCGCGCGCTGGGTCTTCCAGCGACCAGCCGCGTGCAGAGTGGATTCTTGGAGGGCCCGGCGGTCGACGCCATCTCCCAAATGATCGACGTGCTCTCGGCGGAGCGCTCTTTTGAGAGCGCGGAAAAGGCCGTCGCCGCAATCGATGCCACCCGTCAGAAGTCGGCCGATACGGCCCGCGTGAAGTAAGGAGATACCGGCGTGGAGCGCGCACTCTTCGTCGCCGCCAGCGGCATGGCGGCTCAGCAGCGTAATCTCGATACGATCGCCGATAACCTCGCCAATGCCGGCGTCGTCGGATTCAAGGGCTCGGCGCAAACTTTTGCCGAGCTAGTCGAACCCGGCGGACAGGGGCTTGGAACCGTTGCGCTGGGTTCGCACGTGCTCTTCGCTCAGGGCAAGCTGGCGCGAAGCGCCGGCCCGTTCGATCTTGCGATCGACGGCCCCGGCTTCTTTACGCTGCTCGACGGCCACGGGCATAAGCTCTATACGCGAGACGGAGCGTTTTCGCGCAGCGCCGACGGAACGCTGCGCAACGCCGGGAACTACCGGCTTGCGGGCATCACGATTCCCAGCGACGCGCTTGCGGTGACGGTTGCCGGCGACGGAAGCGTTCGCGCAACGTTTACCGGAGGCGCTCGCACGCTCGGCCGCATTCGCCTCGCGGAGTTTACGGCCCCCGAACATCTACGAGCGGTCGACGGCGCGATTTTCGAAGCGACGTCCGAGTCGGGAAAAGCGAAAGACGTCGTTGCCGGTTCGCCGGACGGTCCCAAGCTTCACTTCGGGATGCTCGAAGAGTCAAACGTCACAATCATCGATGCGATGATGCAAATTCTCACCGCACAGCGCGCGTATGAGGCCAATGCTAAAGGCGTCCAAGCAGCGGATGAAATGCTTCGCATTGCCAACAACTTACAACGCGGGTAGCCGCTATTTATCCATCCGGTGATGGCAGACTTCTAGGCGGTTTCCCAGCGGATCTTCAAAGAAGACCGCATAGAACGTCGGATGGTGCTGGGCGAAGTAGGCGGGACCGTCCACGTTTTGTCCGCCGTGCGCGCGTACGACTCGGGCGACCTCATCGACGACATCTGTGCTGGGCGCCGCGAATGCAATGCGCGTCGCCGTCGGGCGCGCGTCCGGGTCTTCGAACACGTTGAAGAAATCCGCCCGGACGGTGCCGTAGCGCCGCGTGTATCCGTAGCGCGCTACGCGGACCGTCGTGGGCTCGGTACCGAACAGCGGCATCAGCGCGTCGTAGAATGGTCGCACGGCAGCGGCATCACTAACGCGAAAGTCGACGTGGCTGAAGAGCGGAAACGCGTAACGCTCGTAGTAGCGGGTGCGCTCTGCGCGTAGGTCTTCGTTCAAGTCCATTTCACGCACGGCTTCACTCCTTATCTTATTTCGGGCGGGTCTGATTTATACCGCATGCGATTCCATCCCTTCGCGGGCGGCTTGCGCCCAATGTTCAACCGTCAACGCAGTTGTGTTCGCACACCTGCGAGTAACGACGAGATCACCTTGCGGCAACAGTCAGCCGGTAGGATCCAGGCATGGATTTCGAGAGTGCCAAGGTTCCTGATTCTGGTGAGAGTGCCTCGCGCGTTCAGGCGGCCGATGAGATGCTGCGAATCGCCAACATCCTCCGGCGTGGATAGCGTTACCGCGCGGCGCGCCGGCGAGATGCTCGAGTCCATCCTGCTTGCCCCCGTGCTTCGCCCGCTGGTCGCAGGTAACGGCATGCTCGGCGATTACGAGCTGGAGCTCTTGGCCCAGGAGATAGCGCGTAGCGACGGCGGGGGATTTGCCGCCATGATCGCCTCTCGCTTGGAACGCGCTCGATGAACGCCGGCGACCGCGACGAACAGATCCGGAGCCTGCTGCCGATTGTGAAAAGGCTGGCGCGACGGCTTAAACGGCTCGTACCGAGTTTCGATCTTGACGATCTGGTCGGCGATGGATCGGTTGGCTTGATCCGCGCGGTCGACTCCTTCGATCCGTACCGCGGGCCGCAACTCGACGACTATGCGCGACGCCTCGTCGTCGGTGCGATGCTCAACGGGATCCGCCGCATGGATCCGGTCTCCGAGCGAGCGCGCCGGATCGTACGCGACGGCGAGAACCAGCGATACGCGATCGCCGCAACGATCGGTTCCGTTCCGACGTCAGATGAGATGGAGCAGCGGTGTCCCGGTTATCACCGTGCCGTTGCCGCGGCCTATCGCGGTCAGCCACTCTCGCTCGATGCGCCGCTGCCGCTGAGAGAATCTTTGGTGAACGACTGGAGCGACGACCCGGCGCGGATCGTGGAACGCCAGTCCGAAAGCGCGCAGCTCGCGGAGCTTATTGCGGGCTTGCCCCGGCGCCAGCGCGAGATCGTGCTGCTACATTACTTTAAAGGAAACTCGTTGCGCTCGGTTGGGAGGCGTTTGGCGATCTCACCGCAGCGCGCGTCGCAACTGCACTTGAGTGCGATCGCCAAGCTCAAACGGGAGTGCCGTGCTTCGCCGTATTGAGCTCGACGAAACGCCGGCCGCGCTCTCCGTGCGCCTGGAAGCGGGTCGCTCCGAGGCCATCGTTCCAGCCGTTGCCGAGGCCGAGCTCGAGACTGCGCTCCTGCCGCAGGACCATCCGCGCTGGGTAAAGGACGCAGTTGCCGTCTCGCAGCGAGCACGGGAGCTTATCGGCAAACTGCGCCCCATCGTCGTCCACGTCCTTTCGTTTTGGGATCATCGAATCCGTTCGATCATGGTTGGCGACCGCTGCGTTGCGGTGGATCCGAGTGGTTGCTATCGCGCCTCCTGAGCTGCGTGAGGCGGGGCGCGAGTTTGTGCCTGGGCCTTGCGGCCATCCACACTGGATACGGAGTCTCGTTCGTTTTGCATGCGGCGCACGGCTATCCGTGCAGGTGCGCTGCAACGGCGATTGCGACCGTTGCGGCGCCGACGAAGATGAAGTAGGTCAAACCTTGTGCGAATATCAGGACGTCGTGAATCTCTTTACGCTGACGCTGCATCGTGGGACCCTCCTCTGGGCCGTCCACGGCATGTTCTCACACGTTCCTGAACGCCAGCGTAAGGGGGCCTGTGAGTTGTATGAATTTTCTAGGCGTCGAAAAGATTGCGTCCGGTCATTTGTGCGGGAATTGGAAGCCCCATGAGGCTCAGGAGGGTCGGCGCGACGTCGGCCAGTTTGCCGTCGGCCGCTAAGCGTCCGTGCAAGCCGTTCGCAACAAGGATGAACGGAACCGGGTTGGTCGTGTGGGCGGTGAGTGGGTTGTTCTGCTCGTCGAGTTTCGTTTCGGCGTTGCCGTGATCGGCGGTGATGGCGAGCAGGCCGTTGGCGCGGAGCGTCGCTTCGACCAACCGCGACAAACATTCGTCGATGATTTCAACGGCTTCGATCGTCGGCTCCCACTTGCCGGTATGCCCGACCATATCGGCATTGGCGTAGTTCATTACGATTGCGTCGTACCGCCCACTCTCGATCGCGTTGACGGCGGCATCCGTGATCTCTCTGCGCGCATCGCCGGCGCGAGATCGTACGTTGCCACCGAGCGGTCCGACGGAATCATCTCGCGGTCTTCACCCGTGAACGGATCCTCACACCCGCCGTTAAAGAAGTACGTGACGTGCGCGTACTTCTCGGTTTCGGCAAGTCGTAACTGGCGTAAGCCCGCTCGCGCGAGCACTTCGCCGAACGTCTCGTGCTGCGGCCGCGGGCCAAAGAGCACCGGATTGGTGTAGTTCTCGTCGTACTTCGTCATCGTAGCGAAGTACGGATCCCGATACGCCTTGCAGGCGAACTCGTCGAAGCCGCCGTTGTAATAGAGGGCCGTTCCCGCGTCGAACGCCGTCGTCAACTGGCGTGCGCGGTCGGGGCGAAAGTTGAAGAAGACGAAGGCGTCGCCATCTTCGATGGGACGCGGCTCTCCGACGATCGTAGGGAGCACGAACTCGTCATCGTCGCCGCGCGCGTAACCATCGCGAACGGCGCGGAGCGCGTCGGCGGCGCGGAACTGCGCGCGACCCTCCGCCAGCAGGTCGTATGCCAGCTTCGTGCGCTCCCAGCGCCCGTCGCGATCCATGGCGTAGTAGCGTCCGACCACGCTGGCGATCGCTCCGGCGCGATCAACCGCACGAAGTTTTACCTCCAGCCGTTCCACGTAGGTCATCGCCGAACGCGGTGGCGTGTCGCGCCCGTCCAGAAAGCAGTGTACGGCAATCGGCACGCCGGCTGCGACGGCGGCATCGATCAGCGCAAAGAGATGGACCATCGAGCTGTGCACTTGCCCGTCGGAGAGCAGGCCCATCAGATGGAGCGTTCCGCCGGTGCGCGTTGCGTGGGCCAGCGCTTGCCGCAGCGTTTCGTTCCTTGCAAACTCGCCCGATGCGATCTCGGCGTCGATCAACGTCACGCCTTGCGGCACCACGCGTCCGCTGCCCAGGTTCATATGGCCGACTTCGCTGTTACCCATGATGCCCGGCGGAAGACCTACCGCCAACCCTGACGCTTGCAGCATGGTATGCGGATAGCGCTCGAAGAGGGCATGCCAATGCGGCAGGCTTGCCGCAGCGATCGCATTGCCGTGCGTCGCATCGCGACATCCCCAGCCGTCGAGCACGCACAAAACAACCGGCCGATATGCTATAGCACGGCTCGTTCGATCAGCGTTGCGAAGCCGTCGGGATCCAGCGATGCGCCGCCGACCAGACCGCCGTTGATATCGGAGCGTTCCGCGTACGACGCGACGTTCGCCGCGGTCATGCTGCCCCCGTAGAGAATCGGCGTTATGATCAAGCCGTCGAGCGCGCGGCGAATCGTTGCCATCACTCGATTGGCTTCGTCGGGCTCGCAGTTCCGGCCGGTGCCGATTGCCCAAATCGGTTCGTAGGCGATCGCGACCTTTGCGAGCTCGCCCACCGGTACGCCCTCGAATGCGGCGCGCGTCTGCGACACGACGCGTTCGTCGGTCGCGCCGTCGCGGCGCTCGTCGAGCGTCTCGCCGACGCAGACGATCGGCGTGAGGCCTTGCGCCAGCGCGGTATGCACCTTCAAGTTGACCGTGCGATCGGTTTCGTCACAATAGGCGCGGCGCTCCGAGTGCCCGAGAATCACGTGCGAGACGCCCAGCTCGCGCAGCATCGGGGCGCTGACTTCCCCGGTGAAGGCGCCTTTGAGCTCCCAATGCATCGTCTGCGCTCCCAAGCGCACTCGCGTATCTCGCAATCGCTCGCCGGCCAACTGCAGGGAAGTAAATGGCGGCGCGACGACGATCTCAACGTGCGGGCTAAGCGCTTCGATGCGCGGCAGGAACGCGTCGAGGAACGCGGCGGTCTCGGCCGCGGTCTTATGCATCTTCCAGTTGCCGGCGACGATTCTCCTAACGTTCAAGTGCGGCAACTCCCGGCAGTTGTTTGCCCTCCAGAAACTCAAGCGTCGCCCCGCCGCCGGTCGAAACGTACGTCATCTTCGAGGCGAAACCCAGTAAGTGGGCGGCGGCGGCGGCGTCGCCCCCGCCGACGACGCTCGTCGCGCCAGCCGCCGTCGCGCGTGCGATCGCATCGCCGACGACTTGCGTTCCGCGGCGGTACGCCGGCTTTTCGTAGACGCCCATCGGACCGTTGAAGACGATCGTTTTGGCGGCCTCGATCGCGCCTGCATACGCCTGCGCGGTCGCCGGCCCGATGTCGAGAATCATCTCGTCGCCGACGGCGCCGATCGGAACGACGTGCGCCCGGTCCGCAGCGTCCAGCGAGGGCGCAACGACCGCGTCGCTGGGCAGATGCAGCGCAACGCGACGTTCTTCGATCGCCGCCAGGATACGGCGCGCCGGCTCGAGATCGTCGTCGCGCAGCGACGTGCCGACATTGACGCCCGACGCCGCGAGCAGCGTGTTCGCCATCCCGCCTCCAATGCAAAACGCGTCGACCAACTCGCTCAAACGCTCCAGCATGCCGATCTTGTCTTTGATCTTCGCGCCGCCGATGACGCAGACGAAGGGTTTGGCCGGACGATCGGTCAGTCGCGACAGTGCCGAGAGTTCGGCTTGCATCAGCAGGCCCGCGGCGTTTGGAAGCAGGTGCGCGATGCCTTCAGTGGACGCGTGCGCCCGATGCGCCGTCGCAAAGGCGTCGTTGACATAGAGATCGCCCAGTTTTGCAAGCTGCTGGGCAAACGCGGGGTCGTCGCGTTCTTCGCCGGCGTGGAAGCGCACGTTTTCGAGCAAGAGCACGTCGCCATCGTGCAGCGCAGCTACCGCGCTTTCGGCCACCTCGCCGACGCTATCCGCGGCAAAGGCGACGGGAATGCCGAGGCGCTCCGACAGCGCCCGGGCCACCGGTCGCAGCGAGAGCGCGGGATCCGGCTTGCCGTCGGGGCGGCCAAGGTGCGAGAGCACGACGGTTCTCGCTCCATGCTCGTGCAGCCAGCGCAGCGTCGGGAGTGCCGCATCGATGCGCGCGTAATCGGCGATTCCACCGCCCGCGTCATCGTGAGCGGAATCGAGGGACAGCGGTACGTTCAAATCTTCGCGCACTAAAACGCGCCTGCCGCGCACGTCGCAGTCTTGCAGGCGTCGGAAGCTCACTACGCCGCGGCTGGGATCGTCGACCCAACCAGGGCCGTCAGCTCCGCAAGACGGCACGAATACCCCCACTCGTTGTCGTACCAGGCGGCGATTTGGATGAGATCGCCGTTGGCGTTGCTGAGCCGGGCGTCAATGATCGAGCTGTTCGGGTTCTTCTTGAAATCGCTGGAGACAAGCTCTTCTTCGGTATAGGCGACGTACTTGCTCATCTCGCCCTCGGCGGCACGGCGCAACAGCGCGTTGAGTTGTTCCTTCGTCGCCGGGCGTTTGGTTTGCGCGACGAGGTAGATCATCGACACCGTCGGCGTCGGGACGCGCAGCGAGAAGCCGTCGAAGGTGCCTTCGACCTCCGGAATCGTCAGGTACAACGCTTTGGCCGCACCGGTCGAGGTTGGAATGATGTTGGTCGCGGCGTTGCGCCCGCGGCGAAGATCCTTATGCGGGCCGTCGAGCACGACCTGATCGTTGGTGTAGGAGTGGATCGTCGTCATGAAACCTTTGACCCAGCCAAGCTCGTCTACGATGGGCTTCACGGCGGTGGCCAAGCAGTTCGTCGTGCACGACGCGTTGGAAATGATGTCGTGCTTGCGCGGATCGTAGCCGCGATCGTTCACGCCCAGCACGATCGTGATGTCTTCGCCCTTTGCCGGGGCGGAGATGAGGACTTTCTTTGCGCCGCCGCTATCGATATGCGCGCGAGCTTTGGCGGCATCGGTGAAGAGCCCGGTGGACTCGATGACAATGTCGACGCCCAGGTCGCGCCACGGAAGCTTGCCGGGATCGCGCTCGGCAAAGACGCGAAGGGTCCGCCGGTCGATGGAGATCGTTCCCTCGCCGGCGCTTACGCTGCCCTGGTAGATGCCGTAATTGCTGTCGTATTTAAAGAGGTGGGCGCACTCCGTTGCGCCGGCGAGGTCGTTGACGGCAGCGATCTCGATTTCCGGATGGCGCTCCACGATCGCTTTGGTGAAGTTCCTTCCGATGCGGCCAAAGCCGTTGATTCCAATGCGCATGAGCCGCGTTTACCGGGCCGCTTTCGCGCTCCCCTGCACGCCGCGCAGCCCGTCGGCCAACTTGGTCAACGCGCCCAGCCGGCTGCTGACCGTTGGTTTGCCGATGGCAGGATTGCAGCGGCGTCCCAGCTCTGCAAGCGATTCGTCGGGATGGCGCAGTCGAAGTTCGGCGACTTCGCGCAGCGGCGGCGAGAGCCGCGACAAACCGTAGGCGCTTTGTAAAAACTCGATTACGTGCCGCTGCTGGGCACCCGCCTGGGCGCTGCGCTGCAGGTTCGCCGCCTCGGTATTCACCAGGCGGTGAATTCGGTTCTTGGTCTCGCGCAAGGCGCGCACGTCTTCGAGCCGCAAAACCGCAGCGAAGGCGCCGATCCGCGTCAGCAGCTCCGCGATGGCGTCGAAATCCTTGAGATAGAGCACCGCGCGCCCTTTGCGGCGGGTCTCTTTTACGGCGACGCCGTTGCTGCGCAACATCCACGTCAACCGCGCCGCGATGCTTTCGTCGCGGACGACGAACTCGAGATGGTAGCCGCGCACTCCCGCGGCCAGCGAGCCGCACGCCAGAAACGCGGCGCGCACTTCGATCAAACGATCGCATTTATGCACCGGCTTGGGGGGCATCGCGCACAGCCGTTGCGGCAGTCTCACCGCGAAGGTCGGTAGCCGTTGTAGCCGCGTGGGCGCGCGCGATTCGATCGGATGAAGCTTGCGCTCCTCCAACAGCGACCAGAAGAGGCGCGCGACGGCGTTGCGATGGGTGACGAACTCGCCGTCGTTACCACCGTACACGCAGAGGCCGGCAAGCAGCGAATCGCGGCAGTGGCGCTCGTCGGGAAGCTCGCGCGCGAGGGCGTCCTTGGTGTCGGCCGAGATCACAGCCACTCCGCCTCGTCCCGGCGCGAGTCGAGAATCTCGTAGAGGTCGGCCGGCTTCACGCTTGGCGTGACCCGCAGCGGAACCTCGCGGACGCGAACCGTCACGAACCTGGTCGCATAGTGAATTTCGAGAACGTCCCCGGACTTGACCTGATAGCCCGGTTTGAGCGGCTTTCCGTCCCGGGTGATGCGGCCGTGCTCCAGAGCCTCGTGCGCCTCGCTGCGCCGTTTTGCCAGGCGCGATACCTTCATGAACTTATCCAACCGCACGCCGGGAGAGTTCGCCGCCCGGCCCGTTCTGGGCCCTTCGACTCCGCTCAGGGTGACACTGTTGACAGTATCGCGATATATCGTTTAGTATTGCGACATGCATAGATGGGGGGCGCGCCGCCACGGAATGCGGCGCCTAAAACGTGGAATCCTCAAGTTTGCCCTGCTCAAGCTGCTCAGTGAGATGCCGCGGCACGGTTACGACCTGATTCGCGAGATTCGGGAGAATGGTTGGGCCGGGGGTGCGGGCTCCGTCTACCCGCTGCTCGCGGCGCTCGAAGCCGCCGGCTTCATCGCGGGCCGGGACGAGGAGGGGCGCCGCATCTACGAACTTACCGAGAAAGGACGAAAGATGATGGAAGAGCGCTGGGCCGACATCGGGCGCTTTTTCGAAGGTGACGACGAAGAAGAGGGCACGCGGGACCGGCGGGCGCAAATGCGCGAGTCGGCGACGCGATTGATGCAAGCGGTTTCGCAGCTCGGCTATTCTTCCAAACCCGAAACCATCGAACGCGTGCGTGACATTCTAGACAAAACGCGCAAAGAAGTTTACGAAGTGCTAGCAACAGAGTAAGGAGTTCCTAGATTGGCGCAGGCGCGAGCGGCGCACCGCGGGGTCAATATTTTCGAGGAGGGCAAGCCGATGTGGCAGATCCTCCTCGTTTTTCTCGTTCCGTTGATGCTCAGCAACGTTTTGCAATCGGCATCGCAGACGATGGCCAGCATCTGGATCGGGCGGTTGATCTCTACGCAAGCGCTCGGCGCGATCTCGGCGGTCTTTCCGATTATCTTCTTGCTCTTCTCGTTCGTCTTCGGCGTCTCGAGCGGCAGCAGCGTCCTCATCGGGCAGGCCTTTGGCGCGAAGGACTTCCACAAGGTCAAGAAGATCGCCGGGACCGTAACGGGCGCGGCCCTGTATCTCGGCATCGTCGTCGCGGTGGTGGGATACTTCGGCTCGCCGACGATTCTCAAATGGCTGGCAACCCCACCCGACATCCTGCCGCAATCCGACGCCTACGCGCGCGTGGTCTTCCTGACGATGCCGGTCTTTTTCGTCTATTTCGTCTATGCGACGATCTTGCGCGGCACGGGCGATTCGACCACGCCGTTCTACGCGCTTATCGTTTCGAGCGTACTGGCCATTGGCATCACGCCTCTCTTCATCGTCGGAACCTTCGGATTGCCGAGGCTCGGGGTCGTTAGCGCGGCCGTTTCCGGACTCATCGCCAACACGGCGGCCTTCGCGTGGCTCCTTATCTACCTGCGCCGCAAGAACCACCCGCTGCAGTTTGACCGCGAGACGCTGGTGGATATGGGAATCGATTGGAAGATTCTCGGAGGGGTGCTGCGCATCGGACTGCCGACTGCGCTGCAAGTGATGATGGTCTCGCTTGCCGAGATTGCGGTCATCTCGTTCGTCAATCGTTTTGGATCCAGCGCGACGGCGGCCTATGGGGCGGTCAATCAGGTCGTCGGCTACGTGCAGTTCCCAGCGATCTCGATCGGTATCGCGGCTTCGATTTTTGGCGCGCAATGCATCGGCGCGCGCCGCGAAGATAAGCTCGGGAGCGTTATTCGCTCGGCGGTCGGCTTGAACTACGTCGTCGGCGGGATCATCATCGCCATCTGCTACGTGTGCGCCTGGTTCATTCTGGGCTGGTTCATTACCGACCACGCCACCCTGGTGATCGCGCACCAACTGCTGATGATCACGCTATGGAGCTATCTCTTGTTCGGAAACTCCGCCGTATTGAGTGGCCTCATGCGCGGCAGCGGTTCCGTGCTCTGGCCGACGATCAACGGCATCTTCGCCATCTGGGGCGTGGAAGTGCCGGTCGCCTGGATCTTGATGCACTACAGAGGGCTCGAAGGCGTCTGGATTGGTTATCCCGCCGCCTTTTGCGTCGTGCTGGCGCTGCAGTTCACCTACTACGAGTTCGTCTGGAAGCGCAAGACGCACGAGCGGCTCGCCTAGAGGTTTCCTGCTTCATTCGGGGTGGCAAGCGGCCGACTATATGATTAGGCGCTTTTGAGCACGGGCGAAAGCGCGTTGTACGGTCCGCTTACCAAAAAAGGAGGCCCTCATGAGGCGGACGCTCGGACACATCTCGTTTTCCGCGGTGCTTTGCACGGCGGTACTTTGCGCATGTTCGAACGGTTCCAACGGTTCTTCACTCGCGCCGGCTGGGCCGGACGCGCCGGCTCATAAGCCGGGGTCGCAGACATTCCAATTTACCGGCGGGGAGCAGAACTTTATCGTTCCGGCCGGCGTAAAGAAAATTACCATCACGGCAGCCGGCGCAAGCGGCGCAGGCGCCGAGGGTTCCGGCTCCAGTTCGGGTTCCGGCGGATTTGCCGGCGGCTCCGGAGGCGTCTTGAAGGCCACGGTACCGGTCACGCCCGGGCAGACGCTGGCGATCTTTGTGGGCGGCCAAGGCGGTGGGGCGGGTTCCGGCAGCGGTCCCGGCGCCGGTGGCTTCAACGGCGGCGGCGGGGGCGGCTGTAGCTACAGTTCGTGCGACGGTGCCGGAGGCGGAGGCGCTTCCGACGTTCGCCAGGGTGGCACCGCCCTAAACAACCGCGTAGTCGTCGCCGGCGGCGGTGGCGGCGCGGGCTCCTTTGGAGGCAGCGGTAGCGGTAGTGGGAGCGGCAGCGGCAGTGGCAGTGGCAGTGGCAGTGGAAGTGGCAGCCTCGGCAATGGCGGCGACGGTGGCGGAAAGGTCGGCGGAAACGGAAGCGGCGGCAGTTGGAACAGCGGGAGCGGAAGCTACGGCGGCTCGGGCGGTTCCGGCGGCACCCAAAGTTCGGGAGGCGCCGGCGGAAGCGGCTCCAGCTACGGCAGTTGCTACAACAGCGGCGCCAACGGTGCGCTGGGGGATGGCGGCGCCGGCGGCGGCGATTACTGCGGCTGGTCCGGCGGCGGCGGTGGCGGCGGTTACTACGGCGGCGGAGGCGGCGGGGGCAGCGTATTTTATTCCAGCGGCTCCTATGGTGGGTCCGGCGGCGGTGGTGGCGGCGGTTCCTCGTTCGCCGAAAAGAACGCTAAACAAGTCTCGAATCACCAAGGAAAGGCCGCGCCGGGAAACGGCCAGGTCGTAATTACCTGGTAATCAGACCTATTTCCGTTTCTTCGATTTCGGCGTAACGCAGGTGCCGCCGGCGCGGCAGACGAGCAGCGGCGGATCGAGCACGTCGGCGGCGCTTTCGCCGATCTCCGGTCGCGCGGCGATTACCTTGCGCGCTTCGAACTCCATGCGGCGCGAGGTCCGGCCAATCTTCACCACCCGACCGGTCGCTTCGATGTAATCGCCCGCGAAGACGGGAGCTAAGAACTCGACGCTGTCATACGAAGCGAAGAGCCCTTCGTCGCCGTCCAATCGAATCAACAGCTCGGTTGCAACATCGCCGAAGAGCGCGAGCATGCGCGCACCGTCGACGAGGTTTCCGCCATAGTGGGCGTCGAGCGCGCTCATGCGCACGCGCAGCATTGCCGTCGGGAGCTTTAGGCCTTCGCCAGTTGCCACAGTTCCTCGAGTTCGGGAAGCGAGAGATCCGAGATGTTCTTTCCGCCTTCGCTCGCGCGCTCTTCCATGAACGAAAAACGCTTGTAGAATTTTCGTTGGCTTCGCGCATCGCCGTCTCGGCGTCGATGCGGAGCGCGCGCGACAGATTGACCAACGTGAAGAAGACGTCGCCTAGCTCTTCGCGCACCCGCGGATCGTCTTGCGGCAGACGTCGCGCCTCGGCGAGCTCGCCGAGTTCCTCCGACAACTTCTCCAAGACGCCGCTGACGTTGGGCCAGTCGAAGCCGACTCGTGCGGCCTTTTCCTGCATGCGCTGACCGCGCTGCAACGCTCCGAGCTGCGCGGGAATTCCGTCGAGCCGGCTCTTGCGCAGTCGCCCGGTTTTTTCCAGCGCTTTGAGCTTCTCCCAGTTGCGCCATTGCGCGTCCACGTCTTCGATGACCGCGTCGCCAAAAACGTGGGGATGGCGGCGCACCATCTTGTTGGAGAGCGCGTCCACGACGTCGGCGATGCTGAACTTTCCGACTTCCATGCCGAGCTGCGCGTGGAAGAGCACCTGCAGCAGCAGGTCCCCCAGCTCCTCGCAGAGCGCGTCGAGGTGCGGCCCTTCGATCGCTTCGACCACTTCGTACGTCTCTTCGATCAGGTACGGAACGAGCGTGCGGTGCGTCTGCTCCCGGTCCCACGGGCAGCCCAATCGCAGCCGGGCCATGATCTCGACCAAATCGTCCCACGAGTAATGGGCCGACTGCGGCGGCAGCGGGACCAACGGCATCGTGATCGAGGCGGAGAGCGTCGCACGCGGCATGCCGGGGACGATCTGCGTGGCGACGCCGCGCGCTTCCAAGAGCCGCAGCAGCGAAGGGAGGCCGGGAAAATCGGAGAGCGGATTGCCGAGCACGCCCAGACCGAGCGAGTCGCTCTGTGCGTCGCTGGAAAGCCTATCTGCGAAGCGTTCGATCTCATCGGAGCTTCCGCGCACGAACAGCGCGGGGTCGTCCACCAGGTCGCGGACGATCGCGATCCCATTGCGCTGGAGATAGGCCGTCAAATCCGGCGGCGCGAGCAAGACGACGGCCTTAGCCGATCGCACGCAGCGCGTCGAGGCCGCCGATGGTCAGTAGCCCGGGATCACCCGGGCCTAGACCCACGATGCGAACCAGCACGCCGCGTCCTTCGCAACCACGCGGCGGTGTCCCGGTGAGGACACCGCCGCGTGCGTGATTTACGTCGAGGAGGGCGCGGGGGAAGCGGCCGCGGGGCTTGCCGCCGGCGCGCTCGCTGCCGGCGCACTACCGGCGGGTGACGCCGCTGCGCCTGCCCCGGCCGCAGCCGGAGGAGCGCCCATTCCCGATCCGGGCGGCGGCGATGGGAAGAGGCCGGCGAAGTTCGGATTGGTGATTTTGATGTCGGCCTTCTGTTGCAGACCTTGGAGGAACGGCTGAATCAGCGGCGCTTCTTGCTGCTGGCGCAGCGTGTCGGTGATCTGCGCCGTCGCGCTGGTAAGCGATGCCTTCGTTCCCGGGATGCGCGCTTCGACTTGGATGATGTGGTAGCCGAAGGGTGATTTCACCGGCGGGCTGATCGTATTGACCGGCTCGGAGAAAGCGACCTTATCGAATGCCGGCACCATCTGGCCGCGTTTGAACGTGCCCAGGTCGCCGCCCTTGTCCTTACTGCCGGGGTCGGTCGAGTACTGCTTGGCGACGTCGGCGAAGTTCGATCCCGATTTGAGAAGCTGCTCGACCTTGTTCGCTTCGGCCAAGTTCGGCACCAAGATGTGACGCGCGGTCACCTGTTCGGGCTTATCGAACGTGGCGCGGTTTTTGTCGAAGTAGTCGCTGATCTGGGCCGGCGTGACCTTGACCTGCGAACCCAACGCCTTGTCGAGAATGAGCTGCTCGCGAAGCGCGGAGTGAACGTCGTCTTCGGAAAGACCGCGCGACTTTAGCATCTCGTCCCACGAGCCGGCCGGGAAGTTTTGCTTGATCTGGTCTTCACGCGCGTTGAGCTCGGCATCGCTTACCGTGATGTTATTGTTCTTGGCGTACTGATCGATCAATGCGTCTTGAACCATTTGCTGCAAGACGGTGCGTGCCAGCGGCGTCCCTTCCAGCTTTGTGTCAAATGCGGATTGGCTGATCGGCTGGCCATTCACCGTCGCGACGGTACCGCCCGATGCGCACGCCGCTAGCGACGTGCCGAAGAGAAGGGCGGCCAGGCCTACGGTGAGGCGTTGGACTTTCGACATTGTTGCTCCGTTGGATAAAAGTGCGTAGGAAGCGGGGCCCGGAGCCCCGCATCACGGCGCCCTGGGTTCGCGTGTCGCGTCCCCGTTCCTTCGATTTGACGGCGTCTTTCGGGAGCCCCGCAGGCTCCCTAAAGCGCCTCGAGCAGCTTTCGCAGCAGCGGCATCCAGTCTTGGCTGCCCGGCAGGTCGACGAGGATGCGCCCGTCGCTGAAGCGGAAGCGGTTCTTCGTAAGGGACTGGAGCTTCGGCACCGCGGCTGGATCCAGCTCGAAACCCGACCCGACGCCCAGGGTAAGGCGGCGCTCGTCGACCACGACCCGGGTGACGTGCTTGCGTAATGCGACCGCGCGCAGCCGGGTAAGCTCGACGAGGTTGGCGAGGGGTGGCGGGAAGGCGCCGAAGCGGTCGCGCACGCCGGCGGCGACCTCCTCGACCTCCTCTTGCGTGCGAGCCTTCGCCAGCTGTTGGTAGATGGCGATCTTTTGCGAGACTTGGCCGACGTAGTCGTTCGGAATGAACGCGTCGATCTTCACGTCGATGACGGCTTCCTGGCGCTCCTCGAGGGCTGCCGGTTCCCCGCGCCGCTGCGCGATCGCCTGCGCTAAAAGCTCGCAGTAGGTGTCAAACCCGACCGACGCAATGAAGCCGGACTGCGCCGACCCCAGAAGGTTCCCGGCGCCGCGAATTTCGAGATCGCGCATCGCGATCTGCAATCCCGACCCCAAGTGGGCGAACTCCCGGATCGCTTCGAGTCGCGCCTTGGCTTCCTCGGTCAGCGCTTTGTGCCCCTGGTAGAGCAGATAACAGTACGCCTGGTGGTTCGAGCGACCGACGCGACCGCGAAGCTGGTAGAGCTGCGCCAACCCGAATCGATCGGCGTCGCTGACGATCATCGTGTTGACGTTCGGAATGTCGATTCCGTTCTCGATGATCGTCGTCGCAACGAGCACGTCGAGCTCCCGCTCGATGAATCGTTGCATCACGGGCTCGAGCTCCGACTCGCGCATTTGGCCGTGGCCGACGCCGATGCGTGCCCGGGGCGAGAGCTGCTCGAGCGCGTTGCGCACGGCATAAATCGATTCTACGCGGTTGTGCAGGTAGTAGACTTGGCCGCCGCGGTCGATTTCGGCGGCGATCGCTCGCTGCACCACCGCGTCGCTGGCGGGGACGACGAGCGTCTTGATCGACATCCGGTTCTTTGGTGCCGTCTGAATCAACGACAGGTCGCGGACGCCCAGCAGCGACATGTGCAGCGTGCGCGGAATCGGCGTGGCGGAAAGCGTCAGCACGTCCACGCTCGCGCGGTATCCTTTGAGGCGCTCCTTGTGCATGACGCCGAAACGCTGCTCTTCATCGATCACGATCAAGCCGAGATCGGCAAAGGCAACGTCTTTCTGCAACAACCGGTGCGTGCCGATGACGACGTCGACCTTCCCCTGCGCGAGGTCTTGGAGAATGCGCTTCTGATCGGGCTTGGAAGTGAAACGCGAGAGTCCTTCGACGCGCACCGGAAAAGCGCCGAAGCGGGCGCTGAACGTGCGGTAGTGCTGATCCGCCAGCAGCGTCGTCGGCACGAGCACCGCGACTTGCTTCTTGTCTGCAATCGCTTTGAAGGCGGCGCGCATCGCCACCTCGGTTTTCCCATAGCCGACGTCGCCGCAAATGAGGCGGTCCATCGGCCTTGCGGCCTCCATGTCGGATTTGGTGGCGTCGAAGGCTTTCTGTTGGTCGGGGGTCGGTTCGTAGGCGAAAGCCTCCTCCATCTCGGCCTGCCACGTGGTGTCGGGACCGAAGGCGAAGCCGCGCGACATCTCGCGCTCGGCGTAGAGCTTGACGAGTTCGTCGGCAACCTTTGCCAGCGATTCGCTGACGCGCGTCTTCGTGCGCACCCAATCGGCGCCGCCCATCTTGGAGAGCCGGGGGCTCTGCCCTTCGGCGGCCGAGTACTTCGCGATCTGGTGCATTTGCGTAACCGGCACCAGCATGCGATCGCTTCCGGCATATCGCAGATCGAGATAGTCTTGCCTCGCGCCCAGAATCGTCTCGGCACGCAGGCCGAGATATTGGCCGATGCCGTGCACCGCATGCACGACATAGTCGCCGACGCGCAGGTCTGCCAGCGTGACGGGCACGCCTTCCTTGACGGCGCGCATCTTAACGCGCTTGGGCGGGGCGCCGAAGATCTCACGATCGCCCAGCACGCGTAGCCGCAGGCCCGGTATCCAATAGCCGGATTCGATCGACCCCTGATCGACCAGAACGCTGCCGCGCGCCCGCCGGCCGACCTCGATTCCGGCAGCCTGCAAGAGGTCGGTCGTGCGCGAGACCGCGGCGCTGACGATGAAGACGTTCTCGCCGTTTGAAATCCATTCGCGCAGCGCTTCGGTGAAAAGCCCGATCTGACGATTGAAATGTTCGACCGGCCGGCATTCAAAAACGAACGACTCGATCGCCGCCGGCGCCCACTGCGTCCCGTCCGCTCCCATTTCGATCGTCCCCGGAAAGACGAGCGTGGCATGGGCGGCGACGAGCCCGCCCACCTCGCTTAGCGAAATCGGGGTGGCGGACAGCTCCGCGCGCAGCGCTTCGCCGGCCTCATCGTCTGCAAGCAGCGTGTGACGCTCGCGATTCCGTTCTTCGTCGAGCGCGTTGGCGACCGCGGCGATCGTGGACGGTTCCTCCAGCACCACCGTGGCGTCGGCCGGCAGATAATCAAAAATGGTTGCGCTGCCCGCGAGCGGATCTTCCCACGGGGTTATCGCGAGCCGGTCGATCGACGCGTTGCTGCGTTGCGATTCGATCGAAAAGTCGCGCAGCGATTCGACCGCGTCGCCGAAAAACTCGATCCGCACGGGCGCGTCGGCGGTTGCGGCAAAAAGGTCGATGATGCCGCCGCGCACCGCGTACTCGCCTACCGCGCTGACCACGTCGCAGCGCGCGTAGCCAAGGTCGAAGAGCCGCTGCTGCAGTTGCTCGAAACCGGGCTCGTCGCCGGGACGCAGGTCAAACCGTAGTTCGTCGAAGCGCGTGCGCGCCATCAAATGCTGACGAACCGCCGCAATCGGCGCCAAGACGATCCGTGGCGCGCCGTCGACGAGGTCGGCGAGCAAGGTCATTCGCGCGCTACGCTCGGAGGGGCTCTCGATTGCGCCAACCGCTTCGTCGCGCGACCGGACCAACGCCACGCGTTCGCCGCGTTCCTCGAGATAGTAGAGAAGATCGGCAAAGCTCCGCTCCGCTGCATCCGGCGTCGGAACTACGACCAGCAGGCAGCTGCCCAACTCCCTGTGAAGCGCCGCCAACAGCACGGGACGCGCTGCCGCGATCGTCTCGTGCAACGCGTATCCGCCGGGCTTCCTTCCGGCGATGCGGCGCAGCGACCGCAGCCGTTCGATCGTGCTCGCAAAGGCGCGGCTCGACTCGGTCAGCTCGGCAAGAAGGTCGGTTTTGTCGCGGACGATTACGGGCGCGGTCATGCGGGCCGCTTATTATAGCGTAGCAGCACGACCAACGGAAGAACGGCGGCGATTCCGAGCGCCACGGAGAGCGGCGGATGCGGCGTACCGGCCGCATCGGGAATGTAGCGCAGCACCGACGTCAAGGAAAGCAAAATCGCTCCCCTGCCCGCGGGCGTGTGCGGTGCGAGCGCGGCGAGCGCGACCAGCCACAGGCCGTACCACGGGTACGGGTTGGGAACGAGCAGCCAGACGGCGATTCCCAGCCAAATCCAGCCTTCGTCCAGCCGGCGGATCAACTGCAAGATTCCGCGCCGCGCAAAGAATAACGCGATGGCGCCCGCGATGCCGGCGGCGACGACGGGACCGAGTGGCGCGAAAACGGCCTGCAGCGAGGCCTGCGGCGCGTAGCTGCCGTGGGGCACGAGCTGCGTCGTAACGGCGCGGATCAGCGGCCACGACAATGCGAGCGCAACGACGATTCCGGCAACGGCACCAAGACGCGCGCGGCGATCGCCGAACGCCAAGACGATCGCTGCCGCGACGCCGGGCGGCTTGATCAGCGAAGAGAGTGCGACGACCGCGCCGCCTGCATTGGCAAATCGCCGCCGGACCAGAACGAAGCCCGCGAGTGCCGCGGCGAGCGCGATCGCATCGTTATGCCCCTCCGCCGCGCACCAGATCGCAGCGGGGTTCAGTCCGATTGTCGCCGCCGCGCGCAATCGCGTTACGCGGTCGCCCGCGAACGCCCCGTAAGCCAGCGGTACGCAGAACAGAAATGCCGTGCATGCCGCGACGCGGAACGCGTCGAGCTGCGCGAGCGGACCCAGCGGCGCCAGCGTCGTTACCAAGAATCGAGCGAACGCGACAAAGGCCGGCGGGTACAAACAGATCGGAAAGGCCGTTACCCACTGAAGTTGTGCGGCGCGCACCAGTGCATCGGGGCTGCGCAGCGGCGCGAGGACGTACGGATTGAGGCCGATTCGTGCCATCTCTCCATAGGCCGCATACGCATAGACGTCGCTCGAGAAAAGAACCGGCACGAACCACGCGGCCGCCAGCGCCGCTGCCGCCGCACCGCAGACGAGTTGCAGCGAAACCGGTTGGTCTCGCTGCACGACCCGCCAGTAGATGAAGCCTGCGGCGAAAATCGCCAACAAGGTTCCCGCGAGCAATGGAACGCCCGCGGCGCCCCAGTTGGTAACGACGGTTATCGGTTGCCCTTCGATTACGCTCAGGATGAACTCGCGCGGAACGCGGCGGCGGCGATGCCGAGCAGTAGAAACCACGCGCCGGCGACCTTCGGATAGAAGACGAAGTCGTCGACGGTCTGGTGCAGCGCCAGCGCGATGCTGGCCGCCAACGCGGCGATCACCCACGGCGGTTGCGCGCGCAAGCGCGCGACGAGCGGCTTTTCGAGAAACGCGCCGATCGATGCCCCCACCATCGCAAGCGTTGCCGAAAAGAGTACGATGCCGCCCTCGGCGAGCGACTGCAGATACCAGCTGTTTGCGTGCGTGCGCACGCCGTACACCCCGTACTCGGGCAACTCGAGCTCGAAGTTGCCGGCACCGACGCCGAGAAGCGGGTGATCTCGCCACATTCGCAGGGCCGCGCCCCACAGCTCGCCGCGATTGCCGACGCCGCCCGCGTACGCGCTGGGGGCAAGCGAAACGCGCAGGATGCCCGGCGTATGCGAGTAGATCGCCCACCAAACCGCGCCGCCGATTCCGGCGATCGCGCCCACCACCGCCGGAGCAAGCGCCGGCCATGCTCGGCGCCCGGCCCAGAGCACGAGGATTGCGACAACGATCGGGAGCGAGGCGATGCCCGCGCGCGAGAACGTCAAGACGTCGGCAAAGACCACGAGTGCAAGCGCGGCATCGAGCAACCGCGTTCGGCGAACGAGCGCCCACGCGCCGAGCGTCGCGACGGCGACCGTGCAATAGGCCGAGAGTTGGTTGGGACCTTCGAGCAGGCCCGCGATGCGCGGAACGATCGCGGTACCGATATAGAGTCCCGAGGGCGCACCGGCGACCTCTTGAACCAGGGCCGAGATCGCGACCGCGATGCCGGCGACGGCTGCGGCGGCGGCGAGCGCGGCATCGTCGGCGTCGAGCGCGTAGCAGGCAAACGCCGCGACGAAGAATGCGGCGTACTCCACCCACTTGAGGGTTTCCCGGATTGCCGCGACCGGATGCGCCGCGTCGAGTACCGACAGTGCGGTCGCGGCTATGTAGCAGGCCAACGCGGCCGCGAGCAGAGGCGCCGGCCGGCGGCGCAACCTACGCGCGACGCCGGTGTAGGTTGTCAGTCCCAGAAGCACGCCGAGCAGGACGCATTTCGGCAGCGTGATCGTCGTTGCCGCAAGATCGTGCGCGAAAGCAATCGGCGTCGCGAGGAGTAGCGCACAGAGTCCGTACGCCGGGCGCCGCACCGTAAGCATCGCGGCTGCAAAGAATGCGCCCACGAAGAAGACGGCGGAGAACGGGTCGAGCGGAGTCGGAACGGCGACGTAGTCGACGACCGGACGATACGTCAAGATCGCTCGATGTCGCTGATGATGTAGAGCGGCCGCCCTTTGACTTCGTCGTAAACGCGCCCGAGATACTCTCCGAGAATTCCGAGGCTCATCAGTTGCACGCCGCCGAGAAAGAGAACGGCGACGATCGTCGAGGCCCAGCCCGGCGTGTAAAAGGCCGGCTTCAGGCTAAACGTCTTCATGACGATGACGATCACGGCGTAGAAGAAGGCGATGACGCTGACCGCGAAGCCGAAATAGGATGCAAAGCGCAACGGCACGTCGGAGAACGAGGTGATGCCGTCCATCGCAAAGCGAACCATCTTGGAAAACGGATATTTCGTCTGGCCGGTATAGCGCACGTCGCGATCGTACTCGAGCGCTACTTGGTTGAAGCCGACCCAACTGACCATGCCGCGAAGAAAGCGATGGCGTTCGGGCAGCCGCCGCACGGCTTCGACGGCCCGCCGGCTCATCAAACGAAAGTCTCCGGTATCCAGCGGGATCGCGATCTTGGTCAGGCGTTTGATGATCCGGTAAAACGCCCGCGCGGTCCAGAGCTTGAAACGGCTCTCGCCTTTGCGAGTCCGGCGAACCGCGTACACGACGTCGTGGCCCTCGCGCCACTTTTGCAAGAAGTCCTCGATTAGCTCCGGCGGATCTTGCAGATCCCCGTCCATGAGGATAACGGCATCCCCGGTAGCGATTTCTATGCCGGCGGTTGCCGCGAGCTGATGCCCGAAGTTACGCGACAAATTGACCAGCACGATCCCGGTCTGCCGCTGCATCTCCGCGCGGATTGCAGCGAGGGTGCCGTCGCTGCTGCCGTCGTTAACCAGCACGATTTCGTGGCCGAACTGCCCCCTCAACGGCTCGATCGCCGCCGCGACTCGTGCCAAGAGCGGTGCGACGTTTCCGGCTTCGTTGTAGAGGGGAACCACGACGCTGAAGGTGGGGCGCGTAGAATCGGCCATGCGGGTGCAGTTTTCAACACGCCGCCGCCGTTGTCACCCCGGGCGGAAAGCGCTGAGGGCCCAAGAACTAGCGTGCATGCCTAACGTCCGTTCGGCCCTAGCGATCGGCGCGGCTTTGCTCTGGATTGCAGGCTGCAGCCACGAGGCTCGCTCCGGCGGAGCGGGGCCGTCGCCCACGCCAAGGACCCGGCCGCAAGCGGCCGCCTCGCCGCGAGCCGGCGCCACCGGCGGGCCGGGAACTACGGCGTCCAAGTCACCCGCCGCCGCTCCGTCACCCTCGGCCTCCTCGACGGTGCTCCCGTCGCCGGCCGTTACGCCGCCCAAGCTCTCGGCCAAGGTACCACGTGTGGCGCCCAATGCGGCGCCGCAAATTCTTGCCGTCGCGGTAAGCGAGACGACGGTGCATCCCGGGGACACGGTTTCGGGCAGCGTGGTCACGAGCTCAAACGTCGCCAGCGTGCAGGCGCGCATCGGAGGCTACGCGATGACCCTGGTCAAAACCGGGGTGGGACGCTTCGCGCTGACTTATACCGTCGCGCCGCTGCCGTGGTTCATTCGCGGCACGTTTAACATGCAAGTCATTGCGACAAACACCCGCGGCGATACGGTGCAACGCACGATACCGCTGACCGTGCGATAGCGGCGATTTGGCGGCGCAAGTTTTCCAAGCAGCGCAAGCGCGACGATACAGGAGGCCGGTCAATAGCGAAGGAAGACTTGGACTCCCTGGACCTCCTTCTAAAGGATGCCTTCCGTGCGTTGTAATTCTTGGCCGAACCTCACTCTGGCGATAGCGGTATCGGCCATTCTGTGCGCGTGCGGGGGCAACGGCGTACTCGCTTCGCCGCCGGGACTCCCAGTTGCGCGCGCGCTGAAGAGCAAGATCCAGCACGTCGTCATCATCGTTCAAGAAAATCGCACGTTCAACAATCTGTTTTACGGCTATCCCGGAGCTAAGACGGCAACCTACGGCTACGACTCAAGCGGCCAGAAGATTGAACTGCAACCGGTCACGATCGCAACGACGTGGGATCTCCAGCATAATGCTCGAGGTTATATGCTGTCCTGCAATGGCACGGGAAGACTCCGGGCACCGACTGCCAGATGAACGGTTTCGACAAGGAAAAGTGGTACTGCGGCTCCGGTTCCGAGCCGAAGTGCCCGAAGGGAGTTAAGTATCCGCCGTACGCGTACGTACCGCATAGCCAGACGGCGCCGTATTTCTCGATGGCGAAGCAGTACGTCTTAGCCGACGAGATGTACGCGTCCGATTTCGACATCAGCAGCTTTGAGTCGCACCAGTACATCATTGCCGGCGTCAACCCTGACAAAACGTTCGACTATCCCGATGGGGGCGGTCAATGGGGTTGTCCCGCCGCGCCCGGCGTCCAGGTTCCCGTGCTCGGCCCGGACCGTAATATACAGGGTACCAAGGGAGTCTTCCCGTGCTGGAACGTTACGACACTCGGCGACGAGCTTGACAACGAGGCTCTCTCCTGGGCGTTCTACGCGGTCCCGCTCAAAGCCAAGGGCGGCAGCGGCGGAAAGCTTTGCGGCAGCGGCACCGGCCCGGACGGCAACGGCTATCGAAGCTCGATTTGGAGCGCGTACCAGGCCATCAAGCACATTTGTTACGGTAAAGACTGGGATAACGACGTCAAATCGCCGCCGCAGCAGTTCCTTAGCGATGTGAGAGGTGGCAATCTTGCGGCGGTGACGTGGGTCACGCCCACCTACCAAAACTCCGACCACGGCGGCAACGGCTCACCTACCGGTCCGTCATGGGTGTCGTCGCTCGTCAATGCCGTCGGCGAATCGCAGTTTTGGAGTAGCACTGCGATCTTCATCTTTTGGGACGATCCGGGCGGCTGGTACGATGCGGAGCCGCCGGCGTACGCCGATAACGACGGACTCGGATATCGTCTTCCGCTGCTGATTATTTCGCCGTACGCGAAACAGGGGCTGGTTTCGCACACCCACTACGAGCATGGCAGCATTTTGAGGTTCGTTGAAGACCAGTTCGGGCTGGCGCGGCTTTCCGCCAGCGACACGCGCGCCAAGTCGCCGGCCGATGCCTTTGATTTCAACCAATCACCGCGTCAGTTCGTCCCGATCAAGTCGACGTATAACGCGGAGTATTTTATGAACCAGCCACTCGATACGCGGCCGCCGGATAACGATTAGCGGTACCGTGAGAACGCTCCCGCTCGCGATCGCCGTGACGACCTTGCTCCTTTGCGCTTGCAAAGGCGGAGCATCTTCATCGCTCGGGGTACCGGTCGTCGATCGGCAGCCGGACCAGGCAGCATACCAGCCGTTCGCGGGCCCGAAGAAAATTCAGCACGTCATCATCATCGTTCAAGAGAATCGCAGCTTCAACAATCTGTTTTACGGCTACCCCGGCGCCAAGACCGTGACCTACGGTTTAGACTCGAAGAATCAAAAGATCACGCTCAAGCCGATCCCGCTGGCGACGACCTGGGACGTCTCGCACAACGCCGCTGCGTTTTTTACGGCGTGCAACGCTACCCCAATGATACCGGGCAAGCACTGCCGGATGAACGGCTTCGATAAGATTGGGTGGACCTGCGGCGGCAGTGGCGAGCCGAAATGCCCGACGGGAGTTAAATATCCGCCGTACTCGTACGTTCCGCACAACGAGACGGCGCCGTATTTTTCGATGGCCGAGCAGTACGTGTTGGCCGACCAGATGTACGCGTCGAACTTCGACGTCAGCAGCTTCGTCTCGCACCAGTACATCATCGCCGGTCAGGCCAGCGCCACGAGCAACTATCCCGACAACTATTGGGGCTGTCCGGGCGGTAAAACCGACGAGATCTGGACGATCGACCAGGATCGCTCCGACACAAAGCAGATCCCGGTTTGCTTCGATAATAAGACGCTCGGCGACGAGCTCGACGATGCAAAGTTGCCATGGGCGTTCTACACGTATCCCATCGGCACCGCACCAGACCCCTGCCGCGGCGACATGGGCGTGGCCCCAACCTTCACGGAGACCAACGGCATTTGGAGCGCCTACCAGGCGATTCGCCATATTTGTTACGGACCGGACTGGAAGAAAGACGTGATCACCAACGCGACGCGGTTCCTCACGGACGTTCCCAGCGGTAAGCTCGCAACGGTGACGTGGATTACGCCGACTTGTGCAAACTCCGATCACGCCGAATGTAACTCGGATACGGGTCCCTCGTGGGTCGCATCGCTCGTCAACGCGGTAGGTGAATCGAAGTTCTGGTCAACCAGCGCGATTTTCGTCTTTTGGGACGACCCCGGTCTTTGGTACGATCCCGAGCCTCCGGCCTACGTCGATTATGATGGTTTAGGCTTTCGCGTCCCGTTATTAATCATCTCGCCCTACGCAAAAAAAGGGGTGGTTTCGCACACGCACTACGAGCACGGTACGATCCTGAAGTTCGTTGAAGACGAGTTCCATCTGGGGCGGCTCTCCGCCAGCGACAAGCGCGCCAACTCGCCGGACGATGCCTTCAAATTTCACGCAGTCGCCCCGCAAGTTCGTGCCGATACAAGCTCCCTACGGCAAAAACTACTTCCTGCATCAGCCGCCCGACCCGCGGCCGCCGGATACGAACTGAGCGTTAAGCGAAATGCCAAAGGCCAAAGCTCCGGCCCCTGCAAACATTAACGTTTGCTCAACTTGCCTTAACTATTTCTCCCATTTCCAGGATGCACGCTCGATTTACCATCCCCTACCATCGACTTGGATGAAGCCGGCGCAGTACCGCCTCCTTCGTTGCTATTGGGAGTACCGTCTTGTTTAGAACCCTGCATCGCGTCACAAAACGCGTTTTTTTTCTCGGCTGTTCCCACTCGGCCGCACCCGTATGACGGACGGCGCATCCAACGGCTCGACGAACGGTGCATCCAACGGCGCGTCGAATGGCACCCACAACGGTTCGCATAACGGCGCGACGAACGGGGCGCTGCACCGGCTAAGCATCGTCGGGGCCGTGCCGCAACACCACCCCAACGGTCAGCGGCGAATCGCGATCGTTGGGACCGGATACGTAGGGCTGGTCACGGGGACGTGCTTGGCCGAGTTCGGAAACTCGGTCGTCTGCCTCGATAACGACCCGGCAAAGATTGCGACGCTTCGGCGTGGCGAACTTCCCTTCTTCGAGCCGCAGCTGCTCGAAATGATGGTCGGGAACCATCACGCCGGCCGGCTCTCTTTCTCCGAAGACGTCGAAGGCGGCGTGCGCGACGCGGCGATCGTCTTCATCGCGGTCGGCACGCCGCTGCGCCACGACGACGGCGTGGATCTATCGGCCATCTGGGAAGTTGCCGCGACCATCGGCCGCGAGCTCAACGGTCCGAAGATCGTCGTCGTGAAATCGACGGTGCCGGTCGAGACCAGCGAGATGGTCTCCGCCATGATTGCCGAGAACGCCGCGCGGCGGCATCGCGTGGACGTCGTGAGCAATCCGGAGTTTCTACGCGAAGGCTCGGCCGTCGCGGACTTCATGCATCCCAGCCGCATCGTCATCGGGACCAGCAGCCCGCAAGCCGAGGCCGTCATGCGCGACCTCTACGCGCCCCTCGACGCGCCGTTCGTCGTTACCGACGGCCGAACCAGCGAGATGATCAAGTACGCCGCCAACGCGTTCCTAGCGACCAAAGTTTCGTTCATGAACGAGATCGCGAATATCTGCGATCTCGTCGACGTCGACGTCAAGGCGGTCGGTAGCGGGATCGGTTACGATCACCGCATCGGCGGCCACTTCATGAGCCCCGGAATCGGGTACGGCGGCTCGTGTTTCCCCAAAGACGTGCTGGCGCTGGAGAGAATGGCTCACGGCCGCGGTTACGACGCGGCGCTTTTGCGCTCGGTCGAAACCGTCAACCGCGCACAAGTCACGCGAATTCTTGCAAAGATCGAAAAAGCGCTCGGCGGTTCGGTCGAAGGCAAGACCGTCTGCGTGCTCGGGCTGGCGTTTAAGCCGAATACGTCCGACGTGCGGGAGGCACCCGGACTCCATCTGATCGACATGTTCCTTCGCAACGGCGCGACGGTCACGGCGCACGATCCGATTCCGATCACGATCGAAGGCGCTCGAGCTAAAACCGGCGACGACGTTCGGTATTGCGCGCAAATGTACGAAGCGATCAACGGGTGCGACGTTCTTCTGCTGGCAACCGAATGGGACGAGTACAAGAGCCTCAACTTCAGAATGGTGCGCAAGCTTATGCGCGGGAACGTCGTCTTCGACGGACGCAATATCTTCGACGCCGACGAAGTGGTGATGGAAGGGTTGAGGTACGTCGGAGTCGGCCGCGCAAAAGAGCCCGCGCTGGAGTTCGCTTATCAAGAAGCGGTCGGCGAGCTTTAGTCGCCTTTGAAGGTCCTGCTTTGCGGAGCCGCGGGCTTTCTCGGCTCTCATCTCGCGGACCGGCTGCTGGCCGACGGCGACCTCGTCACCGGAGTCGACAATTTAGCGACGGGATCGCGGGCGAATCTCGCGATAGCCGATAAGAATCCGCGCTTCAGGTTTATCGAGGCCGACGTTTCGTTACCGTGGACGTGGGCGCACGACCTCGACAAGCCCGATCTCATCGCGCACTTCGCTTCGCCTGCGAGCCCCGTGGATTATGGCCGGGAGCCCCTCGCGACGATGGCCGTCAATGCGCTGGGCGCCATGCACGGAGTCGAGTTAGCGCGCGCGACCGGGGCAAGATTGCTCTTCGCTTCGACCTCCGAAGTTTATGGCGACCCGCTGGAGCACCCACAGCCCGAAACGTATTGGGGCAACGTGAATCCGATCGGCGAGCGCGCTTGTTACGACGAATCGAAACGTTACGCCGAAGCGTACCTGACTTCGGCGGTTCGCAAGCTTGGCATCGATGGCCGAATCGTGCGAATCTTCAACACCTACGGCCCGCGCATGCAGCCCGGGGACGGCCGCGCAATCCCGAACTTCTGCATGGCCGCCCTGCGGGGCGAGCCGCTAACCGTGTACGGCGACGGCCGGCAGACCCGGAGCTTCTGCTACGTCACCGATCTCGTCGACGGCGTCGTGCGGCTCGCAAAGCACCCAGCGCCGGCGCCGATGGTCGTCAATATCGGCAATCCGCAGGAGTTTACGATATCCGAGCTGGCCCAGATCGTCTCGGAGATCGCCGGCGTGCCCTTGCACGTCGTCGCGCGCGACCTGCCGCCGGACGACCCCGCGCGCCGCAGGCCCGTCATCAGCTTGGCGCGCAGGCTCTTGGGGTGGGAGCCAAGAACGGCGCTCCGCGAAGGTCTAGCGGCGACGCTAGACTATTTTCGAGCAGACACGATGGGTTGATTTTTTATATCGCCCGGCGGAACCTTACGACCGACTAAATGACGGAATCCTTACTCCAGCAAGTAGAACAGCCCATATGGGTATCGTTGCCCATCCTTTTCATACTTTCGCAGGCGCTCTATCTTTTTTCGTTTCTGATCGACTTGTATCTCGAAAGCCTTCCCGTCGATTGGGTGGACCCCGAGGAGCGCATCGTGGAGCCCGAGAGCGAGTGGCCCTACATCGTGCTCTTCTATCCCGTCCTGCGCGAGCTCGAGGCGACGATGCGAACGACGTTCCTGTCGCTGGCAAATCTGGATTATCCGGCGGAGCGTTGCCGCGTCATTGCGATACCGAATAGCAACGACCAGGAGACGGTCGCGAGCCTGCGCCGGCTGGTGAAGGAGTTTGCGTTCTTGGAAATCTTGGAGGTTCCACCGACCAGCGACCCCAGGTGGCAGATCGTTTGGGACTCGTGGGATGCTAATCAAAAAGCCTACTGGTGGCACCGCGGCAAGCGCGCCGGCGTACGGGATCTGCCTCCGAAGAAGACACGCCAACTCATCTACGCGCTGTACGTGACCGCGCGGGCCCTCGAGCACGAACGCAACCTCGTCATCAACTACATCGACGCCGATAGCTGTCCGCCGACCGATCACTTCAAGGCGGCCGTCATTGGGCTGCGGCACTACGACGTCTTGCAGGCCGAGAACGTAGCCGGCAATCTCAACGCTTCGATGGCGGCTTCGTGGCACGCGTTCGACCATATGTGCTGGGACGGCTACAAGTACCCGCATCTCTCCGCGCACGGGCGCCAGCCGTATTGGGTGTTGGGCAAGGGCCTCTTTTACCGCGTCTCCGACCTCATTGGGTTGGGCGGCTTTCACCCCTGGATCACGATCGAAGACCCCGAGATCGGGCTGCGTTACTGGGCAAATGGGAAGCGCCTCGGCATCATCGCCAACCCTCTGATCGAAGAGGTGCCAAAAACGTGGTGGGGCGGCGTTACCCAACGAAAACGCTGGGTCTGCGGCTTCTTCCAGACCCTCACGCGTCCGCTCGGTTACATGGGCTTCACGCCGTGGCAGCGAGTCAAATGCTGGCTGATATTTTTTCCGTGCCTCTCGTTATGGATTAGCGTCCTCGGCCTGCCGCTTGGAATTTGGGACCTCACGAGATACTTCGAGCACATCGGAAAGGTGCAGCTATGGGCCGTCGTGCTGTCCGCGGTCAACCTCGTCCTGTATTGCCGCTTGATGTTCTTCCTCTACGCCAACACGTGGCGTGAGACCGCACTCGTACTGGATCGATGGCAAGATCGCGTCTGGTACATGGTTCGCATCAATCCGATATCCGTGTTATTTTGGTGGTTCATCTGGGTCGTTCCGCTGGCCATCGGCTTTTGGATGTTCGTTCGCGACGAAGGACTCGCGTGGCAGCGAACCGAGAAGATCGACGCAAACAAGCTGCTCATACGCGAGAAACTCGAGGGCGAACATACCAAATCGCATCGGCCAAAGTGAGGAGTAATCTTGGCTAAGCACGTTCTCGTTACCGGGGGAGCCGGATTTATCGGATCGCACCTCGTCGACCAGCTCCTGGCGCGCGGCCATGAAGTAACGGTGCTCGATAGCCTCTTGCCGCAGGTGCACGGCGACGAAGAGCGCGACGCCGAAGGCTGGCCGGCCTACCTGGACCCGCGCGCAAGACGGATCCGAGGGGACGTCTGCGATGAAGGCCTCTTCGAAACCAGCCTGCGCGGCGTGACGCATTTGGTGCACCTGGCAGCCTCGGTCGGCGTGGGTCAGAGTATGACCAATATCGTCGACTACACCCGCAACAACGTGATGACGGCGGCAACGATGCTGGAGACACTCTCACGGCGTCCGCACGCGATCGAACGAATGGTCGTCGCTTCGTCGATGTCCATCTACGGCGAAGGCGCCTACCAGGTTCCCTCAACCGGAAATCTGGTGGCGCCGCCGCCGCGCAGCCACGAGCAACTGGCGGCACGCCGTTGGGAGCTGTCGATCGCCGGCGAAGATCTGGTTCCGGTCGCAACGACCGAAGAGAAGCCGCTGCGGCCCGCCTCGATCTATGCCATCAACAAACGGGATCACGAGGAGATGTTTCTCGCGGTGGGGCAGGCGCTTCAAATTCCGACCGTGGCGTTGCGCTTGTTCAACGCCTACGGCTCGCGTCAGGCGCTCAGCAATCCATATACCGGCGTGGCGGCGATCTTCATCTCCCGGCTCCTCAACGATCAGCCGCCGTTGGTCTTCGAAGATGGGCGGCAGAAACGGGATTTCGTCCACGTCGGCGACGTCGCTAACGCCTTTGCGACCGTGCTGGAGAGCGACTTAGCCGTGTGGGACGTGTTCAACGTCGGCAGCGGGTCGCCGATCTCGATTGCGGAGATGGCGAGCACGCTGGCCCGGATGCTCGGCAAGAGCCTCGCTCCGGAATATCTCGGCAAATACCGCGTGGGCGACGTTCGCCACTGCTTTGCGGACATTTCAAAGATTGAAAGAACCTTCGGGGTACGGCCGCAGCGGACGTTCGACGCGGGCATGCAAGAGCTGATCAGGTGGGTTTCGCAAGCGAAGGCTCCGGTCGATCGCAGCCGGGCCAGCCTCGCCGAACTCGAAAAACAGCGACTTCTCGTTTAGTGCCACCAGTGAAGGGAGCAATCAACGTGTCACGCGCAGTCTCGGCCGCGGCTATCGGCCTCTTCTTGCTGACCGGCCCGATCGCGGCTCGTGCGGATAATGTCGAGGTGTTTGCCGGGGCGCAGGCGGATTTTGCAAACTACGTGTTCGCCGGCGCGAGCGTAGCTTTGCCCGGGTCGAGTATCGGGAACGGACTCGTCTTTCGAGGGTACTTCGATACCGGCGGCTACGACTATATGCGGCACGACCTCGGTGTGGTTAGGGCAAACTTCTCGGGAGAGGAGTTGGACGCGGTCTACGGGGTTACGCTCAAGCACATTTGGAACGACGTCGGCGTCGGCGTCAATGCCACCTATACGGGCTTGTCGCCGTTCGATGATAAGAATCTGCTGGGAGGTCACCAAACGGAGTTTCGGGTGAGCTTGGACGGTGGAACCGACGGCGGACCGTGGCGCGCCGATTGGCTGGGCTACTATGGAACCAGACTCTACGATTACGATTGGGCCATCGACGGCACGCACGCCGTCTCGCCGAACTGGCGACTGGGCCTCGCATACGGCTTCGAAGGAAATCCCAGCTATCACCTCAATCGGGTCGGCCCATTTGCCGGCGTGAGTTTTGGCCCGCGCTCGGAGCTGCAGCTCTCGGCCGGCGAGGCTTGGGAGTCGGGGTTTAACCCGCGGGCCTACGGCAGCGCGACCTTCTTCCGGCGTTTCTGAGGCCTTGGTTTGGCGTACCAAAGTGCGTCCCGAATGGCAAAGTACATCGGCTTGGCTCGCATCGAAGAGTCCAGCGGTAAGCCGCGATTAAAGCCCGGCCCGCTGCCGTCGGTCCAGGCGCCCGCAAACCGGGCATAGTCGTCTTTGGTAATCTCGAGCCAGGAGTGCAGGTCGCTCAGGCCCCACGTCGTTACTCCGGTGACCCCTCGCTCGCTAAGCACGACATCGAGGTAGCGTCGCACTTCGTCGGCGACTTGCCGGTCGCGTTCCTCCTCGGTGGCGACATAGTCGGCCTCCTTGACGTCGAGTTCGGTCACGGTGATCGAGAGACCCATCCCCGCAACCTCTTGCAAAAACCGCGCAATGGCCGATGGCGAGATATGCCCTTTGCGCAGGTCGAGGTGCGCCTGTACGCCGAGTCCGTCGAGCGGGGCGCCGCTACGTTTTAGGCGTTCGAGCAGCTTGAGCAAAAAGAAGCGGCGATCCCGTTCTTCGGGAAGGTCGTACTCGAGCCCGTATTCGTTAACGATCAGTTGTGCTTTGGGCGCAAACCTGCGAGCTTGGGTCAGCGCCCGGGCGATATAGTCCGGACCGAACACCTCGAGAAAGATGTTCTCGCGTAGCCCGTCGATGCGCTGGCCGGGATCGATCGGCTCGTTGACGACTTCCCACATCCCGATGACGTCGCCGTACCTCGGGATCACCGAGCCAAAATACCTGGCGATGAGATTCCAATCTTGATTTTCGCGAAGCATCTCGACGGCCCACTCCGGCACGCCGAGGTGCCAAAGCAACGTATGGCCGCGAAGATTCTTGCCGTTCGCAATCGCGAAGGCCGTTAGGTCGTCGATCTTGGCAAACGAGAGCTGACCGTCTGCGGGTTCGATCTCGTTCCAGTTCATTTCGAACTCCGGCACGAGCTGCGCGCATTCGCGGATCACCGCCGCTCTCAGATTCGGTTCGGTCTTGAGGTCGTTGACCCGGACGGCCGAACCGAAGAAGCGTCCCCAACGTTCCGCAGCCGTCGCGAGGCCCTCGTCGGCCGCGAGGCCCGGCTCGACGCGCAGCGCGCAAGCCGCGCAGGCGCAAAGCATGGCGGCAATCGCCTTTCCCCGGCTAATCTCGACTCCGTCTCCGCGTCGCATCTCTTACCGAATCTGTATTGCTGCGTTGCTCGTCGCTTCGATGCCCGCGGTGTTTCGCGCGATGATCTGCATGACGAGGTTGTGGGTCATGAAGAACGGGAGCTGTGGAACGGCGTAAGCACCCTCGAAGTGTCCTACATCGGTCTTGGGCAAATTGAAGCCGTAGCCGCCGATGCGAACTTCAACGCTGGCGACGTTCGATGAGGTGAGCACGGCGACGGAGAGCGTCTCGCCCGCCTTCGGCGTGGTCGAGCTCAACCCGAACCAAAGAATCTGTGGCGCCGCATCGGGCGGCAGCATCAGAATCGTCGGCGTCGGTGCGGGCGACGGCGGTTGCGAGGGCGTTGCCGAAACGCTCGGAGCGGGCGAAGGAACCTGTGCGCCGGCGACGACGATCGACGAGCAGACGGCGAGGAGCCCGAGAGCCGGAACCGCAAGCGAAAAGCCCTTCACGAACGCGATCGCTCGAGAACCACGACGCCGTCGTGGTCGCTCTTTACGACATACTCGTTGCGGGCGAGTGCCCGCTCTACGGCCGGCTCGTCGATTTTCTTCCAATGCTCCGAATAGTGCGTCCGGTCGTAAACGAACCATCGCTGGCCATTAAAGTCGATGGAAGCGTTCGGATCGAGACCTAAGTGTGCAAAGATTTCATCTTCGGACCCAACGTCTACCTGCCGAGGCAGCCGTTCAAGCGTCGCCTGGAGCAGCGCATCGTGCGCGTTTGGGGGCCGGTAAAGGTAATACCAGTACTCCATCGGGCTCGCGAAGATGGCCACCCCTATCGAGGCGGCTGCCGCCACGACGACGAGGCCCGCGGCCAGCTGCGGCTTGATTGCGCTCAACCGAGAAGCGCCGTCGACGAACCCCGCCAGCGCGTAGCCGGTCAGCAGTGCGCTGTAGTGTGCGCCGGGCGCAATCGTGACGGATTGATGCGAGGCGAGAATCTCGACGAATCCGGGAATCAAGAACAGTCCGTACCGCGAGATGCACGGTAGGAAAGCCAGCGGAGCCAGGATTATCACGACGTACCATACACGTGGAAGCAGCACGGCCCCAACAAAGTCGTGCCCTCCGCCCGGGGCCCCGGCCCAGTTGAAGAAATCCAGCGACAGGTATGGCACGTGCGGATTCAGTGCCGGACGTACGACTGTGAAATATACGAAGGCCGTTACGACTGCCAAGCCGGAGATGCTGAATCCAATGCGCGCGGCGCGACCGTCGTTGCGCGCCATTGCCGCGAAGATCAGACCGTTTGCCGCGAGAATCACGAACTGATCCTCCTTCGTGCAGAGCAGGAGCAGTGCTGCCGCGATGCTCAGCGACCACCGGCGACGGTCCAGCGCGTAGACGAGCGTTGCGGAGAGCAGCGGCACGAAGGCCATCTCGTGAAAATCGCCGACGCCGTTCGCGCACAGAATTGGATAGACTGCCGCGACAGCAACCACAGCCAACGCTGGCATTGGGCGGAACCTCGCGCGTGCCAAACCCCAAACCGGGAAGACGACTGCAGCAACGAGGATCGCCTGAGCGTACTCGAGGCCGACGGGACCGAATGTGCGCAGAAATGGCCACGCGGCTACGACGAGCGGCGACCAGTGAACCAAAAGATGGTTCGCCCCGCCCTCCGCGGTGCTCGAAAACCCTCGCCCGACGCCGGAGATAACCTGGGTGAAGATGCCGAGATCGACGTCATTTCGGAAGATGGCGTACCGCCAGTGAACGATTACGCAGAGCGCGCTCGCCAACGCGAGAAAGAGCGCCCAGACGAGCCGAAGCGGGTTCAGCGTGCCTGCGGGGGTTTGTGGGATTGGGGCGGCTGGGGAGGCGGCAGCCCCGGCGGAAGATTCGGGAACGGTGCGGGGTTGTAGGGCGTCGGCATGATTTGCGGTTGCTGCTGATTGATGCTTCCCGGCACTTGATCTTGCCAGGCGGAGACGGTGTCGCTCACCGTTCGCACGTCTGCGTCGGGAACGACGAACTTGCGCGGCGGGCGGGAGAGACCGTTTTGCGCGATCTCCTCCGACTGGAGGGATCCACGATCGTAAAGATAGTTGAAGATCGTGCCCGACGGATACCGGCGCGTGATCGAATAGTGCAGCGCGTCGATGCGGTCCATTGGAATCGCCTGCGCGCTCCAACCGCTTTGATCGGTCGAGATATAGACGCTCGCCGTCAGCGGCGTCGTCGGCGGGACCTGCACGATGAACGTCACGAGCACCGGTTTGCCGGAGTAGCTCACGGTCGTCGGGGCTCCACCCCCGGGTACCGGGGTTGCGAGATTCGCATACGCAAGCAAATCGGGATTTGGCGCCGGTGACGACGCTGCGACCGCGAAACGCGTCACGTCGTCGAAGTTTCCTTCTGGCGGCAAGGCCACCCGCGAAAGATCGAGTTCGGTCACGCTGCCGCTGGCGTCAAACGTGGCGCGCGCCCAGAGGCGCGGCGCCGGAGCGAGCTTCGTCGAGCCGCCGGTCTTTGCGTCGTGGATCACGATGCTCGGCGCGACCCGGAAACCGTCGCCCGTCGTGAAGAAGACGAAGCCGTCCTGATACGCGAGCAGTTGCCCGGTGACGACGATCGAAGGTCCCGCCGCAACGAGCATCATGCCGAGCGCCAATGAGAGGACGGCTGTCATCCCGAGCGCAGCCGAAGGACCATTCGAAGGGCGCATCATATCGGAAGCAACTGGATCACGAAGTTTTGCTGCCAGTATTGCGCCCGGTAGGGATTGCCGTACCAGTAGAGCGTGCGCGAGATATCGGCAAGCGTGTGTGGAAGGATCTTGAAGCGGACGTCGGCGGTCGCATCATACGGCGGTTGTCCCAGCCACCACGAATAGAGCGGCTGGCCCAGAATATTGTTCTCGGGAAAGGCGAAGAGTCCCGGCACCGGAATTCGGATAATCCTGGTGATGCCGGACGAGCACCGAGAGGTTAAAGTCCGGCGTCGGCGTGTCGTTGAGCCCGAAGCTGGCCGTACGCAACGTCGCAACCCCGCGAAACGACGTGAAACTATCCGGACAGAAGGTGGTCGGCTGTCCGTGCGGTTGAGTGCACTGCTCGTAGCCGCCGTTGATGTAATGGTCGCCGACGTTTTGAATCTCGTAACCGGCGTATGTGTGAAGCGCCCGGTTGAACTGCCGGCTGACCGTCAGCGTCACGTTGGTGTTGTCGATGTAGTGCGGCAGTGAGTTCCACTGGCGCTGCTTGTTGAGCGACGCGTTGAAATAATACTGCTGGTACGGGCTGTCGGGCTGGTTGAGTTTGAGCGACGGCGTAAAGAGATTGAAGCCGAGAACCGTGTTATAGATCGTCGTGTAGGTGGGGCAGTAATACTTGTAAACCTTCGACGGCTGAACCGTGCAGAGCGCCCCGTACGATTGCAAACCGGGCACGGGGATCGGCGCGAACGCGTTGTTTCCGGGCCAGTAGCCCGGAAAGCCGTTCAGATACTGCGAGCCGACCGAGTCGTGCGCAAAACCGTACCCTTCGTAGATGTTTTCAAAGAGGGGCAGATTGGCGATTTTGTTTTGGAAGCTGTTGGCCGTTAGCTGCAAAAACGTCGGGTGCGCGAGGCTGCCGCCAAGCGGTTTGGGGACCTCCAGCGAGCCCGGCCCGAGCAGGTTGTAGTTGACCAGCTGCGACGTGGCCGTAACGTAGGAATGGGGAAAGGCGTACGTGGCGTTGAGCCAGGTCGTCTGTTGCGCCGCGCGCGGCAGTTGGAGATAGTTCTGCTGCGCGTAGTATTGCGTAAAACTTTGAATTTGGAAGCGGCTGCCGAGCTTCTCGTACAGCATGGCATTCCACCATTTCTCAGCGCGCGTCGCGGGATTCACCGACAAGATGGCGTACTCGTGATCGCCAACGAAATGCTGTTCCACGGACCCATAGATCTTATACGTCGGATCGTACCGCAAATGGAGCGCCGTCAATGCATTCGGGCTACCGGCTACTTGCCAAGTGATATCCGCCGTCGCACCAGAGAGCGAGTTTTGCGCGAAGTATTGGTTCGAGGAGAAGCTGATCACGTTGCTTCCCAGCGGGATGCCGACCCCCGAGACGTAGGCCACGGCCCCGATAAACCGCACGTACGTCTTGGTGCCGATGACGGCGCCCGTGCCCGTCATGTCCGGCTGCGTCGTGATCGGGGGGAAATAGAACGCATCGCCGGGCATCACGCGTCCCATCGCGGGGTGCGCGAGGTCGCCGTTGAGAAAGGTCCACCGGTCGGGTTCGCTCGTAACCGGAACGAAGTAAATGCGCCGGAAATCGAGGAAATCGGAGATCGCCGCGCCGCTGACCGTGCCGCTGCGATCGTGGAGCGTTACGTGACCGGCCATGATAAACCGATTGAGTTTGAGATCCATCGAGAATGCGTCGCCGGTTACGGTGAAGCCGTCGCTGGTTCGCACGCGCACGTTCCGTCGGCTTCGAGCAAGAAATCGGTCGTAGTAGAAGTCGAGGCGGTTCGCTTTCAAATAGAGTACGGTCCGGCGGCGCTGCCTCGGTGCGGGCGCCGCCGCAGCCCGTGCTCGTGGACGAAGAACGAGCATCAGCATTCGAATCGCCGCCGAGCATGCGATTCGAGGCACGCCGCAACCTTATTCGACGGCGTAACGCGCGCTCCTTCAAGGGCCTGCAGAGTCAGAATCGCATTGTAAAGGAAGGAGCGAAGTCGGATGAAGCGTGTGGTCGCGATCGTGATCGACTTCGGGCGGCATCGGCGCAACTCGCCGACTCCGAGCACTACGGCGACGCGCCGGGAGCCGATACGATCGGCAACATTGCGCGAGCGTCGGTTCGCTGCGACTTGCCGCATCTCGAGCGCTGGGGCTCGGCCTTTTACGCCGATTTCGCCGGCGTCGCGCCGAGTCGAGCGACCGCAGGCGCGCGTCGCGCGTCTGCGAGAGCGCAGCCGCGGCAAAGATACGATCACCGGCCATTGGGAGATGATGGGGATCATGACCGACGTCCGTTTCCCACCTATCCGAACGGGTTTCCGCCGGAGACGTCGTCGAGGCGTTCACACGGATCGCCGGCAAGGCTGCCGCTGGGAAACAGTCCGGCCTCGGGGACCGAGATCATCGACGCGCTCGGCCGGAGCATCATGGCCGCGGGCCGGCCCGATCCTCTACACCTCGGCCGACTCCGTCTTCCAGATTGCGGCGCACGAGGAGGTCGTGCCGCTGGGGACGCTCTACGAATGGTGCGACAGGCACGCGCGAGATGCTGCTGCCCCCTCATAACGTGAACCGGGTCATCGCCCGGCCGTTTGTCGGCAAACCGGGGGCTTTTCAGGCGGACGCCGAATCGGCGGGACTATGCGGTCGAGCCGCCCCCTAATCTGCTCGACGAGCTGAGCACGGGGAATATCGAGGTGCACGCCGTCGGTAAGATCTGCGATATCTACTGCGGACGCGGCAATTGCGTCGTCGGTCCGCGTCGTCCGACAACGGCGACGCAATGGAGAAGACGTATCGAGTTGCTGAACCGGGTCGACCACGGCTTCATCTTCACGAATCTCAACGACTTCGATTCGAAGTATGGCCATCGCCGCGACGTCCGCGGCTACGCGCGCGCCCTCGAAGCACTCGATGCGCATGCTGCCGCGCGCTCGAGGCACTGCTGCGGCCGGACGACGAGGTGATTCTTACTGCCGACCACGGCTGCGATCCTACCGCGCCCGGGACCGACCACACGCGCGAGTTCGTGCCTTCTCCACTTGGCTCCTGCCGGTAGCGGATGCTGGGTGAGATCGAGGGACTCGACCTTGTCGGCCGTACCGTAGAGAAGGCGCTTCCTGCGGTGATGAACGCGATGCACGATGACGCATCAGCGCTGGCGCCGGCGAGCGCCGAACCGTTCCGGAGTCGTGGCCGGTCGCTCAAGCGCTGGCATCGACGTCGTCGTCGGAAGTCTGTTGCTCGTCGTCTGCGCGCCGCGCGGTCGTTGCCCTCGCGGCGCTGGCGATCGCGTGCGTCACCGGCGGCACCCCGTTCTTCGCGCAGGAGCGCGTCGGCATGCACGGGCGTCGCTTCAAGATGTTCAAGCTGCGCACGATGGTCAACGGCGCGCACGCGCTCCGCCACAGCTCCATGCACCTCAACGAAGTCGACGGCCCGGTCTTCAAGATCCGCAACGATCCGCGGCTTCATCCGCTCGGGCGCTTCCTGCGCCGCACGAGCATCGACGAACTACCGAACTTCGTCAACGTGGTGCTCGGCGAGATGTCGCTGGTCGGGCCGCGCCCGCGCTGCCGAGCGAGGTCGAGCACTACGACGCGCTCGCGCTGCGCCGGCTGAGCGTTCCGCAGGGCATCACGTGCCTGTGGCAGATCAACGGCCGCAGCGACGTCTCGTTCGAGCATTGGATGGAGCTCGACAACCGGTACGTCGATACGTGGACGCCGTGGGCGATCTGCTCATCATTGCCAAGACCGATCCCGGCGGTCATACGGAGGGACGGCGCGCATTAAGCCGCACCTCCGGCGTCCTGCGGCGCTCGTCCCGCGACTCCGCTCGAACTGCGCCATCGCGTCTCGATCGCCGCCTCGACGTTCTTTGTCATGGGCGGCGACCTTCGGATCGACGCTGCTCGGGTTTCTTGCGCGAGGTCGTCAGCGCGAGCTACTACGGGACGCAGTGGGAGATGGACACGTTTCTCGCGGCCGCGACGATCCCGACGATCCTTTTCGGCGTCTTCAACGGCGCGCTCGTAAGCGCGCTCGTGCCGACGTTCTCGGAGTATCTCGCGCATCGCAAGGAAGACGAAGCTTGGCGCTTGGCGAGCACGACGTGCTCAACATCCTGGCGATCGTGGTCACGAGCTGCGCGGTCGTCGGGTTCTTCACCGCGCGTTGGTACGTGCCGCTCATCGCCCATGGGTTCCCGGCGCCGCAGATGGGCGTCGCGATCCACATGACGCGCTGGCTGATGCCCAGCATCGTCGCAGTCAGTCTGAGCGGCGTCCTCTCCGCGATGCTCAACGCCTACCATCGCTTTCCGTCGGCGGCGCTCGTCGGCATCGCGGTCAACGTCGTAACGATCGCTTGCGTCGTTCTGCTCAACCACGGCATGCGGATCTACGCGCTGGTCCTCGGCACGGCGCTGGGGCTTGACCGCGCAGATGCTCGTGCAGCTTCCGCCTTTCTTTCGATCGGCAAGTACCGCCCGATCATCGATCTTCACCATCCCGGGCTTGAGGAAGATCTGGTCTTGCTCGGGCCGATCATCGTCGGCTCGGCGGCGGGGCAACTCGCGCTCTTCTTCGACCGCTTCTTTGCATCGACGCTGGCGCCGGGCTATATCGCGGGCATGAACTACGCGACGAAACTCGTGAACTTTCCCGCAGCAGATCTTTGCGGCCGCGATCGCCACCGTGATCTTTCCGCTGCTCGCCGCGCAGTTCGCGCGCGAGAACCGGCGCGGCGTCGCGCGCAGCGTCGTGACCGGTTTGCGGTCTGGTGAACTTCATCACGATTCCGTCTGTCTGCGCCCTGATCGTGCTCGCGCATCCGATGGTGCAGGCGCTCTTCGAGCGCGGAACCTTTCAGGCGAGCGCGACCGATCTGACCGCCGGCTGCTGCCGTATGCGGCGATCGGCTGTCGCGCTCGCGCGCCAACGTCGTCTTGACGCGCTGCTGCTTTGCTTGCCGGGAGACGCTCTGGCCGGTCACCATCTCCGTGCTTACGGTCGTCGCTCAACGTCCTGCTTTCGTTGGTCTGGCTGCCCGGCTTGGGCGCGCGCGGCCTGCTGCTGGCGAACTCGACTGAGCCAGAGCGTGCAAGCCGTACTCCTCCTGATGCTGACCGCGCGGTTCGTCTCCGGAATCGATTGGGGAGCCCTCGTTCTCTCGGTCTGGAAAAGTCGTCGTCTGCTCGCTTGCGATGCTCGCTGCGCTGCACTGGATTGGGGCGCTGGGCGTAACGCCCGAAGCGACGCTGGCCTCGCGCGCTTGGTTCCTCTTCGGTCAGATCGCGATCGGGGGGACCGTTTTCGTGCGTTCGCCCGCATGCTCGGCGTCGAAGAGCTCGACCTTGCCTGGCACACGATCGTCGCGAAATTCGAGCGCAACCTCGTGAGCCCGCCGGAGAACCGCGAAGCCCCGATCGCGTAATTATTAACTATGATCAACTTTCTTCCGGAAGGCTCGCCTTTTTGCGAACGCCAAGCTCCCCAACCCGATGCTCTCGATCCTGATGCCCGCATATAACGAGGCTCATTCAATTGCCGACAACGTGTGCGAAACCGTCGAAACGATGCGCGCGCTCGGGATCGATTTTGAGATCGTCGTCGTCGACGACGGAAGCCTGGACGGAACGCATACCGCGGCGATCAACGCACTGCGCGTTTGGCCCGAATGCGTGCGCGTCGTACGCTGCCGGCGTAACGAAGGTAAGGGCAACGCGCTGATTTGCGGCACGTCCTATTCGAAGGGCGATTTTGTCGCATTTCTCGATGCCGATATGGACTTGCATCCCGAGCAGCTCGAAGATTTTTTCACTATCATGAAGTCGCGCGATGCCGACGTGGTGATCGGCTCGAAGTTCCACCCGCAATCGAAGGTGGAGTATCCGCGCCTGAGGCGGATCTACAGTTTCTTCTATTTCATGCTGGTGCGTACGCTCTTTGGTTTACCCGTGCGCGACACGCAGACCGGCATCAAGCTCTTCAAACGGGAAGTTCTCGAGCACGTACTGCCCCGAGTTCTGGTCAAGCGGTTTGCGTTCGACCTCGAACTGCTCGCGAACGTGCATCATTTCGGGTATCGAATCGCCGAAGCGCCGGTGGTCGTGAACTTCAATCGCGTTTGCAGCCGGCTTCGCCTTCCTGCCGTTTGGAACGTCTTCGTGGATACGCTGGCAATCTTCTACCGCATGCGCATCTTGCACTACTACGACCGGCCGGACCGCTTCTACCCGATAGATCGCGCCGGCTCTCACGAAATCGTCATCCCCATCCCGATCGGAGAGTAATCCCGGTTGGCTCGAGGTACCGCGCTGGCGATCGTGTTGCCAGGACTCGGTGATGCGCTGGCTTGCGGTCCGGTTCTGCGCGGTCTGCGCCGCGACTCGTGGTCGGTCGACGCCCTGACGTGGCATACCCCGGTCACCGAATATCTGCGCGCGCTTGGAATCGTTGAGAACGTTACCCAGCTGCCGCTACACCCGACCGCTACCGACGCTCTCGGGGCCCTGCGGGAACTGAGGCCGCGGCGATACGACATTTGCATCCTCCCGTTTCCGGCGACGCGTTGGCAATACGCCGCGCTGGCGCGCGGAGCCGGCGCGAAGATGCTCTACATGCACGAATACGGCGGCAGCGCGCGTTTTATTGCGCGGACCGGGCCCAACGTTGCGGTGCCGCTGCGCGGCGGACATCGCCTCGCCGAGAACTTGCGGCTCGCGCGGGCCATTGGGTTGACGGCGGGGAGCGACGATCTCGAGTACTGGATGCCCGACTCCTGGCGCCGCAACCGCATTGCGGGCATGCTCGGCATTCACCCAGGCTCGATGGCTTGGAAGGGAAACGAGTCCAAGCGCTGGCCATACGACCGCTTTGCCGGGCTGGCACGGCGGCATGTCGACAGTGGCCGAAGCGTGCGCTTCTTTCTGGGACCGCACGAAGAGAGCGAAGTCGCGCGCGTGCAGAAAGATTTTAGCGGCGTCGAGGGAATCAGCATCATTCGCGAGCCGATCGACGAAGCCGCAAGGCGGTTGGCGGAATGCGAAGTCTTCGTAGGAAACGACGCCGGCTTCAGCCACCTTGCCTCGGGTCTGGGCGTGAAAACCTTAGCGCTCTACGGGATGACGAGCGAGGTGCGGGGCGCCCCGATCGGACAGGCCATCGCGATGCGGCCATCGCCCTGTCCGGCCTGTCACGACGAAGGCTCGCAGGGCTTCGACTGCGTGTTGCGGATTGAATACCGGTGCATTTTGCGCGACATAGAGTTCGATTCGGTGGCTAAAGTCGTTGACGAACTCTTTGCGGCGACGTTTGTCGAGCAACGCGTGAGTCTGGAAGGTCCATTCAAGCTTTACGGAAAGGCTTACCCGTGAAAGAGGAGACGGCCCGCGCCTCCGCAGCTTTGGAGCTGCGCTGGCCGGACCGAGCGATACTCAGGAGAGCGTTCGTTCCGGCGCTCTTCGTTGCGCTTGCGCTCCTCGTGACCCTGGGGTACGGCAGCGGCGTCCAACTCAACGACGGGCAGGCCGACCTTCACATCAATCCTTTAAAGTTTCTGTTCTCGTTGCTGCACGCGTGGAATCCGTCGCTCTATCTCGGTACGCACACCGGATTTTGGTACCCCTACGAAACTCCGTACGCGTGGGTTTACGGAATCGCGCAAGATCTTCCACGTTCCCCAAAGCTTCGCGCAACAGTTCGCAGTCTTTACGGTCTATACCGGATGCCTAGCCTCGATGTACTACTGCTTGCGCAGCGTCGCGCCATGGCTCGACGAGACCTCGCGCATCGCCGGCTCGGTCGCCTACCTATTCAATATGTACGTCGCGCTGAACTCGCAAGCGCAGATCGTCTGGCTGCTCACGTACGGCACGCTTCCGGCAATGGTCGGCATTACGGCGCGCGCGTTGCGCGGCGAGATGAACCCGTGGCCCGCGGCGCTTGGCATCGCGTTGCTCGTGTTCGTCGGCGGCGGGATCAATCCGCCGTTGGTCGCGATCAACGTCATTTTGCTGGCCATCTTCGTCGTCGTTACGTTGGCGCTCGAGCGCCGAACCCGGCACGATGGTAAGGCGCTCGCTTCCGTTCATCGGCGCGGCTGCGTTGCGGCCTTGCTGATCAATCTCTACTGGATCGTCCCGTTCGGCGACTACTTCAGGAACGTTTGGCTTAACGGCGTCCTCAGCGAAGCGCCGTCGCTGCACAACGCCGCGACGTCGTTCGAAAACGTTCTTCGCGGGCTCGGGCATTGGGCGACGTTCGTCTCATTTTCGGGCCGGCCGTACTTTCCGTGGGCGGCGCCGTACGCTCAGGGTCTTTTCGGCGGGCTACTCTGGTTCGTGCCGATCGTCGCGCTCGGCGGCGTCGCGTTTCGCGCAACCAACGACCGATCACGCTCTACTTTCTGATCGTTACCATCGTTTCGGTTCCAATCGTCGTCGGCTACTATCACGATGCGCTCGGAGACGCCGTCACGACGCCGATCTACGATGCTTTCTACCGGTACTTTCCCGGCTTTCAGATGTTCCGGTTTTCGTATAAGTGGGTGGCCGGCGTGGAGTTCGGGATCAGCGGGCTCTACGGGCTGGCGTCCTTCGCGGTTCTGAGCTGGCTGCGCGAGCAGGTTCCGGCGCACGATGCGTCGCGACGAGAACGCTTCGGCTGGCTCCCCGCGGGTGCCGGCGCTTTGCTCGTCGCCATGCCGATCATCATTTTCATTCCGGTCCTGATTCTCAAGATGAACTATCCCGGCACGGTGATTCCCGCCTGGGAGTACCGCGAGAACGCGCTGGTCGGCAACGACGATCGCCACCGGGTTGCGCTCTTCCCGACGCAGTTTCTCGAACAGTTCGATTGGGGAAATCCGCAGTTCTACATCGAGAACTCGCTGGTAGATCGTCCGATGATCTACGGGCTGCTGGGAAGCGAGCCTTCAGAGGGGACCGACCTCTGGGTGCGCCGCGCCTATCGTGGAACGCGGGAAGGCCAACCGTTTGCGGCCGACATGTTTCGCGTGCTTGGCGTCGACACGTTCTTGCAGCGCGACGATTTCATTCCGGTGATCGACTTCAGCTCGCCCGACGAGTGGCGATTCAACACGACGACCTTGACGCACGATCTTCTCCATCGCGTCCTCGGCGCCGTACCCGCACGTTCGGATGGGCCGCTGCACGTCTATCATTTGAGGGGCGCGCTGCCGCTCGTCTACGGCGTCAGCCATCCGGTAGTTGGAACCGATCCGACCTTTTCAGACGGCTATCTGGGAAACATTGAAGCGATGGCGCGCGGCGAGGCTCGCTTCGATCCGCAAGCGCGCTCCGCCGACGAGTTTTCTTCCGCGATGCTTGCGCTCTCTCCGATCCTTCCCGAATCGGCGGAGCAAGCCAGGGATCTGGCCGTCAACGAGGCCTTGATCCACGGCGTTCGGGTCCACCCGTCGTCGGCGGCCGCCGACTGGTCGATCCCCTTCGAGGTCAAGACCGGCGGCGTATACGACGTCTTTGCACGGGACGAGTCGCTGCTCTTCGCACAGGATCCGCCCCAGACGCTGTCGGTGGACAACAAGAATTTTACTCCGCAAGGTACGGGTGACTGGACGCAATACGGAGAGGTCACGCTTTCGGCAGGGCGCCACGCCGTTTCCGATGGGTATATCGATCAGGACTTGGACGTCGCGCTGGTGAGGGCGGACGATCTACGGGATTGGCGCGGGCGCATTGCGGCGCTCGTACAAGCCCTTCCGCAAAACGCTGCCGTGGCCAAATCGGTTTACGCCTTCAGTACGACCGTGACGCTGCCGTCCGCCGGGAGATACCGAATCCAAGCGAGCGCAGTCGTTCCGTTCGGTCCCGACGGGTTGGCTGCGACCCGGATCGAGAAGGGCGCCTCCTACCATGGAACGTTTGCGAAAAATCTCTCGCACACACTTCCCTACATTTCCGACAAAGGCGTCGTTGGAACGTCGGCGATACTCATGCCGGCTTCGTGGTACCACGGCGATCCGGCGACCTACGATTGGCAGCGAGGCGACCCTGAATCGTGGCTTCTCTTCGCTCGCAGCGCCCACGTGCGCGTCTTCGTTCCAGGCTCCGGCAACGTCGTCGCCCGGGCTGCGGTCAAAATCAGCCGGCTCCAGGTTGGTAGCGTTCTCAGCCTTGCGGTTAACGGCGGCGTGCAACGGACGGTGACGCTCCCCGGTGGGAATGCAGGCGCGCAAGAATACGACACGACCGATCAGCTCGAGGGTCCCGTACCCGTGCCGGTCACCGTAGACCTTACCCTGCGCCCGGGCTGGAACGACGTAACTTTCCTCTTTAAGTCGGCGACTGGTGAGCGCGGCGACTTGGGGACGGGAGTTATTTCCGCGGCGGTAGCGCCGGATCTTTCGTTCACGGAGATCGGTCCGGCGCCCGGAGCGGCGCCGGCGGGGCGCGACGGCGCATTTAGCGCGCAAGCGGTCGCGGCCCCACCCGGCGGACTCGACGGCGATCCGGATCTCGTGGGGACGGTCGTGTCGACCGGCGGAGGAAATCCGTGGCTGGCGGTCGCGCTGGGCGTCCGCGGCGGCGTGACCTATCGGCTCTTCCCGCTTCCGCAGCAGGGAAGTTTCGACATCAACTTCATGCACGCGTTCCCGAACGGCTGGTACGACGGATACCAGCGGGTGCTCGGCATTTGGTTCGTTTCGCGAAACGCGCGACTGAAGCTCTCGGGCCTGTACTACAACTTGCATGCAATGCCGGCACGCTCGCTGCGCAACCCGCGATCGCTGACGTCGCTGCCGCTTAAGGTCGACGGCAAGCGCGTCACGCAACCGGTCTTTCTCTCCCGGGGCGCGCATTCGGTGAGAAGCGCCGACCCGGAGGTGAAGATCGGGCTCTTGAGCATGGAACCGGTAACGCTACCGAAGACGCGACCCTTTGCACTCGGTTGGCAGCGGCGATCGCCCACCGCCGTCGATGTGACCGTGCCCGTAAATGCCAATGCCGCATCCTTCCTGCTGGTATTCGGCGATGCGTTTCATCCCGAGTGGCAGGCGACGGTCAACGGCAAGCTGCTCAACCACGTTATCGTCAACGGCGTTTCCAACGGATGGATCGTGCCGGCGCTTCCGCAAGGCGGAAAAATTGCTTTGCGATTCGCCGGCCAGCGATACTTCCTCATCGCCGGGATCGTCTCGTTGATCGCTCTCGTCCTATTGACGGTGCTGGCGTTTAAGCCCGAGCTCTGGCCGCTGCGCCCGTCGAATCCGTGATGGAATCGTCCGTCGTCTCGGCGCTCCGGCGCGCCCTCCGCTATACGATCGGGACGGCGACCGTCGCGCTCGTCGGTTCGAACTTGTTCCCGGAAACGGATGCCGAACGCCTGGGGACCACGGCGTATCTCGCCGTAATCTTTGCGGCCGTAACGCTGGCGGCGCTACACTTTGTCTCCGGCAGCGCGACTGCCGAGCGGCAAAAGCGGCCGTTGGTCGTCAACTTTCCTACCGCCTTGCTGTCGGTGGTGCTCGTGACGTTCATCCTGCTCGTCGGTGCCGCTCTTGCTGGGCAACCCGGCGCAGAAGTGTTCGCGTTTCTCGCTTTCGCCGCGTTCACCGCGCTTATGGCGCTCTCTGGGGCCGGTCTCTTTCGGGAACTGCACTTCGCACTCGCCGCCGGCAGCGTTCCGGCCGCCTTTACGCGCTACGGCGTGCTCGTCGCCGTCGTCACACTACTGCTTTCGACCGTGGTGCCCGTTGAGATCAGGGCCGTCGTCGTGGAAGCTGCTTGTTGGGCGGTCGTCGTCGCCGCGATCTCCCTGTCGGTATCGCTGTTACGGAAAACCGGTTACTGGCGAGTCGTGATCGCGGCTTCGAAGGGCCGCCCGACCAGGGTATTCGAGCGAACGACGGGCTACGCGGCATGGGCTTGCGCGGGAGCGCTGCTCGCCGCCGCACTCTGGCCGCAAAACGGGGACGCCTTGGCCTTTGGCGCGTACGTCGCCATTGTCGTCGCCACCGTTGGAGTCGCAGTCGAAGCTCGAGTCAGCCTCGTCGCCGCTTCCCGGCGCGCGACTTCGACTTCGAATCCGCGGTGAAGGGCGGCGCGATTGCGGTCGCACTCGCGTTCGCCGCGTTCGTCGTCGCCAAAGGAACTCCAACGCTGCGCCACGACTGGAACTGGCCGATCGATCGGGTCGCCATTCCGTCGTTCTTCAACGAGTCGATCGGCGGCTGGCTCCCGGTTGGATTTGGTGTCGCCAACACCCATCCGACGACATATCTGATCGCGCTTCCGCTTACGGCCACGATGTGGGTGGCTGGTCCTCTGATCGCTTTAACATTGTTGGCGTTCGCGACGGGCTACTGCAGCATGCGCGCCGCGGCGAATATTGCGTCACGGCTGGGGAGTGCCGTGCCGGCCGCGGTCGGCGCGGGCCTTCTCGCGCTCTTTAATCCGTGGGTCTATAACGAAGTCGTTGCCGGGCATCTCGTCATGGTACTGGCGTATGGCGGCGTTATCGGTCTGCTGGCCGAAATGCTGCGGGGCCGCGACGCATCGCCGGTGCGCTTGGCGCTATGGCTGGTATTAATCGAAGCGCAACTGCAGTTGTTCATCGTCGCAACGGCCGCGACGATCGCGTTTGCGTTGGTGACGAAGAAATGGCTACCGATCGCGGTCGCCGCGATCGCGGCACTACCGACGGCGGTTGGTCTCATCGCCGATCGTGGCGCGCTGTTACAAACTCCCTACAGCGTGCAATGGCAGGCAAACCAATCGCTCTCCCCCGTTGCGCTGCTCTCATTAGGCGGCTACTTCCCGGGATACGCCGACCGGCTGGGCCTCGCGGCGCAGGTCGCGATCTGGACGCTCTGCGCGCTGGCTGTGGCCGGCGTTCTTGCCGGACGACGGCGGCGGGCGGTTAGATGGGCAGCGGCAGCCGCCGGATTGGTTTATCTCTGCGCGCTGGGGGTTCATGGCCCGCTTGACGCCGCATATGAATGGACGGTTCGCTCGATTCCAGAGAGCGGCGTCTTCCGCGAGTTGTACGATTTCGGTGGCGTCTTCGCGGCGCTCCTGATTACGCTTGCATCGGCAGCGACCGGCCGGACGAAAGCGCTCGGGTATCTCGCGTTGCTCGCGGGTGCCGTCTTACCGGTAACCTGGTTGATTCATCCGCCGAGCGATCTCTGGGTCGGAGCACAAACCTATCCGCACCCCATCATAGGGGCGCCGCCCTTTTCTCGAGTGGCGCTGCTACCGGCTTTTCAGCCCTTGCAGTTGCGCGCCGGCGGCGGCGACGGTGCGGACCCTGATGCGATAGGATACCCCGGTCACGTCGCCACTCTCAACGAGTATCTTCCCGCCTATCCGGTCGACATGGCGCTGGCGCAGTACGAGCAGAACGGCAATTCGGCAGCCTTGCGCGCCCTCGGCGTCAGCCGGATCGTCGCTCGCCCCTGGCTGGTGTCGCGGTCGAACGGAGAGATCGGTCTAGCGGCGCCGTCCTTGGGGACGCGGCTGCAACTCGCGGCCCAGAGGAGCACCGACGTCGCCGGTGCGGCGCCGTTGATCTCGGCGTGCACCAACGCGCGCATCGTCGCGTCAGTCGATCGATCGGAACCGTGCGACATCTTCTTTGGCGATGCGCCGGGCTCTGCGGGCGTTACTCCGTTCCGCGGCCCGAGCGATTCGATCGATCCCGCGGTGGCGTGGATCGACGCGCGCCTCGCATTTGCTCGAGTGCCGGCGCTGGCCCAAGGCATCGGCGGCGTGCTCACCCTCTCCAGGCGGCCGACTCCCGTCACGCCGGGTGCGTGGCTTCTCGCCTACGTACGCGGACAATTGACCGCTTCGGACGGCCGTGCGCTGGTTGGCGGCCTCGGCGCCTTTACGTGGATCTCGATTCCGCCAAACGTCGACTCGGTCTCGTGCGCGGGACTCTGCGAGTTAGTGGCGGAGTCGCGGTTCTTTCCGGCGATTCCGCTTCATCAAGGCGCGGTTCGAACTGCTGCGTTGCCGTTTGACCAGATCGCGCCGTGGCTCTATCGCGTGCACGGCATCGCCGGCGCGGTAGCGCTCGTGCGGTTAAACGAGCGCTACGATCCCGGTTGGATTGCGCTGCGCGCATGGCACGTGCTTCCGCACGTTCGCCTCGCGCTTGCGGCCAACGGCTGGATGCTCGCCGATCGCTCGTCCCGCGACGTCTTCTTGGTGCAAATCACTGCATTCTTACAGCAAATTGCCGAGCTGGCCGGCGTGGTTTGCGTGCTTTCGTTGCTGAAGGCGCTCGTCCGCGAGCCGACGAAGCGCGTTTGAGTGACGATGACGACGCCGGTTCCGTTTGTCGATCTCAAAGCGCAGTTTCGCGCGATATCGCACGAGGTCGTTCCCCGGATGATGCAGGTGATGGAGAGCGCGGGCTTTATTCTCGGCCCCGACGTAGCGCTCTTCGAAGAACACTTTGCGACCTATGTCGGCACCCGCTATTGCGTGGGGGTCGAATCGGGGACCGCCGCGCTGGAGCTCGCCTTGCGGGCCTTGGCAATCGGGCCGGGAGACGAGGTCATCATTCCGGCCAACACGTTCATCGCGTCGGCGCTGGCAGTTTCGGCAGTCGGAGCGAGCCCGCTGCTCGTCGAGATGGATCGTGCCTACCTGATCGATCCGGAGCTGCTCGAATCCGCGGTGACGCCGCGGACCAAAGCAATCATGCCGGTGCACTTGTACGGTCAAGCCGTTCCCATGGATCCGATACTTGCTTTTGCCCGGCGTCACGGGTTGCGCGTGATCGAGGATGCCTGCCAGGCGCATGGCGCGCGTTATAAAGGCGGGCGTGCCGGGAGCTTCGGGGATGCCGGATGTTTCAGTTTCTATCCCGGAAAGAACCTCGGAGCGTACGGAGATGCGGGCGCGGTCGTCTGCAACGATGCGAGTCTGTACGACTCGATACGCCTGCTGCACGACTTGGGCCAAGAAAAGAAGTACGTGCACGTCGTCAAAGGCGAAAACTGTCGCCTGGACTCACTGCAGGCTGCAGTCCTCGACGTAAAGCTCACGCACCTCGATGCCTGGAACGCGGCTCGCCGAAATCATGCCGCCGCATACGACCGGCTTCTGCACGAAATCGGCATCGAACCGCCGGAGAACCTGCACGATGAGGGCCACGTTTATCATCTCTACGTCATCGAAGTCGAAAACCGCGATAGCGTTCAAGCCGCATTGAGAGAACGCGGCGTTGCCACCGGCGTTCACTATCCGATTCCAATCCATTTGCAGCGGGCCTACGCGGATCTGGGCCTCGGCCCCGGCTCGTTTCCGCTCACGGAGCGAAGCGCCGCGCGGGTACTCTCGCTTCCGATGTTTCCCGAGCTGACGGACGACCAGATCGTCTGCGTGGTCGATGCCCTTGCGAGCTGCCGGCCCCTGCTAGTATAGTCCCCTGATGGAAAGTAAGCCACTCGGCGTCGCGGTAGTCGGAGCCGGTTACTGGGGGCCGAACCTCGTTCGAAATTTCTACGCTTCGGAAGAGTGGTCGGTTCGTTGTATCGTCGAGCGCGATCGAGCTCGACTGGATCGCTTGCGGCGGCTCTACCCAGCGGTTGCGGGACACGGCGAGATCGAAGCGGCGCTTTCCGATCCGCAAGTAGATGCGATTGCGCTAGCGACGCCGCCGCGCACGCACCGCGAGCTTGCGATCCGCGCGATCGATGCCGGCAAACACGTGCTGGTCGAGAAGCCGCTCGCGGAGACTTTCCGCGACGCCGAAGAGCTTTGCGAACGCGCGCGCCACGCCGGCGTTTGCCTGATGACCGACCATACCTTTCTCTACACCGGTTCGGTCGAGAAGCTGCGCGCCTTGCGCGAGAGCGGCGCCTTGGGAAAGGTCTATTACATCGATTCGGTGCGCGTCAACCTCGGACTCTTTCAGGAGAGCAACGTTGCGTGGGATCTCGCACCACACGACGTATCGATCATCAACTACGTCCTCGACGAACTGCCGCTCTCGGTAGCCCTCCAACTCGGCGCCTGCGTTCACGCCAAGACGGCCGACGTCGCGTTTCTGACGATGTGGTATCCGAGCGGCTGTCTGGCGCACGTGCATTTGAGTTGGCTCTCACCGGTCAAAGTGCGGCGCACGATGGTCTCCGGAAGCCTGAAGATGGCGGTTTGGGACGACGTGGAACCTACCGAAAAGATCTACATCTACGACAAAGGAGTCGTCTTGGACCCGTCGAGCACGACGTTGCAGCAGCAAATGGTCTCATACCGTTTGGGAGATCTCCACGTCCCGCTGGTCGACAACCGCGAAGCGCTCGGAAAACTCGTCAGCGACTTTGCCGCCGCAATTAGAGATGGCTCGAAGGTGCGCTCGGATGGAACCTTTGGCGCGGGCGTCGTTCGCGTCATCGAGACGGCGCTTCGCTCGGCGAGTCTGGGCGGACAACGAGTCGAGATATAAATGGCCGAGCCCACCGTTCGTTTTTCCATAATCCTGCCGACCCTCAACGAAGCCGCGCGGCTTCCCGCCGTGCTCGACTCGATTGCGCGCCAACGTTACCCTCGGGAATGCGTCGAGGTGTTGATCGCAGATGGCGGTTCGACGGACGACACGGTTGCGATCGCGCAATCTTTTGGCGCAAAGGTCCTCCACAATCCGATGCGCCGCGCCGAACCCGGCGCCGGAATGCTCCTCGGGATAGCGACGGGCGACGTTGCTATCGTGACGGCGGCCGATAACCGATTTGGCGACGAGCACGTGCTCGCAAGGCTGGCGCTTCCCTTTGCAGATCCCCAGATAACGGCGGCGTTCCCGGCAGTCGTGAGTACGCGCGAGGACTGCGCGACCACGTGGTACATCAATGCGTTTACCGACCCTTTCAACCACTTCGTCTACGGCGGCGCGGCGTCGCCTGCGTCCTACCATCGAACCTACCGGGTCAAGCGGCGCGAGCCGGGCTATGTCGTGTACGATTTTCTCAACGGTCCGCTGCCCCTGATCGCGCTGGCCCAGGCCTTCGCCGTGCGTTTGCCTTATGCAAAGCCCGCCGGTACGGATGAGGACGACGTGGCGCCCGTCGAAGCGCTCATTCTCCAAGGATGCGAGATCGCGTTCGTGCCGGAAGCGCACGTCGAGCACCATACGGTGAGCGGCATTGGGGACGCTCTTGCGAAGTTCGGGCCGCGCATCCGAAAGCGCATAACCGATGGGGAGCAGCCCGTCTGGCATCGCCTGGAGGCCGCCGATCCGATGCGTCGATTTCGCGCCTATCTGTGGCCGTTCTACGGCGCGACGTTTGTTTTGCCCGCGGCGGCGTCCGTCTACGGCTGGGCGCGAGACGGGCGCCGCGAGTGGCTCTATCATCCTTTCGTCAGCGCTGCGTTCGCGTTCGAATTTTGGAAGCAGTTGCTCTTCGTCGGCTTCGAGCGAGTGCGCGGACGGAACCGGAGCGTGACGAGTTGACGTCAGATTATGCGACGAGGGTGCAGGTCGGCGGCGCGGGCGGTGCGCCGTCGAACAACTTCATACGATCGCTTCGCGAGGCGCCGCGGCCGTACCATCTGATCGGAACCTGCGCGAGTGCGACGGACATCTTCCTCGCCGACGTGGACGAACGGTATGTGATTCCGCCCGCTGCGGATGCCAGGTTCCGGGAAGAGCTGCTGCGCCTGCTCGACCGCACGAAGCCCGCGCTCTTGCACGTACAGAACGACCACGAAGTGCGAGCCGTGTCGCGCCTGCGCGCCGACATCGAGTCGCTTGGCGTCGTGCTGTTCATGCCCGACCGCGAAACGGTCGAGATTTGCTTGGATAAATACCGGTCGTACGACGTATGGGAGCGCGCGGGCGTGCGGGTGCCTCGAACCATGCTCCTCAATGATGCCCAAGATTTAAAAACGGCGTTCTCGCGACTCGGCCCGAAACTGTGGGTGCGCGCTATTGCAGGAGCCGGGGGCGCGGGCTCGCTGCCGACGGAGTCGTTCGATTTCGCGCGGTTCTGGATCGAGCATCACCACGGATGGGGTTCGTTCACGGCCAGCGAGTGCCTGACGAGCAAGACGACGACGTGGCTCTCCATTTGGTACGAGGGTGCGCTCGTCGTCGCCCAAAGCCGTCGCCGCTGGAGCTGGAACTTCGGCAACCGTACGCTTTCGGGCGTAACGGGAATCACCGGCGTCGCGGAAACTTTCGCCGACGCCGAAGTGGACAGACTTGCCGAGCAGGCGATCCGTGCGGTGGACTCCGCGCCGCATGGAATTTTCGGCGTCGATATGACGTACGGGCACGAGGGCCTGCCGTACGTCACTGAAATCAACATCGCTCGCTTTTTTACGACCCACTATTTTTTCACCAAAGCGGGGCTCAACATGCCCGACATCTATTGCCGGCTTGCGCTTTCGGGAAGGTTCCCCGCCATCGAAAAACGCGTCAACCCGCTGCCCGACGGGTTACTTTGGATCCGGGGAATGGACGTCGAGCCCGTGCTCACAACGGTCGAGGAAGTGGAGCGGCTTGCGGGCGGCGCGGCCGCCTTGGAAGTACCTTGACGATTCTCGTGACCGGTGCCGCCGGTTTTATCGGGCGCCCCCTCGTTTCGCGCCTGCGCGAAGCTCCCGAGGCGCACGTGCTGGCGTTGGAGCGCTCGAGCGTCGCGCTCCAGGCGCTCGACCGCGACTATTGGAGGAAGCTCGGCGTCGGCACGATCGACGTGATCTTCCACATAGGGGCCTATATTCCCAAAGACGCGGCCTCCGCCGATCTCGTCAAGCCCATCGTCGAAAGCAACGTGGACGGCACCGCGGCGTTGCTCGCGAGTCTTCCAAATACGCCTCGCCATCTGCTTTTTGTGAGCTCCGTGGACGTCTACAAGCGCGTCAGCGGGCGCCCGATCGACGAAACGAGCGAAGTCGGACCGGCAACGCTCTACGGTGCCTCAAAACTTTTTGGCGAGGAGCTCGTGCGGAGCTACGCCCGCAGCACCGGCTGTGGCTACAGCGTCCTGCGGCTTGGACACATCTTCGGTCCGGGCGAAGAAGTCTTCCGACGCGTCATCCCTAACGTGATCCGTGCGATGCTCCGCGGTGACGCGCCGCAGCTGAGCGGAGACGGAGCGACCGAGCGCGACTACCTGTACGTCGACGACGCCGTCGGCGCCATCATCGCGGCCTCCACGCACGAGCGGCTCGATCTCGTCAACGTCGTCAGGGGCGAGTCGATTTCAATTCTCGACGTCGCCAAGCACGTCGCGGAGCTCACCGGGTATAAAGGGGAGTTTTGCTTTTCCGGACGCAACGGCGACTCGCTGCGGTTCGACAACGGCGCGATGAAGAAAGCGCTTGGGATTCAGTCGTTCGTTCCTTTCGCCGACGGACTGGCTCGCGAGATCGCGCACTTTCGCGAGACGGAGTTCGCAACGCAGTGAGGCGCGGCCGCGCCACGATTTTTTTGGATCTCGACGGACCGGTGCTGGAGTGCCGCGACCGCCATTACGCGTGCTACGTCGAGCTTTGTTCGCGGTACGGGCGCAAGCCGCGCGCCCCGGAAGGGTACTGGCAGCTCCGACGGCGCCGCGTCACCGCGGTCGACCTCTTGATGGCCGCTGGCGTCCGTGCGGATGAGGCGGAGCTGCGCAGGTCGTGGATCGATCTTATCGAGCAGCCGCGCTATCTGAGCCTCGATGCGCCGCAGCCGGGAGCCGTCGAAGCGGTCGCTGCCTGGAAGGCCGCCGGCCACCGGATCGTTGTGGTCACGCTGCGACGAGACGCGCGAGCGGCGCGCGCGCAACTCGAACGTCTACGGCTCACCACACTCTTGGAACGCTTCGTCGTTTGCGATCCCGAACTTGGCAGTGCCGGGAAGGCGGCAGCGGCAAGGCATGACGCCGGGAAAACCGATCCGGAGGACTGCGCGTGGATCGGCGATACTGAAGTGGACGCCGAAGCTGCGGTTACGCTGGGCTGCTCGAGGATCTACCTCGTGAGTTGTGGGATTCGCAACGCACGGTTCCTTCGCTCGCTGCGCGCCGGCGAAGTCGTGCGAGACTTGGCCGCCCTTGGCACTTTACAAACCTTTAGAACGATCGAACGTTCAGCAAACCGGCGGCCTTGAAGGCGGCGGCGATCTTCGCCGCATCGGCGCCGGCGTCGGGATAGAGTACGACCGCGTGACCGTCGGCAATCGCGTCGTCAAAGTTCTCGACTTCATCGTCGGGCACTGGGAACCCGGCGAGGTAGTGCTTCGACTCCCCTTCGTCCGGAAAGAACGCCTTAAATCGCGGTTCTCCGCTGAGTCCGGGAACGGCGGTCCCTCCCGAGTCAGCCAGAACGCCGGTGCCTCTGGTCATATCGTCGGAAAGCCCGGTAATGGCTTCGGTATTTTCAAAAACTTCAATGAAGTCTAGCGGCGAGGTTTCCAAATCGTCGCCGTCGCCGGCAAAAACCTTGATTTTTTCCAGGTCGATCTGTTGCTCCAAAAGAGCGTCGTCGAGCGCTTTTACGTCGGAGTTGGAATAAATGCCGATGATCAAACCTGCTGCCACGAGTGCGCGCTCCTTTAGCGGTTGTATGCGGTGATTGCGTCGGCAAGCCGTTCTACGCCGATACGGATATTCTTTTCCGACGCATTGGAAAAGTTGAGGCGCATGCCGTCGTGCACGTCGCGCCCGGGATAAAAACTGACGCCTGGGACGAAGACGACCTTTGCCGTCGCGCAGATGCGCAGTAACTCGGAGGTGTCGACGTTCGGAACCGTTACCCAGAGAAACATTCCGCCAGCCGGGCGCGTGAAGCGAACCCCCTCCGGCATGAACTCGGCAAGCGCTTCAGACATGACGTCGCGGCGACGAGCGTACGTTTGCGCGATCTCACGCACGTGCGCGTCGAAGGCGACGCCGTCGCTAACGTACTGGTGGAAGACGTACTGTGCAAACGTACCGCTATGCAGGTCGGCCCCCTGTTTCACGAGCACGATTTTCTCGCGAATCTCTTCGTCGGGAATGACGAGCCACGCGATGCGCATGCCCGGCGCCATAATCTTGCTGCCGGTTCCCAAATAGATGATCGGCGCGGTCGTCTGATACGAGATCAGCAGGGGTAAGTCGGTGCCTTCGAATCGCAGTTCGCAGTAGGGATCGTCCTCGACGATCGGCAGGCCGAAGCGCTCGCAAATCCGCACGACGCTTTCGCGGCGCCGCCCCGAAAGCGTGCGTCCAGTCGGGTTTTGAAAGTTCGGCACGAGATAGAGCAGCTTGGGAAAGGGGTCGGCCCGTTCGAGCACGCGTTCGAGTGAGTCGGGCAGCAAGCCGTCTTCGTCGGTATCGACCGTGAGATAGCGGGCTTGATAGGCGTCGAGAGCCTGAATTACGCCGAGATAGGTGGGGTTCTCCAGCACGACGTGATCGCCCGGATCGAGAAAGATCTTCCCGATCAAATCGAGGCCTTGTTGCGAGCCGTTGACGATCGTCACGCTGTCGGCGTCGATCGCTTTGCCGAAACGCCCGCTCAGGCGTTGCGCCACCCAGTGGCGCATCTCGGGGATGCCTTCGGTGACGCTGTACTGCAGCGCCGCGGCTCCTCGATTACGCATCACCACGCTTACCGCGTCCACGATCGCCTCGGTTGGGAAAAGCTCGGGCGCGGGCAGACCGCCGCCGAAAGAGATGACGTCGGGTTGCTGCGTGACCTTGAGCATCTCGCGGATCGTCGAGGCCCGCAAACGAGCCGTCCGCTCGGCAAACATTGCGGCTCGCGAGATCGTAGTCATCGGCCGTGCCGGCGGCCCGAAAGGCTGCGCGCTCCTAACATCTCATCCGTAAAACACCTAGCGGCACGGTATATCCTCATGTGACAGGCCACCTAGTTTAGGCAGCGGTCATCGGTGGTCCGCTTATCGGGGGGCCGCCCGCGGGGGCGTTGAGGGATTCCCCTGCAAAGGAGAGGATCGTCGCCCCTAAACCAATCAGGCCGACCAGAATGAGGACCAGCGTTCCGATGACCGGCACCAGCTCGGCTGCGGTGATCAGCGCGATCCCGCAGAGCAGCGCGACGAGCGGTGAGGGCGTGGTCGCCGGGCTAACCAGTTCGCAAAGGCGCCGCCCGATCAGCAGCGCGAGTGCCGCAGTCCCCAGAAAGGCGCTGGCGAGCAGAAAGACCATTTCGAGCAAGATCAGTGGAATCAGTAGAATCGTGATCGCCAGCAGCACGGCGAGGGGAATGACGGCGATGCAGCCGATCAAACCAGCGGCGGCGCTCAGACCGGGATGCCTTTCCAGCCGGTCCAAGACCATTCGCGTGCGCACCGGGAAAATCAAGAAGACCAGCAGCGCGAGCAGATTCCACGAGAGCCGCCACATCAGCCGGTGATCGGGAAGGAAGGGGTTATAGCCGGAGTCGGGCGGCGCCCATGGGACGACCGCCTGCGTCACGGCGCCGCCGATCTGATTGACTTGCCCGGTAACGACACCGCCCGGACGAGGGTCGTAACTTCCGCCCACGACGTTGACGTCACCCTCGACGATTCCCTCGATGGTCGCGTCGCCGAAGATCACGGTGAGATCTCCGTCGACCACTTGCCCCGGCTCGACCACGACCGAGCCGAAGTACGTGCCACCGTGGTAGATGGCTTGCGAATCCGCAAGCGCGGGCCGGGCGAGGAGCGCGGCGGCGGCCAAGGCGATTCCAAATGTAATTATGGCTCGGCGAAGGCTCACGAGCGCGACCCCCGCGCGAGGTAGACGCTAAGGACCGGGCGCAGGCGGCGATAGCCGTAGACGATCGCCGCCAGAAGGAGAAGATCGGCGAGCAAGATGCCGGTGACCGCCGCAGCGGCGACGCCGGTCGCCGGAGCGACGGCTCGCAGCCCGGCGGAGATTGCCGCTAAGCCGCCTTCGCCCCAAGCGGCGAGTCGCTGGGCGGCGCCCGCGAGGCCGTGGGCATCGAGCGCTGCAAGTGCCAGAAGCGCCCAAGCTACGAAAAGATAGGCCAACAGCGGCAGCCAGAGCGCTGTCCGCCGGCTGGGGCGCAGCGGCGCGGCCGCCGTCGCCGAGACGACGGCAGCGGTAAAATCCGAGCCGACGCCCCCCGGCGACCGCGCGGTCGCGAGCAGGGCGTCGACGACCCGCAACTCTTCCAAGAGTGCGTTGCAGGCGGGACACGACTGCAGATGGAGCGTGAGGTCGCGCATCTGCCGGCGGCTCAGCGACGCTTCGAGGTAGTCGTCGAGCAGCGGCTCACACGAGGAGCAGCGCATGCGAGCCTCCCCTCTCCGGCACTCGAGCCGGCACGCCGAGAGCCCTCGCCTCGCGTTCGCGCATCTTTTTCGTTAGCGCGATCTTACCGCGATGGATCAAGGTTTTTACGTTGCCCAATGAGAGCCCGAGCGTGCTCGCGATCGTCTGATACTCCATGTTATCGAAATAGCGCAGGGCCAACACCGTTCGCGTGCGGTCCGGAAGCTCGGCCAACGCGGCGCGCAGCTCGCGCTCGGCCTCTTGGCGCAGCAGACCGCCGGCGGGATCCGCCTGGGGTGAGGGATCGGCAAGCGCCGTCTCGAGCGTCTGCTCCTGCGACAGTTCCTGCAGTTGCGGCGCTCGCTGCGACTTGGCAAGATAGGTGCGAATCACGTTGCGCGCGATCTGATAGATCCAAGTCGAAAACTTCCCGAGCTGTGGGTTGAAGGTATTCAAATGCGCGTACGCGCGCAAGAACGTTTCCTGCGACAAGTCCGCCGTTTCCGACGAGTTGCGCACGGTTGCGCCGATGAAGTTCGCGATGCCGCGTTTGTAGCGATCGACGAGCACGCCGAAGACCTCCCTTTCCCCGGAACGCACTCGCTGCACCAGAGCCTCGTCGCTCTGATCACGGAATGCCATCCCCCCTCGATTCGGTTCCTTTGGCGGCTTCTACCTAGGCCGGAGCGAGTTTGTTACGGTCGCGCAAGGCGCGAAGGGGTGGATTCGCAGCGTCGCGGGGGGAAAGAATCGGGGCGATTTTACCGAGCGGCCACCCGATTCCCAAATCGGCATCGTCCCAGGCGACGCCGACCTCGCAGGCGGGATCGTACGGGGCGCTCTGTTTGTACCAGAAAATCGTACTATCTTCGAGCGTCAGGAAGCCGTGAAGAAAGCCGCGAGGGACATAAATTTGGCGGGCGTCGGCTGCCGTTAGCGTCGTTCCGTGCCATTGGCCGTACGTGGCGCTCGTTGCCCGAACGTCCACGATGACGTCGTAAGCGCTGCCGCGCAGGACCGAAACGAGTTTGGCCATTCGCGCGTCGCCATGCAGTCCGCGCAAGACGTTACGCCGCGAGAGCGAAGTGTTGTCCTGTACGAACGAGTCCCCGATGCCGCACTCGCGATACCGTTCGAGCGAAAAGAGCTCCAAAAAGGAGCCTCGTTCGTCCGTAAACACGCGCGGGATCAGCATCAAAGCGCCCGCAAGAGGTAAATTCTCGACTTTCATGAGAACGACGGTTCGATGAACGGTAGTGTGAGTCCACCGGGTACTTTTGTGCTCCGGCGCGGACTCGAGCGGTTACGGACCAGCGCCATGGTGAAGCAGAGCCTGCTCGTCTTTAGTGCCGCGATGGTCCTCAACGTGTGCGGGTTCGCGGCGCATGCCGTTGCCAGCCGCGAGCTCGGGGTCGCCGCGTACGGCTCACTCTACGCGCTCATCAATGCGGCTTTGATTGCATCGCTTCCGGTGGCTTTCGTGGCGCCGGTCGTGGTGCAGCTCGCGGCGGAGTTTCGCGCCTTGCACGACGACGGCCATCTCCGCGGCCTAACCGACAGCATCGCGGGCGGCTTTGCAAAACTCGCCGTCATCTACCTCGTCGTGGCGACCGCCGGAATGATTCCGTTTGCGCATTTTCTGCACGTCCCGATTTGGTCGTTGCCGTTCGTCGGATTGATTGCCGGCGTCGCGCTCTTCGTCAACGCGCTGCGCGCGATCGCCCAAGGTACGCAGGACTTTGTTGGGTATGGATTCTCGAATGCGGTCGAGGGCATAGCAAAAGTCATCGGCATCGTCGCGCTAGTTGCCGTGGGCTTGCGGCTCGGTGGCGCCGTCATTGGCTTTCTGCTCGGGCCGCTTTGCGCGCTAATCTATCTCGCGTCGCGGTTGAAGCGGCGATATGCCGCCTCGCCGACGCATCGGGTACGCTACGATTGGCGCCGTATCCTCAACGCGGGAGCCGGAGCCGCGGCCGCGACGATCGCCATCGCGCTGATGGGATCTGCCGACGTCATTCTGGTGAAGCACTATTTTCCCGAACACGCAGCGGGACTCTACGCCGCCGCATCGCTAGGCGGTAAGATGCTGCTCTATCTCGTTGGATTCGTTCCGACCGTGTTGCTGCCGCAGGCGGCGGATCGTCACGCGCGTGGGGCGCGCACGCGCGACGTCTTGGCGGGCAGCTTAGCGATGCTCGTCGCGGTCGCTCTCTGCGGGCTCTTCGTCTTTTACTTCTTCGGTCTGTACGTGCTGCACGCGCTCGTCGGACATGCATTCGACGGAGCCGCGCCATTGCTGGTCAGATACGGGTTGGCGATGGTGCTGCTTGCCTTGACCAACTCGTTGACGTTCTACGGCATTGCCACGCACCGGCTAGGTTTTACGGTGCCGCTGTTCATCTGTACGCTGGGTACGCTTGCCGCGATCGTCACCTTCCATCCAACGCTGGCGACCGTCGTGGAGATCATGGTGGTCGGCAACTTCGCCGCCGCCCTGGCCGTTACGATATCATTGCTCTTTCAGCGAAACTCCAGCGGCCGCCGGTCGACGGTGTGACGCGAATCCTTTTGCTCGGCGGTTCGGGACGGCTCGGGACGGCGATCGCGCAACGGTGGACTGATTGCGAGATCGTAGCGCCGCCGCATGCCGAGCTGGCCATCGAGCAGAGCGAGCGCCTGGCAGAGTCTCTGGTCGCGATCAAGCCGGACGTTCTGGTGAATGCGGCGGCGTTTCACGACGTGGATCGTTGCGAAGACGAGAAAGAGACGGCGCTGGAAGTCAATGCGTTCGCGGTCGGGCGCGCCGCTAGCCTTGCCGCCCAACGCAACGTGCTCTTCGTCACGATTAGCACCGACTACGTCTTCGACGGTATGAAGGGCAGCCCATATCTCGAGAGCGATTCGCCAAATCCGCTGTCGTTTTACGGCGCGTCGAAGCTCGCCGGCGAACGTTTGGTCGAAGCGGCGGAAGGGCGGGCGTTCGTCGTGCGGACCTGCGGGCTTTACGGGCCTTCGCGTTCGGCTTCGCGCCGCCGCGCGTTCGTCGATCGGATTCTCGCCGCCGGCGAGAGCGGCGAGCCGGTGCGCGTGGTTGCCGACGTCGTTGCGTCGCCGACGTTCGCCGGCGATCTCGCCGCCGCGCTGCGCAAGCTGATCGACACTTCGGCCTACGGCCTCTATCACGCTGCGGCCGCCGGGGCCGTGAGCTGGTACGACTTCGCGCGGGAGGCAATGCGGCAAGCCCGAGTCGAGCATGCGATCGAGCCGATCGTTGCCGAGCAGTGGAAGGCCAGGGCGATTCGCCCGCGCTACTCCGCGCTCGATAGCGCCAAGCTGGGTGGTCTCGGAATCGGCATGCCGTCGTGGCAGGAGGGAATTGCCGCGTATCTGCACCTTGGCGTAAGCTCGTAACACCGTGGAACTTCGAATCGATCGCCGGCGCGTCGAGCGCTGCCGGGACCTCGCCGGCGCCATCGTCGCGCCGGTCGAAGCCTTCATTTCGGCTCACTCGACGGTTTCGGTCGAACGCGCGGTATTGCGTCTGCTCGGCGTAGACGGGCTTTCGCCGCAAGAGGTTCCGCTGCCCAACGCGATCCTCGATTCGATCGCGCCTCACGAACGCGCTCGCGGCGTAGCGCTTTTCTTTGGAAAAGCCTTGGCGGAGACGGGCCTGACCCCGGAGTCCCTCGGTGCGGAGTTAGCCGCGGGCCGTTGTAATCTCGACGACTTCACGGCCACTCGTGACGACGCGGCGCGCCGCGCATTGGCGCCATTCGTCGATCGGGCGCTGGACCGGATTGCGGCTCGACGCGACGAGCGTGCGGCCCGGCTCGCCGAGCTACCGCAGTTGCCGCCGCCGCTGCTCTACGTCATCGTCGCCAGCGGCAACATCTATGAGGATCGCGTCGCGGCCGTGGCCGCCGCGCAAGCCGGCGCGCAAGTGATTGCCGGTAATTCGCTCGACCGGACAGTCGCTGCTCGACTTCGTCCCGTTCGGCCCGACAACGGAGGGCTTCGGCGGCACTTACGCGACTCAGGCAAACTTCTCGATCATGCGCGCCGCGCTCGACGAGGTAAGCGAAAAGCTCGGCCGATACGTGATGCTGACCAACTATGCCAGCGGCCTCTGCATGCCCGAGATTGCAGTGATGGCGGCGTTCGAACGGCTCGACATGCTGCTCAACGACTCGATGTACGGTATTCTCTTTCGCGACATCAACATGAAGCGGACCTTCGTGGACCAGCATTTCAGCCGGGTGCTCAACGCGTACTCCGGAATCGTCATCAACACCGGTGAGGATAACTACTTGACGACGGCAGATGCGGTCGAGCAAGCGCCGGCGGTGCTCGCCTCGCAGTTCATCAACGAAGAGTTCGCGCACCGCGCCGGTCTGCCGGACGCTCAGATCGGGTTGGGCGACGCGTACGAGATCGATCCGGATCGCGAGGACGGCTTCCTCTATCAAGTCGCGCAGGCGCAGCTCGCACGCGAGATCTTCCCCGACGCGCCGCTGAAGTTTATGCCGCCGACCAAGCACATGACCGGCGACATCTTTAAGGGGCATTTGATCGACGCGATGTTCAACCTTACGTCGGTGATGACCGGGCAGAACATTCATTTATGCGGCATGCCGACCGAAGCGATCCACACGCCGTTTTTGGGCGATCGCGCGCTCTCGCTCGAGAACGCCCGTTACATCATGGGTACGGCCCGGCATTTCGGCGACGAGATCGCCGTTCGGCCTGGGGGCATCATCGAACGGCGGGCGCACGACGTGCTCGCTTCGTGCGAAGCCTTGCTCGAGCGCGTTGCCGCAATGGGTTTGATGCAGGCGATCGAGGCGGCATGCTTTGCCGACGTCTCCCGGACGCCCGAAGGCGGGCGTGGCCGAGAGGGGGTCTTTGCGCGGGCGCAAGCGTACTGGAACCCCTTCGAAGAAGCGCTCTCCCAGCGTCATGGTGAGCCGGTCGCATGACCAAGCTGATCCGCTCGTACGGCGATACCCTCAACGACGGCAAAGTCCAGCTTTCGTTTACCCTGCCGGTCGATTGGAGCGAAGCGGCCGATGAAGCGGCGCGTCAGCTCGCCGTGAAGATGGGGCTGAGCGACGTGCAGGTCGTGGAGGGAAAAGCGATCGCGTCGGGCTTTTCTTTTTTCGTGATCTACGCCAGCACGGCACAGGCGGTCGACGTCGACGGGATCACGGCTCCATCGGCCGGCGCGCACGCGATGTCGATGGAGGCCATCGACGCGCTGGTGCGAGAACGGGTGGGCCGAAAGATCCGGGTTGCCGGCGCCTGCATTGGGACCGACGCCCACACCGTCGGCATCGACGCGATACTCAATATGAAGGGATACAAGGGCGATTACGGCTTGGAACGCTATCATGAGTTTGAAACGCACAACCTCGGCAGCCAAGTTGCCGTCGAAGAGCTGGTGCGCTTCACGAAGGAGCGGCGGATCGATGCCCTGCTCGCATCGCAGGCCGTCACGCAAAAAGGGAGCGACATCAAGAACTTTACCGCGCTTAGCGAGCTGTTGGAGGCCGAGAACGTGCGCGACAACGTCGTGCTGATCTGCGGCGGCCCGCGGGTAACCAACTTGCTGGCCGGCGAGCTTGGCTATGACGCCGGATTTGGCCGCGGAACGCTTCCCAGCCAAGTCGCAGCCTTCGTCGCCGTTACGCTCGCAGAGCGCGTTGCGCAAGGGCGGCCGCACTGGTGAGCAAGACCGCTCTGGTTACTGGAATTACCGGGCAAGACGGCTCCTATCTTGCCGAACTGCTGCTGGCGGAAGGCTATCGCGTCATCGGGATGACGCGGCGCACCAGCACCGAGGTGCACGAGCGCATCGAGCACATCGTCGACGACGTCGAGATCGTCTCCGGCGACCTTCTCGATCAAAGCTCGATTACGGCGATCGTCAACGACGTCCGTCCGGACGAAATCTACAACCTCGCGGCGCAATCGTTCGTCCCGGCCTCGTGGAGCCAACCGGTATTGACCGGCGAGTTCACGGCGCTGGGCGTCACCCGCGTGCTCGAAGCGATCCGCCAAGTCGACCCTTCGATTCGCTTTTATCAGGCGTCGAGTTCGGAGATGTTCGGCAAAGTCGTCGAGACACCGCAGCGCGAGACCACGCCCTTCTATCCGCGCAGCCCCTATGGCGTCGCCAAGGCATACGGCCATTGGATCACGGTGAACTACCGCGAGTCGTATGGTCTCTACGCCTGCAGCGGAATTTGTTTCAACCACGAAAGCGTCCGCACCCGAGACCCCATTGATCGTGCGACGTGGAAACATTGTCGACGTTGTACCGATCGGAGAACTCCTTCACGTTCGTGAGAAAGGGCCGAGAGTTCAACGGTTTGATTTCGGCGAGACTCTTGAGGTTTGGGACGGCGAACGCTTCGTTGCGGTGACGGGCGGGACGGCATACCGGCATCGGCCCGTCGTCGAAAACAAAAGGGTCCGGCGCGTCGAGGCGCGTTGCGGGACGATAACGCTGACGGGCGATCACGTGATGTTTTTGTCCGATGGCGAATGCCCGGCGCGCGGAGTGCTCTTTGGCGACAAGGTCTTACAAGCACATCTTCCTGAGCCGCCAAACTTTTCCGCACCTACGCGCGGGTTTGCTTGGCTGCTGGGCGCCTTCGTCGGCGACGGCAGCGCCTGGGTCGAAAAGAGCGGTCGAGTAAACGCGAAGTTCACGAACTCCAACGAGGCGTTGCGGCGAGAGTTCTCGGAAGCGTGGCAGCGCCAAACTCTCGGTTCGACGAGTTACTCTGCTACGACGTCCGGATTCGTAGCCGGAAGAATTGTCGGAGCGTTGGCGCTCAACGGCGCGCCGCATTTTGTCGAATGGCTGCGTGACGAGTGCTATACCAAAGCCGGCCACAAGCGGGTGCCTAGGGTTATACTCAACGCCGACAAAGACGCGTGGCTAGCCTTCCTAGAGGGTTATAACGACACCGACGGCCTGAAGGCTGGTCACGGAGCGTATCGGTTCAAGAACTTCAAGACGAACTCGGCCACGCTCGCCATGGGGCTATGGTGGATGGCGCGCAAGGCGCTCGGACAAGACTGCGTTCTCAACATAGACGTGGGACCTCCCGAACGCCCGGGACCTTTTTACTCGATCAACCTGCGCTCGCCGAACGCCCGCGGCATGGGCGCGCACTTGCGCACCGACTTACGCGTGGTCAAACGGGTTACCGAGATCCCGCATTATGACGGCTGGCTCTACGACCTCACGACCGAAACCGGGCGCTTTCATGCGGGGGTCGGGGAACTCGTGATCCACAACTCACCCCGCCGGGGCAAGGAATTCGTTACGCGCAAGATCACGGACGGCGTCGCGCGCATCAAGCTGGGCCTTGCAAAAGATTTGCGCCTCGGAAATCTCGACGCGCAGCGCGACTGGGGCTATGCCGGCGACTTCGTGCGCGCGATGTGGCTGATGCTGCAGCGGCCGCGCGCGGAGGATTATGTGATCGCTACGGGGCGCACCCACAGCGTGCGCGATTTCGTGCGGATCGCTTTCGAAGCCGCGGGTCTTGGATCGTTCGAGCCTTACGTCGTGATCGATCCGCGCTTCGTTCGGCCCGCCGAGGTCGACATGCTGATCGGAGACGCGAGCAAAGCTCGCCGCGAGCTGGGCTGGGAGCCTAAAGTCGGCTTCGAGCAGCTCGTTGCGATGATGGTCGAGGCCGATATCGCCCGTCTCTCCACGCGCGCCGGCGCTTAGCGGTTGTCGTGCGGGCGCTGGTTACGGGGGCGAGCGGGTTTGTCGGTCGCTATCTCGTTAGCGCACTGCGCCGGCAGGGCGACGAGGTTTTGGCTTGCGGCGGCCCGCACGACGACGGAAGCGAGTTTTTCCCGATCGACCTGGCCGACCCGGACTCGTTGCGGGCCGCACTGGAAGCCGCGCGCCCAAACGTCATCTTTCACCTTGCCGCACAAACGTTCGTTCCGGAATCGCTGCGCTCGCCGATCGAAACCTTTGAAATCAACGCGCTCGGGAGTGCGCGTCTGGCCGAAGCAGTGCGGACCTACGATGCCGATCCGCCGCCGCGCATCGTCTTCGCCGGCTCCGCCGAAGTCTACGGCGTACGCGATGCAAACGAGTATCCGCTGCACGAAAGTCTCGACCTGCGGCCGGCCAATCCGTACGGCGCAAGCAAAGCGGCCGCCGAGGCGTTCCTTTTGTCCGGCGCGCGAAGCTTCGGACTCGACGTCGTGGTCGCGCGAGCCTTCAACCATATCGGACCCAATCAAAGCGAGCGATTTGTCGTCGCCTCTTTGGCGGCACAACTCGCTCGCATCGCCGGCGGCGGCGAGCCACAGATGTACGTGGGCAGCCTCAGCTCGGCTCGCGACTTCTTGGACGTTCGCGACGTTGTCGAGGCCTATCTGGCGCTCGCGCGCCGCGGCGAAGGCGCGCAAGTCTATAACGTGTGCAGCGGTCGCGCCGTGACGATCCGCGACGTGTTGCGCGAACTTATTTCGATCGCGCGCGTGCCGGTCGAAGTACGCGAAGATCCGCAGCGTCTGCGCGCCACTGAGATTCCACTCTCGGTCGGCAGCCCGGAGAAGCTAAGCAAGACAACCGGGTGGCAGCCGAAGATTCCTCTGGACCGCTCGTTGCGCGACGTCTACGCCGCGGCCCTCGCAACGGGGAAAAAATAGTGCGCGCATTCATCTTTAAGAATCGCGGCCTGCTGCTGAGCCTGCCGGCCGTCGCGCTGGCGGTTCGCGGTAAGCCCAGCTCGGGCAGCATTGCGCTCGGCTTGCCAATCGCGATTGCCGGCGAGCTGATTCGCTGCTGGGCCGTGGGCTATTCGGGCGAAACCACGCGCAACGACGTGGTAACGGCGCGCAAGCTCGTGACCGCAGGCCCGTATGCTTATGTGCGCAACCCGCTCTATATCGGAAACTTCGTGACCGCCGCAGGCTTCGCCATCGCTTTCACCGGTCGAAACTGTCCGTTCATGCGAAGCTTGCTGGTGGGTGGCTCGCTGGCTGCGATGATTGCGGTCTACGCGGCGATCGTGCCGCACGAAGAGGCATTTCTGCGCTCGGAGTTCCCCGACGAGTTCGAACGCTATTGCGAGCTGGTCCCCCGCGTGATTCCCCGATCGACGCCGATCGACGGCGCGCAGGGAGAGTGGCGGGCCGAAGTCGTGCGTACCGCGGAGAGCAAGACGTTCGTGACGTTTGGTGCGATGCTGCTTGCCCTGTGGCTGAAGGCTCGCAAGACGCCGTAGTAGCCCCGACGAGCGTTGCGCGCCGTCTGCGTTTTGCGCTCTTGGCGACGGCGCTGGTCGCGGTGCTCGAGTTCTGGGGCGGCACCGTCTCGCGCAGTTTGGCCCTGACCGGCGACGCCGTGCACGTCTGCATGGACGTCGTTGCACTGGCGCTCGCGTTGGTTGCCTCCGTCAACGCGGCGCGACCCGCCGACCCGCGGCGCACGTTCGGTTACGGACGCATCGAGGTGCTCGGTGCGCTGGTCAATGGAACGATTCTGCTCGTCGCGACGCTCGCGATCGTCTACTTTGCGGTTCGCCGCTTTGGCGCGCCCGTCGAGCCGCACGCCGGCGTGATGACGATGGTTGCGGCCGCCGGCCTTGCGGTTAACGCAGGCGTCGGACTCTCGTTGCGCGCGCCTGGCAAACGTGACATGAACGTCCGCGCGGCGCTCTTTCACGTCTTCGGCGATGCGTTGGGCGCAATGGCCGTGATCGCCGGCGGCATAGCGATCGCTCTGACGCATCTGGCGTGGATCGACCCGCTCCTCTCGCTCTTCGTGGCGGCAATCATCGTCGTCGGGGTCGTGCGGCTGATGCGTGACGCGACGGAGGTTCTGCTGGAAAGCGTTCCGAGCGACGTCAACAGCGCGGACCTCGTCGCGCATCTCGAAAAAATCGGCGGCGTAACCGGCGTTCACGACCTGCACGTCTGGTCGATCGGCAGCGGTTCGCACGCGCTCTCGGCCCACGTGCTGCTCGACGACCGCCGCTTGAGCGAAGCGACCGAGGTGTTGCGCGAGATCGACGACTGTGCACGCGAACACTTCGGAATAACGCACGTCACGATTCAAATTCGAGTGTGAAACCTGCCCGGTTGTGGTTAAGCACTAGGAGCCGTGGCCACGATCGAAACGCCCAGGTTGCTCCTGCGACATTGGCGAGACTCCGATATCGAGCCGTGGGTCGCGATGAACCTGGACCCCCGTGTGACGGAGTTCTTTACTTCGGAATACACCCGCGCAATAGTGGAATCCGCGGCCGCGCTGCGCCGGCGCGAGCTCGACGAGCGCGGCTACGGATGGTGGGTCGTCGAAGTGCGCGGCGCGACACCATTTGCTGGCGTCGTCACTTTGGGTGAGGTTCCGTTTGAAGCGCACTTCACGCCGGCCCGCGAGGTCGGCTGGCGTTTCGCGCCGGAGCACTGGGGAAACGGTTATGCGACCGAAGGCGCGCGCGGCGCCTTGGAGTACGCGTTTACGACGCTAGGCTGGGGCGAGGTCGTGGCGATGACGGCCGTGCAGAACGTTCGCTCGCGGCGGGTCATGCAGCGGCTCGGCATGACGCGCGACCCGAACGATGACTTCGACCATCCGAACGTACCGGAGGGGCACCCTCTGCGGCGCCACGTGCTTTATCGCCTAGGCCTTTAGGGGCCGGACTCGAAGCTGCCTCGGGTATGATTTCCAACAACTCAAAAACCGTCGTTCTGGGAATGGCACGCACGCCTTTCGGCAAACTTGGGGGAGCGCTCGCTCCTCTTTCCGCGACGACGCTTGGCGCCGTCGCACTTACCGCCGCAATCGAACGCTCCAAGATCGATCCGACCGAGATCGAACATGTGACGTTCGGCGAAGTGCTGCAGGCCGGGGTGGGACAGAATCCGGCGCGCCAGGTGCTCTTTAAGTCGGGCCTCGCCAAGACCGTGACGGCCGACACCGTCAACAAAGTGTGCGCGTCGGGATTGCTTGCGGTCGTCAACGGGATGCGCTCGATTAACGCGGGAGCCAACGTCGTCGTCGCCGCCGGCGGGATGGAGTCGATGTCGAACGCGCCGTATTTATTGCGCGACGCGCGCTGGGGCTATCGCTTCGGCGACGGGACGATCGTCGATGCGATGATTTTCGACGGCCTGTGGGATCAGTATTTCCCGATGACGATGGCGACGCAGGGAAGCAAAGTCGCCAACGAGCTCGGTCTCACACGCGAAGAGCAAGATATCTTCGCGCTGGACAGCCATCGCCGCGCCGCCGCCGCGCACGCGGCCGGACACTTTGCCGACGAGATCGTCGGCGTGAAAGTCGCGAGCAAGGCAAAGGATAAGGTCGTCGTTGAGCGCCTTCCGCGCCAGGGGAAGGTTCGGGTGCCGGTGGCAGTGGGCGGCGCGACCTCGGTTTGGGATCACGAGCCTTCGGAAGAGTTTACGCTGGATTACGCGTCCTACGCGCCGTTCATCACCGGCGAGCAGCCGCACGTGCTCGTCGACCGCGACGAAGCAGTACGAGCCGAGTCGAGCATCGAGGCGTTGGCGAAGCTTAAGCCGTTGGAACGCAACGGCACGGTGACTGCCGGAAACGCGCCGGGCGTCAACGACGGCGCCGCCGCCTTGATCCTTGCCGACGCAGACTACGCGGAGGAGCATGGATACAAAGCGCTGGCGACGGTGGTCGAGCACACGACCGTTGCGTGGGACTCGCCCTACATTAGCTTAACGCCGGCGATGGCGGCGCGTAAACTGCTCGACCGCACCGGGTTGACCGCGAACGATATCCACGTGTGGGAGATCAACGAAGCCTTCTCGGCCGTCGCGATTACGTCGGGCCGCCGTCTGGGGCTCGACGACGGTTTCATCAACCAATACGGCGGCGCGGTCGCCATGGGACATCCCATCGGCGCGTCGGGTGCGCGCCTCGTAACGACGCTGATCAACCAACTGCGCAAACGCGGCGGCGGCTACGGCGTAGCGACGATTTGCTCCGGCGGTGGCCAAGGCGACGCGTTGCTCGTTCGCGTGGAGTAGCGGCGCATTTCGCAGTTCGAGTTAAGCGACGAGCAGCGCCAGATCGGAGCGCTCGCGGCGGAAATCGCGCAGCGCGAGATCGCGCCGTTCGTCGCGCAATGGGATCGGGACCACGTCTTTCCGCGCGAGCTTTACGGCAAGCTGTCGGGCGCGGGCATCATGGGAATTCTCGTGCCCGAAGAGTACGGCGGCGCGGGGGCGGACTATCTCTCGTACGCGCTTGCGATCGAGGAGCTCGCGCGGGTCGATGCGGGAACGGCAGTGACCATCTCGGTTCACTCGATGATCTGCTCCGCGATTCTCAAACTCGGCACGAAGGAGCAAAGGGAGCATTGGCTGCCGCAACTGGCCCACGGCGACGTCCTCGCCGGCTTCGCGCTGACGGAATCCGAGGCCGGATCCGACGCCGCAGCCCTGCGCGCGACGGCCAAGCCTTATGACGGCGGCTACACGCTCAACGGCAGAAAGCAGTGGTGCAGCACCGGCAGCTACGCGGGCGTCATCATGGGAATGTTTCGCACCGGCGGCTCCGGCGCGCGCGGCGTCAGCGCCTTTCTTTTCGAGCCGAACTTGCCTGGCGTCACGATCGAGCGCGTTACCGAGAAACTCGGAATCCATACCAGCAACACGTGCGATCTGGCCTTCGACGACGTGCGGGTAAAACGCGACGCGTTGCTCGGCGAAGAGGGTGCCGGCTTCGGCAACGCGATGACCGCGCTGACCGCCGGGCGCATCGGCATCGCCGCGCAGGCAATTGGAATTCTCGCGGCGTGTCTCGACGAATCGGTGAAGTTCGCCAAAGAGCGCGTCGCGTTCGGAAAACCGATCGGTGCGTTTGAAGGCGTGTCGTTCAAGATCGCGCAGATGGCAATGGACCTCGACGCTGCGCGGATGCTAACCTATCGGGCTGCGGCCCTTGCCGACGCGGGCGAGCCCTTCGCAATTCCGGCGAGCAAAGCCAAGCTCTTTGCTTCGACCGCTGCGCGCAAACACGCGGCCGAAGCGTTGCAAATCCACGGCGGATACGGCTACACGACCGAGTTCCCCGTGGAGCGGCACTACCGCGACGCGAAGATCACGGAGATTTACGAAGGCACGTCGGAGATCCAGCAGTTGATCATCGCGCGGTCGCTTTTAGGACGGCTAGAGTGAAGGGTCTCCGCCTCGAGGGCGCCGCGCTGGGCCTCTGCGGCGCGTTCTTGTTTCTCAACGGCTGCGGCGCACCCCCGACGACATCTAGCCCTGGAACGGCTCTGACGCCGCTCGCGCGGCCGGCACATTTGGACCGCGGGCAATCGTGGATGAAGCCCGGCACGGCGGATATCAAGGAGTTGCTCTACGTCTCCGACCTCGCCACTAACGACGTCTACGTTTATGACTACCCATCCGGCGGACCAGTGGGTAAGCTGACCGGCTTCGATCAACCCGGCGCTCAGTGCGTCGACCGCAAAGGCGACGTCTACATCGCAAGCGCGAGCGGATTGTTGGGATACAAGCGTGGCACTACGCACCGCATCACAGCGATTCCCGGCGTCGCGAAAGGCTGCGTCGCTCATCTTAACAGGTACAGCGTCTTGCAAAGCTCTGGCAGCGGTCCGGACCACGATTGTACCTGGTACAAACATCAAAAGCGCATCTCGTGCTGGGAGAGCCCAAACGCGTGCTATACGATGTGGCCGATAGGCGCGGATCTTGCCGGCGTTCAGGTGGCAGAGGGGGAGCCGAGCGGCGGCGGTACCGTTGCCGTTTGCTCGGAGTTCGCCGTCTTGTCGTTCAAGCAAACGATTTACTCGCCGGGCCCGGTCATGTGGGACGGCAAATATCTCGCGCTCACCAATCAAGAAGTGGGCGGCGCCCGTCAAACCACCATCTTTCAGGCCAGCCGGTCCCGTAAGACGCTGACCTTGGAGGGACAGACGTTTCTCGCCGATCCCTGCGACGCCGGCTCTACCCAGGTCGCTCAACCCTTCATCGTCGGTACTAAGAACACGCCGAAAAATAAACAGCAAGGGACGGTCGTCGTCGGCGGAAATACATTGTGCCCCGGCACCTTCGACTACTGGAAGTATCCGGCCGGCGGGGATCCGATCATGACGTTGCAGTCGGCACCGCAAGAGCCGTCCGGAGATTCCGTAAGCATCGCGCCCAAATAGCAAACAGGAGGCACCGTTAGATGCCTCCTGTGACGTCGACAGGGAGTTGATACCTCCGCTCCACCCTACCACGCACAAATCGATTGCGCGAACCCGCAGCGACCCCAGCCAGGGCCTTTCACCGGCAGCGACTTAAATGGCAAGGTCCTTGCCGTTGCGTTGAGCGAACTTGAGGGCCCGCTATGAATTTGATGGAGTACCAGGGCAAGGAGCTTTTTAAGCGCGTCGGGATTCCGGTGCCGCGCGGCGAGCACGCGTTGACGCCCGACGCGGTCGCGCAGTTCATCGAAAAGAACCCGGGCGAATGGGTCGTCAAGGCGCAAGTCTTAATGGGTGGCCGCGGCAAGGCCGGCAAGATCAAGATGGCCGGCGATGCCGCACAAGGGCGCCGCGTCGCCGAGGAGATCCTGGCGACACCGATGCCGCCCAATCGCCAGAATCCGCAGGGCGAAGCGATAAAATCGCTACTGGTCGAAGAGAAGCTCGACATTGTAAAGGAAGCCTACTGCGCGGTCGCGATCGATCGCGCGGCCCGCAAGCCCGTCTTCATCGTCAGCCCGTTCGGCGGGATGGACATCGAAGAAGTCTCCGAGCATCATCCCGAGTCGATCGTGAAGCTTCCGGTAGGTACCGCGATCGGGTACTCGCCCTTCATCGGGCGCGAGCTCGCATTTACGGCACAGCTCGATCCGGGTTTTCGCAAACAGTTTCCGGCGATCGCGGGTGCCTTGTACGAGCTTTTCTTCCGGTACGGCGCCAAGCTCGTCGAGGTCAACCCGCTCGCGCTTACCGCAGACGGACGCGTCATTGCTTCCGATGCGAAGGTCGAGCTGGACGACGATGCTCTGTTCAAAAACCCCGAGTTCGCGCAATGGCACGCGGTGTTGCCGCTCGACGAGGACGAAACACTCGCGTCTCAAGCCGGCGTCGGCATTCGCAACTTTCGCCGTTTTCCCGGCGACGTCGGCACGATGGCCAACGGTGCCGGGCTCGCGATGGCGACGATGGATGCGGTCAGCAATGCCGGCGGCCAGATTGCAAACTTTCTCGACGTCGGCGGCGGCGCGAACGCGCAACGGGTTCGCAACTGTTACGAGCTGGTCGTCAACAACACCGGCGCGACCGTCTTTTTCATCAATATCTTCGGCGGCATCACGCGCGGCGACGAAGTTGCACGCGGCATCGTCGACGCGATGCAAGAAACGGCGTCGCGAAAGATTCCAATGGTCATTCGTTTGACCGGAACCAACGAAGAAGAGGGGCGCCGCATTCTCGCCGATGCCGGGATGACGCCGGTCGAGACGATGGACGAAGGCGCGCGCGAGGCGGTGCGGCTCGCTTCTGAGATGAAGGGTTAAGCGCGTGTCGATCTTTTTAGACAAGAACAGCCGGGTGATCGTACAGGGCATTACCGGCGCCGAGGGTTCGTATCACACCGATCGGATGGTGAAGTACGGGACCAATCTGGTGGGTGGCGTGACGCCCGGCAAGGGCGGCCAGACGACCCCGCACGGACTGCCGGTCTTTGACACCGTCAAAGCGGCCGTCGAGGCGACCGGCGCGACGCACACCTGCATCTTCGTTCCGCCGCCCTTTGCCGCCGACGCTCTTTACGAGGCCTACGAGGCCGGGATTACTTTTGCGGTCTGCATTACCGAGGGCGTGCCGGTGCACGACACCCTCAAAGTCGTCGGCACGACCCCCGGGATGACGATCATCGGTCCGAACTGCCCGGGCCTCATCTCGCCGGGAAAGGCGCTGGTCGGCATCATGCCGGGCAGCATCTTCAAGGAAGGCAGCGTCGGGGTCATGTCGCGTTCGGGGACCCTGACCTACGAGGTCGTCGATTTGCTCTCGCGGGCCGGCTTCGGCCAGTCGACCTGCGTCGGCGTCGGCGGCGATCCGATCATCGGAACGACATTTGTCGAGTGCCTGCGCGAGTTTAAGAACGATCCGCAGACCGGCGCGCTGGTCCTTTGCGGCGAAATCGGGGGCTCCGACGAAGAAGATGCGGCGGCGTTCATCGCCGAGCACCTGCCTGCTATGCCGATTGTCACCTTTGTTGGCGGTCGCAACGCTCCGCCGGGCAAATCCCTCGGCCATGCCGGAGCAATCATCTCCGGCAACTTTGGCACGCCGCAGAGTAAGATCGCCGCATTTCTATCGGCCGGCGTGCCGGTAGCGGATCGTCCGTCCGATATCCCACGCTTGCTTGCCGAACGCCTCGCGGTTCGCGCGTAGTTTTGAAGACGGCGCCAGACTGCCATCCCTTAAGGGATGCTAAAAGGAACCAACCCAATCCTGAGCAAATGCTTGGCGCAGTGGGTCACTCTGTGAACTTCCTGGGGCCATTTTGGCCAGGGAAAGCGGGGCGGCTCGCCTTTTGACAACTCGATAATGATAGAGGGTTAAACGAACAATGAGTTCACAACGAACCCTCCGTCGCGCGGTTATAGCCGCTTCGTTACTTGTGGCGTTCCTCAGCCAGGGAACATGGGCACTGGCAGGCGTCACCGGCAACATCGCGGGCACGATCACCGACTCCAAGGGAGCTGGGATTGCAGGCGTTCAAGTGCAAGCAGTCTCTCCCTCGGGAAGCCGGGCCGCAACGACGGACGCGGGAGGTCACTTTACGATCCTCTCGCTTGGCCCCGACACCTACACTATCAGCCTCACCAAGTCGGGATATCAGCCTTACTCGTATCCAGGCGTCGTGGTCTTCGCCGACCAGACGCAACAGGTCGCCTACCGCATGACGCCGGCGCTCGTGACAATCGCGCGCGTGACGTCAAGCGCAGGCACGTCGCTGGTCAAGTCCGGCGTCGGCTCGGACCTGTATAACGTCACCGCCGCGCAAGCAGCTGCCGCACAGGCACTGGGCGGCGGCGGCAACCTCAATAACGCCTATTCGGCTATGGCGTCGGTTCCCGGCGTCCAGACGTCGCAAGGCGGTATGGGCTGGGATTTCAACGCCGCGTACATTCGCGGTCAGAACTCTTACTATTCCGCGTTTGAGTACGACGGTATCCCGGTCAACCGCGCTTTTGATAACTACAACTCCTCGACCGAGTCCAGCTTAGGCTTGCAAGAACTGCAGGTCTACACGGGCGGCGGTCCGTCGTCGGTTGCTTCAGCCGGCACCTCGGGGTTCATCAACCAGGTCATCAAGACCGGTACCTTCCCGGGCTTTGCTACGGCAAATCTAGGGATCGCGACCCCGCAGTTCTACCATCAGGCAGCGGTCGAAATCGGCGGCTCGACGCCCGACCGTAACTTCAGCTACTACGTCGGTCTCTTGGGCTACAACCAAGATTACCGCTCCTTCGACAACACGAACGGCGCCGGATACATGACGCCGGGCGGCATCTTCTCCGGTAACAACCTAGGAAATGCCATCGGGTACGGCGTCGGTACCAATCAGGTCTTGGCGTAGGGTATGCGTGCGTCGCAATCGTCACGTGCCAAGGCGTCAAGCCGATTGTGCCAAACTCTCGGGAGCAAAGAGCTTCAACTACCCCGATCAGGGCTGCTGGCAGTATTACAACGGACTCTCGGCCGGCCCGAGCCAGATCGAGGATCGTGAAGACGTCATCAACCTGCACATGGGGATCCCGAAGGCAAACGGCCTTCGCGACGACGTGCAAGTCTTGTGGAGCGGCTCGGCCCTAACCAACTACTTCTATAACAGCCAGAACGACATGGGGCCGGGCAACAATCAGTTCATCTACGCGCTCTATAACACGAAGGCGGCGGCGCCGACCTGCGGTCCCGAGGCCTCGCGCCGGGGCTAACGGTCAATGGGTGCAGCAGCTCCGGACAGATCATCGCGCTCGAGAACCCGAATCTGTTCTATGCAAAGCGGTTCTTTCCTCCGAGCTTCGGGAAGCCGCCGTTCATGTGTCCGGCGCATCCGATTGCTTGCGGCCCGACCTACTTGGCGTATGGCGATAACGTCTCGTACAATGTGGCGTTCGGTACGCCGATTGCGACGAGCGCGACGAGCATTAAGACGCCGGGCGTCTATATGTCGCCCAATACTCCACAGCACGCGTTCAACGGACCGATTCCGGCAAACGACGAAGGCTGACCAACAACCGGAACGATACCGGGATCACGAAAATCCAATACACGTACGCGCTGAGCCAATCGGCCTATCTGCGCGCGTACGCGTACACCTTCTACTCGGACTGGCTGAGGCCAGCCCCTCGTTCGGTGCGACCGACGAATACACGTCCGTCGGCGCTTGCAGCCCAGTACCAGCTCCTGACTCACACGTCGGGCGGCGCGCTGGACTTTCAGGATCAGCTCAACGACCAAAACCTCGTCTCGCTCGACGGTAACTACACGACCGCCGGCGTGATCCGTTTCAACAACTCCTCGGCGTACGCCGGATGTCTCGGTGCGTGCGTTGGCGGCTCTCCGACTGGATACATGTCGGGAACGCCGGGCGGGTTCACTTGTTACGGATACAAGGGTAACAATCAGGTCAGAACGCTTCGGCTACGCGGTTCCTTGCTTGAGCAGCAGCTACTACGACGTGGCGGCAGGCACATCGCGAAATCCGACTGGGCAGAGCGCGAGCCGAGACTACGGATGGCTCCGCTGTTCGCGGCCGCTGGTACTCCCGCGGCGAACGCCGGCGCGACGTACGATAGTCTCTGGGCTGGAAACGCCACCGGGTCGTACAACGCGGTGACGCCGAAGTTCAGCAACTTCTCGCTCTCCGATCAGTTCCGTCCCAACGACCGGTTCCTGATCAACGCCTCGATTCGCTACGACAACTTCGCGTACGACATGCCCAATACGGCCACGGGCGCCAACGAGTTCTACGCCAACATGAGCGCGAACTATAGCTGCGTCCTGGCGTCCACGAACCAGGTCCTGACGCGCCGTTGCCGCCGGGCTCGGCGCCGCCGGCGCCGACGCAATACGTCGTGGGCAACTGCGATAAGGCAGCCACGGCACTCAATCCCGCCGGACCGCACACCGGATGGGTTCATCCCAACGGCACCACCCAAAACGGGATAGCGGCGCCGAACTTCACCGCGGCCTCGCCCAGCTCGTATACCCTCAACTATTGGGAACCGCGCTTCTCGGCGACATACACGCAATCGCCCGACGTCGTCTGGCGCGTTTCGGCAGGGCGTTTCACCCAGCCGCCGATCACGGCTTCGGTGCAGTACTCGAGCCTCACCGGCGACGACCGGTCGGTATGGAACAACACGATGAACCTCGGGTTCTACTCGCCGTTCCACCCGATTCCGGGAATCTCGTCGGGGCAGTACGATCTCTCGTACGAACAGCACTTCCGCGGAACGGATATGAGCTTTAAGCTCACGCCGTTCTACACGTGGGTCTCGAACTGGCAGCAGCAAACGTTCATCGGCTCCGGTTTCGTCACCCAAGTGCCGGTCGGCGTCAATCGTAACCAAGGCGTCGAGTTCCAGTTCAACAAGGGTGACTTCAGCCGCAACGGGTTCTCTGGGCAGTTGGCCTTCACGTACACCAACTCGAAGGTACAGTTCCAGAACGTCCCGACAGCTACGGGCGGCACCATCACCAACGAACTGGTGGCGCTCAATCAGGTCATCGCGGCATACAACACGCTGACCAAGGCCGGCGGCGGCAGCCCGTGCTACCAAGGCCTCACCGGCGTCTCGTGCAACAAGAAGAGCACGGCAAGCGGCCAAGATACCATCCTGAACCCGTACTACAATCAGCCGGAACAGGGGCTTCTCAATACCAGCGGCTGGTACAACCCGTACTCCACGGCCATCGCTCCGAACCTCAACGGCGCCCTCGGAAGCTACATCTCGCCGATCGTTTCGTCGTTGATCCTGAACTGGCGCCACGACAAGCTGGCGATTACGCCCAGCTTCTCGTTCCAGAACGGCGGTTACTACGGCAGCCCGTTGGACACCAACGGTCTCGACCCGCGTGCTTGCGCGCTAAACTCGGGCGACGCGAAAGCGATCGGTGGCGCGATCACGAAGGTCTCGCCGAAGACGAACCCGCTGCAGTGCAACGTGCTGTACGGGTCCACAGCCCCGGACTGGGCAGTTCGGATACCTCTACATCCCCGATCCGCAAACGGGAACGTTCCTGTTCGATAACTACCAGCAGCCGAGCTCGATCGTAGGAAACCTTCAGGTAGCGTACGACGTCAGCCCGACCATCAGAGTGACGCTCCTTGGGCGCGAATCTCTTCCACTCGTGCTTCGGTGGTACTTCGGCGCCATGGACGTCGGCGAACCCACCCAGCAACGTGGTCTGCGGATATTCGCCGGCTGGCGGCGTGCTCAACAGCTCGCTCTATCCGTCGAACTTCTACAACGGCACCGGTATCGGCGACCGGGCGGCCAACCACGCAACCACGCCGTTTACCCAGAGCTATCAACCCAGTGGGCTCAACAACGGCGCTATCGGTGGCGCGCCGGCACCGATCAACCTCTACATCAACGCGCAGGTGAAGATCTAACCGGTTCAACCTCGCAAACGTAGAGACAATGCAAAGCGGGGCCCTTCGGGGCCCCGCTTCTGCTTTGCGCGGCAGGCGCCAGGAGCGCGCGCGCGAAAATTGCCGGAGTGCAGAGAACGCTGCTGTTCTGATCTGCGTCCTAGCGTGCGCCGGCCTTCTACCGCTTCAGGCTCGGTCCGACGGTGACGTTGCCGCGGCAACGCCGCCGCCGCAAATCTATCACATCGTAACGACCGCGCTTTGCGCGCGCCTGCACGAATCCGTTCGGCCCGCCGTCGCGATGATTCTTCAGAATGACGGTACGATCGCGAAGGGTTCGCCGCTCTTCAAGCGATACGGGCGCGCGGTTTTCGAGAATGGGGTTGCCAGCGGCGTCGGCGGCGATTCGATAAATAACGTTACGCCCGCGACGAGCATGGCGCTGCAACAGATGTCGTATCTGGTGTCGCCGATTGCGCGCAATTTGATCGCGGCGCAAACGCTGCTCGACGACGAGAAGCTCCTGGCGCCGACGGGGAACCCGGCCGACGATGCCACCCTAGCGCAGATCAAGAAGCAGCTGCTGGAGACCATCGCATTTCAGAGCGCGTCGCTCGACCTGATCAACGGCTTCGTTCAGACGCAGCAGATGGGCGAGCTTCAGCACGCCGGCGAGGAGTACATCTCCGAGATTCAAGGCACCGACGCCACCTACCAAACGGCTCGGGAGACTCCGAATCCTTGGCAAGATCCCAATACGCCGGGCATCTCCCAGAATCCATACTCGCTCGACCCAAGTCAGATCCCCGGGTTGGCGGTCGGCTATAACCCGCTCTCCCACATTATGGATGGCATGCAGTGGCTGCAATCGCGAAACTTCAAAGCGAGAAGACGTCGCCGGAAAGACTCTCAATGCGGCACTCGCGGCGTGTCCAAAATAAGTTCAACGATGAGGTGAGTTTGCTAACATGTCTACATTGAGCAAAGTCTTGGCGGCAGCAGGTTTGGCCGCACTGTCTTTTGCGCCGAGTGCCGCTTACGCGGCTTCAGCGGGACCTACGCTGGTCTATAATTTCACCTACTCCTCAAAACAGTCGATCCAGGCGAGGGATTCGAGCGATAGCGCCGAGTCCATAAACACCGGCGCCCTGGCAGGCGATAGTAACGGGATCAGCCATTACGGCGGCGCCTTGGACGACAAGGGCACGATGACGGTGCAGGTGGTCGGTACGGAGCAAGACGGAGGACTGGTCGTTAATATCAGCGAGGCCGGCCAGCAGACCCGGCGAGCTCCGGCTGCGACGTGCGTCGTGTACGGCAACACCCGCGTCATCTGCGACCCGAACAAGACGGTATACACCGAAGAATATACGCTCTTGCGATTTCTTGGTGGGAAGTTTGTCGACCCGAGTCAGCTCGACGCCAATAAGCATTGGGCGGCAACCGGTTTGAGCAATCCCAGCCTTACCGTCACGGCCGACTACAGCATCAACAGCAATGATAACGGCCAAATGCAGATCGGCGAGAAACGCATTGTTAAAGCGACTGGAGCCGGGCATCTGACGACGGACGTCGAGACCAAGATCGGCTATGACTTCAATCGCTCCGTGCCAGTCTCGGTCGACGAGTACGCGACTCAATACACCGACGGCGGCTTGAAAGGCACCTCGACGACGATCTATCAAACGACGTTTCAGCTAGTCTCCGACACGATGGCGAAAACATAGCGCAGTTCGACATAGTTTGCTTTGAAAAGCAGAAGGTGAAGACATGTTGAGAATTTCAGGAAATCTTGGCCGCCGGCGCGACCGTGGTAATGTTGCTTGCCCCGGCGGCTGCTCGTGCCGATTCAACGCCTACTACGCTGGTCTATAATTTCACCTACTCCTCGAAACAAGCGATCCAGGCGCGGGATTCGAGCGATAACGTCGAGTCTATAGACGTCGCAACCCAAGAGTTAGGCGGCGGCAGTAACGGAATCAGCCATTACGGCGGCGCCCTTGACGACAAGGGCACGATGACCGTGCAGGTGGTCGGTACGGAGCAAGACGGAGGATTGGTCGTCAATATCAGCGAGGCCGGTCAGCAGACGCGGCGAGCTCCAGCTGCGACGTGCGTCGTGTACGGGAACACCCGCGTCATCTGCGATCCGAACAAGACGGTATACACCGAAGAATATACGCTCTTACGGTTTCTCGGTGCGAAGTTTGTCGATCCGAGTCAGCTCGACGCGAATAAGCATTGGGCGGCGACCGGTTTAAGCAACCCCAGCCTTACCGTAACGGCCGACTACAGCATCAACGGCAACAACAACGGCCAAATGCAGATCGGCGAGAAACGGATTGTTAAGGCGTCGGGAGTAGGGCATTTGACGACTGACGTGGAGACGAAGATCGGCTACGACTTCAATCGCTCTCTGCCAGTCTCGGTCGACGAGTACGCGGCTCAATACACCGACGGCGGCTTAAAAGGCACCTCGACGACGATCTATCAGACGACGCTGCAACTGGTCTCCGACACGATGGCGAAAACCTAGCGCAGCTCGAATCAAAATCAGAAGGTGACGACATGTTGAGAATCAAGAAGTTAGCTGCCGCCAGTGCGGCGACTGCAATTGTTTTGCTGTCCGGTGTAGCTCGCGCCGAGACCACGGCCGTTCCTACGCTCGTCTACAACTTCACGTACAGTGCGAATCAGGATATCAACGCCAAGGATTCGGCTAATCCCGCCGAAGACTACGGCGCCCCGAGCGGCGGCGGCGGTAAAAACCCGACCACCGGCGGCGGTAATTCGCTCTCGAATCCGGGCTCGGGCACGTCCCATTACAGCAGTGCGCTGAACGATAAGGGGACGATGACCGTCGACATTTTGGGCAAGCAGAGTGACGGCGGTTTGATCGTTTCAATCAGCGAGGCCGGCCAGCAGACGCGGAGAGCCCCGGCGGCGACGTGCGTCGTTTACGGTAATACCCACGTCATTTGCGATCCGAACAAGACCGTCTATACCGAGGAGTACACGCTCCTGCGCTTTCTCGGGCAAAACTTCGTCGACCCGGCGAACATCGATGCCAAGCGCCACTGGCAAGTTGTGCAAAACTCGCCGGCGATGAATGTCACGGCGGACTACGTGATCGGACCCACGACCGGCAGCGACGTGCAGATCAGCGAAACGCGCAAAATTAGCACGCCCGGCCAGAGTAACGTGACGACCGACGTGGAGGCCAAGATCGGTTACGATATGAGCCGTACCGTTCCCACGACCGTTGCGGAGTACGTGACCCAGCGGCAGGATCGCGGCGTCTCCGGAATGGGGACCACGATCTATCAAACGACGCTTCAGCTGGTCTCCGACACGATGGCGAAAACATAGCGCAGTACGGCTACCGCTGCGAGGATTGCCAGGCGGCGATCTTTCCCACGACGACGCGTAGCGAGCTGCGCTGGCTGCAGGACCGTCTGCATGTGGTTCGCGAGGTCGCGAAACACTCGGGGGGCGGCCTCGACACCTGGATGATGGACGGGCTTGGCTTTCTAGACGAACATCAAGGGCACAGCGTTGTTCTAGTCTCTCGCCGCTAGGAAGCGCTAAATCTACGCCGTTAAAACAAAAATGATGCCGAGGTGAAGGCATCATTTTTGCATGGTCCCAGGCTTTGTCATCCTGAGCGCTTCGACTACGCTCAGCACAGGCTACGTCGAGGGGCGCCTTACCCGCGCATTCTCACCGTTGTTGTCATCCTGAGCCTGTCGAAGGGGCTGTTGGCTTATAGAAGGGGCCTTGTCATTCTGAGCCTGTCGAAGGGCTACTTGGGTATCCGGAGACGTTCGCCGGGCTGCAATGCGCCCGACTGAAGGTGGTTCGCATCGGTGATCCGGTCGACGATCTCTTGGACGTCGGCGCTTGGGCCGGCATGGGCGGCAGCGAGTCCCCAAAGCGTATCGCCCGGCTGGACGATTACGGTAGAGTAATGCGCGCCGTCGCTGCGTAGAGACGGACGCTCGAGAGCATAGGAAGGGCTACCATGACCCCCAGGGCCGCCAGCGCGATCGCCGGCATGAGCGTGAACCTTTTGCGCCTATCCTCACCGTCTTTGTCTCCTATATGTAGTGCCAAACGCCTGTTCGTCCACTACATTTTAGCATGTGGCTCGCCTTGCGTTGTCAAGGGATTACGAACGTATGTTTGCCATCATTCATAGATTTATGATAGGGTTGTACCGGTCATCTGTGCCATACGCTTGGCATTTTGCCGATGGGAGGAGTGATGCGCAAAGCGGCGTTGGAGAAACCGGCGACGGAGCGTCAGCGGAGCATCCTGGACGTCATACGGGCCTTCACCAGCCGAGCGGGGCTACCCGCCCTCGGTGCGTGAGATCGGCGAGCGCGTCGGCCTTTCGTCCTCCTCCACCATCCATGCGCATCTCAAGGCTCTCGAGCGCCGAGGCCTAATTTCCCGCGATCCGACCAAGCCCCGCGCGATGCGCTCGGGCGCATCGTGCCAGGGTCACGATGCGGTCGGTCATGCCGATCCTGGGACGCGTTGCGGCCGGCGTGCCCATCACCGCCGCAGGAGGACGTCGAAGGCGAGTTCTTGATCTCCGCCGGCTTTGTGCCGCGCGCATCCGACGCGTTCATGCTGCGCGTCGCGGGCGACTCGATGGTCGAAGCAGCGATCCTCGACGGCGATCTCATCCTCGTTCGTCCCCAGCGAAATGCTGAAAATGGCGAGATCGTCGTGGCCATGCTCGAGGGCGAAGCGACCGTCAAGCGCTTCTATCGCGAAGCGGGGCGCGTCCGCCTGCAGCCGGAGAATCGCGCGATGGCGCCAATCTACGCGAGCGATGTCGAGATCGTCGGTCGCGTCGAAGCCGTCGTCCGCCGCCTCTAAGCTTTTCCTCGCCTTCGAGGCGCGGGCCGTGCCGATCATGCGCCGGCTCGGCGAACTGCCGTTTGTTGCTGCGCTGCGCGAGGCGCTGCCGTGGAGCTTCATCGGTCTGGCGGCCGCGTTCCTGCGGTTCTTGCATCCGGTGGCGTCGCGGGCGCGACCGCCAAGGGCATCCGCTTGGGCTTGCGCGTAGCGTCGGCGCTTCTGCCTGCGTTCGGCGTGATGGCTGCGACGCTCGTCGTCATACTGCCGCTCCGGCTGGCACGCGCGACGCGTTATGCCGCCGCGCCCTTGCTGCTGGGCAGCGTCGGCGGTTTCGCGCTTGCGCTGCCGCAGCCGTTTGGTCCGGATCCGATTGCCTATCTCCGCCTGCTCGGCACCACCGGGCTCTTCGTCGCAATGCTGGCCTGCGGCATTACCGCGGCCTGGATAGCGCTCGTGCGACGGCGCGTTGGCGCCCGCGCTATCGGATTGGCTCGGCGCGCTCTTAGCGGTCGGAACGTTTGCGCGCTCGATCGTCCTGCACGTCTCTCTGCCGGCGGCCATTGCTTCGGCGATGCATCCCATCGCGCAGCTTGGCGACACGTATCTCGCGCTCGTCGTCATCGTGCGGTCGAAACGCTGCTCTGGACGGCGGGCGTGCACGGGCCGGCGGTCTTGGCCGCGATCGTAACGCCGGTCTATCTTACGATGCAGATGCAGAACACGCACGCGTTTACCGTGCACGCGCCGCTTCCGTACGTCGTCGTGGTCTCGCTCTTTCTTTTCGTCTTTCCGGGGGGTGCGGGGGCGACGTTACCGCTGGCGGGCTTGCTCGCGATCTCGCGCGTTCCGCGCCTTCGCGCCGTCGGGCGCGCTACGCTCGTGCCGTCGCTCTTCAATCTCAACGAGCCGCTGCTCTTTGCCGCCCCGGTCGTCTTCAATCCTCATCTGGTTCTGCCGTTCGTCGGCGTGCCGGTGGTGCTCGCAACGGTCACGTATGCCGCGGTCGCGATCGGGCTCGTTGCGCGGGCCGCATTCTACGTCCCTTCGTCGGTTCCAACGTTCATCTCGACGTACGTCGCAACGCAGGATCTACGCGCCGTGGGGCTCGCGGCCTTCAATATCGTGCTAGCGACGGTGATGTACTATCCGTTCGTGCGAGCCTACGAGCGCCATCTTTCGGAGAGCAAATGATCGCGGAGTCGTGCGAGCGGTTCGGCATAACCGGGCGCGCTGCGGAGGCGGCGCTCGAGCGCGGAACGCGCAAACCGCCTCGCTGACCTACGATGCCCAGCAATGCGTGCAGCGCAAAGTTCTCGCCGCTTTTCTCGACGAGGGAATCGACGAGAGCGATCTGGCCGGAACGACCGGCTACGGCTACGACGATGCCGGCGCGCGAGCGCTACGAGTCGCTGCTCGCGCGCGTTCTCGGGGCGGAGCGCGCCCTCGCTCGGCTCTCGATCGTCAGCGGTACGCATGCAATCGTCGCCGCACTGGCGGCCTGCACGCCGCGGGGCACGACGCTGCTCTCGATCTCCGGGCGGCCGTACGATACGCTTCGTAACGCGATCTGCGACGCGCCGCATTGCCTCGTCCGGCGAGGGCATCGAGTACCGCGAAGTCGCGCTTGACCGCGGACGGCGCGATCGATCTGCCGGCGGTAGAAGAAGCGCTCGCGCGCAAGCGAGAAGCCGACGGTCTTCATTCAGCGTTCGCGCGGCTACGCGCCGCGGCGATCGCTCTCGTCGCAAGAGTGCGAAACCGCCGATGCAACGGTCAAAAGCGTGGCCCCCGATGCGCTCGTACTGGTCGACAACTGCTACGGCGAACTCGTCGAAGAGCGCGAGCCTTCGGAGGCCGGCGCCGATTTGATCATGGGTTCGCTCATCAAGAATCTCGGCGGATCCATCGCGCCGGCGGGCGGCTACGTGGCGGGGAACGGCGAGTTGGTCGAGCGCGTCGCGGCGCGCCTCTACGCGCCGGGCCTGGGCGCCGCGCTCGGGCCGACGCCTAGGCTTCGGCCGCGCCTTTATGCAAGGTCTGTTTCTCGCACCGCTCGTCGTCGAGCAAACCTTGCGCGGGCTTGGATTTTATCGCCGCACTCTTCGGCGCGCTCGGCTATGGCGTCGATCCGGTTGCCGGGGCGCGGCGCACCGACATCGTGCAGGCGATTCGTCTTGGCACGGCCGGGCGGCTCGAGCGTTTTGCCGCGGGTTTGCAAGCCGCAATGCCGGTCAACGCGCGCTTCACGCCCGAGCCCGGGCCGGTGCCGGGGTACTCCGATCCCGTGCTCATGTCGTCGGGAGCCTTTGTCGCCGGAGCTACGATCGAGCTCTCCTGCGATGCGCCGCTGCGCCCGCCATACGAGGTCTACGTGCAGGGCGGTGTGCTCGCGGCGCACGCTTACTTGGGCGGCCTCTTTGCCGCGCGCGCGCTCGAGTTGACGAGCTAGTCGGGCCTCACGCAGCCCAAAAAGCCGTAGAAGTGATAGCGGCATCCGTCGGAGGTCGATACGGCGATGCGCGTGTCCTCGACTGACGCGCTGGTGACTGTCTTACCTACGAGGCTTTGTAGAATTTCTCGTGCTTGCAGAAACTCTGCGGCCCGCAATCCATCCGGCTCGGCTTCGATGAGTTCGAGGAGCTGATCCAGTCGATTGTCCATGGTCCTCTCTAGTATCGTCCCCTCACCGGCGATTTCTTAGGGGCGCCGCGCCAGGAGGGCGCCGGAGCCCCTAGAGAAGGGCTGGCGGCCATGTACCTGCTCGAAGTGCTTAGCGGCCCGCTCGACGGCACCACCTGGACGTTCGAGCGCGAGATCACGATTGGGCGCGATTACGCGCTAGCGGACGCCTGTCTTTCGCTCGACCGGTACGTCTCGCGTCAGCACGCACGACTGCAAATCGACGGCAGCTCGATCCGGCTGACCGATCTGCGCAGCCGCAACGGAACCCGCCTCGGCGGCCAGCCCGTGGTCGGCGACGCGCCGCTACCCGTCGGCGAGCCGTTCGTCGTCGGCCGCACGCTCCTGCGAGTGACGCGCGCGTAGCCACCACGCTCATGGAAAGCGCCGCTACGGTTGCGCGGGCGCGCGCGCTCTCATCTGCGTTGCCGCGGCCTCTCGGATTCGTTCCGACGATGGGCGCGCTTCACGAAGGCCATCTGGAGCTGGTGCGGCGTGCGCGCGAGCGCTGTGCGGCAGTCGTGGCCTCGATCTTCGTCAACCCGCTACAGTTTGCGCCCAACGAGGACCTCGCGACCTATCCGCGCGATCTCGACACGATCGCGAGAAGCTCGCCGCGGCCGGAGTCGACGCGCTCTTCCCGCCCGACGCGCGCGGCGATGTACCCCGCGAACTTTTCGACCTTCGTCGAGGTCGAGCCGTTGGGCGCGGCCTTCGAAGGTGCCTAGCGGCCGGGACACTTTCGCGGCGTGGCGACAGTGATCGCCAAGCTGCTCAACATCGTGCAACCCGACGTGCTGTTTCTCGGACAGAAGGATGCGCAGCAAGCCGTACTTGCTGCGCAAGATGGTCGCCGATCTCGACTTCTTAGTCGACCTCGAGGTCGTGCCGACGGTACGTGAGCCCGACGGTCTGGCGCGCTCGAGCCGCAACCGCTATTTGCACTCGACGCGCCGCGCCGAGGCCGCGACGCTCTACCAAGCGCTGTGCACGACGTTGCGCGCGCTCGAAGACGGCGCTCGAAAGGCGGAGGCGCTTGCCGCGGGCGCCGCAATGCTGAGCCCAAACGCCGCAACTCGATTACCTCGAGATCGTCGATGCGCAAACGTTCGAGCCGATCGAAGAGCTTCGCCCGCCGGCGTTCGTCATCGGCGCGGCGCGCTTTGGAACGACGCGCTTGATCGACAACTTGTGGGTGCCGCTATGACGCGGATTCTTCTGGGCGTGAGCGGCGGGATCGCCGCTTATAAGGCGGCAGCGCTGACCAGCACGCTCGTCCAGCGCACCGGCGGGGGTGACGTCGACGTCGTGATGACGGCCGAAGCCGAACGTTTTATCACACCGCTCACGTTTGCATCGTTGACTGCGAGACCGGTCTACACGTCACTCTGGGATCTCCCCGAACGAATTCCTCACATTCGGCTCGTGCGTGAGGCGCAAGTGGTGCTCGTCGTGCCCGCGACGGCCAATCTCATTGCAAAACTGGCGACGGGAGTTGCCGACGATTTGCTGACGGCCGCCCTGCTGGCGGCGCGCATTCCACGCATCCTCGCGCCCGCGATGAACGAGGCGATGTACGAAGATCCGGTGACGCAGGCGAATCTCGCCGCATTGCGCGCGCGCGGCTACGAGATCGTCGAGCCGGAGCGCGGTTTTCTCGCGGAACGCGAACGCGGCGTCGGGCGCTTAGCGAGCGAAGAACGAATTCTCCAAGCGCTCGACCGCGCGCTGGCGCGGAGGCAGTCGCTGCACGGCAAGCGCGTCGCCATCACCGCGGGTCCGACCCGAGAGCCGTTCGACCCGGTGCGTTTTCTCAGCAACGCATCGACCGGTGCTACCGGCATCGAGCTCGCGCGCGAAGCCGCGCTGCGCGGTGCAGACCGTGACGCTGCTGCTCGGCCCAACGCAGCTCGAACCGCCGGCCGGCGTTAGCGTCGTGCGCATCGCGACGCGCGCAAGACCTCTACGAGGCGGCGCTCGCACACGCGGTCGGTGCCGACCTCGCGATCGCGACGGCGGCGGTGGCGGACTGGCGCCCGCGCGGAGCATAGCGAATCGAAACTCAAAAAGAGCGGGGAAGATTTGACCGTGCGGCTCGAGCCGAATCCCGACGTCCTCGCGGCGCTCGGTGAGCGCAAGAGGTCGACGTTCCTAGTCGGCTTCGCGGCGGAGACCGGCGAGCACGAGACGCGCGCCCGCAAGAAGCTGCGCGACAAGCGTCTCGACGCCATCGCCGTCAACGACGTGAGCGGGGAGCGTGGATTCGGGACCGGCGACAACGAGCTGGTGCTCCTGTGGGGCGACGACGGACGCCGCGAGCTGGGACGCTCCGATAAGAAGACGCTGGCGGCCAGACTGCTCGACGCGGTCGAGGAACTGATGCGATGCTCTTGACGATCGACGTCGGCAATACCGAAACCAAACTCGGTTGCTTCTCGAACGACGAGCTGCAGCATACCTGGCGCGTGACGACGGAACTGCGGCGGACGCCCGACGAATACGGCGTCTTCTTCACGCAGCTCTTTGCCACAAGCGGCATCGACATCGAGGCGATCGACGCCGTGACGATTGCCAGCGTCGTGCCGAAGCTCGATCCCGTACTCGAAAGCGCGTGCGTGCGATTCTTCAAGGCGACCCCGGTCTTTCTGAAACCGCAAACGCAGCAGCTCATCTCCATCGTGACGGAGAATCCGTCGGAGGTCGGCGCCGATCTGGTCGCCGCGGCGATCGGCGGCGTGCGGCGCTTTGGCGCGCCGCTGATCGTCGTGAGCTTCGGCACGGCCACGGTCTTCATCGCGATCTCCTCGGCAGGCGAGTATCTCGGGGTGGCGATCGCACCGGGAATCGCGGTCTCGATCGACGCGCTGATCGGGCGTACCGCCAAGCTGCCGCAGATTGCACTGGAGGCGCCGGGCCGGGCGATCGGCCGCAACACGAACGAGGCGCTGCAGAGCGGCATCGTCTACGGGTTCACGGGGCAAGTCGAGGCGGTGGTCGAGCGGATCCGGGCGGAGATGGGCGTTCCTGCGAAAGTCATCGCGACCGGCGGTCTCGCCGACGTGGTTGCCAAGCAGACGCCCGTCATCGATGCAGTCGATCCCTATTTGAGCCTCGTCGGACTGAATCTGTTCCATCGCTCCGCGTGCGAACCGAGGCGCGACGAGCTAGGTGGTCTAACCTAGAATGATGCGCCCCAAGCCGCTGCAGATTGGCTCGCTCGAGATCTGGCCGCCCTTGATTCTAGCGCCGATGTCCGGCGTGACGAACCGGACGATGCGCGCGCTCTATCGGCCGTTCGGCCTGGGCCTGACGGTGACCGAGTTCGTGTCGTCCAACGCGCTGCAACACGGGAACAAGCGCACGATGGAGATGATCGACCAGCACGGCTTGGAGAAACCCGTCTCGACGCAGCTCTGGGGCGACGACCCGGCGACGATGGCGCACGCCGCCAAAGTTGTGCGCGAGTGCGGCGCCGACATCGTCGACATCAACTTCGGCTGTCCCGCGCCGAAGGTGACCAAGACCAACGGCGGGTCGGCCTGTCTGCGCGATCCCGATCGGTGTGAGGCGATCGTCCGCGCGGTGGTCGGCGCCGTCGACTGTCCGGTCACGGTGAAGATGCGGTTGGGCTGGAGCGAGAACGCGCTGGTCTACCTCGAGGTCGCGCAGCGCGCGCAGCGCGCCGGCGTGCAGGCGGTGACGCTGCACGCACGGACTGCAAAACAGTTTTACAAAGGCGAGGCGGATTGGGAGCACATCGCGCGCCTCAAACGCGGCCTCGACATTCCGGTGATCGGCAACGGCGATCTCGACGACGCGCACCTGGCGATGAAGCGCATGCGCGAAAGCGGGGTCGACGCAGTCATGCTCGGACGTGCGACGCTGGGCAATCCGTGGCTGATCTCGCAAATTCGAGACTTGATGGAAGGGCGCGATGCGCGCCCGCTCCCAAGTGCGCCCGATCGTCTGCGCTTTGCGATCGTGCACTACCGAACCATGGTCGAGGAGTTGGGCGAAGCGCGCGCGGTTCCTCAGATGCGCAAACATTTGGCACTTTATCTCAAGGGAATCCCGGGCGCCGCGATGCTGCGCGAGCGAATCATGCGCATGGAGAGCGCGGCTGAAACGATCGGCACGGTCGAAGCAACGATCTCGCGCCTCGAATCCACACCGTTGGTCGCAGCATGAACAAAAAACGAGGCTGGACTTCTCCAGCCCCGCTTTTCTGTAGCTCAACGAGCTGCATTGCCATGACGAAGCTTCTCGATTGTAGTGCGGGTGACGAGGCCGCGTCAAGATGCCTATTGATGGCGAGTGCCCCCGGCGGGACTCAAACCCGCACCTCCAGCTTCGTCATCGCTTTGCTCTATTCAATTGAGCTACGGGGGCTTTCGCGGCTATCACGCCAGTGCATTTGTACACAAGGGCTTGCAGCGTGAACAAAAAACGAGGCCGGATTTCTCCCGCCCCGCTTTTCGTAGCTTTGAAAAGCTATCCAGCCTTGACTAAGCACCTCGATTTTAATGCAGGTGACTGGGCTGCGTCAAGGTGCCTAGTTGTGGCGAGCGCCCCCGGCGGGACTCAAACCCGCATCCCCAGCTTAGTCAAGGCTGGACTTTATTCAATTAAGCTACGAGGGTTTTCGCCGCTATCACGCGATGCGTTTGCAATAGCAAGGGCCGTAGCGTGATCGAGCAGCGCGATAATCTCTGCACGAAAAAGAAACGAGGCCAGATTTCTCTGACCCCGCTTCTCCGTAGCTTAACTGCAGCTCTGACTAAACAACTCGACTTTAGCGCGGACGACCGGTCCGCGTCAAGGCGTTTAGCCAAAGCGGTGGCCCCTGGCGGGACTCAAACCCGCATCCGCAGTTTAGTCAGAACTGCACGCGGAACGATTGCAATAGCAAGGGCCGTGGCGTGATCGATCAGCGCGACGAGCTTTATGGTGCGGCGTCGCCGCAAGAACTTGCGGCCGAGACGTACGAGAACTACAAGCGGTTCGTCAATCCGCCGTTGGCGCGCGTGATGAAGCTCTCCGGATCGCCGGTCGAAGTGCGCGCGGAGGGCGCGACGATCTGGGATCAAAACGGGAAAGCCTATCTCGATTTCGCGGGCGGCTACGGAGTGTTCACGTTGGGCCATCGCCATCCGCGCGTGGTCGCGGCGGTGCGAGCGCAGCTTGATTTGATCGCGCTATCCGGAAAAACGATGTTCAACGTTGTGCTCGGCCGCGCATCGCGGCGGCTCGCGGAGCTCGCGCCGGGCGACTTGGAGATTACCTTCTGGTGCAACAGCGGCACGGAGGCGATCGAGGGCGCAATCAAACTCGCGCGCGCCGCTACCGGACGGGCGAAGATCGTCGGCACGGTCGATGCGTATCACGGGAAAACGCTCGGCGCGCTTTCGGTGAGCGGGCGTGAAACGTTTCAGTCGCCGTTTCGTCCGTTGCTCGCCGACTCGGTCTGCATTCCGTATGGTGAAACGAGCATGCTCGATGAAGCGCTCGCCGGCGCGGCGGCATTCGTCGTCGAGCCGGTGCAGGGCGAGGGCGGCGTCAACGTGCCGCCGCTGGATTATATGCGTGCCGTTCGCGAGGCCTGCGATCGCACCGGCGCGGTTTTTGTCGCCGACGAAGTGCAGACGGGATTGGGTCGCTGCGGGTACCGTTTTGCCTGCAATCGCGACGGTGTCGTTCCCGACGTCATGACGCTGGCCAAGGGCCTTTCCGGCGGCGTCGTGCCGGTCGGTGCCTTTATCGCGCGTCCGAGCGTTTGGAACCGCGCGTTCGCGCACGCGCCGCTGCTGCACACCTCGACCTTTGGCGGCAGCGAGCTGGCGTGCGCGGCAGCGCTCGCCGCGATGGACGTGTTGGAAGATGAAGGTCTCGCCGAGCTGGCCCGCCTTCGCGGTGAGCGGCTGCTCGACGGCGCGCGCGCGATTGCCGGCGAGTATCCGCAGGTCGTGCGCGAAGTGCGCGGCCTCGGGTTGTTGGTCGGCGTGGAGCTGAAGGACGAAGGTTATGGCGGGTGGATCATTCCCGAGATGCTCAAAGCGGGCGTGACCGCGGCTTGGACGCTCAACCAGCAGCGCGTCATTCGCCTGGAGCCGCCGCTGATCGTCAGCGAACGCGAGATCGACCAGGCGCTGCAGGCGTTGCGCGGCGGCGTTGCAACCGCTTTTGCGAAGCTGGGGCAGCTGTAGTCCCACCAGCGATGCCGTATGTCGAAAGCACGATCGTGATTGACGCGCCCGCCCAACTCGTCTACGAGCTGGCCAAAGATCAGGAACGATTTCCCCAGTTCATGCCCGACGTCGAAACCGTGACGATTCTGGAACGGCGCCCCGACGGTGCGATCTCGCGCTGGAAGACGCTCGTGGAGGAGGCGCCGATCGAGTGGACGGAGGAGGATCGTTTCGACGACGCCGCGCTGCGCATCGACTACGCGCTGTTGGAGGGCGATCTCGACAAGTTCGAAGGCGCGTGGACGTTCGAGCACCGTGACGGCCGTACGCACGTCGTTCTCGGCGTCGATTTTGATTTCGGCGTCCCGACGCTCGCCGAGCTTATCGGGCCGACGCTGGAAAAGAAGGTGCGCGAGAACAGCGAGATGATGCTTGCCGCGCTCAAACGACAAGCGGAGCAAGCGCCGCGATGAACAAGTTTTGCTTCGTTATTCACCCGCTCTCGCTCGAAGACATCGCCCGCTACGAGCCCGGCGCAAAGGGTAAGGGCGAGCCGATACTGCGCAAGATCATGGAGTGGATGCCGCCGTACGCCGCGGTCCACGTGACCGGCGTTCGCACCCCCGACGGGCGTGAAACCGAAGGCTGGTTCGTCGCCGCGACGCTCCTGCCGGAGCAGATCGTCGAGTTTCCCCGCGAAAAAGTCTACGAACGCGTGTTGGGCGCGATCGAGATCGGCGCGCAGTTGGGTGCGCAAATCGCCGGCCTCGGCGCCTTCACCGGCGTAGTCGGCGACGGCGGCATTACGATCAACGCGCGTTCGCCGATCCCCGTCACGACGGGTAACTCGTTAACGATCGCCGCCGGCGTTGCCAGCCTGTTCCGCGGCGCCGCCGAACTCGGCATCGACTCGCGCTCGTGCACGGCGGCGGTCGTCGGCGCCACCGGTTCCATCGGCGCCGCTTGCCTGCAGCTGATCGCGCCGAAGGTCGAGCGCATCATTCTTTTGGCGCGTAACGAAACGAGGTTGCGTAAGTTTCACGAGCAGATCGCCGGCGGATTGCCGTGCCCCAGCGAGTATACGACCGACATTGCCGGCGCGGTGCGGAGATCGCAACTCATCCTTACCGCGACCAGCTCGACGCAAGACGTTATCGAACCCGAAGATCTGCAAATCGGCGCGGTGGTCTGCGAGCTGTCGCTGCCGCACGACGTGAGCCGGCGCGTGGCCGCCGAGCGGCCCGACGTGCTGGTGGTCGAAGGCGGGAACATGCGCGTCCCGGGGCACCCGCGCTTCGAACGCGTCCGCGAGCCCGGAACGGAGTTCGATTTAAATCTGCCCGCGCGCACGGCGCTGGCCTGCATGAGCGAGACGATGATTCTGGCGCTCGAAGGGCGATTCGAGCCCTACACGCTCGGGCGCGGAATCAAGCTCGAGAAGGTGATCGAGATCGAGGCGATGGCGGCGCGCTGCGGTTTTGAGCTGGCAGATATGCGCGCCTTCGACGCGGCAATCACACCCGAAAAGCTCGCCGCCATTCGCGCCGCCGCTGGAGTGATCGCGTGAAGAAGGTTGTTTCGGTATCGCTTGGCTCGAGCAGCCGGGATCATCGTGCCGACGCCACGTTCCTCGGGGAAGAGTTCGATATCTCGCGCGTCGGGACGGACGGCAAGCTCGATGCTGCGATTGCGATGGTCCGCGAGCTCGACGGCCACGTCGACGCCATCGGTCTGGGTGGCATCGACGTCTATCTTTACGCCGGCCGCCATCGTTACGCGCTACGCGACGGCCTGCGGTTGCTCGAAGCCGCGAAGATCACGCCGATCGTTGACGGAAGCGGCCTGAAGAACACGCTAGAGCGCCAGGCCGTGGGCTTTATGCAAAGCGACCTCGGGATCGATTTACGCGGGAAGCGCGTGCTGATGGTGAGCGCGCTGGACCGCTTCGGAATGGCGCAGGCATTCGTGGATGCCGGAGCCGACGTGCTCTTCGGCGACTTTATCTTCGCGCTCGACAAGGACATGCCGGTGCGCGGGCTTACCGAGTTTGAAGAGCTTGCCGAAAAGTATCTTCCCGACGCGTGCAAGCTCCCGTTTCAATTCTTCTATCCGACCGGGAAAAAGCAAGAGAAGCCGCCGGAGCCAAAGTATCCGCACTACTACGAGCAGGCCGAAATTATCGCCGGCGACTTTCACTTCATGCGCCAGTTCATGCCTGACCGGCTCGATGGAAAGATCGTTTTGACGAACACGGTCACGGCGGGTAACGTCGAAGATCTGGCTGCGCGCGGCGTCGAGATGCTGATCACGAGCACCCCCGAAATCGCGGGGCGATCGTTCGGGACCAACGTCCTGGAAGCGGCGCTCTTAGCGCTGCTCGGGAAGAAGTGGAGCGAGGTCGTGCCCGCCGACTACGAGCGGCTCCTGCGCGAACTCCGGCTCGAGCCTCGCGTCGTGAGGCTGTCCTAGCGCCTCCGCTCGGGCCGCTTGGGTAGAGAAGGCCTTCCAGCGGGCCGCTGAGAACAAACCGCGCCAGCGTTCGCAAGGACGCACGTAAAGCTATGGGCTCTGAGCTGCGGAGCCGCGTGAGGTTCTAGGTTGAACGACAAAGAGATCGTGCTTACCCAAGAGGGTCTGACGAAGCTGGAGCAGGAGCTCGACGAGCTCAAAAGCGTCCATCGGCGTGAGGTGAACGACCGCATTCGCCAAGCCAAAGAATACGGCGATTTGAGCGAAAACGCCGAATACGAAGACGCTAAGCAGGAACAGGCCTTCATCGAGGGGCGCATTCTCAAGCTCGAGGCGATGATCCGCAATGCCCGGCTCATCGACGAGTCGGAGTACGTCGCCGACGAAGTGCATCTCGGCGCGGTCGTCAAAGTCCGAGAACTGAAGAAGAACGAGGGCTATGAGTTTGCGATCGTCGGGTCGGCCGAAGCCGATCCCGCGAACCATCGCATCTCCAACGAATCGCCGCTGGGGCGCGCCCTGATGGGGCATAAAAAGGGAACGACGGTTGACGTCGCCACGCCCCGCGGGCTGGTCAAGTATAAGATCGAATCGATCAAGAGCAGCGCACCGAAGAAGGCTGCCAAGAAGGCGTCGTAAGCTTGGACGAGTTCGGGAAGACCGAAGCGGCACTCGTGGCGGCCAGACGTGAGAATCTGGCCGCTTTGCGTTCGCGAGGCAAGGATCCGTTCGCTCAACGCCGCTGCGAGGTGGATGCGACGGCGGCGGAGTTACTCGCGCGCTATGCATTTCTCGTGCCTGGCCAGGACGCGGCGGCCGAGGGCTGGAGCTTAGCCGGGCGCCTCCTGTCCAAGCGCACGATGGGCAAGACGGTCTTCGCCGACCTCGCGGACCGCACGGGACGCTTGCAAATCTACGTCCGCAAACAGGAGGTCGGTGACGACGCCTTCGCCGACTGGGCCGATCTCGAGCGAGGCGACTTGCTCGGCGTGCGCGGCTACATGTTCCGCTCGAAGATGGGCGAACTGACGCTCCACGTCAGCTCGTTCGTCGCCATCGGTAAATCGTTGATGCCGTTGCCCGACAAGTGGCACGGCTTGCAGGACGTCGAGAAACGCTACCGCCAGCGCTACGTCGACATGATCGTCAACCCCGACGTCCGCGAAACGATGATCATGCGCAGCCGTTTGATCGCGGAGATGCGCCGGTTCATCGACGAGCGCGGCTTTTACGAAGTCGAGACGCCGACGCTGCTGCACGTCGCGGGCGGAGCGGCCGCCCGGCCTTTCGTAACCCACTGTAACGCGCTCGATCACGAAATGCAGCTGCGCATCGCGACGGAGCTGAACCTCAAACGACTCATCGTCGGCGGGATGGAGCGAGTCTACGAGATCGGCCGCATCTTCCGCAACGAAGGGATCGACACGACCCACAATCCCGAGTTCACGATGCTCGAGCTTTACGCCGCGTACTGGGACGTGTCGGACATGATGGAGTTCAACGAGGCGCTGATCGCGCATCTCGTCGCCACCGTCACCGGCGGCGGGACGGATCTGCCCCACGGCGACGGTACGATCTCGTTTATGCGTCCCTTCGCGCACATCGAGTACCTCGATGCGATGGCAGCCAACAGCGACGGAAAATACCGGCGCGAGGCACTGCTCGATCCGGCGGGCGCCGCCGCCATCGCGCACGAGCTGGGATTGCCGCGTTCGCCGACGCACGGTCACGCGCTGGACAAAATCTTCGAGCGGGTGATCGAGCCGCAGCTCGTCGCGCCGACGTTCGTTACGGGCTATCCCGTCGCGATCTCGCCGCTGGCCAAGCGCCGTTCCGGCGATCCGGAGATCACCGATCGCTACGAGCTTTTTTGTGCTCGGATGGAGATCTCCAACGCTTTCACCGAGCTCAACGACCCCGACGATCAGCGCGCGCGTTTCGAGGCGCAGGTCGCCGAGCGCATCTCCGGCGACGAAGAGATCCCCGAACCCGATTGGGACTTCGTGCGAGCGCTCGAATACGGCATGCCGCCGACGGCGGGCATCGGAATCGGAGTCGACCGCCTGATCATGCTCCTGACCGGCCAGCGCTCGATCCGCGACGTGCTGCTCTTTCCGCTGCAGCGCCAGCACGGCTGACGCCGCGCGCACCCACCTTCGGCTGACCATCGAGTACGATGGAACCAAGTTTTGTGGCTTCCAATGGCAGCCCGTGGACCGGACGGTCGCGGGCGTCTTGGGAAAGGCGCTCTCCCAGCTGTTCGGCGAGCCCATCAAAGTGACGGCGGCGGGCCGGACCGACAGCGGGGTGCACGCCACGGGTCAGGTCGTGTCGCTGGCGACGGACGCGCCCTTTCCCTTCGAGCGCCTCGTCCCCGCGCTCAACGCAGCGCTCCCGGCGGATTGCTCCGTGCGCGAAACGGCGATCGTGGACGCCGGCTTCTCGGCGCGCTTCTCGGCCCTGGAACGGACCTACGTCTACGCAATCGCGCCCAGGCGGCAGCGCGACGCTCTGACGGCCCGGTACGCTTGGCACGTTCCCCAGCAGCTCGATGTGGACGCGATGCGCGCGGCCGCCGCGCAACTTGTGGGCGAGCACGACTTCCGCTCGTTCTGCGCGATCTTGCCGGTTGGGGCGAGCAACCAGCCGCTCACGACGGTGCGAAGCCTCTACCGCTTCACGATCGAGTCACGCGCCGGGCTGCTCCGGCTCGAGGTCGCCGGCAGCGGCTTTCTCCACCGCATGGCCCGCTCGCTCGTCGGGACGGTCGTGGAGGTTGGCAGCGGGCGTCGATCGGGCGACCTGGCCAGGGTGCTCGCGGCGGCCGATCGCTCGGCGGCCGGTCAGATCGCGCCGGCCCACGGCCTTTACCTGGCCGGCGTCCGCTACGACGACGGCTACGACTCGTTCGCCGAGCCGCCCGTTTTGGCGGCTTCCTACTGAACTTCGAACACCGTTCCGCAGCCGTTGCCGGCGCATCTCGTTTTGAAGCCACCCTCTCTGGTCGTGCCGTACAGGGTGCCGTTCGCATCGATCAGACTTGCTTCCGGGTGAGCCCCGTCTGAGCCGCCGATGAAGGCGTGCAATACCCGCTCCGCGCCGTTCGCGGTGAGGCTGTAGACGGTGCCGCAGCCGAGGAAACGCGTCGTGTCAAGCTCGCACGAGCCGCCGCCGCCCCATTCCGTCGTGCCGTAAAACGTGCCGTTTACGTCGAGCAAGCCTGCGTTCGGATTTTGGCCGTGCGAAGCGCTGCTGAAGCGGTAAACCACCGTTTCCGCGCCGCTGGTCGTTATGCTATAGACGACTCCGCAGCCGATCTCTTGAAAGCACGACCCCGTGCCGCCTGTAAACGTGGTTCCATAGAGGACCCCGTTTACATCGATCAGAGCGCCGCCGGGACTGTCCCCGTCGGAGCCTTGCTGGCTCCCCTGAAAAGTGTACAGCACCTTCTCTTTGCCGGCCGTGGTTATGCTGTAAAACACTCCGCAGTCGCAGCCGGAACCGTCGCTGGTCCCGCCGGCGCCGGTCGTGCCGTACAGCGTCCCCTTTACGTCGAGCAAAGGCCCCGACGGCGAAAAACCATCGCCCTTCGCCCCGTTGAAGCTGTGCAAGACCTTGAATCCACCGCTGGTAGTCATACTGAAGACGGTGCCGCCGGAGTTGCCCGACGAACCTCCGAACGTCGTCGTCGTGCCGTAGAGCGTTCCATCGACGGCAAGCAATTCGCTCTGCGGATTCTCTCCATCAGTGTAACAGAAGCTGTGCAGCACGGTCTCCGTCCCGGTCGTGCTTATGCTGAAAACCGTTCCCCCTGCCCCTGTCGAGCTTGAGCCACACGCGCCGCCGACCGCGGTCACACCGTACAGCGTACCGTTCACTACGATCAGACCCGCTGACGGCTTTTTCCCGTCGGAGCTATTGGCTCCGAAACTATAAAGGCGCTTCTTCACGCCGCCGGCGGTAATGCTGTAAACGGTCCCATCGCCGTACAGGCCGCCCAGGTGCGTTGTGCCATAGAACGTTCCGTCCACGTCGACCAAAGGGCCGGCAGGATTTCCGGCTCCGCCCTGCGTTCGAAGAAGATCAAATCTGTGCAGCACGTGATAGGTCGAGGGCGGCTGGGCAATCGCCGGCATCATGACGGGTTCATGCGTCGGGGACGGCAGTGTCGTGCATGCAACAACCAACGTCATGAACGCGCCGCTGCTAACGGCATTCCTGATCGGTGCGAAGGTCTTCATGGGCGTGCCTCCTTCAGACCATGCCAATTTACCGACCTCACTTGCGCATTGCCTGCAACCCGATCCCGGCCCCTGCGCGAGCCGGCGTTCGCTTGCCTTGCCGGGTAAGATCGCCCTGGCGTGAGCCGTCGGCTCCTTGACTGGGAGCGGGCTTTCCCGTAAGATTCGTTGGTTGTGCGCACCTATCAGCAGAAAACCGCGGAGACCGACCATCAGTGGTATGTCGTCGATGCCGCGGGGCAGCGCCTCGGAACGCTTGCCGTGCGAATTGCGCGTGCGCTTTCGGGCAAACACAAGCCCACCTGGACCCCACACATCGACGACGGCGACCACGTAATCGTGCTCAACGCCGAAAAAGTCGAGCTGGGCGGCAAGAAGTGGGACCAGAAGCTTTACTATCGCCACAGCAACTATCCCGGCGGTCTGCGCGTGCAAACGGCGCGCGAAATGGCCGACAAGCACCCCGAACGGCTGGTCGAGAAGGCCGTGCGCGGGATGCTCGCGGGCAATCGCATGCGCGACGTGCAGCTGGGCCGCCTCAACGTTTACACCGGTGCGCAGCATCCTCACGACGCGCAGAAGCCGTCGTCGTTGCCGTAGGAGCATTTTTTGAACGAGGCTGTTGAAGTAGTTCAATCGACCGGGCGGCGCAAACGCGCGGTCGCTCGCGTCAAGCTTATGCTCGGCCAAGGCATCATCACCGTTAACAATAAGCCGATCGACGAATATTTTTCGCGTCCCCAACTCTTGATGATCGTGCGCCAGCCGCTGGAAGCCACGCAGAGCGTTTCGCGCTTCGACGTGCGCGTCAAAGCGGAGGGCGGCGGCGTGACCGGCCAGGCCGGCGCGATTCGCCACGGCATCGCTCGGGCGCTGGTCGAAATGGACGAGTCGCTCAAAGAGACGATGCGAAAGAACGGCTTCCTGACGCGCGATCCGCGCGAAAAGGAATCGAAGAAGTACGGCCGCAAGCGCGCCCGTAAGCGTTTCCAATACAGCAAACGCTAAAAAGCAGCCTCAAGTTCGCCGCGATCGCGCTGGGCGCGGTCGCATTGCTCGTACAACCACAGGCCTCCTGGATCGAGCACTCATATTCCAACGGCGCGTATCCCGTTTGGGAACACGCCGCTTTTCCGGTTACAAACGCGCTGCCGTGGTCGCTGGGCGACCCGGCCTCGCTCGCCGGCGTCGTCGCCATCGTCTGGCTGATCGTGCGCTTCGCGCCACACCGCGGACGCCGTGCCGCGCACGTCGGGGCGCTGCTCTTGAACTGCGCCGCCATCGTCGGCCTGTATGCCGTATGGTTCGAGGTGAGCTGGGCGTGGAACTATGCGCGCGCGCCGCTCGAGACGCGCGTGCGCTACGATCCTGCCCGCGTGACGCCGCAGGCCGCGGCCGCTCTGCAAAGGCGCGCGATCTCGCAGATGAATGCTCTGGCAGAAACGGCGCACGCGCGCGCGACGCAGCCGCTGGATCTCGTTGCCTTGCGCGCGGCTTGGCTGCCGGCGGTGCAGCGCGCCGGCGACACGTGGGCTCCGCTCGTCGGGGCCGCCAAGCCGACGGTCGCCGATCCGTTTATGGTCGCCACGGGAACCCAAGGTTTCATCAACCCCTTTACCCTCAACGTCGCGACCGCTTCGGATCTACTGTGGTTCGAGCGCCCCTTCGACTACGCGCACGAATGGAGTCACGTCGCGGCGTACGCTCGCGAAGACGAGGCGAACTATCTCGCGATCGTCACCTGCCTGCGCTCGGAGGATCCGGCCGTGCAGTACGCGGGCTGGTTCGCGCTGTTTCTCTATCTGCCGCAGAAGCGCCACTACGCCCACCGCGAGTTCGTTCCGCTCGTGTGGCAAGATTTTCTCGCGTTGCGCCGGCGCAACGCGCGCCATATCAACGTGACGCTCGCGAACTGGTCGTGGCGCACGTACAATACCTATCTGAAAAGCAATCGCATCGCCGCGGGCATCGCAAACTACGACGAAGTGACCCGTTTGATGCTTGGCGTCCCTCGCGATTCGCAAGGCCTGCCGATCGCGCGATAGTTAAACGGGGCCCCCCAAGAGGGCCCCGTTTGGCTTTTGCGATGTAAGGTCTAGCGCTTCGGAGGCTTGTGTCCCTGGTCGCCGGCCGGGTGAGACTGCGCGTTCATCGTTCCGTTGTAATGCGTGACGGTCGTTCCGTGGACCGTGCCGTAGTGCGCCGGACGATTGCTGTCGCTATACGCGTGGGTCGTCGTGGTTACCGGCGGGTGGCCGCCGTTGGTCTTCGCGTAGAAGGTGCGATCCTGTCCCGCATAACGCGCGTGAGTAACCTGTTCGGACGTTGGCGTATAACGCCGGGCCGCGTACGCGGAGCGTTCGGCGTTGGTCGCGCGCGCCGAGACGCCGCCGTGACCGCCGTTGTAGCTGACGCGAGAATGGTTGTAGTAGTTGTTGTTGATGACCGTCTTGTCGTAGTAGGTGTTGTGGATGTAGGTACGGTTCACGGGCCAAACGGCAGTGTTGTATCTGAAGTCGCGGCCCGCCCAAGTGCCGCCGACGAAGCCGGTACCGAAGTAACCGAATCCGTAGTTAATGCCGCCGTAAAATCCGACGCGAGGGCCCCAGTAGCCGGCGTTCCAGCGATAGGCGCCGCCGTAAGAGCCCCAATAACCCGGCGTCCAGTACTGGCCGGGTGCCGGAGCCGATACCCATACGCCGGGAATCCAATAATAGCCGGACGCTCCCCAGCCCCAGTAGCCGGGGGTGTACATGTAGTTGGGCTCGGGGGCGACGGGGATCGTGTAAACGGGTAGGGGCGGCGGAGCCACGCCTACCGTGACGCCGACGCCAATTGCGAACTGTGCCGGTGCCGGCACGGGAAGAGATACGATAAAAACAGCCGCGAGAAGCGCGGGAAGCAATCTTGAGATTCGCATATGTTCTCCTTTCCGGAGTGGATGCTTGAATTATATCCGCAAAGAAGCGGTCTCACGCGGACGAATTCATGCGTCCGCAGCGCTTTCATACAACTCTTACCCGTTCATCAGGCCCTTCCAACGCGCCGTTCATCTCGCTCTCACATCACGCTTTTGGCGCGCTCGAGAGTAAAAAAACAGGGGCCCTTGCGGGCCCCTGCGCGAGCGCGACTTAGCGCGCCGGTGGTGGTTTGCTCTTGTTTCCGGTGTTCGGCGGCGGCTTGCCCTGGCCGCCACCCTGCGGCTTCATTTGTCCGCTCGGGGGCTTCGATTGCGGCGCGGGCTTGTGCTGGGTGGTCGGTGCGGGTTTGTGCTGCGTTGTGGGCGCGGGCTTGTGCTGCGTCGTCGACGCAGGCTTGTGCTGCGTTGTGGGCGCGGCTGGTTTATTTTGCGTCTTCGGCACCGTTTGTTTGTTTTGCGTCGTCGGCGCACCCTGTTTGTTTTGGTTTGTGGGCGCGGCCTGTTTGTTTTGCGTCGTCGGTGCCTTATTCGTATTCGAACCGCCCGACTTCATCTGGCTCTGCGCGCGTTGCTTGTCGGCAGTCGTTACCGGCGCGGCGTTAGGCGGTTTGTTCGTGCTGCTGAACGGCTTTTGGGAAGACGTCAACGTCGGCTTGCCTTTATTCACGCTCGCGTATTGATTGCGGTCTTCGCTGGCGATCTTCGCCTGGTTTTTCTGATCCGTGGTAGGGGCCCGGCCGTTCTGACGCGCCGTAACCTGGCCCGACGTCGGCTTGGCCGTCGTTCCACCATGGCCGCCGTTGTAGCTAACGTGAGAGCTGTTGTTGTAGTGGTTGTTGTTGATGACGGTCTTGTTCACGTAGGTGTTGTGGATGTTCGTCCGGTTCACGTTCGTGACGGCCGTATTGTAGCGGAACTGATTGCCGGCCCAAGCGCCGCCGACGAAGCCGCTGCCATAATAGCCGGCTCCGTAGTTGACGCCGCCATAGAAGCCGACGCTGGCTCCCCAGTAGCCGCCGGTCCATCCGTATCCGCCGCCGCTGGCGCCCCAGTACCCGGGCGTCCATAAGAGGCCGACGGACGGCGGCGCGACCCAAACTCCGGGGGTCCAGTAGTATCCGGCCGATCCATAGCCCCAGTAGCCGGGGGTCCACTGGTAGTTCGGATAGGGCGCCGCGGGCTGTGCGTAGACGGGAATCGGCGGCGGGGCCACGCCGATCGAAACGCCGACGCCGACGGCAAACTGGGCCGGCGAGGGCAGCGGAAGGGCGGCTAAGAGAATTGCCGCCATAAATGCAGGGAGCGATCTTAAGATTCGCATGACTTCTCCTTGTCTCGGAGGGGTGAGGTCTCGATTATATCCCGATATTGACCTCGTACCCGTCATACTTCATCAATCTAACGTAATCTCCGTGGTAACCGGGTGCTGTTAGGATCGTGCCCATGTTCGATGTGGGAGATTCCTTACGAAATGGGCTCGCCCGGGCTCGCACTCGGCTCGAAGACGCGCAGGAAGCGGTGACGCGCGCCAACGCCGGCAAAGAGGGGGGGCGCAGCGCTGACGCCGCCATGGCGCAGACAGCCGCGGCGGCGATCTTTTCCGAAGCATTGCTGAGCGCCGAGCACGCTCGCTTCGAGGAGATCAAGGCGGTGACGAAATGACCGTCGATCTGCTCGATGCGGCCGCCAGCGGAATGGACGCCCAGCGCGCGGCGCTCGACGTGGCGGCACGCAACGTTGCCGCCGCCGAGGCTGCGGGGCCCGACGGCGAGTATCCGAGACTGATTCCGCAGTTTCGCGTCGTGTCTTCCGACGACGGCGACGCGCAGGTCGAGTTCGCTGGAACGAGCACGCAGCGCGGCCGAAACGTCGACATTTTAACTGAAATGATCGCGGTGATGAACGCTTCGCGCGCCTACGAATCGGACGCCTCGATTTTCGACGTAGGCAAAACGCTGGCCGAAAAGACGATCGACTTGGAGCGGTTGTGAGAGTCGAGCAGCTGCTTCCCGACGCGGCGCCGGTCGCCGCGGCCGGCGGCCGCGACGCCGGGGGCTTCGCGAAAGCACTCGACGCGCTCGACGCGATCCTAGGCAGTGCGGAGCGCGCCGAAGACGCCTTTGCCGATGGCGGCGGAACCTTGCAAGAGGCCGTGTACGAACGAGCGCGGGCGGACGTAGCGCTCTCCGTCGCAACCGCCACGGCGCAGCGTATCGCGCAATCGGTGCAATCGATCCTGAACATGCAAATTTAGAACCATGCCCGCGCTGACGCAGCTGCTGGCTCGGTGGAACTCGTTGCCAGCGACGGCACGCGTCGTTGCGGGCGCCGCGGTATCCCTTGCCGTGGTCGTGTCGCTGGCAGCGGCGATCGCAGCACACCCGCCTCGGGTCTCGCTCTTTGCCGCGCCGCTCCATCCCGAGCAGTTGAGCGAGGTCGAGGACCGGCTGGCGAGTTGGAACGTAACGTTCACCCCCACAGCCGATAACGTCGTCGTTGATGCGGGCCGGCGGAACGACCTTTTGCTGCGCCTCTCGCTCGCCGGCGTTCCGCACCCGCACCTCTCGAGCACCGGCGAAGCGTTGGCGACGATCGGCGTACTTACGCCGCAAGCGGTAGTGGAAGCGCAGACGCGTGCCGGCCTAGCCGGCGATATTGAGGCGGGATTGCGTGGAATCGACGGTGTTGACGACGCTCGCGTCATCGTCGCTCCCGCGAAAGCGCCGGAGTTTGCCGACGAGTCCGCGCGCGACGCGAGCGCAAGCGTGCGGCTGCGACTGCGCGCCGGCGCGCGGCTTTCGCGAGAAGCGATCGACGGCGTGCGGGCGTTTGTAGCGGCCAGCGTTCCTGAGCTGCAGCCGGCGCACGTCACGATCTTGGACGATCGAGGAGTCGCTCTCGGCGACGGCGGGACGTCCGGCGGCGATGCCGCGGAACTCCAAAGCTCGCTGCAATCGGCGCTCGATGCGGCGCTCGGCGACGGTGCGACGATCGTGCGCGTACGGGCAGAGTACGCCGGCGAGCGCACCTCGGAGCGGGAGCTACGCCGAACGCCAACCAGCGCACAAGAAATTGCGGGAACGAGACGCAGCGAGAGTTACGATGGCGGCGGCAAGCGATATCGACGGCTCGAAGAGGGCGAGGATCGAGGGAGCGAAACGCACGAGCTGCTCTCCGTAGCGCAAGCCGGCGGCCTCAAACGCCTTTCTACCGCGGTCTTTGTGGATCAGAGCCGCGCGCTCGACCTGGCGAAGGTTCGCGACCTGGCCGCCGCCACGGTCGGCTACGACGCGCGCCGTGGAGATCTGCTCGCCGTGGAAGCGGTGGACTTTCGCCGCGCTCCAACGCTGCGCAGGGACCGATGGTGGCTGCTCTACGGAGCGATCGCACCGCTCGCGCCTACCTTCATCTTTACTCTGGGCCTCGTGATCTGCGTGCGACTCGCGATGCCGCCGTTGACCGCGTTCTTACAGTCCTTGATAGAACGCGCCGCCGTCGAGCGTGCCTCCAAGGCGGCCGCGGGCTTCGCGCCCGCGCGCGTTCGCAGCATGCTGGAGCAGGAACCGCCCCATGCCGCAGCCGCGATCATTAGTGCGCTTCCCGCGGCAACGGCCACCGCCGTTCTCGAACTCTATCCACCACACGAACGAGAGGCGATCGTACGGCGCATGCAGCGCCGCAACTCACCGCTCATCGACGACGCGCAGGAGCTGCTGCGCCGTCATGTCTGAGGGATTCGTCCCGCTCGCGCGTTTCTTGCGTCCCCCGGCGCCAGAGCCGGTTGTCGTTTCCCTTCCTCAAGCTCCCGCAGCCGGCGAGACGTTCGCACCGTGCTCGCATTCAGACGAGAGCTTCACCCAGTTTGCTGCCACGTTCGGCGTGATTCGGCGTTTTCGCGCCGCCTTGGCGGACGCGCTGGACGTCGCAGTGCAGCAGCTGCTGGCGCAGATCGCCGAGAACGTACTGGCGCGCGAGCTGACGGTGGCCGGCGCCGACGTTGCGGCCATCGTTGCTAAGACGCGCGAGCGATACTCAGGCGAGCGAATTCTCAGCGTGCGCGTTCATCCGCGAGACCGTAGCGCGTTGGACAGCCTTGAGATCGACTCGGTTCTCGACGAGACGCTCGTGCCCGGCGACGTCATCGCCGAGCTTCGCAGCGGGACGATAGACTTACGCCTGCGTGCACGGCTGGAGAGCGCGGTGGCTGCATGTGCGCCATGAGGGTGCAACCGCGCCTTTCTCTCGGCACGTGCGCGTTTGGCCGGGCCGTCGACGCTACGGGGGCTCCGCTCGACGGCGGAGCGGCGCTGCGCGGCCGCCAGGTGTCGTTAGAGCTTCATTCGCCACGACCCAACGAACGCACCGCGATCCGCGAGCCGCTGTGGACGGGAGTTCGTGTGGTCGACGCGCTTTTGACGATTGGCCGAGGTGCCCGAGTCGGAATCTTCGGCGCGCCCGGCGCCGGAAAGACGACGCTGCTGGAGTCGCTGGTTGACGGCTGCGTTGCGGACGCGGTCGTCGTTGCGTTGGCGGGGGAACGCGGACGCGAGGCGCAGCACTGGATCGCGCGCTGCGACGACCGTACGACGGTCGTCTGCGCGACGAGCGACCGTCCGGCCCGCGAGCGGGTGGCCGCGGCGCACGTTGCCGTCGCGCACGCCCAGGCGCTTCGCGAACGCGGTCTCGACGTGCTCCTCGTGCTCGACAGTCTGGCGAGGGTTGCCGCGGCGTCGCGCGAGATCGCGGTCGCCTCCGGCGAGAGTGCCGGCCGCGCGGGCTATCCGCCCAGCGTCTTCGCGGAGCTGGCGCGCCTCGTGGAGGTTGCCGGCGCGGTCTCCGGCGGCTCGATTACAATGATCGCCAGCGTCCTGAGTGACGGCGACGATCGCGATCCCGTCAGCGAAGCAGCGCGCTCGCTGTTGGACGGGCACATCGGTCTTTCGGTCGCGCTCGCACACGCCGGACGCTTTCCGTCCGTCGATGTATTGAGCAGCACCAGCCGCACGATGGAGATGGTCGCCGACGAAACGCACCTGCGCGATGCGCGTACCTTGCGCCACACGCTGTCGCTGCTGGACCGGATTAAAGACGCGCGTAGCTTGGGCATCGAGCCCGCGGAGCGTTCGGCACGCGCGGCGGTTGCCATCGAGAGCCAAATCGAGAGTTTTTTGCGTCAGAGCCGGCAGCGATGCGATCGCGGCGCGACGTTGTCGCAGCTCGCGCAGCTTGCGCAAGTCCTGGAGGACGAGAATGGAGATCGATAACGATTTAATGGCCGTCGCACGCCGCATAAGCGAGATTTCATCGGGCCCGGCAATCGACGCCGCAGTCTTTAACAGCTCTGTCAAAGCAACGTATGCGCGATCGAACGAGGCCGCTTCGCCGGCAACGGCACGAACGCCGCGCGAGGAAATCGAGCGGCTCGTCAAGCTTAGCGCCGCCGACTACGGCATTGACCCCGCATTGATCGAAGCGATCATCGAACGGGAATCTGCGTTCGATTCAAATGCGACCTCCGGCGCCGGCGCGCGCGGCCTGATGCAACTCATGCCACAGACGGCCGCCGGTCTCGGCGTTTCGGACTCATACGATGCGGCGCAGAACGTCGCCGGGGGAACGCGCTATCTTCGAAGTCTGCTCGACAGTTTCGGTAACGTCGAACTTGCCGTTGCGGCGTACAACGCCGGACCGGATGCGGTGCGGCGATACGGCGGCGTCCCGCCCTATGAAGAGACGAGAAGCTACGTACGAAACGTCATGGCGAGCTATGCCCGGCGTTCTCAAGTCGGCAACCTCGCGACCAATGCCGGATCACAGGCCGGTGGCACCATCGTGCAATGATGATGCAGCAGCTCGAAGTGAGCATTCTGGCCGCGCCGCTCGCGGCAATCGACCGTCGCGCGCTCTCGCAGGCGTGGTACTCGGCCCTTCACCTGTCTCGGCCGGATCGGAGCCTCGTTTCGTCGCGCGAGTGCGGCCCTCGCACGGTTGCGATGCCGAACGAGGAGGCGCCGAAGCGCGATACCCAGCCGTCCTCGCCACGAGCCCCCGGAACGCGCGCTGCGCACTTCGGGCAAAGCAAGGCGTCGAAGATAACGGCGCAGCCGAACCAGCCTCGAGTACCGGCGGATCGCGACGCGGTGCCGCTGAGCCTGCGAATCGAACGCCGCTTCGCGTATTCCGCCTCGCAGATCAAACGTGCGACGTTTTCGATGGGCCGGGGCGAGGCCCGAGTTCACGTGATCCTCCAGACGAATGGAAATGTCGCGACCCTGGTCGCGCTCTGCCGCCCCCAGATGAGAGCCGTCGTCGCGCGAGCTTTAGCGCACGCCAGGTTTGCGTTGGCGGCGCGCGGGTTCGTGCTAGATCTCGAAATGCGAGGCGAACGATGTTCTTAAATCCGGCCCTCAGCGCCGCGCTGGATCGCATCAGCGAACGCGCCGACGACGTTCGCCGCGCGTTTACGCCGGGCTCCGCCGCGCGATACGACGACGTCGCAACGGCGCGCCCCGCGTCCGACTTCACCCTCGACCCGCTTGCCGTCGGCGCCGCCGACGATCTTTATTTCGTCACGCGCAACCAACGCGGCGAGGTCGGTTACACTCGCGATGGATCGTTTGCCCTTCGCGATGGCCGGCTGCTCGATGGCGAGGGAGAACCGATCCGCGGTTTTGCGTCTGCGGGTAGCGAACTTTCGGATTTGAGAATCGACGCGGTTGACGAAGCGCTCGGACGAGCGAGCGATCCCCGCATCGAACGCGATGGGAGCTTCGTCTACGAGCGCACCACCGTCGATCCGCGCAGCGCATCGCGTAAGACGCAGCGCGTCGTGGCCGGCCGCGTTGCGCTGGCGCGTTTTCCAGCCGGCACTCGTCTTGAAACGGCGGACGGCAACCGCAGCGTCCCGCCGCCTGGGGTGCAGCCTCAACTGGGAATCCCCGGCGACGTAAACTTTCCGGCCCTGCGGCCGATGCAGCGCGAGCGAAGCCGCATCGACCTCGACGAGAGCCTCGCTCGCCTCAAAGATGCCTACATTACGTTCGATGCGCTGCGGGCGGCCGAGCAGGCCAAAGCGCATCTCGGCAAGACGGTGATGGACCTAGTGAAATGAGCAAACGCATCCGCAAACCTGTATTCGGGCCGCGATCGTCTCTGCCGCCCAGCGCCGCGTGCGTGGTCGCCAACGGCGTTCGCGAGACGCTTACTTCAATCTTGAGTTCGCCCGTTGAGATGCGGCTCTTCGCGCCATCCATTCCGCCGCTGCCGGCGTGGCCTACGATCCTGGATGGTGCGGTTCTTTATCGAGTGCGAGGGAGCATTGCCGACGCCGCGATCGTTCTCCGCTCCGCCGACGCGCTCGCATTGGTTGCGGCGCTCTTCGGCGAAGGGTACGTCCACCGCGAACGCGAGCTTTCGCCGATCGAACGTGACGTTTTGGATCGTACGGTCAACGCGATTGCAATGCACCTCGGATCGGTTTGCGGAACCCGGGAAAACCGGTGCGTCGAGCGGGTCGGCGCGATCGAAGGCTATGCAACCTACTTCGAGCTTCTCATTGAGGAGCCCGTCGCGGCCCGCATCGGGATAGCGCTCTCTCGCGATCCGTCGCCCGAGCCGCGGGGGTGCGTCGAAATCGGTCACTTAGCGGCCGTCTCGCTAACTGCTAGCGCAACGCTCGACCTCGGGCGGATTCCGAGCCGCGCCGTGGCAGGGCTGCGTCCCGGGTCGATTCTGACGTTTAGCCCGCACGACTTGCAGCGATGTGCGCTGCGCGCGCACGGGCGAAGCGTGGCGCGCGGAACGTGCGGTGTTAGAAATGGCCGCTATGCATTTCACGTCGAAGCTGTTGGCGGGGAGACGTGAACCCGCCCGCGGCAGACCCGGCGAAGACTGCCGAAGCCGATAATCTCGGCTTATTGATGCACGTACCGTTGCACCTAACGGTCGAACTCGGCAGTTGCAAAATGTCGGTTGCCGAAATCCTTAAGCTGGGAACCGGTTCGGTCGTCGAGCTGGACCGAGCGGCGAACGCGCCGGTCGAACTGCTCGTGAATAGCAGGCCGATCGCGCGCGGCGAGATCGTCGCCGTCGACGAGAGCTTTGGTCTGCGCATAACCGAGCTCCTCACATTTAAACATTCGCCGTGAACCTGGAGACGTTTTTGGGCTCCGCGAGCCGGCACGGCGCGCAGCCTCTGGACCTGCTCGTCAGCCTGACGATCCTCTCCCTGGTGCCGCTCGTACTGGTGATGTGCACCTCCTTCGTTCGCATCGTCGTCGTGCTTTCACTGGTGCGCTCGGCGATCGGTGCCTCGGCGCTGCCACCCAATGCCGTCCTCACCGGTTTGGCGCTGGTCCTGACGTTGGTCGTGATGGCGCCCACCGCGCAGCAAATCGGCCGCGATGCGCTCGATCCGTATTCGCAAGGACGGCTTTCGCCATCACAGGCGCTGACGCGTACGATGCGGACCGCTGCGGTCGTTCATGCTACGACAGACGCGGGCGGCGGACGTCGCGCTCTTCGAGCGAGTCGCCCACCGCCGGCCCGAGCCCGAGCGAGCAAGCACCGATCACGGTGCTGGTTCCGGCCTTCGTCGTCGGCGAGCTTCGCAACGCGTTTGCGATCGGCTTCGCGCTCTACCTGCCCTTCGTCGCGATCGATTTGGCGGTGGCCGCGATGTTGATGGGTCTGGGAATGATGATGCTCAGCCCGCCCGTCGTCTCGCTGCCGGTCAAGCTGCTGCTCTTCGTCATGGTCGATGGTTGGGCGCTGCTCTGCGGAGGCGTCGCAGGCAGCTTTCGATAAGGAACTGCGCTGAATGCGGATCAATGACGCGCTCGCGAATCAGCGGCCGTTCTTTTCGTTCGAGTTCTTTCCACCCAGAGACGAAGCGGGTTCGCGGCAACTCGTAGCGGCGATTGAGGCGCTTGCGCCATTGCGGCCTGCTTTTGTTTCGATTACCTACGGCGCCGGCGGGTCGACGCGCGCCAGAACCGTCGCGCTCGCGAAGGAGATTCAACGCGATATCGGGCTGACGGTGGTCGCGCACGTCACCTGCATCGGTGCCAGCCGCGCCGAACTGCGGGCGCTGCTCGACGAGCTGGCACGTGCCGGCATCGAGAACGTCTTGGCGTTGCGCGGCGATCCCGCCCCGGGCGCGCCGTTCGTTCCAGCCGCGGGAGGCTTCGCACATGCCAACGAGCTCATCGCCATGTTGCGGCGCAACTACGATTTTTGCATCGGGGCCGCGTGCTACCCGGAAAAACATCCCGGAGGCGGCGACGCTCGACGCAGATCTGGCGGCGCTGAAGCTAAAGGCGGAAGCCGGCGCCGATTTTTTGGTCTCGCAACTCTTCTTTGACAACGCGCAGTTTTTCGCGTTCGAACGGCGAGTCCGCGACGCCGGTATCACCCTGCCGATCCTTCCAGGATTGATGCCGATCACGAACTTCAGCCAAATACAGCGGTTTGTCGCGCTCTGCGGTGCGAGCATCCCGCCGAAGCTGCGCGTCGAGATGGAAGCGCGCAAAGGAGACGTCAAGGCGGTCGAAGACCTGGGCGTGGCGTATGCATCGATGCAGGCGCTCGGGTTGCTGCAGAGCGGCGTGCCGGGACTGCACTTCTATACCCTCAACCGTTCGCCGGCAACGCGCGCTATCGTCTCGTCGCTTCTGGCGGCCAGCGCGTGGCGCCCTGCGCTCCACGCTTCCAGGAGCATAACAACGCCGTAAAACGACCGTAATGGCCTCCGTGTAGCGTGAACGGATGGAGCGCCCTCGAAGGATTGCTGCACGACGCCCTGCTTACGACCGCTGTCATCGCGTTGCCGATGCTGGCCGTCGCCGCGCTGGTCGGAACTGCCGTCGCGGTCGTGCAGGCGGCGACGCAAGTGCAGGAGCAGACGCTGACGCTCTTACCAAAGATCCTCGCGGTCGGCTTGACCGTGGCGGTTTTCGGCGGTGCCGGGATGCAGTTGCTCGTGACGCTCTTCGATCGAGCGCTGGCCGCCATCCCGTCGCTGGGCGCAGGATGGTGAGCGCGGCTTGCTAGTTCTTGCACGCTGCGCCGGTTTTGTCTTCCGAGCTCCGGGCTTTTCCCATCCAAGCGTTCCCGCCGCCGCTCCGCGGCGGATTTGCCCTCGTCTTAGCGATGCTTATCGCGCCGAGCCTTGGCAGCGTGCAATCTCGCGTCACCGGGGGCGCCTTCGTCGCCGCGTTGCTCGTCGAGTTCTTGCTGGGAAGCGCGATTGGAATGACGGCCTCGCTGGTCTACGACGGCGCTTACGCGGGAGGCCGGATCGTCGATGATTATGTCGGCGTTAAAGCCATCGCGCCCAGCGTCGTGCTGGTAGCGCCGAGCGGGTTCGGGCGCGTATGGTCGCTGGCGTTCACCGGCGCCTTCTTTCTTTCCGGCGCATACCGTTTGACGTTGCTGGGCTTCGCGCAGAGCTTCGCGCGCATTCCCCTGCTAGCGGCGCTGCATGCAGGTGGGTGGGCCTCGTTCGCAGCCGCCTTCGCCGAAAACTTTCTCGTGGTGGCGCTGCAAGTCGCCGCCCCGGCGGTGGGTCTGGCCTTCGTCGTCCAAATCGCGCTCGGCACGCTCTCTCGCGTGATTCCGCGCTTCGCAACGTTTACGCTCGCCTTTCCGCTGGCGTTCGCCGCCGCGTTGATCGCAACCGCGATCGTCGTGCCGCTCGCCGCCGGCCGCGTGCCGCCGCCGATGCTGCTAATTCCCGGCATGGTGAAGTGAGCGACGGTGCAGAGAAGACCTTCGAAGCGACGCCCCGGCGCATCGCGAAGGCGAAGCGCGAAGGCAACGTTGCGCGCGCGAGCGAGCTTGCGGCAAACGTTTCTTTTGCGGCGGCAGGTTTGGCGGTTGTCGCGAGCGCGGCGCGCTTCGGATCCGTCGCGGCCGACGCGATCGTCCGCTCGCAATCGTTCGCGCCGCCCGCAGCGTGCGCGCTCGTGCTGGCCGTCGCGCTCGTTCCGATTGGCGCCGCGTCGATCGCGGGGGCGATCGCCGGCATTGCTCAAAGCGGCGGTCTCGCGCTGGTGCCGATAACCGCGAAGATCGAGCGGCTTAACCCGATCGAGGGCATGCGACGAATTCTTTCGCGCGAGACGGTGAGCCATTCGCTGCGCGCGGCGTTTGCATTTCTCTGCGCGGCGCTGGCAATGGCGCCGGTGCTAACGGCCGCCGCCGCGGCGATGATTCGTTCGCCAAATCTCCCGCAGACCGTTGACGAAGTGTGGTCCGCGGCGCAACGCGTGGCCTTCGCGGGCGGCGCGGTTGGCTTAATCTTTTCGTTGGCGGAGTTCGGCGCAGCGCGCACGTCGTGGCTGCGAAAGCTGCGCATGACCTTCGAAGAGCGCAAACGCGAGATAAAGGAAGAAGAGGGTGACGCGGTGGCGAGAGGGCGACGGCGATCGCTGCACCGCGCCTTGCTTCGAAGCGGTTTAGCGCGGGTCAAAGAGGCGGCATTCGTCGTCGTGAACCCGACGCACGTGGCGGTGGCCTTAGCCTATCGGCCGCCGCGCGTTCCCGTTCCCGAGGTGCTGGTACGAGCCCGGGACGAGGCAGCCGCCCGCGTCCGCGAGCTCGCGGCGATCCACCGAGTTCCGATCGTGGAGGACGCCGCGCTGGCGCGTGCGCTCTATCGCGATGGGCGGCCTGGCGAGCCGATTACGCCGGCGCATTACCTCGCCGTCGCGGAGGTAGTCGCCGCGTTGCTGCGCGCCGACGAGATCGCGTGATGAGCTCGCATAAGCGCGCGGTCTATATCTTTGCGGCTTTGCTGCTGACGATCGTCGCGGTTTTGATCGTGCCGCTGCCGCCGTGGCTGCTCGATCTCTTGCTCGGCATCAACGTCTTCGGATCGGCGCTCGTGCTCTTGCTTTCCGTCACGGTTGACGATCCGCTCGAGTTCTCGGCCTTCGCGCCGGCGCTCCTCGTCGCAACCCTCTTTCGGCTCTCGCTCGATGTTTCGGCGACCCGGCTCATCCTTACGAACGGAGCAACGCCGGGCGCCGTCGGCGCGATCATTCCAGCATTCGGAGCGTTCGTCGTTGGTGGAAACTTGGTCGTCGGTATCATCGTCTTTGCGATCTTGGTGACAATCCAGTTCGTCGTCATCGCCAGCGGTTCGCAGCGCGTTGCCGAAGTGGCCGCTCGCTTTACGCTCGACGCGATGCCTGGGAAGCAGATGGCGATCGACGCCGACGTGCACGCCGGCGCCTTGGACGCCGATGGCGCGCGCCGCAAGCGCGAAGCCGTGCAGCAAGAAGCGGATTTCTACGGAGCGATGGATGGCGCGGGAAAGTTTGTCAAAGGCGACGCGATCGCGTCGCTCTTGATCGTCGCCCTCAATCTCGCCGGCGGAGTTCTCGTGGGGATTGCCTACCACGGGCTCGCTCCGCTCGACGCGGTGCAGACCTTCGCGCTTGCTGTCGATCGGGAATGCGCTGGTCACCACGCTGCCGGCCTTCCTGATATCGACGGCGATGGGCATGATGGTGACGAGGGTCGCAACCGATGGGGCGCTGGGTGCGGACCTGGCGGCGCAGCTTTTTGCGCGGCCCGACGTTTTGCGCAGCGCGGGTGGTTTACTGCTCGCACTGGCGCTCGTACCGGCACTCCCCCGGCCGCTCTTTTTTGCGCTGGGTACGAGCGCGTTCGGTATGGCCGCTCTCGCGCAGCGAAATCGCCGGCGCGCCGAAGGCGAAGCGGCCGACATGCGCGAGCGCGTCAAGCGCAACGCGATGCGCCGTCCCGAGCTCGCGTTGGGCCTCGTGGGTGTCGACGCAGTGGCGATCGAAATCGGCGCCGACCTCGCGCAACTGCTTGCGCCGCCGCTCGCCGACGCATTGCTCGACCGCATTGGAGAGGTGCGCCGGGCGCTGGCCGCCGATATCGGCGTCGTGCTTCCGGGGGTCCGGCTGCGCGACGATCTTGCGCGCGACCCACGGACGTACGGCATCCGCGTCCGCGATCGTTTGGCCGGCGCCGGGCGTCTGGATCTCGAACGACTCCTCGCGGTTGCCGACGAAGCGGTCCTCGCGCGTTTCTCGGTGCAGATCGAACGCGAGCCGGTGTATCAGCTCCCGTCGGCGTGGATCCTTCCGGACGTGCGCGAGAGCGCAGTCAACGCCGGCGCGCTGGTATTCGACCCGATCTCCGTGCTCGGCTCCCACCTGGCCGAGATCGCGCGCACGCATGCGACGGAACTCGTCGGACGTCAAGAGCTGCACACGCTGCTCGAGCACCTGCGATCGAGCGTTCCGGCGCTGGTCAAGGAAGTGGGTGGAGAGACTCTGCCCTTTGGAGCGTTGCATCGCGCGATTGGGTTGCTGCTGCGCGAAGGCGCGTGGCCGCGCGATCCGATCGTGGTGTTCGAAGCGATGCTCGAGGCTGGCAGTCGCGATCCGCGCGAACTCGCCGAAGCGGCCCGGCGCGCTATCGTTCCGGATCTGCTGCGCCGTAAAGGGGTCGTCCGGTTGGAGCCGGCGATCTTCGATCCCGAGTTCGAGCGGCGGCTCGTTACGGCGTGGTGCCGTTGCGGGACCGAGGCCTTAGAACCGGCAACAGCGCTCGCGCTGCGTGCGCGGATCGAACGCTATGCGGAGCGAACGCGGCGCGATCGCGCCGCGGTCGTCTGCACCTCGGCGCTCCGGCCGGTTCTTGCCGAGTTTTTACAGCGCTCCGGGATTCCGGTCAGCGTCTACGCCTATGGCGAGTTGCCCAACGAGCTCGTGCTGGCGACATCCGAGGTCATCGCGCAAGAGGAACCGAACGCGCTGGCACAATGCACCTGACGTCCCTCGATTGGATCATCGTCGTCCTTTCTTTGGGCGTCAGCTTCGTGCCGGCGATCGTGCTGGCGCGGCGCGCGGGAAAGAATATCACGGAGTTCTTCGCGGCCGGGCGCGTCAAGCGCCGTGGTGGCTGATCGGCATCTCGCTGGTCGCGACGACGTTTTCTACCGACACGCCCAACCTCGTCACCAATCTCGTGCGCGACGGTGGGCGTCTCCGAAAACTGGGTGTGGTGGTCGTTTCTGCTCACCGGCATGGCGACGGTCTTTTTTTATGCTCGGCTCTGGCGGCGCTCGGGCGTGCTGACCGATCTCGAGTTTTACGAGCTGCGCTACGCCGGGCGCGCCGCGTCGTTCGTGCGCGGCTTCCGCGCGATCTACCTCGGGCTGTTCTTCAACTGCTGGATCATCGCGACCGTCAACTTGGCGCTGGTGAAGATTGCAGGCGTGCTCTTTGGATGGCCGCGCGTCGAAACGCTGGCGATTTGCGTCGCGGTTCCGATTATCTTCGCCGCCACCGCCGGGCTCTGGGGCGTCATGGTTACCGACATGATTCAGTTCTGCATCACGATGACGTCGGCATTTGCGGCGGCCTACTTCGCGATTCATGCGCCGGGCGTCGGCGGGTTACACGGCCTGATCGCACACTTTAGCGGCCACAATGCCGCCACGCTCTCGATTCTGCCGAACTTCGGCGACTGGAAGAACGTCCTCGCGGTCTTCGTCATTCCGATGACGGTGCTCTGGTGGTCGGTGTGGTATCCGGGGGCCGAGCCCGGTGGCGGCAGCTACGTCGCGCAAAGAATGCTGGCGGCGCGTACCGAGTCCGACGCGCTCTTCGGCACGTTCTCATTCCAAGCGATGCATTATGCGCTGCGCCCCTGGCCGTGGATCGTCGTTGCGCTAGCCTCCACGATCGTCTTTCCCACGCTGCACGACGTGCAACTGCGCTTTCCGGCGCTCGCGCCCAACCTCATCGGCAACGACGTCGCGTATCCCGCGATGCTCGTCTTCTTGCCGGCGGGTTTTGCGGGCTTCATGGTTGCCGGAATCTTCGCGGCCTACCGCTCGACGATCGAGACGCACCTGAACTGGGGCACGTCGTATCTGGTGCACGATTTCTATCAGCGCTTCATTCGGCCGAACTCGAGTCAGCGCGAGCTGGTCTTCGCGGGCCGGCTGGTGACGGCGCTCCTAATGGCGGTCGGCGTCGCCCTCACCTTCGTGCTCGATAACGCCAAGGACGCGTTCAACCTGTTGCTCTCGATCGGCGCGGGAACCGGGCTCATCTACTTATTGCGCTGGTTCTGGTGGCGGATCAACGCCTGGAGCGAGGTAAGCGCGATGCTTGCCTCGTTCGGCGCGGCGCTCGCGTTTTTCGTCGCCGCCCGCACCGGGCACGCCGTCGCTTCGACGACCGCGCTCTTGACGACGATCGGCATCACGACGCTCGTCTGGGTGGTTGTGACCTACCTCACGCCGCCGGTCGGCGACGAAACGCTGACGGCCTTCTACGCGAAGGTGCGCCCGGCCGGGCCGGGTTGGGCGCGCGTGCGCCGCGCCAGCGGCCTTGGGCCCTCGCCGGACTCGCTGCCGATGGCGCTCCTGGGCTGGGTGCTCGGCGTCGCGGCGGTGTACGGCGCGCTCTTTGCCACCGGCTCCTTCATCTACGGTCGGCCGATTGCCGGTGCGATCTGCAGCTTGGTTGCCGGGTTGGCAGTGCTTGGATTACTCGTAACCGGCCGCCGCCTCTGGCGGCCGATGGCAGGCCCGGCGCCGCTGGAAGGCTAAGCTCCACCGGCTCCAATGAACCTGAAAAATCTTAAGGCGCCTTTCAAGGCACTCGTCATCATCGCTGTTTGCGCGATCTCTCTCTGGGCGGTGATCCCCGTCCAGAAGACGATCCGTCTCGGGCTCGACCTTCAAGGCGGGGCGCGGCTTTTGCTACAGCTCTATCCGACGGCCGAAGTGCCGAATATCACCGCGCAAGTGCAAGCGCAGACCCGCGAGGTCATCGACCGCCGCATCAACGGACTCGGCGTTGCCGAGCCGTCCATCAGCAACGTCGGCACCGATCGAATCCTCGTCGAGTTGCCGGCGGTGAAGGATCCGGATCAGGCTGAAAAGGTTCTCAAGCAGGTCGCGGTTCTCGAGTATAAGATCGTGCCGTTCGACGTCATGCAGAAGGCCGATGCCGCGAACACGCTGTTGCTTCAGCCCAAACTCGATCCGAAGCAAAAAGCCGAGGCCGAACTGTACGTTTCAAAAACCGCCTACGACAGCAGCGGCAAAGTCGTCTATTCCGGCTCTGAGCTTAAGGGCGCGCAGGCCGGCTACGATCAAGGCGGCAAGCCCGACATTCTCTTTCAAACGAAGGATCCGGCAAAGTTCGGCAAGCTGACGACGGCGAATCTTCAGAAGCCGCTGGGCATCTTTCTCGATCATCGCTATCTCTCGGCACCGATCATCCAAAGCCCGATCTACGATAGCGGCCAGATCACCGGGCAGTTCACTCAAGAAGACACGATAACGCTCGCCAACGAACTCAACGCCGGTGCGTTGCCCGTGAGCGTCAAGATCATCGAGAAAGAGACGATCGGTCCGACGTTGGGCAAGATCGACCTCGTTCAATCGATGCGGGCCGCGGCGCTGGGCCTGGGCCTCGTGCTGATCTTCATGATCGTCGTCTACCGTCTGCCGGGTCTCTTGGCCGACCTCGCGCTCGCGATCTACGTGCTGGTCATGATGGCGATTCTGGCGCTCTCGCACGCGACCCTAACGCTTCCCGGCATCGCCGGCTTCGTGCTCTCGATCGGCATGGCGGTCGACGCCAACGTGCTGATCTTCGAGCGCATCAAAGAAGAGCTGTGGAACGGCAAGACGATGCGCGCCGCGGTGCGCGTCGGATTCCAGCGAGCCTTTTCCGCCGTCTTCGATAGCCACTTCACCACGATCGTCGGCGCCGGCGTGCTGTACACGCTCGGCACCGGCACGGTCAAGGGCTTTGCCTTCACGCTCTTCTGGGGGACCGTCGTCTCGCTGATCACCGCGGTCTTCATCACGCGCTTCTTCGTCGACGTGCTGGTCGACAACAACGTCCTGACCACGCCGGAGCTTTACGGCGTCAAGCGCGCGGACCTCGGCATCTTTTCGCCGGCCAAGGCGGGGACGTAGCTCGTGCTCTTTCGCAGGCTGAACTGGAACATCGTCGGCTGGTTCCGCATCGTCTCGACGATCTCGTATATCATCATCGCGATCGGGTTCGGGTCGATGATCTACAACGGCTTCAAGGGCGGCAACGGCTTTCAGCCGTCGCACATGCTGCGCTTGGGGCTCTCGTTTACCGGCGGCACCGACATCGACGTCCAGTTCACGCAGCCGACGACGACCGACAAGGTTCGAGCCGCGCTCGGTGGATTGGGCCTCACCGACGAATCGGTCACCACGGCCGGCACCGACGGCAAAGGCTTCGTGATCCAAACGCAGAGCGCGTACGCCAACGATTCGGCACCGCTCTGGAACGCGCTCAACACCGTTGCACCGGTCGATCGCGCGGCCTCGCAGATTACGGCGGTCGGGCCGTCGCTCGGGCGCGAATATCTGACCAAAGCGATTTGGGCACTGATCATCGCACTCAGCATTCAGTTTATCTACATCGCGTTCCGATTCGGCTGGAACTACATCTTCGGCTTGGTGACCGTCATCGCGCTGGTGCGCGACGCCGCAATGATGATCGGCATCTATGCGCTGGCCGACCGTCGGGCCGACGATGCGTTCTTGGCTGCGGTGCTGACCGTCATCGGTTACTCGGTCATGGATACGATCGTAATTCTCGATCGAATTCGAGAGAACACCAAGCTCATGGCGGGGCAGCCCTACGACCGGATCGTTAACGAATCGATCAAACAGACGATGACGCGCTCGTTCAACACGCTTGCGACCGTCATTATCACGCTGGTCGCGCTCTTGGCATTGGGTGGGGCGAGCCTCAAAAACTTTGCCTTCGCGCTGCTCGTCGGCATCTGCTCGGGCGGATACCATTCGATCTTCTTCTCGGCGCCGCTCGTGCTGGGCTACCGCAAACGCCAGTTAGAGGCGGCTGCGAAACGCCGGCGCGCGGAGCTGACGCAAGGTCGAACGGCGACGCCGCGCGCCCGCAGTGGAGCGGCTTCGGTGCAAAGCCCCAGCGGCGTTGCGCGCGAGGATATCGTCGCGGCGCGGCGCGATCGGCGTCAAAAGGCGAAGGCGGCTCGTACCGTTTCGCCGGCTCCGGCGCAGCGCTATCGCAAGCGGCGTAGCGACGACGCGCAGAGCGCCGTCGCGCTGGAAGAACCGTTCGTGGCGGGTGAAGAACAGGAAGTGATCGATCCGCTCGACGCACAGGAAGCTGGGCTACACGACGCCGCCTTGGAGCAAGGTCACGAAGAAATCTCCCTCAACTTCGAAGACGCCGAAGAGCACCGCGAGGGCGACGCGCCCTAAGAGCCTGCCGCCGCCGACGGCGTCGGAGGCCGCGTTCGAAGCGCTCTTAGCCGGGGAGCAGCCGCCCTTCGTCCCGCCGATCCTTCGACATAGCGCAGACGATTTCGTCGAGCGCCTCTTCGCAAAGGGCGACGAGTATCTGCACGACGAGTACGCAACGATCGGCGACGCGCCGCGTTTTCACACCAAGCTCGCGGGCGTCTCTTTTGAGGGGCGCCAAGACGTCATCGCCGGATTGCGGGCAGGCGCGCCGCTCGAGTTGCGGCGCCAGGCGGATAATCCACACGACGGCAACGCCATCGCCGTCCACTACGGGCAGCTTCAGCTTGGGTTTTTCAACCGGCGGCTCGCTGCGCATATCGCGCCGCTGATGGACGCGGGCGCACGCTACGGCGCGCGCGTCGCTTCCCTCACGGGAGGTACCTCTACAGCCGGTTGTGACTTCAGAAGTCGCGGCGTCAACGTCGCAATCGAACGTGAAGCGCTGGGCATCTCGCGGCGCGTGGATGCGTCAGCCGCGCGACCCGAGGCGGACGACGACGCAGCGGAGACCGGCGAGCGCGTGCGCTCCGCGCTGATCGGTGCGGCGGCTCCGCACGACGCGCAGCTGGCCGTCCTGCAGCGCGTTGAAGCCGGGAAGAACACACTGGCGGTGCTTGGCACCGGGCGCGGAAAGTCGTTCTGCTTTCAATACGCCGCCGCAATGCGAGCCTTCACCGGCGCGGGCAAGACGCTGGTTGTTTACCCTTTGCGCGCGCTGGCCAACGACCAGTTCGAGGCGCTGCGGCGCACGCTCGAGCCGTTGGGCCTGCGCTTCTTTCGCGCCAACGGTTCGATCGACAACGACGAGCGGGAAGATCTGTTCGCGGCGCTGCGCGAGGGGTCGTGGGACGTCGTCTTAGCGACGCCCGAGTTTCTCGAGTTTCACCGCGAGGCGCTCCGCGGCCGCAGCACGCCGTCCTTCGTCGTCGTCGACGAAGCGCATCATCTTGCGGAGTCGCGCCACCGGCCCGCTTACGCGCGGCTGGCGGCAACGATTTCGTCGCTGGGTAATCCGCCGGTGCTCGCGCTGACGGCGACGGCGGGCGACGAAACGTTTCGCCGTATCGTGGACGATCTGCGCATTGAAAGTTGGGTGGTCGACCCGACGGTGCGCGCGAACCTTCACATCACCGACGGTCGCGGGACCAAGGATAAGCTCGCATATCTGACCGAGCTCTTTTCGGCGCGAGACGGCCCGCCGGAGAAGGGCATCGTCTACTGCAACTCGCGGCTCGAGGTGACCAAGGTCGCGCAGCGTCTGCGCAAGCATCTCGGCAACACCGTGATGTTCTACCACGGCAAGATGCCGAACGGCGAGCGGCTTGAGGTCGAGCGCCTCTTTCGAGAGGGCGCGCTTCGCGTCGTGGTTGCCACATCGGCGTTCGGCGAAGGCATCGACTTGCCGGACGTTCGCAACGTCGTGCTCTTCCATCTCAACTTCGACTCCGGTGAGTTCAATCAGCAAGCCGGCAGGGCTGGCCGCGACGGCAGCCCCGCGCAAATTCATCTGCTCTACGGGCCGCAGGACCGGACGCTCAACGAGTTCTTGATCGACCTCGATGCGCCGCCGCTCGCGCGGCTGCGCGAAATCTACCGCGGTCTGCGAAGCATAGCTCGCCCCGTGGTGCGGGGCGGTAACTCCGAAATCGCCGGCACGCTCGACATCGACCGAGTGCGCGACCGCACGATCGAGGCTGCGTTGCGAATCTTTTCCGATTCGGGGTTGGTCGAGGTTGGCGAAGACGACGACGGGCGCTTCGTTCGATTCCTCGAGGTGAGCGGGCGAATCGAGATGGAGCGTAACGAGCGGTATGCCGAAGGCGAAGCGACGCGCGAAGCGTTTTCGCGTTTCTGCGAGCTCGCGCTCTTCGCACCGGCCGAAACGCTCGAGCGCGTGCTCAACCGCCCAATCTACCCCTCAAACGTCCGCCTCCTCCAATAGGAGCCTACGCAAGCACGCGAGTCATTGCGGCCTCGTCGACGTTGTTGTAAAAGTCGTTCTTGGTTTCGACGACGCCGGCCGATGCCCACGGATCGATCTGGTTGCGCGTCGTTGGAAGGTGAACGGTCGGTCCGGCCGCGTCGGAGTAATCCGCGCCGCCGAACGGCGCGAACTCGCCGCTTTCCCCGTGCGCTAAGACCAAGCCGCGAACCGCGGCTGCAGCGGCGCCTGCATCGCCGCGAAGGCGCGCGTCCAAACGGCCGTCGCCGGCAAGCGTGTCGTAGAAGGCGATCGCCGGACGGTCGGCGCGCCACGGCATGTCTTTCGAAGCCTCGGGAAAGCGAACCATCCCTTGAATCGCGCGGGCGTCCTCACGGACGATTCCGCGCACGCCGTTTGCGCCGGCCTCTGCGCCGACGTCGTCGTTGAGACGCTTAATGCTGGCTTCGGCGACTCGCATCTTCGCTGGATCCAGATCGAGCACGTCGAAGGCGGCGGCGGGCCCGAACCCTCCGAACTCGCCGGCGTCGTACTTGGTCCGCATGACGTCGCTAACGACGCCCTTTGCCATTGCCCTCGGATCATTTTCGCGCGACGCGATCACATGAGCGACGTCGCTTGGAACGCCCGGCGCCAGCATCGTTTCCGGGCTCGCGGCGAGATACCGCACCCCCGCCTTGGAGAGCGCGTCAGCGAAGCCCATGGTGTCCATGAGGCATTGATTTGCGACGATGCCGTCGATCGATCGCCGGGCATCTTCGGGGTGGGCGGTCGCGTGCGCCGCGAGGCCGTCGGAGATTGCTTTGGCAATATCGGGCATCGACATCACGCTGCCGTCGCTCGTCTCGAGGCCGCCGCCGTCGCCGCCGCCATGATCGACCAGGTCGATCCACGTCTGTTTCGCGCCGCTGGCCTCCGCGTTGTCGAGCGTGCGAGCCACGAATCGAGCTAGGCTCGGTTCATAGCTCATGTCGTCGGTTCCCCCCGAGCGCACGTTGCCGACGCCGCCGTCGGAGATCGTGTAGCGTTCGGTGTGCAGGCGCCCCGACCTGACCGTGTCGGCCCCGGCGCGTAGCGTCGTCGTGTCTTCGACGGTGAACTCGATGTTCGAGTCGCGGGCGCTCGTGTGCAACGCTTGCGAGAGCGTCGCTTCCTGGATGGCATCGAGATTATTGTCGCCATCGCGGTAGATGCCGAACTCGAGCGAGCGGCGCGCGGGCGTGGTCGTAACGTTCTGTAGCATGAGGCCTCCTGACGTGGTGAGTCGAGAGGCTTACTGCGACGAAAGCCGCCGGCGGCTAGGGCGGCTACGAAACGCATATCGGGGGTGCGAGCGGAGCCCTATCCTTAGTGCGTAGCCAAATGTACGATTCAACCTATCGAACAGGCGTTCGGAATGGCGCCGACTCTTTTAGGGAAACTACTCGCCGGTGATCACCGATCACGACGTCATAGTCTTAGGCGCGGGTTTGGCGGGCATGCGGGCCGCGCTCGAGGCCGCGCGCGCCGGTTCCGACGTGGCGATCGTCACGAAGGTGCATCCGATTCGCAGCCATTCGAGTGCCGCCCAAGGCGGCATCAACGCCGCGATCGCCGAGACCGATAGCTGGGAATCGCACGCCTTCGACACGGTCAAAGGCAGCGACTATCTCGCCGATCAGGACGCGGTCGAAGCGATGACTCGGGAAGCGCCCCGCGACATCATCGAGTTCGAGCACATGGGCGTCATCTTTTTCCGCGGGCCCGACGGAAAGCTTGGAACGCGAGCCTTCGGCGGCGCGTCGCAGGCCCGGACCTACTTCGTCGGCGACATCACCGGACAAGCGTTGCTCGTAACGCTCTACGACCAGATTCTCAAAGCCGGCGTCAAGGTTTACGAAGAATGGTTCGCGACCGCGCTTTACATGGAAGACGGAGCGTGCCGCGGTTTGGTTGCGCTCGAAATGGTCACCGGCGAGCTGCACCTCTTGCGCTGCAAAGCGGTCATCGTCGGGGCGGGCGGACTGGGCCGGCTGTACGAGCCGAGCACGAACGCGCTGATCTGCACCGGAGACGGCTATGCGCTAGCGTATCGCGCGGGCGCGCCGCTGATGGACATGGAGATGGTGCAATACCATCCGACGACGCTGGCCGGTAGCGGTTTCTTGATGACCGAAGCCGCGCGTGGCGAGGGCGCGTATCTGCTCAACTCGCTCAACGAGCGCTTCATGAAGCGCTATGCGCCAAATAAGATGGAGCTTGCCGCTCGCGACGTGACGTCACGCGCTGAAGCGACGGAGATCGGCGAAGGACGCGGCATCGACGGAAACGTCTTGCTCGATCTGCGCCATCTCGGCCCCGACGTCATCCTCAAAAAGCTTCCGCAGATTCACGAGATGGCGCTCGACTATCTGGGCATCGACATGGTCAAAGACCCGGTCCCGGTTCGGCCCGGCATGCACTACCAGATGGGCGGCATCAAAACCGACGTCGAGGGCGCGACGGCCGTGCCGGGGCTGTATGCTGCGGGCGAAGTCGCCTGCGTCAGTGTGCACGGCGGGAATCGTCTCGGCGCCAACTCGCTGCTCGACACGATCGTCTTTGGCCGCCGTTCGGGTAAAGTCGCTGCCGACTACGCAAAGAGCACGCCCGCGAGCACCGGCGGTGAGGCGCTCCTGAAAAGTGAGCAAGAACGCCTGCGCGACCTGCTGAATCGGCCGTATACCGGCGAAACCAACGCGGGGCTGCGCCTCGAACTGGCAACGATGATGGACGAGCTGGTCGGGCTCTATCGCGTTGAAGCGGGCTTGCGCGAGGCGCTCGATAAGCTCCAAGGCTTCAGAAAGCGCTACGAAACGATTGCCGTCGGCGACAAGGGCCGGGTCTTCAACCAAGCCTTGACGTTCTCGCTCGAGCTTGGTTATCTGCTCGACTGCGGCGAGACGATCATCCGCAGCGCGATCATACGCACGGAGAGCCGCGGTGCGCACACGCGCGTCGATTTCCCCGAGCGTAACGACAAGGAGTGGCTCAAGCACATCCTCGTGACGCGCCGCGGCGAAGGCGGAGCCCGAGGTCTCCTACCTTCCCGTCACAATCACTCGATGGCAGCCCGAGGTGCGCAGCTACTGATGCAGTTTACGATCGAAGTCGGGCGATTCAATCCCGAAGGCACGTACCCCGAGAACGCGGTGCCAGGCGCGCCGTTTCCGGCGCCCTGGGATCGCTCGCCGGCTCGCCGCTACCAAACGTTCACGGTCGATCTCCCAGAACACGCGGTCGTTCTCGACGCGCTGATCGCGATTCGAGAGTATCAGGATCAGTCGTTGGCCGTGCGCTGCGCGTGCCGCAGTGCGATCTGCGGGTCGTGCGCGATGTGGATCAACGGCCACGCGAACCTCGCCTGTAAGAGCAAGCTCTCGGCCTTTACGCAAGACGGCAAGACGCGCGTGGAGTCACCGCCGTCGATGCCGATCATTCGCGACTTGGTCTGCGACATGAAGCCGTTTTGGGACAAGCATTTGGCCGTCAAGCCGTGGCTGCAGAACAAGCAGCCCGTGCCGCCGCCCAACGAAGAGTATCGCGTCTCCAACGCATCGATGGAGGAGCTGATTCAGGAAGTCAGCTGCATCAGTTGCAGCGCCTGCCTGATGGACTGCGAGTCGTTTGCCGTCAACCCCGACTTCTTAGGACCGCAAGCGCTGGCGCAAGCCTTTCGCTACGCCGGCGATCCGCGCGACGCCGAGACGAAGGAGCGCCTCGCGGAGTACAGCAAGCCGGGCGGCATATGGGACTGCACGCATTGCTACGAGTGCGTGACCCAGTGTCCGAAGGGCGTCGCGCCGCTCGAACAGATTTTGAAGCTGCGCAGGATGGCGGTCGATGCCGGCTTCACGAACAACGCCGGTACGCGCCACGCCGACGCCTTTGCCGAATCGGTTCGCGACAGCGGGCGGCTCAACGAGCTGACGCTGATGCCCAAGTCGGTCGGCTTCTTTAACATCGTCGGACAGCTCAAGACGCTGCCGAGCGCGTTCAATTTGATTCGCGCCGGTAAGTTCCCACCGCTAATTCACAAAGCAATACCAGGAGTCAATCGCATCAAAACTATTTTCGAACGCGTCGGAGGACGGTTTAAGTGAAAGTTGCCTTCTATCCCGGCTGCGTCTCGAAAGGCGCTTGCCCGGAACTCTACGTTTCCGCCAAGGCGATCGCCGGGCCGCTGGGCCTCGAACTCAAAGAACTAACCGAGGCGCCGTGCACCGGCGCCGGCGTTTTGAGCGAGCAGAACCCGCAGCTCGCCGATGCGCTCAACGGCTTGACGCTCGCGATGGCCGAATCGGAAGGGGCGGATCTCATGACGATCTGCAGCACGTGCCAAGGCGTCCTTTCGAATCATAACTACGGCCTAAAGCACGACAAGGAGCGCATGGATCGCGCCAATGCGACCATCGGCGATCAAGGCTTCCGCTACGGCGGTACCACGAAGGTAAAGCATCTGTTGTGGATGCTGTTTGAAGATATCGGTATCGAGCGGGTCGCGTCCGCAATCAAACGCAAGCTAACTGGCCTGAAGATCGCGCCGTTTTACGGCTGCTACATTTTGCGCCCCGAGGAATCGCTGGGCCTCAAAGAACGCCCCGAACGTAAAACCTACCTGCAGCAGCTTATTTCACTTCTCGGCGCCGAGCCGGTCGAATACCGCGGCTCGACGAAGTGCTGCGGTTTCCCGATGCTCACGTTCAATCGTGAAAAGGCGCTGGCGATGGGCGGCAACCACATCATGGAAGCGAAGGACAAGGGCGCGGATCTGCTCGTTACCCCGTGTCCGCTCTGTCACCTCAACTTAGACGGCCAGCAGCCCGACGCGGCACGCGTTCTCAAGAAAGACATCGGCGTTCCGATCTTCCATCTCCCGCAGTTGCTCGGCTTGGCATTCGGAATGGATCCGGCCGAACTGCGCCTCGACCATCACGTCGTTCCAACCAAGGGCGCCCTCGAAAAGGTCGAACTCAAGGTTTAATCGCCGGCTGCGTAAGCTCGTGATCGTGGCCGAACTGCCGACTACGAGCGTTGGTCGCTCGCTCGTTCCACCGACCAGCTTTCCTTCACCGATTTGCCGCACTTCGGGCGCATTACGAGCCCGTTGCCCATGGAAGTCACCCCGATGATGGTATTTCGGGCCACCGGGACAGCAGTAGCCATCGTGAATTTGACGAGGCTCCGTTTTATGCATAATATATGCATAGGGTGGAGGTTCGGTGGGGATCCTCGAAAAGCGGCCGCCAATTGCCGAAAGCACGGCATTAGCTTCGCCGACGCGGTTACGGTGCTCGACGATCCGCTAAGCCTCACGATTGAGGACCGCCGCTTTGGTGAGCAGCGATTTGCGACGGTCGGAATCGATGCCTTCCGTCGAGTTCTTGTTGTGGTTTACATGTACCCGATCGAAGAGAACATAATCCGTATCATTTCAGCACGATACGCGACTCAAAGTGAGAAACGACAATACTATGCCAAAACTTCCTAAGTCTGCGCCAAAAGCGCGCAACCCTCGCGGAAAAGAACGGGAGTACGACTTCAGCAGCGGCCGACGAGGCGCGGTTCTTCCTCACCAATACAAGACTCGAATTACAATGTGGGTCGACTCCGATATCTTGGATTGGTTTAGAAATCGAGCGGGGCGTGAAGGCCGAGGCTACCAGACGGCAATCAACGACGCGCTCAAGAGCTTCACCAGCGAGAATTATCGTCCGCTGCCGGAAATCGTTCGCGAAGTGGTCCGCAAAGAGCTGAGAGCGGCGCTAAAGGCTACCGCCTGATCGGATCGCCGTTTGTACCGTGTCTGAGGCCCAAACTAACAAGCTGCCCGGCCGCAACGTTCCCATGCAGGCTTGGCTCGGCAGCATGGGCACCTGTAGAAGGTCGCCCGCCTCGCTTCATTTTGAAATCATGTAGCGGAGTTACAATCGAGAAAGCTCGTCGCTTTTTCGAAAGGTTTTTTGTGCGCTCTATCAGATTTATCGCGATTCTTTTCGTCGCAGCCCTGTGGACGCAGGCCACAGCCGCCGCGGCTCCTCCCGCGTCGCAACTGCGCATGGTCATCGTGCTCAGTCGCCACGGTGTGCGCTCGCCGACGCATCCGGCGGAGCTGCAGGCCTATGCCGCCCAAACCTGGCCGGCGTGGCCGGGTAAGCCGGGGAATCTGACCGAGCGCGGAGCCCTGCTCATGCAGCAGTTCGGCGCATACTACCGCCGGACGTACGGCGCATCGCTGGCGATCGGAGAGCATGGCTGCCCGCCCGCCGGTTCGGTCTTTGTTTGGGCCGATATCGACCAGCGCACGCGCGCGACCGGGGATGCGGTCCTCGCAGGCTTAGCACCGGGCTGCAATATCCCGGTTCGCCACGCGCCCGCCGATCCGGATCGGCTCTTCGATCCGTTGCCGGGTATCGGCGTCGTCGATAAGGCGGAGTCGACGGCATCGGTTCTCGGCGCGGTCGGCGGCAATCTCAACGCGCTGACCGTGGCCTACGGCGGGGCATATGCGACGATGGAGTCGGTTCTGGGATGCGAATCGCCGGCAACCTGCAAGCAGATCTCGCAAGTGCCGACGACGGTTGCCAACGATGGTGACGGCGGCCTGGCCGGCCTCTCGGGCGGCCTCGACATGGCCGGCGACGTTGCCGAGAACATGCTGTTGGAATACACCAACGGCAACGCCGACGTGGGCTGGGGACGAGTCGATCGCGCTCACCTGTTGCAGCTGCTCGTGCTCCACGTGCTCGGCAAGCAGTTGGAACACGGCAATCGTTACTCGGCGCGCGCCCATTCGTCGAACATGATGGCGCACATTTTGCAGACGCTCGAGGAAGGCGCAACCGGCCAAGCCGTGTCCGGGACGCGAGTGCCGCCAAAGACCCGTTTCGTCTTTTTATCGGGGCACGACACGCAGCTCGCCGAGTTTTCGGGATTGCTCGGGCTCTCGTGGCTGGTCGAGGGCGATCAGTACAACGACACGCCGCCTGGAAGCGCGCTGATCTTTGAGTTACGCGCGGCGCCGGGAGCGCAGCCCTCGGTACGCACGTTCTTCGCCGCGCAGTCGCTCGATGCGATGCGCGCGGGTCACGGCGAAAGCCCGCGGCGGGTGCCGGTCTACATTCCCGGCTGCCCTGCGCTCGACTGTCCGTTTGCGACGTTTCGTAAAATCGTCAGCGCCGCCGTCGACCCGCGGTTCGTTGCGCCGTGGTAACGAGGTAGCCTAGCTCGAAGGCGCCGGGCTCGGACAGTCTTTAAGAAGCGTCATGCCGTCGGCGGTGCTGTGAGCGATCACATAGCGTACTAACTCCGGCTCGTCTCCGAGTTTGCTTTGCGGCGGCGGTTGGAAACGCGTCGGAAAGTTGGGATCGCGCAAGTTTCGGTCGGACCACGGATTGGCGGCCTCGCTCGAGTAGTACCACGGGTAGTCGAGAACGAGCGCTTGCGACGTGCCGTCGGCGAAGTGCACCCGCATTCTGATATCGACGTAGAATCCGCGCGTGCGAGCGTCGAACGCGCTGCCGTGCGGGTCGGAAAATTCGACGAAGCCGCACGGTTCCGCGCCGGTCGCCGCGCCGCCGCCGCTGCCCGCGGTTGCGGAGCCGCTGCCCGAACCGGTCGCGCTGCCCGTCTGCGCAGCCGCGAGCTGTCCGGTACCGCTGCCGGCTCCCACATCCCAGACGGGCTTCACGCCGTAGCGCTGGGCCGGCGCCGGTGCGAGCGCCGCCGGCGCAGCGCGTCGCGTACCCGCTCGGCCTTCGACCGATTTCGTCAACACGTGAGCGCGAGGCGGCGGCGACGAGACCGGCGGGAGCGCCGCAGTTGGTAGCGGCCGCGGTATCGGTTTGACGGCGACTCGGCGGACGATCCGTAGGATCTGCGTGCGGGTCACGACTTCGCGTTGCTGCGGCGCGGCCGCCGGACCGCGCGGAATCACCCCGGCCGCGATTTCGTGGAGCGCGATCGCGGCGGCGAAGGCGATGGCGAAGCGGCGAACGTTCGATCGCCCAAAGAAAACGCCGAGCCAATCTCGATCGAAAGGCTCGGCGTTGCGGTGGTGAGGAACCCTACCCAGGACTCTTGTTGTACGTCTGTACGTACCACTGCTTGAACTGATCGTAGGTTGGATAGTAGCCGTACTTGTGGTAGAACCAGTCACGGTAGGCGTCTTGCCGCCGCGTGACTTCTTGCTCTTCCGCGCGCTTTTCCCGGACTTTGTGGTTGTAGTTAACGACCAAAGGAACCGACGCTGCGGCGGCGGCGCTTGCAAAGATGATCGTGTTCGTACTTCCGCTACCATCGGCCAGTGCGGGCACGGCCGCGCTGGCGGCAAGCGCTGCCGTCATCACGGCAGCCAGAACTTGCGATTTCTTCATGTTCTCCTTTCCTGCAGGCCAATCGATCCCCCGACTCAAACCCGGCACGCGTGGAGATCGAAGCGCTGATTCGAGCGATCCCGGATTTTCCGATTTCCGGAATCCTTTTCCGTGACATTACCCCGTTGTTGAAAGATAAGCAAGGGTTTCGCCAAGCAATCGACCTATTTGTCGAACGCTTTAGCGGGCGCGGAATCGATCACGTCGTTGGAATCGAGGCGCGCGGATATATCCTCGCCGCACCGATTGCCTACGCGATCGGAGCCGGATTCATACCGGTGCGCAAGCCGGGAAAGCTGCCCTACGAACGGCTCACCGAAGAGTATGCGCTCGAATACGGAACCAACTCGCTGGAGATTCACGCAGACGCAATAACCAAGGGCGAACGCGTTCTGGTCGTCGACGACGTGCTGGCCACCGGCGGCACGGCGCGCGCGACGGCGCGGCTGCTCGAACGCCTCGGCGCCTCGGTCGAAGCCTTCGCATTCTTGCTCGAACTGACCGCGTTGCGAGGACGCGAGGCGATTGCCGGCGCGGAGATCGTGACCTTCGTTTCGTATTGAAGCATAAAATGAGATTCTCGCCTCGAGTCGCCGCCATCGTACCGCTCGTTTTTGCCGCGCTCACGGTTACGAGTTCGGCACGACCGCATCCGACGCCATCACCGTCGCCATCGCCGCCGCCGGTCGCGGATCCGGCGATCACCAAGCTCGCCCGCCAGCAGTTCGTTGATTGGCAGGCCGGGATCGTGAACCAGCATCTCTACGCCCCGCAAGTCACGGAAAAGCTCACCGACGAGAAGGTGGCCGACACGTCGCGTGCCCTGGGGCAGCTGGGAGCGCTGACGGATGCGGTCTACATCGGACCCTGGGCCGACCCCAGTTTCCCGGCGGGAGCGCGCGGCTACATCTACCAGATGCTGCTGCCAATCCGGGAACATCTACCTGTGGCTGGCGCTCGATTCGCAAGGGAAGATCGCAACGATCTTCTTTAAGAACCGGCTCGACACCGAGACAATTACGCCGGCCCCAAGCCCCTCGTACGGGGTCCTTTAGGTTTGCGTTAGGGCGTCGCGCCCGGGGGCTGTTATAATAGTGGCGGTAATGACCATTTCCCAGCTGATCGAACGCGTTCCAGTCTTACGACCCCTCGGCCGACGGGGAGTGGCTGATGAGCGTCTATCGAGCTTGCCGACGCGGCTCACCAAGGCCAGCGCCGGGCCTCGGGCGAGTCGTACATCGAGCATCCCGCTGGCAGTCGCCGGGATTCTTGGCCGATCTCGAGATGGACCATCAGACGATCGCCGCGGCGCTGCTGCACGACGTCGTCGAGGATACGTCGGTTACCGGCGAGCAAGTCGCCGACGCAGCTTCGGCGAGGCGGTCGTCGCGCCTGGTCGACGGCGTGACGAAGCTGACCCGCATTCCATACCAATCGAAGGAAGACGCGCAAGTCGAGAACCTTCGCAAGATGTTCTTGGCGATGGCCAAAGACATCCGCGTCATCATCATCAAGCTGGCCGACCGGCTGCACAACATGCGGACGCTCGGCAGCCTCCCGCCGGCCAAGCAGCAGGCGATCGCGCGCGAAACGCTCGACATCTACGCGCCGATCGCGCACCGTCTTGGGATCTGGAAGATCAAGTGGGAGATCGAAGACGAGTGCCTGCGGTATCTCGATCCCGGCCCGTATCACGATATCGTCGAGCGAGTCGCCAAGACGCGGCGCGAGCGCGAAGCCGACGTCGAGCAGGCGATCGCGCGCCTTCGCGACGAGTTCAAAGAGCTGAAGATCAACGCCGAGATCCAGGGCCGGCCGAAACACTTCTACTCGATCTACTCCAAGATCAGCAAAGGGCCGCGACTTCTCGACGATCTACGATCTCACCGCAATTCGAATCATCGTCGACACCGTGAAGGATTGCTACGCCGCGCTCGGGGCGGTGCACGCGATGTGGACGCCGCTGCCGGGGCGGTTCAAAGATTACATCGCGATGCCCAAGCCCAACATGTACCAGTCGCTCCACACGACGGTCGTCGGCCCGAGCGGCGATCCGCTCGAGATCCAGATTCGCACCTGGGAGATGCACCGCACGAGCGAGTACGGCATCGCGGCGCATTGGCGCTACAAAGAAGGCGGCAAGGCCGATCAGTTCGAGAACAAGCTCTCGTGGCTGCGAGCGCTGCTCGAGTGGCAGAAAGACATGCGCGATTCGCGCATCTTCATGGAGAACCTCAAGCTCGATCTGTTCGACTCGCAGGTCTTCGTCTTTTCGCCGCGCGGCGACGTGTTCTCGATGCCGGCCGGCGGGACGCCGCTCGACTTCGCGTACTCAGGTGCATACCGACGTCGGCAACCACTGCGTGGGCGCGAAGGTCAACGGCCGTATCGTTCCGCTCGACTACGCAACTGCAGAACGGCGACATCTGCGAGATCCTGGTCAACAAGTCGAGCGGGCGGCCGTCGCTCGACTGGCTCTCGATCGTCAAGACGTCCAGCGCCAAGCACAAGATCAAGCAGTGGTTCCGTAAGGAGCGCCGCGAGGAGAACGTGCTGGCCGGCCAGGAGGCGCTCGAGCAGGAGTTGGCGCGCGCCGGGCTGCGCACCGACGCTGCGCGCGGCGAGCTGATCGAACGAATCGCGGCGCGCTTGAACTACGCGACCCCCACCGATCTCTTCGCCGCGATCGGCTTCGGCGACGCTTCCGCGCAGTCGGTTGCCAATCGCATGCGCGACGAAGTCAAGCACGACAACGTCGTCGATCTCACCAAGATCGGCCGCAAGGCCGGCGCTCCGCAAGAGCGTTCGCACGTCGAGCGGCGTGCGAATCGCGGGCGTCGACGACGTGCTGGTGCGCCTCTCGAAGTGCTGCTCGCCGGTACCGGGCGATCCGATCATCGGCTACGTGACGATCGGACGCGGCGTCAGCGTGCATCGCGCCGACTGTCCCAACGTCGCCTACATGAACGCAACGCCCGGAGCGGATTCTGCAAGCGCAATGGCTCGCTGCCGACGCCGGATCTCACGCATCGCGTCGACATCGAAGTCGAAGCCGACGACCGCCCGCAGCTGCTGCAAGACATCATGGCGGTCTTTGCCGAGCTGAAGACGCAGGTGAGCTCGGTAAACGCCCGCGTCCGTCAGCGATACGGCTCGCGGTAGCGAGCCTGACGGTGCAGATCCGCGACCTCGACCATCTGCACAAGCTCCTGACCAAGCTCGAAACGCTCAAGAACGTTCGCCGCGTCTATCGCGTTACCAAACGCGAGCGCGCCGCGCTGTATAGCCCTCGGAGGCGTGTCCGCAGCGCGCACGTTCTCGTTCCCGGCTTGGCCGCGTTTGTCGGCAGGTGCGATGAACAGCGTCGCCGGCGGCGGCAGCTTCCTCTCTTTTCCGGCGCTGCTTTTCGCCGGCGTGCCGCCGATCTCGGCCAACGCGACGAACAACGCGGCGATGTGGGTCGGCACGATCGGAAGCGCGCGCGGCTACCGGGAAGAGATCGCGCGAGCATCGCGGCGCTGCTGCTGCCGGTCATCGTTGCACAGCGTCGTCGGGTCGCTGATCGGCGCGTTGCTGCTGTTGCTCACGCCGCAGGCGCTTTTCGTGCGGTTGATTCCGTGGCTGCTGCTGTTCGCGACGCTGCGTTTTGCCGTCGAGTCCCCTGCTGACGCGCCGAACCGACCGGCGCGCCCGCGCCACGCACCGTGGCAGATCGCCGCGCAGTTCTGCCGTCGCGATCTACGGCGGCTATTTCGGCGCCGGCATGGGGATCTTGATGCTGGCCGTGCTTGCGTTTTCCGGCCTGCCGAGCTTCAACGCGCAGAACGCGATCAAGAACGTGCTTGCCGTTTCGATCAACGGCGTTGCGCTGGTGCCGTTCGTCATCGCGCGTATCGTCGACTGGCGCTTTGCCGTGCCGATGGCGGTGATCGCATTGGCAGGCGGATACTCTGGCGCGCGATTTTTCCGGCGGCTGCCGCAGCCGGTCTCGCGTGCGCTCGTCATCACCATCGGGGCGGTGATGACTATGGTTTTCTTTGCTCGATCTTCATGATGAAAGATGACGGCGGTCGCTGAACCTGTGCAGGGGCCAATGCGCGTAATTCGAAAGCCGAATTTCCCAACAACTCGACTGACCAATGAGGTTTAGAATGCCCCTTTCGAACGCTCGCGCGGCACTGCTTGCAGCCGGCCTGATTTTAACGGTGCCGGCATGCAGCGCAACCGGTGCCGTACCCTCGAGTGCACCGGCAGCCAACTCGGATGCTGCCGGCTCCCGAGCGGCGTCGTCGCCGGCCGACACGACGTCGATTCTGAAGCTGCTGACCAAAGACGTCACGATCGGCTCGACCGTCGATCCGGGCAACGGCGACATGGGCCCGCGTGCCGTTACCGTCCTTCAGTACGGTTCGGGAAAACTGAAGAGGGGTCAACTGCTCGTCTGCAACTTTGAGGACAAGTCCGGTACCCCCGGCAAGGGAACGACAATCGAACAGTTCAACCCAACGGCCGGCTCGAAGCCTGCAACGTTTATTCAAAACAGCAAGATTGAAGGATGCGACGGCAGTGCGATTAGTGGCGGCGACGCGTACGCTACCGGATTCACGAGCAACGTAATGGCCTTGATCACTCCAGTGGGGCGGCTGACGAACACTTTGCCCATCGTCCAACCGCTCGGCGACGGAGCCGCGCCGGTGCTCGGTCTCTATGCGGCAGAGTATATCTTCATTGGTAGCGCAAACGCCGGAACGATCGACAGCTTCAGTTTCGGTGCGAACGGGACGGGCAAGGTGACTGAGGTGGTCAAAGGTTTCGACGTCAATAAGGGATCGGGATGGAGTGCCCTGGGGCCATCGGGCATCGCGTATTGGTGCGGAGTCCTGCCCGGTAAGGCTAACTGCCCGTACAGGAACCAGGCCGACGAACTCTTCGTCGCGGACGGCGCCTGCAATGCCGTCGTCGAAATCAGCAACGCCAACAGCCTCTTGGAAAAGGATGAAATTACCGTCGAGCCTGGCTGCAAAACGTTCAAGTGCTTATATCCGTCAGCCACGTGCGCGACGCTGGTCAAGGCGGGCTCGCCGCTCGACAAGCCGGTCGCCATGGCGATCCTACCCAACGGCAACCTGATCGCTGCGAACACCGGAAACAACACGCTGGTCGAGCTGACGCCAAAGGGTCAAGTACTCGATACAAAGGTCGTGGATAAGAGCAAGACGCCCGGAATCTTTGGAGTCGCTGCGAACGGGAAAAGCGACAGCGATACGGTGCTCTTCTACACCGATACGAATACCAATACGCTGCACGAACTCGAACAATAGATAGGAGATTGGAGCATGCCGATGCGCATTAATCGTGCGATTTTGGTTGCCACGGTGATGGCGCTCGCAACGTCCGCCTGCGGCGGAAACGGCGCGGTGCCGTCAAACGCGAGCGTCGCTGGCGCGGCTCCCCGCGCGGTCCCCGCCACCGATACGACCTCCATTCTGAAGCTGCTCACCAAAAACGTTACGATCGGCTCGACCGTCGATCCGACCAACGGCGACAAGGGCCCGCGCGCCATTTCCGTCGTTATCTACAACGGCGGGGAGTTAAAGGCGCGCCACGTGCTCGTCTGCAACTTCGAAGACTCGGCCGGCAACGCCGGCAACGGGACGACGATCGAGCAGTTCGATCCGGTAGCGAGCTCCAAGCCCACAACGTTCTTTCAAAATTCCAAGATCGAGGGCTGCGACGGCGATTCGGTCACTTTAGCCGACGATGTCTACGCCGCCGGCATGACCAGCAAAGTTATGGTCGAGATCAACGACAAGCAGAAGTTGAAGAAAACCTACGGTTCGCCAATCACCGAGCCGATCGGTGACGGCGGCGCGCCGCCGCTCTATGGCTATTCGCCTAATATTATGTTCGTCGGCAACGCGGATACCGGAGCGATCGACAATATCGGCCTCGGCGGATACGGCGAGAGAAAAGTTATGGAAGTCATCAAGGGCTTCGACGTCAACAAAGGGACCGGGTGGAGCGCGTTGGGGCCCTCGGGTCTTTCGTATTGGTGCGGCGCCCAGCCGGGCTCGTATGAGTGCAAAAACAAGGCCGACTTTCTCTACATCGTGGACGGTGCGTGCAATGCCGTCGTCGCCGTCAGCCATGCCAGCACTCTATTGGTGCCCGACGAGATCACCGTCCAGCCAGGCTGCAAGAAGTTCACCTGCTTATATCCGAAGACCACGTGCGCCACGGTAGTAAAGATAGGCTCGCCGCTCAACAAACCGGTCGCCTCAACGCTGCTGCCCAACGGCAACCTCGTCATCGCCAACACCGGCAACAACACGCTGGTTGAGATGACGCCGGAGGGCAAGGTGCTCGATAAGGAGGTCATAGATAAGGGCGCGGCGCCCGCCATCTTTGGGCTTGCGGCAATCGGAACGAAGGACAGCAATACCGCGCTCTTCTACACCGACACGAACACCAACACGCTACAAGAGCTCGAACAATAGCGAGGCCTTTTACTCGGTGTCTACGGGTTCGTTCGACGGTGGCTCGTGCAGGAAGTGCGATACGGGGTATTTGCTCGGGATCGCGGTGAACTTGCGCGGCGTTTGGGTGAAGTCGAAGCTATCCTCGATGCTGGTTGCGCGCTGATCCGTATAGCCGGCCTGCGTTCGGCCGAGCGGCTTGAGGTTGTCGGCCTCCTCGATGAACTTCAAGATGCTGGCGAACTCGTACTGCGTGTGTGAAACGTAACCCGGCTGGCTCGCGCTCGTCTCTCTCGCGTATGGCGAGATGATCAGACAGGGCACGCGAATTCCCAGTCCCCGATAGTCGAGTTGCTTGGGCGGAGCGTTATCGTACCAGCCGCCCCAATCGTCCCACAGCACGACGATCGCGGTCGACGGCCAATCCGGGCCCTCGCCGACCGCGTTGACGACCGACGCCACCCAAGACGGGCCGAGGTCGCTGTGATCCGCGGGGTGGTCGGAGTCGGGTTTCGTCGGGGTCACCCAGCTTACCGAAGCAAGGTTTCCGTTCGCTGCATCGGTCAAGACTTGTGATTGCGGAGCAATGATGTCTTTACTCCAGTCGGGGCCGTAGCGGACGTATTTGCTCGCTTCGAACGGCTCCCATAAGCCGGCGTCGAGCAGGCGGGTGGCGTAATACTTCCACGAGACGCCGGCGCTATCGAGATCTTGCGCCATCGTCCTCCACTGATCGAAACATGGGAACGGTCCCTGGAAGCGGTGCAGGTGGCGGTTATTGTCCACGTACGAAGTCTTCGTGCCCGGCGCCGCGTCGCAATCGTCGGGGAGGTTGGGAAAATCGACCTCGGCGTGTTTCGGGGTCAGGTCGTCGGTGCCGGCGACGAGCGTCAGATGGCCCGTGAAGCTGCCGCCAAACTCCGTTGGAAACATTTCGTCGGCGAGGACATACTGTTCGGCCATGTCCCAGTACGGCGCGATAAGCGACTGGCTGACATAAGCGTAGGCTGCATCGTCACCGTTATGTGCGTCTCCGTATTTATAGAAGCCGTCCATCTTCCCGTTGTCCCAATCGGTAATCGAGGACTTCCAGTCGTGTGCCAGGTCGGGGGTTGGGTCGAACGAGATTGCGTGCAGCGGAACCTCGACCTCGCCGCTCGGACAGCCCGAGCCGGAGCTGTACCTGGAGCGCCGCCGCGCTCTTGTTCCTGCGGCGCAGCCGTATGTCGGGGCGTTCGCGCCGGGATAGCCGGCAAAAAAGTTTTCGAAGCTGCGGTTCTCTTGGATGATAACGACGACGTGCTTGATGTAGGTGCTGACAGGATTCCCAGTCGCAGGCCGAGCCTCCGGTAGGCTGCTCTGCGGGGCGACCTGTGGAGCGGCATTCGAAGAGCAGCCGGTCCCGACGACGACGAGACCAAGAAGCACCGGCCTTGCCAGCAGTTTTATCAACATTTTTGATTCTCCCCAAGCGTCGAGCGCTCGTCCCATGGCAGTCGGTAGGAGTGCGTCAATGACGAACTCGAAGCTAGCTTCATGACAGATTACGAGGTAACCTACATTTTGCGTCCCTCGCTCGAAGAGACCGAAGTCGAAGAGCGAGCCAACGCCGTCGCCGAGATCGTCAAGGGTCAGGGCGGCGAGGTCACGGGCATCGAACGCCTGGGCAAGAAGCGGCTTGCCTACGAGATCGCGGACGCGCGCGAGGGTAACTACGTGGTGATGCAGTTCAAGGCCGGGCCGGCCGTCTCCAAGGAACTCGACCGCCAGCTCAAGCTGCACGAGGACGTCTTGCGGGCGCTCATCGTTCGGCTCGATGCGAAGATGCTCACGCATATGGCGGCGCTGGCTGCCGCCGCACCGCCGCAGCCGCAAAGCGTATCCTTTTCATAACATCTGTGCCACACTGCTGACACTTTGAGGGGTTATCTTCGAAGGATGCATGGGCCGGTGAAAGAGGTTTAAGGTATGGCAGCTTCGTTCAACAAGGTAATTTTGGTCGGGAACCTGACGCGCGATCCGGAGATCCGGTACATCAACTCGGGCTCGCCGGTCACGAAGTTTCGCATCGCGGTCAACCCCAACAAGCGCGACGCGAAGCCCGAAGATACGATGTACGTCGACATCGTCGCCTGGGAACGGCTCGCCGAGACTTGCAACACGTATCTCAAGAAGGGCAGTCCCGTGCTGGTCGAAGGCCGGCTCTCGATCCGCTCCTACGACGATACCAAGCTGAAGGACGATGCCGGCCAGCCGATTCGGCGTCAAGCCACCGAAGTCGTGATCTCGGGGATGCAAATGCTCTCCTCGCGCCGCGACGACGGCGACGCGGGCGATCAGGGCGGTTTCAACGGAGGTCGCAGCGCGGCGCCCGTCGGTGCACCCGCGCGCGCGACCGACAGTTCGGCCGACGAGCTGGACGACGAAATTCCGTTCTGATCCGCTGCAGCGTTGCTCGCGTAGGCTCGCTAAGCCACTAGCGCGATGCGGCCTCGCGAGTGGGGCGGCGGGGGAACAAGGGCGCAAAAGTTCAGTAAGCCAGCTGAAACACCGTCCCCGCATTCTGGTAACCGCCAAATTCCGTCGCGCCGTACTTTGGGGGACATATAGCCGGACTTCTTGTCCCCGCGGGAATGGAGCAAAATGAAACACTCTTACAAGCTCATCGGCGCGTTTACGAGCGCTGCGCTCTTAGCCGCATGCGACGGTAACAACGGCCTTACTTCGTCGATGCCAACCTTGGTGACACTTCGTGCACAGTTGTCCCACGCCGGGCCCGGATTGCGTCGGATCGGAAAGAGCGTCCAGCAGGAAACTGTGCTGCATAACTTCACCGACTATTATGACGACGGCGCGGGCCCAGAAGCCGACATGACCAACGTGGGCGGCACGCTGTACGGCACGACGGTCGAGGGCGGTACGCATTCCTGCGGTACCACGTACGAGACCTGCGGCACGGTGTTTACGATCACGACCTCCGGCACCGAGAGGGTGCTCTACAGCTTCGCAGGTGGTAGCGACGGCCAGTGGCCAATAGCCCCCCTGACCAACGTGGGCGGCACGCTGTACGGCACGACCCGCAACGGCGGCGCGTACGACAGCGGCACCGTCTTTAAGATCACGACCTCCGGCACGGAGACCGTCCTCCACAGCTTCGGAGGCGGTAGCGACGGCGGGGCCGTAGCAGCCGGCCTGACCAGCGTGCGCGGCACGCTGTATGGCACGACTCAAGTAGGCGGCGCGAGCGGCCACGGCACCGTCTTTAAGATCACGAAATCCGGCACGGAGAGCGTGCTTTATAGCTTCGCAGGCGGTAGCGACGGCCAGTACCCCTTAGCCGGCCTGACCAACGTGGGCGGCACGCTGTACGGCACAACCTCCGACGGTGGCGGACCCGATTGCTACTTCAATGGCTGCGGAACTGTGTTCAGCGTCACGACTTCCGGCACGGAGAAGGTGCTCCACAGCTTCACGGGCGGTAGCGACGGCTCGGTCCCAGAAGCCGGCCTGACCAGGGTGGGCAGCACGCTCTACGGCACGACTTCGTCCGGGGGCGCCTACAGTGGGGGCACCGCGTACAGCATAGCTACGACCGGCACTGAGGCGGTACTGTACAGCTTCGGGTCGGGCACCGACGGCTGGAACCCCATAGCCGGCCTGACCAACGTGAGCGGCACGCTGTACGGCACGACCCACAACGGCGGTGCGAACAGCTGCGGCGTCATCTTCGAGTTGTTAAAGAAGGGCACGGAGTTCGTACTCTACAGCTTCGCAAACGGAAGCGACGGCTGCAACCCAATGGCCGGCCTGACCAACGTGAATGGCACGCTGTACGGCACGACTAGTTACACGGTCTACTCGTTTTCGTTGTGAAACGGCTTCGCTGAGAGCATCACACACGAGGTCGTTTTAAGATGGCGGGCTCGTCGCGTTTAGCTCTCTGGCGTCCGCATTTGTGCGGGCCCTTTCTGTTGCCGTCTTCGTTCTGAAGGCGATTTACAGAATCCGCAGTTTGATCACCGCGATGGGTGGGCTGCCGGTATTGTTGAGGACGGCGCTAAAACCGCACTCATCGGGGTTGTGGCTGAGCGCCTTAAACCAGTAGACGACGTGAACGTAGCCGGTTCGCTTGCCGCGGTGTCCGTGCGTCGTCGCTGAAATCTGTCCGCCGTTCTTACAGTAAAGGGGCTCAGTGTAATATCCGTCGGGTCCCCAGTAGCTGAGAACTGCCTCGCCGCGCGCTCCGTCGGCCTTCAGCCGAAGAGCCGGCTTGTTCCAGTAGATATTGCCGGGCGCGCTCGCCGCGACAACGCCCGGCTCGGTTTTGAGTGAAGCGCCGCCGCAACCGGAAAGCAGCGCCGAAGCGAAGAGAACGGCGAGTAAGGTTCTATGGCGGTCCATCGGCTTCAATATTTAGCGAGATGTCGATGTTGTTCCCGACCACGAGCGGGCCGTAGGTCATGCCCCACTGCGTCCGATCGATCGTCACGTTTGCGCCATACGCGATGATGGATCGCCCGCGCGGCGATTTTCCCGCAGCGATAACCTGCGCGTTCAATACGACCGGATGCGTCTCGCCGTGCATCGTCAAATCGCCAGCGATCGTAAAATGCTTGGGATCCGTGCCTTCGACTTTCGTACTGACGAAACGTATCTCGGGCGTGGACGCGACGTTGAAGTAATGCGCGGAGCGAATGTCGCCGTCGCGCATGTCGTTGTGCGTGTCGACCTTAGAAGCGTCGAGCGCGGCCGAAACGGCTGTGGGTATCTGCGCGCCGGCATCGAGCGTAACCGATGCCCGTTCGATTGGAATCGTGCCGATCACCGGGACGATGCCAAAGTGGCGCGCGGTAAACTGCGCGGTGGAATGCACGGGGTCAACCGTCCAGGTTTCCGGCTGCGCGCCGAGCACCGGCTGGGCGGCGAGGATAACGAAGAGTGAGAGCACGATCGTAAGCGTCTTCATCGGCCCGTTCTTCCTCCTTCCGTGTCTGTGCTCTTCTTAACGTCCGAGCGCTTGGCGATGACCGACTCGAAGCGGCGATCCGGCACGATCCAAAGAACCGCAACGGCGACGAAAAGCGCGTCGGCCGCAATCGTAGAAAGAAACGAAATCGCAATGGCACAGAGATAAAGCGCGGCCGACACCTTGCCTTTTACGTCCGCGTTGACGGCTTTGGCAAATGCGCCGTCGGGCCCGTTTACTTTGAGCAGCGCGGCTTGCAAAATAAAGAATGCGATCGCATCCATCAGCAATACGAAGCCGTAGAGCGCCGTTGGGACCGGAGCAAACGGGTTGCGTCCCAGCCACGCCGTGGTAAACGGCACGAGCGACAGCCAAAAGAGCAGATGCAGGTTCGCCCACATCACTCGCCCGTCGATACCGTCGCTCGCCCGCAGCATATGATGGTGGTTGTTCCAGTAGATTCCGATAAAAGCGAAGCTGAGGATGTAGGCAGAGAACGTCGGAATCAGCGCATCCAGCGAGTGCAAGCCGGTGCCGTCGGGCGGCCGCAGCTCGAGCACCATGATCGTGATGATCACCGCCATGACGCCGTCGCTGAAGGCCTCGAGGCGCCCCGCCTCCGTCGAGAACCGGGGCACTCTAATCAATATCCTCGGCCTCTCCCGTCGCGCTGAGGGATAAAAAGAAACCGGCGAGCACGACCACGCATAGAATCACCGCACCGAGGACCCAACCCCAGTGACTCGCCGTCCAGTGCTCGTACTTATCCAGCAAGTTGGCGCCCGAGAAGATTCATTCCAATGCCGTTCTATCGCAGCGGCGTTAAGTCTTGCGCTGGCGAACCGGCGCCGTCGGGCCGGTCCCGCAACCCGAAACGTTTTACCAATTGTCCAAAGGCGCGGGTGGTGGATTGTGTAAGGGTCCAGGGCATGAATACTTCGACGGCCATGCCGACCAACGCCGACCTGCGCGACTTCCTGATGCTCCCCTACTCCGAGCTCGAAGAGCTCAACTTGCGCGCCAAGCAGCAGCGCCAAGAGCGCGTCCCACTTCACGCTCTGCAAGAACAGCGGCTGAAATATCTGGCCGACGAGCCGCGTATCAAAGCGCTAACGGTGCTCTTCAGCGACCTGGAGGGCCGCCTGCACATGCTCGACTACGACAAGAAGTTCTTGCTCAAGTCGCACGACAATCTCACCTTCGACGGCTCCTCGATTCGCGGTTTTACGCCGCAACGCGAAAGCGATTTGCGGCTGTCGCTGGATTGGAGCGCATTTTACTGGGGGCCGGCGGACATCTTTGGGCCCGGCAAGGTGCTCGTCTTCGGCGACGTCTTCGATCGTGATGGAAAATCGTTCACCGGCGACGTTCGCGGCGCGCTCAAGAAGTTTGCCAACGATTGCTACACGAAGGAAGGCTATGCGCTCAACGCGGCCAACGAAATCGAGGGCTTCCTTTTCAAAGGGCTCGACGCCGAGCGGCGCTATCACGAGACCGGGAAGTTCGAGTACGTCAATACCGGCGGCTACTATCACTCCTTACCCGGCGATCCACTGCGTGACTTCATCGATACCGTCGCCGAAGTGCAGCGCGCGATGGGCTTTCAAAACGAGAAAGACCATCCGGAGGTCGCGCCCTCGCAGTTCGAGATCAACTATAGCTACGGCGAGGTCGTCGCGGCTGCGGACCAGATCCAGCTCTACAAGCTGATCTGCCGGCAAGTCGCCACGAGGCTCGGAATGACCGCCAGCTTCATGCCCAAACCGGTCGTCGGCGTTAACGGCAGCGGGATGCACACCAACGTCTCGGTGAGCAAGAACGGCAAGAACCTCTTCTGGGATCCCAAGGGCCAGGAGCAGCTCAGCGCCTTTGGCTGGAAGTTCGTCGACCGCATCCTGACGCACGGCAACGAGCTCTGCCTGATGCTCAACTCCAGCGTGAACTCCTATCGCCGGCTCGACCCGCACTTCGAAGCGCCCAATCAGATCAAAGCTTCGGCGATCGATCGCGGCTCAATGGTACGCATCCCGATCGGCAACGAGCGCAGCATGCGCACCGAAGTTCGCTCCGTCGCGCCCGACGCAAATCCCTATATGGCGATGCTCGCGGTCTTTAAGACGGGGCTCGAAGGTACGACCAGCACGCTCAAAAACTTGCGCCAAGCGGATCGGTACTTGCCCGACAATATCTACGATGCGATGGCCGCGTTTCGTGCTTCAGAATGGACCGGCAAGCTGCTGGGCGACGACGTGAAGCAGCGCTATGCCGATCTCAAACAGGCCAGCGCCGACCGCTGCCCGCGCCTACTCGGAAGCTTCGTGAAAGCGCAAGAGGTGCAATACCACCACGAAGTCTACAACCAGTATCTGTGGAACCTGTTCTAGGCGCTAGTGGTCGTGCGAGTTGCGAATCTGTTCCAGCGGTATTGCGATCACGGTGCCGGTGTCGCTTCCGATGATCAGCGTTGTGCCGACCACGATCGGCGAGCCGACATTGAAAGCGGTATGCATCAGCTTGTCGCCGACGACGTGACCGGTTTTAGCGTCGAGCGCCCACAGATAACCGCCTAAGTCGCCGAAGTAGATGGTGTCGTCAACGTCGACGATGCCGCCCTTGACGGCACCTCGCGTCGGCGTCTCCCAGAGCAGCATGCCGTTGGCCGTGTCGAGTGCGTGCATCCATGGCGCGAGCGCACTGCCGACGTAGAGCCGGCTTCCCTCGAGCAGCGGAATTGCGGCTTCGTTACGGATAGGAAGCGCGCCGCTCTCTAAGGCGACGTCCCACAAGCTTGCGCCGCTGGCGGCGTCGAGCGCGTAGACTCGTTCCGCGGTCAGATCGCCGACGGCCGTCGCCGTATCGGGCAACACGGGCGAGACGTAGTCGCAGAAGATGCGGTGCCCGTCGGTGACCGGAGGGCAATCGCCGACTCCCGAGGCGCCCCGCGAAAACGGGCTGCGCCAGATGATGGAGCCGCCGTCGGCGTGCAGCCGCCACGCCGCGTTGGTGCCGACTCCCGTCGTGACGAAGTCGCCGTTACCGATGGGAAGAATCGCCGACATCGAGGCCATCGATCCCAGCCAGTGCTGAAAGCGCATCTCGCCGCTGGCCGGGTCGAGGCCGTTGATCCAGCCTGCCCCGTCGTGGTCGATCAGCGTGCCGCCGATGATGGCGGGCGTCGGCATCGCCGAGCCGCTCACCGTAGTTTGCCAGCGCATGTTTCCGCTGAAACGATCGAAGCCGATAAGCGCGCTCGCGCCTTGGCCGACCAGCATCGGCTCGGACGGCGATGAGCTGCGGCTCGTCGGGTCGCCTTCACCCACGATGACCAAATCGTTGTAAACCAAGGGCGCGCTCATGAGCGGATTCGGCACGCGCGCGCTCCATAACACCTTTCCGGTGGTGGCTTCAATCGCGTAGAGCGAGCCGTTGTTGTTCCCGACGTAGATCGTGCCGTCGACCATCGTTGGGCTGGCCGAAATTTGTCCGCCGGTCTCGATCCGCCACGAGGCGTTGAGGGTGCCGTCGACGACGGCGTTGTTTTGAGGACCCAGTCGAAACTGCGTCCACACAACCGCAAGCGTCAAAACGATTCGGCCGGCTAGGGCAATCATCAACAATAGAGAGTTCCCGCTCTACAGCCTGAATTCCATTCCGTCGTAAGCAATCTCGGCGCAGCTCGGGTCTTCGCCCCCTTTGCCCGTCGGCGGAAGGGCGCGCTCCTACCACGAAAAACGGCTCCGTGGCGACTCGCATGGAACCGGGGCCGCCGGCTCGACCGACCGGCACGGTCACATTTCTGTTTTCGGATATCGAAGGCAGCACGGTGCGATGGGAGCGTGACAGCACGGCGATGGAACGCGCGCTCGCACTCCACGACGCGGTGGTGCGTGCGGCACTTGAAACCCGCGGCGCGTACGTCTTTAAAAAGATGGGCGACTCGTTCTGCGCGGCCTTCGCGATGGCTGCGGACGCCGTCGCCGCGGCACTCGACGTGCAACGGGCGCTCGCCGGCGCCGATTTTTCGGCGGTTGAAGGCATTCGAGCACGCATGGCGCTGCATACCGGTCGCAGCGCCGAGCGCGACGGCGACTATTTCGGCCCAACCCTGAACCGCGTAGCACGTTTGCTTGTAATCGGGCACGGCGGCCAGGTGCTGGTCTCCAATGCCTGCGTCGAGTTCGTACGGGAGGAACTGCCGCCGCAATGCGCTTTACGCAGCCTGGGCGAGCATCGGCTCAAAGACCTCGCTCAGTCCGAACACGTCTACCAACTCCTCGCGCCGGACCTCGCGGCAGACTTTCCGGCGCTGCGTTCGCTCGATCACCTGTCGAACAACCTGCCGGCGCAGGTTTCGTCCTTCGTCGGCCGAGAGGCGGAGGTTGCCGAGATCGCCGCACTCGTGGGGCAGCACCGCCTGGTGACGCTCGTCGGCTCGGGCGGGGTCGGCAAGACGCGCCTCTCGCTGTACGTCGCGGCCGATCTGTTCGAAGGCCGCAGCGATGGTGTGTGGTTTATCGAGCTTGCACCGTTGACCAAAGGCGAGTACATACCCAGCACCATCGCGCAGGCGCTCGAGATCACGTTCGCGCCCGAAGGCGACCCGGTGCAGAATCTAGTTCGCGCGCTCAAACGAAAAGATGCGCTGCTGATCTTCGACAACTGCGAGCATCTTGTCGACCCCGCGGCACACGTGATTTCCGCAATCTTGCACGGTGCTCCCCAGGTTAGGGTGCTCGCGTCGAGCCGGCAAGGATTGGGAATCGCCGGCGAAGCGACCTATCAGGTCCAATCGCTCGACCTTACGACGGGGGTCGCGCTCTTCGTCGAACGCGCGCAGGCTGCGACGGCGACGTTCTCCCTTACCGCCGAGAATGCGCCGATCGTGGCCGACATCTGCCGGCGGCTCGACGGCATACCCCTTGCGATCGAGCTGGCGGCGGCGCGGGTCAGAATGCTCAGCCCACACCAACTGCGCCAACGGCTCGACGAGCGCTTTCACGTGCTTACGGGCGGCGGGCGCGACGTGCTGCCGCGTCAGCAGACGCTGCGCGCGCTCATCGACTGGAGTCACGACCTGCTCGACGAGCGCGAGCGAAAGCTCTTCCGTCGCCTCGCGATCTTCGTCGACGGATTCACGCTGGAGGGTGCCGCCGCCGTCGGGAGTGACTTTACTCCGCTCGGGATGGACTCCGTCGAAGGATTCAACGTGCTGGCGTCGCTCGTCGACAAGTCGCTGGTGCTGGCCGAACCGCAGGGCGACGTGATTCGTTACCGGTTGCTCGAATCCACACGCGCGTATGCCGCTGAGAAGCTCGCCGGCGCGGGCGAGCGCGATCTGCTTGCAGGCCGCCATATGCTCTATCTGCGCGACCGCTTCACGAAGCTACGCGAGATGCAAGATCGAACTGCCCGCCGTACCGATCTTATTGCGGAGCTGAAAACCGACTTGGAGGAGGTGCGTTCGGCGCTTGACGGCGCATTAGCCCGTTCCTCGGTTATCGACGGCGCCGCGCTTCTCGCCGACCTGGGTGTGATTTGGGAAGGCATCGGACTCGGGACCGAAGGAATCGCCCGCTGCGAGGCATATCTCGCGGCGCTGCCGGCGGACCAGTCGGGGCTGCGCGCTCGGCTCGCGGCCGCGCTCTCGTTCTTGGTCGGAGATTCGGGCCAAAAGATGCGTTCATTCGAGCTGGCGGCGCAGGCCGTCGATCACGCGCGGAAGAGCGGCGACGATTCGTTGATCGCTCGAGCGCTGCTCCGTTACGTGTCTGCGTCTACAACAATCCACGAGCTCGACGAAGCGGAGCGAGCGTTAACGCAAGCGGAAGCGATCCCGGGAATCTCGGCTTACCTGCGCATCGAGTTGCTGGGAACCCGTTCGCGCCTCAGCATGGATCGCGGCGACGTAGAGACGGCGGCGCGCACGTGCGAGCAGCTCCGCCAGGAGCACCGCTCGCTGGGAAACTCCGACCGAGAGCAAACGTCGGCCCTCAACCTCGCGGAGATCGAGTACGCGAGCGGTCAGACGCAGCGGGCCATCGCGATCGTTCGCGAGACGCTTCCCGCCGCGCGGGCTAACGCGAATCAAAGCGTGCCGGCTAATCTCCTCAGCAACCTCTCCGGCTATCTCGCCGCGGCAAACGATTTTTCCGGCGCGCTCGCTGCGGCCCGTGAAGCTATCCGGATCTATGCCGCGCGCGATCGGGATATTGCCCTCGTTGCGGTTGCGATCGAGCATCTGGCGCTCGCTATCGCGCTAAGCGGCGACTGTGAGCCCGCGGCTACGCTCGAAGGCTACGCCGACGCTGCGTTTGCCCGGTACGGATTCCTGCGCGAGTTCAACGAGACGACGACGCACGACCGCCTTAGCGAATTGCTTCACGAAAGACTCGCGTCCGACGAGCTCGCGCGACTAACCGCGAAGGGTGCGGCTCTTACACCCGAGGACGCGGTCGCCCTCGCGCTCAATCTATAGTCTCAACTCCATTCCGTCGTAGGCGATCTCGGCGCCCGCCTCGCGAACGTGCCGCGCGGCTGCTGAGGCCGGATCGAGCATCGGATTGGAGTTATTGAGGTGCGTGAAGATAACCCGGGCACCGGTGCCCGGCAGCCGCTCGAGCGTCCCGCCTTCGCCGGCTACGGGCTGGTGTCCGAGCGATTCTGCGCGTTTTTCCAGCAGGCGCTGCGCGATCAGCTCGTCGGACGTGTAGAACGTTCCATCCACGAATGCGACGCGCGCCGCCGCAATCGCGTCATGAAGGGCGGTGTCGATCGCGGCGAAGACCGGCGCGAAAAGCAGGCGGTTCTTCCGGTCGAGGTCGGAGATTTCGTAGGCGACCACCGCGCCGGAGAGGCGGCGGCGGCCGTCGTAGCCGGGCGTCGTTCCCGGAACGGAGAAGGCGCGGACTGCCAGCTGATTTCCGACGACGTCGTCGTTGCTTGCAGCCTCACAGGGAGCGTCGAGTGGAACCTCGAGCCAGCGATGCGGCGACTGCGAAAAAGCAGCGTAGGCCGGCTGAGCCACGGCGATAGCGCGAACCACGGCGCTCGAGCGAACGGTGAAGCCGTGTTCGCCGCTCTGACGCAACGTCACCAGCCCCCCAAGATGATCGACGTTCGCATCGGTAAACAGCATGCCGCCGATCGGCGTGCCGCGCGGCGTGCGCGGCTGCAAGGGCGCGAAGGCTTCGATCTGCGGTCCGATATCGGGCGAACAGTTGAGCAGCAGCCAGCGCTCGCCGTCGGCGCTTACCGCCAGGCCCGACTGCGTGCGATGCGGCGCCCGCCTGGCTCGTGCCGCCGAGCAGTTATCGCAGGCACAGTTCCACTGAGGCACGCCGCCGCCGGCTGCCGAACCGAGTACGCGAACGATCACGCGCGGCGATAGACCGGTTCGGATACCCCTTCACCCAACGAGGCGATGCTCGCGTGATCCGGGCTGAGCGAACAGGCTGGATCGGTAACGCCGGCGTCGCCGGTAATCAGGTAGGCTTGGCAACGGCAGCCGCCCCAATCCAGCTCGCGCCGCTCGCAGGAACGGCACGGCTCGGGCATCCACCCGGTGCCGCGATAGCGTTCGAACGCCGCGGAGTCGCGCCAGATCTCTTGCAGCGAACGATCTCGCACGTTCTCAAACGCCAACGTTGTGATTGCGGCAGCTGCCGGACACGGGAGCGCGTATCCGTTGGGCGTGACCGTGAGAAACTGGCGTCCCCAACCGTTCATGCACGGTTTAGGAAAATCGCCGAAATAGTCCGGAAGCACGTAGACGATCTCCATCGTTCCGCGCAGACGCTCGCGAGCCGCGGCGACGACTTGCTCGCCGTGGCGAACTTGCTCCAACGTCGGCATCAGCGCGGTGCGGTTGCGATACGCCCAGCCGTAGAACTGCACGTTGGCCAGCTCGAGCCGCCGAATCTCCAGCCGCCGCGCGTACTCGATGACCTCCTCGATCGAATCGTGATTCAAACGGTGCAGCACGCAGTTGAGCGTGAGGGCGACATCGCGCGAGAGCACGCGCTGGAGCGCCTCCAACTTCTTATCGTGCACGGTTGCGCCGGCGATGCGGTCGGCCAGCGATGTTTGTGGCGCCTGAATGCTGATCTGCACGTGGTCGAGGCCGCCGCCGACCAATCGGTCGAGCAGCGCGTCGTCGAGAAACGTTCCCTGCGTGATCAAATTCGTGTAGAGCCCGCAGGCTGCGCCCGCTTCGACGAGCGCAACGAGATCGGGGCGCAGCGTCGGCTCGCCGCCGGAGAAATGGGCTTGAACCACGCCGAGATCGGCGGCTTGCGCCAAGACGCGGCCCCACTGCTCGGTCGTCAGTTCGTCGCGATACGAGCGCAGGTCGAGCGGGTTATAGCAATACGGGCACTGCAGGTTACAGCGGTACGTCAACTCGCACAGCAGCGACAGTGGCCTCAGCTCTGCGCTCACCGCACGAGTCCGCGCTCTTCGAGGCGCTCGAAGAGTTCGAGGATATCCTTGCGAGCCTCGTCGGCGCTCACGCCGAAGCGCGCGGCCACCGCCGTGACGATCTCTTCCAGCGGCCGCGCTCCGTCGACGAGTTCCAGCGCCGCCGCCGCGGGCGCGTTGAGCACGAGCGCGCCTTCGGGGATGAGCAGCATCATGCTGCCGTTCCCCTCGTGACGCAGCTTCACGCCCTTACCGAAGCGCGGCTGTGCGGTGGGCTTCATTTGAAAACGCCGCAGGCGAGCGCCGTCGCGTCCAGGATGCACCACAGAACGTCGCATTTAAAGCGCAAGGCTTCGACGCAGCGGCGTTCGACGTCGGGCGTCGTCGCTTCGCCCAGCACCCACGACAACGCCGACTCGGCATCGCGCTGCGCGAGCGGAATTCGCCTTTCAAAGTACGCCAGACCCGAGCGATCGATCCACGGATACTTTTCGATAATCGCGGCTACCCTGGCCGTCATGACCGGCGGCCCGAAAAGTTCGGTGAGGGAAGAGGCCACCGCTTCGATCCACGGACGGGTGCGGGCGAACGTCACGTAGGCATCGACGGCAAAGCGCGTTCCCGGTGCGACCGCGCGTTCTGAGAGCACCTCGGCATCGTCGAGCCCAACGGCTCTCGCAAGCGCGAGCCACGAGACGGTGCCGCCCTCGCCATCGGCGGCGCCGTCGTGATCGTAGATTCGCGAGATCCACGCCCGGCGATACGCAGCCGTGGGCAGGTTGGCGAGAATCGCCGCGTCCTTCACGGGAATTTGCTTTTGGTAGTAGTAGCGATTCGCTACCCAAGCCTGTACTGCGGCGCGGTCGAGCGTTCCAGCGACAAGCCGCCGATGAAACGGATGCTTGTCGTGGTAACGCTCCTCGCCGACGGCATAGAGCCGCGCGACGAGGCCGGAATCGGCCGGCGTTAGATCTTGGGTTCGCGTAGCGGCGCGCTAAGGTAAGCGGTTACCTCGGCGCCGAGCTGATGCTCTTGAAAATCGGGGCGCTCCCATGGCGCGCGTTTTTCCTTCATGTAGCTACTCCTTGGTGCTGAGCTCGTTCAAGTAGTATACAGTATGCCGTCTCCGGCCGCCTTTATGCCCCGCCGCTGGAGTAGTCGGCTGCTCCGGAAAAGGGGCGCATGCTCGGGTAGGCGAGCTTTTGGCGCATCAGCCGGCTGGGGATCCGTACGCGGTCGGCCAGCCGCAGAAGGGCCAGAAGCTCGACGTGCCACCAGGTCATATCGATCTCGAACCAGCGCAGACCGTGGCGCGCGGAGAACGGAAAGGCGTGATGGTTGTTGTGCCAGCCTTCTCCGAAGGAGAGCAGCGCGACCCACCAGCAGTTCGTCGAGCAGTCCGTGGTTCGATAGGTCCGGTAGCCGAGCATATGGGCGGCGCTGTTGACCAGCCACGTCGAGTGGTACGCGATCACGAGCCGGACGAAGACGCCCCAAACGACCCAGGCCCAGCCGCCGAAAAAGAAGAGCGCTCCCGCCAGCGCGAGCTGGAGCGGGAGGCCCAAGTGCTGCAACACCCGATAGAATGGATCGGCGTAGAGGTCCGGAGCATAGCGCGCGATCTCTTCGTCGGACGGCATATCGACGTTCTGCCGGTAGAGCCAGTCGATGTGAGCCCAGCGAAAGCCGAGACGGATGTTGTGCGGGTCCCCTTCGTCGTCGGCATGCGCGTGATGCTTGCGATGAATCGCAACCCAGCGAATCGGGTCACCTTGGAGCGCGAGCGTTCCGAAGACCGCAAAGAGGTATTCCAGCGGCTTGCGTAAGCGCACGCTGCGATGCGTCAGCACGCGATGATAGCATAGCGTCACACCCAAGACGCCCGTCAGGTATGAAAGAATCGCCGCGACGGCGATATCCGAAAAATGGAAGAACGCCGGCACGAAAGCGGCCAGCGCACCAATGTGAATGACGCCGAGTCCTATACCCGTGCCGTACCGTGCCGCTCGATTCATCGTCCTCTCCGTTCGTAGCTCGCGCCGCGGGTCCTATTGGAAGTAAAGAGAGTCTGCACGACGCAGACTCTCTTGTTTGCTAGTAGCGGTGTTAGCGAAGCCTAGCGGTATGAGTGCCGGCTGGCGAAACAATCGCGGCAATAAACCGGCTTGTCGCCTCGCGGCTGAAACGGAACCTCGGCAACGCCGCCGCATTGGCTGCACGTGGCCTTGAACATTTCCCGTTGGCTGCTGCGGCCGCCACCACCATTGGGCGAGCGACCAGCTTTGCGGGCCGCACGGCAGTCCGTGCAGCGACTTGGCTTATTGGTAAAGCCCTTCATGGCGAAAAATTCTTGTTCGCCTGCGGTGAACGGGAACTGTTGTCCACAGTCCACGCAGGTAAGCATTTCGTCTGTATACATTTAGCGAGCGAATCTCCTAGATTAAGTAAGGTTGTTCTCCGGATCCGACTCGCTTCAGTGCCAGTGGGACTTTGCGGACTTCGAAGCCTGGGTAACCCACCCACTATACACCATTCGGGGGCCAGCGTCACGGGATTGGGCTCCGGGGCCGCCAGGAGCGTCCGCCGGTCAATCCGAACATACGTTCCGAAAATCCGGCCTCCGAGCTCGTCTCGGGCCCGGTGGTGGAGCGAGGTATCGCCCCACCTGGCTAGGGTTTCGCGGCCCTTGCGGGACCAGCGAAACCGGCACCCACCTAGTCGAAAGGACGCTATGCCACCAAGCAAAACCAAGCGCGCCGTCAAAGACCGGCGCCCCAAGCGCAAGCCCTGCGGTTTCTGCACCGATCGAGCGATCGCGGTAAGCTACCGCGATACCGGTCGGCTCAAAAAGTACGTCTCCGAGCGCGGAAAGATCGTGCCGCGACGCATCTCGGGGAACTGCGCCAAGCACCAGCGGATGCTGACCGTAGCGGTCAAGCGAGCTCGCCTGATCGCCTTCCTGCCCTTCGGGTCCGAATAGCCGCCGTGAAGCTCGTTCTTTTCAGCGACGTCAAGGCGCTGGGCCGTAAGGGCGACGTCGTCGACGTCGCCGACGGCTACGCCCGCAACTTCTTGCTTCCAAGGAAGCTCGCCGGCGAGGCCGATAAAGGCGCGTTGGCACAGATCGAAGCCCAGCACAAAGCCCAAGCGCGCCGCGACGCAAACGAGCTGGCCGAGGCCAAGGCGCTCGCCGTTCGAATCGAAGCTGCAAAGCTTGCCGTGCACGCGAAGGCCGGCGGCAACGGAAAGCTCTTTGGGGCCGTCACCAACGCCGACGTCGCTTCGGCGATCGCCCAAGCACTCTCGATCGAGGTCGACCGGCATAAAATCGAGCTCACCGATCAGATCAAGGCGCTCGGCTCGTATCCGGTCGAGATCAAGCTTCACAAGAGCGTCGTCGCCAAAACCGTGGTGGACGTCGTGGCCGCCTAAGGAGCGTCTCCCGCGGTGCAACAGGTCTACGTGGCCCGCTTTCGCCGAAAGTTTGGCGCCGAAGATGAGTTGAGCCGGTACGTCGGCGCGCTTTACGAGATGCTGGCTTCGGTGATCGGCCAAGACAAGGTCGTATTACGAGCCGGCAAAGTCAGCGCGCTCAAGATGATGCGTTCGCAGAATCTGCCGGACCGGCTTTGCGGTCTGCAGCGCCTCGTCTTCGAGGACCCGACGCTCGAGCGCGTGACGACGCGCGCGCAGCAGCGCAAGACGATCGCCGAGATCGAAGAGGCGATGGCCGACGTCATCGCGCAACGCCACGCTGAAAACTCGATCGAACGGCGCGTCAACGAGAAGATGGCCGAGCGTCATCAAGAGTACGTCAAGGATCTCAAGCTCGAAGCGCTGCGGGAGACGGGCGGCCCCGAGACGCCGGCGTCCCAGGCCAAGTTCGATGAGCTCGAAGCGCTCTCGCAGCGCGGTCTCGTGGTTTCAGCCCTCGCGCAACTGCGGCCGCAAACGCTGCGCGACGTCGTCGGCCAAGAGTCGGCAATTCGCGCGCTGCTTGCGAAGATCAGCTCGCCGTACCCGCAGCACGCCATTCTCTACGGGCCGCCGGGTGTGGGCAAGACGACGGTCGCGCGTCTCGCGCTGGAGGTTGCCAAATCGCGGCCGTACACGCCGTTTGCAAAGGACGCACCGTTCGTGGAGGCGAGCGGGACGACGCTGCGCTGGGATCCGCGTGAAACGGTCGACCCGCTCTTGGGCAGCGTCCACGATCCGATCTACCAAGGCAGCCGGCGAGAGTTTTCCGAGGCTGGGATCCCGGAGCCTAAGCTGGGGTTGGTCACGCGGGCTCACGGCGGCGTGCTCTTCATCGACGAAATCGGCGAGATGGACGGACCGCTTCAATCGCGGCTGCTCAAAGTGCTCGAGGATAAGCGCGTTCCATTCGAGTCGTCGTACTATGACGAAAGCTCGCCGAACGTTCCGCAGTGGATCAAGCGCCTCTTTAAAGAAGGGGCTCCGGCCGACTTCATTTTGATCGGCGCCACGACTCGCGAACCCGACGACATCGATCCGGCGGTGCGTTCGCGCTGCGCCGAGATTTTCTTCGCGCCGCTGTCGCAGCATCAGATCCTCACGATCGTGCAGGGTGCGATTCGGCGGCTGGGCGCTAAGGCCGCGCGCGGCGTCGCGCAACTGATCGCGTCGTACACGATCGAGGGGCGCAAGGCGGTGCAGATCGTTGCCGACGCCTACGGTCAAGCGCTCTATCGGCTTTACCCAAGCAAACAGCAGGCGGGTGCGATCAAGAGCCCGTCGATCCTCGAGGAGGACGTGCGCGCCGTCGTTCGCACGAGCCGGCTGGTGCGCGCCACGCAGGTGAAGGGGCGCGCCACGCGCGAGATCGGCAAGAGCTTTGGTCTGGGCGTACTGCATCACTTGGGCAGCATCATCGAGATCGAAGCGGTCGCCTTTCCCGCTTCGCAACCCGGCAAAGGGACGATTCGCTTTAACGATACTGCCGGCTCGATGGCCAAAGACTCCGTCTTTAACGCAACCAGCGTGATGCGCGCCGTGACCGGCGTCGACGTCGCCGATTTCGATCTTCACATCAACGTCGTCGGCGGCGGAAACATCGACGGCCCTTCCGCCGGGCTAGCAATTTTTCTCGCGCTCTATTCGGCGGTGACGAAGACGCCGATCCCCCAAGACCTGGCGATCACCGGCGAACTCTCGATCCAAGGAAAGGTGCGCGGGGTGGGCGGCGTCATCGAGAAGCTGTACGCGGCCCGTCAGGCGGGCATGCGGCGCGTCCTGGTGCCCAAGGAGAATGCACGTGAGATCGACGCGACGCTGAGCGGGCTAGAAGTGGTCCCGGTCACGAGCGTCGCGCAAGTGCTGCGAGACCTGCCCAAGCGGCGGCGCTAAAAGCCGCTCGCTCCAGAGTGCCATGACGTGTGGCACACAGCTCACGTAAATTTTTCCTTATGCACAAGCGACCCACAAGGCGTTCACCGCCGAGGCGCGGCACAGCGGCTCGACGGTCATGACAGTTCAACCGCTTCGCTCAACGATCGATCGCATTCCGCCGAGCAACCTCGAGGCGGAGATGGCCGTGATCGGCTCGGTGCTGGTCGATCGCGAAATGCTGGCGGCCGTCGGCGAAATCGTTCGCCCCGCCGATTTCTACGCGCACGTGCATGAAACGATCTTCGCCGTGCTCCTCGATTTGTACGATCGCGGAGAGCCGGTCGACAAGATCACCGTTGCCGAGGAACTCAAACGGCGCAACGTGTTGGAACGCGTCGGCGGGCTCTCGTATATCAGCGCGCTCATGGATACGGTGCAGAGCGCCGGATCGGCTCGCTATTATGCGACGATCGTTCGTGAGAAATCGTTGTTGCGCTCGCTGATTCACGCCGGAACGGAGATCACGCAGCTCGGCTTCGAGGGTGAAGAAGACGTTCCCGGAGCGCTGGACCGCTCCGCACAACTCGTGTATACCATCGGCGAACGCCGCGGCATCACCGAGTTCATGCCGGTCAGCCGCCTGATGAAGGATGCGTTCGATCATATCGATCGGCTGTTTCACATGCGCGGCGATCGCACCGGGCTCACGTCGGGCTTCCGCGACATCGACGCGATGACGACGGGTTTCCAAGCAGGCAACTTCGTGATCGTCGCCGCGCGGCCGGGCATGGGCAAGACTTCTTTCGCGCTCAACATGGCGGTCGCCGCCGCGCGCGAGTGCGCCGAGCCGATCGCGTTTTTCTCTCTGGAGATGTCGAACAACGAGTTGATCCAGCGCTTGATTTGCGCCGAGGCGCGGATCTCGATGAACGACATGCGCCGCGGCAACATCAAACAGCATCAGTGGGAAGACATCTCGCGAGCGATGGGCACGCTCAACGAGCTTCCCATTTATCTCGACGACATGGGCGCGCTGACGATCGGCGACGTGCGCAGTCGCTGCCGGCGCTTGAAGTCAACCGTCGGGCTGGCCGCGATCTTCATCGACTATCTTCAGCTCGTTCGCCCCGGCGTGCTCGCGCGCAATGCCAACCGCAACGAAGAGCTGTCGGAGATCTGCCGCACGCTCAAAGTGACCGCGAAGGATCTCGAGGTACCGATCGTCGCGCTGGCGCAGCTCAACCGCGGCGTCGAGATTCGCAGCGAAAAACGCCCGATGCTTGCAGACCTTCGAGATTGCGTGGCCGGCGATGCGCTCGTAACAAATGCCGATACGGGGGAGCGAGTTCCGGTGGCCGAGATCGCGCGCCAACGGCTGCGTTTCAACGTTTGGGCAGCCGACGACCGCCTCAAACTCGTGCGCCGTCCGATCGTCGACGCATGGGAGGTCGGCGTCCGTCAGGTCTTCCGCGTGACCACCACCAGTGGCCGGACGATTCGCTGCACCGAGGGCCACCGGTTCATCACCCCGCATGGATGGTCCGAACTGCGAGCGCTCAAGGCCGGCGATTCGGTTGGGGGACCCAGGCGCTATGAAGCGCCCGCGTGGCATTCGGAACCCATTTCGCCCGGCCGCGCCTTGCTGCTTGGCTGGCTTCTCGGCGATGGTTATCTCGGCGGCAGTGCGTGCCTCACGGTGGCAACCGCACACGAAGCGGAAATTGCAGCCGAGCTTGCGCGTAGCGAGTGGGGTTGAAGCCCATCGTTAAGCCGGAGCGGCCTGACACTGCGGCGTTACGCGTCGTTATGACGACCGGACGCCTTTGTGGCGCTGGGAAAAACCCGCTGACGACGTGGCTGAGGGGGCTTGGCGTCTGGAACAAAACCGGAGCCCAAAAATCCGTGCCGGACTTAATCTACACGCAGCCCGACGACGTCGTCGCAGCGTTCCTTCGCGGTCTCTATCATGCCGACGGCAGCCTCTCGCGCTTTGGAGATTCGACGCGGCTCAACGTCCGGCTGTCGACGATCAGTGAGGAACTGGCTCGGGGCGTACAGCATCTGCTGCTCCGACTTGGAATCAGCGCGTCAGTCAAGGCGGACGTTCGCAACATCGGTGGTTTTCGAACCGACACGAAGGCGATTTGGACGGTATCGTTCACGGAACGAAGCGCCGCCGCGCGCTTTTTGGATGAGATCGGTTTCCTCGGCGATAAGCACCAACGCGCGGTCTCGAAGCTCGTGCGCGCAAAGCACGGTGACAGCGCGCACTACGACCGGATTCCGCTTGAGGTAAACCAGCGCGTTCATCGTTTACGCGTCGCGCAGCGATTTTCACACGCTACGCTGGGGTGGCGGGATCAGGGCAAACGCATGTCACGCTCGACGTGCGCGATGCTCGCCGAACGCCTTGACGACGAGGAGCTGGCGATCCTCGCCCATTCCGACGTCGTCTGGGAGACGATTACATCGATCGTTCCGGAGGCTGTCGAGAGCGTCTTCGATTTGACGGTTGGAAGCCTGCACAACTTCTGCGTGGATGGATTTGTAACTCACAATTCGGGTTCCCTGGAGCAAGAAGCCGACGTTGTCGCGTTTCTCTATCGCGACGGCTACTACAATCCCGAAACTCCTGAGCCCGACATGACCGAGTTCATCATCGCCAAACATCGCAACGGTCCGACCGGCTCGGTAAAACTGCGCTTCCAGCGCGAGTTCACGCTCTTCTTGCCGTACGCCGACGAGTCGCACTACCCAACGCCGTAGAGGGAGCGCAGCGGCGGGAGGCTAAAACGTTAACCATGGTTAGCGTTAGCCATGGGTAACAAAAGCTCGCCGGGTCTCCTTACGGCCGGATCGGACCGGTCCCCCTCGCGGGCTCGCGAGGACTACGTCAAGGCGATCTACCAGGTCGGCGGCGGCGCGCCGGTGCGCGCGGCGGCGGTTGCGCGGTATCTCAACGTAAGCCGGGTCTCGGTGAGCAAGGCAAAGCGCCTGCTCGAGACCGACGGCTTGTTAGCGGCCGACGTTGGTCCGGCCAAGCCGCTGCGGCTCAGCCGCAAGGGCCGGGCGCTTGCAATTGCAATGGTGCGCCGGCACCGTCTGCTTGAAACCTTTCTCCATCGAACGCTGGACCTGCCGCTGGAACGCCTGCACGCGGAGGCCGAGCGCATCGAGCACGTGATTTCTGACGATCTCGCTCTGCGAATCGCCGCCTTTCTCGGCCGGCCGAGCAGCGATCCGCACGGACATCCCATCCCATACGACGATGCTCCCGTCACCGGTGGTCCGTTGAAGACCTTGGCGACCGTCGCTGTGGGAGCGAGCGCGCGCGTCGTGAGCCTGGACGATCGCGACGACGATGCCGTGGGCGCCCTTGCCGCCGCCGGCGTGCTCCCCGGTGCAACAGTCCGCGTCGAACGGAGCGACACGGCCAAGATACGAGTGCGTTGCGGCGAGCGCGTCGTCTCACTGCATCGTCGTCATGCAGAAATGGTACGCATTGCACCGTAGCTACGGAGTCGGCGTGACAAGCCCACACGTAGTAGCCGCTGGACACGAGGCACTAGCGGGAAATCGGCGCGGTCTGCGCGCGCTCTTGCCGTTTGCCGGCCCCGCGTTCGTTGCGTCGGTTGCCTACATGGACCCGGGCAACTTCGCGACCAATATTCAAGGCGGCGCCGCGTTCGGTTACCGGCTTCTGTGGGTCGTCGTACTCGCAAACTTGATGGCGATGCTCTTTCAGGGGCTTTCTGCGAAGCTCGGCATCGTAACCGGAAAGAATCTTGCCGAACTTTCGCGCGATAACGCGACCAAGCCGGTCGTTATTTCGATGTGGATCGTTAGCGAGATCGGAGCGATGGCGACCGACCTCGCGGAGTTTCTCGGAGCGATCGTCGCACTGTATTTGCTCTTTCACGTTCCGATGTTGATCGGCGCCGTTCTTACCGGCATCGTAACGTACCTAATATTAACACTTCACGGGCGCGGCTTTCGCACCATGGAAACGTTGATCGGATCGCTCGTCGGCATCATCGCCGTCTGTTACATCGTCGAGACCGTGCTGGCAAAGCCGAACTGGCATCAAGTCCTGTATCACTCGTTCGTACCGTGGATCGGCGGCCCGTCGAGCCTGTTTTTGGCGGTCGGCATCGTCGGCGCGACCGTCATGCCGCACGCGATTTACCTGCACTCGGCCCTTACGCAGGACCGAATCGTTGCCAAACACCGGCGCGATGTTGGGCGCATCGTGCGCTTCTCGTACGTCGATGTGATCGTCGCTCTGACCATAGCGGGACTGGTGAATCTCGCCATGATGTACATGGCGGCGGCGGTGTTTCACGCTACTGGCCACGCTGCGGTCGCCGATATTGCGACCGCATACCGCACACTGACGCCGCTGCTCGGCAATCTCGCGGCGGTCATCTTTCTGGTCGCGCTGATGGCCTCGGGAATCTCGAGTTCGGTCGTCGGGACGATGGCCGGTCAGGTGATCATGCAAAGCTTCGTAGGATTCGCCGTGCCCCTTTGGGTGCGCCGGGTGATTACGATGCTGCCGGCGGTCGCCGTCGTGGCGCTCGGGCTCAACGTTACGCAAACGCTCATCGTCAGTCAGGTGATCTTGAGCTTCGTCTTGCCGGTGCCGGTGATTGCCTTGGTGCTATTGGGCTCGCATCGAAAAATCATGGGCGAGATGGTGAACCGCCCGTTTGTTACCGCGCTGGCCGCGTGCGCGGCCGTTGCGATTCTCGCCCTCAACGGCGTCCTGATCTGGACGACGCTGCATCCGGCCTAAATCGTAATGCTCTGATTTTCGACGCAGCCGATGCTCTGAGCGAGATACATCCGCGAGAGCTTGACGTACTCTCGTGATGAAATCTCGATCCAGGCGGCGGCTTCGCCTTCCAAAGGCTTTTTCACCGTGGCGGGCGCGCCCGCCGCGACGACGCGCGCCGGAATCGCCGCGTTTTGCCCGACGACGCTGCCGGCTGCAATCAACGTGCCTTCGCCGATCGTGCAGCCGTTGAGCAGCGTCGCGTTGCTGCCAATGAGGGCGTAACGCTCGATCGTGCAGTCTTCCATCACCGCGCAGTGGCCGACGGTCACGTCGTCGCCAACGAACGTGCCACCACGTTCGCTGACGTGGACGACCGCGTTATCCTGAATCGACGTACGCGCGCCGATTCGAATCGGTCCGTTGTCGCCGCGCAAAACGGTTCCGAACCAGATGCTTGACTCGTCGCCGACTTCGACGTCGCCGATCAGAACGGCATTGGGCGCGATGAAGGCCGACGGGGCGATTTTTGGCCGCTTGCCTCGATACTCGATAATCATGAAACGATGCTTCGGAAATACCCGTGTCGAACCTCGCGCCATGCACCGACATCGGACGCCGCTGCGCGGCGTAAAGGCAACGCCGTATCCAAAACCCGACGATCCGAACTACACGGCCGTCAACTATGCGTATGCCGGCCAAACCGGCCACATCCATGAGGTCGTCGAAATCGCGGGGCGTTCGCTGGCCAAGGTGGGCTTCGACGACCGCAAGATCGTGTACTACCTACTCGACGACCTCGAGCTTGATGAAAGCGCCAAGCGGGGCACTTTTCACGATGTGCCCTAGGCAGCCTACGGCGTTACGAGCGGGTCCTTCCAAGCAAAAGCGCCGTTTGGATTGGGCGTTACCCAGACGATGAGATCCCAGATTGACGGAAAGTGGAAGATCGTCACGACTTGGGCTGCACTCCCGACTTTTTTCATCGCGACCAGTGTTGAAGCGCTCGGCCTTTCGGGATCGCCGCCGGCAGCGGTAAAGTCCTGATCGGGCATCCACTGATCGTATTTTAGCTGGCTGGTCGCCGGGTCTTTCGCGACCCAGTGAACGTGGCCGTCGAACTCGACCCATCGTCCCGCGTTGACGCCCCAGAGCTGCGGGCGCGACGCGCTCTCGCTCAGCAATACGGAATAATCGGCGCCGAGCAGCCTGCCGTTCTTGTCGTACCAAAGCTGGCTCGGATGGTGCGTGTCGGCCGATTGCCAATGCAGGTTGGCATAGCTGATGGCGCCCGTTTCGTCCTCAGAGGTGTAACGGGTATAACCGGCCCTTTCGGCGTCGGCCGCCGTAGGATAATGCGCCTTCAGATAGCTCGAAATCTCGCTGACGAACGCGGTTTCCGAGGTGCTCAGCTGGCCGGTGTACGTTGCATTTTGGTCCGCCAAGGCGCAGATCGGCGCCGCGAGCGCGAGCAGAAGGGCAAGCAAAGGTATGCTTCTCATAATCGCACGATGCTCCGAAAGGCTGGCCTATGCCTCTCGTGGAAGGGCGCCTCGATGCCGACGTAGCTCAGTTGGTAGAGCAATTGTTTCGTAAACAATAGGTCGCCGGTTCAAGTCCGGCCGTCGGCTGAGTTTCAAAAAGCTTGATCCTATCGAGCTTTTTCTTTTCCCCCTCGATTTGCCCCACCTAACAGCGAACCTATACGGTCGGCCGTAGCCTTACCGCCCCGGGGTGCAACGTGCGAATACACGTCGAACGTCGTCTTTGACGCCGCCGCGAGGTCGCCGTCTTAGGTTCCATCAGCGCGTAGCATGGAGGTGACGAGGCTTATACGTCCATTCGCGCAGTGTTTGCGCTCGATGAAGTTAGGTTCGGACTCGATGAAGGGATGGTCACCGATTATTCAGGGTAGCTGCGAGTAGCCCGATCGCCGGAATAGCCGTGCCGGGACTTAAATCACGCCGCGGCGAACTCTAAGGGCCATATACTCGTTCGGGCTTCAGGAGGCAAGGCAAGTGAGGATTTCAAGTCTTTGTCGCTACGTGCTTATGAGTTGCGTGGCTTCAGCAATGCTGGCCGGTTGCGGTGGAGGCTCGGCGGTCGCGCCGTCAGCCGCCACGCTAAATGCAACGTACGTGGGTACGACGCTGTTCGTGAATGGGAGGCCGGTAACGGCGGCGAGGCTGAACCCACTCCCGCGTTACGCAGAGCTTGTACCGGATAAATCGAAGTCAAAGAACTACGACTACATCTTCAACACTTACTATTCGTACGCCAGCATTTTCGACTATCCGAAGAGCGTTCAGCAGATCGGTACGATTGAAGGCGCCGGCGGCCAAGGGTGCACCAACGTCCTTTATGGCTACGGGAAGAAGATTATCTGGAACGCTGGGCGCACGAACAGCCTGATTTCCGAATACAGGGTCCCGAAGAAACTGCTCAAGTCACTGTCTCTTAACTTCGAGGACTCATCCAGCTGCGCCATGAATATGAGCGGCGACCTCGCCGTCGGAAACCTAGAAGGCGGTCAGGTCGAGATCTTCAAGAATGCGACCGGCTCGGGCACCATGTACGACACGCCTTTGACCAGAGAGTACTTCGATGGCTACGATCCCGGCGAGAATCTCTTTGCCGACGGTAGCAACCGCTCTGGCTTCGCACTCGTCGAACTTCCGAAGGGCAGCAGCACATTCGTTACGATCAAAACGAGCAACTCTCCGGGATTTCCTGGCTCGGTGCAATGGGATGGCACCTACCTCACCGTGTTCGATCAGTACACGAGTGAGACGTATCAGTACACGGTTAGTGGAACGACGGCGACGTTGAAGAACACCGTACAGCTCAGCGGGGCTGGCGACTGCGCGCAGACGTGGATAGTCAAGGGCCTGCTGTATTGCGGCGACGCGGGTAATGACGCCGGCGAGGTTTTCAAATACCCGGCTGGCGGTTCAGCGACCGCGACGTTTACGGGAAACTTCGATTTTCCGCTCGGCGTGACGGCAGCGATGAAATAGTCTACGCCATTACCGGCGACGTTACCGCCGCCGCATCCCGCAAGCATTGCAATGGCTACGCAGGCACCTAAAGCCTAGCGACCAAACCGTGAATCAATCATCAGACTGCTCCTCGTGAGCCTTAACCGTTCGACACGAGCTGCGCGTTCCCCAGCGTGCGACGGTAAGACCACGTCATACGTTCGCGCCGTCCGCGACATCAACGTGACCGGTGTCCTCGGTATTGAATATGATGTGAAGGATGCCGCCGCTAGGTCTGGCGGGCCTTCGTCGGTACAACTGCCTGCATTAAATCGCTCCTCTTATTTTTGATCCTTCGGACCACGGCTGCGATGGGCTGCCGCAGGTATTCAGAATGCGTACACTATATGCATGACCCATTCCCTTTCAAGGAGGCAAATATCAGCATGAGCGATCTTCCGAACTTCAAATTCAACCTCGAGGGTGCGAAAGGCTGGAGTGGTGCGGCGGGCTCGGCGATGCAGCACACCGTAAACGAATTTCCCGTATCGACGAGCTTCGCCGCCGTATCGATGCGCCTGCAGCCGGGTGCCTTGCGCGAGTTGCATTGGCACGCGATCGCAGCGGAGTGGGCTTACGTTATCTCTGGCCGCTGCCGCGTGACGGTGATTGCTCCTTCGGGCAACGCTGAAATATCGGATTTTGGTCCGGGCGACATCTGGTATTTTCCAAAAGGGCACGGTCATTCGATTCAAGGGATCGGTAAGGAAGAGTGCCATTTCCTACTTGTCTTCGACGACGGCCGTTTCTCTGAGTTCGGAACCTTCAGCATCACCGACTGGATGTCGCGTACGCCGCCCGATGTGCTCGCGCAGAATCTCAGCTTGCCGCCGGACGTTATCGCGAAGCTTCCAAAAGAAGAGGTTTACATCGTCCAAGGCGACGTACCGCCCGACCTGCCGCCCTCAGCGCTGAACGCAAATCTCGAGCCGAGCCAACTCAATCACAAGTTCCGTCTTGGGGCGGCTCCACTTTTGACGTTTACGGGTGGAACGGAACGGATCGTTTCACAGCAGCGGTTTCCAATCTCTTCGACGATCACCGGAGTCTTGATGACGCTCAAGCCCGGAGGACTGCGTGAGTTGCACTGGCATCCCAATGCCGACGAGTGGCAGTACTACATCAAGGGGCGCTCAGAGATCGGTATCTTTGGCGCCAACGGAAAGTACCGGCAAGACGAGTTCGGTGCGGGCGACGTAGCGTTCATCAATCGCGGTTTCGGTCACTACATCCGGCAGGTCGGAAACGACGAGACCCAGATTCTCATCGCGTTCAACAGTCCCGACTACCAGGAGATTTCCATATCGACCTGGCTGGCCTCAAACCCGCCGCAACTGCTCGCCGACAACTTCGGTCTCGATCTCGGCGTCGTCGAGAAGTTGCCGCATGCGGGCCGCTTTATCGTCGGAGCAGCGTAGGCCCGCGCCGAAGCTACTGCGGGGTGGCTATGAAGCCGTTCATATTGCCGCTCGAGTCCTGGTAGTAACCAGCGAGTATATGATGGTTGTTAACGCCGGTTACGGTCGTTGGTCCGGCGGCGCTCGGATCGTCGACTTGCGTCCAACTCTGGGTCGTTAGTGGGTCGTCCAAGACGAAGCCGTGCGTGTCGCCTGAGGCATCTTGGAAAGAACCCACGACATCGTCGCTCCAGTTGAGGGCCGTCGGTTGAGTTTGTGCAGCTGCGGGATATGCAAACACCGTGTAGGATCCGCCCTTGAGGAGCCAACCTTCGGTGGCTCCGCTTGTGAGGGTTAGCCAGCCGACGATGTCGCCCTTACCATTGATGCCGGTCGCGGCCGAGCTCTGGGCGTTGGGCGGCTGAATGTTTATGAACTTTCCGGTGGCTAGATTCAACTCAAAGCTGTGGTCGATTCCTTTGAGCTGGTAGTAGCCGACCGCCAAGTAGTTGTCCGAAAGGCCGAGAAGCTTCGTGTACTGTGGCGAGTGAAGCAGGTGGTTATCCTGGTACGTCGTCCAGAGGCCTTCCCACTCGGTGAACCCAAAGATCCTTCCCTTGGTGTCCAATACCAACCTGCGATAACGTTGGTGTTGCTGATCGACGTGACGACCGTATCGGAGGCTCCAGGGTAGAGTTCCTTGTGGAACTGTGTCGCCGCATATGGTGGACGGATGGTGAACCCCATCTCCGGACTGCCGTAGAATCCGCACAGTCTACCGAGGTTGTTGATCCCTAGGATTTCGGTAGGTGGACCGAACGGATCGTCAATCGTTGTGAAGCTGTACGCCGATGTTTTCGGCGCAACACCGCTGAACCGTACGGCCGATGTTCGTGCGAGGCTCGGCGGTGCCGTCGCGCTTGCGCAGCCGGACATCACCGGAAGGCACGCTCCGAGTATGGGGATGAGAAAAGCTAATGCTATCGCAGAACGTTCGTGCACAACAAACTCCGGCAGAAGGTGAAAAGAATCTAAAGGATTGCCTTTGATCGTAGTAATATGAACGCTTCCGCGCGCTTCGTATCAAGCCTTCACGAAACGCACAAACATTTCAGCCGAATATTTTCGTTGACGGGCAACGTATCGGTCGTCGTCTCGCTCTGCTAAGGTAGAAGCGCTTCGCGATGCACGGCGGTGCGCGACACCGCCGCATCGCTAAACGGCAACGGCCACAACCTCCCGTCGATCCACGCGGTCGCCTGATCGGTGTAGTGCCCCGAACCGGGCTCGCCCGATTCACCTTGCGGCAGCGTGATCCCGCCCGAATCCCAGTTGCCGACTTCCCATACCGCTCGGAAACTCTGCGAGTAACCGGGAGACTGCATATGAAGCGTTAACGCGTCACCGTTTCCCGGCAGCGTGACCCCGTCGAGAAAATCGATGCCGAGCGACGCCAGCGCGTGCGGAACCGGGTCGGCGCCGGCCAGACGCCACGGCACCGGTGACGGCAGTGCCATTTCGCCTAAATGCGCTTTCCCGCGACCCATCGCCGCAAGCACCGCCGGCAATCGGCCGAGATGCCGGCTCGTCAACGCGACGCGCAGGCCTTCAACGACCGTCGCCGTCGACGATGCGCCGTCCATCGCGCCGTTCCACGCCGCGAGCTGGGCGCTCCACGAAGCGTCGCGGTCGCGCAGTGCTTTCGAAAGATCGCGGGCCAGCTCGAGTTCCGGAAGCGATAGCACGTCGAGCTGCATTTGCGTGAAGTACTCCACGTCGTAGGCGCGCCGCGCTCGAAGAAGCTGCGCGATGCGATACGCGCGATACGGCGTCGCGAACTGCGGGCTCAGCGCCAGCGGGTACTTCGGGCCGTACATCCGGTTGTTGGCCGTCCATACCACGGCGTCGCGCGACGGCGCGACCTTCGGCAGCTGCGCGAACGGAATCGGCGGATACCGCTTCGCAAGATCGCTTGCCGGATGAAACCACCGAGCCCGGACGGGATCGTTCGGAATGCTTCCCGGCGAGCACGTAGGCTGCGCGCCCGCTAGTATCGGCAAGCACGAAGTTTTGCGTCGGTCCCGGATACTTCGCCAGCGCGGCGGTCGCGGCTTGGATCGACGCCGCGCGGTCGAGCGCGAGGAACGTCAACGCCGGCGAGACGGGGTTTTCGTACGCTTCCCAGCGAACCAAAACGGAGCGATGGTTGCTGGTCGTGGCGCCGAACGTATCGCGAGTCCGATAATAGCGCGCCCGCGAGTTTGGGCGAAAGCGCACGCCAAACTGTTCGGTCTGCCAACTCGACGAGTCGAGCTGAGCGGGCTGCAAGAACGCCGAGAGCGACGTCACGGTTCCGTTGGTAGCGCCCCATGCGAGATTTTCGTTATGGCCGAGAACGACGCCCGGGCAGCCCGGAAGCGTCGCGCCGGCGACGTGAAAGTGTGGCGCTCGCAGGTCGATGAGATACCACACGCCGGGCATGTGCAACGCCAAGTGCGGATCGTTGGCCAGCAACGCCCGTCCGCGCGAAGCATGGTCTGACCCGGCGGCCCACGCGTTACTTCCAACCGGCGCGCGCGAATCGGAAAGTTCGCTCACCAGCGTCGCAACGTTGCGCTTGCAGCTACGGCCGGGCCCGATCCCGCGCAAGCCGGCAGTAACCGGCGCATCGTAACACGGATCCGTCAGTGGAAAGAGCGCGCGCAATAGTTGCGTTCCGCCCCGCCGATACGCAGCATCGCGCGGTTCGATGTCATTCCAATCGTCGGTGAGATCGAGGACCGTCGCCATCGCAACGGCGAGTGAATCCTGCGGCGTCCAGGGACGTGGCCGGTAGGCCAGCAAACGAAACTCGACGGGCAGCGGCTCGCGTGCCATCGCCGCGTTTACGCCTTCGCTGAACGCGCCCAGGATTTCGCGCGACGGAAGGTCGAGCCGTTCCCACTGCGCCGACGCCATCGCTCGTACCGGCACTTCGCGTTCGAGCTGATCGTGCTGCAAAGCCCCTGGCCCGAAAACCTCCGCCAACTCGCCCAACACGAAACGCCGAAGCAAATCCATTTGGAAGAGCCGGTCGGCTCCTTCGGCATACCCCTGCGCAAAGAAGAGATCGTGGTCGTTGCCCGCGAGGATGTGCGGAACGCCGCGATCGTCGCGTAAAATCGTAACCGGTCCGCGCAGGCGCAAGCCCGTTATCGTGCCGGCATCGCGCGCGTGTATCCGCATGCCGATGGCGGCGTTGATGACGAACCCCAGAACAAGGAGTACGCCAAGCGCCGCGACGACGAGAATCAGCCGAAGGAGAAGCCTCGCCACAAACGCTCAGACGTCGACGAAGACGTCGTCGCCTTCGACGCTTACCGTGAACGTCATCAGCGGCGTTACGGCCGGAAGCGTAAGCGCGTCGCCGGTGAGCACGTCGAACGTCGCACCGTGGCGCGGACAGACGATGCACTCCCCTTCGAGCGTCCCCTGATCGAGCGGGCCGCCGTCGTGCGTGCAGACGTCCTCGATCCCGTAAATCTTGCCGCCGACGTTACACAGCAGAATCTCGCAGGAGTCGGCAACGACGCGCCGGGTCGAGCCCGGCGCAATTTCGGAAACCTTGGCGACGCGATGCCTAGCCATAGGCCGCTATCTTCTCCCAGGCTCAACCCGAGTCATCCGGCCGCCACCCTCGGGCGTACTAAGGATATTGAAAGCCCTCGTCGTCTTTATATGAAGGAGACTAAGAATGAAGCGGATCGCAGCGATGCTGCTCCTGGCCTCGGGTATGGTTGCCGCCAACGTACTGCCCAGCGCAGCCGATAGCATGCAGTCGTCGTCGATGATGACGGCGATGCCGAAGTGCGCCGCCGGCGACCCGGTCGTCGGAATGAACATGATGACGAAGATGTACATGACCCACGATCAGATGAAAACCAAGATGGCCGGAATGACCCAGTCGCAAATGCAGGCCGCGATGGCCAAGAATCACGTGAAGATGATGTGCCAGTCGCAGGCGAAGGCGATGGGCGGCAAAATGATGACGAAGCCTATGTAGCCGGAATCGGCGGAATCCCAAACGTTCCGTCGACGACCTCTACGAAGTTGCGCTCTTCGCGAAGGATCAGGCGCTTGGCTTGCGCGCGGTTGAAGTTCTCGCGCCCTTCGGGATCGTTCTTCAGGCGGGCGCGGTACTTTTCGTACGACGCAAGACTATCGAACGCGATCAACCCCCACGCGATGTCGTTGGTGCCTTCGTGCGGCAGAAAATACCCAACGAGATGCCCGCCGCAGCGGGGAATGATGCGGCCCCATTCCTCCGCGTATTTTTTGAACTCGTCCCGCTGGAACGGATCGATTTGATAGCGGATGATGCACACGAGCGCCACGAATATTCCCCTTGTAAAGTGTTAGAAGTCGCCCTTGACCCACTGCTGCGACCAACCGTCGCTAGGTGTGCGCCCTTGCAGCAGCGATCGAAGGGCGTCGAGATCTTTGAGCGCCCTGGGGCCCCGCGCGTTCCAAATCGCCTTCCAGCCGTTTGAGGTGAGCGAGAGCGCAAGTATCTCGTAAAAGTGCGCGATGCCACCGCGCTCGTAGTGAAGCAAACAGAGCTGCGGATCGCATGCCGCAAAAATCAGCCGCCGGCCGGGCGCACCGGGAACGGGCACGTCCGTCGCGCTGAACGCGCCGCCCGGTTCGGCCACCTGCCACCCCGCCGCCGAAACGCCGTCGACAGTAAACTTCCCGGCTTGAATCGGCGCGGGAAGCGACGTAAACCGCCGGATCTCCGTCACGTGCGCAAGCTGCGCAGTCACCGTCGCGGGCGGTGTGAGCGTTGAAGTACTTGCCGTTACCGCCGCAACGGCCACCAACCACTCGAGCGCCATGAATGCGGCTACTGCGGTGGTGGTGGAATTCGAACCGTGAAAGGCGGTTCTCTAAAAGTGAAGGCGCACGACTGGCTGACGTTGGCGCCGACGACCGTGCAGCGCCATTCGTAGCGTCCCGGTTTGAGCGGCAGCGGCGCGATGTTCATCACGAAGGGCGTGTCGAGCGGGGTGCCGGGAGAGAGGCCCGTCGGGCGGCCGACCTCGAGGTCGGCTTGAATCACGATCGGCTGCGGCGATTCGGGCCCCGGCGCGAGCACCGGTTGGCCGTCGCTGTCGAGCAGCTCGATGCGAACCTTATGCTTGCGGTTTGCGGCTTCCCAGGGAACCTCGAACCTGATCGCGAGCGCCGACGGCACCGCGGCGGGGCCGGTTATCGACCAGCCCCCGCCTAAGATGTACAGCTTGCCGGCCATGGCCTGCGCGCTGTCCGTAAGCATCATCATGATCTTCCAAGAGTTTGGTGGGCTGTCCATCGTGGTTCAGCTTCCACGCCGCTCGCGGTCCTACATCTTGTTACTTCTTGGCCAGGCTAAGCGTCACACCGATCGGATCGGTCTCCCCCGAAATCGTCGCGATCGGACTGCCGCCGGAAGGGTAATCCCAGAACAGCGTGTCTTTTCCGTCCTGATTCGGGCCGATGAGCCGATCGCCATATTTCCGCTTGCCGCCGTCGTGGATGCGCGGAATCCAGAACTGAGCCACCTCGTTGGATCCGGTGAGTATCATCGTGGTAACCGTGGTTGCCTGGCTTCCGCTGATCGACATCTGATAAATCGTGCTGGTGAAGTTGTGTTTAACCGCGACTTGATCGCCGACCGCTAGATACTTGCCGTCCCACATGATGCCGCCCGGTAGGTAAATCGTCTGGTCGACGTTGATGAAGTTCAGCGTACTGCCGCCCTTCGACAACTCGCCGAGTCCGAAGACGCTGCCCTCCGTCTCGCCGTCAACGAAGAGGTTTCCCTTGTCGTCGTACGCGCAGTAGTAGTCGTAAAAGATATTCGAATTCGAGTATGACGTCGGCGAACCGGTCCCGTTCGGAAAGACGGCGACGTTGCCGATCGATTCGCTGTGCCCCCAAAAATCCGCGACGGCTAGATTTCCGGTTGTCGGATCGACGGAACAACCGTTGGGACGCCCATCGGGATCGTTGAGCGTGCGCATCGGTGACGTGGCTGCGTGAGCGTACTCGAGGATTTCATATCCGCCAACGTTGGTCGTGTTGGTTACATAAACGTCGCCCTTCTTATCGACGCACAACCCTTCTGGATTAAAGAAACCGGTCAGCTGCCCGACGAGCTTGTAGCCCTTACCGTAGGTATAGATGTCGACGACTTGCGCGATCAAATCGGAGATGTAAAGCAAGTCAGACTTCTTTGCCTCCGGAAGAACCCACGACTTGGCGGGGGCGTAATGGGCGCTGCCGATTAGTGCGCTCGCAGACGGGACCAGCCCCTGTTGCGGCACGGGGCCGCCGGTGCAACTCGCGAGCAGCGCGGCGCTCGCGATGAGAACTACTGTTGAAGACCAGAAACGATACATTGGTTACTCCTTACTTCTTGCAAGATGGCATCGGCGAAATTCCGTTGCGCCGGCTCGTGGACTCCTAAATAAAGTCCGGGTTCGATCAACTCCACTTCGTTTACGCAGACGCGATCCTCGTCGTCGCGCAACAAATCGACTCGCGCATAGAGCTGGCGGCCCGGCACGGCCGCGAGGGCTTCGGCCGCAACCGCCAGCTCTGCCGGCGTTGCCTGCGTTAACGACGATGGAGCGTCGCCGACAACCAGGACCGTATCGAACGGCTTCTTGACGACCGCGTGCGAGTATCGGCCGTCAAAAAAGATCAGCGCCCGCTCTCCATAGGTCGCGACGCTCCGCAGATACGGCTGCACGAGCACGTCCTGCGCCCGCGCCAACTGCGCGAGGCGCTCCTGGCCTTCGGCAAACGAAGAAACGCCGCGGCGCACCAGCGTAACCTCGTGCGAGGCCGCGCCTCTCGCAGGCTTGAGCACGACGTCGCGCCAGCCGCGAGCCGCGGCAAGTTCCGCCAGATCGCAGGACTCTCCGCACGACACCCACGCCGTCGGCACCACCGGCACGCCGCGCCGTTCGAGATCCCAAAGGTACGACTTGTGCGCGTTCCAGCGCAGCACGTGCGGATCGTTTTTCAACACGGTGACCGAGCTGGCGCGTTCGACCCACGCGAGAAACTCGTCGCAGCGCTCGTGGTAATCCCAGGTCGAACGCAGGACGCACAGGCCGCTCGCCTCCCACCGCGCGCCTGGGTCGCTCCAGGCTTCAATCGAAACCGTCAGACCGCGCCGTTGAAGCTCGCGCACCAACAGCCGGTCGTCGGGATCGAGTGCCGGCACCGTTTCGCAGGTAACCAGCGTGCAGTCGATCACCTTCACAGTGTAAGCGTGCGAGCGAACGGAGACCATGCAGAATCCAGCGAAAAAGCAGGCTCGCTGCCACGAATATAGGAGGAATCACGGCAAAAGCCCCGGGTTTCCACGCTCTCGACCGGCTCGACTGCTCGATTCTTCGCGCGCTCCAGGAGAGCGCTCGCGATTCGTTTGCGGAAATCGGCAAGGCCGTGGGGCTGTCAGCGACGAGCGTCGCCGAAAGAATCCGGCGCCTCGAGCAGGCCGGAGTTATCACGGGCTATCAGGTGCGGCTTTGTGCGGAGAAGCTCGGCTTTCCGATGACCGCGTTTATTTTGGCGCGTCCCAACGGCCCGGACGCGCGCTTCATCAAAGTTGCCGGCGCGCGGCCCGAAATTCTCGCCTGCTACCGCGTCACCGGCGAGTTCTCATTCATCGCGCAGGCGGTCGTCAAGGACGTCGCGCATCTCGAGCAAGTGCTCAACCATCTCGAGCCGGCAACGGTCCACATCGTCACACTCGTCGTGCTTTCCACTTCGTTCGACGCCGCGCCGATTGCCCTCGACGGTGCACGACGATGAAGTACGTTCTGTTCTACGAATCGGCCGCGGACGTGCTTGCTAAGGCTCCGCTTCACGCAGCGGAGCATCGTGCGCTCTGGAACGAGTTCTTCGCTGCCGGTCAGCTCTTGATGATCGGTCCCTTCGCCGATCCGCGCGAAGGCGCAATGGGCATTTTCACGTCGCGAGAAGCCGCGGAAACGTTTGCGTCGCGCGACCCGTTCGTTCACCATGGTGTCGTCGTGAAATGGCACGTTCGCGAGTGGAACGATGTCTCGCCGTAGGAGCAGACCAATCTTGGGGAGTCGAGCTTCGACCTTAGCCTCGATTGCAGCGATTCTCGCTGCGTTTGCATTAGCTGCGTGCACCGCCTGGCCGACTCATTCTCCGAAGGACTACGCAGGCGCAGTGGCGGTCGGCGACCCCGATGGGAGCCTCACGACCTTCGTTGGTCCGGTTACGGCGGTGGTGAAAATGAAGTCAACAGTAAAGTTTCCCGAAGGCGATACCGTTTCAGGCGTACGCAGCGTCTTGATGTACGATCGCTCGGACGCGCAACCCGGCTTCTGCACCTTTGAAATCGGCCACCGCATCTACTCGTCCATCGTTCGGAAGGATCGCGTGAAACGACCCTGCGACGGCAAACATTGGGCCCGCTTTCGCATCGCTGGAACGGATATCGGTTTCATAGCACACCTCACGCGCACGAACTACAAGGGCACACCCGTAACGCTCTTGGAGATCAGCGATCGTCACATTCCGGACTCGATGCAGGTCGTTTACTAAGCCGTTGGCTTTTTAAACTCTCCAGGCTGCGAGGCTGCTTGCGTGCAACGCGGCAACGGCTGCGGAGTAGCTGAGTTCTGCAAAGAAAGCTGCGACGCTAAGTTACTCAGTTGGCCCTACTGACAGTTGCGCCCAGTGGATAGGCCATTTTGAGGGCCTTTATTTCCGATCCCCCGTTAGGATATTTCCAAAACCCAACCTGCGAGTAGAACCTGTCCACGCCGATAACGATCGAGCCGTGAATCCAGAACTGCGTAACGGAGATTGGACCGGACAGCGTTACGGAACCAATCTGGGTGCCCGTCGAGCCCTGAATGGAAAATCGATGTATTAGCGTATTCCCTTGGTCGCCGACGGCGAGGTATTGTCCGTCCCACTGAACGGTGCCAGGAGTGGTGAGATTATAGTTGAGAGCGATGTTCTCGAACTTTAACCCGCCCTTCGGCAATTCGGCGAAGATGATTTTATTGTCTTGCGTCTCGCCGTCGATAAACAGATCCCCACTCGCATCGTAGCCGCAAGAAAACAGGTTTTCTCGTAGCATGTAGAGCTTAGGCAGATGCCAGTGATGTAGCTTGCCCGGGCGAAAAATGGCTACGCCCTCGCCCGCGGACGAAACCAGCGCCAGTTTTCCGCTAGTTCGATCGGCGGAGCAGCTCTCGGGAGAATTAAACGGATCAGACAGCTGAGCGATTGGAGTCGATCGTCCGTGCTGGAATTCGTCAATGACGTCCACGTTCACCTGGCTCAAGAAGACGTCGCCCGCGGCGTTCGAACAAACGACCCCGGTGCCGCCGCCAATGCTGGAAACGCGCTTGCCGTGCGGATACGTGTAAATATTGGTGGTAGTATCTGACGAAACGTAGAGTAAATCTCGCCCGTGTGCTGCCGGAAACACAAGCGACTGGCTCTGCGACATCGCACCTGGCGCGCCGATCGGCGGCTGCGATCCGCCGCACGCTGCGAGCATTGCAGCGGCGATGCTGATGCTCACCGCATGGCGGTTAAAAGTAAAGGTCCTCATATGCTTTGCTCCTTGCAGCCTGAAAGGTTCGGCGGTCGGGTAGGTTCGCTGCGCCGCGGCGCTACCCCAGCGGGGCGAGCGTTTACGAGGCCGCGAGGCCGCGCAAGGCCTCCCAGCGATAGTCCCGTCGCCTCGCCGATCTCCTTTAGCGAGAACGCATCGACCCGCGGTACGATCTCGCGCTTGAATCTCGCCTCGTCGCCCTGTTCCGGACTTGGCGAGGCCAAAACGGCCCCTCCCCCCAAGGCCGCCGATCCGCAAGGCTCTTAGCGATCGAAGCGACGCGTTCCAAGCTGCTAAGACCAGCGGAGCCAAGTCGCTAAACTGCGGGGCCGCTGCGAGTTAGTCGGCCGCCAACGCTACGGAAAGGCGTCCTTATCGTCCGCCTCGAGGATGTCAAGAATCTTAGTAAGATCCGGGCGACCCTGCATTACGGGATGCCGTTCGCGCACGAGAGCTTGATCGTCGGCCGACATACGCTCTACAACAAACGTTTCGAGCTTCGCGTTAAGCGCGGGTGCCGACGCGGCGTCCACTCGAACCGCCAACCACTTCTCAACGGCCGCCTCGTCAGCCGCGCCCGCAACTGCCTCCCGGAACTCATCCATGTCGAGGCCTAGCCGTCGTACGACGTAGGCGCTAAACCCTATATCGTGATTGAGATACTCGCCAATGTTTCCGCCGGGAAGCTCCGCGCGAAGCTTGTCGACGGTGCGCGGCAAGAGGTAAAAGCCGAGCATCGTTTCGCGCGGGCCGCGCGGCGGTTGCTTTGTAAGGTCGAGTGGCGTCATGCGAGCCCCCTCACGTCGGCATGGGTTCGTTGGCCGCCGCGAACGAAGCGTAGCCGCGCTCTGCGCGCAGCATCTCCGCGATCGCCTGGTCGAGGGTCTCAAACTCGTACAGCCCCGAAAGCAACACCGTGTCGCCGACCGCGTTGCGAATCAGAAAGGCCGGAACGACGGTGACGGGCAACGCGCGAAACTCTGCCGTGCTTGCGCGGACCGCCGGCTCGACCGTTCGCATCGCCGCCTCCAACTCTGCAGGCGCGACGCCGATCATCTGCGATACGGCGGCGACGGCCTCAGCCTGCGAACCGAGCGGTTCGCCGCGCAGAAGGAGTGCTTCGGCAACCTGACGGCGCACGTCGTGGCCCAGTTGCGCAGCCGCAGCCACCGCAAGGTTTGCATAGAGCGTTCGATCGTTGCCGCGAATCCAGCGCGAAGTTACCGCGATGCCGCTGATGGATTCCGAACGCCGGTACATCCACCCCAGCGCCGCCGCGGAATAGCCGATCGGTTCGCCATCCTTTATCAGCGCAATCCGCCACTCCACGTCGAGATCGCGGCCATATTTTGCGCGCAACCGGTCCAACGTCAGATCGCCGAAATACGCCCACTGCGAGCACACGTCGTAATAAAATAGAAGCTTCACGGCCGACCCATTCGACCGGCTTTCGCAGAAATCCGGGCAGGTGACCCCGAAGAAATACACCATGATTCACGCCGTTCTGGCTGCCGTCGTTGTTCTGGGTTCCGTCCAGCGGGCCGCGCAGCGTTTGGTTGACACCCACCAAGCGGCTGGGGTGGCCTACGCTCTGGTCAGCAACGGCAAACTCTTGGGCTCCGGGTTCGCCGGCGTTCGCGACCTGTCGACGGGGGCGCCGGTAACGGCCGGCACGCTCTTTCGAATAGGCCCCGCCACGAAAATGTTCACCGCGCGCGGAGATCACAATTCGTGACCTACTGATGCACTGCAGCGGAATCGCCGACTATCTCGACGCCGCACGCACTACCTATCTCCGGCAATCCCGCATACGTGCAGGTAAACAACTGCTTCTTGGGAGCAGGTTGGGATCCAATAGCTGCTTACCAAAAGGGCTCCAATAAAGGCTTCTCGATTGCGATGTCGGGTAACTCGCACAAAGTGACCTGTTCACCCGGATAAATCGCATCGCTGGCAATCGCGCCATTTCCTTCGGCTTCAGACTCGTCGTCCTCTTGGTCTTCAAGAGCAGGGCCGAGTCGCTGCGAATGCAGCCCGGCACGCCGCCGACATCCGCTAAGCAGCCGGCCCTGATCTTTTCGATGACGCAAGTGGTAGGCTACTTCCCCACTGCCAAGAAGTGAGTCGCCGTCCCGGCGATCGACGCGGTCTCGCCGGGCCCAAGGGTGTATCCCCCGTCCGTCAGGTTTGTATTGACGCCGTCGATCGTGACGTCACCCGCACCCTTCACGTAAAACGCGATTGGCCCGAAATAGCCAAAGCTGAAGTTGGAGATGGGATTAGCCGGCGGCGGAATCGTGCTCTGGAGTACGGCATTCGGCCCCTGATCGTTGTAGCCGACGCAGTCGGTCACTTCGACCGTCGTCTCGCCGGCCTTGATGTTGATGGCCGTGCCGTACGACGAATATCCCGACGCATCGCAGTCGCGGATAAAGATATTCGACGGGAAAAACTCGGCCTCGTTGCTCACGACGGCGCCGTTGATGGCGTTGCTGGTTAGGTTGCAGCCGACGATCGTCACGTGGGATGCGGCATTATTAACGGTAATGCCGTAGGGCTGGGGCGTGGACATCCCGCTGTTGATCTGGTTCTGCCAGAGGTAACTTATTCCAGAGCAGTCGGCCCCCGTGATGGTGATGTCCGTTCCCTCTGTGATTGCGATGCCCGCGCCGATATACGGCGTGGAGTTTGGATTTTGACCGTTCGACGCATACTGACCGCCCGTGACCACGATGTTTTGGCCGTTGTCGATTTCTAGGCCGGCGTTCGCAAAACCCTGGACGGCACAGTTATCAAAATAGATGCCGGCGACATTAGAGTTTGGACCTCCTGCAGTTCCGATCGTGACTCCCGACGATTGCGCGGTGCTGCTGTTCTCGAGACTCAGCGTGCAGTTCGAAAAATGCACGTCGTAGATCGTACCGGTATCACTGAGCGGCGCGATTGCGACAGCGGTACAGTAGGCGTCGACGCGGAGATTCGTGAGAAAAGCTTCGTAGGTTCCGCCGACTATCTGGATGCCGGTTTGGAAATCGCTGACATGAGTGTCGGAAATGAAGCACGAGACGGGCCCATAGAGTTGGATGCCGGTGCAACCCAAGGGCGAGTTCCCGACCGGCTGGCGGATCACGCAGCCACGAACAAAATTCTCCGAACCGTTCAGGGAGACGGCAACCTGATTCGGGACACCCGCGTTGTAATAATCAATCGTGCAATCGAGCAGGCCGCATTGGAGCGAGTTCGGCCCCGTCGCAAACGCTGTCGGGCAATTGTCGAAATAGACTCGCTCGCAGGTGATGTTTTCCGCGGAGCTGCCTCCTGACGAGTCAACGTTCACCGCAATGTTTTCGCTGGCGCCAGCTCCGACGCCGTATTGCAGATAGAGGTCTTTGAAGCGAACGCCAGTCCCGCCTCCCCAGGAGCTGATGTCGAAGATATCCAGGTTGTCCTTTTGAGATAGCGTGGTTCCGCCGCTCGCGCCGGTGACCACAAGCCCTCGACCCGACTCGCCTGAAATCGTAATGGTGCCCTTGAGTTTGTACATCCCGGCTGGAATGTGAACAGTCGCTCCTGTGTGGCCGGGACTGGCGATCGCTGCGGCTATCGCCGCCTGAAGGGCCGGGGCGTTGAGAGTTCCATCGTCGGACTCGGTCATTCCGTAGTCCACGGCGTTGTAGATCGCGTTGTTACCGCTGCCAAACCAGCTCGCCCAGGTCGGCTCGAATATGCTTGTCGCCGGATTAAAGTTTGAGTAATAGTGAATCGAGCCATCGGGGTCCTGGACCGTTGCGTAGGCCTCGGAACTCCCGCCCGAAAGGGTTGTCCAAGCGAAGCCATTGTACTGCGCGTTATACGTGCGGTACATATGTGAGTTGCCGCTTCCATCAGTGAATTCCTGATCCGTGTGATATACGCTACTCGTTTCCGTCGGCTGAAACTCAACCGCAGGATAGGTACCGGCGACCGGGACATTTGCCATTACTTCACACTCCTTTCTTCGTTTTGCCTTCTTGCGAGGGACGGCGAATTGTTTTCGCTCTTGCCTTTCGGCCCCTTGGGGATGAGCGCACCCGACCGGGCACGCCCGTTAAGCCGTCGCCGGCTGGAACGCTCCTGGAAAGCCAATCCTTCGACCAGGATCTGGCCCACGCAACCGCTGTTCTGCGCGACCGTCACCACGAACAAGCTGTTGCCCGCTGACTGCACGAGCGTGGCGCTTCCCTCGCCGCTGATGCGGACCGTGCCCGCAGCTCTTGCCGCCGTGCTGATCTCAAGGTTGATCGCTCCAGCGACCTCGTAGACACCCGTTGGTATGTAAACTGTCCCGCCGCCAGCGTCTCGCATTTAGTCGACTGCGCGCTGCAATGCGATCCGGTTGGTTTCGCCATAGCCGAATCCCGGCGTTACGCCGCAGTCCCGCGCATTCGGAATATCTGATTTCATTATTCTTCCTCCGCTAAATCTCGAGTACTGTTTTGAAAGTTCGTGCAACAAATGTTGTGCGTTGTTGCGCGTTCCCACGCGACGTCTATGTTTTGTCGCGGAGCGCTAACATAATCTCTTTAGCTTGATTTCGTCAAGACAGTTCGCAAAGAACTTTTTGTTAGCGAGCTGATCAGAACGGTGCGGTCTAGCGCGCCGGCACAACGAAAACCTTTGTCGAGTCCGGCCCGCATTCAGCGCCGGTCAACAGATGAATCGGGCAGCCTGAGTAAAATCGCGGCCGCAACTTCGCCGCGTATATCAGCGCATGCCAGCGATATACTGCCGTCAATAATGCGCCGCCTCTCGGCAACGAGCCATTCGGCGCGGCGGTGATAAAGGGGGCGGGTACGGACGCAACCCGGAATAAAAAAGGAAAAGCGCCGCGCATGCGGACCGGAGGATCACCGTGGCTTTCGTTCGCAAGGAGTGCGCAAAAAAGCCCGATCGCACGACTCAAATCAAGGTAGGCAACCACTGGAACCGTCGACGATTCCAAGTTAATGGAAGTTAAGGCAGGTCACCAAGTACATTCGCGCGGGGTCAGTGGGCTAAAGGCACGGCGTTCGCAGTCGTTTGCGCGCGGCCGTGACGCAACCTTAAGTGCGTGGCTCGCGTCAACGGATAGCGGTAAATGGACATTTGGGCGGTTAGGTTGGTTAAGGCGTTAAGGCTGGGCTGGTGTCTTGCCTTGACTCGCAGGCACAACACACATGCATGAAGGGAGCCGGCGGGTCGCTAAGGGTTAAGCTGAAATCCACTGGCCGAAAACGTCTTAGGGCAATAGCGGCGGGTAATAAGCCACTCCCAGAGGGTCGAATAGTCCCTTGGTAATCTTCCTAGACGATGGCTTCACGGAATGCGGCGGGAACTCAAGGATTTCCCGTTCATCCGAGGATTGGCCCTGATTGGCGACGTATAGCCAACCGTTCTTGCCAATCACGATGCCGTCCGGATAAGAGAGCTTATCCGTTATGGTGCGGAACGGCTTACTCTGCCCGAATCGATACTCCTCGATCCGGCTTGGTGGATCCTGAGTGGTCACGTAGAGCGTATCATGCGCGTCAACCGCGATGCCTACTGGCGACGACACGCCGTCGGTGATCGTCCTTGACGGTGACTTGCTACCCGGAGCATACACTTCGATGTTCTGATCGCTGTAGGGTCGATAGTTCGAGACATACAGATTGCCCGCATGGTCGATGGCGATGCCAGCCGGATACGTCAGCCCCTCCGTGATCGTCGCATGGGGCTTTGTTGAGCCTTTCAAGTATTCTGTGACATCGTCGCCGCCGATGTTCGCCACCCAAAGGTCGCCCGACGCATCTATCGCGCAATACCCCGGGTAATCGATGCCTTTGGTGACCACCCGCAGCGGTTTGGTTTGGCCAAGGGCGTATTCCGAAACCCAACCCGTACCGCTGTTCGGGGAGTTCGTAACGTAAAGGGTGCCATCGCTGTCGATGCAGGTCCCTCTAGAGTTATCGATATCCTTGCTGATCGTGGCGATGGGCTTGGGGTTATCCGCACCAGCATCGTAAATGGTCAGCGGTGTGACATTCAGGTCGTAGTTCGCCACGTAGAGCAACGGGCCGGGCACTTTGTATGTTGGCATCACCGACGACGGCTTCACGATTTGGTCGTTTTGGGAACCGGAATGCCAGAAGGTCGGCGCCCCGATCGGCGGCTGCGGTCCTCCGCACCCACCGAGCACTGCCGCAGCGGCAAGAACGCTCAGCGTGTATCGGCCAACGTCTAGGGTTATCATTTCTGCGCTCCTCCATGATGTGAACGGAATCGCGGACTAAGACGTTCCCCCCGAAGCTCGTGGTCCCATCTCGCCACAGGGCGGCGGCTCGAAAGTGGCCCGAGCCCTCCGAAAGCGGGGCGGCCTATGAACTGATCGCCGGATGCCGCCGTTGCCGTCACATCGTTAGCGCTCGGTTCGCTTTCGGAGGTCGAGCGGCGTCATGCGAGCCCCCTCACGTCGGCATGGGTTCGTTGGCCGCCGCGAACGAAGCGTAGCCGCGCTCTGCGCGCAGCATCTCCGCGATCGCCTGGTCGAGGGTCTCAAACTCGTACAGCCCCGAAAGCAACACCGTGTCGCCGACTGCGTTGCGAATCAGAAAGGCCGGAACGACGGTGACCGGCAACGCGCGAAACTCTGCCGTGCTTGCGCGGACCGCCGGCTCGATCGTTCGCATCGCCGCCTCCAACTCTGCAGGCGCGACGCCGATCATCTGCGATACGGCGGCGACGGCCGCAGCCTGCGAACCGAGCGGTTCGCCGCGCAGGAGGAGTGCTTCGGCGACCTGACGGCGCACGTCGTGGCCCAGTTGCGCAGCCGCAGCCACCGCAAGGTTTGCATAGAGCGTTCGATCGTTGCCGCGAATCCAGCGCGAGGTAACCGCGATGCCGCTGATGGATTCGGAACGCCGGTACATCCACCCAAGCGCCTCCGCGGAATAGCCGATCGGTTCGCCATCCTTTATCAGCGCAATCCGCCACTCCACGTCGAGATCGCCGGCATATTTTGCGCGCAACCGGTCCAACGTCAGATCGGCGAAATACGCCCACTGCGAGCACACGTCGTAATAAAATAGAAGCTTCACGGCCGACCCATTCGACCGGCTTTCGCAGAAATCCGGGCAGGTGACCCCGAAGAAATACACCATGATTCACGCCGTTCTGGCTGCCGTCGTTGTTCTGGGTTCCGTCCAGCGGGCCGCGCAGCGTTTGGTTGACACCCACCAAGCGGCTGGGGTGGCCTACGCTCTGGTCAGCAACGGCAAACTCTTGGGCTCCGGGTTCGCCGGCGTTCGCGACCTGTCGACGGGGGCGCCGGTAACGGCCGGCACGCTCTTTCGAATAGGCTCCGCCACGAAAATGTTCACCGCGCTGGCAATCGCGCAACTCGTCGAGCGCGGACGCCTCGCACTCGACGACCGCCTGGCGGCATTCCGGCCCGACTTTCCCAATGCGGCGTCGATCACCATTCGCGAGCTCTTGATGCACCGCAGCGGAATCGCCGACTATGCCGGCGCCGCGCTTGCCGACGGTCGATTCGAATCGCCCACGACCCCCAAGCAAATTATCGATGAGGCGGCGAAAGTCGCGCCGGAATCCGCTCCCGGAACGCGTTTCTCATACAGCAACACTAACTACGTGCTCCTGGGCCTCATCGTTGAGCGCATTTCCGGAATCCCGCTGCACGCATATTACGAGAAATACATCTTCCGGCCGGCGGGCATGTCGGAAACCTCCGCCGGGACCGTCCCGCCGGCGAGGCCCGTCGCGACTGGTTATATGCTCTCCAACGACAGAGCTGCGCCGCAATCGCCCGGCGACATCTCCTGGTATTACGGATGCGGCGACGTATTCAGCACTGCTGAGGACATGGCGCGTTTCGACATTGCACTGATGGATGGGCGAATCGTTCGTCCGGCGACACTCTCTGCGATGACGGCGCCGGCGTCATCCAACGACGCTTTCGGCAGAGGCGACCACTACGGGCTGGGTTTTATGATCCGTCCATTCGGCGATCTGCTGCTCGTCGGACATCACGGTGGTGTTCCCGGGTTCGAGGCCGACGACGAAATGATACTCAAAGACCGATTTGCAGTCGTCGCACTCGGAAACGACTTCAACTTTCCGACCGGTGTTTTGGTGAACGCGGCTCTCAAGGCTGCGTATCCGGCGCAGGCCGCAACGGCGGCGGCGCAGGCTGCCTCCGAAACCGCTGCCGCTGCCGCGAAGGCGGCGCCGCTCGCCAATCGATTCGCGACGTTCTTTACGAGCCTCCTCGTCGCAAAGGTCCCCGCTGACAAAATGACCGACGCGTTCAAGGCAGCGATGACCCCGGCGACGCTCGGTGAACTTCGCGCGATGTTCGCGGCGGACGGCACGTTCGAGCGATTGCGGTTTCTCTCGGACGACGAGACCGGCGGCTATCACCGTTATCGCTACACGGCGGTCTTCAGTGCCGGAACGCAACCGGTCACCTTCGTGCTCGATTCAACCGGCGCTATCGCCGGATTCTTCAAAATGTGAGGCCCTGTTTGCTACCTGAGGTCGCCCGGGCAAGTAACAGAGCCTCTCCGTTCGAGCGACGAACGCGAGCTCGAGAGTTGAGCTTGAGAAGCTCGACGCCTTACGCACGCTCACTAAAGCCTTTGGCATCTCACGCGGCGTCGGAGCGTTCGGTTTCCGGGAGACGGGAGAGATCAGGATGAGCCGTTACCCGCCCGGATGGCGATTCAAGGAACTGCATGGTCGGCTGCGTGGTACGTACCAAATCCAGATCGATGAACAATACAGAATCCGATTCCGTTGGGACGTACGCCGCGGCGCGGTCGGCATTACAGCTGGAGATTTTCACCGTGAGGAACAGTAATGGCTAGAGAGATTGTGGTTCCGTGCACCGGCGGCCGAGTACGCCCGGGCAGCTTGTTCGGGCCTATCTGGACGATGCGGAGCTTGTGCTCACCCAAGGTGTGCTAGCGGATCGGCTGGGCATCAGCCGGGCGAATCTGAATGCTATCATCAACGGCAAGCGTGCCGTTTCGCCAGGAATGGCAATGCGACTCGAGCGCGTGCTTGGCGTGAGCATGCAGACTTGGCTCAACCTCCAAGTGGCAGTTGATATTTACGATGCTCGGCATTCGCCCGAAGCCAAGGACATTGCCAGACTGAAGCCGCTGCGCAAGCCAGCCGCGTAGTACACCCACCGGAGCGGGTCCGCCGAACATCCGATTCGGGGTCGGCGTGCGCTGCCTGGGGCCCGGCAGGTACGGCGTTTTGCTCCTACCGCTTAATCCACAGGTCGCCCGGGTAAGTAACAAGCCCTCTCCGTTCGAGAAGCGAACGCGAGATCGAGAAAGGGCGAACAAAACCATGCAAACCATCCCGGTCCTGCTCGCCGCCCTTGCGCTGAATGGCCAGAACGCTGTGGCTGGCCCCGATCCGTACGCCGACGTGAACGCCATGCGCCTCGCATTTACGCACGTGCGATCGGTCGTGGCGACCGAACGTTTTAACAGCGGCGAAACCGTAGTCGTTAAATATGCCGCCCCGAATCGCTTTCACATTGCAATGCGTCACTCGGAGATCATGCTCGCGGGCGACGTCGAGTATTCGAAGCAAGCCGGCCGGCCCTGGAAGCGATCGCCCGACGGTGCCGAGCACCAAGTGCTGCTGATGGCGGCCTGGCAGCTCGCGGGACCGCCGGACCTCGATATCCACCAACTCTTCGTGATTACTTCGCTCGGGACGAAGACCGTCGCCGGTGGCGTGATTCGCGGCTACCAGCTGTACGACACGGCGGGCGCCTACGGCGAAACCATTTGGATCAACGCCGACAACCTTCCGGTGGCCGCGCGCATCGAGTCGTCCGAGCAAACGATCTCAATCCGTTACGCGAATTACAACGCCTCGGCTATGGTGGCCATGCCGTAACGCCGTAGAGTTTGGCGAGCGGGAAACCTTCGTGCCGGCCCTGAAGGCCTAGCTCAACCGGCTGCGAGTGGCCGGCACGAAGGAGTACGCGATGAGTCGTAAGTTCATCGATTGCCGAGAGCACCCCAGCGAGAGTAAGTGCACGATAGCGATCTCCGCCGATAACGAGGACGAGCTGGTCGAGGCTGCGAGGCAGCACGCAATCGCCGTCCATCAGCACGCCGATTCCCCAGAGTTGCGGACGATGCTGCGGTCAGCCGTGAAACAGGGAAGCCCGGCTTAGGCGACCGGGTCCCCTTCTTTGCCGATCCGGGCGATCGCGTTTGCAACATTGACGATTCTAGCGGCGCTCTTCGCTGCCGGAGCGGCGCGCGCGCAGGATGCATGCAACCAAGGAACGACGTACGACATGCGGACGTGTTGGAGCAGGCAAGACAACGCGGCGGATGCGGCGTTGCAGAGCGCCACCGCCAAAGTAACGGCGGCGCTGCACAAAGCGGCCGTCGATCCGGCGCCCTTCGCCGCGGCTCAAGCCGCGTGGGCGACCGCGCGCGACAAAACCTGCGCCTTTGAATACCAGCTCTACCTTCCCGGCACGATCGCGCCGCAGCTCGGCGTCGAGTGCGACGTGCGAATGACGCGCGCGCGCACGCAACGCCTAACGGCACTGCTCGCCGCATTGCAAACCAAAGGCACGCTGCCGGCCAAACTGCAAGTCGACGCCGCGGCAGACGCCGAGCTCAATCGTATCTACGCCTTATACGTGACGCGCCTCACCGCCGCGCAACGTTCGTCACTCGCCGCCGCCGAACTCGCGTGGATAAACTATCGCGATAAAGCCTGTGCGCTCGAGGGTGGCCGGTGCCTGACCGAGTTAGAACGGGAACGCGTCGCCGAACTCAAGGCCTCGTGGGTCGGCGAAACGTTCTGGTAATCGCGCGCTAGTTTCTATTCTGCGTGCGCCAGCGCTGGATGCCGCGCTCGATGAAGCTGGAATCGGCCGACTCCGCCCGCCACGCTTTGGTAAAGTCCGCGGCCTCGCTGTGCGGCCGGCGCTGCGGCGGCAGGTCGGCGAAGCGGATGCGCATCGGAACCCGAACGCCCTCGCCCGAGACGATCGCCTGTTGCGTCGGCAGGCTCGGTAGCGCCGAGAGCATCTCGCGCGCCACGTCGGGGAGCGTCCTGGCGACAAACTGCTGATCGGTATCGCTTCCCAAGCGCAGCGCGAAGACCGTGCCGCACTGCGAGAGCGCTGCCAGCGATAGTTCGGACGGCCGCTGTGTAATTAAAGCGAGGGCGATGCCGTACTTGCGGCCCTCCTTGGCAATCTGCGTGATGATCCGAACGGTCTGCCCAAAGCCGAGCCGCTCGTCTGCTGGGACGTAACGATGCGCCTCTTCGCAAACCAGCAACAGCGGCGGCAGTTGGTCGCGCTCGCACCACACGCTGAAGTCGAACAGAACGCGGCTCAGCGTCGAGACGATAACGTCGGCGATCTCCGATGGAACTCCGGAGAGGTCGACGATCGTGAGCGGCTTGTCGTTGACCGGAACTCGCAACAGCCGGCCGATGATCTCCCCGAGGATGTCCTCTTCGGACGAGAACAAGAACTCGAATCGCCGGTCGTGGCGCAGCAGCTCGATGCGCGCCTTGAGGCGTAGATAGGGTATCGAACTATCGGGCTTGGTTAGCCGCCCCATTTCTTCGTTGATAAAACGTAAGAGTTCGTGAACCCGGAACGGGACCGGCGTGTCGACGGTGATCGGCACGCCGAAGCGCGGGCGCCGCGTGTAGTTGCGGCGGGCCCACGCCATGGCGTCGCTGAGAATCAGCTCCTGCGACTGCTGTTCGCCTTGCGATCCGCCGCGAATCAGTATTTTGCTCGCTTCCTCGAAGTTGAACAGCCACAGCGGCAACTGCAGGTTGTCGACACTGATAACGTCGGCGACTTCTTTAAAGGCGCCCGCGTACTCGTTATGCGGGTCCAACAGCACGATGTGCGCCTTCGGATTCTTTGCAAGAATGGACGACAGGATCACGGTGAGCGCGCACGACTTGCCCGAACCGGTCGAACCGACGATGGCAAAGTGCTTTGTCAACAGCTCGTCGGTCAGGATCAATGCCGGACGGTTTTGATCTTGATAGAGCGTGCCGATCTCGACGTTCGATTCGCCCGCCTCGCCGTAGACGGCTTTCAGGTCGGCATCGTTTGCGACGTACACCGGCGCGCCCGGAACCGGATGGATCGAGACGCCGCGGCTGAACTTCAACGCGCCGCCGGCAACGCTGCCGATCTCCCCCAAGAGGTTGACGACCAGAAGATTCTCGGCCCGGGACGCGCTCTCGGCCTGCTCCTCGCTAATGATGGCGACGACCGCGCGCTCTCCATCGAAGGCCTTTACCAGCGAGCCGACGCGGACAGTCTCCCTTTTGGACCCGGCGCCGTCGAGGCTCACCGTCATGCGGGAGCCTCCCACGGTCATCACGCGCCCGATCACTTCATCCATACGTCAGCGGCACTTCTACGGGAGACGGGCGCTTCCCGTAGCCTTCGTTTTCCGATATGATGCGCGTAATGTTTCCACAGCTCGCGCACTACACGGACTTCGCCCTGGTACTCCTGCGACTGATGGCGGGGCTGGTCTTTATCGACAGCGGCTACAACGACCTCAAGAGTCCCGACGAGCGAAGTAAAGGCCTGGGCGTGCCGAAGGCCTTCGCGGTTTTCTTGGGAGCAGCCGAGCTGCTTGGCGGCACGGCAGTCGTACTCGGTTTCCTCACGCAGTTGGCGGCGATCGGGTTAATCCTGGTCATGCTCGGCGCGTTTCAGAAGAAGATCTTCGTCTGGAAGACGGGGTTTTGGGGCAAGGACGGGCTCGGCTGGAACTACGAACTGATCCTCGTCTCGATGCTCTTAGTAATTCTCTGCACCAACGGTGGCCGCTTCGTATTGTCACACTAAGCCTCCCACTGTCATCCTGAGCGCAGTCGAAGGACGACGTAGCGCCAACGTCGACTCTCCCAGTTATAAACCGCGACGAATAACGCGCGTCTCCGCACGCCAAGCGTCCCAATCGATGGCCTGCTCTTTAATTACCTGAATTGCGTGCGCCTTGATATCGTAGATGACAAGATTTAGGCATGGCCACCGGGCATTTGGCGCGATGAGCGCTGTGAACGCCAGAAACTGCGCGGCGTCCCCGATTTCTTGCGTTCGATGGTAGAGCTTCGTGCGATAGCGATCGGCGTCAACGCCGAACGGCTGCAGATCGTCAACCGCCTCAAATCGGGCTACGTTGCGTAGCTCGACAGCGATTTCGTACAACACCGCCCGAAAGCGCGACGGAAAGACTGGTTCCTGACGAAGGCGGAAGTCGATCTCAGCGGCCGCTCCGTTTGGGTGGAGCGACATGTACAGTGCGTCGTCCGCTCCCATGTCCCACCGGCCCGCAATATGCGACGTTTGCAACGGGTCGCGACCTTGGCGTACTACACGCGACAGTCGGCCAATATATTCAGTACGTGGGAGGGCGTCGAGCTTGTCCAGCAGATCGGGGTCCCGCGAGCGCCGCTCAGACAAGCGCGGTAATCCTAGAGGTAGACGCCGGCGTCGAGCTGCTCGATGATCGCGAGAACCGCCTCCGTCTGGCCGGCTCGGATGAGATCGATCGGGCGTTCCAGGTCGAGTAACTGATGTTTAGCGTTGAGCCACAATCTCGTTTCATCCGGCTCGTAAAAATCGGCGAGTCGATCTATGACGTAGCGCAGATCGGCGATAACGGTCTGCGTATGTAAATCGGGAGTTGCTTTACCTCCAACCCATCGTGAGACGGTCGCCGGCGACACATTGACAATGTTTGCGATATCTCTGCCTTGCAACCCGCCCGTCGTCTTCAACTGGTCGAGTATCTTCGCTACGGCGGTTTCGGCCATTAGGGCAGCCCTCCGAGGACAACGGCCTGACGTGGCCGGTAGCACTCGAGTCGCAGGTGGTCAGTGCCGCCGGTGCGCGCATCCGGGCCGGAGGCAGGTTGGTCGGAGAAGACGACCTTTCGAGTCATGGTGTTACCTTTTGCTTTCAGAGTATAGCAAAGCTGAAAGTGATTCGCAATCGTAGGCCCGAAGCGGTTGAAGCTGGCGCGCTCGGCCGAGGGCCGATCCGCTTGGAAAGACGGGCTTCTGGGGTAAGACGGACTCGGCTGGAACTGCTCCAACGGTGGCCGCTTCGTAATTTAGCCCGGAGGTAGCGCTGATGAGAACCGCATTGCACGTGCTCGCCATTGCCTTGATGCTCTCGATGGTGGCGTGTTCCGGCGGAGGCAACTCCACGAAAGCGGGGCCGGATTCGGCGGCTCTGCTGCGGGCCGGCTCCAACGACGCCGACTGGATCGTTCCGGGGAAAACCTACGCCGGGAACCGCGTGACGGGCCTGAGCGAAATCTCTCCCGCGAACGTCGCGCAACTCAAAAAAGCATGGGTTACCGACGTTAAGGACGCCGGCGAAGAAGAAGCCAACCCGATCGCTTGGGGCGGCACGGTCTACGTCACGACTTCGCACGATAACGTGCTTGCGTTGGACGGAACGACGGGTGCATTGCGCTGGGCCTTCGGCTACAATCCCGCCTACGAACTGCAGTATCCGGTTAATCGCGGCGTCGGCATCAACAACGGAAAGCTCTACATCGTCACGCAGGATTGCCGGCTGATCGCAATCGATGCGACGACCGGCAAACAATCGTTCGACGTGCCGGCCTGTCACGATACGAGCAACACGTGGTATTCGACGGCCGCCTATGTCTACAAGGACAAGGTGATCGTCGGCACGTCGGGCGGCGACCTCGGCGGCAGCGGGTTAGTCAGTGCCTTTAACGCGCAAGACGGGTCGCGCTTGTGGGATTGGCATACGGTCGCACAGCCGGGCGAGTCTGGACACAATACGTGGCCGGGCGATTCCTACATCCACGGCGGCGCCGCCGTATGGGCCGGCCTTTCAATCGATTCGGCGACCGACACCCTCTATGCGGCACCCGGCAATCCCGGTCCAAATCTCACCGAATATGGGCGCCAAGGCCTCAATCTCTACTCCGATTCGGTCGTCGCGCTCGACATCTCCGGCGCCGCACCGCGTCTCAAATGGTACTACAAGATCGTTCCCAACGACGTGCACGACAACGACCCGTCGATGCCGCCGGTCCTCTTTACCGGTAAGGTCGGCGGAGTTGATCGGCAACTGTTGGCGGTTGGTGATAAGGCCGGCGACTTCGTTATTCTGGATCGCACGAACGGCAAGCTCGTAAGCCGGCTCGTCGTGAGCAACCAGCAGGGCATCTTTACGACGGTGCCCTCGCTCAAAGGAACCTTCGCCTGTCCAAACCACGGCGGCGGAATCGAATGGAACGGCGGCTCGTACGACGACGCCGTCAACCTGTTCTTCATTCCGAGCACGCAAGAGTGCGCGATTTGGAAGATCGTGTATCCGGCGGCCGTACCGTACGTTCAGGGACAGCCGTTTACCGCTGGCCCCCTCCCCAAACGCCGGCCCGCAACCGGCGTGCTGACCGCCGTCGACGTGAGTACGGGCAAACCGGCATGGGTTAAACCATTGCCTTACCCCGCGCAAGGCGGCGTGCTCGTAACGCGCAACGGTTTGATCTTCACGAGCGACGCGAGCGGTCGCGTCTACGCCTTCGATCCCAAGACCGGGCGCGAGCTATGGCACGACGACACCGGCGCCTCAATCGTCGCGCCGATCTCCGCGTATCAAGGCTCCGACGGCCACGAATATATCGTCGTTGAAGCCGGCGAAGGCGGAAATCAGCAAACGCCCAACCTGCCGCAATCGCACGTGGCGCGCGTCGTCGCGTACAGCATAAGCACGTCGCCGACGGTGATGAACGACGCAACGGGGCAGCCCGCCGCGATGGTCGCCGGCGCGGGCAACTCCGAGAGCGGCGCGGCCGCGCCGGCATCGGCGACGGTAAGCGCTCCGTATACCACCGCGCAAGCCTCGGCCGGATCGAAGGTCTACGTTAAGCAATGTCTTTCGTGCCACGGCGTACGTCTCCAAGGCGTCTCCGGCCCGGCGTTAACCGGTCCTGGTTTTGCGCACTCCAGTCTCAACATCGCCCAACTCTACGGCATCGTTTCGCAACAGATGCCGCTTACGGCACCCGGCTCGCTCTCCAAAACCGACGACGCCGCCGTCACCGCCTACATTCTTTCCTACGATTGCGTAAAGCCCACCGGCACGGCGCCGCTCTCCATCTCAACTGCCACGACGCTCTCCGCAATCAAACCCGGCGCCGAAACCTGCCCCCCGGTGTCACCCTGAGCGCCACTCAATCGCCAAGAAGCTCGTTTGTCGCGTAGCTTCCATCGAGCAGGTTTTGTGCCTGTTCGACGCCGGTGATTGGCAAATCCGATCGATTTAATAGCCCCACTTGCACGAGCAAGGAGGCTTGATCCCAATAGATATGCTCGTGTGCAACCTTACCGTCGTGAAACTTCACGACAACCACGACCGGCAGCGCGACCCGTTTTCCGGTGGGTGCGACGCGGGGTAGCAACGCGTCGATCGTTGTGTCATGGGTGAAGTGCATGACGAGTTCGTCGACAATTTGATCCTCACCGATGGTTCGCGAGATACGGGTCGTTGTCGTATCTTTAGGCCACTTGGTAACGAAGTGGTCTCGATAGAATGTGAATATTTCATCCCTCCCGTTGCCGCCGGCCATCGTAGGCACGTGGTAAAGGTGAGGGCTGGCGCTCATCGTCGTCATCGTGGCCGCCGCATCGTGCAGCTCGAACTCTGCGCGGAGGTGCTCGTCGAACACGGCTGCGAAATCGGGCGTGTTGCTCATAGGCGTACTTTCGCAGAACAAAGATCGGATGACCTGCTCTCCGCGGGCCTGCCTCCACAGACCGGCGAAGTCCATGGCAATGCGTCCATCGCCTATCAAACGTAGCGGCTTGACGGATCAAGTGATCGACCGCATGCGCGCGCTCGTCGCGAAGGGAACTTACCGCGTGGGCGATCGTTTGCCGCCCGAGGGGGACCTCGGCGAACTCTTCGGCGTCGGCCGATCGACGATTCGCGAGGCCATGCGTGTTCTCGCCAACCGTGGGATGGTCGATGTTCGGCATGGCGAGGGAACCTTCGTCGCGTCCCGCGTGCTTCAGGAATCGCTTGAAGAGCGCCTCGGGCGCGCCGCGCTAGCCGACATCTACGAGGCCCGCCTCTTCCTCGAACTGCCGCTCGCGGAACTCGCCGCGCAGCGCCGCGATGCGCGCGATATCGCCGCCATGCGTGCCAGTCTGAAGAAGCGCGCTCAGGCGATTCGCGCCGGCGACGTTGCGCGCTACACCGAGGCGGACTTCGCCTTTCACCTTGCCGTCGCTCGCGCGGCCAAGAGTTCGGCCCTCCGCGACGTTTACGCTTCGTTCGTCGCGATCGCTCAGCCGCTGATGGCGGCTGCGGTAACGCCGGAGTACGTGCAGAACGAAAACGATTCGCTTCACGCCGCGCTTTGCGAAGCGATCGCAAAAGGCGACGTGGCCGAGACGCGGCGCTTGGTGCGCTCGCATTTGAAGAAATCGCTGAAGGGCGTCGGCGCAGGCCTCGCTTAAATCGCGATTCGCAGCGGGCCGCCCTTTGCCCAGTAGCGAAGGCGGGGGAATCCACTTGAATCTTTAGAGGTAACGATGTTCAATCGTCCCTGGTTCTCCGCATCCCTCATTACCGTTGCCCTTCTCGCTGGTTGTCGCGCCGGCTCCGGGATCAACGCCCTTCCCGCTGGATCGCAAGCGTCACAGGCCGGTCGCAGCGTCGTCCCGCAAGCGGTGCGCTTCGAATCGCTCGGCCCAACGCGTATGTCCGACGGCGCTCCAACTTCCGGGAAGGTGAACGCCTTCGCCGTCGACCCAGCCAACGCGAAGGTCATCTACATGGCAAGCGGCCGCGGAACTGGCTTAGAGACCTACTCGAGCGCAGGCGTATTCGCTACGACCAATGGCGGCACGTCATGGAGGGCCATCGACAGCGGGCTCGCCGATTCGTCCGGCGTCATCTCCTCGGTTGTGAACTCTCTGTGGCTCGACCCTGCCAAGCCGTCGGTGCTGCTCGCCGCCACCGAATACGACGGTATCTTTCGCTCGACCAACGCGGGGTCGTCGTGGGCAAATGTCTATCCCACGGCCCAGGCAACGCAGTTCGCATCGTTTGGGAGTTCGCTCTTTGCCACCGGCGACGCGGGAATACTTACCTCGAAAGACGACGGCATGACGTGGAGCGTCGCCCTGAAGGGAACGAAGCAGGCATACCCGACGGCATTTGGCGCGGTCCAAGGGTCGAGCGGCAATGCGTTCTACGCCGGCATGAGCAACGGAGACATCTTCGCGTTGCGCAGCGGGACCTGGACCAAAGTTGGAAGGCTTCCTTTCACGAAGAAGACTGGAACCTACGGCAGTGCGCGGATGGTGCACCAAATCGCCGTCGATCCGCTCGTTCCGACGACCTTGTACGTCAGCTCCAATGACGGAAGTTGGGATCAGAATCTTTTCGCGTCGGTCAACGGCGGCAAAAAGTGGGTGGCGGTGCTGGCGGGCTCGTATTACAACTACGGGCTAGGCACGCAGGCGATTGCATATAGCCTCGTGCATCCGCACCAGCTCTACATCGGTGCCGACGGTGCCTTCTATTACATACCGGGCGACGGCTCACCGAACCCGCCGGTTAACCAGGCCGCGAATCTGCAAGTCATCGATCTGCGCGACGTCTGGACGATCGCCAATGGAAGCGACGATGCTTGTTGGGTTGCCTCCGACCAGGGCCTCGACTACGAGCCGACATGCTCGTCGGGGAACTATAACGACACGGTCGTCAGCGCGTCGTCGGCAACCGGTCTCGCTCGCCGTTTTACCGTTTCTCCCAACGGCAAGACGCTGCTCGTCTCACTCCAAGATTTCGATAGCGACCTGACGACCGACGGCGGATCGACCTGGGGGGCCGATTACGGCCTTTACGAAGATGGGTTCAACGAGCTGCGTCCCGGAGATCCGAGCGTTTGTTATGCGTACGACGAAGCCTCGGGCTTGAGCATATCGAACAACGGCTGCGTTTCGTTCTCCGGATTGAATGACGGTATCTATCCAAGCCGTGTCATGACGACCCCCATCGCGTTCGACCCAAAGAAACCCCTAACGATGTATATTACTTCGGGCCCGATCAACGCTCCGGGGCTCTCCGGCCCGAAAGGGATTTACAAGACGACCGACGGCGGTAGCACCGTTTCAAAGCTTTCGTGGCCGTTCACCTGGCCAGGTTCGGTCGTCGTGGATCAGGCCGATGGATCGCATATCCTCGTGTGCGATCTCAACAACTTTGCGTCGTCGTTGTCGGTAACGACCGACGGCGGTACGAAGTGGACTAAGTCGACCGGCGTGCCTGCCACGAAGTTCTGGTACGCGATGACGGTCTCGCCGGTGAACGGAAACATCGTTCTCGCTTCGAGCGTCGATCAGTCTAACAACGTATTCGTTCTACGCAGCACCGATGGCGGCCGTACGTTCAAGCGCGTCGCGACGGTAGTCAACGCTCCCCTCATTCGCGGACGCATCGACCCCGACCGAAACCCGCGTCGCAAAGCGGGCCTCCGCGCGCGCGACCGCGACGTCGAAGCGTCGCAGTCACCCGCCTTCGTCTACTCGCCCGAGCGGGAAATCCTTTACAATCCGGATATCAAGAAAGGCGTCTCCGATGTGGTTATCACCACATTACGCGGCGCATACTTCTCGGCCGACAACGGCAGCAAGTGGCAGCGGCTCGACGATGCGACCATCGCTCATAGTTTCTGGGGGATACGCTGGCTCAAGGGTCGCGTCTATCTGGGATCCGACGGTCAGGGCGTCCTTCGTTCGACGACGCCGTTACAGGCGCTTCCCTAGGTGGCGAAACGACGGCGTTGACTTTTGCACCAGCTCGGGCCGAGTGCGCCATGCGACCGTCGCCGGGGCCGGAACGCCAAGCGCCGAAGGTTCTTAGATGAAGAGCTTGAATTTCGGCGGCGGCGCGGTGGGCATTTGCGTAGCTGCGGCGATACTCGCAAGCTGCAATGGATTGCAGCCGCCGATTGGCGCTCCGGGCGCGATCTCGCAAACCTCGGCATTCGCGGCGCATGCCGCGCGCGCGGGCCGGTCCTGGATGCTGCCGGAAGCAAAAAGCATAAAGCGCCTTCTCTATCTTTCCGACGGTAGCCAGGCCGTTTACGTCTACGATTACGCTAACGGCAAGCAGGTTGGCGAGCTGACCGGCCTCAACGGAACCGCGGGTGAGTGCGTCGATGCGAAAGGCGACGTATACATAGCCAACTTTACGGGCGGCGACGTCGTCGAGTATGCTCGCGCGGGCACCGAGCCGCTTGCCACCTATCATACCAATGGTAACGCCATCGGCTGTTCGGTCGATAAGAACGACGATCTTGCGGCAGCGAACCTGTATGACTTCACGTCCTCCAGGCCGGGCGGACTCTGTCTGTGGAAGCGCGGAAAAGGCAAAGCCACCTGCTATATTGGCAGTGGTCCATGCTTTTATGTATATTCGCCGGGCTACGACGACAAGGGTAACGTAATCTTCGAGGGCCAGGGCGAAATCGCGACCGGAGTCTGTGCGGTGCTGTCAGGAACCTCGAAGATTGAAACGCTCAGCTACGACGGTGCCTCCTGTTGCGGAGGCGCGGTGATGTGGGATGGAAAGTACATCGCCGTCACCGACCTTGAGGTCGTTGGCTCAAGCGTTCAGACGACCATCGCTCGGGCCACGCTATCCGGCACGACGCTGACGATTCGAAGCGAGACGAGCCTTTCCGATACTTGCGGCGTCGACGGCGGCGTCGAGGTCAATACGCCATTTATCGTCGGTGCGAAGAATACACCGGTTAACCACAAGCAAGGCACAGCCCTCATCGGCGGAAACGTCGCGTGCGACGGCAGCGGCGGCCTAGCGTTTTGGCATTATCCGACTGGCGGCAATCCCTACCGAAGCGTCGGTTTCGCGCCGGCCGGCGAAGCCGTCAGCATCGCACCAATCCACTAGGCCGCCTTCGGTCCGATTCACCGCAAGAGCCTTCGGTGCGTAGACAACAGGTCATCTGATGTCCTAACTCGAAAAACCATGTCCGCTGGAGGTGAAGTTTCATGCGCGTCATTCTGTGTCTGTGGTTGGTGGCCGTTGTGGTCTCGGGAGCAGCCGTGCTTGGGAAATCGGGAAGCATCGTTCTTCCGAGCGGATGGAACATTCCCCAACCGCAGGGCATGATGGCCGAGACGGGCACGATGCCGCAGGGCGCCTCGGCCTCGCCGGATGGAAAGAGGCTCGCCGTGGTCGAGTCGGGCTTCAATCCGCCGGCGTTGGGTCTCTACCGCACGGCCGATCTCAAAAAGCTCGCGCCCATCACTTTGAAAGGCGCGTTCGGTCGGCCGGTTTGGTTAGACACGCGCCACGTCCTCGTCGCCGGCGCGAACGCTGACGCACTGCTCGACGTCGATCTCTCCACGCGAACCGTGCACGCGATCGCGATGCCCAAGCAATCCTACCCCACGGCCGTCGCGAACCTCAACGGGCACCTCTTCGCTCTGGCAACCGACGGCGACGCATCGGTGCGTATCGGAACGCTGCAAAATCTTGCGAAAGCCAAACCGATCCACGTCGGCGGGCACATCGGCGGCCTCGCCTTTACAGCGGACGGCAAGACGCTCTTCGCCTCGAACCGCGCGAGCGATTATGTCGCAGCCATTGATACCGCAACGCTCGCCCAGCGAAGAATTCCGACGGGTCTTCATCCCTCCGACCTGCTCGTGACGGGCGGCACGCTCTACGTCGCGGAGAGCGACGCGGATTCGGTCGGTGTGTTCGATGCCGCGACCACGAAACAGCTCGCCAAAGTGTTCGTCGGCGATCGCTCGGCGGGCGGGCGGCTCGATGGAGTCTCTCCAAATGCGCTTGCGGCCAAAGGCGACACGCTCTTCGTAAGCCTCGGCGCCGCCAACTCGATCGGCGTCGTTCGCGACCGGCGAGTTGTCGGGCGCATCCCCGCCGGCTGGTATCCAACCGATATCGTGCCGGTCGGCGACCGCCTCTTGATCGTCAACGGCAAAGGCGAAGGGACGCGTCCCAATCCCTACCTCTCGCGCCTCGAAGAACTACTACGATTACGTCGCCGCAATCGAGTACGGATCGATCCGAGCCTACGATCTTCCCACGCAGCCGGCCGGCGACGGGGCGCCCCAAGGCGCGCAAGGTTGGCAGCAATCGCCTTCCGATACAACCGTCATCCGTAAAGGCGGTCCGATCAAACATATCTTCTTTATTTTGAAGGAGAATCGCTCGTACGACCAAGTGCTGGGCGACGTTCCGGAAGGCAACGGCGATCCAAAGCTCACGTGGTTCGGCGCCCGCGTGACGCCCAACGAGCACGCCTTGGCCGCGCGCTTCGGCCTGTTCGACAACACGTATACCAGCGGCGAAGTCAGCGAGAGCGGCCACAACTGGAGCGATGCGGCGTACTGCAACGATTATGTCGAACGCGTCTGGCCGATAATCTACGGTAACCGCGGCGGCAACGACGACACGTTGTCCGGCAGCGGAGCCGCGATGCCGCGCAACGGCTACATTTGGCAGGCCGCGCAGGCGGCGCACGTCTCGTTTCGCGACTACGGCGAACTGACCGACACGCCGAACCTCACCGGTTCGGGAACCAGCCACGCGCCGAGCCTGGAAGGCCTCTACGATCCGCACTACATCGGCTGGAACTTGAGTTACAGCGATCTAGACCGCGTCAAGGAGTGGCGCCGCGAGTTCGACGCTTTCATCCGCCGCGGCACACTGCCGCAACTCGAGTGGATCTGGCTTCCCAACGACCACACCTCCGGAAGCCGCCCCGGCGAGTTGACACCGGTAGCCTACGTCGCGCAGAACGACTACGCGCTCGGACTCATGATCCAAGCAATTTCCCACTCGCCGGTCTGGCGCTCGTCGGCGATCTTCATCATCGAGGACGATGCACAAGACGGTCCCGATCACGTCAGCGCGCAGCGCACGACGATGTTCTTGGTGTCCCCCTACGCGCGCGGCGGCCTCATGCACGCGCACTATTCGACGGTCAGCCTGCTCGCGACGATCGAGCTGATGCTGGGGCTCAAACCGCTCTCGACGTACGACGCGATGGCCGTTCCGCTGTACGCCGCCTTCTCGCCGCAGGCACACCTGCAACCCTTTAACGCCATCCCGCCGAAGGTAAGCCTCACGACTAGGAACGGAGCCAACGCTTACGGCGCCAAAGTCAGCGAAGCTTTGAACTTCAACCGTCCCGACGCCAACCCGCCCGGCGTCCTGTCGCAGATCCTTGCGCACAATCGTTAGCGTGCGTCGAGCCCGTCCCGACGACGCCGAGCCGATCGCCGCGCTGATGAAACAGTTAGGATACGATGTGCCCACCCCCGCCGTCACCGAACGCCTCCAGCGCCTGGGAGAACGGCGCGAGGTGTTCGTCGCGACCGACGGCGAGCGCGTCGTCGGCTGGGCGGGCCTTTTGATCGACGAGCCGTTCGTCGAAGGTTTCGGCGCGTTCCTCGAAGGCTTCGTCGTCGACGAGGCCGCTCGCAGCCGCGGCATAGGAGCCGCGCTGCTGGAAGCCGTTGAAGCCCGGGCCCGCGAACGTGGTTGTACCGAGATCCGGGTGCAGTCCAACGTCCTACGCGAGCGCGCGCACTCGTTCTACGAGCGCAACGGCTACCTGAAGGTCAAGGCGCAGTATCAACTTCGCAAGCCGCTGTCACGGTGAAACCACGGTCGGAGCTATAGCGTATAGGAATTCTACTGAGAACTGCAGTTTTATCGGCCCTCATCCTGGGCCTCGTTCCCGTCGCGGCCGCGGCGGCTCCCGTGGCGCCCGAGGACCTCTTCAAGATGACGTTCTTGAGCAACGCCTTGATCTCGCCCGACGGCACGCACGTGCTCGTCGAGTCCTCGCGCATGAACGGGCCGAAAAATACCTACGATCGCACGATCGATCTCGTTGACGTTGCGACCGGGACGCTGACGCCCAACGTGACCAAACACGTCGGCGACGGCGACTACGATTGGATGCGAGATGGTAAGAGTTTCGTCTTCGTCCGGACGGTCGACAAGCAGAAACCGCAGCTCTATCGGTATACGCTGGCCGGCGGCACCGTCGTCCAGTTGACCCATATAAAGAACGGCGTCTCGAGCCCGGTCGTCTCCCATAGCGGCGATCGCATCGCGCTCACCGTCACCGACACCGACCCGCCCCACGACGCGTACGTCGATTTTACCAAAGCCGGCTTCACCCCGACCAGCTCGCAGAAGAAGAGCGACGTGCATCTCATCGACGCTCTGTTCTTCCAAGCCAACGGTGCGGGCTATACCTATCAAGACCACCAGCACATCTGGACGATCGGCGCCGACGGCTCAAATCCCCAGCAGTTGACCTCGGGTAGATACTCCGAGAACCTCGATGCCTGGTCGCCCGACGACAAGACGATGCTCGTTGACTCGTTGCGCTACGAGCCGGTCGATAGCGGGCCGAACGACGTCTATACAATTCCGTCGGCCGGCGGCGCGATGCAAAAACTTACCTCGGTGCTGCCGGCAAACAACGGGTTTTTCTTCGACGCCGGCGGTCAACATGTGTACTATTTGAGCGGCGACGTGAAGGACGCCGCGCAACTGCCCGCGCTCGTCGCGGCGAACACCGACGGCTCCGAGCCGCGAGTTCTCGTCGCGCGTGACACGATCTCGTGGGGCGATTCGCTCTTGGCCGATATGAAAGAAGGCGGTGGATTGTGTGGAGGCCCGCTGCCGTCGGGAAATCTGGCGTTGCTCAACATCGACGGCCCCGGTTACGCCAACCTGCGCACGCTCGACCTAAATACCGGCGCCTTGCACGACGTCACGCCGCCGCACGGCGAAGCGTGGTCCTGTTCGGTATCGCGCGACGGCCGGCAGATCGCCTATCTTTACAGCGACTTTATGCATCCGGCCGACGTTTACGTGACCAGCATCGACGGCGGTATGCCGCGCCGGCTCACGCACGTGAACGACGCCTACCTTGCTTCGGTGACGCTCTCGCAACCGGTCGAGTTCACCGTCAAAGATGCAGCCGGTTTTCCGGTGCAGGCGTGGTTCATGCCCGCCGTCGGCGGTGCGCCGGGCGCAAAACATCCGACGCTGCTCGACATTCACGGCGGCCCGGAAACCCAGTTCGGCGAGACGTTTTTTCACGAGTTTCAGCTCTACACGTCGCTGGGCTACAACGTCGTCTTTTCCGATCCGGCCGGCAGCACCGGTCACGGCTACGCCTTTGAAGAGGCGCTCGAAAACGACTACGGCGACGCGATGTTCCGCGACGTGCAGGCCGTAATGGATGCGGTCGTGCAGCGCCCCGACGTCGACGCCTCGCGCTTGGCGGTACTTGGCGGTTCGTATGGCGGCTACGCCACGCTCTGGGTGATCGCCCACACCGATCGCTATAAGGCGGCGGTTGCCGAGCGCGCCGTCAGCAACTTGCAGAGCGAGAATCTCGCGGCCGATTTCGCCGGCAAGAACGGCCTCGGCGGTGGTTATTATACGTGGGGCCCGCCTTGGGATCCGGCCAGCACCGACTACGCGAAGTTCTCGCCGCTAACCTACGTCGCCGACGTCCACACTCCGCTGATGATTCTTCACGCCGAGAACGACACGCGCGCACCGATCGACCAGACGCTGCAAGAGTTCACCTCGCTCAAAATCTTGGGGCGAACCGTCGAGTACGTGGCGATCCCCAATGAAAATCACGACCTCTCCCGCACCGGCTCGCCGATCCACCGGATCGAACGCCTGCGCCTAATCATCGACTGGCTGAATAAGTATGTCTGAGTCTAGCGCGATAGCGCTGATTGGAGCGCTTGAGCAAAGAGTCTTGGCTGATCGAACATAACGAAGTGCCGCGAGTTGTTAATGAGAATCACTTTGCCGTAACGCGCATGCGAGGCCCAACGAACGTAGGCGGCGCGCTTTTGATCGAGTGATTTGAATCCATTATATGGATCGATCGCTTCGTCAAACGGAACGATCGCGGTGAATGGAACGGTTATCGACGATAACCCCGGAGTGAGATCCAGCGTGAGCGCTGCGCGTAACCACGCCACGATGGCCTCGGGATCGCTGCGTGCCGCGAGGCGCTCCACCGTGTTAACGTCGGATGCGCTCGTGATCGTATACTGGAGCATGTTTTTGCGAAGCGCCGCTCCAAGTTCACTTTGGGCGATCCCTTCAAAGGGCTTCACCGTCTGGGCGACTCGAGCGTCGCGCATGGCCTGCGTCGGCGCAATCGGATAGCCGCCCTCAACGGTAACGATGCCGGCCGCGTCGTTCGGATAGCGCTCCCCGAAGAAGACGGTAAGCGTCCCGCCCAGGCTGTGGCCGATGACGATCGGACGCTTCAAATGTCTGGTCTCTATCAATTCATGCAAGCCGCGCGCCGCGCGCTCCATCAACGCGTCGCCGCTCACCATCGGGCGCCCGTCGAATCCCGGCAGCGTGACCACGAACACGTCGTAATCATTGGCAAGCGCGTTTATCTGCGCGTTCCACTCCCACGACCCGCAAAACAGCGCCGGGACGAATATGAGGGGGCGCTTGCCGCTGACTCCAAATCGTTCGACTCGGAGAATGCCGCTGTCGAAGACCGCGCTTGCTGCGACGTGGCGCTGGGCGACGGACGCTTCGCAGCTCAAAGGCACCACCCATAACAGCGCGCAAGCGGCGGCGAATATCGATCCAAACTTTCTCATTTGCCTATCTCCTTTGAGCGGGAAATCGCGTTCCGTTTCGATAAGGCGCCCGAGTCTCATGCCGCCCAATCCCGGACTCCTGCGAACCAAAGCGCTGACGCCGGCGATCGGCGCAACCGTCGCGGGCCTCGACCTCAGCGCGCCGCTCAGCGATGAAGCGATCGCGCAGATTCGCAGCGCACTCGACGATCATCTCGTCCTATTTTTCGAGGGACAGTCGCTCACGCCGCTTCAACAGCGCGATTTCGCGGCGCGTTTCGGGCCGCTCTACGTTCACCCGTTCTATCCGGGTCACGAGACGGCGACCGAGGTGATGGTGCTGGAGCACGACGAGACGCATCGCGCCAACAGCGACCGCTGGCACAACGACGTCACGTACCTGGAGCGGCCACCGCAGGCCGCGGTCCTCTACGCCGAAGAGATTCCCGCGATTGGCGGCGACACGCTGTGGGCCAATATGTATCTCGCCTACGAGACGCTCTCCGAGCCGATACGCCAACTCGTCTCGCAACTGCGTGCGGTGCACTCGTTTGCCAAGAACTTCACGCCCGAGCGATTCAAGGCGCTGGGGATCGAGGACCGGCGCGACCAAATGTACGCCGAGCACCCGCCGGTGTCGCATCCCGTCGCACGCACGAACCCGGTAACGGGCCGCAAGGCGCTCTTCGTCAACCAGGACTTCACCGCGCACATTGAAGGCGTCTCACCGAGCGAGAGCGACTCACTGCTGCGCATGCTCTTCGAGCATATGGCGCGGCCGGAGTTTCAGGTTCGCTGGCGCTGGCGCGAAGGCGACGTCGCCTTTTGGGACAACCGCTGGACGCAGCACTGCGCGCTGGCCGACTATTTTCCCAATCGCCGGCGCGTCCGGCGCGTTACCATTCTCGGCGAACGCCCCGTGTGACGCCGGCGCTCGCGCGGCGTCTCGGCGTCGCCGACGTCGTGCTGATCGTTATCGGCAGCGTCATCGGCTCGGGAATCTTCCGCACGCCGTCGGTCGTCGCGCAGCGAATACCGGTACCCGGATTGATTCTCGTCGCGTGGGCCTGCGGCGGGCTCGTCGCGCTTTTTGGCGCGTTCGTGCTCGGTGAGCTGGCCGCGCGCCGCCCGGCGGGATGCGGCGTCTACGCGTACCTGCGCGACGCATTCCATCCGGTCGTCGCCTTCGCGTACGGCTGGTCGTCGCTGCTGGCTTCATTTACGGGGGGCATCGCGGCGGCGGCGGTGCTCTTCGCCGGTTACTTCATTTCGTTGACCGATCTTCGAGTCTCGCCCGGCATCCTCGCGGTCGTGACGCTTGCCGTGCTTGCGCTCGTAAACTGTTTTGGCGTTCGCTTCGGGAGCAACGTGCAAAGCGCACTGACGATGTTGAAGGTTGGCGCGCTCGTTGCCCTGATCGTCGCCGGGATTGCCGCGCACCCGTTCCAGGGCCACCAAGTCGCCGCGCTCTCGAGCTCCACGCTCGGCACGGTTAGCATGCTCGGCGCCTTTAGCGTCGCAATGATTCCCGTGCTGTTTGCCTATAACGGGGCGATGGTTGCCAACTTCATGGCCGGCGAAGCAAAGAACGTTACCGTCACGCTGCCGCTGGGTTTGTGGTTGGGAATCTCCGGCGCTGCCGTGCTCTATCTCTTAGTCAACGCCGCCTGCCTTCGCGTGCTGGGCGTCGGCGGGTTGGCGAACACGCCGGTGCCCGCAGCGGCCGTGCTGCGGGCTGCCGCCGGCCCGGCGGGAGCGCAGGTCGCATCGTTTGCGATCGCCGTTTCCACCCTCGGATTTATCGGCAATCGAATGCTCACGATCCCGCGCCTCTATCACGCGATGGCCGAAGACGGGCTGTTCTTCCGCGCGGTAGCGTGGATCGATCCACGGACGCGCGTGCCCGTCGTCGCAATCGCGCTGCAAGCATTCTTCGCCATGCTCCTAGCGCTCTCGGGAAGCTACGAGCACATCCTCAACTATGTCGTTTCGACGTTCTACGTCTTCAACGGACTGCTGGCCCTCGCGCTCTTCGTCATTCGAGCACGCGACCGGCACGCCGGCACGCAAGCCGCGCGTTTCCGCGTGCCCGGGCATCCCTTTTCAACCGCGCTCTACCTAGTGATTTCCTGGGGCGTCGCGCTCGCGACGTACGTTGCCTATCCGCGCGACGCAATCGTCGGCATCGCGATTCTGCTCAGCGCGGTACCGGTCTATTTCCTCTGGCGTCGAACAACCACGGCCATCTGAAGGAGGAAGAGTATGCCTGAGAGCCGCTGGACCTTTAGCCCCTATCTGCACGTGGACGATGCCCGGACAGCAATCGATTGGTACGTTCGCGCTTTAGGCGCGGCCGTTCGCGAATGCCATGAAATGGAAGACGGAAGAATCGGCCACGCCGAACTCGATCTTCATGGAAACGTGCTCTGCCTCGCAGACTGTCCAACGAATACGCCCGCGCCGCAGCACTACAGCGACGTCGCGATCGGGCTCTATGCCGTCGTGCCCGACGTCGATGCCGTTTTCAAGGCAGCCGTGGATGCCGGTGCGACCGTGGAACGCCCGTTAGCCGATCAGGCCTACGGACATCGCAACGGTGGCTTCATCGATCCGTTCGGAAACGTGTGGTACGTATCGACGCCAATAGCGGCGTGATTTGGGGCCTGGGAGCCCGCTACTGCGTGCGGCAAGACGCGCACGCCTTCATGTGGCTCTGGGGCCTGCTTTTAACGCTCGCCGGTGCGGCATTCATCGTCCGCCGTCGCGGAAGGCATTTCGAGGCAGCCGTGCTTCTGTTTTTCGCGGTCTGCACCGGAGCGCTCGGGGTCGCGATTTTCTACGGGTGCTACGCTTCGGCGCCGTACACGATGGGGCTTGGCGCACCCGATGTTTCTGCGGCAAGCCTTACCGCGTTCACGTGCCTGAGCAACGGCGCATTTTCGCGGGCCATCGGATGGACCGTCATCGCTCTGTCGTGCAGCATGGCTGCCGGATTGGCCGCTTCGGGCCGACGGCGCGGTAACTCCGCGACACGCCGTGCTCTCCTCTATGCCGGCGCGGTGCTTTTGCTCCTCGTCGCAGCCGCGGTCGGGTTCGGTGCGTTCTTCGTTTTCTCTTGGTGCACGTCGAGCCGTCTGTTTTAGCCGATGACAGCCGGATACAGTGTCGTTCTCCTCGCGATCGATCACTTGCAGATAGCGATTGCGCAGGATTTCTCGTCGAGATACTGCCCGCGCAGCAAAGCCGTCTTCCTGATGAGATTTTGGGCGCTCTTTGCGCTATTCGTCGCCGCCGCGCTGTCGCTGTTCTTAACCGCATACCGCAGCCCGAAGCGCCCGTCGGGTCGAACGTCGCTGTATATCATCGGCGGCGCGTTGCTCCTCTTCGCGATCGGCGGTGGCGCGCTCGTTCTTTACGGGTTATCCGGTTGCAGCGGCATAGCGGCAGAAGGCCTTATTTGGGACTCGCCATAGCAAGGTGCGCGCTCCCAAGCCGCGAACGCAGCGATCGATCCGCATCGTGGATCGGGGAGCGAGGAGCATGAAGGTCTCTGGTGTTGCTACGTACGCGCTGCATGGAGGCGTTGCGGTTGCATTGCTTGCGGGCTGCAGCTCGTCGGGACATGCCGATCGGCGCGCCGGGCGTGGCCGCGGCTTCGTGGGTGCGGCCGGAGGCGAAGAGCAGCGACCTCCTCTACGTCTCGAACCCGGGCAACGACACCGTGACCGTGTATTCGTATCAGAGCCGCAAGCTCGTCGGCACGCTGACTGGGTTTTCCAGCCCCGCGGGTTTGTGCGCCGATGCCGCCGGCGATGTTTGGATAACTAATCAGGGCGGCTACGACGTAGTCGAATATGCGCACGGCGGGACGCAGCCGATCCGGACGCTCGACGACGGAGGCGAACGACCCTTGGCGTGTTCGGTAGATAAGACGACCGGCAATCTCGCCGTGCTCAATGCCGATGACGTTGCGGTTTATCCCGATGCAAGCGGGTCGCCGGCCACCTACACCGGCGGGGACGTTTATGGAAACGACGCGCTCGGCTACGGCGCGCGCGGCGACCTTCTCGTCGACGGCGGTAGTTACGACACCGGCAAAATAATTTCGTTTGCGCAACTTCCGTCGGGCGCGCCGCGTCTGCAGCCGGTGGTGCTCTCGAAGACGCTGCAGTGGGCGCCGCCGACTTTCGTGCAGTGGGACGGTCAGTTTTGGGTGGTTGGTGCGAGCAGGCTGGACTGGTTCGAGATCGCCGGCAAGAAGGGTAAACTCGAGGGCTATTCGGTTCTCGCACCAACGAGTTCGATTACGCAGTTTTGGATCGCGTCGGTCGGGGGTAGCAGCCGGCGGGGAAATCAGATCGTCGTCACCGAGGACGATCCGTACAAGGTTGAATTTTTCCAGTATCCCGCCGGCGGCAAGTCGTTCGCCAGCATCATCGACGGATTGAGCGATCCCTACGGCATCACGGTCAGCAAGGCATCAAAGCAATGAACCGCCTAGGCTTTGCGTTTTTCGCGGCGTTGCTAACGGCGTGCGGCGGCGACCATGCCGGCGGCACGATTCCAACCATGAGCTCGCCGGACCAGACCTTTTCGCACAGTCAAACGTTTAAGTTCACCGGCAAACCGCAACGCTTTAAAGTTCCGCACGTGCGCTGGCTGCGGGTTGTGGTGCGCGGCGCCGCCGGCGCTGGAGGCTCCAGCACCGTGGTGCGCGGCGGCCGCGTTCACGCATTCATCCCGGCCTCGATCGACAGCGAACTCGTCGTCTACGTTGGCGGAGCCGGAGCCCTAGCACAAGGCGGCTACAACGGTGGCGGCGACGGTGGCCCCGATAAATATTGTACGAACTGCGCCGGCTACGGTGGCGGCGGCGCATCCGACATTCGCCTATCGACCGGCACGCTGGGCGATCGCGTGATCGTCGCCGGCGGCGGCGGCGGTAGCGGCGGCAGCAACAGCGACAAATACTCCGGCGGCGCGGGCGGACGCGGCGGCGGCACAACCGGCGCGAGTGGCCAAAGCGGTGCTGGAACGACCGGCTACGGCGAATGCGCCGGTGGCGGCGGTGGCGGCGGGTCGCAAAGCGCCGGCGGGGCCGGCGGAAGCGGCGGCAGATGCAGCCTCAACCGCGATTATAACGGCAGTGGCGGAGGCTTTGGTGATGGCGGAACCGGCGGCACACCGTACGGCGGCGGGGCCGGTGGCGGCGGAGGCGGCGGCTTTTACGGCGGCGGCGGTGGTGGCGGCGGCAGTCAAGGCTCCAGCTCGTACGGAAACTACGTCGCCGGCGGTGGCGGCGGAGGCGGAGGCTCGTCGTTCGTCGGCAAGCGCGCGACGCATTCGCACATCTGGCAAGGCTGGAAGAACGCGGTTGGCAACGGCCTTGTCGTCATCAGCTGGTAACGATATGAAAAGAGTAATTGGTATTCGGGTTGCTTTGAGTCTTGGGGTCGTCGCTGTGATGTTGGCCGGCTGCGGCGGCGGTGACGGCGCGAGCGGCACGCCCGCAGCGGCTTCCGTATCTGCGCGACATGTTGCTCGCTCGTGGATGCCGCCTAACACCACATCGGAAAATCTGCTCTACGTTACCGGAGCGTGCGGCGGTATCTGCGTTTTCAGCTATCCGGGCGGCACGCTGGTCGGCGAACTGGCAGACTCGAATACGCCGACAGGCGAATGTGTCGACAAGTCGGGCGACGTGTTCGTCGTCGACTTCGGCTTCGAGGGCGAAACGCCCGGCGTCGTCGAGTACGCGCACGGCGGGACGAGCCCGATCGCCACGTTGAGCGACCCTGGCTACTATCCAGGGTCGTGCTCGATCGATCCAACAACGGGCAATCTTGCGGTGACGAACGAGTCGGCGGGAACCGGCACGAGCGTCCTTGCCATCTACGTTGATGCGAAAGGCGACGCGACCGATTACGTGGACCCAAAGATCTATTACATAGGCTCCTGCACTTACGACGATAAGGGCAACTTGTTCGTTGACGGTCAACACGACCATCTGGGGACGTTTGAGCTTGACGAGATGGTCGAGGGCAGCAGCAACTTCAAAAGGATCAAGCTCTCACAGGCCCCCGGGACTCCGTTCAAGCTGCAGTGGGCTGGTAAATACCTTGCGCTTGCCGCCAGTACCACGGTCATCGATCACGTTGCGGTCAAAGGCTCGAAGGGCACCATTGTGGGGACGACTCTCCTCAACGGGCCGGATTCTGACAGCGAAGGGCAGTTTTGGATTCAGGGAAGCACCATCATCACACCGTACGAGTCAGGCACCGGTCCTGCGGGGGTGGGCTTTTGGAAATATCCGACAGGCGGCCGCGTGAGAAAAAGCATTGATGGCACCGAGTTCAACGATGCCGAGCCCGTCGCAACCGCCGTGAGCCTGGCTCAGCAATGACACATTTGCGTTCCCTGAACGTTTGGGTGGCCGCGGCGATGCTCGCAGGCTGCGCGGTCCCGCAGCCGCCGGGCGCGATACCGCACACTGCAGCCGCAGCGCACGCCGAGCGTGGCAAGTCGTGGATGCTGCCGGAGGCGAAGCGCGAGGATTTGCTTTACGTCACAAACAGCGGCCGAGGATCGCACGGCAGCGGCGGTTCGGTCTCCGTATTCTCGTATCCGAAGGGGACGCTAGTCGGCCAACTGACGGCGTTTAGCGACCCTGACGGCGCATGCGTTGACAACGTCGGCAACGTGTTCCTCTCAGACGATAACTATCGGCAGATTTTCGAGTATGCACATGGCGGCTCTCAAGCCATCAGGACGCTCGCGGACCAGCAGCAGCCGGTGGGATGCTCCATAGACCCGATATCCGGAAATCTGGCTGTCGCGAACGTTGACGGTTCGGTTGCGATCTACCGCAACGCCAAGGGTAGCCCTCAGATGTACCATGACCCCATACTTATCGACGCCTACTATTGCGCCTACGACGACGGCGGTAATCTATTCGTCGACGGGTTTAACTACTATAACGAAAATCATAACTTTCAATTCGCCGAGCTTCCCAGCGGCAAACGGCGATTCACGAATATCACGCTCAGCGAAACGCTGGAAACCCCGGTGGGCGTTCAATGGGATGGGAAATACATAACTGTTGGGGATGGATGGTCCGGTAATCACGCCGTGTATCGAGTGCAGGCATCGGGTTCTCAGGGAGTCGTCAAGCGGAAGATCTCTCTCACGGACGCCTTGCCGGAGGGTTATTGGATTGACGGTAAGCGGCTGATAAATCCCGATTTCTTCGCGGGTCAGGTAGAGTTCTTCAACTATCCGGCGGGAGGATCGGCCACGAAAGTGATCACTTCCGGCATCGACCTTCCGTCAGCGGCGACCGTTAGTCTCGTTCCGAAATAAGCCGGCTACCGATCCGTTATATTGCAACTTAAGCACCAATTGGCTATAATTGAGGAGTGTTACAGCCAAAAGGTAATATTGGGCGAATTCTAGCGCGCGAACGGCAGCGTCGCGGCCTGACTCAGGCTGACCTGGCTAAGCGGATGGGACGGGCGCAAACCTATATCGCGCGGGTCGAAGGCGGCAAGCGTGATCCTCGTTGGGAGACGGTTCTCGACTTTGCGCGCGCACTCGAACTCGAGCCCATGCTTATCCCACACAGTTGGGTTCCGGCCGTCGATACGATCGTGCGGGTCCAAGGGAACGAATCCGAGGAGGCGCCGCCCCTCGTGGGCGGCCAATGGTGATCGATCGTCCCAGCACCCTGACCGTGCGACTCGGCGCAGAGGAAGTCGGCACCCTTGTCCGCCTGCCCGATCGCTCGATCACGTTTGCATTCAGCCAGAGCTACGTCGAGAATGAAGATCGGCCGATCCTCAGTTGGGGATTCTTCGACAGTTTCAAGCGCGTCCGCGCGCGTCCCATCAGCAGCATTCCGAGTGCGCCCGCTTTCTTTTCGAACTCGATCGCCGAAGGCCACTTGCGCGAGTACACCGCGCACCGCGCCGGCCTCGCGCGCGACGACGACTTCGGTCTGCTGTGGGTCACCGGCAGCGATCTGGCTGGAGCCGTTACGATCGAAGACCCAGAAGGCCGGCCGATGCCGCCGCCGTCGGCCGGCGGCCCGCTAGATCCGCCGCCACTCGAGGATCTCTTCCGTTTTGCACTGCCCGGCGTCCAGCTCAAATTTAGCGCGATCAACGAAGCGGCCGGCGGACTAACGATTCGCACGCAAGGCGAGGGCGGCGACCAGATCGTCAAGCTTCCGTCCACTCATCACGCGCTCGTGCCGGAGTGCGAGTACGCGATGTTGCAGTTTGCGTCCGACGTCGGCATTGCGATCCCCGCAATACGTCTCGTTCCGCTAGAACGCGTCGGCGGGCTGCCCGACGAAGCCCAGGGCCTACACGGGCGGGCGCTCGCGATTGACCGTTTTGATCGCCCTGAGCCGGGCAAACGCGTTCATATCGAGGATTTCAACCAGATCTTTCGCCAGCAGCCGGGTCAAAAATACGACAACCATTCCTTTGCGGATATCGCGTGCGTCATATATCAGGCGATTGGTAACGACGCGCTCGTTGAGTTTCTGCACCGCCTAGTGTTCAATATTGCGATTGCCAACAACGACATGCACTTGAAGAATTGGTCGTTCATCTATCCCGACGGCCGCACGCCGCAGTTGGCTCCGGCTTACGACTACGTGTGCACGAAATCTTATCTCCATCACAACGAAACGGGACTGTCACTCGGCGCGGCGCGTTTCTTCCAAGACGTAACGCTAGAGGCATTTGAGCGCCTTGCCCAGCGCGCGGGTTTATCGAGAAGCGCCGTGCGCGCGTCCGTACTCGACATGGTTGCTCGAGTTCGGAGTCGATGGCCACAAATAAGAAACGAGATGCCGCTGCCGGCGATCGCTCAGACAATCGACGACCAGGTTGCGAGGGTGCCGCTCTTTGGGGGTCACACTGCACCCCAAATGGGGGACGGCGCGGCGACGCACGAAGAAATTGTTTAGTGACTTGGCAAAGCGATCGTCCTAAGCGCATCGGCGGTCGTGGTGACCTCGGCGATCCGAGGGTAAACTGCGCGCATCGCGTGGTTGTGATTGTCGGCGCTCATGTCCGACATCGCGTCTTCGACGATGACGACGTTAAAGCCACGGTCGTAGGCTTCGCGAGCGGTGGCTTCGACGCCGGCGGTCGTGGCGACGCCCGTGAGAAAGATCTGCGTAACGCCGGCGCGTCGTAGGATTCGTTCGAGCGCCGTTCCGTAAAAGGCGCCGATTTGGAATTTCGTGATCGTGTAGTCGCTCGGCTGGCGACCCAACTCGGGCACGAGTTCGGCCCAATCGGCGGGCGGGGAGAACTTCATCGTCGCGTCGACCCGGCCGGGAGCGCGCCCCTCGACGTTGACGAGGATGACCGGAAGATTACGTTTGCGGAATTCGTTTGCGAGTTGGGCGCTGCGCTTGACGACGTCGGCGGTGGCGTGCGGGCCGCACGGCATGCCGACGATGCCTTTTTGCAGGTCGATGACGACGAGCGCGGCGCAGGGGTCGAGCTGGGTAAGCGGCACGAAAACGTGTCCTTTCGTTATAAGCGACCGCGCGGAAGTGTGCGATCGAAGATGGTAAAGACAAACAGCACCGCGGCGCACGCGGCCATAATAATGCTCAGCCTCAAGAAACCATCGTTGGTCGCGCTTTGTCCGTAGACGAGGCCGAGAACGCTGGCGGCGACGATGGCGCCGAAATATGATGCGGTACGCTGAAGCCCTGACGCTGCGCCGATTTCGCTGGCGGGGGCCTGAACGTAGACTGCAGCTTGTGTGCTAACAAAGAACATACCTTGCGGAAAACCCAAGAGTACGGCTGCCGCAATGATGAGTCCGACGGGTGCGCCGAACGCGACCGCTCCAAGTGCGGCGCAGCCGAGCGCCATTACGCCGATGCTGAGGATGAATGGTAGACGAATCCCCTTCGTGCGTCCGCCGGCGTACGACGAGATACCAGCCGCGACCGACATTGGGAGCATGATTGCACCCGCTTGCGTACTCGAAAAGCTCGCGCCACTTTCAAGCCACTGCGAAAAGCCGTAGAGCATGCTGTAGACGATCGTCGAAAGAACGCACGCGCGCAGGTACGTGAGGACGAGCGGCGTGTTGCGCGCGAGCATCTGCACGTCGAAAAATGGCGTCTTATTGGCGCGCGAATGAACGACGAGCGCGGCGCCCAACGCCACGGTAATCGCAAGGACCAACCACATCGGGTGCGCCAGGCGCATAAGGAAGCTCATTAAGCCGAAGAGCGTTGCGCCGAACAGGGCGAGGCCGGGAACGTCGATGCCTTTAAAAAGTGCGGCGGCCGTTAGCTCTTGCGGCGCGTCCTTCGGCGTCCAGGCGATGACGAGAATTGCGGTCAGAAGCGCGAGGGGCAAGTTGACGGTGAAGATCGAGTGCCATCCGAACGCGCCGGTGAGAAGGCCGCCGAGGAGCGGGCCCACAGCCATCGTCGAGATGGCGGCTAGGGAGAGAAAGCTCATGGCGGCGCGCGGCGGCGGAACGTTGAGATGGTCGGCGCGCATACGGAAGATTCGCATGGCGGCCGGATATGCGCCGGACGTGCCGATGCCGAGCAGCACGCGTGCGACGATGAGGACGTTTAGCGATGACGAGAACCAGCCGACGACGCCGGAAAGTGCGACGAGCGTAAGCGCGCATAACAAGACGCGGCGCGGGCCGAAGAGATCGGCGAGGCGCCCCATCGTGGGTTGCGCGATCGCACTTGCGAGGTAGAGCGCAGCGATCAGCCATCCGGCTTCGGCAGCGCCGACATTGAGGCCGCGCGAGATCGGGACGAGCGCGGTTGCAATCATCGTCGAGTTGATCGGGTTCAAACACGAACCGAGTGCGAGCGGGGCGACGAACGTAAAGCCAAAGCCTTCGTGCTTCGGCTTTACGGCAGCGGACGCGACGGCGGTCAAGAATCCGCTAACTTTTTCATCGGTTCGGCAGCGGCCAGAAGCGTGCGCAGTTCGCTTTGAGTGAGCTGCGCGAGCGCGCCGGAGAGCCACGTGCGCTTGAGGCGCGTGCGCGCTTTGCGAAGGGCGACGCCGGCGCGCGTTAGCGCAAAGAGAATTTGGCGGCCGTCGCTTGGGTGTTGGTGCCGTTGGACGAGGCCTTGTTCCTCGAGCGCGCTAAGCGTCGCGCTCATCGATTGCGGTTTCACCGATTCCGTCCGAGCGAGATCGGCGGTGGTTGCGGGCCCGAGCTTTTCTAACTGGCTTAGGACGGCGGACTGCGACCAGGTGAGATTGTCGCCGCTTGCTTCAGCGCGCAAACGCCTCAGAAGCTGAGCCGTAGCCTGGAGAAATTCTTCAACCGACGCCTCGGCGCGGTCGGCAGCTTCTGCGATCTTTTGCGTTACTGCCAGCTAAAGACTACAAGCCCGGGGCCGGTGGCGTTTTTCCAATTCTTCCAAAAACGAACTTGCGTGGCTTTGGGCTCGGCAAACGAAGAACCGCCGCCTCCGCCACCGCCCCCGCCGAAATTACCTGTTGAGTAGCCGCCCTCACCGCTTCCGCCGCCGCCGCCGCCGTAATATCCGCCGCCGCCGCCGCCACCGCCGTCGCTATAGCCACCGGCGACTTGGCCGCCGGCCCCACCGATGCCGAGCGCGCCGTTTTCCCCGGGATTACCGGGGTACGGGGAACTGGGTGCTCCGCCTTGTCCGCCGGTACCCCCGGCGCTCTGCGAACCGCCGGTGCCACCGCCGCCACCGGCACCGTAATAGTAAAGTCCGCGAAGGCCGTCGCCTCCGACGAGTCCGCCCCCGTAACCGGCGCAGCCAAAATCGGACGACTTCGTGTTGCCAAAAGGTTCGCCGTCTCCACCACCGCCGCCGGCAACCAGAACGCGATCGCTGACTCCTCCGGGCGCGACACGCACATCCGAAGCGCCACCTCCGCCGGCGCCTTGATGGCCTTCCGACGTGGGGGAGCCGCCGTTGCCACCACCGTTGAAACCACCCGACGTCCCATTTCCCTGACCGCCGACGTAAACCCAGAGCTTCTCATGGGGCGTCACCGGAATCACGGCAAAGACTCGGCCTGCCCTGGCGGGGTAGCTAGGACAGTACTCCCCAGACGCACCGATCATAACGACGGTGATGCTGTGCACGTTTGGCGGCACCCGGAACACCTGCGGCTTGCCGATAGGGCGAAACGTCTTTCCATTGGAGGTCGAGTGCTTTCCTAAAGTACTGCCGGGAGTCGTGGGTATGCCCGTTCCGGGAGTGCCGCTGCAGCCTGCCAGCAGCGCGGCCACCGAAGAAATGGATAGCGCGTAAGGAGCGATCGACGAGAGCTTCATAGTCATCCTCCAGCCTTGCGGGATACTCGAATATTTCGTGGGCCCCAAGCCTCTGCCCCTCGCCCTAGTTCTTCGCTGCCGTCACCCCGAGCGGGAAATCGAAGTTCCCCGTGAACGTCGCAATCGCTGAACCACCGGCCGGGTATTTGAAGACCTCGCCGGCGTCATTATCCGCGTCGCCGCAATACAGCAGGCCCTTGACGATCCACGTCTGCGCGCAGTCGCCAACCCCGGACAGCGTTACGGTGTTCTTCAACGTCGCCGTCGTTCCACTAACCGTGTACTGATACGTCTCGCTCGTCTGCTGATCGAAAACGGTGAGGTAGGTACCATCCCACTGCACCGAGCCAGGAAACTCCGGAGAGTTGCTCGTTTTGATCGTAACGAATTTGCTGCTGCCCTTCGGAAGCTCGACGAGTCCGAAGTTATAACTCGAGTCCGAACCGTCGGCAAAGAGGTTGCCGCTCGGATCGTAGCCGTCGAAGTACTCTTTGGCCAACGGCGTGTTGTAGACCTTACCCGAGCCGGTCGCGTTCTTGAAGATCACGACCTGACCGCCGCGACTGTAAGAATTACCCAGTAGGATTCCGACTGCAAGATCGCCGCTAGTATTCATGGCGCAGCTGGATGTGTACGTGTAGTCAAGGGGCAGCGTCTTGAGCAGCTTGTTTGGGACCTTGTACTCGGTAATCACGTAGCCGTTACGCCCGGGGTTCCAGATAATCTTGTTCCCATAGCCGTACAAAACGTTGGTGCACCCTTGGCCGCCGGCGCCATTAATCTGGCCGATCTGCTGAACACTCTTTGGATAGTCGAAAATGCTGGCGTACGAGCCGTAGGTGTTGATTATGTACTCGTAGTTCTTTGACTTTGTTTTATCGGGTACAAGCTCTGCGTAACGCGGCAGTGGGTTCAGTCTCTCCGCCGTTACCGGCCTCCCATTCACGAACAGCGTCCTACCTACGTAGGTCGCATTGAACGCACCGGCTGACGGCGCAACCGCCGAGCCATTACCGCACGCTGAAACAATTACGAGTGCAACGACAGCGGCGCCGCACTTAAGTAAACCAGGGGTGTTCATTAACCTTGCTCCTTTGAAGTAGACATCAGGCGACGCGCTGGGGCTTCCTGGTTTCGACCGGCACTGGCGCCGTGCCTCCGTGAGCGAATTCGTAGACCGCTTTCTAAGCAGCTAAGCACACGTTACTGTTGGCGTGTCAGTACGCACTTTGGCCTCCCACGGGTCTCGGATCAAGCTATTGAAGTTGCGGCGCCGCAGCGTCACAAGGAACAGCCGCCCGCCGTTTTCGCGAGCGCCACGAGTCTTAGGTCCAAAGTTTAGAGCGACAGTGAGTAGACCGTGGCGTGGCCGTTTGCCCCGGCGGCCGAGGTCGTGCCGTACAGCGTACCGCCCTCGTTGGTCAGGCCCGCATACGGAAATCCGCCGTCACTCCTACCGGCGGCTGGGGTTCGACTTAGCGCTGCTCGCAGCAATTTGTTTGGCTGCGGCTGCCACCGCAAAGAATGCCCGGGCAGACGGCATTACCGGTCTCTTCAGCCTACGCTTGGAGGCAGGCAAACCGGTTTATCGTGTAGGTGAGGACATCGAGCCGCGGCTAACGATACACAACAACGCCGATCAAACTTATTAGATTAAAAATCGCGGCGCCATGGCAGCTATGCAAACTCGACGTTGCTACCGCGCAAGGCCAGCCTTTGGCGCCACAGGGCATTCCACGCGCTTACCAAATCGGTTCGAGCCCGGACGCTTATTTACACGAGATCTCGCCAAGGATGGCGGCAATCAGGCGTTGTCGCGTTTCCATGGGACTCCGGGCACCTAACTTATGCGCGGCCAAGTGCCCTGGGCCGCCTGATGCGAGAACATCCCGGATTGTGATTCTGGGATTTAGGGTGTAAGATACCCCTGAAACCGGAGCCTTCTGCTTGGAGGTCTTGCTATGTTCAAACGCCTGATCTTTGCTGTGGCGCCGTTCGCCTTTCTTGGGGCGACGCGAATCGATGTTTCGGCTGCGTCGGGCGCCGCGCATTGCCCGCAGCAAGGAGCTTTCCGTGGAAAATGCTCAACAAGCGCGCTCTAGCGGCACGCGACGGCCATTTTTCGCTCAGGCACCCAGCATTTCGATCATATCAGGTAAGCGGGTCACGTTAGCTTCGTCTGGCTTTCGTCGACCCGCTATCTTCAGATCATTGCTCATGTGGGGCACGGCGCTAGTCGTGGCGCTCGCGATTTGCGCTCAGGCATCAGCGTCCGACTTCGCCGTTGCACCTATTACTGGTGCAGCTATCGTTACTCAGGGAAAATTCACCAACATCTACCTGTATCCAGATCCTGCAAGCGAGACCTGGGACCAGCACCTAGTAACCGTTGGCAGTCCGAACGCCTCGTCAGAGACCAGCGAGGCCATTGACGCATTCGTGTCGGCTTTGGCGAGCAGCCACTACTGGGACGTTCTTTCGCAATACAAAGCCGGACTGTTCGGCAGCGGAGGTCCCATTCGGCCCCCATCGTTCCTCGGGAGCGAAAAGACGATCTCGAAGTGTGTCAATGCGGCAATGAAAGATGCCAAAAGCGGCTTGACCCTCGAATACGGGACGCTGAGGAGCTTCGCGAATTTGTGAGCAGTCGGTTGGCGGAAGACCATCAGGTCAGGTCAATCTGATTCTCAGCCCGGAGCTGGATGCGGCTGGCTGGGAGGGCGCTAGCGGAATTTGCGGCACCCAGACCGCCGGATTTCACGGCTTCGGGTCGTTCGTTCCAAACTTCACGGTGATTCCTACGAACCCGAGGTGCAATCAAGGTTTCCTCGATCTCACCCGCACCATCTCTCATGAAATGGTCGAGGTGCTGTCAGATCCGGCTGGACTCGGATATATTTACGAAAGAGACACCGTAGCACGGATCATAGGCGACGCTACCGATCAATACAACGAGGGCGAACTAGCCGATATCTGCGAAGACGGAGGTCCGAAGAACACTACGAGCGACGATAGCATCGCGTACATGCCGTTCCTTGGCACGTCCGTCTCGCGATACTGGTCCAACTCAGACGGGAACTGCGAGCCTCGACTTGACATAAGTGCCTCATATTCAGGGGTCTCGCGAACCCCAACGCTAGGTCAATCTGGTGGAAGCGGCCAATCCGGCAGAGGCGGCACAATAAGCGTTCCAGCCGTCGGAGGTTGCCCGCCGGGAACCACGGTCCACACGCTTGTCGACAAGGCTGGCAACCCTCTCGTGCGGCTTACTGGCAGTGTGCACGATTGGAGCCAGAATATATCGATTCCACCGAGCGACGTTAGCAAGCCCCTTTGTAGTCTTACGCTGTATATTCAAACCGGCAGTGACGACTTACGAGGCGGCGGCGGCGTCAACGATAACGCGGACGTCAAAATGGGGTTTGCATCAGGAACGGTTATCACTGGCAACATAAATCATGGTCAAAGCTGGGGCGAGAATTCCAAAACAACTGCAAACATTTTGCTCCCTGCAGGGGCTTTAGCTGGAAACATCATTAGCTTTACGCTTCATACCAACTTCGCTGGTGGATGTTGCGGCGATAACTGGAACGTGAACCATGTCACGCTTATTGCTACGTACTAAAACGCGCGCAATCTCGCTGCGGCAGCTATAATTCCTGGCCGAGCAACAATTCTACGAAGTTGGGTTCGGAAAAAACGTGGCGAACTCCGGTAACGACGACGTCTCCGGCTATTCCATTAACCCGAGCGCGGCGCTTTAACGCCACTGCTACACTCGCCGTTCAGAACGTCGGGCGGAGGTCCGTCCGACATGGCAATCCGATAGAATCTAGTAATCCAACGAAGGCTCCCGATTGCAAAGCCTCTACGGCTCGAGTTCGTGGAGGGTGTTGGTATTCTTGTCCGTGTAGAAGAGCGTGGTGTTCGAGTCGCTCGTGCCGCCGGAGGCGAGGCCGAAGATTCCGGCGGTCTTGCTCTTGTCCACGACTTTGGTTGCGAGTACCTGACCCGCCGGCGTCAGCTCGACGAGCGTGTTGCCGCCTTTCGTATTGGCAACGATGATATTGCCGTTGGGCAGCAACGTTTCGGCAAATGGTGCGTTGAGCGGCGAGCCGGCCTTGACGACCTTGCCGCACGTTGTTTTGGAATATTTACATTTAAAGGTCTTGCAGCCCTTGCCGACGGTGACCTCGTTCGGCAGTAACAAGTTGCTTGCACCATAGATTGCAACGATTGCGTTACAGGCGCCGTCGGCGACGTACAGCGTGTCGACCTTCTTCGCTTTGTTGTAGGCTAAACCGGAGGGCCCGAGGGCGCCCCAGCCCGTTCCTCCGTTTACGGCAAAGCCGGTTACGACGGACAGCGGCGCGTAGCCGCGAGCGCTGACGATTCCGAGATCGAGGCTGTCAATGTCTCCGGTCTTGGCGTCTCCGGCGAAAATATAGTTCGACGCGTACAGGGCTATTGGCGGTGCGTAGCCATCGCCGATCGGTTCCACTATTGGAGAGCTGTAGGTCTTCTTTATTTGCCCGTCCTGGTTAATCTCGACCAGCAACTTGCTGGTCAATCCGGTGGCGTAGACGTATTCGTCAACCGTGGATATGGCATCGCCGTCGCATCCCTCGATTTCGCTGTTTTCAACGAAGGTGGTGGGGCTAGAGTTTGGCGCGTCATTCAGCTGTTCGATCGTCGTTCCGTTGCCGACGTTCCCTGAAGAGTCGGTAAAGTTGCAAACGAGCAGTTGCCCCTTCTTGAGTTTCCCATAGCTTCGGGCAACCATCGAGACGCTGAGCGGCCCGGTATCGCCGTTACCCGGATCCACGGTCGAGCCGATCGTTACGTTCTTCTTTAGCATCTTCAAGATGGAGGTCGTGTCGGCGGGCGTCACGACCGAAGAATCCGTCGCAGCCGCGCCTGGCGGTACAGCGCCGTTGTCGTGTCCGCCGCAACTGGCGACGGCCAACGCCATCAGCGCTGTTACTACGGTGACGCGAAGGCGCGGAATCGACATGCTGCTACCTCTTTATTAAAGAATGGGTACGTTGGGGATGAAGGCCTTCTTGGTGTAGTGTTGCGCTTCCCTTCCATCTGAGCGAAAGTAGACCGCGGTCATCGGCTTGCCATGACGAGCGTGAGGTGGAGCTGCTCAGCTGCTTCGGTGGGAGTGATATTCCAACTGCACGGCCGCAGCGACGCTCGCAGGCTGCGGCGGATCGCAGTCGCCGCCGGCGCGCCACGCTCTGGCCATGAGCGCGGCTGCCCACCAACTCCCCACAGCTAGAGGTAGGAAAAAAGGTAGAAGTGTGTCGTTACGAATCACGCTTAACGATGCAAAATGGTACCTGTGCGGGCTCGGGACGCTTCACCCCGTGCCTCGGCGGACAAAAACCGGACGTTTGGAACATCTTGTGTAGTATCCCCCGGCAAAATCCATCGCGGCCATCAGGCGCTGAATCCCACGGGTAGCACAAAATGATCTCACACTTAGAATGTTCGCGCGACGCAACACATCGCCGGTCGGCGCATGCGCTCGCAACCGTCTGTCCAGACGACGGCGCGCCGCTGCTCGTCCGCTACGCCGGGGCTTCGCTTGGTCGAGAGGCGCTGGCCACGCGGCCGTGGACGATGTGGCGCTACCGCGAGATGCTACCGATTGCCGCCGACGAGGAGCCTGTTTCGCTTGGGGAAGGCGCAACGCCGCTCATTCCGCTGTCGAACGGCAGCGGCTACGTTAAGGATGAAGCGCAAAATCCAACCGGCTCGTTCAAATCGCGCGGTATGTCGGTCGCGGTTACCGTTGCGAAGCGCTTCGGCGTGATGTCGTTGGTTGCGCCGAGCGCCGGAAATGCGGGTGGCGCGCTTGCGGCGTATGGCGCACGGGCCGGCCTGCACGTGCGCGTCTACGTTCCGCGCGATACGCCGAGCCTGCTCGTCGAAGAGATGCAAAGTTACGGCGCCGACGTCGATCTCGTCGACGGCCTGATCGACGATGCCGGGCGCATTGCGGCCGAATATGCGCGTGAGAGCGGCGCCTTCAACGTCGCGACGTTCCGCGAACCGTACCGCGTCGAGGGGAAGAAGACGATGGGCTACGAGTTGGTCGAGCAGCTCGGCGGCGTTCCCGGCACGATCGTCTATCCGACCGGCGGCGGTACCGGCCTCGTCGCGATGTGGAAGGCCTTTGACGAACTGGAGCAGCTCGGTTGGATCGATGCGAAGCGCCCCGTCATGGTGGCCGTTCAAGCCGAGGGCTGCGCGCCGATCGTCCGCGCGTTCGATCGCGGCGACGAGTCCGCCGAACGCGTCGAAGACGGATCCACAAAGATGTGGGGCTTGCGCGTTCCGGGCGGGATCGGCGATCGCCTAAGTTTGCGCGCTCTGCGCGAATCCCACGGACATGCCATTGCCGTTTCCGACGCTGCCGCCGACGAAGCAATGCACGAACTCCATCGCCACGAAGGCATCGACGCGACGGAAGAAGGGGGAGCTACCCTCGCCGCGTTGCGCCTCTTGCTTTCTAAAGGCGTCACGCTGCCAGCCCCGATCGTTTTGTTTAATACCGCGACATCGTTGAAATACGCACCCCGCGCGTGAGCGGGTCGCAGCCTTGCTTACGCAACAAAAAAGGGGCCGGATCACCGGCCCCTTCCGTAGCTCCATTCGAGCAGAGTCTCGCAGTCCGCATCATAGCATGAGGCGCGTCTCCTCGTCTATAAATGCGGTGACCCCCTGCGAGTGGGGCTGCGCCCGGCCGGATTCGAACCGACAACCCTGGGTCTGCGAGACTCCCGCTCTATCCAGTTGAGCTACGGGCGCACGCCTGCGCCACTAGGGTATCGCGCGAGTGTTTCTGTAATGCGACGCGGACGTGACCAGTTTGTTGCCACTCCATGGAGCCTGCACTAAGCGGGAGGCGCAATTCAATTACACGGCGTGCGCTAGTTCGCGTTCAGGCATCTTTGCCCGGTCCGCATTTTCCGCGATAAAGCCGCGCAGCTCGAGGAGCGCAAAAGAGTCTCGCGTCTTCGGAGAAGCTTCGCAGTACTCGAGGAACGATTGCAGGCTCACGAGCGCGTCGGACCAGCGGGGATCGTCCGGAACGCCCGAGGCGTGATGAAGCGCGGCCGCGACATTTCGCGTCGCACAGGCGGCAGCGTACGCGGCTCCCGTCGTCGGCGGACGCAGCTCGAGCAGCAACGTTGCAATGTCATCGCGGATTTGGTTACAAGCAACTTCGTATTGCATTCTGTCATTACTCCTATGAATGTTTGCGCGCCAAAAGCAGCACGCCGGGTGTGACCACGAGAGCCAGGACGCCGGTCACGAGGAAAGCGTCCGCGTAGGAAAGCGCCGCCGCTTGGCCGGCAATCGCGGCCGCGAGCTCTCGGGGTGCCGTGCTGCAAAAACTGTGCGACCGGCAACCTGGAAAGCGTCGCTTGCGCGGCGAGAACCGTTTGGTGAAACTGGAGGCGCTGGTCCAAGAACGCCACGATCGACGCCGATGAGACCGAGCCGCCTAACTGAAAGAAGAGCACGATAAACGATGCCGCCTTCGCGCCGGCCTCCGGCGCAACCGCACGCATCGTCGCGACCAGCAGCGGTGAGTAAACGAAAGCCGCGCCAACTCCGACCAACATCAGCGGAGGGATGAACGTCCCGAGATCACTGTTGGTCGTGACGCAACTTGCCAGCCAGAGCGAGCCGAGGCCCGCGACCGCGATCCCGCCGCCGATCGACCAGCGCAAATCGAATCGCGGCAAGCTCGCGAGTCGCGCAACCGGAATCGTGAGAAGAAGAACCGGCAGCGCGCGAACGCCGATGAGGATGCCCGCAAGCGTGCTGGTGAAGCCCAGATTGTCGATCGTAAACTGCGGCAACAGCAACAAGCTCGGAAAGATAACCGCGGCATACGCTCCGGCGATCAGCAGCGCGGCCGCGACGGCCGGCTGGCGCATCACGCGCAGGTCCACGATCGGCTGCGCGACGCGCAGTTCCCACCAAATAAAGGCCGCCGTTGCGACCCCAGCGACAAACGAGCAGAGTTGAATCGATTGGTCGGAAAACCAGTCGTCGTGCTGCCCTTGGTCGAGCACGTACTGCATGCAGCTGACAGCGACGATGAGCAGCGCGATCCCGGTGACGTCGACACGCGCCCGTTGCGGCTTCGTGTTATCGCGCATGTAACGCCACAAGAGCACGAACGCTAGAATTCCAGGAACGAGATTGACGTCGAAAACCCATGGCCACGAAAGATTGTCGACGAGAACTCCGCCCAGCGTCGGTCCGACCGACGGACCCAAGATCGTACCGAGTGCAAAAATCGACTGGCTCATTCCCATCATTTGCGGCGGGAAGGTATCGCGCAACACGACCTGCGCGGTGGCGAGCAGCCCGCCGCCGAACGCGCCCTGTAACACGCGGAAGAGAATCAGCGCGGTCAACGAGGTCGCCATGCCGCACAGCATCGACGCGATGGTAAAGCCGGCAATCGAGGCGAGTAAGTAGTTCTTGCGTCCGAAACGCAGCTGCAGCCACGGTGCCAGCGGAATCACAACCACGTTGGCGATGACATACGCCGTAACGACCCACGTGCCGTCATCGACCGTCGCGCCTAAGTTGCCCTGAATGGTCGGCAGCGCGACGTTGACGATCGTGAGGTCGACCGTTTGCAGCAGCGCGGCCAGCATGACGCCGCCCACGACGAGATACCGCCGCACCCCATACTCGACGCTCGTGTCGCCCTGAGCTTGTCGAAGGGCGAAGGGTTTGTCAGGAGGGCGAAGGGGAACAATTCCCCGAGGTCCGGGGATCCGTTCGGCAACCGTCATCAGTGCTGGAGTGCTCTTAGGAGAGGTGGTTGCCCTCAGACTACTCCTTGTGTCATACTATGACTAGAACCCAGCCTATCCTAGCACTGGAATGGACACCCTAACGATGAATGCTGCAATCGAACGCCGGCCGGAACTCAGCGATTTTCTGCGGACGCGCCGGGCGAAGATCGTCCCGTCGGACGTCGGCTTGGCCGACGGCGCGCGCCGGCGCACCCCCGGGTTGCGGCGCGAAGAGGTCGCGCTGCTGGCGAATATCGGCACCACGTGGTACACGCGGCTCGAGCAAGGCCTGCCGATCAATGTGTCGGCCGACGTCCTCGACGGAATTTCGCGCGCGCTGCGGTTGACGACCGACGAGCGCCGGCACCTTCACCTCTTAGCCGGCCTCACCAACACGGCGCCCGCGCAAGCCGAGGAGCATGTCAGCGATCTCGTACGCCGCGTCCTCACCGCGCTCGAGCCCTCGCCCGCGTTCGTTCGGGGACGCCGGTTCGACCTGCTGGCGTGGAACCGCAGCGCCGACGCGCTCTCCGATTTCTCCAATGCCACCGGCCCCGCGCGCAATATGGTGTGGCGCCTTTTCCGCGATCCCAACTCGCAGTGCCGCCTGGGCGACCCCGAGTGTTCGATGCGTCGCATCGCCGCGCAGTTTCGCGCGGTTGCCGCGAAGTATCCACACGATCCCGCCTTCACCGAGTTGATCGAAGACCTGCGCGAAAACTCCGTAGAGTTCAGGAACCTGTGGGCGCAGCACGATGTCTTAGGCTCGGCTGAAGGCCTCAAGCGCTACCTTCATCCCGAGGTGGGCGAACTGATTTTGGATTACACGCAGTTCGACGTGCCCGGCGACGGCGATATCCGGCTCATCGTCTTGACGGCGGCTCCCGGCTCGGAGAGCGAGCGCAAGCTGCAGTTGTTATGCCCAGCCGAACGATTGGGCCTCGCCATTCGTTAGTTATATGCGGACCGTCGGCGGCTGGTCTGTGTAGCGTCCACTCGTCGCTCGGACCCGCACCTTGTCGCCGGCGGCTCCCACACCGACACGGCGGCTCCTCGCTAAGGGAACCGACGGAACCCTTGGGTAAGGTGGCGAGCGTGAAACCCGCCGCTTGGCGCACGGCAATCCTCACGCTTTGCGCACTTACGGTACTGGCGTCGGTTGCCACAGTTCTCTGCAACACGGGATTTGGCGGGGCTCCGCCATGGAGCGGCCGCGAGGGGCTTGGGTCGGACATCCTCGCTTCAGAACCATTTGCTCTTGAGGTACGCGAAGTCGAGCCAGGCGGCCCAGCTTGGCGCGCCGGCATCCGCCACGGCGATGTGATTGACCTGAGAACCAGTTCGCTCCAGGAGCGTTACTGGATTGCGTGGCGACCGCTGAGCGGGCGCCGGATAACGCTTCACGTTCGAAGAGGCTCAGACTACCAGAGGGTCTCGTTCGTGGCGGAGCCCACATCGAGAACCTTGACCCAGTGGGCATTGTACGCTAAGCCATTCCTGTCGTTTTGGTTGGCGCTCTTTGCGGCTCTTATCGCATGGCGCCGTCCCAAAGTTCCGGAGTTGTGGCTGCTTACGGCTGCACTTACCGTCTATGCGCTTTCCACCCTTGCAGATAATCTTTGGGCGACGCCTTGGGTATGGCTGAGCGTCGTCGCCGATTTCTATGGCGGCTTCGCCGATCCGCTAGCGGTGGCACTTTGGGTTGCGTTCGCGAGTTGTTTCGCTCGGCCGATTTCGCTGATTCGACGCGTTACCAAGTGGCTTTCCTACGCGATGGCTGCGTTTACGATCGCTCAAGGTGTCGCCGGCAGCATCGGATTTATCACGCTGCGATTCGATCCGAATGCCCCGGTAATTACGTCGCCGATCCTATCTAACATGCTTACGATCGCGGCGTTGGTGAGCACTGGCCTCGCAATCGCCGCGTCGCGCGGGGCCGAGCGCCAGCGAGCCGTTTGGACGCTGGTGCCGCTCGCAATCCTCCTCTCGCTGTCTTCGCAGATCGTTTACCAAATCGTATTCTCACTGATGCCTCCCTCATATCTCGCAACGAACCTATACTACATTGTCCTGAGCTGGATAGCATTTCTTGCGCCGGTCGCGCTTACGTATGCTGCGCTCAGCCGAAGGCTGATTGACGTTGGCTTCGTCCTGAACCGGGCGGCAGTATTCTCAGGAGTTTCTATCATCGTCGTCGGTCTTTTCATGCTGGGCGAATCGCTGCTCGGTTCCTGGTTTAGCCGCGCGACTCATTTGACGAACGCGGAGGTCAGCACGGCATTGTTGATCGGCTTGGGGTTCTCGGTACGGGCGATCCACTCGCGAGTGGAACGTGTGCTTGACAAGATGTTTTTTCGGAAGCGGCACGAGGATGAAATGGCTATTCGCGGCTTCGCCGAGGGTATCGAGCGTATCACCGATGAGGCCGAACTGCGGCGCGAAACGAAGGCGACCCTCAAAACCCATGCCGGCGCTTCGTTCGTGACCCTCGCAATGGACGATGGTTCTGGCCATTGCGGCGATGTAAGTGCGAACGATCCAGCGATCGTTGCGATGCGCGAGCGGCATAAAGCACTCGATCTGCATGGCCTTTCGACTCAGCTGCTTGGTAAGTTCGCCTATCCGATGTTCGCGCGCGGTCAACTGGTCGGGGCTCTCGTCCTCGGGCCCAAACGCTCGGGTGAGTCGTACGCGCCCGACGAGTCGCATGCGATCATGCAGCTTGCCCATGAGGTCGGCAGCGCATTGCATATCCTCACTCTCGCGAAACTTCTCAAAGACGGTCATTCAATCTAAGCCGGTGCCCAGGCTTATACGATAAAGCAAGAGGCAGATGACCGCTCTGCGCTTCGATGGCATAACTAAGCGCTACGGAGTTCGAACTATTCTGGACGACGTCTCGCTCTGCGTCGGGAGCGCGGGCATCGTTGCGTTAGCCGGAGTCAACGGCAGCGGAAAGAGCACGCTGTATCGGATCGCTGCCGGCTTCGTCCGGCCCGAAGCAGGCCGGGTTTTCATGGAACGCGCGTCGGGAACCCTCGATCTTTCGGCGCTGACTCCGACGGATCGGGTCGGCACTGGCCTCCGATACGTCCCGCAGGATCGACGCGCCCTTTGTGACCTCTCCACCGTCGAGAATTTACGGCTCGCGGCAAACGATTGCGACGACGTCTTCGAAGTCGTCGCGGAACTCCGGTTGGGAGCGCTATTCAAAAAGCGGCTCCACCAAATGACGCCGGCGGAGCGGGGCTTCTTGCTCTTGGCGATCGTGGTCGCTGCGCGTCCGGCCTTCGTTATCGTCGACGAGCCGTTCGCCGGGCTCGACCGTCAACAGCGCTACCATTGTATCGCCATCCTCCGATACCTCAGCGAGCGCGGCACGGGCGTTTTGCTCACCGACCACGACGGCCGGGCCCTGCTCGACGTCGCAGCTACCGTGCACATCATCGAGCGCGGCCGCATCGTCTATTCGGACGACGCGAGATCCGCAGCGTTATCGCCGGTTGCAAAGCGGCTTTATTTCCGTGCGCGTGGCTAGCCCGCTGGCCCGCTACGTCACGCTGACGTACGCGAAGTATTTCGTCCCGCTTCTCGTGCCGTTTGCCCTCGTCGCGCTTCCCGTGGTGCTGGACTTCCAGCTGGCGTACGTCATGATCTTGCCGCTCGCTGCCGTGAATCTCGGTGCCTTCACGGGTGCACTGCTGTTGCTCTCCAGCCGAGGGGAACTCGAAACGTTGCAGTTGTATGGCGTTCCGGGACGGTTGGTCGCAAGACCGCTTGCCCTTGCGACGTGCGCTCCTTTGGCAGCGTTTTCGGCCGCGTCCGTCGCAGTGGCCGGCAACCTCGGCAACGCGTTGCTGTTCGCGGCGATTGGAGTAATCGTGACAATCTCCGTCCCGCTCGCCGTCGTTCACCGATGTTGGCGACAGCGTTAAGATTCTTAACGCGCCAATCGATCGTACCGTACGATCGGATTCTGCAGGTTGGCGTTTCGTGATTGAAGAAGCCTAAATCATCTTCTTGGAGGGAAAGAATTTGAAACGCATACTATCGCCCGCTCTGCTCCTCGTAATAGCATTTGCCGGCTGCAATAGCGCGAGCGCATCGGCTCCGACGACGCCCACGGCACAAGGCGCGCGAAATGCTACAACGTACACCACGAAGTACGTGCAGCTCGTGATCTTTGAAAACGAGTCGTACGACGACGTGATCGGCAGCTCGCAGGCTCCATATATTACGAGCCTTTCAAACACCTGGGCGAACATGACGCAAAGCTTTGCAATCACCCACCCAAGCGAGCCCAACTACCTGGCACTCTTTAGCGGCTCGACTCAGAATGTGAACGGGGACCAATGCCCGGTTTCATATGGCGTACAAAGCCTCGGCAGCGAGTTGCTCAAGGCTAAAGTCTCCTTTACCGGCTACGCCGAGAGCATGCCGAGCAACGGCTTCACCGGATGCATGGCGGATGCCGATACGCTCCCCAGCGGTTGGCTCTATATGCGCAAGCACGTTCCGTGGCCGGACTTTACCAAGATTCCCGCTTCCGTGAGCATCGTGTACCCGGGCCCGCTCAAGAAGCCGCCCTCGCGGTTCACCTGGATCACGCCCAACATGTGCAACGACATGCACGACTGTCCGATCAGCACGGGCGATAAGTGGGCTAAGAAGAACTTGCCCAAGCTCATCAACTGGGACGTTGCGAATAACGGCCTGCTGATCTTGACCTTTGACGAGAACGACGGCTCCGCGGGAAACCAGATCCCCACGATTCTCATCGGCAACGTCAACCCGGGGCAGTATAGCCAAACGATCAATCACTACAGCGTCCTGCGCACGATCGAGGATATTTTCGGCCTGAAGCATCTCGGTTCGAGCGGCTCGGCAACGCCGATCCAGGGTGTCGTTAAGTAACGTTCCCTAGAGCGCTCGTCGCGGCGAGTCTGCTCGCTTGCGGTATCGCCGGGTGCATCGCGCACCCGGCACCGCGCGGGACCGTTCCGGCGAGCGTTCGACACAGCGTCAGCTACGACGGCACGTCGCTCTTTATCGACGGGCGGCCGACTCCGATTTGGGCGGCGCAGCTCCACTACTGGCGGCTTCCCGGCGCCGCGCTCTGGCGCAATGCATTTCAGAAGATAAAGTCGGCGGGTTATAACACCGTCGCGCTCGATTTTTTCTGGGGCTACCATTCACCGCGGCCCGGAGCGTACGATTTCGCCGGAGTGCGCGACGTCGATGAGCTGCTCGAGATCGCCGCGCAAGAAAAACTCTACGTCATCGCGCAACCCGGGCCGTACGTCGACGACGGCGCCGAAGGCGCGGGTCTGCCCAGATTGGATCTTTGCCCGAAACGGCGCCGCGAAACCAGCCGGTTCCCGTTACCAAGCCGAGCTGCGGCAGTGGCTGGCAGCGATCGACGCTCGGATTGCGCGTCACCAGCTGACCGACGGCCGCGGCAGCGTGATCCTTTACGGAACGCAGGACGATCCGTCGGTGAGCGTTCAGGCGCGCGAAAGCACCGCGCGCGCGGACGGCATCACCCTACCGTTCACCTCGCAAACGTATCCAGTCGCTTACGGCGGCATCAACTGGGGTTGGACGGGCGATCCTTTGAACGCCTATCACTCGCACGACGAGCAGCTTGTCGAATCTCATGCGATCGCATTTCCGGAAATTACCGGCTGGCGTTCGCGGCGTGACGACGCGGAGAGCCGGCGCGTCTTCGACGATCAGGCGTGGCCGCCGCTGCTTACCGCGCTGCCGCGCGACACCGACGACGCTCGCCTGTCCCCGTCGCCGATCCCGAAGAAGCGCTCGTCGACCAAAGAGTTTCTCAGCGTCGACGATTACGGGTTTCATCACGGCGTCGTCTGGTACCGCGGCCACTTCACCGCAACGGGCGACGAGCGCGCGTTAGCGTTTCGCGGTTTGGCTGGCCGCGCGGGCGCCGCCGCCGTGTGGCTCAACGACACGTACCTCGGAAGCGCCGTCGCGCGCGACGGCGGTACGATCTCGACAAGCCTGCCGATCGCGCCGGCTGCGCTGCGGCCGAAAGCCGGCAACGTGATCTCCGTGCTCTTCGAAAACATGGGCCACAACGAGAACTTCAGCCGCGATGCCACTCGCGCTCAGCCCCGCGGAATGTTACGTGCCGCGCTCTCGCGCGGACGAGGAAACATCGCCTGGCAGATTCTGGGAAACGGCGAGTACAACACCAATCCAATTCGCGGGCCGCTCAACGCCGGCGGCCTCGCCGGCGAAATCGCAGGTTGGCAGAACCCGGAGTTTTCCGACGCGGCCTGGACGCCGGCAGCGCTGCCGTCAACGCCGGCCGGCGCGGGCGTTACGTGGTATCGCGCGCACGTCGCGCTGCAAGTTTCCGTTCCGCCGGAAAGCTTCGCCGCGTTGCGCATAGACGACGTCGGGCGCGCTAACTACCGCGCCTTCATCTACGTCAACGGCTGGCTGGTGGGGCAATATCGCAGCGATCCTGGATTTCCGCGTCTCTTTCCGGTGCCGCGCGGCATTCTCAACGAAAGCGGCGATAACGTCATCGCGATCGCTGCGTGGAGCCTCGACGGAAGGAGTGCGCTCGGCCGCGTCTCCTTTACAACCGTCGCTGCGCTAGGCGACGCGCACTTTGCCCTCGCGGATATTCCGGAAGTCCACGCAACCGGCGGCGTTGCGCGATTGAGCCTCGACGTCGTCGCCGAAGGAAAGGCCGGCCGGCCCCATTTCGTCTACCAGGGCCGCGACGTGGCGCCGACGATTCGCGTTGGCCCCGGCGACACGATCGAAATCACACTGCACAATGGCCTGCCGGTGTCGCGCGATACCGCCAATGCGGTCAACCTTCACTTTCACGGCCTCGACGTCGCGCCCACGCGGCCCGGCGACGACGTGTTGATGACGTTGGCTCGCCCAGGAGCGTCGCTGCACTATCTCGTGCACGTCTTGAAAAGCCAACCGCCGGGAATGTATTGGTATCATCCGCACGCGCACGGGGAGACGTACTGGCAGATCACCAGCGGCATGGCCGGCGCTATCGTCGTCGAGGGGCTGCGAGAAAGAGTTCCGACTCTCGCAGGGATGCGCGAGCGCCTCATCGTGGTGCGCGACGTTCAAGACGCTCCGAACATTTTGGCGATTCCCTGGTATGCGCGCAAGATGACGCCGCCGTTATCGTATGCGCTCGATGCCGACGACAACACCGGCCCGAACAGCGCATGCCTGCCCGAGGTCGGTCTGCATTTAACCGTCAACGGCACCGTGCAGCCGGCGATCGACATCGCTCCGGGAGAGCGCCAGCTCTTCCGCGTTCTCAATGCGTCGGCGAGCCGGGTTCTCGACCTTGCGATCGACAACGAGCGCCTGGGCACCGTGGCGATCGACGGCTATCCAATCGGTGCCTATCCCGGCAATCCGTCGGTGGCGTGGGCCGATCACGTTATCGTTCCGCCGGCCGGCCGAGCGGAGTTTATCGCAACCGGGCAAGCCGGTCCGACGCTGCTGCGGTCGCGTTGCTACGACAGCGGCGTTGCCGGCGATCGCGACCCACCGGCCGTGCTCGCGATTCTTCGGCCTTCCAATCTAAGCGCGCCGAGTGCCGCAGCCGTCGACAATGCGATCCCGCCAAACTCGAGCGGCGCGACGATTTCCCCAGCTGCCCCGGCCGTTCGTCGCACGGTTATCCTCACCGAAGACTCGACCGGATTCTTCATCGACGGCCGCGCTTTTTCGATGGAGGCTCCGCCGGCGATCGTCGCTCGCGCCGGAACGCTCGAGGAGTGGACGATTCGCAACGCCACCGACGAGGTCCACGATATTCACATCCACCAAGTGCATTTCTTGGTCGAATCGCTCGACGGCGCGGACGTCGACCCGCCGACGTGGCGCGACACCGTGCTCGTGCCGGCGCAGCGCCGCACCGGCAGCCGCCGCATTCCCGGCACCGCGAAGATACTGGTAGATTTCAGAAACCCGGCGATTCGCGGAACCTTCGTCTTCCATTGCCATATGCTCGATCACGAAGACGGGGGCATGATGGCAACGATCAAAGTAATCTAGGCTGCCTAACGCCCCGTCATCCTGACCTCAGCAGTGCCATGCTCACGTCAACCAACCAAGCGCGTCGCGGCCGGGCAAAAAAAAATGAAACACTTGGTTGTAGTCGACGGTCTAATTGGACATGTCGAACAAAACCACCATCGCTAAACCACTCGCGATCCGCGCGTCACTCGCCGCGCTCGCGCTTCTCGTCGCCCTCGTGAGCCAACCGAGCTTGGCAAAAGCGGACGACCTCGGCGGTATCGCCGGCATCATTACCGACGCGAACACCGGGGCACCGATTTCAGGCGTTCAAGTAAAGTTCAACGCGCCTTCGCAGACGGCAACCGCGACGACGGATGCCAAAGGACACTTTGTCGTCCTTTCGTTGCCGCCCGACAACTACACGCTGACCTTGGTTAAGCAAGGTTATGACACCCGGGACGTCTCCGGGTATTCCGTTTACGCCGATCAAACGCAACAGTACGACTTCCAACTCACCAAGTCCACGGCCGCGTCCTCAGGGTCCCCGTAAAGCCGTAGCGGTAAGCCATAGGAGAAGGCGGGGGAGCGCTGAAGCTGCTCCTCCTTTCCCTACCGTCTAACGGAGGCGCTTCTCATGGAGATCTCAACACGCCGTGCACTTATCGTCACGGCGATTCTTGCAATTACGGGCTGCGGCAGCACCACTGGGCAAAGCTCCTTGGCGCCGCCGGGCACAGGTCTGTCCCCGCTGAGTAGGCTCACCACCCCGGCCGGCATGCCGCCGGGTCTGTTCCCGGTGATGCGGCACGACACGTCCCGGCGCGCAGTCCATGTCGCCGCGTACCCGACGAAGAAATCGCTGCTATTCGAATCAGACTTCTCGACTGGCGCGGTGAACATTTATCAGACCAGCAAGCTTTCGGGCAATCCGGGCCCGATCGCCAGCATAACGGAACCGGCCGGGGGCTGTCCGTACGGTATGGCGATGAACAAAAAGAAGACGTTGTTCCTGGTCGATAGCTGCTTGATGCAAGTCGAGGAATATCCGAAGGGCTCGACCACGCTGGGAACGACGATCACCGATGGCCTTACTTACCCACTAGGCATAGCGATCGACAAGCAGCAGACGCTTTACGTTAGCGAAGGGTCGTCGATCCAAGAGTACGCCAACGGAAGTACGTCGCCGACAAAGACGATAACCGGCGGAGGGCTGTCGGAGCCGTTCGGCCTTTCTCTCGATAGTAAAGGCAACTTGTACATCGCCGACTTTGGCGCGGCGGCCGTCTTCGAGCTTCCAGCCGGCGGATCGAGCGTAACGAACCTGGGCTTGACGGACCTCACGGAGCCGCTCGGCACCGCCGTCGATCAAAAGGCGGGCCTGCTGTGGGTTACCGACGGCTCGGGCGACAAGGTCAACGTCTATCAGCTGGGCACGACGTCTCCCTTGGAGTCGATCCCGGGCGGTGGATTCCCTTATGCGGTGAGCATTGAAAATCAGGGCAAGCCGAAAGACACGGCAGTCTACGCGGACGAATCAACTGAAACCGTGTATGCGTACAAGGCGGGATCGTACACGCCGTATGCAGATCTGACCAACGGCGTCGGAAATCCGGCCGGCGTCCTGATAGTTCAACCCTAGAACGCTAAATTCCGTAGAACTTCAAGCGTGGCCAGAGTTGCGGGAGCGGCGGATGCATGCCGCGGCATAGGACGATCGGGCGCTCGCGCTCGCGCGGCATGACATAGGGCGAAGTCCCAAAAACCCCGACGACGCGCGCCGAGTCGCACCACTGCGCCCATTGCTTGGGGTCGACGTTGACGGCGATGACGACCGACCCGTCGAAGCCGCGCGGTCCCCAAAGATAATATTGGTTGTTGCCGCTGAGCGCCGGCGGAAGGTTTGTTCCGAGCACGTCAATGGCCGCAGCCTCGCCGTAGCGCGTCGCAAAAATCGCCGCCTTGGCGCGATCCGCCGGCGGCAGCGATGCGTAAATGCTGCCGACTTGACTTGCTAACTCGTCCCAGCCGAACTCGTACGAGAAGACCTGCGTGAGCGGTGCGCCGATCGTCGCCACTTCGACCGGACGCTCCTTGAACCCGGAGTGCTCGATTACATATTGAAGCCTTCCCGGTGTGTAGAGGGGAAGGACGAACGGCAGCGCGAGCGCGCCGTTGGCCGCGGCGAGCGTCGCCCAGATCGCGACGACGACCTTCGGCAACCGCGTGCACGCCGCGGCGCCGACGGCAAACATCGCGGGATACGCGCCGGCCAGATAGTAGCTCTTTCCGTGCGTGGCAAAGACGAGCAGAGCCGAAACCACGAACGCGATTGCGAGAAAGCGAAACTCGGCGAGCCTCGCCGAGACGAACGGCGCGATGATGCCGGTTAAGTATAAGGGTGCCAGCACGACGTTGAGCGCGACGAATTGGTCGATCGCAAACTGAGCGGGAGTCCCGGTAAGATTTCCCGCGCTGTCGTTGCGCATTACCTCCAAGAACGGAAGCCCGTGCGCCAGCTGCCACACCACGTTTGGAAGCGCGATCAGCGCGGCGATTCCCACGCCGATCCATAAGTCGCGCGAACGAAATGCCGCGCGCGGCCCCGCGAGCAGCAGGCCCGCTGCCAACCCGACGAGCCAGATAAGGATCCCGTACTTCGATTCAAACGCGCAACCGGCAAAAATACCGGCCCACCAAAACGCCCGGCCTTCGGCACGCAGCAACGCGCGCGTGACCAGATAGGCAACCGCCGTAAAGTCGAAGACTTCGAAGGTCGAGGTGGTGAGCGTCGAGGTCATCGCGACGAGCATCGGTGGTGACGCCGCCGCGATCGCGGCCAGCCACGCTCCGCGCGTGCTCGCGCCGAGAAGCACCGCAAACCACACGACCAGCGGCACCAGCAACGCCGCAACGAGCACGGAAGGCAGGCGCAAAACCCAGACGTGCGCGCCGGCGAACTGCGTCGCCGCCGCGATCAGCGGAACCAGCGGCGGCTGGTCGACGTAGCCGAACGCCGGGTGGCGCCCGCAGACGATGAAGTATAGTTCGTTGACGAAGAATCCGTACCGGCCGGCCGCCAAGAGATGAACTATCGCCACGACGGCCGCCACGCTCCACGCCGCCCACTGCATGCCCCTGCTCATGGGAGCGATAATATCACATCACGGCATGGCTTCGGGTAGGCCCTGTCCGCCGGCGTCGAGCCCTTCGGGGACGCGGACCACGCCGGCTTCCATATCTTTCCATGCTTGTGAAAGAATCGAACGCAGCGAGTATAAGAGATGCGTGCCGTCGGATTGCGAATAAAACGTCACCGGGATTCCCGCGTCCCGCAGAAAAATCGCGGTCAGCGTCGGAAAGAGCGTCTTGACGTTGTCGTCTCGCTCTCCCGTCAACACGTAAAACTTCGTGCTGGGCATCTTCGTTTCGATCGCTTGCGAACGCGAGCCGAGGAGCGATCCCGCGATGCACATCACGCCCGCCCAGTCCGACGGGTGCATCGGCGCGATGGTGAACACCGAGAAGCCGCCCATCGAATATCCTGCCAAATACCGTTTGTGCGGGTCGATGGTAAAAGCTTGGCTCGCCGCATCCAAGGCATCGTAGATGTCGCTCTCCGCGCCGCGGTAATCGTAGTAGCCGCGTCCGTACGGCGCCACGACGATCGTGCCGGTGCTGTCGGCGATGTCTTCGATGAACTGCGGTGCCAGCAGGCGCGACTCGGTCTCGAGCCGGCCGTGCAAGAAGATCAGCAGCGGCGCCGGCTTATCCTTCGAATAGCTTGACGGTACGTAGACCGCCACCGGCTGCATCGTCCCGTCCTTCGAAGAGCGCACAAACGTCTCGCCGAGGCCTCGAATCGACGCCATCGGTTGATACGACTGCGCCAAGAGCTGCGTGGCGAGGCTCAGATCGAGCTGCGAAAATCCCTGCACCGAGTGCTGCCATTGCTCAACGGTGTAATAACTCGGCGGAGCCGAGTTCAAGAAATCGGCGTCGTCGAGGAGACGCTGGTAGTAATCTATCGTCGAGTCGCGCCCGGTTATCACCTCGATCTGCCCGACCTTCGCGTAATATTTGGCCGCCACGGAGCGCAGCGTATCGCTCGTGCTCGTCGTCGCGGCAATCGTAAAAGCAAGCAAGGCAGCGCCCAAGCCGATCGCGCGCGCGGTCAACATGCTCGAATAACGCCCGGCGCCGCCCGAGAGTGACGAAGGATGGCCGCAAATAACCACTAAACGCCATTCGCATGAAGTGGTTCTTTGAGCCCGGGCACTCGGCGGCGGAGTTTCGCGCGCGGCACATGATGGTGACGTGGGTGCGCGGGTCGTTTAAAAATATTGCGGGGAAACTCGATTTCGATCCGGCGAACCCGCGCGAACTCACCGTCGAAACCGTTATCGATACGTCGACGTGCTGGACCGGTGTCGATGCGCGCGACGCGCACCTTCGCAGCCCCGACTTCTGAGCTGCGAGCGATTTCCACAGATGAGCTTCAAAAGCACCGGTGTCGCGCAGCTCGGTCCGGTCGATTACCGTGTGGCCGGCGATCTCACGATCAGGGGCGTCACTCGGCCGGTGACGCTGGACGTTCGATATCTCGGCTCGTGGGAGACGCCCTGGTGGGAAGACGGCGTGGACAAGGGTCCGAAGACGCGCGCGGGGTTCACGGCACGGACGCGGATCGATCGCTACGATTTCGGCGTCAACTGGAACGACCAGATGCTCGGCGGGGGCGTCGTGGTTAGTCCTCAGATCGACATCGTTCTCGACGTCGAGGCAATCAAGGAAGACTAACCGCGCTCGTCGGCGCTAGTGATCGACAAAACGCGATGCTTCGTCCAGCGTCGGGTCGAGGCGTACCTCCTCGTAGGGGTACTTGCGCATCTCGTGCCCCTGGCTCGTTTGAACGCGGACGAGCACCTCGTGTGGGTGGACTTCCTTGACGATGCCTTCTTCCTTCGTACCGTCGATGTAGACTTTATCGCCCGCCTTGAGCATTGGGGTTTCCTTTCAGGTTGAATCCGCCGTACGTCAAATAGGCGCCGAGAGCGAGCGTTACTCCTGCGTAGACGTAAAAGAGCTGCTCGTAGTGCATCGTCGACAGGTACGCGGCGGCACCGGCCGGCGAGAGGAACGTGAGAAACAGGCCCTTGAGCAGCGTTAACCAGGCGACGATCGTCACGACGAGCGCGAGTGCGCCGCCGGACCAAACGTTGTGCCCCAAAACCATTGCGACTCCGGCAGCAAGCACGATGACCCCGAGAACCAACAAGGCACCCGGCTCAGTTGCCAGCGCGCCAACCGCGCTCAACGTCGCTTCCCGATGCGCGACCATTGAAAGTGAATACAGAACGCAAAAGAGACCGATGAGCTTGCTGAGAAATGCCGTAGGCGGCGACATACTATCCTCCATATTTTGGGAACCGACCGCCGCTTACGGCCGCCGGCCAAATCGTGGGCGGCGAAGGCTTAGCGACCTGGAAAGACTAACGCCACAAGACCCCCCTTGGCGGGCCAGAGGGGGGTTAATTAGCCGAATGAACTAGCTGACCTAGCAGGCGCCGCATTGCGCGGTTGAAAGGACAACTTCAATGTTTGTGTTCTTCCAGGCGTTGGCCTTAGCGGCCATGGGTTTCTTAGGTGGTTTTGGAGGAGGTCCCGGCTCGGGGTACATTCATACGCCGGCTATTCAGGCCGACGGTGGGAGCGCGGTTCCCAACGACGGCGGCGGCACGATGCCCGGCGGAGGGGGCGGGACGAGCCCCGGCAGCGGCGGCAACGGAGGCGGCGGCTAGCTAAGCGCTAATCATATCGGCTATGGCAAGAAAATCCGTTGCCACGCCCTCATGGTCCGAGACGATGCGGCAGCACTATCGCCGGGCCGAATTTTTAGCGGCAGCCGACGTTTACGACGAAGCCGTCGGCGACGGAGCGACTCCCTCATACGATGACGAACTCCGACGCGCGCGTGTCGCGCTTAAACACGACGTAAACGTCGCCGTGGCCTCCCTTATCCGGCGTGCCCCGAAATCTGCCAACGGGGCCCGGCGCGGAGAATGGGCGCTGCTGCTTGGGATCGGGTACGCGCGGATGCGCGACTTTGAACGCGCCGACCGTCATTTTGAGATGGCCGGGGGCATTCTCACGACGACTGCCGATCGAGCGCAGCTCGCGTATCATCGTTCGGTTCGCCAGTTGTTCGAAGGAAGAACCGATGAGGCGTGGCGCCTTGCCGGCGAAATGTCGTGCGACCGGTCTCTCACTACGCGAATTTCAAACGAGATGTTGAACTCGTTCATCTTGAGCCGGGAAGAGCGCTATCGCGAAGAGGCGGAGAGTCTCATTCGCGCGATTGGCCTTATCGGCAAGCAGCGCGACGCCCATCGCGAGCAATGGTTCCACGCGGTGCAGAATCTTGCACTGCTTGGAAGGGAACTCGCGTTCGACGAAGCGGCCACGTTGGCCAGACGTGAAGTTGACGAAGACGTCGAATGGCCGGTTGACTTTCTCACGCAACATTTCCAGGCCCTCAAGGCCGTCGGCTGGACGTGCGCCTTACGCGGCGATCTTCTCGGGTGCTTTCGCTACCTGCGCGCCGCGGAGCGTAGCAAACCCAGCATGGCCTATGAGGCGATCTTGCTCTTGGATCGCGCCTACTTCGCTCGCATCATCGGCGAGCCCAACTGGTCTCGCGACGAGGTAGCGAAGGCCGATGCGATTGCTGAGGGCATCGACTGGAACGAGCTGCCCGGGGAAGAGCGAATCGGCCTGCTTTTAATGGCCGAAGCGATGGCCGAGAGCAACCCCGAAAAGGCGCACTTCTACCTCGCACGTTATAAGGGCCTCGGCCGCATCCGTTCGCCGCTGCACCTCTTTGCGTTCGATCGCCGTTGCGATGCGTTCGCGGCGTATGCCGAAGGCGTCGCCAAGCTCAAAGGCGGCGAGCCGGGAGCCGAAGAGGCGCTGCGGACCGCGTGGACGATCTTCGATCGGATCGGATACGATTGGCGCGCCAGCCGCACCGCGCTCTCGTTGCTGGAGGCTACGAAGAAAGAACGCTGGCGTCATCTCGCCGAGGATAAGCTGGAGTCGTACCCGCAATCGTGGCTCGCGCGTGAGATCTCGCAACACGACGTCGCGACGACCGAAGCCGTTGCGCTGCCGCGCATGCAACGCAAAGTCCTCGACATGCTCTGCCAGAAGATGACGACCGCGGAAATCGCTACCGACTTGGGGCTTAGCCCCCATACGATTCGGAACCACCTCAAGGCAGTATTCCGCGCGTACGACGTTCACAACCGCGCTTCACTGGTTGCCGAAGTAGCGCGCCGCGGAGAGTTACCGGCGCCGGCGAGGAGCCCGAGCCATTAGCTAGTATACGCTAGCATGGCTACGACCGCCGTCGTTGTTGTCCACGGCGTTATCCCGCATCCGCCGTATGACATGCAGGATCAGTGCGCCGCGCAGCTCGTCCAGCGACTACCCACACAAGTAGGACTGAAATGGACTTGTGATGTTTGGCAGCCGCCGGTCGCCGAGAAGCACGATCCCAGCTCCCAGAACGCGTGGACGCCGCTGCGCACGATCACTCGCGTTTACCAGACTTCGGCAACACCCGCCAACCCCGACGAGCCCGATGAGGCTAGTCCGAAACACACGGCCGACAACGCCGCCGGCGATTTCTACGACGTCATTGAGGCGTATTGGAGTCCGCTCGATAAGGGCAAGACCACGCCGGCGCGCGTCATCTCGTGGATGCTCCAGGCAATTTTTCTGCCGCTGAACACCACGGCGCGCTATATCGCGAGCACGAAAAAGAAGTGGTTTGACTTACGCTACGTCGGTTATGCATTTTCCATCGCGCTCGTACTTCTCGTTGGAACGGCGCTGCTGGCCGCGCTCTCGCTCGCAGCCATGGCAAATGAAATCGGCGCCGAGTGCGACGCCGGCTCGGCGTGCGATCCAGTCTCGCTGGGACAAGCCTTTCATGCACTGCTCGACATTTCGTCGCTGGGGCAGTTGCTCAGCCCCGTCGTCTTGCTTTTCGTCGGCGTTGGTTTGGCGGGAGCGTTCCTATGCGTTCAAGCGCTCAAGGCGGCGCTGTGGCTTTGGGCAAACTGGTCGGCGTTCAAGCGCGATAGCCAGCGCATCAAGCGCGTCGAGACGGACGCAGCCGTCTTCATCGCTGGCGCAATACTCCTATTGGTTGCCGCATACTTTCCTACGAGTACCTGGGCTCATAGGTTCATCATCGTCTACTTCGTGCTGTCGGCAGGCGCCTTCGTGCTCCTTCGAACGCTCCTGCAGTCGTTTTTCGTCAACTTCTTCGGCGACGTCGAGATTTATACGACCCACGACCAAAACTCGGATTTTTATGCTTTGCGCGAGGCAATTCTAACGACGGTCACCGAAAACATCGGTCAGGCGATGACCGCCCGCGACGGCGGTAAGCGGCGCTACGACCGCGTCGTCGTTCTCGCGCATAGCCTGGGATCGACGATCGCCATGGATGCGGTCATTCGGCTCTACACGCTCAAGGAGCAAACCAAAGCCGTTAATCTCACGATCGAGGACGATTTCGCCTCGATCCGCGCGCTCGTGACGTTTGGGACCTCACTGGAAAAGACGCGCTACTTCTTTGACGTCAATCGCCCGTCGATCTCCGAGGCCGCCCTCCAGTTTGAGAACGATCTTTACGGCGTTCTCTTCACCGAAGATCCGAGCGTGCTCCGACATCCGAACATGCGCGGCCGTGGAATATTTTGGACGAACTTGTGGTACCACGACGACCCGGTGGCCAACGAAATTCTCAGCTATCTTTCGTTCATGCGTCCGGGCGAGCCGCTCGCCGGCGCTTCCGAGACGCGAGACGAACTCAAGCGGAGTTCCGGCACGACACCCGGCCAGACTGCCGTCGGACAGATCATTTGCTACAACCAGCGCGGCTGGCAGAAATGCGCGTTGACCGCAAGCCATATCATCATTCACGGTCTGTATCTCAGCGATGATTGGTTTTGGCTGACGCCGGGCTTCAACAACAACGACCCGGAGTGGCCGGAACTGGACCCCAAGAGGCCGCACCTTGGCGTTTTGGACGTTGTAATGGCCAAGGCCGTCGCCAGCGTCGCGCCGCTCGTCGTCCGGCAACGCTCTCGTTTAGTGGACTCGAAGAACGTTAGCGACCTTCGTGACCGCTACTAAGGCCCGGAACCAATGCGCGCTGTTAAAGGTAGCGCATTTGGTTCACGAGGTCGGCTTCCGAAAGGCCTCCCGAGAGTTTCAGCTTCCGGTCGGCGGCAAACTTACTTCTCGACCAGCTCGCATCGGTAATGTCGTACACTTCATCAACGTACGTGCTGAAAAACTCCCACGTCATCTTATAGAGCGATCCCCACGAAATCACGATTGCGCCATCGGCGTCGTACCCCGGTAGCACGACGGCGTGCCCCCCGACGATCTGCGGGTTGCCGGGAGCGACCGTCCACGTTTGCGGCGGCGGTTGGCCGGGCGGCATGATGTTGGCCGGAACGTTGAAGCCGATATAGACGAGCCCGCTGTTATAGATCCTTCGCTTCACGTCGTCGAGAATGCGCGGATCGACTTCGACGAAGGCCAGAATTTTATCGACGGGCGGCCCGTCGGGCCCGATCGGCGCGCCGGTCTTCTGAATGTACGTGAGAACGTGCTGCTCGTTGCCGCCCGGACCTTCACCGCCTTGACTCGGCTTGTAGCCGCAGGCTTTTTCGTACAAGAGTTCGACATCGCCATCCGGTGCCGTCTGGGTGGCGCCGGTCGAGTGGAACGTCCAAACCTGCCGCGCGTGATAGAAGGCCGCGCAGGTGCAGTCTCCGAGCGTGTCGTTGAGCATCATCCCGAAGTTATTCGGGGCCTGCGGCATGCCGGATGTGTAGTCGGCGGATGCCGGCGGCGGCGGTGGCGTCTTACCTGCGAGGATTGCGCTAAGGTGCGGAATTGCCGGGTCGAACGTTCTCGGATTGCGTCCCAGTTTAAAACTTTCCATGATAGCTCTCCATTAGTGTTGTGTGTAGTGCGAGGTTACATCGAGGCGATGATTGCCCAGGTCGCGATCGCGCTCGCCGCGGTCGTAAACGGAATGTACTCCTCGGCGCCGTGCCGGTACTCATACCATTGCGACGGAAGATAAGCCGGCGTGAACATCGCGGCCAGGGCTGCCGCCTCCGCAGCGGTCCACGTCACAACGACGGCATCGACCGATAACGCTGCGAAATCCGGCGCGTCGGCTTTAAAACGCGGCTGCGGATTCTCCGGATCGTAGTTCAGAATGAGATCGGCAATGTGATCCATGTTCGTTAGTTCTTCGGCAGCCAAATGCCGACCAAACAGCCGTGCAGACCGAGGACGCTCGGGAGTTGCGGCGCGGAATCGGTTGGCAACGCGTATTTCCCGCAAAGTCCGCCAAGCTCGGACAAGCGCGCATCGACGCTTTTCGCGATGAGGATGTTTTTCTGCCGGTCGGCGCTCGATATTGTGGGATTTCTCGACGAGCCGATCAGGTATTCGACCTCTTGACCCAGCAGAAAGGTTGCCGCTACTCGGCGGTCGTCGTACTGCACCGACATCGCAGCGTTTGCGAGGTTGCCGGGGCTCAACTCGTCGCCGTTATTCGCGGCACTCTCGAACTGATCGCGGGTTTCGAGCGTCCGCCAATCAACTGAGTTTTCGAGAACCACCCGCGCAAGCGGATTGAGCTTAGCGAAGTCCGCTAAGCGTGTCGGGTGTTCGCACGTCAGGGTGCTCGGAAGTTTTGCGCAGAGAAGCAAGTGTTCGTAGTCGCGGGCGAGCGTGTAGCTTCCAAACAGCATTCGGTTTTGCGCCTGAACGGCCGCGCTGTGCTCTTGGCTCAATTGATGGGCGAAGACCCAACCGCTCAATGCAAGCGCTGCGAAGGCAAGCGACATATTTACTAAGTCGAGCGGCTTTGCGTCACCAAACATCAGCACGGATTCGCGGTTGAAAACGGATCCGACGGTGTCGGACACGGCACGATCGTTGGGGTCGGCGTAGAGCCGGTGCGAGTACGGCCGCGCCCGACCGCGCGGCCGCCGAACTAAGCAGCGAGACCGAGAGTCCGAGCGACGAAACGAGCAACGCGAATCCGAGGATCGCACGCCGCAGGGCCAGGGACATTGGGTCACCGATGCCGGGTCGTTTCAAAGGAACCCCCTACACAACACCCTGACGCCCGCTTGCCTTGCGCGCTAGCTAAATCCTGCCACCGGAGCGGCCGGTTTTTTCCGCTTGCCACTTCGGGTGAGGCCAGGGGAGGCGGCTCAGGGTCCGAGGAAATTTTAGCGGCCTAGGGCTTGGCAGGGTTCTTAAGTAGTGGTAGGTTTTGAATACTAGCTATTTTTAGCTAGATAGTTTCTCGCCACCTCCGAGGCTTGCTCGGATTCAGGAGGTTTCCATGGCCCTGTTTTTCGCCTTTCTGATCGCCCTCTCGTCGGGCGGCTTCTACCATGCTGCGCCGGGCGCCGGCATCGTCCAGCCGGCGGACAGCACCGGAGGCGCAGACGGCGACTGAGCTTTAGCGCCGAACGCGGGGAGGGGGTCGCGAGGCCCCTTCCCCGAAGCCCCGCAGAATGGCCGCAACTAAAGAAAGTTTCCTCAAACGAGCGCGGATGGCGCAGCGAATTTGAGCGAGCGTTTACGGAGGGCCGATATCGGGATGCGGCCCGTATCTACGACCTTTCCGCTGGACCGTCCGAACGAATCGACGTTACTATTCGCGGAGCACAAGCGCACCTGCGCTTCGATCCGCCGAAGACCTTGCGGCTGCTGTTAAGTCTCAAGATTCCGGCTTCCAAAGGGCGGGAGCAGGTCGAACGTGACGCGCTACTCGCTGAGGCATTTGCTCGAACGAATGATTTTGAATCGGCTGACACTAGATTGAGTGCCGCCTTGGACGCGGCTCGGCGGCTGAAGGACCCGGAGCTCGTTGCCATGGTCGGCTACCGCTTCGTGCGGCGGCATCTTCAAGCGGAGGATCCGGCGACGGCCCGTCGCGCGCTGGAGTTGGCTCGAAAGGGTCAGTCGCACAAGGCGCGGATCTACGCCCTCCACGCCGAGGCGTTGATTCTCTCGTACGAGGAGCGCGTTAAAGACCAAGCCGATCGGCTAGTCGAGCTACTGCGCTCGATCGACCCCCAAACGACCGAATTCGCCAACCTGCGGGCGTGGGGGACGCATAACCTCGCCGTCCTCGCGCGCGAACTCTATCTTCCCGACGCGGTTGCCGAGATCGAGCGGCAGCTCGGCGGCATTCCGTGGCCGGCGGATTTCGATCATAACCGCTTTCAAGCGCTCAAAGCGGTGGCGTGGGCCAAGGCAATGCAAGGAGATTACTTCAACGCATTTCGCCACCTCAAAGCGGCGTCCGAAGCAGCGGATACGACGGCGTGGAAGGTCGTGGCCGGCTGCGATCGCGCCTATCTCGCGCGCGCCTTTGGCGAGCACCGCTGGTCGCGAGTCGAACTCGACGAGGCCGAGCAGCTCGCGAACAGCGTCGATTGGCACGCGACGCTCAACGAGGAACGCATTGGCCTGCTGCTGCTTGCCGAGCTTTTCGGCGAGATCGATACGGCTCGAGCGGCGATGTACCTCGCCCGCTATCGCGAACTTGGAGAGGTCAAGTCTCCGCTGTTCTACCGCCGCGACGCGCGCCGCAATGCCTTTGCGCAATACTCGACCGGCGTCGTCGAACTGGGACTCGGCAACAAGAAGCGCGGCTTAGCCGAGCTTCGCGACGCGCGCAAGGTCTTCGAGCGCTTCGGCTACGATTTCCGCGTCGCGCGGTGCCTAGTGGATGAGTACGGAGCCACCGGCGAACAAGAGCTGCTTCCGGTTATTGAGGAGAAGCTGCGCAACTATCGGCAAAGCTGGCTGATGACGCAGCTACGCACGCGACTCGACCGGCCGGAGGTCCCCCTTCCCCCGATGCAGCGGAAGGTCTTCGCTGAGGTCTGCGCCGGGCAAGTCGACCGCCGAAATCTCGCACGCGCTGGGGCGCAGCGAGTACACGATCAGCAATCACATCAAAGCAGATCTTCAAAACCTTCGAGGTCCGCAGCCGCTCGGCACTCGTCGCCGAAGCGGTACGCCGCGGAATGGTAAAAACCGGCTAAACCGCCACTCTCCGCACGCGCTCTTCGACTCGAGGGTTGCATTCTGGAAATCGCAATGGCTTTTTGGCCGCCTGCATCCAAGTAACGACATGCCTAATGCGCGTCTAACGCCCTAAACCGCGAGTCGCGTCACCCTGGCGCTGACGCTGCCATTGAGAGCGGGAGCGCCCCGGGCGCTAAGTCGAAGGACGAACGAGCTCTCAAAAAGGGTCCTCACCAAACCGATCGTCCGTGAATTTGGCATGGCAGCTAAACGCGGTGATATTAAGACTATATTGCACAAATGAGCAATTCCGCAAGCGTTACCTTCCTCTTCACTGACATCGAGGGCAGTACTCGCATGTGGGAACTCCATCCCGACGCGATGGCCGCGGCACTCGACGAACACAACGAACTCCTAAACGGTATCTTCGGCGTCCGCGGCGGTCGCGTCTTCAAAACGGTCGGCGATTCGTTTTGCTGCGCGTTTACCGATCCAGTCGCTGCCGTGGCGGCGGCGGTTGAGGCGGAACGCGCTCTGCACGCACACGCTTGGCCGACCGAGATCGGCGAGCTTCGCGTGCGAATGGCAATCCACACCGGCGCGGTATCCGAAGTGAAGGGCGATTATTTTGGACCAACCGTGAATCGGGTCGCGCGACTGCTCTCGATCGCGCACGGCGAGCAGGTTCTGCTCACGTCGGCCGCCGCGGCTGCGCTCCAGAACGTCGACTTGCAGGGCATCGCGCTGCGCGATCTGGGGTCGCATCGTCTCAAAGATCTCAAGCAGGCCGAAGTGACGTATCAGGTTGTCGCCGAGGGCTTGCGAGGCGAGTTTCCCGCTCTAGCATCGCTCGATGCGCATCCCAACAACCTGCCTTCGCAGATTTCGAGTTTCATCGGCAGGCAGCAAGAACTCACCCTTTTGCGCGAACGACTTGGGCAGTACCGTGTCGTCACCATTGCTGGTCCGGGCGGCATTGGTAAAACGCGACTGGCGCTGCAACTCGCGGCTGAGGCCGTCGCGAATTACCCCGACGGCGTCTACTTCGTAGCTCTCGCGCCAATCGCGAGCGGCGATCTCGTCGTTCACGCGCTGGCAGAAGCGTTTGGCATCTCCGAGATCACCAATGAAGCCCTGGATACGACCATTCTGCGGTTCATAGGCTCGAGGTCGATGCTCTTGGTCTTCGATAACTCGGAGCACGTGCACGACGACACCGCGCTGCTCGTCAAGCGCGTCGTAACCGAATGCCCGAACGTGCGATGCATCGTCACGGGGCGCGAGCCGCTGCACCTTACCGGTGAGTACGTCGAACGCCTCTTGCCCCTGACCACTCCGGCGCACGCTCAAACACTCTCCGAGCTCGAGGCTAGCGACGGAACGCGTCTTTTTCTGGAGCGCGCTCGCGCTGTAACTGACGGCCGGGTAGCGCTCTCGCCCGAGGACTGCGCGCTCGTCGCAGAGATTTGCCGGCGTCTCGACGGCATGCCCCTGGCCATCGAGATCGCCGCGTCGCGCCTGGCGACGATGCCGTTGCGTCGGCTGGGCGAAAAGCTGAGCTCTATCCTCTTGATCAATCCGGACCCGACCGCGAGCCGCCGCCATCGAACCCTACGCGACGCGATCGAATGGAGCTATCGGCTCCTCGACACGTCAGAGCAGCGCGTCTTTCTCGCCCTTTCAGTTTTTCACGGTGGCTGCACGATCGGCGCAATTGAGTGGGTGGCGGAAGGCGAAATCGATGAACGGCTCGGGTCGCTCGTCGATAAGTCCTTGGTGCAAGTCGATCTCGACGAGGTCGCCAACTCGCGGTACCGCCTGCTTGAGCCGATCGCCGATTTTGCCCGCCTGGAGCTGACCGAATCGGCGCTAGGCCCCGGTTTTAGGCAGCGGCACTTCGACTGTTTTTGTGCGCTTGCCGAATCGGCTTCGCGGGCCGATCTGGCACGTGAGATGGATAATTTACGCGCCGCGCTCGATTGGGCTTGCGAGCATGACCCTGAATCCGCTGCGCAGCTCGCCCGTAAGCTCGGCCCGTTTTGGCGCGTGCGCGGCTCGTTCAGTGAGGGAAGGTCTTGGTTTCGGCGGTTGCTCGCACCCAACGTGCCGCTCTCCTTAGGGTCGCGTGCCGGTTTACTTCGTCAGTCAGCGGGCTTCGCCGCCATGCAAGACGATTACGAGCAATCGTCGCAAGACGCTCAGGCGGCCTTCGAAATCTACGGCGACCTTGGCGACGAAGCGGGCATCGGATCGGCGTTGCATACGATGGCAGAAGTCGCGCAGCGCCAAGGGCGGCTTCGCGAAGCCGAGCGTCTCTACGACGAAGCGTGGCCGCACCTCGATGCGGCAAGCTACCTTCCCGGAAAAACGATGTGCTTGATGAATCAGGGAATGCTCGCGCGTGAGAACGGCCAGTATGTGGCTGCCTCGGAGTTGTTACGAAGAGCCGACGAGCTGGCTGGACAGCTCCACGACCGCAGCGTTTGGGCAGAGGTGCGCACGCAACACGCGTGGAGTACGCTTTATGCGGGCGAGGCCGACGCCGCGGAAGGTTTATTCCGCGAAGCATTGGAGGCAAAGGAAGCCGAGCGTGACCTCTACGGCGTCTGCCAGGCGCGCCTCGGAGCTGCCACCGCCAATCTCATGGCGTCGCGCGCCGACCCAGCTCTGCGCGGATACCGAGCAGTCATCGAAGAAGCCGTCGCGCTGCGAGCCCAAATATTCCAGATCGAGGCGATCTACGGCATCGCCGCGGTGTACGCTCTCGACGGCGACCTCTTAGCGGCGGCGCGGTACTGCGGACTCGCGTCTCAGCTCGTTGAGAGGACGAGATGCGAGCCGCGAAGGGGCTTCGCCTACGCGATCGTAACGGAGAAGATAGGCGCCGGCCTGACCGACGAGCAGCGTATGGTTGCGATGACGGCCGGCGCTTCGATGCGGCTCGAGGACGTTACCGCAGCGTTTTAGCCGAGACTATTTGTAGAACTGAAGAGATCCTGAAATATAGACTGACTTCGGCCCGTAACTCGTCGGGCCGTGCGATTCAAAGGCATAGTTCTGCCCGGTGAATTTGAAGGCAGCTTTGATGCGGCTTCGGACAGGTCGGAACGTCCGGCTGCCCTGTTTCCGAGGCATCGAACTGAAACGCGAATGTACATTTGTCGGTCTTGAGGCACGGCCACCCCGCCTTGCTCGCACCCGGCGGGACAGACGCACTCTGGACTGTTACCAGCCCGTGCCCGAACCCGCCCGGAGTGCCGTCGGTAAACATAGGATGGGGCGACGGGGTTGCCGCGATGGCCGCGCGGGCATGAGGCGCGAGGTAGCCGAGTCCAAAACAAGCCACGCCAAACAGGGATGCGATCACGATCCGTAGGTGTTTTTGGTTAGCGATTTTCATTTGTGTAGTTCTCCCAATTGTACAAGCAGGTGTCCTTGTGGCGACTGTGGGTTTGCAGGGCGCGCCGCTGCGTTGCTCTGGACGTTGGGAAGCATTTCTCCTGCCAGGCACGCGCGTTTCCCGATTCGTGCTCCCACAGCGATTGGATATCTATGGCCCTTGAAACTGTGATTTAAGCTGTGTGGTTACCGCAGAATCATTGCCTTTACTTAGATAGTCGTTGGTGCCCTCCAGTTTAGCAAAATAGCCCGCGTTCTCCAGGTATGGATCGAGCTTCGGATCGGTCTTTGTACACCAAGAAGACGCGGCCACATCGTCAATAACTGGTGGGTTGCCTAGTACGTTGAGCATCTGCATTTTTGCCAACTCTAACGTAATGACGCAGTCGACCTGATCGGCCAAATCAACAACGGCGGTGTCTAAGACACCTTGCTGGACATAGGGGTCTAAGCCAATTGCAGGCGTCACTTTGTGTCCCACAATTGCATGATCGAGCCCGCCAACCTCAAAGATCACTTTGCTCGGATCCATTCCTCGCGGCAGATTAAACGGGGGATTTGCTGAAAGAAGTAGTTGCTTCGTTGGGCAAACAAATACATTCACACCGGCCTCAGCACTGTTGGGAATGTAAAGAATGCCAGCTGCCGCCCCCAAAACCGTCCACACGGGCCCCCATGGCGTAGGAGCGGTTGATTTTAGGCCTGCTGCCGCGAGGATCAGGCGAGTAAGATCTGGGCGCTGACTAGATGTAGTTGTTCTTCCCGCGACAAGGATGCGATACGCACTTGCTTGGCATTCGGCAAGGCGCGTCGCTGGAGGTTGCGGCGGAGCCGACGCACCGGGCGGCGGCGGCGCTATCGGCGCCGGAGCTGGAGTGGCGATCAATGTCAGAGGTAAGTTGTGTAAAAGCCGCGGGTTAATCACGCTCGACGTGTCGTTTACAACAGGCAAAAATGCGACGGTCGGAAACAGCGTGGCGGTGCCGAAGAGACTTGACCAATCACCGACTTCAAGGGTATCGAAAGTGCCGCCGAGCGACCCAGATGTTGGCTTTTGCAGCGGCTGAAATGCATATCCCGCGACCGAGACGGTGGAGACATCCAAGGTGCGGCAGACCGTGGACAGTACTACACTCTGAGGGACACTTGCAAACGGAGAGAGATAAGGCGCAAGTATATCAGCGGGGGCGTCCGGGCCGGTTGACTTAACGACAACATCGTATGCTGTTAGGTGCGCCGCGACCATTGCTTCGATCGCTTGGATCTGTGAAAGCCCGTACGCGTGCCTCGCGCAGGGCTGGCTACCATTAACACTGGTTCGCACCACGTAGACGTCCGCTTTACCAGCATATCCAAATACATTTGACCAATCCTGCTGTGACAATTGGCACAGCGCTCCGCTCCAGGGGCCCGATTGATCATGAAGGCGAGGTTGTATAAGTTGTATACGTTGCATACAGGGGTAATTGTTTTGCAGATCCCACGCGGTTAGTCCACCGTTAGGCGCGTACATCGCTCCCAGCGTGCCCGACGTGCAGGTTAGTGACGGCGCTGATTCTTTTATCCAGCGGTAACGTGGCACGCAGATGGCCGGTTTCCCAGCAGGTTGGTCCGCCGATGGAGCGCTCAACCAAGGACCTACAGCTGCCTTTGCTAGTGCATAGCCCGTGACGCTGAGAGTGACAACTGGGGGCGTAGGAGGCGCGGGCGTGGCGGGGGGCGCGGAAGGCGAAGAATCCGACGTCAAATCGCAAACCCGGGCGATCACTACATAGGCTGGCAACGCCTGATTGAGATAACTCCCTAGAATATCTGGATCGGATGGAGTTTTCTTGAGCCTTACACTGAATGGATTCGGTGCGGGAGGGTTCGTAGGCGCTGCGCTATTCAAACGTGATTGAACCAGATTGTTGACATCGTCCCTTTCTCCATCGCTCGGTTTAGGGCAATCATTCGGCTTGGCTTGCCCCGCTAAGGAAAAAGTTCCGCGGACAACATACAAATCAACGGCGTTCCCGGTAGCCTGTGAAACGTCAGGCCTTTGCAAGGCCGCCGATCGAGCGACGGCCGCCGTAGCAGCAATTATTAGGAGCGCTTCCGCAGTGACGGCTCCAAGTTTCGGTAGAGCTCGGGTGACCCTTTTGCCGAACCCAGAACAACCTGAAATTCTGATTTTCGGGCCGAAACGTCTCTTATCCGGACAGCCTAGTGTGCTTTTCATATTTCCTACGCAATCTGAGACTTGAGTACATGTCGAAGCTTCCATGTTCTCGCGTAAAGCGACCTAGGTCGGCCTTTGAGCCCAAGAAGAAACTTCATAGCTAAAAGCGGCTAGCTTGCCTAGTTCCCAGCGGCCGAGCATAGCCCTGCTTGCGCCCGACGCTTGAAGTACTGCTAACCCGCAATGAGCTTGTCGCGAACGCGAGGCAGCGTGCACTACCCCCAAACCGGCGAAGGTCCCGACCCCTCGATTGCGCCTTTCTACTTCAGGGCACGAGAGGACGGGGCGTTCCGCCGCTGCAAAGATCCTGCTCCCTTTCGACAATCCGATCGAGATCCAGGAGGACGGCATCGCTTACGGAGTCCTTTTCGAATTGGGAGCCGCCTGTAACCGGTTTAACGAGTGGCGAAAGTGCCGGACTCAACGCTTAATCCCCACCTGCCCTTCAACCGCCACCGTCCGGCGAACTGCCAAATCAATGATGCCCTCGCGATCGGGGCGTGAGAGCTCAAGCACACCGCACAGCTAATCGCGCGGGATAAGCCCGTCCAGGGGATGGCCTAAATATCGGCGCCACCGGTCAGCGCCGCTGCTGTCATTAACGCCGGCCTTTATGCCGCCTAAGGGCGATGGGAGAAGGAAGCTCGGCGAAAGGGACGGGCGGCAGATTAGAACCTTTTCGCTGGGCTCGATACCTCTGGAATAAGATATTCCACTCGACACCTCTGGAATAAGATTGTTCCAAATGAAGAGCATATTCGTTTCGGGGTATGGGCTTGAAAGGTGAAAGTCGCCGGTAATCAAGGCCTCCCGGCGCGCTGGCGCTGCCCATAAAAAAGCGTCAAAGGAGGCGCTCGCGATAGATAACATCTTTCGACCTTCGTTCAGGCTCGTTTTGTCGCGCATAATCCTGGGGATTCGCAAGATGGATGTGGCGAAACGTACGAACTGATGACGAGTTCCGGGTTTGCATCGCCCCGGTTGTGGCGGGAAGCGGCGAGCTGCTGTGAAACCAAAAGCGGATTCGAGGCCGTCAACAACTCCATGAGTACGTCAACAAATTCCACGCAGACCGACGCTCGCCCGGCTGCCGCGGGCGGAACTTTTACTATCGGCGGCGATCTTCCGGTGCATCGTCTCGGCTTTGGTGCGATGCGCATTACGGGGCCCGGCATTTGGGGCGAGCCGGCCGACCACGACGAGGCGATCGCCGTCTTGAAAGCAGCCGTCAAACTCGGTGTCACGATCATCGACACTGCGGATTCGTATGGGCCCGAAGTTTCGGAGCGATTGATTGCTGAAGCGCTCTACCCGTATCCGGCGGATCTCGTCATTGCAACCAAAGCGGGCCTCGTGCGGCCCGGACCAAACAAGTGGGAGCCTGACGGGCGGCCCGAACATCTGCGCGCCTCAGTTGAGCGAAGTTTGCAGCTCCTGCGTCTGGAACGCATCGACCTCTTACAGTTGCACCGCCCGGATCCGAAAGTACCGTTCGCCGACCAAATCGGTACGCTGCTCGAGCTACAACGCGAAGGGAAGATCCGCCACATCGGCCTCTCGAACGTAACCGTCCAACAAATCGAAGCGGCACGCAAAATGGCGACGATCGTCTCGGTGCAGAACCTCTACAACCTGAGCGATCGCAGCGCCGAAGACGTCGTCGAGTACTGCACGCGCGAGAACATCGCATTCATTCCGTGGTTCCCGCTCGCGACCGGCGATCTGGCGAAACCCGGTGGCGCGCTGGCAAAAGTTGCCCAGCGCCACAACGCGTTGCCGGCGCAAGTTGCGCTCGCGTGGCTGCTCGCGAAATCGCCGGTGATTCTGCCGATTCCCGGCACGTCGAAGGTGACGCATCTCAAGGAGAACCTCGAGGCCGCTCGACTGCAACTCTCCGAATCCGACCTGCAGGAGCTGCAGTGAAAGAATTTAACTTCCCCGGCACGTCGCTAACGGTCCGGCGGATCGGCTACGGCGCGATGCAGCTGGCCGGCCCCGGCGTTTATGGGCCGCCCAGCGATCCCGACGCGGCCGTCGCCATTCTACGCGAGGCCGTCGCATCGGGCGTGAACCACATCGATACGTCCGACTACTATGGCCCGCATATCACCAACCATCTCATCCGCAAGGCTTTGCACCCGTATCCGGCCGGCCTGGTAATCGTCACGAAGCTCGGCGGTCGTCGGCCGCCCGACAAGTCGTGGCAGCCGGCCATCTCGCCCGAAGAACTAACCGCCGCCGTCCACGACAACCTTCGCAACCTCGGCCTCGAGGTTCTCGAAATCGCGAACTACCGCGTGATGGGATGGGGACACGGAACCGAGGAGGGGTCGATCGCCGAACAGGTGCGCGCGCTCGCCGACCTCAAACGCAAGGGATTGATCCGTCACATCGGCGTGAGCAACGTCACGGCCGCGCAGCTAGCCGAAGCGCAGACGATCACCGATGTCGTCTGCGTGCAAAACAACTACAATCTCGCCTACCGTCACGACGACGCATTGATCGACGACTTGGCTCGCCAGGGCATCGCGTACGTGCCGTTCTTCCCGCTCGGCGGATTCACGCCGCTGCAATCGACCACGCTGTCGTCGGTCGCGGCCCAACTCGGAGCCACGCCGATGCAGGTTGCGCTGGCGTGGCTGCTCCACCGCTCGCCCAACATCTTGTTGATTCCCGGAACGTCATCGCTCGCGCACCTTCGCGAAAACTTGGCCGCCGGTAAGCTCACGCTTTCGCCGCAAACCTTGGCGGCGTTGGAGGGCGTCGCCGCGCCCGTTTAATAGGCTAGGACGCGGTCGGACCCCATGTTCGCCAAGTGCCAGCGAACGTTGTCGAAGAGCGTCTGCTTATTGATGCCGCTCGCGCGCGCGTGAAACGCCGGGTCGGTTTGATTCCAATACGCGATCAACGAACCAGCATAAGCATACTCCTTAACGATATCGGAGTGCTCGACGCCGTCGGCGTCGGTGCCCAAGAGGCAGCGTACGCGCGCCTCGAGCAAATACTTCAGCGACGCGTCGCCGAGAATCCCGCCAACTTGCGAAACGTTCCCCGGATCGCTAACGAGCGTGCCGAGAAGATTATTCAGCTCGAAGTTCGTCGCGGGATTTCGCGCGACGGGATCGATCTCGTCGGCGAGGATCTTCGCCCCACCCAGCGGCATTCGGGCGATCGGATACGCGCCGGTGGCCACGTTGCTCTCGAGGTTGACGTCGGCCTCGACCCCCTCGTCGTGCATCGCCTGCGCTTGAGCTTGTGTCGCCCACGTGTCGTGTGCTAGGCGAAAGAGAACGTAGTCGTGCACGTCGGGATGGGCGTCCTCGAACTGGGCAATCGCTGCCAAAAGAATCGAGATATTCGCCTGGGCTTGCGCCGAGTTGGTGCGCGTCGGCGGAAGCGTTGCGAAGAGCGTCTGGAACGTCCACGGTTGCGCCGGCGGCGTCGGTGCATAGGCGATCGCGGCACCTTCGCCGACGTGCGTGTGCACCAGCAGCTTCCCGTGCCAACCTGCCAATCGCCGCGCTTTGGACGCGCGGTACACGGCGTCGATGAGTTGCGCGTAGTATCGCATCCCGTAGGCCGTAAAGCAGGTCGTCTCCGGAGCCGCAGTGTCGATGCCGACCACCGTGTTGAAGAACTGCGTCGCCGCCGCGCCCGAAACCACGAGCCGGCCCGCGTTCCAACCCATCAGCCCGTCGTAGACCATCTTCGGCGTTGTCACCAGCGCGCGAGGCAGCGAAACGGCCGCGCACGCGCCGGTCTTCGACCATTCGCTGTATTGCGCGCCTCCCGGAAGCGTCGCGAGTTGCGCGGTATGCGTCATGAGCACGACCTTAACCATCGGCATCGGCTTGCCCATCGCGTGCAGCGCCGCAGCCAGGCTCGCATCGGACGGCGCGCCGATCATGCACTCGACCGAATCGAGTGGCTGGGATTTTCCGTCCTCAAACCGCCATCCGCCGACGAACGGCACGGATTGCTCCGAAACGTCAATATGCGTTGCGGCGAGGTCGAGAACCGTTGCCCGGCAGAGATCGGCGTTCAGCCGATTGTCGCTTCCGGCGTAGAAGCGCGACTGCAGATACGACCACGCCGGCCCGCCGCGGAAGGCGTATGCACTGTCGAACTCCGACCACGGCGTCGCGGTCAGTACGCGCTCTAAGGTACCGTTGAGAGCCACCGCGCTTCCCGCAACTTGGTTGCGGTAGACGAGCAGCGCCGCCCGTGCGCCGAGCGCGAAACGCTGCCCGTCGGCCGGAGAGAAGAGCTTGTCGTCGAGCGCGACTCCCTTCGAGGGATACCAAACGTCGGCTAAATAGCGATAAAGCGCCAAGCGATCTTCAACGCTCACCGCTTTGCTCGGATTGGAGAGGCTTTCGATGAATGCGGGAAGGTCCGCGTAGGCATAATACGGGAGAATTCCGCTAAGGTGATTGTGCGCGTCGAAGTAGCTGACGCTGTTTGGCGCGACACCAAACAGCGCCAGCGACAGAGCAAATGCTAGAGTTTTGGCGGCTTGCAAGTCGTCGCGGCCACGACGCGGCACGTCGCCAACGCAAACGCGTTGGTGCCCGCGCCAAACGGCGATCCCGTCACTGCCGTCAGCGCCCCGCTGGTCGGGTTGATTTTATAGCCGGAGACGTTGTTGGAACCATAGTTCGCGACATAGGCGAACTTGCCGCGATTATCTTCCACCACGCCGCGCGGCGACGTGCCCGCACCAAACGGCGACCCGGGGACCGCCGTCAACACGCCGGTAGCCGGATTGACCGTGTATCCGGAAACGTTACCGGAGCCATAGTTGGCGACATAAGAAAATACGTCGGCCTTTGAAACGCTCACGGCCCAAGGGTCCGTACCCGCGCTGAATGGCGAGCCCGCCACCGCCGTTAGCCCGCCGCCGCTGCCGATCGTAAAGGCGTCGACACTGCCAAGAAGATCGGTCGTATAGACAAACTTGCTCAGAGAATCGACCGTTAAGGCGTCGTTATAGGTTCCTGCAGAAACCGGTGATCCCAGTGACGCCAACGCGCCGCTGCTGGGGTTGATCTTATACCCCGAAACGCTGCCTGAGGTGTTTCCGCCATTGCTGACGTACAGATATCTGCTGTTGGGAGTGACGGCCATTCCATCGGGCAACTGCTCCGACCCGAACGGCGAACCCGAGATCTGCGTTAAGTTTCCGGTAGTCGGATTGATCGTGTAAGCGGAGACGTTGCCTCCCTGATAGTTGGCAACGTAGAGGAACTTCCCCGTTTTGTTGACCGCGATGCCGAACGGCTCGCCGCCGGCAGGGTACGGCGATCCCGAAAGCGGCGTAAGCGCGCCGCTGCTGACGTTGATGCTATAGCCGGAAACGTTGTTGGTACCTTCATTCGCCACATACAGGAAGTTGTACATCGGAGCGATCGCTACGGCGGCCGGCTCGGTTCCCGCCGTAAACGGCGAGCCCGTCACCGCCGACAGCGCGCCCGAAGTCGTGTTGATCGAGTAGGCGGAAACGTTGGTGGAGCCATAGTTGGCCACGTAGAGGAACTGCTTGGGGACGTTGGAGATGACCGTCCGGTGCGCCAGGGGCGCTCGCACGTTGGGCACCGTTGAGATTGGGTTGGTGGCGTTACCCGTGCTGCACGCGCTCAGTAGGATCGCAGCCGATAGGGGCGGCACTAAAAGCTGTAAGCTCCGCATCGCGACTCCTGTTCTAGCAAGGCCGCTATCGTCATAAGGTTATGAAGACCTTAACGAAGTGGCCCAGGTTGGGTAGTCGTCCTTTCGCGCGGCTGCTTGCCTTCCTTCCCGAATGCGTACAGGTTGCCGTCCGCCGAGCCGGCATAGACCACACCGTTGGCAACCGTCGGCGACGAGAACACTTGGTCGGCGGTGTGGTAAAACCAGAGCTTGCTTCCCGTGGCGGCGTTAAGTGCGTAGAAGTTGCCGTCCTCGGAGCCGACGTACACCACATGGTTGGCCAGCGCCGGCGACGAGAGCACGATGTTGCCGGTCGTGTAGGACCAGAGCTTGGCGCCGGTGGTGGCGTTGAGGGCGTATATGTTGTCGTCGATGGAACCAACGTAGACCACGCCGTTGGCTACCGCCGGTGACGAGTTCACGAGGTCGCCGGTTGTGTAGGACCAGAGCTTGGCGCCGGTGGCGGCCTTGAGGGCGTAGACGTTGCTATCTTCGGAACCGACGTAAACGACGCCGTTGGCTTCGGCCGGCGACGAGTACACCTCGCTCTGCGTTGCGTAGGACCACAGCTTGGCGCCGGTGGCGGCATTGAGCGCGTACACGTTGCCGTCGTCGGAGCCGAAGTAGACCGTGCCGTCGGCCACGGCCGGCGACGAATCGACGGGGAGCCCGGTGGCGTAAGACCACAGCTTGGCGCCCGTGGCGGCTTTGATCGCGTACACGCTGCCGTCTTCGGAACCGATGTAAACCACGCCGTCGACCACTGCCGGCGACGTGGTCACGTCGTAGCCGGTCGTGTACGACCACAGTTTGGTTCCGGTTTTGGCGTTGAGCGCGTACAGGTTTCGGTCGTTGGAGCCGGCGTACACGACCCCGTTCGCGATCGCCGGCGTTGAGAACACTTCACCACCGGTGAGGAAGGACCACACCTTGGCGCCGGAGGCGGCGTCGACCGCGTACACGTTACCGTCGTACGATCCGGCATAGACGACGCTGTTGACGACCGTCGCCGACGAGCCGCCGCACAACGATCCCGAGCAGCCGGTGAAGAAGGACCAAAGCTTGTGCAGCCCGTGCGCGTTGCGCGGCGAGAGCGTCCGCTCGTAAGGGTTGAACCGGCCGCCGGAAGGGATGAAGCCGAACTCCGGCCAGCTCACCGAACGGCTTTTTGCGCGCTGGCCGGCCGCATTCGTAGCGTTCGGCACGGAGGGTGTGAGATTCGCGAGAGAGCTGCTGTCGCTCGACGAGCATCCTACCCCGGCGACGCCGAGCAGCAGCGAGATCGAGACGAGGAATCGAGTTCGAATTACCATTGGTCTCCGAGTCTGGTGAGCGAATTTGAAACGTACGCCAAGGGCGTAAGAAAACTCTGAAGCGCGGCAAGCGGCATCCTTTCAAGGGGTTGACTTCCGCCTCAGAGCGAGGTTTAGTTAAGTTGACTTAGGTCGTTTATTTATACCGCTTTTGAGGAGTCGTTTCATGGCGAACCGAGTAGCCTTAGCCGCCGCGGGCGCCTTACTGCTTTCCAGCTGCGCCGGTTCTCAGCCGCCGCTGGCGCCGAGTCTGATGCAGCAAGTCGCCGCCGCGACGAGCAAGAGCTTCAAGTTCACCGGGAAGGAACAGACGTTCACCGTCCCGGCGGGCGTGACGGCAGTGAAGATCGTCGCCGCCGGAGCCAGCGGGCCGAGCGGACAGTACTATCAGGGCGGCAACGGTGGTCTCGTTACCGCGACGATTTCGGTGACCCCGGGAGAGTCGTTAGCGGTATTCGTCGGCGGCGAAGGCGGAACGGCGACGTACGGCACCGAGGGCGCCGGAGGTTTCAACGGTGGCGGCGACGGAGGTTCGGTCGGCCAATACGAGATCGGCGGCGACGGCGGCGGAGGCTCGTCAGATGTGCGACAGGGCGGCAGCGGTTTCTCGAACCGCGTGGTTATCGCCGGCGGTGGTGGTGGCGGCGGCGTCGCACAAACGTTTTATGGCGGCGGCTTTGGCGGCAATGCAGGCGGAGAAATCGGCAGCGCCGGGGGCAGCGGCTATTCTGGCTCGGCCGAGGGCGGGGGCGGAACCGGCGGCAACCAGCAACGCGGGGGCGAAGGCGGTGCGGGCGGTATTCGCGGCAGCGGCTTTCAACAGGGTGGCAGTGGTTATCGCGGGCGGCGTGGCAAAGGCGGCGACGGTGGCGGTGGCCAGAGCTACAGCGGTGGTGGGGGTGGCGGCGGAGGCGGCGGCCTCTACGGCGGCGGTGGCGGCGGCGCCGGTTCGTTTGCCACCAGCGGTCAAGGCGGTGGCGGAGGCGGAGGCGGCGGCTCGTCGTTCGTCGAGAAAGGCGCAACGCACGTGAAAGATCTCGGCGGCGCGGCACCCGCGGGCAACGGCACGATCGTTATTTCCTGGTAGTACGTACTAAACCGCGTAGCGCACTCAAGCATTGGTTCGCGTGCGCCGAGACCGATTCGATCTCGGCAAGCTCAGCCGAGTGCGCCATTGCATTCCCGCGCGCAATCGCAGCCTCGCGCGTCGCGGCCTCGACGGTCGAGCAAATCGACACCGGGCGCGTGCCTCCGTAGACGAGTCGCTCTCGCTGTTCGCCTGCCCAACGCTCAACCTCGTGCATCAAAGTTACAAGCTCTTCAGGCGTCATGAATTGCACGGTATCAGCCCGACCTGGGAGTGTCCTAAAAAATCTTTTTTATCGATGCAAGGTTCTTAAACTTTGCATTAACGATGTGACTTGAATTGGCTGCCCGCAAAATGCTACTATGCAACGACGAGGATTCACATGGCTGCGCGCAAGCTTTTAGGAAGTACGGAGCGCCGCTTCCAGGCGCCGTTTCCCGCGGGAAGGCCGATCCGACGGAGAGGCTGGAGGTCACGCTCATCCTGCGGCGTGCTAGCGCGTTGCCGCCGATCACTCACGAGTCGGCGAAAACGATTATACCTCGGGCGGACTTCGCGGGCAGTTTTGGCGCGTCGGGTAACGACGTCGCCAGTGTGAAGGCCTTTGCCGCGCAACACAACCTGACAACCGTGCAAGAGGCGCCGGCGCGTCGCACCGTTATACTTGCGGGTACCGTTGCCGACTTCCAGGCCGCGTTTGGCGTGGAACTCCAGAGCTTCGACTATCCAGGCGGCTCGTACCGCGGACGCGTCGGGGATATCTTTTTGCCGGAGGAACTCGACGGCGTCGTTGAGGCCGTCCTTGGGCTGGATAACCGGCCGCAAGCGACGCCGCACTTCAGGATGCGCTCTCGAGCAATCGCAGCCGCCGCTTCGTTTACACCGGTTCAGCTCGCGTCGCTTTACGATTTTCCGGATTCGTTGGGGCAGGGTCAGTGTATTGCGATCGTCGAGCTCGGCGGCGGCTATCGCCCCGCCGATCTGCAAGATTACTTTTCCGGACTAAACATCAGCTTCCCGTCCGTCACGGCGATCTCCGTCGATCACGCCGCCAATAGTCCGACTGGGAATCCCGACGGACCGGATGGCGAGGTCATGCTGGATATCGAAGTCGCCGGTGCAATCGCATCCAAAGCAGCTCTTGCGGTTTACTTTGCGCCAAACACCGACGCCGGGTTCCTCAACGCCATAACGACGGCGGTTCACGATGAGACCAACAAGCCGAACGTGATTTCGATAAGCTGGGGCGGTCCGGAATCTGCCTGGACCGACCAGGCGATGCAGGCAATGGATGCGGCATTCCAGTCGGCAGCGGCACTTGGAGTAACGGTCTGCATCGCAACGGGAGATAACGGCTCTACCGACGGTGTACCCGGCAGTACGAACCATGCCGACTTTCCCGCCTCCAGCCCGCACGCATTGGCGTGTGGCGGAACGAGCTTGCGGGCCGCCGGAGGCAACATCGCGGATGAGACGGTGTGGAATGACGGCGCTGCCGGCGGTGCGACCGGTGGTGGCGTAAGCACATTTTTTCAGCTACCGGCGTGGCAAACAGGATTGAACATCACCGCCGGCAACGGACCCGCGACGTCGCTCGAAAATCGCGGTATCCCCGACGTTGCCGGTGATGCAGATCCCAATACGGGATACGACGTGCGCGTCGATGGATCCGATACGGTTATCGGTGGCACCAGTGCCGTCGCGCCCCTTTGGGCAGCGCTTATCGCACGAATAAACGCCGCGCCGGGCCGGAGTCAGCCAGTTGGATTCGTCAATGCGGCTTTGTACGCTCCGCCAAACGCGTGCAACGACATTACGGAAGGAAACAACGGCGGATTCTCAGCCGCGCCGGGGTGGGACGCTTGCACCGGCCTTGGCAGCCCCAACGGATCGAAAGTGGCCGCCAAACTTTAACGAAGTCGCGTATCTCTGGTTAGAACGCTCCGGTGCCGTTAGGCGTACCGAGTCCGGTGGGACCATCCCATCCGCGGCCGGCAACGCAAAGGGGCGCGCCGCACGCGCCGTTGCTCCCGGAAGTTATGTCGTTCAAACCCGAAGTGTGCGTGTACAAGTTTCTGACCGGATTCGCCGCCGCGTTCCCGGCCAGCGCAAAGACTGAAGCAACGATCGGCGTCGCGACGGACGTTCCTCCAAAAACGAGCCATCCGCGACGATCGAACGTGTCGTAAATCGCCACCCCCGTCTGGGGATCTGCATCGGCCGAGACGTCGGCCTCCGCGCGCATCGAACAGCCGGTTCTCAAGGTGCCTTGGAAGCTGGGCTTGTCGTAAATCTTGCTGCAACCGCTTCCGGCGTGCAACCATGCAGTCTCCGCGCGCGGGCTGGTGGAAGTCAAGCTCGTTCCGCCGACGGCGACGACGCTTGGAAGTATCGCGGGCCACTGCGCCGTGGCGTTGTAACCGTGGTCGCCGGTCGCGGCCACGATCGTTCCGCAGCCGGTGTAGACGCCGTCGTACGTTTGTGTCCCCTCGGGGGTGCCCCAACTGTCGCTGACTAAGTCGGCCTTGCTGGTTGCGTATTGTTCGGCGCTGCTGAGATCGGCGGTGCTCGTCGACGCTGCTTCGACCAAAAGAATCTTACAGTTCTGGCAAATGGCAGAGACCATTTCGACGTCGACCGATTCTTCCGCGGCCCAACTCGGGTTCGTTAGCGATGTAAACTTCTGCTTGGTAAAGCAGCCGCTGGAGACGGTGCAGGCCGGCAGCCCGTACTTCGAGCGGTAAACGTTGAGGTCCGATTCCACGTTCGGGTCGTCGTATGCGTCAACGACTGCGATTGTCTGACCGACGCCGAAATTTTGGCTGTCCGACGTTAAGCCGTACGCCGTCTGTAAGTCGCTAGGAGCGTAACCGGCCGGCGTGTTCGCGTTGATCGGTCCTTGAATATCGGTACGCAGCCAGGCTTGGCAGCGCGCAAAACCCGCTCCCACATCGCCGCAGACGCGTACCGACGGACCCTCGCGCGGCCACAGCCCTAAGTGCGCGGCCGTTTCAATGCGTGGAACGGGCGTAGCGTTCTGGGGGATGCTCGCAAAGCTTTGCTGAGCATGCGGCCGGCAGACCGTGCTCGACACTCCCGGCAGCAACGCATTCGACTTGGTGCAGGCCGTTAACACGGCAACCGCGGCTATCGCGGTAAAGGTCGTGAAGCGCACTGACTGACCTGCCTTTCGTAGTACCGGTAAGCAACCAGCATAGCACGCGTTCCCGCGCAAAAGCTGAGAAACGGAACGAACTCAGCTCAGCATTTTTGGCGACACGGAGATTCCAAACCTGGCAACGAACGGCACCGGACGCGCTATTTCAAAGGAGCTGATGTAATGCGTCCGTTGCTCGTTTTACCGGCCTTACTCGTCCTATTGTGTGGGGCGGCCGCAGCCCAGACCGCCTCCCCGCTTCCCGCCGGGACGTTTGAAGGCGTCACCATCGGCGAACCGATAGCGAATCTGCGGCCGACGCTCGGTGATCCCATACGGGTAAATACAGAAGGTAGCACCCTGATTTGGCGTTATTTGACGCATGGAGACGGCATCTATGTCGACGTGATCGTGAAGAATAATGTCGCGCAATCGGTCACGGTACTGAGCCGTTTAGGCGGCGTTGCGTACGCTGCCCCGAGCGGTGTCGCATTCGGGATGACGCCCGATCAGGTGCGAGCGAAGCTTGGACCTGCGCGCCGCGAGTCGACGAACTCCGACGACGGGTCGCTCGATCTTTGGTATCCGGCATTGCCCTACGCCTGGATCTACGAGTTCCACGCGAGTAGGCTCGACTTCATTCAACTCATCGCTTCGCCCGATCTCCTGCGTCAACTGCCGGCGGGACCGATCGCAACTCCAAACGACGGTACGTCGCTAGCCAATGCGATCTGGATTCGGCCGCCGAGTCTGCTGGCGAACTCCGTCTGGATCGATGCGTTCCTTGCCACGAACGCATGTGGCAACGACGGCCATTGGAAAGAAACGGCGACAAAGTTCCTGACGGACGCCGCGAAAAACGATCCGATGGCCTACTTGGTCGAGCACGCGCGGTGTTCCGATGGCAGTACCGAACGCGATTTTTTCTTCGATACGCACGGCATGCTGACGGCGCATAGCAATCAAGAGACGATTCATGTGGATGCTAGTCAGTTGCCGCACGTCGAAGCCTCACCGTCGCCACCGCCGGCGCATCGATGAAGAACTCAACTTTGGCCCTGCTGCTGTTGCCGATTTTCGGGCAACTCGCCGCTGCGCCCGCGCCGGCACAGCAGGCGCCGGCCTCGACGGCGGACCTGGCGGCGATCACGCAGCGCGGGCAGGCCTTAGAAACGTACGATCAGGCTGCGTGGCACGGGACCGATGCGGCGCAAGCTGCCAGCGGGACCAACCCGTCCGGCTTGCGTTACTACATCGCGCGGAAAACCGCGACGGGGTGGGCCGTAGATTTCGGCGCCCTCGACGCGGCCGGCACGACGTTCCTCACGCGGATCGAAGCGCAAAGCGCCGACGGTCAGAAGTTTACCGCGCAAGTTTTTGCCACGCCGCGAAGCGACACCGGATTCCTCGTTGCGGCGGCTCACGCGGTCGCGACGGCCGAAGCCGTCTTCAAACCCGTCAGTGGCTTTCACTACAACGTCGCGGTCTTGCCGAATCCCGACAAGACGCTCTACGTCTATTTATATCCAGGCCAAACCGATGCGAACGTTTTTCTGGTCGGCGGTGACGAACGCTTCACGATCTCGCCCGACGGCCTGACGATTCTCGATGCGCATGTCATGCATCACAGCGTGCTGACGATCCCAGCGCCGCCGAACGGCGCAACAGCCGTCGCCCAGGTCCGCTCGGTCGTCGTGGCTGACGTTCCGCAGGATACCGACGTGTTTCACGTTCTCGCGCGCAAGCCGGCCGTGCCCGACTACATCGCCGCGCAGGGGCAGATGTATCTGATCAACATTGACGGGTCGATCAAATACCTTGGGCCGGCGGCAAAGCAGCCGTAGTTGCGCTAGCCCTTGACTTTGTCATGCGTTCGAACAACGCGGATCTTTAAGATCTCCGCAGCGAGTCGGAGATCCGAATCGTCAATTTGCAAGCTCCTCGATGCCATGGGCGATGCAGCGGTACTTCCAAAGTCCGAAGCTTGCCCAGCGTGCGTCGTGGTACGACCACCAGCGCGTGCCTGACCACCTACGCTGCCTGAAAAGCGAAAGAGCCCAGGCTTGCGACACGTCGTAGTCTCTCGTCGCTACTAGCGAAGGACGCAATCGTTGGGCCAACAGCTCCCGGGGTTTGTCGAGATTACAGATCGGAGTCTTCTTGTCGTCGAACTCGTACCAGCCCATCGCGCGAACGCTGCCCGGTAGAATCGGTAACCCGCGCAGCATATCGGCCGACCACTGCCGCCGGTACTTGCCTCGATTAAAGGCCTCCGCGCAAACCCCGGCACGGGAATCCCCTGCATAAAGCGCTGCGTAAGAAGCCGGGTTGTCGATGCGACCACCGCCCTGAGGTGGGATAAAAAAGACGCCCCCGGGCTCCCGCTCAGCGGCGCTCGCAACATGGTAAAAGACGCGGTAAAGCCTCATGCAAAGGCGCCGGAAACCAACGCATCAAGCGCCGCGACGACGGGAGCAGGTCCATCGATCGCGAGTACGTTGAGAGGGATACTTCCCCCCAGGAGCGGCTCGCCTTCTGTTAGCCACGGCCCGACTTCGTCGGCGTGCATAACCTGAAGGGCGCGGGTGAGAACATATTGCAAGTTGGTTATCCGCACCGCAAGCGTCGAACCGATACCTTCGGCTCCCCTGATGCAACGGCTCAGCTGTGACCGATCGACGTCCAGAATGCGCGCTGCCTGGTTCTGCCCAAGAATCTCCACAATCCGCTCGAGATCGCGATTCGCAAGTGCGGTCACGCTGATCGGCTTCTTTATGCGGACGGCGGTCGGCGCTACGAGCGGGGAAAACGGCCGCGCGGCCGCGGCCTTCTTGCGTCGCTTGGGTGCTCCGGTTACTTGCTTTGCCATGGTGCCAGTATACTCCACATTTTTTGTGGAGTACAAGGCCGAGCTTCTAGACGGCGAAGCCTAGCAGCCCGGATAGCAGGGCGGCGGTGGCGGCGGGTAGGGCGGATACTGGGGTGGTGGGTATTGCGGATACTGCTGCTGGGGATATTGCGGATACGGTTGTGCGTATTGTGGATACGGCTGAACGTACTGCCGGTACGACGGATACTGCGAATAGTAACGTTGCGCTATCCGCTGCGGCTGCGCTAGCGGGGTCGCGCTCGCGACATCGTCGCTGAACTTTCCAAACGTCGCCCTGTGGCTGCGGAATAACGCGACGAGGTCGGCCTCGCGTTGCTCGTCGCTCGGGTGATCGGAGCCGGCGCTGTAGCTGCCGCCCATCGATTCACTGTGCTGCCTCAAGCCCCACACCATCCCCCACGGGTTAAAGCCGGCCCTCGCACACAGGTAAGCACCGGAGCGATCTGCATTTCTCTCGGCAGCGCGTTCGTAGGCTATCACGCTAGGATCTTGCGGCGATCGACCCTGCGTGGCTTCGAAGACTGCATACATGTCGTGGTGGATGTCGTGATTCACCTCGTGGCAGATTACGCCCGCGAGTTCGTCCCGATTCCTGAGAAACGACAGCAACCCGGTCGTCACGTAGACGTTACCGCCCGGTATCGAAAATGCGTTTGGGGTCTGGTCGTTTAGCAATACGAAATGAAACGGCGCATAGTACTGGCGGTCAGCGACCGCGGCGATGGTGTGCCCGATCTGGTCGAGCGTCCGATAGCGCCACGACTGCGGCGGGACGATCTCGCCGCGCTGCAAGTACTCCATGTAGCGTTGCTGACCGATCCGGGTTTCCCAGCTTTCCTCTCGCGAAGATGTGTACGACCATGCGGTTCCCGTTAGGAGGCACAGGGTCGCAGAAAAAGCGGCGAGCGCACGCAGAAAGATCGACATGATAAGTGTGGCTATTCAACGATTCCGTCGGCGCCGCCCCGCGCAGTCCGGCCTAAATGGGCTAAGAGTCGATGAGATTCACGGCACCATGGCGTGCGCAACCCGGGCGAGCCTACCCTGACTCCTCGTCGAAGGGCGCGACAACCGAGAAGCGAACACCCGCCACCTCCGTCAGCCGTTGGCTGCGAAAGGAGTGTGGGTATGCTCTCACAAGGCGATGCGTTGGCGTACTATCAGGCCGTACTCCCGCGGATTGCCGAATCGTTCGACGGCATTCCGCTAGTCTGGGCAACGTACGCAAACACCCCTGTCACCCCGAGCACCGTCGGAGGGCCCGTCTTCCACGGTCCGCTGCGCGATCGCGTCCACAAGCTTCCAACGGTCGATGTTCCCCTGGAACGCGCAGGCGTGCGCGCATACCTCAAGCTTGGGCGCCGAACGGTGGACTGGCTCCTCGAATATCACCACGCCGTCGAGTTCCATTCCTGGACGCCGACAAAGAGCAGTCCCACCAAGCTGCGCTACGCGCGAATTCTTCTGGAAAATAACAACGTGCGCGATGCGGCGATGGCCCTGAAAGACATGCTGATCAACCGCGGCGTGCAGGCAATTCCGCTGCTCGACGGCAACGGCGGCGTCGCGCTTTACATACCCTTCAACGACGCGCCTCATTATGAGGACGTGCGCCGCTGGCTGCACGTCGTCGCCAACGAAGCCGCGGCTAGCCGGCCTGACCTCTTCACCACCGAACCGAACAGCCACGGCGGCTCGCGCGTGCACGTGCACGTCCGCAACAATGCGCCCGGCCTCCATAGCGCGCTGCCGTACAGCCTTCGCGGCCCCGACGGCCGCTGCGCGGTCGCGCCCATCTCATGGTACAACCTTGAAAGGCTACCGCCCGACCGTTTCTTCCTGGAAGTCCCCGAGGTTCTAGAGCGCGTCCGCAACTGGACGGACAGCTTCGACACCCTGCTCGCCTGGGCAAGTCCCCAACGCTTCTCCGACGCCACTCGTGTCAGCGTCACCCTAAGCGCTCCCAGTGTCACCCTGAGCGCGGTCGAAGGGCCACGCGGTCACGTTCTCCACGCGGCCCTAGACATTCTCGCCGACGGCCACTCGTTGAGCGCGGAGGAGCTGCTGAAGGAGGGCATCGCGCGCGGCCTGCTCGCGCCGACGACGTCGTATCGTTACGTCTACAACGCGCTCGTCGAATACATCAACCGCAACGTTGCGCACGACCGCAAAGCTGAAATCGTCCAAAACCCCGACCGCACGTTCCGGATCAACGAACCGATCGACGATTGGTCCGACGTCGCCCTACCGGCGGTACCGCCGCCAGACGACGAAACAGCAGCGCTCATCGCGCGCCTGCGCAGCACCGTCTCGGGGAAAGACCCGACGGCGTGGGAAGCCGCCGTCTGTGACGCCTTCGCACATCTCGGTTTCCGCGCGACGCATCTCGGCGGCCACAAGGCGCCTGACGGTTACGTCGACGCGTGCCTTGGCCCGCTCGGCTACCGCGCAATGCTCGAATGCAAGACCGGCGACCTCGTTGTCCCACATCCCGACGTCGCCGAAGCCGCGAAATGGATCGACCAGTACGCCGCACAGTTCAACGCCCTCATCGGGCCCGGCTTTCCCGAGGAGAGCGAACTGCACGATGAGCTGCTGCTGCACCGCGTCAGCGCCTGGACGATCGACGATCTCTGCACCGCTATCGAACAGCGCCTCGACCCGCTCGAACTCCAAGCCTGCTTCGGACCAGGCTACGCCGGCGACGCGATGCTCGACATCCTTTGGGAGCGCAGCCACGGCGAACGCAAGCGTGAGCTGTACGTGGCCGAAACGATCGCTCGCGAAGGTTGGGCCACGCAGGTGGCTGCAGCCGCGCAAGCCGATCCCGCCGACGCACCGCACCTCACGATCGATGCCGCGATGTTCCTCGTGCAGACGCGGCTTACTCGCGCAGGCTCTAAGCGCGCATGCACGCGCGCCGAGGTCGAACGGGCCTTCGGGCACTTGACGAATCCGATCGTTGGAAAAGCCGTCTGGCTGGATGCGAGCCGCGATGCCGTTGTCATCAGTGCAGATTGGTAAGCAGTCAGGGGGGCGCGTCACTCTGGAGTCCTGCGCTAGAATCGTGCAGCTTTACGCGAAATATGACAACACGTTATATTTTGCGTATAACCAAACGAGCCGAGGATCGCAGCTTGCGGCGGTTCTGATAAGAGAGCCCCGCATTACTGCGAGGCTCGAGGAGATCGAAGAGCAGCGCGCTGAGCTTAGCCTACTGCGCCTTCCATCTCCATTTTGACCAAGCGATTCAGCTCGATCGCGTATTCCATCGGCAGTTCCTTGACGAAGAAGTCGAAGAACCCGTTGACGATCATCGCCACGGCGTCCGCTTCGGCAAGCCCGCGGGACATCGCATAGAAGAGCTGCTCTTCGCCGATCTTGCTGACACTGGCCTCGTGTTCGACGGTCGAACGCTGTTCGTGAATCTTCATCGTCGGTTTCGTATCGCTCGACGACTCCTCGTCCATGATGAGCGCGTCGCAGCGAACGCGAGTCTTCGCGCCAACGGCGCCGGCGTGAATCTCGACTAGACCGCGGTACGTCGTCTTCCCACCATGCGCGCTCACCGACTTGTTCGTCACCATCGACGTCGTGCGCGGCGCGGCGTGGATGACCTTCGCCCCCGCATCCTGATGCTGCCCTTCGCCGGCGAACGCCATCGAGAGAATCTCGCCGCGCGCGCCTTCGCCCATCAAGTAGATCGAGGGATACTTCATCGTTAAGCGCGAGCCGATGTTCCCGTCCACCCACTCAACCGTCGCATCCTTATACGCAATGGCCCGCTTCGTGACGAGGTTAAAGATATTCCGGTACCAATTCTGGATCGTCGTATACCGGATCGATGCGCCTTCCATGGCGATCAACTCGACCACCGCCGAATGCAGCGACGAGGTCGAAAACTTCGGCGCGGTGCAGCCCTCGATGTAGTGAACTTTCGCACCCTTGTCGGCGATGATCAGCGTGCGCTCGAACTGGCCCATGTTCTCGGCGTTGATCCGGAAATACGCCTGCAGCGGCATCGCCACCGTCACGCCCGGCGGCACGTAGATGAACGAGCCGCCCGACCATACCGCCGAGTTCAACGCGGAAAACTTGTTGTCGCCCGCCGGAATCACCGTCGCTAAATACTTCTGAACGATCTCGGGATATTTCTTGACCGCGGTGTCCATGTCGCAGAAGAGTACACCCTGCTCGTCGAGCGCCTTGGTCGTATTGTGATAGACGACTTCCGACTCGTACTGCGCGGAGACGCCGGAGAGAAACTTACGCTCGGCCTCCGGGATCCCAAGGCGATCGAACGTCCGCTTGATATCCTCCGGCACGTCGTCCCACGAGCGCTCCGTCTTGTCCGTCGACTTCACGAAGTAGTGGATGTTCGAGAAGTCGATCTCGTTGAGCCGGGCGGTGTCGCCCCACGTCGGCATCGGCTTACTAAGGAAGATCTCGTAGGCCTTGAGGCGGAACTCGCGCATCCAGGCCGGCTCGTCCTTCATCGAGCTGATCCGCTCGACGATCTCCGGCGTCAGCCCCTTGTCCGACTTAAAGACGTATTTTTCCTCATCGTGGAACCCGTGACGGTAGTCCTCGATTAGTTCGGCCGGCTTCACCGGGGCTTCAAGTTTCACTGCCATTACCTCCTGAGCGTACCCCCTTCAGACCAACATAGTCAAGATAATGAAGTGCTAGCTTGACTTTCCTGTGGAATAGCCGTGGAAAAACCCTTTACAGGGGGGGTCGTAGGGGGTATGATTGGCGCCGGTCCCTTCGTCCTTCGACTCCGCTCAGGATGACAAGGTGGGAAATTTGGGCCCGGAAACGGACCCACGGTAGGGGAAGGCGCGCCCTTCGCGCCATCGCGGCGAGCCGCCCGCGCACCGCAAAAGCGCCGGCACGAGCTCTCCGAAAGGTCGGGGGAACGGACTGCACCGCAGCCGCCAGCCGACGAAGTCCGGAGGTGGGATTCCTCAAGGGTCAAGGAGACCTGTACAAATTGAAGGCACTCGGCAGGCACATCGTGTGCGAGCTCTCGGGCTGTCAGCCATCCATTCTCTCTGATATCAACGGCATAGCCGCCATGATGATCGCGGCCGCCAAAGCCGCCGGCGCTACCATTATGGAGAGCGCATTCCACCGATTTGAGCCGCAGGGCGTCTCGGGTACGGTCATTTTGGCCGAATCCCATATTTCGATCCACACCTGGCCTGAGAAGGCCTATGCCGCGATGGATTTTTACACGTGCGGCGACCACACCGACCCCTGGGCTGCTTGTGAGTTTGCTGCGGTGACGCTGCGCGCGAAGAGCGTTCTCGCAACCGAACTCAAACGCGGGATCGAAAAGAGCGACGGCGAGTTCACGCACGTGCTCAACCGCAATCACGATGCTCGGGTGCTAACGGCGTAGCTCTCTCTCGGTTTTTTAACCGCCATCATAAGCAATTATCACCTTTGAAACACGCGGGTTCGGCAGGCGCATCGCGCCTGCCGTCCAATTCTACTTGCAAGGGTTTTTGCTCTCGCCATTTAGGGGAAACGAATTTCATGCGTCTATCTATGCTTCGCGCTTGCGCCGCCGCGGCGGTGACACTTGCGTTGGCTGCCTGCTCGGGCATGGGAATGCCTGGCTCATCGAGTGGCTCGATGGTGCCGCCGTCGGCCGGGGCCCCCGCACAACAAGCCGAGCCGAGCGCTCCGATGCATCAAGCCGACGCCGACACTGACACTGACACTGCAACGCCCGATAGCGCGCCGGTCAGCATGGCTACGGGCAAAGCGCCCGCTCTGTTGAGTCCCGCGGGCGTCACCACGTGTGCGACAATGCCGCCGCAATACCAATGGATTTTCAAAGGCGCCTGCGAGAAGATTACGTTGAAGTCGACGGGAGCCACCTTTAGTCTGCAAACGTGGGACGACGTCACCGTTAAGGGATCGATCGGATCGAACAACCTCAAGACGGCGGCTACGGTCTATCTTGCCGACGCTACAGACACGGGCGGCGACATCAAAACGTATAAAGGCAAAGCTTTCGACAAATATAGAGCCGAAGGAACGACGTTCATCTACGCGGTCGCAGTAAACCAGGGAACGACGGCCATTAAACCGGCCCCGAAAAAGAACCAGCCGATTCTCCAGTACGTCATCACCGATGCCAAGGGACTCCCCGGAACGACGTGTGGTGCCGCGGTTCTCACGACCGGGCAAAAAGGCTCGCTCCAGTGGGAGCCGCTGCCCGGCGGCCCGTTCAAGGCCAAAGGCAAGACCGTCACGATCACGCAGTACAGCGTTCCGCAGGGCTTCGAGCTTCCGCCGAAGACGCCGCTCTACTTCGCGGTCAACTGCTTTAAGTAATCCTCTCCCTTTGTCACCCTGAGCGCAGTCGAAGACCCCGCCGCATGGCGGGGTTCTTCTTTTGCGCGGCCAATCTACGCCAAGCATGCCGAAGACGCAATACTGGCAGTGGTACGTCGAAGAGTTCGCGCCGACCGAGCAACACCATCATGCGATTGAGGAACTCTTCGTCTCGGAGCGTTCGGAATATCAGCAAATCGCCGTGCTTCGCTCGCCGGTCTTCGGCAAGATGCTGGTGATCGACGGCGACACGCAAAGTTCCCAAACCGACGAACGGATCTATCACGAGACGCTGGTCCACCCGGCGCTGGCCGGAGCGCAGGATCGCACCAACGTTTTGATTCTCGGAGGTGGCGAAGGCGCGACGCTGCGCGAGGTGTTGCGCGCTCCCGACGTCGCGCGCTGCACGATGGTAGATATCGACGGACGCGTAATTGCGGTCTCAAAAGAGTTTCTTCCCGAATGGTCCGACGGCGCGTTCGACGACGCCCGCGCCGAGGTCATCGTGGGCGACGCGCTCGACCACATGCGCTTCCGCCAAGACCGGTACGGCGTCATCCTCTCCGATCTGACCGAGCCGCTGGAGGATTCGCCGAGCAACCCGCTCTTTAACGACGACGTCTTTGCCCTGATCAAGTCGCGCCTGACCGAGGGCGGGATCTACGCGCTCCAAGCCAGCACCGCCGGCGTGCACAACGCGGCGCTGCACTGTAAGATGGCGCGCACGCTGCGCGGCCACTACGCGCACGTCGCGTCGTTCTTTACCCACGTGCCGGCCTTCGATACCGACTGGGCCTTCCTGGCCTGCAGCGACCGCATGGATCTCGCGCGCCTCGAAGCCGGGCAAATCGATGCCTACTGCGCGCGCCTGCGCGGTGAGAGCTTCTTTTACGACGCCGAAACGCACCGGCGCCTGTTCTCACTGCCGCTCTACCTGCGCCGAATGCTGGCCACCGGCGGGGATACGTTTTGACCGGACGAAGGGGGCAGGATGAGCATTGATTTTTCGGGTGCGCCTCGCGCTTGGGAGAAGGAGAAGAGCAACTTCGTTGCGCTCCTCGACCTAAAGCTGGAAAGCGTCGAGCACGGCAAAGCGGTGATGCGTATGCCTTACCGCAGGGAGATCACCAACGGCACGGGTGCCGTCCACGGGGGCGCGATCGTCAGCCTCTGCGACACGGTCTTCTACGTCGCGCTCGCTTCGATCTACGGGCGCGATCAAGATACAACGACGATCGCGCTGCAGTGCAACTTTCTCGCGCCGGCCGGTCCACCGCACGATCTGATCGCCGAAGCGCGCGTGCTGCGCGGCGGCCGCCGAATCGTCTACGGCGAAGTCTACGTGCGGAGCGGCACGGAGATCGTAGCCCACGCCACGCTCGACTTCCTCAACAGCTACCCCGTCGAAAAGCCTCCCAAATCCGGCCACTTCTCTTCACCGTCACCGTGAAACGCACCGCACTTTACGACGATCACGCACGGCTGGGCGCAAAGCTGGTTCCCTTCGGTGGATTCGAGATGCCGGTGCAGTACTCGAGCATCCTGCGGGAACACGATGCCGTGCGTTATCGCGCTGGGCTCTTCGATCTCTCGCACATGGGGCAGTTCTGGCTGCGCGGCGATATGGTCGCGAACTGGGCCGATACGCTGACCACAAACGCAGTTGGGACGATGAAGCCGATGCAGGCGCGTTACAACCTCTTTTGCAACGATGCCGGCGGCACGCACGACGATACGATCTTCTACCGCCTCGAGAATCGCTGGCTGCTCGTCGTCAACGCGTCCAATGCCGATAAAATGTGGGAGCACCTCATCGCCAACTGCCCGCAAAGCGGCGTCGAGCTCGAGAACCAGCACGGCAAATCGTCGCTGATTGCGATTCAAGGTCCGTGTTCGGTCGCGATGTTGACACCGCACGTCGACGTCGACCTCACTGCGCTCAAGTATTATTTCTGCGTCGAAGGCCGCGTCGACGACGTGCCCGCGACGATCGCGCGAACCGGCTACACCGGCGAGGACGGCTTCGAGCTCTTTCTTTCGAACGACGCGGCGCCGAAGATTTGGAACGCGCTGCTCGAGAGCCATGGCAAAGAAGGGCTGGAGGCCTGCGGCCTCGGCGCACGCGATGTCTTGCGCCTGGAAGCCGGCATGCCGCTGTACGGACACGAGCTGACCGAGGAGATTACGCCGGTTCAAGCCGGCCTTAACTGGGCCGTAAAAACCGCGAAGCCGGAGTTTCTCGGCAAAGCCGCATTGGAACGGCAAATGCAAGGCGACGACTTTGCTCGCATCGCCGGCCTGGTGATGGACGGCCGAGTTCCGGCGCGCGAAGGCTACCCGGTTTGGCACGACGGGCGAGTCGTAGGTTCGATCCGCAGCGGCTCGATCGCGCCTTCGGTCGACAACAAGAACGTCGCGACGGCCCTCGTCGGAAAGGCGGCCGCAACCGAGGGAACGCGGCTGGAGGTCGAAATCCGCGGCACGAAGCACGAGGCGACCGTCGTACCGTTACCGTTTTACAAGCGCGCGAAATAACTTAAAAGAGGAGAAGTCTTGGCGCAACCGCAGGACCTGCTGTATAGCAAAGAACACGAGTGGGCGAAGCTCGAGGGCGAAAATGCGACGATCGGCATCACCGATTACGCGCAAGAGTCGCTCGGCGATATCGTTTACGTCGAACTACCGAAGGTCGGCACGGACATCGAGCAGTTCTTCAACGTCGGCGTCATCGAATCGGTCAAAGCGGTCTCCGATCTCTTTACGCCGCTGTCCGGCAAGGTCGTCGAGATCAACGAAGCCCTCGACCGCGATCCGGCCGCCGTCAACCGCGAGCCGTACGGCGCCGGCTGGCTCTTCAAGCTCAAGCTTTCGGACGTGGAAGAAGCGAAATCGCTGCTGGACGCAGCCGACTACGAAAAGACTACTGCCGGTTAGCTAACCACGTTGCGAATCGGCGTCGATCTCGGCGGGACGAAGATCGAGATCGTCGCGCTCTCGAACGATGGTTTAGAAATCGTTCGCCGTCGCGTTGCGACGCCTGCCGGCGACTACGGCGGTACGGTTGGCGCGGTGGCTCTGCTCGTCGCGTCGGTTGAAGAAGAGGTCGGTCAGCGCGCAACCGTCGGCGTTGGATCGCCGGGCGCGATCGTTCCGACCACGGGACTGCTGCGCAACTCCAATAGCGTCGTGCTCAACGGCAAGCCGCTCAAACGCGATATCGAGTCGGCGCTGTGTCGTGAGATCCGCATCGCCAACGACGCGAACTGCTTTGCGCTTTCAGAAGCGGTCGACGGCGCAGGCGCCGGCGAGAGCGTCGTCTTCGGAGTGATTCTCGGGACCGGCGTCGGCGGTGGCATCGTCGTCGGCCAGAAGGTGCTTCCCGGGCGCAACAACGTCGCCGGCGAGTGGGGACACAACCCGCTGCCGTGGCCCGCGGCCGGCGAGTTACCCGGGCCACAGTGTTATTGCGGCAAGCGCGGTTGCATCGAGACGTTTCTTTCCGGTCCCGGCTTTGCCGCGGACTTTACAAAGCGAACCGGCCGCGAACTTACGGCCGGCGAGATTGCCACGGCTGCAGAAGACGGAGACGGCGAAGCGCGCGACGCGCTTTCTACGTACGGGGATCGTTTAGCGCGAGGGCTGGCGCACGTCGTCAACCTGCTCGATCCCGGCGTTATCGTCTTGGGCGGCGGCCTTTCCAACATCGCTCGCCTGTACGACAGCGTTCCGCCGTTGATACAGCGCTATGCGATCTCCACGCCGGTCGACGTGCGCCTCGTTCCGGCCGCACGCGGCGACTCGAGCGGCGTGCGCGGTGCCGCCTGGCTCTGGTAGAGCGCCTCGAAGCCCGCTATGCCTCGTCGAAAAGGCGCAGCGCCAGTAAGCCGTGCGTCAATGCGGCGCCCGCGCGCAGCGCGGCGGCGATATGAACCGTTTCGGCGAGTTCTTCACGCGTCGCACCGGCCTTCTTTGCATTCTTTGTATGCACGTCGAGGCAGTACGGGCACTGCGTCGTGAGAGCGACGCCGAGCGCGATAAGCTCTCGATACTTTTGCGGCACCGCGCCGTCGGTGCGGCCGACCGTTTTGTCGAGCGCGACAAAACCGTCAAACCCAGGGCCATCGAGCTTTTTCAGCTCGGGCAGCAGCGAAAGGTCGCTATGCTGATGATAATCGCTCATGATATCCTCCAACGGTTAGCAGCGGGGCCAATCGCTTCGGTTCGCGGCGACGCGCTCCTTTAACCGCGAGTCGCTGCAAAAGCGCGAGTGTGCAGGCGCCCAACACCGGGACTCCGCGCGTGCCGGTCGCGGCGTAAATCGCGAAAGCGCGTTGACGTGATCGCAGCCCGCCCAACCATCTCCTGTTAGGACGGGCAAGCAAGTGGTATACTGTGCTCCCGGCTGCCAAACGGGGCTAAAAGGAGCATCGTATGTTTCAATCGTTTCGTCCAGGTCGTGCGATGACCGTCGCAATCGTCGTCGCAACCGTCGCGATCGTTTTTTCGAGTCTTACGATCGTTCGCGCGCAGCGCTTCGTCGTGACCCCTAACGCGGTCACGGCTTGCGCCAGCGGGAGAGCCTGCGTCGAAGGCGCGTCCAAGGGCAAGCCGTGGGGAGTCTACGGGCTTTCCACGGGCAGCAATGGCGTTGAAGGGCGGTCGAGCGCGCCAGGTCACGCGGGCATTGCTGGGCTGCACCTCGCGGATGGCTTCGGCGTCTACGCGGAGTCGCATGACTCCACCGGAAAGTACGCGGCGCTCTTCGCCCGCGGTGACGAAACCGGAACCAACATCTTTTACGGTGAGAACAGAGCGAACAAGACCACGTGCCTAATCGATCCGAGCGCAAACCTCACGTGCACGGGAACACTCAAAGGCACGCCGTCGGCAAACGCGATCGGTGTCGAAGGCGATTCGACCGCAAACACCGGCGTGCACGCCGTCTCCGATTCGGGCTACGGTCTCGAAGCGACCTCGAACGGCAACGATGCGATCTACGCTAGCACTGCCGCACCATACTCGTCCGCAGTCGTCGGGGTCGTGTCGGGCCAAGCCGGCAGCATAAGCGGCATTCTCGGATACAGCGGCGACATTGGGGTTTGGGGCAAGGTGTCGGAGAGCTCAGGGACCGGCGTCGCCGGTCAAGGCGGCACAGGCGTTTTCGGCGAGGGGAACACTGGAGTCGAAGCTGACAGCTATGCCCTGACGCAGCCCGCTTACGGTCTCTTTGCGGTCGTCAACGCGGGGAAGGGAAGCTACTCGGTCTATGCAGAGGGTAACGGGAGCGGCGGCGGCGTTTGTTCCATCGATTTCTCGGCGAATCTCTTGTGCTCGGGAAAGATCACCGGCGGACAAAGCTTTCAGACGCGGCATCGGACCGCCGCCGGCCGCTCCGTGCTCGCCTATGCGTCGGAATCGACCTCGGCGACAATCGAAGACTTTGGCACGGCGCAAATGACCGGCGGCGTCGCCGACGTGCAGCTCGAGCCCGCATTTGCGTCGACGATCGATCCAACAAGGTCGTACTACGTCTTTCTCACGCCGTTGGGCGACACGCACGGACTCTACGTGAGCACAAAGGGGGTGGCGAGCTTCCAGGTGCGAGAGCTGCAGCATGGCCGCGGACACGTTGGGTTCGACTATCGCATCGTCGCGCATCCCCTCGACGCAAAGAAAGATCGACTGCCAACCGCGCCGGCGATTTATAAGGCGCCGGTGCCGCGTGCTCCGTCGGCGCCCAAAATTCCGGCACCGCCGCCGCGGCGCTAGTAGCCCTCGCCTTTTGTCGCAGCTGGCCGACGGCCCAGGATGACACACGGCATGTGACGAGAAGTAGCCCAGTGGATGTACGCACCGCATACGCAACGCGATATCGAGCAGATGCTCGGCGCGATCGGCAGCGGGTCGCTCGACGACCTGCTGCGCGTTCCCGACGACGTCGCGCTCAAAGCAAAGCTCGAGGTCGTTCCGGCGCTGCCGGAATATCAGATCCAGCGCCGCTTCGATTACTTTGCCGAAAAGAATGCCGGCTTCGAGTACCGTTCGTTTCTCGGCGCTGGCTCGTATCGTCACTACGCACCGCCGGCGATTGCGGCGCTTGCGATGCGCGGCGAGTTTCTCACGGCGTACACGCCCTATCAGGCCGAGGTTTCGCAAGGGTATCTCGAGGCGATCTACGAGTGGCAGACCTATATCTGTCTGCTCACCGGCATGGATATCGCCAACGCATCGGTCTACGACGGCGCGACCGCATTGGCTGAAGCCGCGATCATGGCGCTCGGCACGACGGGGCGCCATAAGATTCTCGCCTCACGTGCGATCCATCCGAACTACCGCGGCGTGCTGCGCACCTATTGCGACGGCCTCGACGTAACCGTCGACGAGATACCGTTTAACGATAACGGCACGACCGATCTCGCCGCGCTCGCGCGCGCGCTCGAAAACAACGAGTACGCCGCCGTCGCGCTGCAGTCGCCGAACTTCTTCGGCAACGCCGACACGCTGACGCAAACCGCACTCGAAGCCGTAAAAGCCAGCGGCACGATTCCGATTGCGGTCGTGGCCGAGGCGCTCTCGCTGGCCGCATTTGCCCCGCCGTCTGCCTGGGGCGCGCAGATCGTAGCTGGTGAAGCGCAGAGCTTCGGCGTCGCCCAGGCGTACGGCGGCCCGTACGCCGGCTTCATCGCTTCGACGAAGGAACACCTGCGCCGCATTCCGGGGCGCCTCGCCGGTAAGACGGTCGATAATGCCGGGCGTACCGCGTACGTCCTGACGCTGCAAGCGCGCGAGCAGCACATCCGCCGCGAACGCGCGACCTCGAATATCTGCACGAATCAAGCGCACTGCGCGCTGATCGCCACGATCTATCTTGCGTTGATGGGGAAGACCGGCCTGCGCGATTGCGCGGCCCTCAATCTCGCGCGGTCGCGCGAGCTGGCCAGCGCGGTCGCCAACGTGGACGGCGTGAAAATCAAGTACGCCGCGCCGTTCTTCAACGAATTCGTCGCGGACGTCGGCGCGCCCGCTGCCGGCGTTCTGGCATCGTTGCAAGGCTTGGGCATTCTCGGCGGCGTGGATCTCGGCCGCTGGTATCCCGAGCTGCAAGCCTGCATTCTGATGACCGCCACGGAACTCACGACCACCGGCGACATCGAGGCACTCGCCGCCGCGCTCGACGGAGCAATCAATGTCCACGCCCACATCTAAAGCGCACGAGCCCCTGATCTTCGAGCTCGGCCAAGAGGGGCGCGCAAACCGCTACCTCGAGGAAGGCAAGCCGCTCAAGGCATTTCTTCCGGATTCGGTGCTACGCGACGACCTACCGCTGCCAGACAACAGCGAGCTCGACGTCGTCCGCCACTACACGCGCCTTTCGCAACGCACCTTCGGCATCGACCTCGGCTTCTATCCGCTTGGCTCGTGCACGATGAAGTACAATCCGCGCGTCAACGATGCGATTGCGTCGCGCCCCGAGTTCGCGCAACTTCATCCGTACACGCCCGACGAGCTGGCACAAGGCGCGCTGCAGGTAATGTACGAGCTGGAACGCTCGCTCAGCTCGCTCTTCGGCATGGCCGCCTTTTCGCTCAACCCGTCGGCCGGCGCCCACGCCGAACTGGGTGCGTTGCTCATCGCCAAGAAATACTTTAAAGAGCGCGGTGAAACGCAACGTGACAAGGTGATCGTGCCCGACACCGCCCACGGCACCAACCCCGCCTCCGCGGCGATGTGCGGCTTCAAAGTGATTTCGCTGCCGAGCAGCGACCGCGGGCGCGTCGGCGTCGAAGAGATCCGCGCGGTCCTCGGGCCCGATACGGCCGTCTGCATGATGACCAATCCGAACACGCTCGGGCTCTTCGAAGACGAGATCGCGCGCATCGCGGCGGCGGTTCACGAAGCCGGCGGCCTGATGTACTACGACGGGGCCAATGCCAACGCGATCATGGGCTACACCCGCCCGGGCGACATGGGCTTCGATCTGATGCATCTCAACACGCACAAAACGTTTACCATTCCGCACGGCGGCGGCGGCGCCGGCCACGGCCCGCTGGGCGTGGCCGCGCATCTGGTTGAGTACTTGCCGACGCCGGTCGTCGTTGCGTCGCCGCAGCTCACGTTCGCCCTGGATTTCGACCGGCCGAAATCGATCGGACCGATGCGCTCGTTCTGGTCGAACTTCGCGCACGCCGTTCGCGCACTCGCCTATCTTTACGCCAACGGCGCCGAAGGGCTCAAGCGCGTTTCGCAGCTCGCGGTGCTCAACGCAAACTATCTGCGCGTCAATATCGCGGAGTTTCTCGAAACGCCGTACGCCGAGGTCTGCCGTCATGAGTTCGTCGCTTCCGCGCAAGCGCTCAAACGCGAACACGGCGTGCGCGCGCTCGATCTCGCAAAAGCGCTGCTGGACTACGGCTACATGGCGCCGACGATCTACTTTCCGCTGATCGTGCCGGAGTGCTTGATGATCGAGCCGACCGAAACCGAATCGAAGGAAACCCTCGACGGTTTCATTGCGGCGCTGCGCGAGATCGTCGAGCAAGCGAAGAGTAACCCGCAAGCACTGCTCGATGCGCCCGTTACCACCGTCGTCGGCCGCGTCGATGAGACCCGCGCCGCCCGCCAACCCGACCTCAGGTGGGAGCGCTCTTAGCGAACGGCTTCCTCAGCCGCGCGCTCCTGGTTCCAGTGGCGACCCTCGTCTCTGAGCGAATCGGCCTCGCCGCCCAACGCGCTGCTTACGGCTCTTAGCGCCCGCTCGTACTCTTGTTGCTCGGTGAAATCGCGGCGCATGCGCAACTCGCTAATACGCGCGTCGACGAAACCTAGAAGTTGAGCGGCACGCCGGCGCGCGGCAAGCTCCGCTCCCTGATCTTCATATCCTTTTAAGGCAAGTATTGCACTGAGATGCAGCAGCGCCCACACGGTCGCGGCTGGGATTTGCCGGTCGACCGCGAGCGCGAGCGCTTCGCGCGCGTCGCGCTCCGCGTCGTCCCAGCGATCGAGTGCAATGAGGTACGCGGAGAGATTGCAAAGATCGAAAGGCACGTTGTCGAGATACCCGAGCGCTCGTTCCGCAGCGACTGCCTCGCTCAGCAGCTCGACGGCCGTAACCGCATTGCCGTCCTGAAACTCGGCTTCCGCAAGCAAGAGCGCGACGTGAGTCGCCGGCCGAGTGGCGCCGATCGACTTGAGCAGCGAGAGCGCTTCGTGGAACAACGGTCGCGACGCCGACGCGTCGCCGGCGATAATTTTGACCGTCCCGAGGTAGAGGAGCGCTGACGAAATCGTCCGCTGGGATCCGCGGCGGCGAAACTCTTTGAGCGCCTCCTCGAGCAGCGGCGCAGCGGCGCCGACGTCGCCTTGCTGTCCGCGCGCGGCACCCACGAACATTCCGGCCAGCGCCACGCCTTCGCTATCGCCGATCTGTTGAAAGATCTCGCGCGCCCGATCAGCTTGTGTGAGCGCGGCCTCGTATTCCTGACCGAGCATCGCTAAATGCGCCTCGCAGAGCGCGAGTTTCGCGACGACCTCGGGCGGCGTGGCCTCCGAGATCGCCTCGCTGCCCGCCTCGATCCAGCGCCGCCCCTCCGACCGCGCCAGCGTGAACCAGACCGGACGTAAGGTGGCCGCGAGTTGCTGGCCGACGGCGCGATCGCCATTTGCATCGAGGGCCCAACGAAGTGCCGCGCGCCAATTCTCGAGGTTCGGCTCGGCTCGCTCCTTCCACGCCGCATCTGGCGTCGTTTCCCAATAGTCTTCGAGCCTTTCAGCGGTTCTGAGAAAGGCCAGCGCATGGGCGCGATGCAGTGTGTCGAACTCACCGCGTTCGGTCAACTTTTCGGAGCCGTACGCCCGCATTGACTCCAGAAGCCGGTAGCGCGTGTCGTCGCTGGTGAAATCTGCTTGGACGAGCGATTTGTCAATGAGCGACGCCAGCAGATCAAGAATCTCGACGTTGCGAATCGCGTCGTCTGCGCAGACTGCGACGGCGTCGTCCAATGTGAAGTCGCCGGCGAAGACGGCCAGCCGGCGAAATAAGTGTTGCTCGTTTTGCGAGAGTAAGTCGTAGCTCCAGTCGATGAGCGCGCGCAGTGTCTTCTGCCGCGGCAACGCGGTGCGCGCCCCGGTCGTCAGTACGCGAAAGCGCTCGTTGAGGCTTTCCGAAAGCTCGTGGAGAGACATGACGCTTACCCGCGCGGCGGCCAGCTCGATTGCAAGCGCGATGCCGTCGAGCCGGCCGCAGATCGCGGCGACGGTCGGAGCGTTATCGTCGTCGAGCACGAAGTTCGGTTTTGCTGCCTGCGCACGATCGGCGAACAGCACGAGCGCACCAAACTCGCGGGCCGTGTCAGCGTTCAGAGTGCGCACCATCGCCGAACGCGGGCAGGCCAATGACGGCACACGGTACGTACGTTCGCCTCCGACGCCCAGAGCCTCGCGGCTCGTTGCAAGTACGGTGACGTGCGGCGAAGCTTTGAGGATGCGCTCGACGAGCCGCGCCGCTTCGGCGACCACGTGCTCGCAGTTATCGGCGATCAGAAGCAGATGCTTCTTTCGCAGATAGGCGACAAGCGTCTCGGCGATCGGACGGCTCGGTGTCTCCTCTAAGCCGAAAACTGCCGCGAAGGTCGCCACTAGGAGCGATTCGTCTTTAGCTTGCGCGAGGTCGACGAACCAGACGCCGTCGGGGTAGGCATCGAGCTTGCGGGTCGCGACGTGCACGGCAAGCGACGTCTTCCCGATGCCTCCGGCGCCGCACAGCGTCACGAGGCGCGCCGTTTGCAGCAGATCTTCAAGTTCGCCGATCTCGAGTTCGCGGCCGACGAACGACATAAGGCTGAACGGAAGATTGTGGTGCGGAGCCTCGACGGTTTGCGTTCGCTCGGTCACGACCGCCGAAGGCCGGCCGGCGAGCGTCTTTACTTGTCGGACAAGCTCCTGCCCCACTTCGTGCAGCGGCTGCGTCGCGGCATCGAACCAGTGAATCGCGCGGACGTAGAACTCCAGAGCGCTTGCGGGCGGCACGTCGTCGATGCGTACCGGCAGAGTCACTTTGCCTCGGTTCGCTGCGAGCTCCAACTCGCTGAGCACCGCGCGCGAGTTGTTGGCGTTGCCAGAGAAAACGAGGAGCAAGACCGGCGCCGCCTCGATGGCCGCGACGATCTGCTGGCTGTAGGGAATCCCGGCCAGGGGATCGCGTGGCGCGATCCAGCATCGGACCTCCTCGGCCTCGAGCAGATCGCAGATCTCCGCGGCAGTGCGCGCATCCGCCGTCGAATGGCAGATGAAGACGTCGTGGTCCACACGACCATCGTCCGCCCGCGCCGCCTAGCCATCCTGCTTTTGGGGAGGGCCTAGGACATTAGGAGGAGCCGCGGAAGACTCGCACGGATGCGCGCGCGGATTATGATCCTGTGCGTTGTCGCCATCGCGGCATGCAGCCGCGCTAGTTCATTGTTGCCTTTTGGGTCCGGTTCGCAGCCGTCGCTGTTCGGAGCGCGACCCGACACACTCCACGTCGATCCGCTATTCAATTTTGACGGCGGCACCGGCGGCGGGAATAAAAAAGAACCCCCGAAGCCGATTGGCCAAGGCGGAGCCGGAGGGCTCGTCGGCGACCCAAAGGTCGCGCTTTACGGCGTCACCACCGTCGGCGGAGACCTAAAATGCAATCGCTACGATCGGGCCGCGACTCGGTACCATAGCCCGCGGGGCTGCGGGGTTGTCTTCGAGCTTACGCCAGAAAAAAACGGCGCGTATAAAGAGACCGTTCTTTATACGTTTACGGGCAGCAACGGCAAAGTGCCGTCAGGCCGATTGCTCAAACGGCCGGCCGGACTCTACGGGGCGACGCTCTCCGGGGGTGCCTACGGGCAGGGAGCGATTTTTAAACTAACCGCGTCAGGATCGGGTTTCACCGGGTCAGTCATCTACAGCTTTAAGGGGCATAAGGACGGAAGCGGACCGTTAGCGCCGCTAGTCTCCGATAGCGGCGGCACGCTGTATGGAACCAGCGGCGGCGGGGGCATTTGCTATCGGGGGATGTATTTCAATGACCACTGCGGCACGGTCTTCAAGCTCACGCCGTCTGGAAGCGGTTACATCAAGACGACGGTCTATACGTTCAAGGGCAAGACCGACGGCATCGGACCGAGCAGCGGTTTGCTGAGGGACTCCAACGGGGCGCTTTACGGCACGACATACGGCGGCGGTGACGAAGAATGTGGTTACTTTGGGGGTGGCTGCGGAACCGTTTTTGAACTCACGCCTACTTCGTCGGGATACAGTGAGAAGATTCTTCACGTATTCGGAAAGAGCAGCCACGACGGCTATTATCCCGAAGGCGGCCTCATCGCCGACAAGAGCGGCGATCTTTTCGGGACGACTCCGTTCGGCGGAAGTTACGGTTGCGTCGTACCGCCTCCCGACTACTCCGGGGGCTGCGGCACGATCTACGAGCTGACACCTAATGGATCACGCTATACCGAAAAGGTCGTACACGTGTTCACCGAGTCGGCTGCAGGACAAGGTGTTTGGCCGCAGACATCCCTCACAGCGGGTTCCGACGGTTATCTGTATGGTACCGCCGTGTCCGGAGGCGATTTCAAGTGCGGCGCGCCGTATTCGTTCACCGCGGGTTGCGGGACGGTGTACCGGCTGGATCCCGGGCATTCGCCGCTTCGAGGCATTTACCAATTCCCCGGCGGAAAGGATGGAAGTCAACCTTCGGCGCCACTGTTGTATTTCGATGGCGTACTGTACGGCGAAACACTCGCCGGCGGCACGAAGGGCCACGGAACGGTGTTTAAGCTTCCGCTATGACTCGTAGCATACGCGTTCTAATTTCTTGTCTTGCTGTAGTCGCGTTGGCGAACTGCAGCAGCGAGTCTGTGCCGACCGCACGAGTTGTCCCGGCCACTCATGATTTTTGGAAGGCACGGCAAGCGCACGCTCAAGACTTGCTCTATATCACGGACGACCACACTCAAGTGTATGTCTTTACTTATCCGGGAACCTACTCTATCGGCATCTTGACGCCGGACTCTCCCGGAAGCGAATGTGCCGATTCATCCGGCCACGTTTTCATTACGGGTAAGGGCGGCGGCTACCCCACTTATACGGGAGTCGTTTTCGAATACGCCCACGGCGGCTCGAAGCCGTTCGCGACGCTGAACGACGGGACGAGCAATCCCTACGGCTGTTCCATCGATCCAATTACTGGAAATCTTGCCGTGACCGATTATTGCGCGGCGAGCGGCTCACAGTGCCGTGGTGATGTGGCGATTTACTTACATGCGAAGGGAGAGCCGAAGCGATACGTTGATTCGGCTATCGCCAGCTACTATTACTGCGGCTACGACGGTTCGGGAGACCTGTTTCTTGACGGGACCGACAGCGACGGAGCCTTCCGATTTGCCGAGCTGCGGAAGGGCGCCACGAAATTCACCAATATTTCGCTCGACGTGAAGATCGAAAAGCCCGGCGGAGTTGAATGGGATGGCCAGTACGTCGCCGTGGGCAATCAAGGTAATAAGATTTATCGGGTCGATGGCTCGGATGGTAAAGTCGAGAAAACCATCTCCTTGAGCGGACCGCAAAAGCTAGGCTCACTAGAGATTCAGCAGTTTTGGATTCAGGGATCGATCGTAATCGGTCCCGGCCATGGCCCTTCCACATCGGGCTACTATGGCACCGGGTTCGTTGGCTTTTGGCACTATCCGGGCGGGGGAAATCCGGTAAGAAATCTCGGCACGATCGGCGGTACCGGCGCAGCGGTGAGTCTAGCGAAGTAGTGTAACCGCGACACCCGAAGCGTGCACGTCGGCCCGTCGGCGCATCTGCGCCTTGATTTGCAAGAAGGACGTTCCATGCCCAGTGTCAACGTTAATTCATGTCCCCGGAGGATAGCTGTCTAATCCTTCGGGCGCCTAGTCATATTTTGGGGAGGGCCAACTCATGCCACGCTTACGCTACCTCATCAGCGCTTACTTGGGCGCGGGCCTGGTGGCTGGCTGTGGCGGGGGCGCGTTGCTCTCGTCGTCATCGTTAACGACAAACAGATCGCTTCATGCGGCACAGCATTCGAAAACCTTCACATATACCGGATATTATGAAAACTTCAACGTGCCGAGCGGCGTAAAGTACCTCACGATCACCGCCTGGGGCGCCAGCGGCGGCGGCGGTACCGGCAGCGGTTCCTACGGGACGGGAGGCAAGGGCGCCTTGGTGAAGGCGAAGATTCCGGTCAAACAGCCCGGAGAGACGCTGTTTGTCTACGTGGGAGGCGAGGGGACTACGGGTTCCAGTAGCGGCACCGGCGGCGGTTTTGACGGTGGCGGCGACAGCTACGCGGGCGGCGGCGGCGGGGCTTCCGACATTCGGGAGGGCGGCCTCAGATTTATAGCTCGCGTGCTAGTGGCCGGCGGCGGTGGTGGCGGAGGCGAAGGCGGAATGAACTACTTCGGCCCGGGCGGACCGGGCGGGGCGGGAGGCGGCGAAGTCGGCGCCAAGGGCGGCGCCGGCGGAGGCTCTCAGGGTAGTCCGGGCGAGGGCGGCGGAGGCGGTACGCAAACTGTGGGCGGAAGCGGTGGAAGCGGTGGAAGCGGCGGATGCGACGGCAATGCGGGCCAATCAGGGATACGCCATAACGGAGCTAGCGGCGGCAGCGGCGGCGACCAGGGCTCCAGCTGTACCCATGGGGCCGGCGGTGACGGGGGGGGTGGCGGGGGCGGCTACTACGGCGCAGGCGGCGGAGGCCAAGGCGGTCTGTCTGGGCACGGTCCGCAAGGCGGCGCCGGCGGCGGTGGTGGTGGTGGACCTTCGTACGTTGAAAGTACGGGGCACCGGTTGGAAAGCGTTCGAGGGGGAGCGCCTCCTGGCAATGGCCAGATCATTATCTCCTGGTAAGGAAAGAACTACGGTGTAAGTTCGAACGCCTCTCCGTGGTTATGCGTACCCCCGCTAGAGCTCGTACCGTAGAAGTTACCACCATTCGCAAGAAGCGGAGCCGCTGGGTTGGCCCCGCCGCCCCCGCTCGTGCCGGTAAACACGAATTGCACCTGATAAGACGGCGACCCGGAAGGTCCTAGACTAAAGACGACGCCGCAGCCCCGAGGACCAAGTGTGCATTTGCCGCCGTAAAACGCCGTGCCGTAGAGGGCACCGTTCGAATAGATCAGGCTCGCCGCGGGAGAGCCGTTGCTTACGAAACTATGGAGTACTGTATCCGGGCCGGGCGTCATGCCCACGCTATATATCGTCCCACAATCGCACGTTATACCCTTGTTGTTCTTCCCGCCGCCAGCAGACGTTGTGCCGTAGAGAAGGCCGTTCACGTCGATCACGCCGCTCCCTAGCGGGTTACAGCCGTCCCCGTACGGTCGGCTGCCTTGGAAAGCGTACAGCACCTGCTCCACGCCTGCCGTGCTCATGCTGAAAACGGTGCCACACCCTGTGCTCGTTCCACCACCGCCGCCGGCGCTCGTCGTCCCATAGAGAGTGCCGTTCACGTTGATCAGGCTCGCGTAGGGTGTAGCGCCATCGCTGCCGTTACCGAAATCATACAGCTTTTGCTCCGATGTTCCCGCCGCACTCACGCTGAAAGCGACTCCGCCGTGGTACATACCGCCGCCGCTCGCTGTGCCATAGAGCGTGCCCTGAATTTCAATCAGGCTCGCGTACGGGTATTCGCCGTCACCCGCGGTGGGACCGAAGCTGTAGAGAACTGTCTCTGTGTAGGACCCGGATTGGGTTGGGGCGAGCTTGAATACGGTCCCCTTATCGTAGGCGCCGCCTAGAACGGTTGTGCCGTACAGAACGCCGGCGCTGCTTTCGTCCATGACTAACGCAGCACTGGGTTCAGCCCCGTCACCCGCATTCTTGCCATGAAAGGCGTACAGACGCGTCTCCTTGTAGGACTTCCCTCCGTCTTGCGGTGTCAACTCGTATACGAAGCCACATCCTTGATGTCCATCGCGGCACTTCAGGTCTCCGCCTATAGGCGCTACGCCGAAAAGCGCCGTATTGGGGTCGCCAATCAGTCCGGCAGAGCCGCCGGACTTTCCAATAAAGGTTTCCGCCGCAGTAAATTCGTGGAGCGGATCCACGTGCAGGGTAGCCGGTTGTGCCTCAGCCGACGCGGATAGCGCAGTTGCGCCAGGCGGCGACGCGAGGTTGTCCCGCCCGCAAGCAGCGATAGCGACGCTCATAACGACGAAACCCGGCTTCGCAAACGCACGATTTATAATTGGGCGCAACGCCGACATTCTTCGAGCGATAAGGTGAATCCACCGCATCAAAAACTTCCTCTCGAGCGAGCCGGGAAAATCAATGCAATCGTCTGAATCTCTTGATCGATCGTTCGAATGATCAGTCTATCGAATGATTAACCACCGTGAGTATACCACTAAACTGGATTCCAGGGCCACCTCGCAGGAGTCTCCTGTGTCAGCCATGACCAGCCCGAAGATCTTGCACAGGCTCGGCTCGAACTCGCGCCGACGCGGTCGTGAGGCGCCGCTCTTCCGTCGCCAGCGTCTCTGACTTACGGCATTCGCGGGTTGTTCGGATATGCGGCACACCGTTGAAAACCGTCCCTGAAGATTAGCGTCAAGGCACTCGGCAGATCGCCTTGATAGGTCACCTCCTTGAACGCGAAACCGGGTTGAATGCTCGGATATTGCACTACCCAGGCTGAGTTGTTCAGGTTCGGCAATTCGTAACTCTTGGCAATAGCGTAAACGCCGGTCTTCCCGTTAACGAGGATCGAAATGCGCCACGGTCCCGTTTCGGTTTTTACATTGAAAAGGTTGTATTCGTAGATCTTGTCGTTGCCGATCGTGGCGACGCCCTGCCACCAGGGCGTATCATTTTGCGGCTTGGAGATCGTCAGCATCTCTGTGCGGCCGTAACCGTCGGGTTTCAGATACCCATCGTGCGAGTACCACGTTTTACACATCAACACCGACGGTGTTGGTGTTGGCGCCGGCGTTGGCGTGGGAGTTGGAGTTGGGCTTGCGGCCGGGTTCGCGGGGGGAGCGAGTGCCAGCCTTTGGCAGGCTTGTTGAAGGTCCGGGTACCGGATCACCAGAGAATACAGAGGCGTTCCGACAGTATAACCTGGGGTTCTGACGGTATAACCGGCCAACTCCCAGGGGTAGACGATTCGCCACGCACCGTCGACCGTGGCCCCGTCGCTCAACGCTACGAAGTAGGTTCCAATGGCCGGCGCAATCTGGATGTAGACCCAGTGCGAGTGCACGGAATCGTAGCCCAAGTACAAATCGTAAAAAGGCTCCTTTGCGCCGCGAACCGGCCGCCCAGCTCCATGCACCCAAAAGTCGCCGATCTTGTCGAACGTGTCGTACTCCCACAGGTGCAGCCCGCTTGCCTGGGTGGTTTCGCACTCCCAGTACGGTTGGCCAGTCTTTTGGCCAATCAGATCGTCCACCATTTGACGCGCTGCCGATTTCTCGCCCTCCAGTTTCTCTGCCGCCGATTGAGCGCCAAGCGACACGCGCGGCACGATCGCGCAACTAAGCGCAATGAGAGCCGCGAGAGTCGCGGCGTATCGGTACATCAAGAACCTCTGGCGTCGCCAGCCGGCCTGCGAGTGGGCGAAGGCACCGGCGTCGGCGACGGCAAGATGTCTTGTATCGATTCGCCGCCTGTCGAGGGCTGCGGCGTCGGGGTTTCCAACTTCGGGGGTGCCGGCATCGGCGCCGGCGGAATCGAATTCGGTTCTGCACAAAATGGCGCGGACGGCTGCCCGGAAGAGTAAGTACTCAGGCCCGCAGGCGGGACGTACGCCGGTGCCGGGCGAGAACGCCCTTCGATGTCTGAGAGCTGCTTGGCGCCCCCCAATGCCTCTTCCGGAAGCTGCCAGCAGTTCATGTCCTTGACGAGGTTGGCCGCAACGTCTTGGAGAGTATCCCAAGTTTGCTGATCGACCGTGGGCGGCCCGGTCAGCGGCGCGACCGCATTCGTGTAGGTAATCGAGCTTCCCAGAAATCCGATCGCGACCGAGCTTAAAGACGAGGCGTTGAGAGTCTGCGCATTCGTCGTCTGAACCTGTGAAATTCGTCCGTAGGTTGGCAACGGCAGTGGGGTCGGGTAGACGCGGGTGGTTACCGTCGACGTCGTTCGCGACGGCGCGAACTCCTCGTAGGCCGCCCCCAGCGTTAAAAGGATCGCGAGCGGCGTCAACGGCGTCGGCGTTATGTAGTGATTCGACTTGTATGCCAACCTAGAGGCCCAGACGTATGCCGGCACGCCGCTCGCCGATGGCCGGCTACGCTCGCAATCGGCGTAGAGCGCCGTCGCTTCGATCGCGTTCCAATTTTTCCGGCTGAAAAACTGATCGCTGGCGCCGCTACCCGCAGCCGTTATCGCGACGACGATGGCTCCCTTCACCTGAGGCGACTGCCCGCACTGATTGATAAAATCGGCCGTCGACATCGCGGGTTCTGGAATTAGCCTAGCGTCGTCGGCGATGTAGGTGGCCGTTCCGTTCAGGTAGTGGGTGAGCGTCGAGATCAGCTTCGCAAGCATCGCGGGATCACCCGCGGCGCCCATCACGAAAATCACCGGTTGGCTTCCGCTGCCGGTCGTCGATGGAAGTTTCCATTTGATCGACGGAGACGCCGCCGGCGCCGGACCCGCGAACGGCAGATTGAATAACGCTACGCAAAACTGGAGCTGTTGCCAGAGAACGCGAATGTCCTCGTCTCTATCGACCGGAGAGCATGCCTTCGCGGGAGAGTCATCGCTGCCGATACTCTGGTAATCTTTAAGGGCTGACTCGCACTGCAGCAGGCGCCGCCGTAGGACGTTTGCCAAGTAGTTGTTCGTCCTTTTCGGAAGGAGAACCGCCGTTGTGTGCGGCGCCGGCGTGCTCGTGTACGCCGCGACGATGTCGGAAAGCTGCGACGTCGAGCAGTCGGTAACCCAGAGCGGTCCGGGCGACCCCGACGCCGCACCGGCCGACGCTGAAATCGCGCTGCCGACGGGAAAGAGAACCGCGAGGACGCCCGCAAACGCTCCGAGGCTCAACAACAATCGCCTGAGGCGTTCGCCGAGCCTTCGCTCTTCGGGCTCGTGCATCGCCGCGATCAGAACCTCCGCAACGTCGAGAAGATCGCGCCGTGGATCGGGTGCGGCACACAACCGGAACCGCTGCCGGCGACTGAAACCTTATACCTCGTGTTTCCTCTGAGATGGAAACCGGTAGCGCTATAAAACACGTTATTAGCGCCGAAGGGCGGCGACGGGAACGCTGTCGGCGTGGGACGACCGGTCGGTGCTGGGGTCGGTGTGGGTGCGCCGACGGGGCCTGCGAGATCGTGGACATCAAGCTTTTCGCCGGGCTTCGCATTTTCTGGGACGGCCGCCAGCCCAGCCTCGGTGACGATGGCGTAATCGGAGACAACGTAAATTGTTCGCGTCGACGCGAACACGTGGCTGCCGGGCTGAGGGAAGAAGAGCACGAGTTGGGTTCCGGTACTGCAATAGTTGGGACCGCTGGCGCTCGGGGTCGTCCTGTTGCTGCTGCTACAAGCTACCAGGGCCGCAGCCACCAGAACGCACCACGCCGAGGTGACGCTGTCATGTGCCGTCGCGAATAGTCTCATAGTTAACCTCGGCGGACTAATAGGGACGGGACGAGGAAGCCAAACGTGCGGCCGTTACCTTAGGATTTTCGAGGTCAAGGAGCCGCTCCCTTCCTCCTTGAAGCCAGTCTGCAAGCAAGCCAAATCTTGCCAACATCTCGAGTGGGGATCCCATCAGGAGATTCACATGACACAGCAAGACTGTCGTTGTCGTAGAGTCGCGGGGCTGATTTCCATCGCAGCCTTGGCCGCATGCTCACCGGGCGCTCAATCTTTGCAATATGCACCGGCGTCTACCGTTGATTCGATAACTTCCCCCACACTCAATTATCGCCTAATCCACAACTTCGGAAAAGGCGGCGATGGTGACGCCCCGGTGGCGGGATTGGTCAATCTGGATGGCAAGCTTTACGGAACCACCGAGTATGGCGGTCGGGGCGGTAACGGCGTTGTGTTTCGCATTGGTATCATAGGCGACGAAACGATTGTTCACAGCTTTGGCAAGCCTCCCGACGGCGAGAATCCCGTTGCAGGATTAATCGCGATCGGAAATGCGCTATATGGTACCACCGAAGCCGGTGGGAAATACAATCTCGGAGCCCTTTTCGTTATCCGCAAAGGTGAGGAGCACGTTCTTCACAGTTTTGGCTCGGGCAATGACGGTGCAAAGCCGCTGGGAGGTCTCCTCGCGATCCGCAGCGGCGTGCGCGTCGAGCTCTACGGCACCACCTCCGCCGGCGGTGAATACGCCCAAGGAGTGGTTTTTCGAATCGCGACATCCGGCGGACCCGACGAAGTGATCCACAGTTTTGGGTCAGGTAGTGACGGTTCCGCTCCCGACGCCGGTTTGGTTGCCGGAAGGGGCGTGCTCTACGGTACGACCGGAGCCGGCGGTGGCCCGAGCAACGATGGCACGGTTTTTTCGATCACTACCGGCGGCAAAGAGAGCGTTTTGATCGCGTTCGATTGCAGCGACGGTAAAGATCCCGTCGCTCGACTGACAGTGTCGAGCGGCACTATTTACGGCACAGCGGAAATGGGCGGCAACAGTTGTACGACCGAATACGGCACGGTCTTTAGCGTGAGCAGCGGCGGCACGCTCCGGACGGTTTATAGCTTTGGCGCGGCGCCCGACGGCGATTCGCCGGAGGCCGGCTTGATCGCGAACCGAGGGATTCTTTACGGAACGACTGAGAGCGGGGGCGCCTATGGCGATGGAACGCTCTTTAGCGTCAGCCCAGCGGGACGGGAAAACATTCTCCATAGCTTCGGAAGTCAAACCGACGGCGCCTACCCCGTCGCCGCACCGCTCCACGCGTACGGAGGGCTCTATGGCACAACGAGGGCCGGCGGCAACTTCGGGGGAGGAACCGTCTACGCATTTACGCGCTAGCTAAACCCGACGGAGCGTAACCGGCACAACCAACGTCGGCGCCCCAAGACGCTGGTGCCGAGGTGGAGCTGCGCAGTGTCGACGCGTGCGCCCATGGCTGCGCGTTGTCGTGCGGCTTCCCGGAGGTCTCTACGCCTCGGCGCCGTTCAGCCTGGACGCCGATCACAGGCGCCTCGCGGAAAGAGCATCGCTACCGACGCAGCGAGGAGCGACATCGCCGCCGCGCCGAGCATCGCGTGACCGAAACCCTCCGGATGAGCCTGCGTCGGCAACGGACCAGCTCCCGACGCTGCGATCACGATTCCAAGAACTGCGATCGCAACCAGATTCCCAATGCGCGAGATCGAGTTGTTTACCCCCGACGCAGCGCCAACATCGTCGGCATCGGCCGCTCCCATGACGGCGGTGACCAACGGTGCAACCGCGACGGCGAGCCCTACGCCCAGCACGATCGTAGCCGGCAGAACGCTGGTTGCGTACGATGCGCCGTAGCCGAGCTTTGCAAAAAGTCCGAACCCCAGGGCTGCGATTCCCGCGCCGGCGACCAAAGTCAGGCGCGTGCCCGTGCGCGTCGCGAGCGCGCCGGACACCGGCGACCCGGCCGCAATCAGCACAATCGCCGGTAACAGCGCGAGGCCCGCGTCAAGTGGCGTGTACCGCATAATATGCTGTAACTCGAACGGAACGAAGAACAATGCCCCGCCAAGCGCCGCGTAGAGAAGGAAAGTATAGATGCTCGCAACGGTAAAGCTCCTCGACGCAAAGAGGTGCAGCGGGACGATGGGCGCCGAGGCGCGGCGTTCGACAAACACAAACGCGGCAAAGAGTATCCCGCCAACGATTAATAACGAAAGAGCGCTTGGGTCGGCGAGCCGCTGCTGCATCTGCATGAGCCCGGAGACCATGAGCCCGAGCGCGACGGTGACGAGCGCGCTGCCGGCCAAATCCGGTTTGCCGCCAACGTTCTCGGCACGATTTTCCGGAACGCGCAGATAGACGAGCCACAAGACCCCGATCGCGAGCGGAATGTTGATCCAAAAAACCCACCGCCACGAGAAAGTTTGCGTGAGCCATCCGCCGAGTACGGGGCCGGCCGCCATCGTAATCGCCGAAGCTGCGGCCCAGATGCCGATGGCTCGGCCGCGCGTGCGCGCGTCGTAGGCCGCGGTGATGAGCGCTAGGCTTTCGGGGATCATCAACGCTGCGCCGGCACCCTGTACGCAGCGTGCAACGATAAGGAAGCCCGGCTGCATCGCGACCGCGCACGCGACGGACGATAAGGCGAAGATCCAGACGCCGAGCGCAAAGAGCCGGCGCCGGCCATAACGATCTCCGAGCGCACCGCCGATCAGAATAAACGCAGAGAGAAAAAGCAGATAACCTTCGATGATCCACTGCGCTTGCGCGTCGCCGGCCGGCAGCTTCGCCTTAATGACCGGCAGGGCGACGATGAGCGCGGTGCTGTCGATGTAGCTCATGCTCGAAGCCACGATTGCAGCAACGAGCACGGCGATGCGCTCTCGGGATTCGGTGGCGACCGACGCGTTCAAAAGCGCTAACTTCGCGTTGCCGGCAGGGTGCCCTGTCCGTCGAGCTGCAGGGGAGCTGGCGGACGGCATGCAAACGCCGCTCCAGAAAGCTCGCCCTATGGCTGTAATACCAACCGATTGTCTCTCGCTTGTTGTAGGCGTTACCGGTCACCGCGATATCGCGGCGGGCGACGAGCCACGGCTGCGCGCGGCGTTCGGCGGCATCTTAGAGCGAATCGGTCGAATGTGTCCACATACGCCTCTGCTGGTGCTCTCCGGCCTTGCGGCCGGCGCCGATTCGCTCGCCGCCGAGGAGGCGATGGCGCGCAACATCCCCGTCATGGCGTGTCTGCCGATGCCTGCCGAAGAGTATGAACAGGATTTCTCGCCCGACGAGCTCGCGCGTTTCCGTACGTTACTGGCCGCCTGCGCGCGAGTCACCATCACATCGCCGACGCGTCAAAACGGTTACGTCGCGACCGGCCTCTTCATCGCACAATACGCTCATTTGTTGGTGGCCTTTTGGGACGAGAAGACGTCACGCGGACGGGGCGGGACTGCCGACGTCATCGAGATGCGCTTGGAGGGACGCCGGCGATCCGCCGACGTCGAAGAGATTCCGTATCTTCCGGATGTCGGTCCCGTCGAAGTCATCGTCACGCCGCGGGACGGCGCTCCGCGGCCGCCCGACCCTTACGCGGTGAAGCCCCGCTATCCCAAGATCTTTGCCCGCGGCCGAACCGTCGCGCGAAACTTCGACTCGATCCTCAGGCACATCGACGCGTACAACGCGGATCTCGCACTCGTACCTGCGCCCCCAGCCGACCAGCCGACCGAAGCACTAATGCATCGCACGGACGCCGTCGCCAACCTACTGCAGAAGCGAACGAACGCGTTTCAAATGATTCTCTTCTTCATTGCGTTTGTCGCCGCAGCGGCTCAGGTCATCGGCCACGTTCCGCCGCTTGCGAAGATCGTCGGCCTCGCTTTGGCCTTCTTGGCGTATACGGTCGCGCGCAAGAACGACTACGAGAATCGCTACCAAGACTACCGCGCCATCGCCGAAGGTCTTCGCGTGCAGGGCGCATGGTACTGCGCGGGCGTGCAGCACCATCTCGTCGATAACGAGTACTTGCGGATGCAGGAAGGCGAGTTGCAGTGGATTCGAATGGCCCTGCGCTTTTTCTACCTATTATGCTGTGAGGACCGCAAGCATCCCGACGCCTCTTGTTACCACCCCATTTGTCAAGACTGGGTGCGTTCGCAGTGGAGGTATTACCGTCGGGCGAGCCGGCGCGAAGCTGAAACGCGACGCTGGATGGACCGGGTCGCCATCGCCGCGGTCGCAGCCGGCGGTGTTTGTTTCCTGTTTGCCGCGATCAGGTTGGGAGGATCTTTTCCCTGCGCCTTCTTTTCGCCATCTTGCCGCGCAGGATTCTCACCGAACGACTTCGAGCTGCTACAGAATCTCCTGAGCGTTCCGATTGCGCTGGCGGCAGTGCTGGCGGCAATATTCGCGCATTATCAGGAGAAGCAAAATCTCCTCGGCAACGCACGCCGCTACGAGCGCATGTTTGCGGTCTTCGACCGAGCGCGCCGCGATCTGTTGAGGATCGCCAAGGGCAAGCCTGGCGATCCGCGGGAGATCATCTACGAACTCGGGCGCGCGGCGTTGGTCGAACATGCGGATTGGCTGATCATGCGCCGAGACCGGCCCATGAAGGTGGTGATCGTCTGAGCCATCTCGACGCGATTATTGATGCGCAGGGGCCAAAGAAATTGCTTTCGATCGACGGGGGCGGCATTCGCGGCTTGATTGCGATAGAGTTTTTGGCCAAGATCGAAGATTTGCTGCGCGAGGAGTTCGGACAAGGCAACCTGGTCCTCGCCGACTACTTCGATTACGTCGCCGGCACGAGTACGGGCGCGATCGTCTCCGCTCTCATCGCGATGGGCCATTCGATGGGCGAAATCCGAGACTTTTACCTCGAGGGTGCGCGACTGATGTTCGAGCCTGCAAACCTTTTTCAGCGGCTTGCCCGCAGATCGACCGGTCCGTTCGCGCTTTTCTGCGGCTTGATCGGCGTGCTCGCCATGAATCCGGCGATCTTCACGCCGAATGCATTATCAAAAGCCATCGTTGAAATGTGCGGCGAGGACACGACGCTGGGCAGCACCAGGCTGCGGACGTTGCTGATGATCGTCATGCGCAACGCGTCGACCGATTCTCCGTGGTGGATCTCGAACAATCCGCGGGCGAAATATAACGTCGCCGCTAAGGCGAGCGACGGGACGAAATATTCCAACCTCGACATTCCGCTGTGGAAGCTCATCCGGGCGAGCACTGCGGCGCCGGTTTTCTTCCCTCCTGAAGAGATTCACATTCCCGGCGTCGCGCGCCCATTTATCTTTCAAGATGGCGGCGTCACCGTTCATAACAATCCGGCGTTTCATCTATTCCTTATGGCGACGCTTCCCGAGTACCGGCTCGGGTGGCCGGCCGGCAAAGAGAACCTACTGCTCGTCTCGGTGGGAACCGGTCTATGCGAGAGCGAGGATCTCAATTTAAAGATTCGTCAGATGAAGCTTTTCTACAACGTGCAGGCGTTGCCCGCTGCACTCATGCGCAGCGCGACTAACGAGCAGGATCTCTTATGCCGCGTCTTCGGTAACCTTCGCTCGTGGTGCGACATTCCGGAGTGGGATTCGGAAATCGGCAACCTCATCGGCAACGACGCCCCGGTCAAGGATAAGTTCTTTACCTATCTCCGTTATAACGTCGAACTATCGGAACAGGAGCTCGCGCGGCTCGGTCTGTTCAACTCATCCAGCACCCCGCGCGGCATCGATCCCAAGGCAATTCAACCGCTCGATGGGACGCAACACGTCGAGGAGCTTCGAGCGGTCGGGGCCGCGGCGGCGGCTTGCATCACGCTCGAAGACTTCGGTGGTTTCCTCAGCTCGCACGGCGGCGGACCGTATGGAACCGCCTGAACGAGATCCAGCCGCTCTATTCATTAGCAGGGCGGGCGCGGATGCGGGCTTTGCTGCGATCGTTGGCGACATTTTGGAATCCGCCGGCCACACGATCATTCTTCAGCAATGGGATTTCGCGAACCGAAACTTTATGGAGGGCATGCACGCCGCGTTGACGGGCGGCGCCCGGGTCATCGCGCTCCTATCGCCGGAGTATCTGAGCAGCGCGCACTGCCAAGCCGAGTGGCAGAATGCCATCGCCGGCGATCTGCTCAACACCAAATCGCGATTGATTTTGCTGCGCGTTGCCGAGTGCGAGCCGGTTGGACTTCTCAGCGGTCTCGCCTACTGGGACCTCGTTCCGGTCTGCGACAATCGCGCGTTGCTCAAGCACATTGTACTCGACGCCGTGCGCGAAGAACGCCGGGACGGCGGCACGAGTGGGCCGTTTTGGCGACCGCCGCGGTCCGTCGTCGCGACCGAAGCGGTTCGACCCGTTTCGAGCTTCAGTGCGCGCGAGGGGGAACTCGCCGCTATCGGCGCAGCTCTTTCGAACGACGGTGCGATAGTCGCGGTGTATGGGTTGGGGGGCGTCGGCAAGACATCGATAGCGCGGGAGTACGCGCGGCGCAATCGCGATGGGTATTCGGTTATTTGGTGGCTCACGGCGCAGAACGAAGACGGGATCATCGAGGAACTCTTACGCCTCGGAGCGCTCTTCGTGCGCGGGCTCGACCGGATTGCGGATCGGCGCGCGGCAGCCCAACAGGTAGTTGGCTCGGTGTTGAATGGCTTTTCCAAGCCCATATTGCTGATTTTCGATAACCTAGAAGATGAGCGGCTGCTGCACACCTGGCTACCGCGAACCGGCGCACAGGCATTGGTGACCTCGCGAAGCGCGGCATGGGGCCCCGAGGTTACGGCAATTCCTTTGCACGCCTTGGAACTCGAGACCGCAGCGGCTTACCTCCAGCGCGAGAGCGGGCGCGACGACTTGAGCAAGACCGATGCTTGCACAATTGCCCAAGCGCTGGGCGCGCTTCCCCTTGCGTTATCGCATGCTGCGGCGGCGTTGCGCAACCGCCGGATGGTTACACCCCAGCGATATCTAGAACGCATCGGCGATTACCTAAGGATCGCTCCGCCCGCGTCTGAATATCCCCAGTCCGTCTTTGCAACGTTTAACGCGGCGATCGTGCAGGCCGAAGGCGAAGCCCCGGGCGCAGCAGCAGTCCTTTGTTTCGCCGCACTTTTCGCTCCCGACGCCATTCCCGACGAACTTTTGCGGCAGTCCACCGATAGCTACCGAGGAGAGTTGCAGCCACGGCTATCGAACGGCGCGTTCACTCGAGATCTGCGCTCCGTACTCGTCGACGATTTTGAGTTGGACGAAGCGCTGGGGGCGCTCAACCGGCTCTCACTGCTGGCCTTTTCCGTGACGGCTCGCACGTACACGATCCATCGCCTCGTCCAACTCGCGTCGCAGGACACGATCGCTGCGGAATCGCCCGCGTGGCGTGAATGGGCTGTGGCAGCTGCCGATGCCGCTTTTCCGAGGGTTGAATTCACCGTGTGGCCGGTGTGCGCGAGGCTGCTTCCCCACGCACGCGCCGCGTTGGAGGCGTTGCCGGACGGCACCGCGTTCCTGCCGGGGAGCCGGCTCGCTCAAAAATGCGGTCTCTATCTATGGAGGCGAGCCGAGTTTAGGGCAGCCGAGCTCTTGTGTGCGCAATCTCTCGCGATTCGCGAGCATGCGTGCGGCCCGAAGGACCCAGATCTTGTGCAGATCCTTAATAACCTCGCAAAGGTCTACGTGGATCAATGTCGCTACGGAGAGGCCGAACCGTTACTTATCCGTGCACTGGAGATTTGCGAAAGTGCGTCGGGGCCGGCTCAATCGGATCTAGCAAACGTCCTGAACAACCTCGCGGTGATCTGCCGCGAGCAAGGGCGCTATGAAGAGGCGGAACTCTTGTATCGGCGCGCGCTGGCGGTTCTAGAGAACGCTCTCGGCGAGGAACACCCGGAGGTCGCGCGCACGCTTAACAACCTCGCGGGGGTGTACCTTGACCGAGATGATATCCAAGCAGAGATAGTGCTCGCCCGAGCGCTCGCGATCAAAGAGAAGACGCTCGGTCCGGATCATCCAAATGTCGCCTACAGCGTCGAGAACCTCGCGCTCGTGCACCGCAACCTTGGACACTATGCAGAGGCGGAAGCTCTCCACGCACGCTCGTTGGCTATCCGAGAGAAAACGCTCGGGTCAGACCATCCAGACGTCGGCCTGAGCCTCCACGGCCTCGCAAACGTGTATCGCGACCAAGCGCGCTATGATGAGGCAGAAGCGCTCCTTACGCGCGCCTTGGCACTGTGGGGGAAGACGCTCGATCTCGATCATCCGCACCTTGCGCATGGCTTCAATGCTCTCGCGCTCGTATACCGCGAACAGGGCCGTTACGACGACGCGGAAGCGCTGCACACGCGCGCGTTGGCAATGCTGGAAAAGGCACTCGGCGGCGATAACCTCTACGTTGGAACCTTCCTGCATAACCTTGGACAGCTATATTGCCGGCAGGCACGCTACGAGGAAGCCAAGCCGATCTTGGCGCGGGTCTTGGCTATTCGGGAAAAGGAACTCGGGCCTGACCACGCCCTAACGGGAGCCGCTCGCGAAGACCTTAGACACGCGAACAACCCTAACGTAGACCATTGAGAGAGGAGCAGAGGAATGAAGGATTTGGGACTTAGGTGCCTTGCCTTAGCGACTGGCGCGGCTTCAGCATCGCTGGCTGGCTGCGGTGGATCGCAGCCGCCGATCGTGTCTGGCTCGATGTCATACGGGAGGCAGTCGTTCGACCATCGTTTAGCCACAACGTATCGGGTCGTGTTCAACTTCGGAGGTAAGAACGGCGCGAGCCCCGGTGCGGACCTGACGAACGTGAACGGTACGCTCTACGGCACAACAACTTACGGCGGCACGAAAGACGATGGAACCATTTTCAGTGTAACGACGTCCGGTCGGGAGCGCGTGCTTCATACTTTTGACCTCGACAGTCACGATGGCGGATATCCCGTGGCGCCTTTGCTGGAATTGAACGGCAAGCTATACGGCACCACGCTTGCGGGCGGAGATGCGGGCCACGGAACCGTTTTCAGCATAACGGTCTCGGGCACGAAAAGCATACTCTGGAGCTTCAAAGGAGTGCCAGATGGGGACGGCCCGGAAGCCGGGCTAATTAACTCGAGGGGGAAACTCTATGGAACGACCGCATATGGTGGCTCCGTCGGTGGTTCGTATTGCGAGCCTGCATCCTTCTCATGCGGAACGGTCTTCGAGGTGAGCACATCGGGCAAAGAAAAAGTACTCTACAACTTCCAAGGCGGTGAATCCGATACCGACCACCCCGCCGCACCCCTGATCGACTTGAACGGCACGTTTTACGGCACGACTTTCGGCATCTCCGGCGCCGATGTGGGAGCTGTCTACAGCGTAACGACAAGTGGTGACGAGAAGGTGCTGTACAGTTTTACGGGTGTATTCGGCGATGGTGCGATGCCATCCGCCGGCCTGACCAACGTCAATGGTACGCTTTACGGTACCACTACCATCGGTGGTACCGCGGGTGAAGGAACTGTCTTTAGCGTAACCACCGACGGTACGGAGCGCGTTCTTCACAGTTTCAAGGGCAAAAGTGGCGCCGAACCATACTCGGGATTGACGTACGTGAATGGGATGCTCTATGGCACGACGCGTAACGGTGGCACAACCAACAATGGAACGATCTTCGGCATCACTACAGCCGGTGTCGAGCGCGTACTCTATGACTTCAAGGGTGGAAAAGACGGTGCACACCCTGAAGGCGGATTGCTTCCGTTCAAAGGCAGCCTGTATGGCACGACGACGTGGGGTGATTATTACGAATGCCATCACAATCACGCTGACTGCGGAACCGTTTTCGCGTTCACACCGTAAAGCGGTGCACGAACCACGCACAAAATGTTGCCGCCTCGCCGGCGCCGCGATCGCAGCTGCATTGCCTCGCGCTTAACTCACCTTAGCCGCCTCGCGAAGTCGGCGCCCTTACCGGCCCTCGGAAGGGGGTCGTGCGCTGAACCAAGAAAAGATGACTTAAGTCACTAAATCTCCCTGGAGGCGAATTGCTTCAACCGCTAATCGACAACCTGCGCTCGAGGGGGCCGCTTGAGCGGAGCACCTCGGACATGGCCGCGTTATTCGCCGCAACGCGTGACTCTTGGGCGCCAAGCCGGCCGCTTCTCGTGTGTCCGGGCGGTTACACGCGTTCGTGCGCCTACGGCGACGAGCGGTTCGAGGTGCTCCTGCTCAACTGGGCGGCCGGAGCCGTCTCCGCGCTCCACGATCACGGCGGCCAGCATTGCTGGATGCAGGTGCTCGAGGGGCAGCTCGTCGTGGATGATTACCTCCGCACCGACGGCGGCGAGCTCCCCGGCTTTGCGCGCGTCGAAGCTCGAGGCTCCCGGCTCATGAACCCAGGCGATTTGGATCTGCGCTCGGGCCGCTTCGACCTCCATCGCGTCGGCACGCCCGCGGGCGTTCCCGCACTCTCGCTGCACATCTATGCCGCGCCCTTGAAAGAGTTTTTGGTCTACGACGAGTCGACGCGGCGCTGCCAAACGGTCAAGGGCACGTACGACGACGTGCTCCAGGAAGCACCCAGGCCGGCCGTTCCCACGGTCCGGTAGCCGCCGTCTCATTCGCATGATCGAAGTGGATGCCGTCATTGTTGGGGGCGGCTTTAGCGGTGCCGCGGTGGCGGCGCAGTTGGCCAGACGCACAGGGCCGGATTTCTCGCTCGCGCTTTTCGAAGCGGGGGAGCTCGGCCGTGGCGCCGCCTACGGAACACGCCACGACGAGCACGTGCTCAACACGCGGGCCGGAATGATGAGCCTCTTCCCCGATGACCCCGACCATTTCGTACGCTGGCTCGGGCCCGGCGCCGATCCCCAAGCTTTTATTTCGCGCCGCGTTTACGGCACGTACGTCAACGAGGTCGCGCGACACGCCTTCGAGCGCCCGCGGTTTACCCACGTTGCAGATCGCGTGCGCCGCATCGAGCAGCGCGGCCGCCGCGAGTTCGTCGTCGAATCCGGCATCGGCACTCGGTTCGTTGCGCGCGCGGTAGTCTTAGCCACCGGCAATCCACTCCCAAACGGCGGATTCTTGCCTCGCGAGATTCGGTTGCATCCCGGCTACATCGATGATCCATGGCGTTGCGATTACCGGCGCGTGGGCGGGCACGTCCTCGCGATTGGATCGGGCCTGACCGCGCTCGATGTGCTGGTTGCGCTCGATGCGTGCGGGCATCGCGGCGTGGTTCACATTCTGTCGCGCCGCGGGCGCTTTCCCAACGTGCATGCCGACGTTGCGCCTTACGACGTGATTCCGGCGCTCGATACTCGGGGTGCTCGCGCGCTGTTGCGCAGCTTTCGCTTACACGTTAAAAAAGCGGCGCAGCGCGGCTTCGATTGGCGATCCGTCGTCGACGCGTTACGCCCGGAAGCCGAAGCGATCTGGCGCCGGCTCTCGCCAGTCGAGCAGCGGCGCTTCGAACGCCATCTCCGCACGCATTGGGAACGCCATCGCCATCGCGCTCCGCAGCAAGTCGACGCGGTCCGCCGGCGCTACCACGATGCAAAACGGCTCTTCGTCTACGCCGGAACCATTGACGGAGTGCAACGCGGAACCGTTACGATCGCGCAGCGCGACGGAGAACGCGCGGAAGTGCGTCCCGATTGGATCGTCAACTGCACCGGCGTGGGCGGCGCGACGGCAATGCGCAAAGATCCCATGCTTGCCGGGATGTTTGCCGACGGTTTGATCGCGGCCGCTCCGGGAAATCTCGGACTTCTGGCGACCAGCGCTCTGGAGGCCGTCGGCCCGGCGAGCGTGCCCGCCGAGGGCCTCTGGATCGTGGGCCCGCCGGCGCGGGGATCCCGCTTCGAGGCTACCGCGGTTCCAGAGCTTCGCCTGATGGCCGAGCTCGTCGCCATCGAGATCACCCAAAAAAGGAGGTTCCTTCCCGCAGGCGCTTCTTGGGGCGGGAGCTTATAATGTAGGTAACCAGAGGGGGCTCGAAGCGGCCCCCTTCCCTATCTAAAATCGTGGAGCGTCATGCGGATCAAGTACGAAGTGTCGGCAGGCGGGCTCTTGCTCCGTCGTCGTGATTCGACCTACGATGCACTGCTGATTGGCCGCGGTGCGCCGCCGCGCGTCTGGACGCTTCCCAAAGGTCACGTCGAGGCGCGGGAGTCGACCGAGCAAGCCGGGCTTCGGGAAGTTCGCGAAGAGACCGGCTGCTGGGGCGAGATCATCACCAAGCTCAGCGAGATTGCGTATTGGTTTTACGTCGGCCGGGCCAAGCACCGCAAAGCGGTGACCTTTTATTTGATGCGCTATCTCTCGGGCGACCCAGCCAATCACGACCACGAAGTGGACGATGCCCGCTGGTTCGACGTCGCGCAGGCTCGCAAAACGCTCAAATACGTCAACGAAAAGCGTCTGGTCGATCTGGCGCTCGACTTCCTCGCCGTCAACCCCACGGCATTCGGCGAGCCGCTGTACCTAGAGCCGATCGAAGCCCAAGGCGAACGCGTCTCATCTTAGTTGTCGTCCTAGTGTCATCCTGAGCGGAGTCGAAGGACGAAGCATGAGTGCGCACAACACTTTCACCGTCCGTATCGAAGCCTTTGACGGGCCGCTCGACCTGTTGCTGACGCTCATAAAAGAACAACAGCTCGACGTCGCGACGGTGCCGCTCGCGATCATGGCCGAGCAGTATTTGGACTACGTCCGGACGATGGAGGCGCGCGACGTCGAGATCGCCGCGGAGTATCTCGTCATCGCCGCGACGCTAATTTCTCTGAAGTCGAAGGCGCTGCTGCCGCCGATTCCAACGGAGTTCGTCGACGACGCCGAGACACCCGAAGAGGTCGAGGAGCACCTCCGCCGCCGTCTCATCGCCTATTCGAAGTATCGCGAGTTCGGCGAACAGCTGCGCGAGCACCAAAGCGAAGCCAGTTCGTTCTACTATCGCGAGTCGGGCGACCCGGCCGGCGAGATCGCTCAGCGCTACGATATCAACCCCGATAAGCTCAATCGCGCGTTCATCGCGATGCTGGCGCAGGCCCGTCCAGAGAGACGTTCGATTGCGCGCGAGCGCGTTTCGCTGATTGCCTCGATGGATTACATCATGCGCCGAATCAAAGAGCGCGGCGAAGCGAAGTTCTCCGACCTCTGCGAGGAGCTGGGGATGACGCGCGACGTTATCGTCGTTACGTTTCTGGCGATCCTCGAGTTGATTCGCCGTCACCGCGTCGCGTTCGAGCAAACCGAGGCTTTTGACGACATCCGTCTCTTTGCGACGGTTGCCCCATGAGCGCGCCGGAGCTGCAACGCCCCATCGAGGCCTTGCTCTTCGTCGCCGGCGAGGCGCTCTCGATTCCGCAGCTTGCCAAGCTGCTCGACGCGCAAGAGTCGGAGGTTGCCACCGCGTTGCAGCAAATCGAGGCCGAGTACAGCGACCGCGGGATCGTCGTGCGTGAGGTTGCGGGGGGTTATCGCTTTGCGACGTCACCGTTCGCTCGCGACGTGGTCGAAGCTTATCTCCTCCCGCCCAAGACGACGCTCTCCACGCCGGCAATGGAAGCGCTTGCAATCGTCGCGCACGTTCAGCCAGTGACGCGAGGTGAGATCGAATCGATCCGCGGGGTCAACTCAGACAGCGTCGTGAGTACGCTGCTCGATCGCGGGTTGATCGCCGAAGCGGGCCGCAAAGACGTCGTCGGCCGGCCGATGCAGTATAAGACGACGCCCTTCTTTTTAGAGTCCTTCGGCCTGCGTTCGCTCGACGATCTTCCGGAGCTGGAGCTGGAACCGGGGCAGCCGCTGGAGTTCGATCTCGGCAACCGCCCCGCCACCGCTTTGTCATCCTGAGCTTGTCGAAGGACTGTAAGTGCGCGTCGGCCTGCACGTAAACGTCGCGGGCGGCTTCGCGAAAGCAGTCGAGCACGCGAAATCCGTGGGCGCAACCGCGATGCAAATCTTTTCCACGAATCCGCGCAGCTATCGCAGAACCGCGATCGACGGTGCCGCGCTCGAGGCCTTCGCGCAACTTCGCCGTGAGGCGGATCTCGATCCGTGCGTGATTCACACGCCTTATTTGATCAATCTCGCAAGCGCCGACCCGAAAATTTCGCAAGGTTCGCTCGGCCTGCTGCAGCACGATCTTGCGGTCGCCGCGCGCGGCGGCATGACCTTCGTCAACACGCACCTCGGCTCGTATGGAACGCGCGACCGCGGGGAAGCTTTCGCCGCGATCTGCGGTGCGCTGGAAGCGGCGCTCGCCGATATCGAACCGGGCGTCTTCCTCGTACTCGAGAACTCCGCCGGCGCTGGGAACTTGGCGGGCGGCACGTTAGAGGAACTTGGTGCCTTTGTTCGCGCGGTGCCCCATCCGCAGCTCGGCATCTGCCTGGACACCGCACACGCGTGGGCGACGGGCTACGAGATCAACTCGAAGGCTGGGGTGGATCGCTTCATCGAGGAAGCGTCAACCCAAATCGGGATCGACCGTGTATTGATGTTTCATTTCAACGACACGCAGGTGCCGCTGGGCGCGAGCCGCGATCGCCACTGGCATATCGGCGACGGAAGCATCGGCTTCGAAGGTTTTCGCGCGCTGCTCGCTCATCCCGAGTTGCGCGACAAGACGGCGATTCTTGAAACACCCGGTAGCGCCGAGGACGACCTGCGCAACATGCAAACCATCCACGCCATCCTGAGGGGCGTCCCCTAAGTGGGTGCCGGTGAGGGAACGGGATCGCCGAGCCGGCGCGTCGGTTCGAGGTATAAGAGCTTGCGTGGAACATCAAAGGTCAGTACGAAGCGCCGCAAGATCTCCATGCCGACGGCAGGGACGCTGTTTGACGGACCCCAGGCGTTGTGAATCGAGTATGCGCCGATCTGAATCGTAGAAAATACGCCCGAGTAGTCGACGTATGCCTGCCCCAGCCCGACGCCCTGGACGCTCTTTCTTCGTGTCGGAGACGCTCTAACGAGATCGTCGCTCACCGCGTCGTCGGAGCCCGTATCGATTCGGACGCTTCGCTTGGCCGAAATTCCGTTGGCTAACGATAGCTCCATCGGGATGAAGAGATGGTCGTTGCGATCGGTTAGCGGAATCGCGGCGCCGCCTCCGCCATAGCGAAAGCTCACCGGGTCGATGACGCTGAACGTTCTTGCGATGGGATCTATCCGAACGACGTAGCGTTTGAAGAAGTCAGCCCCCAGCAGACCGTCCTCGTGAAGCGTTGTACCGGTGTGGCTCAGATCGTAGATCCAAGGGTCGTTAATGCGAAAGCGAACGGTCCCAACCACGATCTCAATCGGGACTGCGTGTTGTCGCGGCACGGTTCCACGGCCCGCACCCTGCGCGCGATCCGTGCGAACGACTGCGATATGCAGGCGCGTTGCCGTCGAAGCGTCCAGGACCGTGTGCGGCGCTCCCGTATCAACGTCGAACCAAAGGACGGCCTGGTCTAAACGAATCGGCACCCGTACGAGACGATCGTCGAGTTGGTAGTTCAATACCGAGAGCGGCGGGGAAGCGGCCCGAGCGGTTGCGACCAGGCACGCCGTAATCCATAAGGTGCTCAGGGCGGTTGCGATGCGACGCGCGGCCCGACTTGGTTGACGCATAGTGTAAACATGTATACACTTCAAATTGACGCTGTCAATCAAGGGACTTCGACAATCGCCGACCTGTGCGCCGACATCGAGTCCGTTCCCGCCCGGCTCGTCGCTCAACCAAGTGCAAATCGCCGATCGTTTTAAGCTCAGTCGCATTCCCATTCGCGAAGCACTGCGGCATCTAGAGGCACAAGGTTACCTAACCTATCTTCCAAACAAGGGCGCAGTCGTTGCTCGGCCGCCAAACGCATCGGAGATGCTGGAAATCATCGAACTCCGCGAGGTTCTCGAGGTGCGGCTCATCGAGCGCGCGATCGAAAACGCCGACGCGGACGTCGTCGCACGCGCCGCAAAAGCGATGAATTTAATGAATCGCGCGCAGGACGAAGCCTCGATGCGGGGCTCGCACGAACGCTTTCATACGGTATTTTTCGGTGTCGCGCATCGGCCGCTCATGGCCGAGACGATTAACGCGTGGCGCTTCCGGCTTCAATTCGAGCGCCAGCAAGCTTTCCTTCGAAGTGCGCGTGGAGTTCACAGGCAGCTGCTTGCCGCGTTTTCAAACTCCGACGCCCGGGGCGCGACGGACTGCGTCCGCGAAGAGTATGCTCTCATGCGGACGGCAATCGTCGGGAAGGGCGCCCTTACGAGACCCGAAGGTGCGGCAGACGCAGGTTCGACTCCAAGAAGAGCGCCGAATCGGCGCGGTTGACTTTGAGACGGAGATCGACGTCGCTAAGGTCGGAAACGAGCGGGGCGGTGCGGACTGGGTCGCGGAACATTGTTGTAATCCTCTTGACGAAATGGTAACCTTCAATCATTATATGGTGGTGACCGTAACTTGTCAACATCTTTTGCTGGTGCTGAGAAAATCGTGACGACCTTGGCGATGCCCCCCGACCGGGCGCCCGGCTCGCTCGAGCTGGTGCGCCTTTTCGAAAACACGGTCGAGCTTCCAAGCGGTCCCGACGAGCTCGATTCGCTCGACCGCGCCCGGGCCTGGTGCGCCACTCACGGGCTGCCCCCGCCGCTGGACGAAGGCCACGTCGCGCTGCTGCGCGCCTTCCGAGAGGCGCTGCGCGACCTGCTCTTTGCCAACAACGGCGAGGGCGATCCGCATGCCGCCTGGGAAGCCCTCGGTCCGTTCCTTTCTCGCGCCCGCCTTGCGCTCAACGTCGACCCCGATCGCGGCCTCGAGCTGCAGCCGGTAAGCCATGAGGCAGAAGGTCCGATCGCGTCCCTGCTTGCGATCGTCTACGAATCGTTGCTCAAAGGAACGTGGTCGCGGCTGCGCGCGTGCCGCAAGCAGACCTGCCGCTTCGCCTACTACGATCAAACCAAGAACGGCTCGCGCGCCTGGTGCAGCATGGCGACCTGCGGCAATCAAGCCAAAGCCCAGCGCCGACGCGCCCGCGAACGCCTAACCGTGTCATCCTGATCCTTCGACTGCGCTCAGGATGACAACGTTTATCGCGCACTTCGACGTCGACGCGTTCTACGCAAGCGTCGCGGTGCGCGACAATCCGGAACTGCGCGGCAAGCCGATCGCGGTCGCCGGCTCGAGCCGGCGTGCGGTGGTGCTCACCGCGTCGTACGAAGCACGCCCGTACGGCGTGCGCTCCGCGATCCCGCTCTACAAGGCGCGCATGGCCTGTCCGGAGCTGATCGTCGTCCCGCCCGATATGCAGAAATATCGGGCGATCTCGCACGAAATCTTCGACATCTTTCGCCGCGACGGTCGCGCCGTCGAAGGTCTTTCGATGGACGAGGCCTTCATTGCCGTCGGTGCGGCGACGCTGGATGAAGCGCGCGACTTTGCCGCGGCGATTCGCCGCGAGGTTTTCGCCTCGACGCAGCTCACGGTGAGCGCGGGCGTCGCCACGGCGAAGATGGTCGCCAAGATCGCTTCGGACTCGTGCAAGCCCGACGGCCTCCTTGCGGTTGCGCCTGGAGAAGAGTCGGCATTCTTGGCACCGCTGCCGGTCTCGCGTTTGTGGGGCATCGGGCCGAAAACGCAAGCGCGGTTAGACGTTTTCGGCATCACGACGATCGGCCAGCTCGCCGCGCTCGACGACGGGCAGCTGCGCGAGCTGTTCGGCTCGTGGTTTCACGAGGTGCGCGACCTGGCGCGCGGCGTCGATTCGCGCCGCGTCGAGCCCGAACGCGAGACGAAGTCGATCTCGACGGAAGAGACGTTCGAGTACGACATACGCGACGAGAACCGGCTCATCGACCTCCTGCGAGTGCAAGCCAAGGAACTCGCCGAAAATCTCACGCACGAAGGAAGCATCGCCCAAACGGTCGCGGTAAAGGTAAAGCGCGCGGACTTTACGATTGTGAGCCGTCAAACTCATCTCGCGGAACCGACGCGCGATGCGCGCCGAATCTTTCGCGCCGCGGTCTACTGTTTGCGACGCGTCGCGCTGGAGGGAGCGCCGGTGCGTTTGCTTGGAACGCGCGTCGCCTCCCTTTCGGAAGGCGACGCGCTCCAAACCAGCCTGTTTTAACGCCTACATCGCGGACGTGGAGCGCGTGCAGTATCCCTTGAAGTTAGCTTTCATACTGGTTACGGTGGGATAGCTGGCAAAGTCGAACCGGTTCTGGCTGGTGCGGATCGTTTGGCTGTGACCGAGAGGTGTGACTGAGTTAGCGTGATCCACCCACTCCTCGGTATTTCCGGTCCACGGCTTGGCGAAATCGACCCACCAGCCACCATCGTTGCCCAAACCCGTCTGGACGAAGCGCCCGTTTTTCGCATCGTACGTCGTGGCGATCTCGATCACATATGCCGTCTTCATCTTGCCCTGTGGTGGAACCAGCACCCATTGGCGCAGGACGCCCGAATCGAGCGTGAACGTGGCCGTCGCTTTGCTCGGGGGTTTTCCGACCGGGCCGGCCATACAGGACCAAGTGCCCACGTAATACTGCTCGGGGCCCATTCCCATCGTGCTTCGCCCGTTCATCATCTGCGCGCTCGCCGGCGCGCCGAGCGCGAATATTAAAACAAAAAGACCAAAGGCTTTCCTCAAACTGCTCCTACCTTTCTTACCGGCCGCGCACGGGCTCGTTATAGGCCCTGGTTGCGGCTTGCCGGTTACCTTAGGAGTCGAGCTTTCGGGAGCAAGCCTTCGCTACCATTCTACGGAAATTTAACCAAGCGTTCGGCATGCGTTAACACGTCAACAACGCTTTCGGTGGCATAATGGAGCTTAACAGGTACCGCGGAGCCCAGCGAATGCTCCATATCTCGGCGCTCGGTTCGCTCTCGGTATTGTCGGCCTGCGGCGAAGCGGCGTTCTCAACGCCTCTTCGCCGCTCGTCCGAGTTCGGGGACCGCGCCGCCGCAGCGGCGTAAGAAAGGCAGCGTGCTGATCGCTGCTTTCACCCTCACGCAGATCCTAAGCTATCCGTTCCCTTCGGCGCCGGTTCGCGACGCGAAAGGGACTGCGATCGCCTATACGATCGACCAAAAAGGCGTGCGGAGCATCTGGTTTGCGCGGTCGCCTGATTTCACGCCGAAGCAGCTCTTCGCTGCTGACGGCGACGACGGCCAGGAGCTGAGCGATCTCGCGATCTCGGGCGACGACGCGCACGTCGTCTACGTGCGTGGCGGCGACCACGACGAAAACTGGCCGGTGCCGCTGCAGCCCAATCCGGCGCTGAGCGAGGCCGAACCGCAGGAGCAAGTCTGGTCCGTCGCCACCGCGGGCGGTGGCGCGCCGAGGGTGCTCGGCAACGGCGACGCCCCGGCAATCTCGCCCGACGGCACGCGGGTGGTCTTCGTAGATGCCGATGGTGCGGTGCAGGCGGCCCCGATTGACGGCAGCACGCCGGCGAAACGCCTGTTCTTCGATCGTGGAAAAGATTCGGACCTGAAATGGTCGCCGGACGGCAGCGCGCTGGCGTTCGTTTCCGACCGAGGCGATCATAGCTTCATCGGAATCTATCGCAATGGCAACGCGCCACTCGAGTTTCTCGCACCGACGACCTCGCAAGACTTCATGCCCCGCTGGTCGCCGGATGGGCGCGCGGTCGCGTTCATTCGCACGCCCGGCGACGGCGGTCCGCCGCGCAACCCGCTGAACTGGAATCCGCTGCCGTGGCAGATCTGGGTGGCGCAGCCCGGCACGTCGTTCGCGCAACGCGTCTGGGCAAGCGGCAGTTCCACTCGCGATTCGATCCCACAGAGCGGCGGCGGTCCGCTGCTGGAATGGGTCGCGGGCGATAGGTTGACCTTTAGCAGCGAACGCGATAATTGGCCACATCTCTACGCGGTGTCGGCGAACGGCGGCGCCGCACGCCGGTTGACGCCAGGCAATTCCATGGTTGAAGACGTTTCAATACCAACGGATCGCCGCTCGATCGTGTACTCGGCAAACGGCGGCAACACGCCAGGCGACGACGATCGTCGCCATCTTTTCCAAGTGAACGTTTCAACCGGCGGGATCACCCAACTAACGAGTGGAGCAAGCAGCGAGACCGGCCCGGTTGCGCTTGCCGACGGCGTCGTTGCCTTTAATCGCGCGACCGCGCAGCAGCCGCTGCTCGTCACGCTGCTGGCGAACGGCAATCCGCCCCGAGAACTCGACACGTTGCCGAACGCATTTCCCGGCGCCGCAGCTTGTTGCGCCGCGGGAAGTGTCGTTCACCGCTGCCGACGGCCAAAAGGTCTTCTGTCAAACATTTGTTCCGGCCAGGCCCCGGTAAACATCCGGGCATCATCTTCGTGCACGGCGGACCGCCGCGGCAGATGCTGCTCGGCTGGCACTACATGGACTACTACAGCAATGCGTACGCCGTGAATCAGTACCTCGCGAGCCACGGGTCGTCGGCTCTCGGTGAATTACCGGCTGGGCATCGGCTACGGCCCGAGCCTTCCAGCAGCCCGCACGCCGGGGGCCGCCGGAGCCGCCGATTACCAGGACGTGGTCGCGGGAGCCCACTTCCTGCAATCGCTGCCCGAGCGTCGATCCTGCAGCGCATCGGCCTCTGGGGCGGCTCGTACGGCGGCTACCTGACGGCGCTGGCACTCGCCCGCGACTCCGAGATCTTCAAGGCCGGAGTCGACTTGCACGGCGTACACGACTGGTCGCTCGACATCGATAATCCGGTTTGGGGTATCACGCATCAGCTCAAACGATACCAGCAGTTCGATACTCAAGCGATGATGAAGCTCGCCTGGGAATCCTCACCCGATTCGGCGATCGCTACCTGGAAATCGCCGGTGCTCCTATATTCAAGGCGACGACGACCGCAACGTCGAGTTTGCGCAGATGGTCGATCTCGTCGAGCGCCTGCGCATTGCCCGTGTTCCCTTCGAACAGATCGTGATTCCCAACGAAATCCACGGCTTCTTACGCTATGCATCCTGGCTTGCAAGCGGACACTGCGACCGTAAACTACTTTGTCGAGCACCTCAAGGATTGACCCATGACGATCGACCCGC
>CAWGMX010000009.1:0-386060 GCA_963823795.1 Vulcanimicrobiota bacterium | reverse complement strand
GACGTCGGTGTCGGCAACTCCGAAGTCGGCCGTGCCTCCCGCTGTCGCCGTCCCGTACAACTTATCGCCGACTGCGAGAAGCGGCGCCTGCGGCAGCGTGCCGTCGCGTCCGCCCGCAAACGCGTGCACCACCCGCTCCTTACCGGTCGTCGTCACCGCAAAGACCGTGCCGCATCCGTAGGAGCGGCTGGCGCTGGGGATGCAACTCGCCGAACCGCCCCAAAGCGTCGTACCGTAGAGCGCACCGTTAGCGGCTATCAATGGAGCATCCGGGATATCACCGTCGGGCACGTCGGTGAAGCTGTGCAGCACGCGCTCCTTGCCCGACATGGTCACTTCAAATACCGTTCCGTCCCCGTGCGTACCGCCGAGCGCTGTCGTGCCGTAGAGCTTGCCGGCGAGGTACACCAACCCCGCCTGCGGAGCGGCACCATCGGGCTTCCGCTTGAAGCTGTAAAGCACGCGCTCTCTGCCCGACGCGCTGACAACGAACACCGTTCCCTTGCCGTTCTTTCCTCCGCCGTTGGTTGCGCCGTAAAACATCCCGCGAACGGGTAAAAGCGTTCCGTAAGGTGTCGTGCCGTCCGGCTTACTCTGGAAGTCGTAAAGAATCTGGTAAGACTTGTCACCCTGAGCATAAACCTTGTCATCCTGGGCTTGTCGAAGGACGGGGGGCTGTCGAAGGGTCAGCGGTTGTCCGGTGGCGGTCGGAAGGGCGGCGCACCCCGCGAGTATGGCCGCCGCCGCACAGCTTACCGCGTGACGGTTGAAATCCAAAAAGAGCCTCATGCATCCACCTCCGCACCCTATCAGGGCTCCTGTTGGGCGCACAAAATCGGCAGCTAAAAAACTTCGGCGCCGGCTCGTAATTCCATCGTTCCATTTCGCTAGCCCACTAGGTCGTGCCAGCTCGACGCTTTGAGCGCGATCCCGTAATATTCAGCCGCCGCCTTGATGTTTTCGAACGCTTGAGCGCGTTCGCCGCTGCTCACGCCGTCGACCGAGCCGAAGCGCGCGATCGCGCTGCGCACATGGCCGGGGTCGGTCAGCGGTTCTTTGCGCTCCTGCGGAAAGGCAAACGCGCTGTCGGGGAGCTTGGCGCGCGATGAATCGGCACCGTGCGCAACGGGTTTCCACGTTATCTGCATGCTGGAAGGTTACCGATGGACCGTTAACCCGGTGTTACGGCGCGGTGAAGCCGAGGTTATGGCTTTGGCCTGCGCCCCGCTGGCTACCGATAGGACGGACGCGAGGCGAAGCAGTCCCGGCAGTAGACCGGTTTATCGCCACGCGGGTTGAACGGCACCTCCGCGACGCCGCCGCATTGGCTGCACGTCGCCGTGAACATCTCGCGCGGACGGCCCGAGCGCTCGCCGCCGTTCCCACCACCGCCATTGCCGCGCATCGCCTTGCGCGCCGAACGGCAGTCCGGGCAGCGGTTGGGTTTGTTCTGAAAGCCTTTCTGCTGGTAAAAGGCTTGTTCGCCGGAACTGAAGACGAATGGGCGTCCACAGTCTACGCAAGTTAGGTCTTCATCTACGTACACGGAAGGGAAAACTCCTTAAGATTCTACCGTCGAGGCGGTTGAGAGAGTGGCATCGTGCCCCGTTTCTGCGACCTCTGCGGGACCGGTCCCTGCAACGCGGGAGGGACATTTCGCCGGCCCGCCGTACCCGCCGCGCAACACCGTGGCCGCAACGATTCCCGACGTGATCGAACCAGCCTCGTTAGCCGACTACCTCGAGGTTATGACGCGCGCGGTCTTTCAGGCCGGCGTGCGCTGGAAGCAGATCGCCGAGCCCTGGGACGCCTATCGCGAGGCCTTCGCAGGCTTCGATCCAAACCACGTCGCCAGATACGACGAAATCGACGTCGAGCGCGTCCTCGTAACGCCCGGAGTTCTCCACACACCGAAAAAGGTTCACGCCACCATCGCCAACGCCGCGGCGCTGATTCAAACCGATCGCGACTTCGGCAGCTTTTCGAAGTACCTGGCCTCGTTCGACTCCTACGAAACGCTGGCCAAAGACTTCAAGAAGCGCTTCAAGTTCATGGGCGATATGAACGTCTGGTACTTTCTCTTTCGCGCGAGCCGCCCGGTGCCGCGCTTCGAATCGTGGGTGACGAGTATCCCCGGCGAGCATCCGCGCATGCGCGAAATGGTCGAGCAGGCGCGCAGCCAGGGCCGCTCACCCGAACTTTAGGCTTGAAAAATATGGCCGGGCGGTGGGGAGCCGCCCGGGCCACCGCCGAACCTTCCGGCTCGATAGGGGGAGCATCAACATGACGAATTCCAATCTTGGTCGTTCCGCGTTGGGCACTGTCGCGCTCATCGCGATGCTGGCGGGGTGCGGCGGATCGCAAGGACAGTTCGGCGGGCTGCGAGGCTCCAACTCGATGCTGCCGGGCGTGCTTCCCGAGGTCGGCGTCGAGTTTGCTTACGTGGGCAACTACGGCGACAACAATATTTCCGCATATAAGATCGCAAGCAACGGTTCTCTGGCGGCCGTAAAGGGTTCGCCGTTTGCCGCGGGCACCGGCCCGACGGCAATGGCGGTCGATCCGACGGGCAAGTTCGCGTACGCGGCCAACACCGGAACGACCAGCGGCGGCAACGTCTCAGCCTATACGATCGATGCGACCACCGGCGCGCTGACCGCGGTGAAGGGGTCGCCGTTTAGCGCCGGTATCGAGCCCAGCGGCGTCGCCATCGATCCAACGGGCAAGTTCGCCTACGTCAGTAACTACGGAGACAACGACGTTGACGCCTATGCGATTGACGCAACGACCGGTGCGCTGACGGCGATAAAGGGGTCGCCGTTTGCGACCGGAGAGGAGCCCGAATACGTCGCTATCGATCCGAAGGGCAAGTTTGCCTACGTTCCGGACTATGAGTCCAATGCCGTTTCCGCCTATACGATCGAGAGCGACGGCGCGCTGAAGCCGGTCAAGGGCTCGCCGTTTTCGGCGGGCAGCGAGACCGCCGGCGCGACGGTCAATCCGTCGGGCAAGTTTGTCTACGCGCCGAACTATGGGGCCGGTAACGTTTCTGCCTATACGATCGAAAGCAGCGGTGCGCTGAAGCCGGTGAAAGGCTCGCCGTTTACGGCGGGCAGTATGCCGACGAACGTCGTCGTCGATCCCAACGGAAAGTACGCCTACGTCGTCAACGATGCTTCGACTAACGTTTCCGCTTATGCGATCAACGCGACCACCGGCGCTTTGACGCCGGTCAAAGGCTCGCCGTTTACTGCGGGTACCGGGCCCGAGTACGTGGCAGTCGATCCAGCGGGGAAGTTCGCCTACGTGCCCAACGTCGGATCCGACAACATTTCGGGGTATGCGATCGAGAGCACCGGCGCGCTGAAGCCGCTGAAAGGCTCACCGTTTACGGGCCTCACGGAACCCGCTCCGATCGTCATCTGTCGAATCGCTGCGGGCAAATGCATTCCGCCGCCCTTGTAGTGCCATCGCGAGGTCACGGACTTCGCCATCGATGATGCCCGTGACGTAGCCGCGCGTTACGCCGTGCGGTTGCCGTGAAGGATTTCGTTGGCGGCGAAGTAGACCTCACCGTGAGTGATCCCTACGATTGGGCTATGGGTGGGGACCGTTTCGCTGCTCGATAATCAGCGAACGCGAACGCTGGCGTCTGGCTGTTGCCAAGCTTAACGAGCCCTTGTCGATCGACGGCGAACCGTTTTCGTACGTTCTTCTCGAGCAAAGATGGAAAGATGTTCCATTGAATCAGGCGCTTCACGGAGAACTGGTGCCGTGTAATGCGTCCTTTTTTAGGAGCATTGCTGAGTTAGACGCATCGACAGACTCAACGGCCACCGAACACGCAGTAATAGGTACCCTGGAACCACCGGGATGATCTGCGGCGCACGGCGGCAGATGAATCTGGCGCTACGGCGATGGCGACGGACGCGGAGCCGGCCGGCTCGGGCGGACGAGATACAGACCGAGGCTCGGAGTATAGTTGAGTTCCGGCACGGCCTTGCCGGCGAAGCCGTGCGATGCCAACTCATCGTCGGTCGTCGCGGCGATTCGGCCGCAGAGCATCAGCGCGGGAATCACGGTCGGATCGCCGGGGTCGAGTTCGTACCACGTGCCGCTCTTGGCAACGTGCGCAGTAATCGTCCAACTCGGCGTCGGCGCGCCCGCGGCGAAATGCTTTTGCAACTCCGCCATCGCGGGGGTCGCCAGATTCTGCACCGCGCCAGTGCACGCCGTCGAGACGCGCAGTTCGAACGGACTCTTCGGCGGCGTCGTCGGGAGTTTGTAGACGCGGAACGTCTCCTGCCCGGCCTGCGGTTGGCGCGCGACGATATACATGCCGACGGCCGGCATGAAGGTCAACTGCGGTACGAAAAAGATCGGGTTCGACGCGGCGTAGAGTTTGCGTTGCGTCACGTCGTCGGCGCGCGCGATGTGCAGCGACATGCAGCCCGCAACGACGCGCAGCATCCCGCTCCCCTTGGGCGTCACCGCCAGCGCGTAGGTCGTGCCGAGCCCGTGATAGATGACCGTCGCATCGGTTAACGCGGGCGCCGGCATCGTTGCGGGATAGCCCGCCGCCGTTCGCGCCGCTTCGATCTGCGCCTGATAGGCTTTGAGTTCCGCGGAGAGCTGGCGCGCTTTGCCGACATTTTCCGAGGTGCACGTCGCCGGATTTGCGCCGACCGCGAACGGATCGGCCGGCGGCGTCTGCGGCAGCGGTGAAAACATCGAACGGAAACCGCCGCCGGCGCCGCCGGGACCGCCACCGCCGCCCGGGCCTCCTGGCGCACCGCCGCCACCGCCGAAGAACCCGCCACCGCCATTACCGCGCGCGCGGAATGCCGTCGCCGTCTGCGACGTCGTGCCTTGTCCGAACTTCACCGAGTACGTCAGCGAGTACGTGCGCGGCGTCAGCGGTCGCGCGATGTTGGGAATCACGTAGCCGCCGACCGTCGTGTACGGCACCGCATTGGCCGGGCTCGAAAAGACGCCCGCATAGGTGTTGGTGATATTGGTGGCGGCCGCCGTGAGCGTGCCGCGCGTGAGCTGCGCCGTTACGCCCGCATCGTAGGTCGTGTACGCGGGCAAGTCGTTGGGATTGTTGGAACTCACATGCTGCGCGTCGGCGAGCCACTCGAGTATCGAGTGCGGCGCCTTATAATCCAGCACGAGGCCCGCCTTTTGCAGCGGAACGTTGGGAAGCTGCTGGCCCGGAATCGTGATCGAATAGGCGTTGTCGAAGATGTAGCTCGTCGAGTTGGCGACCGCGCCGGTCAGGTTGTAGTACGGCTCGATGACCAGCCCACCCAGCGTCACAAATCCTGTGACCTCCGCGCCTTGGTAGACGCGCTGCACGCCGTTGATCGGCGTCGTCATGTAGAGCTGCTGAGCATTAAACGGCGTGGCGAGCGGCGCGTTGCAGCCCGCCGGCGAGTTGTAGATCTCTTGCACTTGCTGCAGGTAGCCCAGCGGCAGCTCTCCGAGCCCGTTGAGCACGACGCCGTTCACATAGACCGGCAGCAGCACACCGGTTTGCACTTGGCGGTAGAGCGTCAACGACACGTTACCGCCATGCAGCTCGTGCGTGTAGCTCACGCGCGCCGAGTTCGACGAGCTGCGCGTCGGCTGTTGGCCCGGCGCGCTGCCGAAGGCGACTTTGCCGTTGCAGTCAAAGCGCAGGGACGCCGGATCGCTGAGGATCTGCAACCGCCCTTGCGTCGCGGCCGCGCCTCCGAGGGTGTACGAGGCGCTGTAAGTGTCGCGCGTCGTCGGCCTCCAGGTTGCCGCCGCGGTGGCCAGCTCGGAGATTCCGGCGTTGCCGGTCGCCGTGCTGAGGCCGGCCGAACCCGCGAGCGTCAGTTTATCGCTGGAATGGATGGTGTCGGTTCCCTGCACCACCGAGTACTGCGTCGTCTGCGAGCCGTTGTAATACTCAAAGGCTTGCGGCACCAACGGCGTCGTCTCGAACTGCGACGACGTGCCGTAGGCCTGAAACGAAATCGTGTGGCGCGCCTGCGCGGGCAGCGTCGCATTCACCACGTAGCCGCTCGATTTGGTGTCGCTGGAGTACCCGTTGGGCGACGGCACGCCGTTGACGTAGCGCGCCAACTGGTTGAACAGGCTGGACGAATCGAGCGAAAAGACCGAGGTCTGCAACTGCGTCGCGCCCAGCAGCGCGTTGTCGGTCAGCGAGTAGAGCTGCACGTTGCTGTCGTCGGTATTGTTGGGCCCGTAGCCGCAGGGCAGCGTGGTCTGCGGGTCGCCGTTATAGCGCAAGCAGATCACATTGGTATTGCGGGTGGAGTTCATAAAGAGACCGGTCAGCGAGTTGGAGTCGCCAAACTCGTAGCGCGCGGTTATTACGTTGCCCGAGATCGAGCTGTCGCCGTCGTGCACGTAGTCGAGGCCGCTGGCGTCCTCGAACAGGTCACCGTCGGCGAGGCTGGGGTAGAGCCGCTGCACGGTCTGCACCGCCAGGCCGAGCTTCCCGTCGGAGCCGGTCTCTGCGACGGAGTAGTTCCAGCGGCCGTAGCTGCCGGTCGAGAGCTGCATCTGCGTGATCCAGCTTAGCGTCGGCTGCAGCGTGCTGAAGTTGACTGCGCCGCCCAAGCCGCCCAGGGTCGGGCCCATGTGCACCGATGCGCCCTGAAAGAGATCCGTCGCAAACCCGCCGAGATTGCCGGCCGAGCCGGGCGCGTTGAGTGGAATGCCGTCGAGCGTCAACTGGGTCTGCGTTGGGTCGTGGCCTTCCAACGAAATCGTCTGCGTCGCGTCGCTATCGTCGCTCGAGGTCGACACGCTCACGCCGGACAGCTTGTTGAGCGCGTCGGCAAGATCGGTCGAGAGGCGGCGCTGCGCCGAGTTCTGGTCGATGCTGGTCGCCGAGATCGTCGCCGACGCTTTGGCCGTCACTTGCCCGATCACTTTGAGGCCGCCGGTATCCGATGCCAGCGCAAAGCTGACCGTGACGAGGCGACCGTCGAGCACCTCGAACGAGGCCGACGTGAGACTCGAATAGCCGCGCTTAACGATGCGGGCGCGGTAGATGCCGTCGGGAACGTCGGTGAACGTGACCTTGCCGTTGTGTTCCGTGATTTCTGAGGTGATGACCGGACCGTCGAGCAGCACGCGGGCGAGCTCGAGCGGCTGCTTGGTCGCCGCGTCGACGACCACGATATCGATCTCGCCGCTATCCGATTGCGCGATCGCCGGCGCAAGGGAGAAAACGACCAGCAGAAACGCGACTGTGACGGCGGTGCAACGAAGTACCATGCTCAAACGCAGATTATAAAGGAGCGCCCCGCTGCAGAGCCTTGAACGGCCCTGAGAGGCGATTAAGTCCCGATAAGAGCGCTCGTGACGGTCTCAGTGCGCATCCTGCGGGGCACTGCGCGCAAGAAATGTCGAGCGCAGCACGAACGGCACAATGAAACGATGAGCTTTCAACCGCTAGAGACGAAGATCGCCGGCCTCGAGGGATCCTACCACCAAATCAGCGACCGCATGAACAGTATCGATCGCCGGCTGGATGGCTTTGACGCGCACTTTCAGCGGACCGATGCAAAGATCGACGCGCTACAGTGGCGCATGACCTCGCTCATCCTCGCCAGCTGGGTCACTCTAATGTGTGCGACGCTCTTTCATCATTAGGTCGCACGGGGCGCAGTTGCGAGCCGCTCGCGATGCAGGCATCGTGCCCTCAGCCGTTTTTTTCCCGGCGTGACAGGATGACGCTGCGCAGCGCCTGATTGACTTGTTCGGAGTTCGGGAAGTGCTTAGCGACGTCAGGCGCCAGAACGACCACATTCGTACTCAGCGCATAGCGGCGCGCATAAGGCGATCGCCTCGCGCCGCTAAAGTCGTACTCCGCCAACATGTCAGGATCGTTCTTTGACGTTTTCATAATTTCTTTGCTCTCGCGGCCTCGCCCCTCGGGCGCTGATGATGCGAATAACATCGGCCTTCCGTTCGGTAAATACAACCACTAGCAGCTTTCCCACCTCGGAGCGCCCCAGCAAGATGAACCGCCGCTCCTCCTGCATGTGACCTGGATCGTCGATGATGCGAGCAAACGGATCCCCAAACGCGGTACTGGCTTCGCCGAAGCCGACGCCATGCTTCCGGATGTTACGCTCGCCTTTCCCGGGGTCCCATTCGAATCGCACACAAGCATATCACGCCTACTCGGCTGTTGGAAATGCTTGGCCGGCCATCGGCTAGTCGCTGTCGGGAGGCTGCTCCGATGGATGCTGCTTGCGAAAGAACGCCGGCGGATGGTGCGTTGGGATCGGCACGAAGGCGCGCGGCTTCTGCGTGAAGTCGAATGCGTCCACGAGACTGTTCGCGCGCACGTCCGTGCTGCCTAACGATTGCAGTTTAAACGTCTCCTCCATGAACTTCAGAATGCTTCCGTATTCGTAGCCCGTATGTGACACGACGCCCTTTTTGGCATACGGCGAGATGATGATGCACGGAACGCGCAAGCCGAGGCCAACATAGTCGAGTTGCGGCGGCGGAGCGCTGTCGTACCAGCCGCCCCAGTCGTCCCACAGCAGGACGATCGCCGTGGACTGCCACGCGCTGCTCTTGCCGATCTCGTCGACGACATCGGCAACCCACGACGGGCCCCAGTTACTCGGCGTCGAGGGATGGTCCGACCACTTGAAATCCGGAATCACCCAGGCCACCGACGGCAACTGCCCGTTCTCGGCATCGTTGAAGAACTTTGTTTCCGGCGAAATTATATCGCGCTTCCAATCCGGGCCGTTGTAGACGTCTTTGATCGCGCTGAACGCAGACCACACTCCGCCGGCCGGGTTGCCCAGGGGAGGCGCATAGTACTTCCATGACACGCCGGCCGCGTCGAGCGTGTCGGCCAGCGTCGGATAGTAGTTCAGGCACGGGAACGGCCCGTTGTTGTTAACCTTTCGCTTGCGATCGACCAGCGGAGTCTGGGTGCCTTTGGAGGCGCTGCAACCCCAGGGCGGCGACGGAAGCGGAAAGTTGACCAGCGAATGCGCCGCGTCAACGCGCGTCGTGCCGGCGATGAGGTCTTGATGCGCCGTGAAGCTCGTTCCGAACTCGGTGGGAAACATATGGTCGGCCAGCACGTATTGGCTTGCCAACGCGCGGTACGGCCCGATCTCTGCATGATCGAGATAGGCGTAGGGGTGCCGGTGAACCGGGGGACCGGTTCCGTACGCCCCGTAGCCATTCTCGTCGAAGCCGTTCATCTTGCCGTTGTCCCATCCAAGCAGCGCTTGCTGCCACAGATGGCCGATGTCGCAGTGCTGGTAGCCGCCTATGCGCACGCAGTCGTCCGCGTAGGTCATCGCGTGGAGCGCGACGCGCTTTCCGGTGTGCAAATAACCGTAGGTTGGTGCATCCGCGCCGGGCCAGCCGGCGAATATATTTTCGAAGCTGCGATTCTCCTGCACGATGACGACGATGTGTTTGATATACGTACCCGGCGACGATGCCGTATGTGCGTGCGTCAACGCCTCCGTCGGCGGCAGCGTGGGCGACGTGCGTCCACCGCACGCCGCGCAGAGGCCGGCGAGGAGTGCGGCCGCTAGCGTTTGCCACTTCATTCGGTCCATGAGCCTACGGCGAGCCAATGAGGAGGGCAGTTGGTTGATCCACGCCCGCTTTGATAGTTTGCAGCAGTTTCGTCGCGCCGGCGCTGTAGACGAGCACCGAGCTGTGCTTGGCGGGATTCGCGACGTACAGATTGTCAGAGGGGTCGAGGGCCAGCGCAATCGGGTTGGAGACACGAACTTTCCGTATCGGCTGCGAGCCGCCGGGCGCGTAAACCGAGATCCAGCCAGGACCCGGCCCGCCGCCGTACGCCGGTGGATTGTTCAGTACGTAGAGCCAGCCCTTTGAATCCACCGCCATCGCCAAAGGGACTTTAATGCCCTTCGTGATTTTTAGCAGCGGCGTCGAGCCACTCGATTTGTAGACGGTTACGTAGTAGCGGTCACTACAGGTAGAACAGCGCCAGTTCGCGACGAACAGCTCACCCGACGGCCCGATAGCGAGTGCGAACGGGTCGCCGTCGATGCCGTCACGGATCTGGCGAACGAACTTCATGTGTCCCGGTCGTTTCGTCGCGGCGTAAACGCTCACCGCGAAGTGAGGTTCAACGCCCGCGTAGAGATTTCCCGAGCGATCGAAAACGAGTGGGCCAACACCATTCGCGCCGCGGCGTATGACGTTCACGCCATGCGTGCAGCCGGGGGCATAGACGTAAATACCCCCTCCGTTCGTGGATGCGTAGAGATAGCCTCGGCTATCGGCCACAAGCGCAGGAAAGGCCCCGGTGCCGTTCGCTTCGCCGACAACTCTGAGGGTGCGCGCGTCGAACGCGAGGATTTCCGCGCCGCTTAACTCTCCGTTTGACAGACAGAGGTGGCCGTGCAAATCGAGCGCGAGTTCAGCCTTACCGTAGTCGCCTTTCGCCTTTACCGAGCGCAGCGGCTTCGAGCCGCCCAGCGCGTACATCGAGAGCTTCCAGCCGCCCACGTAGAGGAACGGCCCTGCATCTTTGGCCGGGCGCACCGCTTGCGGGGCGGCTGCCGTTGCAGGCAGTGCGGCCGGCCGTGAAAACAGGGGCGAACATCCCGCGCAGCCTAGCAGCCCAAGAAGCGCGATGCGGCAAGCGTGCCGACTACTGATCATCCGGCGGGGGCCCGCTGTAGTAAGATCCATATCCAGATCCCCCATCGAATTTCCCCGGGCCATATTTAGTCTTGATCGGAGTCCCGTATGGCCGCGGGGCCTGAGAGGTGTTCAGCACATCGCCGATGCTGTGGGCGCTTCCATCAGTATACCCGAGGCCGCAACCGTAGTAATAGTAGTACTCGTAGTTGCTGCAGGGAAGGTCTCCGAGAGTCTCCCCATTGGGGTACTGGGCGTTTGAGAAGAAGACTTGCTCGATGAATCTCAAGATACTGCCCGGCTCAAACTGTTCCTGTGAAACATGACCGACGGTTTGCGCCGCCTTCGCATATGGCGAGATGATCAGCATCGGAGTTCGGATGCCGTAGCCTCGGAAGTCTAACGTCGGCGGTGGAGCTGGGTCGTACCATCCGCCCCAGTCATCCCACAGGACCACGATCACTGAGTTGTTCCAGAGCGCAGGCCTTGCGCCGATCTCGTTGACGATGTCGCCTACCCACGACGGACCCCAATCCTTGCTGCCTGGGCCGGCATGATCGGACCACTGGTACTGCGGAACGACCCAAACGACCCCGGTATTGTCGAGATTACCTGCGGGAATATCTTTGAGGACTTGGCCGTCCGGGCTTATGACGTCGTGCGTCCAATCGTAACCGGTGCCATTCCCGTACACTCTTTTAATCGCTTGGAACGCCGACCAGATGTAACCTCCTCCGTAGGTGGAGGCGTAATATTTCCAGGGCACCGCGCTCTGGTCCGCTGCGCAGTACAGGCAATCTAGCAGATCGGCGATCGTGTGGAACTGGTTGTAGCACGGGGGTGGAGTACCGTACGGGCCCGGGGTCTCTGTTGCAGTGATGTGTCGCATTGATTTTGCGACGGTATCTTGGCAACCCCAAAACTGGGATTCCGGATAATCGGCGGCGGCTGTCGCTGGGTTCGACTTGTATTCGGTCGTCCCCGCGATGAGGTTCAAATGCGCGACGAAGCTCGGGCCCAGCTCGGTCGGATAGAAGTTCGAGGCCAGGACCCACTTGTTCGCGATGTCCCAGTACGGCTGAACGTCGCTTTGCTGGACGTATGCGTAGGGGTTGGGGCCAGCTGTCGGGACTCCTGGGCAAGTTCCCGCGGTACTTTCGAGAGTCTCGTAGTTGAACCCGTCCATCTGCTTACCCGAAGCCGTTAAGTTGACCGCCGTGTGGGCGTCGGAATAGCAATGGTCGATATCGGAGGGCGTCGGAAGCGGGTCCGAATGCAGCGTTATCGGGACCTCGCCGCCCGAGGAAGTCTCTTTTTCTCCGGTCATCGTAGTGCCCGCGCCGGTGATGTTCGCCCCGGCGAAGAGATTGTTAAGGCTGCGGTTCTCCTGGATGATGACAAAGATGTGACTGATGCTGGGGTAGAGCCCAGCCCGCGGATGGTGCTTAGGGCTATGCTTGGTGGCGGTCGGCGGCACGGACCCTTGTGGCCCGTTTGACGAGCACCCGGCCCAGCCAACCAGACCCGCGATAGTAAAGACGGAAACAGCGAGGAAACTTTGTGGCGCGATTCTCATGGCCTTCCTCCTGATGTAGCTTAGGGAAGCTAGCTATTGTAGGCCAGTATCGTAGCACGCCCGTGCGACTTTTGCCGACCTGGCGCAGGAGCTGTTTTAGCGGGGTTTTAGATCGTAATTGTTACGGCGGTGCCGTGGCCCGGCGCGCTGTCGATCGCGATGTCGCCGCCGACGCGTTCGATCGCGCGTTTGGCAATCGCCAGGCCGAGGCCGGAGCCCGTAATCTCGCCGCGCTGATCGCCGCGGTAGAAGCGCTCGAAGGCGTGCAGTCGCTCCGACTCCGACATGCCGGGGCCTTCGTCTTTGATCGTGATGATCGCGTGGCCGTTGTTGCGCCGGGCGCTGAGGTGGATCGGCGCGTCGGGGGCATACTTCAAGGCGTTTTCGATCGCGTTCCAGACGGCTTCGCCCAGCTCGCCCTTATCGGCGTCAACCGTCTTGAGCCCGTCGACGCTATAGTCGATCGCGCGCCGGTCGTCCAGACGTCGCGCGGCTTCGCACTGGCCGCGGAGCAGTTCGGCGACGTCGACCGATTCGATATTCGGCGGCGCTTCGGAGTCGAGGCGCGCGAGGCGCATCAGCCGCTCGATCAGGCCGCGCATGTGCTCTTTCTCGATCGACATCGTCGCGAGAATCTGGCGCGCGATGCGCGGCTCTTCGATCGCACCCCGGCGCAGCACGTCGATGTAGCCCGCGATAACGGTTAGCGGCGTGCGCAGCTCGTGGCCGGCGTCGGCGGCAAACTGGCGCATGCGCTCCTCGGCATGCTTGCGGTGCTCGATGGCCGTAGCGACGCTGGCGACGGCGTCGTTGAACGCGACCGTGAGGTCGGCAACCTCGTCAACGCCCGCCATCAGGAAGCGGCGCTGCGTGTAATCGCCATCGGCCAGAGCGCGCAGCGACTCGCTCACCTCGTTCACCGGGCGAAGGGCCTGCTGGGCAAAGAGGCGGCCGATAAACCACGACAGTACAATCGCCACCGCCGCGATCGTCAGCACGATTCGCCAGTACGGAATCAGTGAAACGAGCAGCAGCGGAACGGACGGTTCGAAGCCGACGTAGCCGCCTTCAACGTAAGTCAGAGAGAGCGGCTCGGGGGCCGACGGATCCGGGGCCGGCCCCCCGCGCATATAGCGATCGGTGACTTGCGGCCCTTGCGACGACGACGGGATGAAGTGCGACATTCCGCCGGCAGCCAACACCCTGGCAAGTACCCGGGGACGCAGCGTCCTGTCGCCGGCGAGATAGCGCCCTTTGATATCAAACACCGTCACGCGCATCCCGATTCCACTGAGCGCGTCGACGATTTCAGGCGCCGCTTTTTGCAGCGTCACGCCCTCGCGGCGATATTGATCGACGAGGATTCGGGCCTCTTCGTGCTTGGCGACCATTACGTCGCGCGAAAAAGTCGACAGTTCGAAGACGAGCGAAATAGACGACGCGAGGATGACGACGAGAACCGTAACGCCGAGCAGCGCGGCATAGAGCGCCGAGAGCCTCGCAGCCAGCTTCATGCTACGGCGTCATCCTGAGCGCGCTACAGCGATAGGCCATAGCCCACGCCACGAACGGTCCGGATGAAAGAACCCGGTTCGCCCGAGCGATCGATCTTTGCGCGAAGGTACGAGATGTAGGTTTCAACGATGTTCGGGCCGCCCTCAAAGTCGTGGCCCCAGACGATTTCGAGCAGATGATCCTTGCTGAAGACGCGCCGCGGCTCGCGCAGAAAGACTTCGAGCAGGTCGAACTCGCGCTGCGTAAACTCGAGGACCTCTTTGGCCCTCCAGGCTTCGCGCGTGCCAGGGTTGATTGAGACGTCGTGCCAGCGTAGAACATTCTCTTCAATAAGTTGCGGTCGGCGGAGCTTAGCCTGCAGCCGCGCGATCAGCTCCTCAAAAACGAACGGCTTTACAAGATAGTCATCGGCTCCCGAGCTTAAGGACCGCACCTTGTCTTCGGTCCCGCCCTTGGCCGTGAGCATCACGATCGGGGCCTGCGTGATCTCCCGCAACCGCGGCAAGAGGGTGACGCCGTCAATCTTCGGCATCATGATATCGAGGACGATCAGCTCGGGATCGAAGACCTTGACCAGCTCGAGCGCGGCCATGCCGTCCATCGCGGTCCGGACCTCGTAGCCTTCGCGGGAGAGCCCAAGTTCGAGCATCTCCCGAACCATACGGTCGTCGTCGATGACCGCAACGCGGGCATTGGGCATGTTGTACATCTACGCTGCATCGTGCTTGCTCACCCTTGGAGCATCCTGAAGAGCGCATTAGGCTGCGCGGACCGGCAGCGGCCAACGTTCGACCCGCTGACCTGAAACGAGCGCCGCCTGACCCAGCGCCTCGAGGGGATGGCAGAGTATTCTAATCCCGCTCTTTTCTAGGGAGTCCAGGGTCGTCTGGTCGGGTGACCAGCGCGCGAAGAGGTGGATTTCCTTGGTTTGGACGGCGTCGGCCAGGATGGTGATGACGTCACTCAGCCCACATTCGCGCAGGGCGAGAAGCCGGGCAACGACCTCGGCATGGAAGCGCGAGCCGCTCCAACCCGCCCCTATGATCAGCAGGCGAGAAAGCTCGTCGGGGCCGGCAGACTCGAAGTCGATCAGGGCCGCAGAAACCTGTCGCGCCAGCACCCCGAGGGGCTGCGCGTGAAGGGTCGCTCGCCGAATCGTCGCCGCCGGCCCAGCCGTCAGGAGCGCTCCGGCTCCGATAAAATACTCTTCCATGCTGCGATATTGGCATGGATGAGTGCCACCTGTGTGGCCTTGTACCCGAGGCTGCCGTCCTCACAGGCCAACATGGGCGGGGTGATCCGCGCTAAATCAGCCGAAGCCCGCGGGCCACCCGAATCGCCTCGGAATGACCGTGGCAGTGGAGTTTTGTGATCGCATTTGCAATGTGTGCTCGCACCGTATAGAGGCTGCGGGACGTACGTTCTGCTATTTCCTTCGGTATCAAACCCTGCTCGAGAAGTCGAAGTACTTCAACCTCCGAGTGCGTGAGACCACGCGAGCGCGGCCGCTTCGAAGCATTCCGGGCTATCTCTGAATCGACAGCGGTTAAGAGACGGGCGACATCCGCATAATCCAACTCTTTTAGAGCCTGGACGCTCTCTCTCACGCGGCTCGCTCCGGTTTCACCGCCGTGCCGCATTCTCAACATGATACTTTCGACGATTCTTACTACGAGCGTTACGATGCCGTCCTTGTGCGATCGAAGGCTGCTCAATACTCGGTCGGCCTGTGTCATACGGCCGTTAATAGCTTCTGTTAGGGCGCAGAGTGCTTTCGTGATGGCAGCTGCGCGTATTCGATAAAGTCCGGTTACTTCTTGGCGCTCCAGGATCGCCAGAATTTCCTTCAGTAACCTTGCCGATTCTTCGCGCTTTCCATCGAGCGCGAGAAACAGTCCGTATTCACCTCCGCATGAGACACGATCGACACTGAACGTCATTTGGTTCCAACACGTAGATAACAAATGATGTGCTTCGCCGAACCGCCCTTCCCAAGCCAAGCGGGTCGAGCGAAAGATCGTAAGATAGCGACTCGCCAGCTCGCCGGTCCTTACTGTAGCCAATCGTTGCTCGATCGCGATACTGGCTTCAACATCACCTCGGCGCATCTCAGCGCTCAGCATTTGAAGCAACGCAGTTTGCAATGCAAACGAATCACCCGCCTTCTCCGCAGAAACAACCGCCAATTCCGCATACCGCCACTGTTGCGCGACGTCGTCGCGTTCGTGCAATGCTAAATTCGAAAGTACGGCATTTGCCCTACTTTCCAGCCCGAATAAGTGCAAGTCCGATGCCAGCTCGCAAGACTGTCTCAGCACCTCGAAAGCGCGCGCCGCCATGCCTAGGTGATGGTAGGCGATGCCGATACGATGGAGAATTTTGGCGCGCACCGCGTCGGAATCGACGTCGCACAGCATTTCCTCGACACGCATGGCTGCGCTCGCGGCGACGCCGGGGTCCCCGCTCACCGCCTGTTGGCCGGAAATCAACGATATAGCTTCAGCTCGGTGCGCGGCGGTTTGTTCCAAATCGTCGCCGACTCTTTCCAGTAGGATACTAACGTCTTGACCCTGATTTGCCATCATTGAGGCGAGGCGTAGACTCGTTGTTGCCATTAGATCGCGATTATCGCCGACGCGAGCGAGCGCGCGGCGCAAGAGCGATTCGGCTCTGGTGAACTTGCCGGCCGTCGCCTGGAGGGCGCCGTGCAAGGCGAGGATGGTAGCGTTTTCGCGCCGAGTGGTTTCGTCGAGCGACTTGACGGTGCGCCAAACTACGTCGCCTCGAGCTCGCTCCAGAAGATCAAACCCGTGGCTCTCCAGAAGGCGGAGTACGTCTTCGCGTGACGCCGCAGCAGCATAAGCGGCGATCGCGTGCTCGACGTCGCCACTCTCCTCAAGCGCTTGGCCCGCTCGCTTCTGAACGATCTCGTGGGAGCGCTTCCCAACGAGCGCGTTTTGATGACAGAGGAAATTCCTGAATAGATCGTGGCAGTGGTACACGCCAGGCGATTCTTCATGGATGAACGCCGTTCGCTCGCGCAAGCGTTCGACGACTTGTAACGCCCGATCGAATCCGGCCCGCTCGAGCACTTTAACCTCGATCGTCGGCAGCGCCATCGCGACTTCGAGCAGGCTGCGCTCCTCCTCGTCGAGCGCGCCATAGACTTGCTCCGCCAGGAAGCGATAGATCATCTCACGTGTGACAGCGGATACATTCCGAAGGTCTGACGAGCGCGTGGACGTCCGCAAGGCAAAGCTCACGGCGGCCGGCCAGCCTTCCGTCAGGCCGAGCAAATCCCGAAGCTCATCGTCACGGATCGACAGTCCCAAGGCATGTGCGGCAGCCGCAGCTTCTGCAAGGGTAAACTGGAGATCGCGTTCGTCAATCGCTAAGTCCGCATCGTGATAGGCAAGCCAGCTTCCTACTGGAAGCCCGGTCGTCGATCGCGAGGCGAGAATCCAACGGATACGATCCTTGCTTCGCTCGATCAGAGATGTTAGAAATCTCGTAACGTCGACGTCGTCGTCTGCGACGTGGAGGTCATCGACAGCGATGATTCCGGAGAATGATTCCAAGTGCGCGTTCATCCAGCCGGCCAAATCGGCAGCCCGCTTGGGTGACGCCTGATTGCGTTCGTATGCCCCTGCCAGAGCAGTGATCGCATGCGGCGCACTCTCGCCCAGCGCCTCTGCGAATCCCCGCAAAAAGCTCAACAGCGTCGTGTGCTCGGCGCGGACTGCGAATAGGACGCGCGGCTGTCGCAAGCCGCCAAAGTATTGCCGGAGCACGATGCTCTTACCATAGCCGGCGGGTGCAACCAGCAATGCTATAGGAAAGCTCGCCGAGACCGCGAGACGCTCGATAAGCCTAGGCCGCTCGATTGGCGTCCACGTAGTACTCTCTGCGCGCTCGTCGTCTCGTAGCGTCCGAACCATCGCCTTTCGTTCTAAAGTCGTTCCCGCGTCGCCTTGTCTCAAAATGGCCTGGGGCCGGGAACACTCTTTATTACCATGCGCTCACTCAAGAAGCGTGCCAAAAGCGCTCCTTCCCACTGCAGGGCCGTGCGAGCCATGCATGTTGCGAAACCGCGGTTCGGGCACCGTGATGGAATTGCGGCAATTTGGCGGTATACGCCGCGCCTTTGTGCGTCGACGTTCGCAATAGCGCTTTCCTGGCCCTACGCCGCACTTGCCGCCCCATCAGCTACGGTTTCTCACAGCGTTCTGGTTCCCGCCGGAACCGCCGTCGTTGTTTCTCTAGCCGAGCCTGTCTCCTCCGCTACAGCCAGCGTCAACGATCAAGTCGCAGTTGTAGTGAAAAAGCCGGTCCTCGTGAACGGTTGGATAGTTGTCCCGGCTGGTTCGAACGGGCATGCCACCGTCACCGCAGTGGAACGCGCTGCGAGTAACGGAAGCGGAGGTAAACTCTCCATGAGCGTCGACTGGGTTCACAGCAGCGATGGCGGCATGATTCAGCTTTCCACGACGCATCACGCGAGTGAGAGCGGTGACTCGAAAGGGGCGGCAAGCACGGCGACCCTTTTGTCTTCGGTGTTCCTGGGCCCCGTGGGCTTCTTCGCTCACAACCTTGTTCGCGGCCGGGAAGTTACGATCGGTACCGATCGCACATTCACGGTCTTTGCAGACCACGCCGTTCGTGTACGAGCGACGCAGCAAGCTACTCAAAGCCACGTTTTCGATCAGTGACAGCTGCGTAGCATCGTCAGCACCGTAACGCGCTCGCGCCGGGGGCTACCCTCTTCCCTGTATAGAATTGTATAGAATAAGGTTTCTATCGATGAAAAGTACAGCGTTTCTATTTGTACCTCTTGTCACCGCAGCCGTGCTGGGACCGCCCTTGGGTCAAGAGCGCGCGACCAGATCAGCTTCGCTTCCGCATCTCAGCGTGAAAGTCTCGCTCGCGCGCACGTCGGGCGGTCAACTCATGCTTGCAGAGGAATTTACAACCGATAGCCCCTATCAGCACAGCGTCATCTGCGCTTCGGCTATCTACGACATGGAGTATCTTCTGCGCGACTCCTCCGGCAAAGCCATTTCGAAGTCAGTAAAGGCCCGCGACATGCCGGTGTGGAGCAGCGGGCAAAACGTAGTTGGACCGGCTAACGCCGCACGTACTCCGGATCCCTGTAAGACTATCGGCGCAAATCGGGAAGAGCGGGTTGTGGCGCTATCTGATCTCTATCCGCATTTGGCGCATGGGAGTTATACGTTGCGCGTCACGTTGGCCCCACGTGACAGCCACGAACGCGCGGTGCTCGCGCCCCCGCTTGTAATTCGGATGTAGCTTAGCCGGTTTATAACGGCGAAAAGAGCGCATCCTTAGCGATGTACGGCACATAACGGAAATCGCGAATGGACGAGATCCGGCCCGCGCCGATCTCAAGCAGAATGAAGTATGCGGGCTTCAGGCTGGATGGCCGGTCGAACATCGCAATCACCGGAACGCCATCGACGAAACCGGCTTCCGCGCGGAGGTCCTGGGTCTTCGTGTATGCGGCGTAACGATCGTAGTAGCCCGCATCCACCGCGCGCGGATGTTGCACGCGCGAAACGACTTCGAGACGTGATTCCGCGGCAAGCAGAGCACGTAACGCATCCCAGTCATGCGCGTTGAAGAGATCGACGTATCGGTGTAGCGTCGATAGCGTTTCTCCGGCGACAGGTCGTGTCGAATCCGCTAAACGCGAACGTGGCGTTCGAGCGATATTTGCCCGCGCCCTCGACAAGGCCGCCTTCACGGCGCCGGCGGTCGTTCCCATCGTGTCCGCCGTTTCCTCGATCGTCTGGCCGAGCACGTCCTTGAGGATCGCAGCGCTGCGCTGCACGGGCGGAAGTTCGGTGAAGATTGTGAGCGCCGCTTCCACCAACTCCGGATCGACGCCGGCTTCGTCGGGCTCCGCGCGCTCCGGCACGTCGGCGACGGGCTCCACGTGCTGTCGCTCGTATCGTTTCAAAAAATCCATAGCGGTGTTATGTGCGATCCGGAACAGCCACGGTTTTAAGTTGGGCGGCTGCACCATCTGACCCAGGGCGTAATACGCTTTTGCTAGAGTCTCTTGGACGACGTCCTCTCCGTCGAAGACCGAGCCGGTCATGCGCGCGCAGTACCGATGAAGCTCGGGCCGCACTTCGTCGACCAGCTCCATGAATTGATCGCGTGCTTCTTGCATCGCCGGTAGCAGCGCGCGCGCTTGATCGTCCATCCTTACTCCAACGCTTCGACGCCTTCACCGGTCACCGCGATTGCCGTGACTTCGTCCGCGATCTCTCCGCGCAACCCGTTCACGATCGCCGCGGCGACTTTATCGGCGTCAAGCGGCACCTTCCAGCGGCGCTTGAGAAACTCCGCTGCCGAGAGGCCTTGCGTAGCGCCGTAATTCGTGGCTGCTGTGGTTCCGATCGCGGTGTCCACGATGAGCTGGCGCGGCACGACGGCAAGAAAGCGGATACTGAGCTTCTTCGCGTCGGAAACTTCTTGCGCGTATTGCGCCATCAGCCATTGCATGCGCTTCGCGCCGGCATAGCCGCCCGAGAGCGGCGAACCGGCGATCGCGGCGCCGCTCGAAACGATCGCAACCGTACTGCCCGCGCGCAGCGGAAGTGCGAGCGCGGCTTTGAGTAAGTGAAATGCCGCTTTCGTATCGGCGTTCCACGGCGATGAAAAATCCTCCCAGCTGAACTCGTCCAACGTCCCCATGGGCGGCCGAATGCCGGCGGCGAGCACGACGAGTTTCGGATCGAACTCGCGCAGCAAACGCTCCGCGGTCGTCGCCTCGGTCGCGTCGGCTTGGACGGTTCGCACCGCACCGTCGAACCGAGCGGACAATGCGCTGAGTCCCTCGCGTCCTCGCGCAACAGCGACGACCGAGACTTCCTCGGAAACCAACTGCTTCACCGTCGCGAGCCCGACACCGGAACTCGCCCCGATCACGACCGCGGACTGATTTTGCAGCGAATTCATCGTAGCGCTCTCGTTAGAATCGCAAGAGTCGTGGCGAGCCAAATCACCGTCCCGGTTCCGGCGCCGCTCGCCAACGGTGCCAAAGCCTCTTCCACCGGCAGCCCCAGAATATGCGCGAGCAGGATCATTTTAGAATCTCCTGTGCGGCAGCGACGACGTCGTTCCACCGGGCGTCCTGCGGAGCGCCGTAAGAGTCGTGCCAGTTCCACCACGTGTAAGGCTCGGTTTGGGGGTAGCCCGCCGGCGAGTCTTCCCAGATCTCTTGGCGCCCGAGCGGCGTAATGTCGAGGTAGCTCCACGTACTTCCCATCGCCTCGTCGCCGCGGCTGTTGACGAAGTACGTGCGGTACACCCTGTCGCCGTCCCGGAAGAAGACGTTGTGGCCGTGCCATTCGTCAACGCCGAAGTCGGCGTCGAAACTGTCGGTCATCGTGTACCACGGCATCGCCCAACCCATCCGTGCCTTGACGCGCGCGATGTCGGCCTGCGGCGCTCGTGAGACGTAGGCGAGCGTGGTATCGCGAGCGTTCAAATGCGCGAGGTGAGCGACTTGATCGGCGCCGAACGAGCATCCGCGACAAGCATGCTCGGGCCAACCGAACACGCCGGGCTCGAAAAACGCGCGGTAGATGATTAACTGGCGGCGTCCCTCGAACAAATCGAGGAGGCTGACCCTGCCCTTTGCAGCGTCGAACGTGTAGTCTTTCTCGACGCGCATCCACGGCATGCGGCGACGCTCCGCGGCGAGCGCGTCACGAGCGCGGGTATGGGCTTTTTCTTTTATCAGCAGCTGCCGGCGGGCGGTTTCCCACTCCTGCGGCGACACTATGGGAGGTGTATCCATCTTGCGGTCGGTCATCGTTAAGGTCCCCTTCAAAAACTTGCTACTGCCATGAAGACGACCGAGGGCACCCAGAAAGATACGGGTCAGTGGGCTCAGGACCTGGGTCAGGGCACTCCGAATATTCTCCGGACGATGAGTAATCGACTTTGTGGGCTCGCGTTGCTGGCGGCGTTGCTTGGCGGCGCAGGGTGCTCCATGGGGTCGTTGCGCACGAGCGAACCTTCTGGAGCTCCGGCGATCGCCGGCCCGTTCCTCTACGTCGGCGGTGCGACACTGTCGATGTACGCATTGGGCAGCACGACGCCGCTTCACTCGGCTGACGCCCCATATGTATCTCAGGCTCACATGGCTCTCGACTTGCATGGCGATCTCTGCGAGGCGAACGGAAATCCGAGCTACCCGGCCATCTACGCCTTCAACGCACGGACCCTGCAACTCAAGGACACGCGTGGCGGTGCCGGGTTCGGAGTGTTAGTAGCTAATCACTATGGCTATCTCTATGAAGCAAGCGGCGGAGCCGAACTCCTCGTCTTCGCGCCTGGCTGCGTACATGCCGTTAAGGTCATCGAGCATTGCATCTGCCAGGAGTTGGTTTTCGACCAGTCGGGCAATCTTTACGCGGGCGAAGGCGGGGTTCGCATCTATGCGCCGGCGCAAAAGCCATGGCGCATGAAGTTTGTGCGGGCGATACACGACGGAATCGACGGGGCCGGCGCGTTGGCTGTTGGTCCCTCAGGAGAACTCTTCGTCGCGAGCGACTACGGCCGCCGCTCCGTCAGTGTCTTTGCCCCCGGAGGCTCGAAGCCGATTCGACGAATCACAAAGGGCCTCGACTACCCGGGACAACTCGCAGTGGATTCAAAAGGCCGGCTCTATGTGGCAAATCGGCCCTTGCCACCAACCCGAAGCTCGGTCTCGGTCTATGCGCCCGGAGGCACGCAGCCGATCCGCAAAATTTCGGGCAGCAACTTCAACCCAACGGCACTCGCAGTTGATGCCGCGGACAACCTTTACATCGCCAGCGCAAACGATGTAAAAGGCAGCTACGTGGCCGTGTATAGTCCCGGCGGCGCGAAGCTCCTTCGGACGATCACGAAGGGCGTCAGTTTCCCGACGGGGCTGCTCATCGGCTCTCCCTAGCCTGGCGTTCAAGGTCGGAAGCTACCTTCGAAGCCGATCCTCAACGGAAATGCTCCTCTTGCCCAAGAGGGCGCTCAAGAACGTGTGCCGAGGAGTTGTGTCCAGTCGCCCTATTTTACATAAAGAATGAGTGGGACAAGGACTCGGACCCGGGGGAAGGACCGGGGCCCGGACGTTTTCGCGGCATCTGTATTATAGAACTTCCGCTCGATTCCGAGGCGAAGAGGACGGAGGCCGCGGCTCGTTCGCTAATCACGCGGAGCCTTGGGCGCGAGTACCATGTTATGATCGTGTCACTGGCACTCACAAAGGAGATATTTCCTTGAATATCACGCGTCTCTCAGTTTGTAGCGTCGTCATCATATTCGCCGCTCTTGGGCTAAGCAGTTACGCGGCAGGCAGCACGACTTCGGACGATGCAAAAGAGATCTTGCGAATAGCCAATTTACGCATGAGCGCTTTCGACTCAAATGATTTCGCAACCTGGGCTCGCTATACATCGGACCGTTATCAGATCATCAACGACGAAGGCGTCATTCTTACCAAATCTGCCATCATCACCGGGAAAAAGGCCCTGCCCTATCCCGATTTCGGCGTGTGGCTTGAGCCCCCGTCGGTACGCTTCATTGGGGAAACAGCGCTTGTAACGGGCAAATCGCTGGAGACGGAAAAGTATCCGGGTGGAACGATGTTCACGAACTACCGAATAACGTTCCTATACGCGAAAGAGCACGGCAAGTGGATGGCGCAGGCGTCGCAAGTCACCGTCTTGCTAAAGAACTACGCAAAGGGCATAAGGATGACGCCGACGGCGCTTGCTCCATTTGCAGGGCGCTACGAATGGGCTCCGGGATTAATTGAAACCCTCAGCGTCAACGGTTCACGCCTGATGACAACCTTTGAGGGCGAGACTGAGCCGGAGATTTTTGTTAGTCCCAACGCCACAACGCTTGCCGATGACACGGCGACCGGAACGTTCTATCGCGACGCCACGGGCAACGTAGCAGGATACGTCTATCGGCGCTGTGATGGGCAGAGCTTTCGCATTCCTAAGTTACGAAGTCAAAAGTAGCCAAGCTTGATTGACGTAGGGCCATTACCCCTAGATTCTGGCGCGGGTTAATAAACAGCGGCGTCAAAACCGGACACCCGGGCGGGCGCCGCGATCAAAGTATTTTGCGTGGACTCCACTAAGGCGGCCTTCAAAATGGCGCGGGCGGGTAGACGGCGACGCCCGTGGGAATCCCATAATTCCGCTTCGAGAATCGAAGCACGGCTAGACGCTTGCCGCCCGGGTAGGTGATTTCCACAACGGTGTTCGCCAACTTCGGGCCACTGCTTGAGAGGCGGCGAGCGTTGCCCTCATAAGTACTGCTAACGTACATAACGCCTTCGTCTCGGCTCCATGCAAAGTTGTCGGGCAACTGTTGCCCGGTGTTGATGATCAGCGCGGGCGGCTTGTTCGGCTCGGTAAAAACGTCGATGGCACTATAGTTGACCACGACGAGATAGCCGTTTTTGTCGATGCCGATTCTTCCGATGAAAAAGACGGTCTTGCGCGGCAGCAAGTCGACGCCACGAGTCGCTCCAGGAGCGTAGCGTCGTACCTGGCTCCAGGGCGTGTTCTTGGAAGTGTAGCCCACGTAGAGATTGTTCTTGGCGTCCAAGGCCAGCGAGGCTACACAGCCGACGTCGGGTAGGTGTATCGTGCGAATGATCTTTGTAGTATTGGGCGCATATTCAAGTACTCGTCGGCCGTCGCAGTCGGCGGCGTAGACCGTGCCGTCCGTTCCGGCAACGACATCCACGGCGTACTCGAGCCCGAGGTAGGTCCTTATCAGTCTTCCGTCTTTGTCGTACATGGTCACGTGGTCGTGACCGCTCTCGAGGCCATCGGCAACGTAAAGGTTGTCGTGTCGGTCAACAAATATTCCAGCGGGGGCAGCGACCCGGTGAGTAACACGCCTCACCGGGCGATTGCGCAGGTCGCTGCTATCGAAGACGTCGATGGCAGTACCGGGATACGCTGTGTTAGCAACGTACAGGAACGATGGAGACGTAGCAGGCGCGGTCCCTGCGTAGCGGCTTTGCGCAGAAGAGACGTTCGGACTGCTGCTCGGCATCGCGGAAAAGCCGCATGCACTCAGGAGCAGGCCGGCGATGCCTATAATTGCAACTCGAACGAGTCTCACTTCTTGTTCTCCTGTGGAGCGTGGGCGGAGAACGATCTTCACGTGCTCCCTTTGCCCAATAGAGCGCTCAAGAAGTGTGCCAGCAGCGCGCCTTCCCACTGCAGTCGCGGCGCCAACCACGCGCGTTGCGCCGGGCACGTAATCTCGCCAAGCTCGAGCACCAAACTGCCGCGGCTTGCTTCCACTTGCGAGTACGCATAATACGCGCGCAAGCCGTTCGTGAAGTTGTCAGGCTGAAAGCCGAACGGCCAATACCAGCCGTACAGGTGATGCCAGGCCGCTGCAGCCGCTGCATCACTCGAATGAGCGTAGCCCACCGATGCGCGACTTGCGCATGGCGGATTCGATCCGTCGAAATGAATGAAGACCGCCGCTCCCACGCGATACTTGCCGGCGAAGTCGGCCGGAAGCCGGACGACGCTCACGCCATGTTGCCGCAAGATTCGCGTCGCGGCATCCGCGACGATCGGCGTCCAGGCCCGTTCCCCCGCGGCTCCGAGATTGCAATGATGCTGCGGAAAGTGCGCGCAACTGGCCGGGCGCCCTTCGTGCCCCGCAGAGATCAATACGTCGTACGTCAACATCACCAGCCGCCCGAAGCGCCGCCGCCACCGAACCCGCCGCCGCCTGCGGAGAATCCGCCGCCGCCAAAGCCGCCACCGCCGAACCCGCCCCCACCAAATCCGCCGCTCGTCACCAGATATCCGCCGCGAGCCGCCTTCGTCACGATAACGATCGCCAAGAGAAAGATCAGCCCGAGGATGACGAGCACCCAGGCGTCCTTGCCCGTCAACGGTTGCGACGTCTGCGCCTCTTCCGATGGCATCGAAACACCGTTGTACGACGGCGTAATCGTCTTCAGCATCGCCGCGACGCCGCCGCTCACCGCGCCGTCCACATCGTTGGCGCGCATCCGCGGCCGGATTACCTGGTTAATGATGCGGAACGAGTCGGCGTCGGTCAGCGCGCCTTCCAACCCGTAGCCGACTTCGATGCGCGCCTTGTGGTCTTGCATGAATAGAAAGAGCACTGCGCCGTCGTCTTTGCCGCGTCGCCCGATCTTCCAATGGTCGGCCGTCTCGCCGGTCCAGGTTTCCAGCGGAACGTCGCCGGTCGTCTGCCCGATCCAGACGATAATCTGATGGCCCGTCGCCGTCTCGTAGGCGTGCAGCTCGTTCTCGAGGGACGTGCGCGCGCTCTCTGACAGCGCGTTCGCGTTGTCGGTAACGTACTGCGCGGGCGTCGGGGGAATCGTGAAGCCCACGTTCGCCGCCACTGCCGGCACCGCATAGAGCAGCGCTACGAGCGCCAGCGCGAATCGCCTCACACGTGCGCGGCCCATTCTACCAGCTGCCCGAGGCGCCGCCGCCGCCGAAATCACCGCCGCCCGACGAAAAGTCGTCGTCACTGCTGCTGGAGTCGTCGCTGCTGCTCGACGACGACGAGCCGCCGCCGCTGCTGTCCCAGAATGCAAAGCCCTTCATCTCCTTCTTCGCCGCGGGCGCGCCCTTGCGCATCACCAGATAACCATAGCGGATGCTGCCGATGATGCGCATCACGATCACAAACGCGATGAACAGCATGAACACGCCAAAGAGCCCGAACAGCGAGATGACTGCGCCCGTGACAACCGGCGGCGCGACGTTCTCGGCAGCCGGCGGCGGCGTGACGCCCGCGTACGAGGGCGTAATCGTCGTCAGCATCGCGGCAACGCCGCTGCTGACGGCGCCGTTGGGGTCGTTGGCTTTCATCCGCGGCACGATGTCGTCGCGAATGATCCGCGACGAGTCGGCATCGGTCAGCGAACCTTCGAGCCCGTACCCGACCTCGATGCGCACCTTATGATCGTGCATAAACAAGAACAGAATCGCGCCGTCGTCCTTGCCGCGCCGCCCGACATGCCACTGGTGTGCGGTCTCGCCGGTCCACGTCTCGAGCGGAACGTCGCCGGTCGTGTCGCCGATCCAGACGATTACTTGATGTCCGGTCGCCTTTTCGTAGGCCTTGAGTTCGGCGTCGACCGACGTTTGCGTCGCGCTCGAAAGCGCACCCGCGTTATCCGTGACGTAGTGGGCCGGGGTCGGCGGGACGGCAAAATCGGCCGCGAACGCGGGTCCGCACAACGCGAATGCCAGAACGATGCCGGCCAATAGATGTAGGCGCAGTCTCACCATCCGCCCGATGCACCGCCGCCGCCGAAACTCCCGCCGGTTTCCCTCCACAAGTTGTTCCCGAGCCATTCCTCCCGACTTCTCACTCCGCTGGTACTCTACGCTAAGCGCGGTGATTTTGCCGCGCGAGAAAGGCTGAAAATGAGCGACCAGAAGAGAGACCAGGAGATGGATCAGGTTAGCGGTGGCGTACCATCAACCCCGATCATCCCCATACTTCCCCCCGAGAAGCCGCCAACCCATCCGATCATCCCAGGCGCCCCGATCAAGGGCAAGACGCACCCGAACGAGTAAAATCAGCTGCGGCCTTCTTACGGCCGCGGTCTTACAAGTTCGTAAAGGGGCCGGCACTTCGAGCAACTCTGTTCCCGTGCATCTAACACAGCCGGCCCATTGCGCTACCCAGCACTTCCACGGACTCGGAATCTGTGCTAGCTTGTCGCGATGGAACCGCGATTGGCGTGCCGAATATTGTTGGCGAACGTCCCGCTACGTGGACCGGAGAGGGGTGGAGTAATGAAGAGTCCTAACCTTGGCCGCTACGCGCTAAATAGCTGCGTGGCTACGGTGTTGCTCGCGGGATGCGGCCAATCGCATCTGCCTTCCGGAGCATCTCTTGAGAATGTAAGCCGAGTTGAGAACACGGACAGTCAAACGTTTCACTACACCGGCAAGGGGCAACAGTTCCGAGTGCCGGCCGGCGTGCACAAAATCACCGTCGAGGCTTGGGGCGCGGCCGGAGGCGCTTCCGACATTGCGGGCGGTAACGGTGGTCGCGTGTCCGCGATTATTCCTGTTACACCGGGCGAGAAGCTCCTTGTATTCGTCGGTGGTGCAGGTTCGGGAGCCCACGGCGGCTTTGGCGGCGGCGCCGACGGTGGGACCTCAGATCACTATCCGAAGGGTTGTCAGAACGACTGTGCCGGCGGCGGTGGCGGCGGGGCATCGGATATACGACTTGATGGCAGCGCGCTAAGTGACCGAATTTTCGTTGCCGGCGGCGGCGGCGGTGCCGGCGGTGATGATTACAGTTACACCTCCTCTGGAAGCAGCGGCGATGGTCCAATAGGCGGCGGTGGCGGTCGCCTTATCGGCGGTGGCGGCAAACCCGCCAGGTTCGGCGCTCACGGCGGCGGCGGCGGCACCCAATCTAAAGGGGGACGCGGCGGTGCCGGTGGTCCCGGCATCAACCACGGCGAGGAAGGAGGGTCTGGCGCGCGGGGAACTCTGGCCGACGGCGGAGCGGGAGGCCAAGGCACCCGTATGGTTATGTTGCCGGCGGTGCTGGCGGTGGCGGAGGCTACTACGGCGGGGGCGGCGGTGGAGGCGGCGGCGGCTGGCCCTCCTCAGGTGTCGTTCCGGGTGGCGGTGGCGGTGGTGGATCATCCTATGTCGAGTCGAGTGCCACCAACGTTCACATGTGGGAGGGCTGGAAAAACGCGACAGGCGATGGGCTGGTGACTCTTAGTTGGAACTAAGACGCGCTGCAGAAACTCCCGCCGCCCGCGGAAAAGCTGCCGCCGCCGAAGCCAGTACCATAAAAACCTGCAGATGAAGACGAAGAGCACCGCGCCGTCGTCGTGGCCGCGCCGCCCGTCGTCTGCCCAATTCGACACGATCACTTGATGGCCCGTCGTTGCTAACGACTTACAGTCGTACGAATTCGGCGGCTGCGACCGCAAGCGCGAGCGTCGTGCTAGCTAGAGCGCGGTGCATCGTCTCGGAATCCACTGCGGATCTTGATGTGGCTCGTAGCAGGCGGCGACCTGCTTCGCAAGCTCGACAGGCCGCCAGGTCCACGCGTGACGAAGCTTGGCGCTTATGAAGTTCTCGAAGTTCAGCGCGGCGGCCACGGCTTTTGTACTGGCCGTGCTCGTCGGGCACGTCACCGACGCGACGACAGGTCAGCCGCTGGCCAACGTCACGATTGCGATCGGTTCACAGCACACCTCTACCGACAAGCACGGCGCGTACCGCTTGACTGGCTTAAAGCCCGGCCGGTATACGCTGTCGGCCAGTTCCAACGACGTGCCTCCGCAACAGCGCAGCGCCGTCGTGAAAGACGGCGCGGAGACGACGCTCGATCTCGTGCTCTGCAGCACGACGCTCGACTACAGTTGCGCCGGCGCAGGCCCCGGCTAGGCCTTCACTTCAACGCCTTCACCAGCTAACGACGACATCGCCGTTACCGGTGGCGTCTTTCCAACCTTGCCGGCTCTTATATTTTCGCGCACCTCGCTCGACATACGACGAGCCGCCGCCACCGCCGCGGCCGCCCTGGCCGTCCGAAGTGTTTGCGCCCCCGCCGGCTGCTCGCGCATCCACCGCAATTAGCGTGACACCAGCCGGAACCTTGAACGTTTGCTCGTTGCCTGTGTAACGAAAGGTACGATGGTGAGAAAGCACTTGCTCGATACTGCTTGCGCCGGGATTACCGATCGGCGCCGGCGATCCGGCGCAACCTGCGAGCATTGCAGCGGCCGCGTAGACGCGCAGCGCCAGCGAAGACCTGATATCGTCATCTCCTTGCCTCCTGGAAACGCTCCAACCGCTGGAGGTGTTCGGCGCAGCCCGTTTCGCCGCCTCGGGTGCGCGCCGTTGCCGCATCTAGCCCAGAGTACTGCCGTCAACGCGCCCGGTCTGCGCGCCAACGAAAACTGTGCCACCGCGTTTTATGAGCTAAATCATGATTTAAGTGGTACGATTCAATTGGGTCGAATGCTTGCCAGGGAAATGTTTGGGCATTGTAATTTCAGCTGTATCTCAAAAGAAAGGACCAACGATGAATAGGACGACACCTCGGCTGCAGTCTTTGATAACCGTAGGCGTAATCGCGATCGGCGCGACGATCGGTTTATCCAGCTTCGGAGTCGTGCGAGCCGAACACGCGCAAACCAGCGGATCCTGCTCCTCATCCGGTTACTGCCTGAACTGGGACAACACGGGTTCTGGCGGCGGCATCGAAGGTCAAGCCTCGAGTGGCAACGGGTTGTACGGTACGACTTCGTCGACCAACGGGAACTCCGCCGTTGCCGGCGTCGCCACCAACTCGAACGGTACGGCGCACGGCGTGTATGGCCGCTCCTCGAACGGTCAAGGCGTGTTAGGAAAATCATCCAGCGATAACGGCATCGAGGGCCACACGAGCAGTCCAAAGGATTTCGCGGGCGTTGCGGGTTACGGCGATGGCGATTCGGGGCTCGTGGAGACCGGTGTCTACGGTAAGGGCGGCGCCATGGGCGTCACGGGGGAGTCCCGCCACGGCGGAGTTGCTGTGGCTGCCTTTTCGGACGATAACTCGACGGATATCTTCGTGGGCTCGAACGATGCGAACAACGATTCCTGTATCATCGATGCGCGAGCGAATCTAAAGTGCACGGGGAAGATCACCGGTAAGAAATCTCTGCGCGTGCAGCACCAGAGCAGCGAGGGCCAACAGGTTCTTGCCTACGCATCGGAGTCGGCTTCGGCAACCATCGAGGACGTCGGAACTGCCCGTATGTTCGCCGGCACGGCGAACATAGCGATCGACCCGGCCTTTGCCAGCGTTATGGATCGAAGCAGCCCGTACTACGTCTTCCTCACGCCGCTGGGCGATACGCGCGGGCTCTTTGTGAGCGTCAAGTCGCCCTCCGGTTTCCAAGTTCGCGAGACCCAAGGCGGCCGTTCGAGGCTCGAGTTCGACTATCGTATCGTGGCACGCCCGCTCGATGCTTCGCGCGACAGATTGCCGCTAGCTTCAGCGACGAGAGCGCTACCCGCGAGACCGCCGCGCTAGAGAGCCGGAACGACTACCGCGCCCACGAAATCGCGCGCACGATCAAGCTGACGACGATCGCCGCGAACACCAGCCACACCGCGGTGTACATGAAGCCGCGCGCGAAGAGAATCAGCGGCGTCGCTTTCGGCGGTGTGACGTTCGCGTATTGCGGCGCGATCGCGTGGATGATCGCGTCCACGCCAAAAGCCGCCGCACTATCGGCATTCTCGCGCCGCATTCGCGGCCGCACGACGACGTCGAGAATCTGCGCCGTCACCGCATCGTTCAACTCCTCGCGCAGCCGCGATCCGACGACGATGCTTGCGTCGTGCTGGTGCAGCCAGAGGAACAGCACCGCGCCATCGTCGCCTGCGAAGTTTTCCGGCGGTGCCTCGGCACTGCTGCGCGCGATTACGACGAAGACCGGATGCCCCGTCTGCGCTTGGAACGTTTGCAGGTTCTGCGCGACCCAACTTGTCGTCGCGTTGGTCAGTATGCCCGGCTCGTCGATCACGTAGTGTTGCGGCGCCACCGTAGGCGGCGTCCCAAGCGCGAGCAACACGAACACCGCCGCTGCTACCATCCGCCCGACGCACCTCCGCCGCCGAAACCGCCGCCGCCGCCAGAAAATCCGCCGCCGCCGCCGCCCCAACCGCCCCCGCCTCCGCTGGTCAAACCGCCGACGAAGCCGGCACCCCAGAACGCCGAGCGCTTCATGTCGCGGTTGGCCTGCGCCGAGCCCTCGCGCATCACCAGATAGCCGTAGCGGATGCTGCGCACGATCCGCATGATGACGAAGAACATGCCGAAGCCGAAAAACAGCACGCCGAAGATGACGTAGAACACGCCGCTCGATTCGTCGCTCGACGAGGCCTCCGGCGGCGGCGTCACGCCCGCGTACCCCGGCGTGATCGTCGTCAGCATCGCAGCCACGCCGCTGCTCACCGCGCCGTCGACGTCGTTCGCGCGCATTTTCGGCCGAATCACGTCGTTAATGATGCGGTAGCTGTCGGCATCGGTCAGCGCGCTCTCCAAGCCGTAGCCCACTTCGATGCGGATCTTGCGGTCGTGCATAAACAGGAAGAGCACCGCACCATCGTCGTGACCGCGGCGGCCGACCTTCCATTTGCCGGCGGTCTCGCCGGTCCAGGTTTCCAGCGGCACGTCGCCGGTGCTCCGGCCGATCCAGACGATCACCTGATGGCCCGTGGCGCGTTGGTAGCCTTGCAGTTCGTTCTCGATCGACGCCCGCGTGCTTTCTGAAAGCGCGCCGGCGTTGTCGGTCACGAAGTGGTCGGGCGCCGGCGGAATCGCGAAGCCCTGCGCGAACGCCGCGACCGGAAGCGCCGCCAGCACGAGCGCGCAGAGCGCTCGTTGCACTCTCACGCTAAGCTCGTGCCCGGCTCCGCAAAATGCGCGTGCAGCACCTCGCCCAGGCGCGCGACCGCAAAGAGAATGCCGGCCGTCGTATCGCCGCGCGCGAAAAACGGCTGGCTCTCGTTCACCAGATCGTTCCAAAACGCGTCGCCGACGCGCTCGTGCAGCGCGCGATCGCCGATGATCGCGAACCGGCGCGCTTGGGGAGCGACCAGGATCAGCGCGGCGTTGGCGTGTTCGTGCCGCTGCAAGCCGATGCGCCCAAACTCCCGCTTGGCGCGCTCGAATGCATCGACGCTGCGATCGGGAATCTCGCGAACCGCAATCCGTCCGGTGGTGCCATCTTCGGCGGAGGCAATCGCCGCCGAGATCGTAGCCTGCTGCGCCTTGGTCACGGGCTGAAGTTCACGACCGGTGCTTGTTCGGCGCCGGCCTGCGCTTTGAAGTACGGCTTCTCGTTGAACTTGCTGCCGAAGAGACCCGCAAAAAAGACCGTCGGAATCGTGTCGCGCCGAGTATTAAAGGCCTGCGCGACCTCATTGTACTTCCGGCGCTCGAAGGCGATGCGGTTTTCGGTACCCTCGAGCTGCGCTTGGAGCGTCTGGAAATTCTCCGTCGCTTTGAGCTGCGGATAGTTTTCCACGACCGCCAGCAAGCGCGAGAGCGCCGAGCCGAGCTGGTCTTGCGCCGCCGCGTATTTCGCGAAATCCTGCGGGTTGTTGACGGCGTTTTGCACCACCTGGGGCGAAATTTGCCCGACGCTGGCGCGCGCCTTCGCGACCGCTTCGTACGTGCTCGATTCAAAGTTCGCGGCGCCTTTGACGGTCGCGACGAGATTGGGAATCAGGTCTGCGCGCCGCTGGTAGACGTTCTCCACCTGCCCCCACTGCGCGTCGACGGCCTGTCCGAGCGTCACCAGCGAGTTATAGGCACTCCCCACGAAGAGCGCGATGACGACGACGATCCCGATGACGGCCAGGGGTCCGATGTACGAGCGTTGTTGCATAACGCCAAATGCGCCGCCATGCGGCCTGCCCCTTCCTCGGGCGGTGCCAATCCGGCGGCCGCGCATCTGGCAAGGGTTGTATTTATTTGACTCCGGCGCTTTTGGATATGGCCCCCAGCCGCAATCCGTGGTACATTCTAAGCCCTTGCGCTCCACGAAAGGATGCCAGCATGAGGCCAGTTGGCTTGATCGTCGTCGCCTTCGTGCTCGCCCTGAGCACGCCCGCGTCGGCGACCGGAAACGTCCGGATCCAGCAGCGAGACGGTTCCATACAAACGTACACCGGCGTGACGTTCAAGATAGCAAACAAGACGCTGACGATGGAATCGGCCGACAAGTACTCGAAGGTCGTTCTGCGTGGTGCCGACTGTGCTCACCAAGGCGACATCGTTCGTTGTACGGGTGGGGCGTTCACGCTCGTCCAGGGCGGAAAGCCGCACGCCGTCAAGTTTAAATCGGCGACGTTCTACTTCAATCTTACCGATCAGGATCAACCGATGTCGCTCTCCACGATGAAGGTCGCCTCCCACTCGGTGGTCTTCGTTATGCAGACGGCAAAGGGCACGTACGTAACCGGAAACGGCAAACTCGACGAGGAGCCCAAACCATGAGAATCTTATCGCTCGTCCTCGTTATCGCGCTCGCAGCCGCGCCATTGACGGCCTCGGCACAGCGCGGCGGCGGTGGCCGTGGAGGCGGCGGCGGCGGGGCGCGCTCAGCGCCGAACCAAGGTCGCGGCTTCAACATGAGCAACGACGTGCCGTCGAGCGGCGCTGCAAGCGGAAAGAACGGATCCGCAGCCTATAATAAGAACACCGGGAACGCCGCGGCGTACAACAAGAACACCGGAACCGCAACGACGTACAACAAGAACACGAACACCGCGACGCAATACAACCGGAACACGAACTCGAACACGTACAATCATAATAACGGCAACTACAATAGCGGCGCCTATAACGGCAAGAACTCCGCGGGGGCGTACAATAAGAACACCGGCAACGCCGCAGTCTACAACAAAAACACCGGCAATATGACGGTGTACAATAAGAACACCAACAGCTACGGCACTTACCATTACAATAGCAGCGGCAGGAACGCATACTACTACGGCGGCCGCGTCGTCGCGAATCCCCGATACTACCCGGCCTGGGGATGGAATCGCGGCGTCGCTTGGGCGCCGTACGGAGCGTATTGGGGCGGCGGATTCTGGGGAGCCTTCGCGATTGGAGCGGCGACGGCCGCGGCCGCGGGTTCGATCTATTATGCGAATCAAAATTACACGTCCTACTACGTGAGCGCCGGCAGTCCGGGCGCGACCTTGTTGTCGAACTACGGTCTGCGGCAGGTTCCGTGCGGACCGTCGGGCCTCGTCGTGATCAACGGGCCCAACCTCGGCATCATTTGCGCCGAGCCGAATCACCTGGTCGCCGCCGGTAACTACGCGGTCAACGTCGACAACTTAACGTTGCAGTCTCGATAATTCACCGAATCCGGGCTGCCGCGGGTGAGCTTCCTAATGGATGAAGCCTAGAACGCAGAAAGCGCTGCCGATTGCGCCGATGACTAGGCTGAGGTACCAGATCGGCTTGACCCGGGTCAGCGCTGAAACGGCCCCAACAGCAATGGCGACCTGGAGAAGCGCTACCGAGTATTCGAACGCGTGATGTTTGCGCATTTCGTCTTCGGTTTCTCGTTCTAAATCTTTCGCCGAATCCGAGAGTGCCGTTTCCTTACGCGATTCGTCAGCGATCTTCGCGCGGTACTCCGCGATCCGCGAGGCCGCCGCGTTCGTTGCCGGCTTCGCGGCAGCGGCGTCGAGCAAACCGTTGAGCGCGATCGTATAAACGTGATCCTTTTGCCGGTCGGCTTGGTATTCGGCCCACGTATCTGACGCTTTGATCTGATGGATCAGCGCTTCGTTGACCAGATTGCTCGACTGCAGAGCAGCGATCGCGGCGAAGACCGCGAGAATCGCCGTAGATAGGCCGATGAACCGCAGCCAGCCCGCTACTTTTTCGGCGTGCTGACGCTCCGCTCGCTCGTCGTCCACGTCCTGGATGCTCTCCTGCAGGTCCTTGGTCTCGACTTCAATCTCATCCGGCATTTTGCTTAGGGCTCCATCGCGACGCAACCAAGGCAACTGCGCGCGAGGCTGCACCCGCTCCTGGCGCCGCACCGATCGCCTCAGTTACCATTACTCGTGAACCCGCTTCAGCGCCTCTAATCGCCCCGACAACTGCGAGTTGCAAGTGGCGTTGGGGATCGGCGAAACCCGATCCCCTTTTCCGTGTGACTACTTAGACGCGCGTTCCGTGCACCTCGCCGGCATAGTCGACGTCGCGGTCGACTTCGCCGTAGCTCGCGGGACGCCCGGAGTCGAGTGCCTTGCGCACGTCGGCCCGATGTTCTTTCGTTTTCGGACGAACGGCGACGATAATGCCGCCTTCGCGGAGGCCTTTTTCATAGTCTTTGGCGCGTTTCTCACCAATCCCGACGCCGATGAGTCCGCCGACAATTCCCCCGCCCGCCGCGCCGGCTCCCAGTCCGGCTAGCGCAGCCGCTAAGGGGCCCACAACGAGAGGTGTTGCCAATCCGCCGGTGCCCGCAATCGCGACCACGCTGCCCGTGGCGGTAAGTCCCGCAACGATTGCGCCGAGAACGCCGCCTACGGTAGCGCCGGCAGCGACGCCTTCGCTGCCTTTGGCATTCACGACCGCGGAAAACGCCTTTTCGCGCGTTTTGTCGTCCATCATCACGCTGATGTCGTCGCGACCATAGCCGAGTCCGTGCAGGCGTTCAACTGCCGCCGTGGCTGGCTCTCGGTCGTAATAGATTTCGGATTCGAACGCGTTATCTTGATCGTACATGAGTCCTCACTTTCAGGCCTCTTCTACCCGTGACGTTGCGCAACAAAACAGCGACTGACGGCAAGCCCAAAAGCGAGTCACCGTTTTATGCAGACCTCGTCTTCTTGAACTTCCTCCGGCCACCGGCAACGGTCTTCATCGCTTCGCGTGCTCCCACAACAGCGCTGATCTCTATTGCGTCTCCCTGATCCGAGGAATAGCGTACCAAGAATTTCTTGATTCTCTCAAGTACATCCTTAGGCAGGTCTGAGATCTCGGTATAAGCGTCGGTGGCAAGTGGCGCCCCCGGGCTGGGCAACGGGACGGAAATCAGACGATCGTTCTCAATCCCGTCCTTCGTCTCGCGAATCGCACCGATGATGCGAACCTGGACGAGGCAACCTGAAAATAGGCCGTCCCGATTCACAGCCAGGATGTCCACAGGATCCTTATCGGGCGCTAGCGTTTGCGGAATAAAGCCATAATCGTAGGGCCACTCTAAATCCTTTGCAAGCACGTCATGAAACGCAATAATGCCGTATTCGGGCATTAACGCGTACTTATGCCGGCTTGCTTTTGGGGTCTCAATAATTGCATTTACGATACGATCGCGTTTTCTCTTGGCTTTCGGACGCGCAGGGATGTAGTCGTAATGCGTTGCGTTTATGGCCATACGCGAATAGCTATTATGCAGCTGCCGCGGCGTTGACCGCCTTCTTCGCAATTTTCGACAGCAGTTCGTCAGCCTTGATTTCCTGCTGAAGCGTTTCTTGCAACAGACCTGGAGCTTCCGACAACCGCATTTCTTTGGCCCAGGCGATCAGCGTGCCGTAGCGCGATATCTCGTAATGTTCAACCGCCTGCGCTCCTGCCAGGAGACCGGCATCCAACGCCGGGTTGCCCTTGAAGTCTGCCATGACCTCATTGCCTTCCTGGATGATGCCGTCGATGGCGTCGCAGGTCTTTCCGCGCGCCGGCTTGCCGATAATCTCGAAGACGCGCTCGATCCTTTCGACTTGCCCTACGGTTTCGTCCCGATGGTGCAGGAACGCCTCGCGCAAGTCATCCGAGTTAACGGCTTTTGCCAGCTTTGGAAGTGTCCGGAGAATCTTTTTTTCCGCGTAGAACATGTCTCGAAGCGTCTCGTAAAACAGATCGCTGAGCGCCTTGATCACGGCTAAGCCCTTCCCTTTGGACGATGGTTTGTAAACTGCTTCTGCCTTATAGCCGAGAGCTTGCCGCACTAAACCTGGGCCTCCCATCTTTCCACGAAGCGCAGAGCGAAGCGCTCCTCTGCCGTCAACGCGCCGGGGCCGCTCTTGGTGCTTCTTGATGCATTTCGCGGCAGCCGCAGACGCTCGATATAGGTGTCGAGCACCCCGGGGTGCACGTAGGCTTTTTTGCAAACCGCGGGCGTATTGCCGAGCCTCGCGGCGACGCGCTCCAGCGCGGCCGTAACGTTCGCTTTCGCTTCCGCGAGATGCTCGGCGGGCGCCGTCAATGCGCCGATGCATTCGACCGTGCCGATCCACGTTCGGAAATCCTTGGCGGAAAAGTCGTCGCCCGCGATCTCGCGTATGTACTCGTTGACGTCGTCGGAGCCGACGCGCTGCGAGATACCAATGTCGTCGAGATATTCGAAGAGCTCCTCGCCCGGAAGATCTCGACAGCGTTTGATGACGCGGGCCAGGCGTTTATCGTCGAGCAGAATGCGATGCTGCTTTCCGGTCTTGCCGCGGAAGTTGAGCCGCACCTTGGAGCCTTGCAGCCGCACGTGACGCGTACGCAAGGTCGTGAGGCCGTAGGAATCATTGGCCTGCGCATACTCTTCGTTGCCGACGCGGATGCCGGTCATATCGAGCAGCGAAACGACGGCGGCGAGCACCTTGCGCCGGGAAAGCTCGGGGCCGCTGAGATCGCGGACTACGGCCTTGCGAATCTCCGGAAGCGCGTGTCCGAAGGCGACGAGGCGATGGTACTTTGCTTCGTCGCGCACCTCGCGAAAGCGTTTGTGATAGCGGTACTGCTTGCGGCCGCGCGCGTCGCGTCCGGTGGCCTGGAGATGCCCGTTTGCCTTTGGTGAGATCCAGACACGGGTGTACGCTGGTGGGACCGCAAGCGCCTTGATGCGCCGCAGTTCCGCTTCATCGGTAATGGGCTTGCCGTTGGGATGAAAGTAGGCGAAATGCTTGGCGCGTTTTTCGCGCGTGATACCCGGCTGGCGATCGTCGAAGTAGCGCAGTCCGGCTTCACGCGCCGCGCTCTGCGGATCAAGAGTTTCCGCAACCACCCTCGGCCCCTCAGGCTCCTGAATGCTGGGGTTTCATCGCTGCCTTTTACCTCCGCCGAGTACTAGGCTAAACGCTTAACGATGCTCCGGCCAACCATAACGTGGCGGCCAACAGAAAAAGGACGTTGCCGCATGGCGAGGCAAATGCGCCCAATGCTGCGCCTGCTCCTGGCCGTAATACCGATTGCCGCGGTTAGCATTGCCGTGCCGCTCGTCAACCGCATCGAGCCGCGTATCTTTGGGCTGCCGTTTCTCCTCTGCTGGGTAATCGGCTGGGCTTGTTTGACGCCGGCCTTCCTTTGGACGATCGGGCGTCTGGAGAAGCGCTGGTGAGCCACTCGCCGCTCGCGCTTACGATCGTCGCGGCGATCGTCTTCGGCACGATCGTCTTCGCGCTGCTGGCCGTGCGCCGCATCAAGATGGATCCGGCGCAATATATCGTCGGCGGCCGTTCGTTCGGCACGCTCTTTCTCTGGGTGCTGCTCGCCGGCGAGATCTATACGACGTTTACGTTTCTTGGCATCGCCGGGCTCTCGTACGCGGGCGGCGCCCCGGCTTTTTACGTGATGGCCTACGGCGTGTGCGGCTACGTGATCTCCTACTTCATCACGCCGGCCATCTGGCGCGTCGGAAAGGAGCGCAATCTTCTCACCGCGCCGGATTTTTTCGAGTCGCGCTACAACAGCCGCGCACTCGGCATTGCGACTGCGATCCTGTATTTCTTGATGGTGGTTCCGTACGTTGCGCTGCAGTTGAGCGGGCTGCAGATCCTGCTCCGCATCGCAGGGTACGGCGCCTACGATGCCACGGCTTCGGTCTGCATCGCGTTTCTCGTGCTCGCGCTCTTCGTGTTTACCGCCGGCCTGCGCGGCACCGCCTGGGCCAGCGTCGTTAAAGACGTCCTGGTTCTGGGAGCGGTGGCGTTTGCGGGAATTGCGATTCCGGTGCGCTTCTTCGGTTCGCCGAGCGCGATGTTCGACCGGGTCGTGGCGACGCATCCGCAGATGCTCGTACTTCCGACCGGAAGCGCTTTTCACGGCACCGTCTGGTTCGTTTCGACCGTCCTCTTGTCGGGGATCGGCTGGTCGATGGGACCGCACTCCTTTAGCGCGACGTACAGCGCGCGCAGCGGCGACGCACTCCGCCGCAACGCCATTTTCTTGCCCTTCTATCAAGCCTTCGTAGCGTTGATGATTTTCGCCGGTCTGTCGGCAGCGATGATCGTGCCGGGATTAAAAGGAACGGCCGTCGACCAATCGTTTCTGCTCGTCGTGCAACACTATTATCCGGCGTGGATCTTGGGGCTGGTCGTTGGCGCAGGCGCGCTCGCCGCGCTAATTCCCGCCTCGGCGTTGCTGCTCGCCGGCGCCGCGGTCATCACCAAGAACGTCGCCGGCGACGCGTTCGGCATCGCGACCGGCGACGCAGCGCGCACTCGGCTGACGCGCATCCTCGTCCTCGTCGTCGCCCTCCTTGCGCTGGGCTTCTGGCTGACCGCGCAGCGGACGGTCGTCGAACTGCTCTTGCTCTACTACAACGGGATCACGCAGTTCACGCCGGGCGTGGTGGCGACGTTCCTGTGGCGGCGGCGAGTCACGGCGCTTGCCGTCGGCGCGGGAATCGCCACCGGCCTAGCCGTGGCGATTCCCCTCGCCGCACTCAACATCGCGCCCTGGGGAATCAACGCCGGCCTCGTCGGCCTGGGTGCCAACGTCGCGACGCTCGTCATTCTCTCGCTCGCTACGCGCCCGACGTCAGTTACGGCGTGAACGCGAAGATGCTTCCGTATGGGGCACTGCCCCCCTCGTACGCGGCTCCATACAATACGTGGCCGAAAAGCAAAAGGTAGGGCGCGGGGTCGAAGATTAACTTACATGAGAATATGTGAACGACTCGTTCGGCGCCGGCCGTGCTCACGGCAAAGATGGTTCCACTGTCCCAATAGCCGAGGGAGCAGACTTTACCGCCCGCCGATGAAGTTCCGTAGAGAAGGTTGTGGTCGGCGACGAGCGTTCCGTTCGGCGCGGCTGCGTCGGGTGGACCCTTGAAACTATAGACTGTCGACTCGGTCCCCGACGTCGTTGTTTTAAAGACGGTTCCGCAGCATCCGCCGTCCGCCCCGTCAGCGCTGGTCGTTCCGTAGAGAATGCCGTCGACGTTTGTCAGCCCCGCCCTGGGGTTGCTTCCGTCGCTGCCGCCGGTAAACCGATGGAGCACGTTTTCGACCCCTGACGTCGTGACTTCAAAGAGCGTACCGCAGTAATAATCGCAGCTGCCTGCCGCGCCGCCGGCGTATGTTGTCCCGTAGAGTTTTCCGTCCAGCGCAAGCAGCGGGGCGTTAGGGCTCGCGCCGTCACGCTTGCCGCGAAAACGATAGAGCACGCGTTCGTTTCCAGAAGTGTCGACCGAGAAAACGGTGCCGCACCCCGGTCCCGAACTTCCTCCGCTGGCCGGGCACAAAGTTCCCCCGTTGGACGTCGCGCCATAGAGGCGGCCGTCGAGCCAGAGGAGGGGGCCAGCCGCCGGACTGCTACCGTCGGTTCCCCCCTTGAATCGATAAATGACATGCTCTTGGCCGGCGGCTGTAATCGCAAAAACGGTGCCGCATCCGCGCTCTTCCTCTTGTCTGCAACCGCGTCCGCCGCCGTCAGTCGTCCCATAGAAGATGCCATCGACCGCGACTAATCCACCGTTCGGGTTGATGCCTTTTGAACCGCGGTTGAAACTGTGGAGCACGCGCTCCTCACCCGAACTGGTGAGCGAGAAGACGGTGCCGTTACCAAGGACGCCGTGGCCGCCGAAATACGTCGTCCCGTAAAGCACGCCGTTTGTGGCGATCAGCGGGCTATTCGGCCCAGTACCATCTCCGTGAGTGTTTCTAAACGCGTAAATCGTTCGGTAGGCGTCTCCGCCCACCTCATGGAGCGCCTCGGCGCTAAAGCTGCCGGGTATCGCCGAGCTAGGGGCCGCACCACATCCCGTAAGCACCATTGGAATCGCGCCCAAGGCGACACTACAAACGAGGAGCCCGAGTCTCATCGTCATCGGAGTACCCTCCTATTAGCCATCTTTTTCGACCCCGGCCGGCCATTTCCAGCCGCCCTCAGCACGGGTATAACCGAAAGATGCGACGCGCCGACGCTGTGGTTTTGCTGGCGATTTTCGTGTTCGCCGCGAGTCCACCGGATATAACCCCAAGTGCGAGCCCCGCGGAGTTGGCGTGCGCTCGCCGCAACCCGTCTTTGGTCGAGTACACCTTCAGCATGAACGTCGCAATGCGAATGCGGCACTTCCCGTGGTTACGCTTCGGCATCGCGGGAAACGGGCAATACGTCCGCGGCCGGTCGCATACCGTGCGGTTTACCAAAACGCCGTTTTTTGCCAAGGGTCTCCACCAAATCGATCTCGCGCCGCTCGATCCATGCATCTGGCCCAGATCCTACGTCGTTACCCTCTCCGGGACGGCCGGCGGCATGACCACATTCTCGCTACACCCTCGCGAAATCGATCCTCAAGATACCAATCCGATGGTGCAAGCGCTCGTAACGCTCGATTCCGCGGACTCGACGCGCAAGGTCGTATTGCAATATACGCACGGCGAGATCGAGCTGCTATTGATGCCGGCGGCGGTTGGAGAATACCGCCTGCCGGCCAACGCCGACGTCAACATCAATATGCCCGGCCAGGCGCTATCGGCGCATGCGAGCTTGACGAACTACGAGATCACGCAACAAACATCGCCCTAACGCTAGTCAACGGCCGCCTTAAATATCCGCGCGTCAAAGGCGAACGGCTCGAGCGAATTGCCGATCGTGATTGCGCTAAAGCGCGCGTGCAGCGGATTGATGAGATAGTTGAACTCCTGCGGCACGATGACCGACGGTATCGCAAGCGCGAGTGCGCGGCCTTCTGCGACAAATCGTTCACCGATCTCGATCGTCGCCTCGCACCTGGCCGGTCGCCGCCAGTCCGGCGGCAGCGATGCGAGTTGGATAACGTCCTCCTCGGCGAAAGAGGCCAGCGCAAATGCATAGTCAGCCGGCGCATCAGCGCGCTCGACGGTGGCAAGGATCTCCAGGATTGCGAGCGACCTCGAGGACGATGCGTAAATAACACGAGTGCCTTTGCGGTTCCAGCGGCCGCCGGCGAGCGCCGCCCCTTCTCCGCTAAAGGCCGCTGCGCTCGTGCTGCAAAAGCGCGTGCGTAAGAGTCGCCAGACTTCGGTCACGCGACGCCGCCGTAGGCGATCGTCGCCAGCGCCTGACGAACCATTTCCAGGCCCGGCTCGGTTGCGAGCAGTGCCAGCGGTGTCCGATCCCCCAGGGCCCAGTTCTTGGCGCGCAGCCAATGCAAAGCCCGGCTGCGATTTCCTATGTAGAGGTCGGCCTCGGCGAGCGTTCGCGCCAGCCTGATAGCGCGGTCTCCCTCGGCGACGTCGAGGCGCGCGCTCCGATCGCGCTTGCGATGCAACGTGCGAACCGAGAACCCGATTACGCCCGCCACCTCCTCTTCGGTTAGCCCCGCGTCGAGCAACTCGTCGAGTACCGAGGGTGCTAGACCGTGCTGCACGGCACCGATAATCGCGTCGTCGCTGGGTTTACTTTGACGCAACAGGTCGCGCACCAGACTCCGCGCGCTTCCCCGCTTGACAGATGACACTTCAGAATATGCCATCTGTTGAGCGTAACACTGCTACCGGCCCCTGTCAAAAATCCCGCGCCGGGAGGGGCGGGCAGGCCGCTACGGGAATAGTAGTTGTATGAGCGACTACGCTATGGAAATCGCCTCCATTCGGCGGCTGGGATTCTCGGACTACGAGGCCAAGGCGTATCTTGCTCTGCTGCGTTTGGGGCGCCAAACGGGCTACGGGCTTGCCAAACACTCGGGCGTCCCTCGACCCAACATCTACGGCGTGATCGACCGCTTGATCGAACGGCGAGCTATTTCCAAAATCCAAGCACCCGACGGGCTTCACTATCAAGCCGTGCCGATCGACGAGCTGGTTGCGCCGCTTGCGAAGCAGCACGCCGCCGATTTGGCGCGCGCGGCCGATCTCCTTACCGGGCTGCCCGCCATCCCGGCAATGCCGCCGGCGTGGCAACTCGAAGGCCGCGCGGAAACGCTTGCCGCAGCGAACGCCGTAGTGCAGGGAGCCCAGCGCCAACTCGTCGTTGCCGTGTGGCCCGACGAAGCAAAGGACCTCGCACCCGAACTTGCGGCCGCGCAACAACGCGGCATCGATATCACGACGCTCTGCATGGCGGCGTGCGCGCAAGAGTGCGGCGGCTGTCCCGGGCGCCTGTATCGTTGTCGCGCCGGCGCCTTGCGCGACCACCGGACGCTCCTCATCGTCGCCGACAATCGAGAAGTCGTTATCGCCGATCTCCATGGCCAGGTCGTCTCGGCCATTCGAACGCAACGGCCTTTGGTCGCCGCCCTCGCCGGCAGCTTCATCCTTCAATCCATTCTGATCGGGGCGATACTCACGGACACGGCCCCGACCGTCTTAGATCAACTCGCACGCGTGCATAGCGAGGATATTCTTCTCGACCGTGCCCGCGTGCAATACGCTATGAAAGGTACTTCGACATGATAAACTTCCGTTGGATCGCGGCGTTCGCAGGCGCCGCAACGCTTCTCTTTGCCGGCGCGGCGGCGATCGCCGCCGACACCTGGCTGCCCAACGTCAGCGACACGCCCTCGCGGTTTTCAGGACCGGGAGTCTACACGGGTACGCCGGCGCTGCCGGTTACACTTTCAATGGTCATCGCCGGCGGCGGCCCCAGCAACTTCCAGACGGTGACGCTCGTGAAAGTTCTCGCCGGAAGTAAGACCAACGCCGAACTCGGCGCGCTCAACAAGAAGTTCGGCACGACGGCGGTCGGCAACTTTGTGACGATCTTTCCCTTCGTCGTCAGCGACTCGCTGAAGATCGCCAAGCAAAAAGGCGTGGCGCTTCCGTCTTCGCCTGACCCCAGTCCCAAAAATGGCGAGGCACTCGCCGGAGCGCTCTGGGCTGCGGGCCAAACGGGGCACGGCTTTAACGTTGAAGTAATGCTCGACCGCGCGGTCTCGCACCCGATTCACGTCCAAGTGATGCTCGACATCGACGCTAAATACGGGCTCGCCCAAGACGCCGATTATCACGCCGTCCTCAATCAAGCGATGCACGACTTGGCCAGCGTCTACAGCTTCGACAGCAATGGAAAACCAAAGACCTCGATGTAGCCACGCGCACTCGGCGACTGCCGTCGTCCGACATCGAGAAAGGCTCCGTAGGCTACGGGGCCTTTCTGCTTTCTAGCGTCAGCGTTGGGTGTTGTAGCCCCCTAGCCGCGTGATTGAAGCACATGCTATGCTTCGAAAGGAGAGATTCATGCACGCACATCCCCTTGAGGCTCGCCTCGCGCATGTCGAAGGAGCCTTCCAGCAAGTTAACGAGCGGCTCAACAGCCTCGAACGAAGGCTCGACTCCTTCGAGCACGTGGTTGCCCTGCGCTTCGATCAAGTCGACAGAAAGTTTACCTGGCTGACCGGGATCGTCGTGGCGACCTGGATCACGACGATGCTCACGGTGCTCTTCCACCACTAGCGCCCGCCACCAAAGTTCAAGGAGGCCCCGGGGCCTTTCTTCGTCTCTGGCGCCTCCTGGGCGGCTGCCGCTCGGCCGCCCGCTGGGCGATCTAAGCCGGGAAAGACCATATAATCCATCTTCGTGTTGCATGCTGTGATTCAACCTGTTATGCTGCCTGTATTCCGAGGAGGGAGGACAGGAATGCAGTCACCGCAGGGACTCGAGAGGCAGATATTCACGGCGGGGGAAGCCCACAATAAAGCCATGTCGCTGCCCACCTCGACCGTTGTCGAAAGCCTCGTGGGCCTCTTGGGCGCCACGACCGTGGCGGAGATCGCCGGCGTCAAGGAGACTCGTGCCGTGCAACAGTGGGCGTCAGGCGAGCGCGAACCTCAGCGTGCTCACATCCTCCGCTTCGCCTTGCAGCTGGCGATGATGATTTCCACCGTCTCGACTCGCCACATGGCCGGCGCCTGGTTCCATGGCGTCAATCCCCACCTCGACGACCAGATTCCAATCGTCCTCCTACGCGACCAACCCCTCGAAGTGATCCAAGTTCGGTTGATGGCCGCGGTACGATCGTTTGCATCGCGCGACGAGTAGTTCGTAACACCGCAGATCACACCGCCCCGGCAAGGCAATAACCGGCCTCTTGACCCGCCCTTAAACACTTCTTGTATGTTGGGCGCGCGCAGCTTACAATTTTGGAAAGCTCCGTGAAAGGACGCCAGTGATTCAACCTACCTGCAACGCGACTCCGCCCGCATCGACGACGCACTTCCGCCGCAAGCCGGACCCGAGCGTTCCCCAGATGGCCGTCATGATATTCAGGGGAGAGTACGATATTGCCACCGCCGCGCGCCTGCGAGTCGATTTGAATCGCGTGCGCGACCTTCAACGCGTCGTCTTAGACTTTACCGACGTGACCTATCTGGATTCGAAGGCGATCCACGAGCTCATCGACTTGCATCAATACCGTGCAGACAAGGGCTTCGAGCGCGAGGCGGTCGTCTTTCAGAGCCCTACATTGCGAAAAATCTTTGGCATTTTGAACTTGCAGCACGTCTTCCACTGTGTCTCCAACTTGAGCGACGTGGTTCCCAAGGACAACACGCCCTCGCACCTCTTTTACGCCACGTCGCCCTCCGACCCCGAGGACTAAAAGGCCCCGCATCGCTGCGAGGCCTTCTCTATTTGTCCGGACCTACAAGTCTTCCGGGTTGATCCCCTTTAGACGATCGTACTGCGTCTTCGTTGGTGAGGCGTGCGGGTTTGCAGCCGGCTCGTACTCGCCTTCGTATTGCACGGTGAGCGGTTCCCGGTTGCGTTCGTAGGCGGTAACGAGGCGGCTCATGCCGTCGCCGTTGGCGCCCATGACTTCGGCCAGCGCCGCTTCGTCGGCCGTCATCGCAGCTTGTGCGAACGGGACTTCGAAGTCGTGGCGCGGGCGTCCGTCGTCGTCGACGTCCTGACCCTCCGGAATGATCTCGACGTTTCGATACCGCGACATGCCGGTACCGGCCGGAATCAGTTTGCCGATGATGACGTTCTCCTTGAGTCCGAGCAGCGGGTCGTACTTACCCTTGATCGCTGCATCGGTGAGCACGCGCGTCGTCTCTTGGAAGCTCGCTGCGGAGAGGAACGACTCGGTCGCTAGCGACGCCTTCGTGACGCCGAGCAGCACGGGGTTGGCCGTCGCCACTTCTTTGCCGGCTGCCTTCATCTTCTCGTTGGCATCGTGGAACTGCGCCGCTTCGATCAACTGCCCAGGCAGCATCATCGTGTCGCCGCCTTCGACGATCTTTACCTTGCGCAGCATCGATCGCACGATGACTTCGATGTGCTTGTCGTTGATGTCGACGCCTTGCGAACGATAGACCTTCTGCACTTCTTGAACCAGATAGTTCTGCAGAGCCGTCTCGCCTTTGACGCGCAGGATGTCGTGCGGGTTGAGCGAGCCTTCGTTGAGCTGGTCGCCCATCTCGATGTGCTGGCCATCTTGCACCAAGAGATGGGTGCCCGGTGGAATCTCGTATTCGCGCTCTTCGCCGTGTGCGTCGGTGATATAGACGATGCGTTTGTTGCGCTCGTCGCCCAGCCGCACCGTTCCAGTGGCCTCCACGATCGTGGCTTGACCCTTGGGTTTGCGCGCTTCGAAGATTTCCTCGACGCGCGGCAGACCCGTGATGATGTCTTCGGTGGCGACGCCGCCGGTGTGGAAGGTTCGCAGCGTGAGCTGCGTTCCCGGTTCGCCGATGGACTGCGCCGCGATGATGCCGACGGCCGTGCCGATGTCCGCGCGGTTGCCCGCCGCCAAGTCACGCCCGTAACACATCGAACAGACGCCGTACTTGGACTGGCACGTAAGCACCGAGCGAATCTTCACTTCGGTGACCCCGGCATCCATCAGGGCTTTGGCCTTCTCTTCGTCGATCTCTTTGTCGCGCTGAATGATCGCCGTCGTCGGGCGCTTGGGATCCAGACGAACCTCCTCGGCAGCCCGGCGCCCGATGATACGGTCGATGAGCGGCTCGATGATCTCCTTGCCGGTACGGATGTCGCTGACCGTGATACCGTTGGCGGTACCGCAATCTTCCTCGCGGATGATCACGTCTTGCGCGACGTCGACAAGACGTCGCGTGAGATAGCCCGAGTCCGCCGTGCGCAGCGCGGTGTCGGCCAGACCCTTGCGCGCGCCGTGCGTCGAGATGAAGTACTCGAGGACCGTCAAGCCTTCTTTGAGCGACGCCTTGACGGGGATTTCGAGAATCCGGCCCGACGGATCCGACATCAATCCGCGCATGCCGCCGAGCTGCTTGACCTGAGCGATCGAGCCGCGCGCGCCGGAGGTTGCCATCATGAAGACCGGGTTGAGCGGATTCTGCGCGGCCTGCATCGCGGTCGTCACCTCATCGGACGACTTCGACCAGATTTCGATCGTCTTGTTGTAACGCTCGTCTTCGGAGATGAAGCCCTGCTCGTAGAGCCGGTGCAGCTCGTCCACTTCGTCCTGCGCTTTGCCGACGATCTCGTACTTGCTCTGCGGGACGATCACGTCACTGATCGAGACGGTCGTGCCGGAGAGGGTCGCATAGTGGAAGCCGATGTCTTTGATCGCATCCAAGAAGCGTGCCGTTTCCGCGTTGCCGTATTTGCGATAGCAGTCGGTAATCGTCTTCTTGAGGCTGCCCTTGTCGACGATGCGGTTGACGAACGCGTGCTTCCAGTGCTCGGGAAACGCGAGATTGAAGATCACGCGCCCGACGGTGGTCTTGATCAGCTCGCCGTTCCAGCGCACGTAGATCCATTCTTGCAGATCGATCTGCTTGGTCTCGTAGGCCATAACGGCTTCTTTGCCGTCGAGGAACGTCGGAATCGCACCGGCCGCGTCGGCCGCCGGCGCGTTCTTCTTGCCCGACCGTTCGATGCGCTCGTACTCTTCGGTCACCGGCGCCTTGGCGGGGCCGCTGTACTCGTCGCCCTGGAACGTAAGGTAGTAAAGGCCCAAAACCATGTCTTGGGTCGGAATCGAGACCGGATTGCCGTACGCCGGCAATAGAATGTTGTTCGAGGAGAGCATCAAGATACGAGCCTCGGCCTGGGCTCCCGCCGAGAGCGGGAGATGCACGGCCATCTGGTCGCCGTCGAAGTCGGCGTTGTACGGCGTGCAGACCAGCGGATGCAGATGGATCGCCTTGCCTTCGACCAGCACCGGCTCGAAGGCCTGAATGCCGAGGCGATGCAGCGTCGGTGCGCGGTTGAGCAGCACCGGATGCTCTTTGATCACCTCTTCGAGAACGTCCCACACTTCCGGACGCACGCGTTCGACCATGCGCTTCGCGCTCTTGATGTTGTGCGCGAGCCCGCGATCGACCAGCTTCTTCATCACGAACGGCTTGAAGAGTTCGAGCGCCATCTCTTTGGGAAGGCCGCACTGATGCAACTTGAGCGACGGGCCGACGACGATGACCGAACGTCCCGAGTAGTCGACGCGCTTACCGAGCAGATTCTGGCGGAAGCGTCCCTGCTTGCCTTTGAGAATATCTGAAAGCGATTTGAGCGGCCGGTTGTTGGGCCCCGTGACGGGACGCCCGCGGCGGCCGTTGTCGATCAGCGCATCAACCGCTTCTTGCAGCATGCGCTTCTCGTTCTTGATGATGATTTCGGGTGCGTTGAGCTCGAGCAGACGCTTCAACCGGTTGTTCCGGTTGATCACGCGCCGGTAGAGATCGTTCAGGTCGGACGTGGCGAATCGGCCGCCATCGAGCTGCACCATCGGGCGCAACTCGGGCGCGATCACCGGAACGGCGGCGAGGACCATCCACTCTGGACGGTTACCGCTACTCAGAAATGCTTCGACGACTTCGAGCCGTTTGATGGCCTTGAGCCGCTTTTGTCCGCTGGTCTCTTTGAACTCTTTACGCAAATCTTCTTGCAGCTTGCGCAGGTTGAGATCGCGCAGCAGCTCGCGGATCGCTTCGGCGCCCATGCCGGCTTTGAAGCGGTTGCCGAACTTCTCGCGCGCTTCGCGGTACTTCTGCTCGGAGAGCACCTCGCGTTTGGTCAGCGTGGTGTCGCCTGGATCGATAACGACGTAGGCCGCGAAGTAGATGACCTTCTCGAGCTGCCGGGGCGACATGTCGAGCAGGATGCCGATTCGGCTGGGAACGCCCTTGAGATACCAGATGTGGCTGACCGGAGTCGCCAGCTCGATGTGTCCCATCCGCTCGCGGCGCACCTTGGCGCGCGTGATCTCGACGCCGCAGCGGTCGCAGATCATTCCTTTGAATCGGATGCGCTTGTACTTACCGCAGTGGCACTCCCAGTCTTTGGTCGGGCCGAAGATCTTCTCGCAGAAGAGGCCGTCGCGCTCGGGCTTGAGCGTGCGGTAGTTAATCGTCTCGGGCTTTTTAACTTCGCCGAACGACCACGCCCAAATTTGCTCCGGAGACGCGAGGCCGATGCGCATTGCGTCGAAGTTGTTGACGTCGATGAGGTTCAAAGAGAGGGACTCCGTTGCGCCCACCGGCACCGGCGCTTACGCAGGGAAGGCCACCCACGTCGTCTCGTAGGGGCTCCCACCGTCGCTCCTGGCGCGGGGCACAGAAAGGTATTTTATCACGCCGCCCCCCTCTTGTCACCTGCCGTAACGAAGGCAGCCCAGCTAGCCGATAAAGGTAGTAGGGCGAGCAGCCGTTTAGAGCGGCGGCCTTTTTCGACCGTTCCTTACGCACTTAGCACTCCTACCATGCTAGTCGGGAACGAACGCTCAGGCCGCGGCCCTGGTGCAACGCGGCTGGCTCGCCGGTCAAGTTCCCGGGCACTGGCCTGGATATTAAGGTCAAGGACGACCACGGAGGCGGTCGCCCTTGACCTTTTTGCTACTTCTTCTTACTTGCCGATCGCTTGCGCGAGGGAACCTTGCCGCCGGCACGCCGGGCCTCGCTCAGGCCGATCGCGATTGCCTGCTTGCGGCTGGTCACCTTCTTGCCAGACCTGCCGGATTTCAGCTCGCCGCGCTTCATCTCGTCCATTGCGCGCTCCACCTTCTCGGCGGCCTTCGGCCCGTACTCTCGTGCCGTCTTTTTGCGCGCCATGGATCTAAACCCGCGCTCCTCGCCCCGTCAGTAGGTTGACCACGACCAGCACGAGCACGACGAGCAAGAGAATGTGAATCAGGCCGCCGCCGATGTGCATCAGTAGACCGATAAGCCAGAGAGCGAACAGAACGGTGATGATCGTCCAGAGCAACCCTACCATGTATTCTCCTTAATCAGTGTGAGCATTTCGTCTCTCTTTCCCCAAACGAGCCCTACGCACGCCTATCGGCTCGAAACGCGTTTAAATCCCGACAAAGCCTGGGAAAACGCTGCAGGGGCTTTCTTGAATGGACTGCTAAGATGGGGGCATACCGTCGAACCTAACGGATGAAACGACTAACCGAACATAAACTCATTCCTCCAGCGGCTGCTGAGCACGATCTCCAGTCCGTCCGCATGGTCGTTTCACGCACCGCCGACGTCCTCTGGCAGGCCGATGCCGCCGGTGCCGTCACCGGAATCACCCTCTGCCGGCCGGCCCTGCCCGAGCGAACCGGCGAGCTTGACGAAGCCGAAATCGCGCAAGTCGAGCTGCTCTGGCGCAAGGCCGTGCTCTGCGCGAAGCGGTTCAGCGCCGTCTACCACGTTCGCACCTCGGGCAGCGCGCCGCTGCGCAACTTCCTGATCCAAGCCATCCCGATCTTCTCGGGCAGCGATGAGGTACTCCACTGGTCGGGCCACGCCACCGAGGTCGATCGTTTTGCCGATGCCGGAACGCGGTTTATCTCCGAAGCCACCGCCGTTCTCTCGTCGTCGCTCAGCCGCCACACGATCGTCAACCGCCTCATCGAGGCGTCGCTCGAGGAGTTCGCCGATCTCTGCGCCGTCCACACGCTCCAGGACGACGGTTCGCTGACGCTGGAGGGCTTCGCCGACCGGCGAGCGGACGTGAAGCTGCCGCCCGAAACGCTCGCTCAGCCCGTCGCTGAGGCGTTGCGTTCGCGTCAACCGGTGCTGCTGCTCTCCGGAGCTCTGCGCGAACCCACCGATGAGAAGCTGAAAGATTTCGTCGAGATCTCCAAGATGCGTTCGGGGATCTTCGTGCCGCTCTTCGTCGGCACGACGTGCACCGGCACGTTGAGCTTCCTGGAATCGGAGCGCCGCTCGAGTTTTGCGACGCGCGAGTTCGACATCGCCTTGGTCGTCGCTCGTCAACTGGCATTGGCGCTGGAAAACATCAGGACGTTTGAGCGCGAGCAGCACGTCACCGAGCGATTCCGGTTCCTAGCGCGAATAACCGAACGGCTCTTTGCGACGCTCGATTCCAAAAAGACCCTCGCGCTGCTGCTCGACGGGCTTACCGAAGGGCTCGCCGATTACGCGCTTGCCGCAAAACTCACCGACGGCCGGCTTCGTACGATTGCCGAAGTAGGATCGAAGGCCGGGTTACACGCGGAGAGCGAGCGGGAGATGATTGTGTCTCTTATGGATCGGCGCTCGATCCTGCGCGGCGCAACCCTCGAGTCGGTGAGTGGCCCGCGACTTAAGGCCGGTCCGCTCGACGAGTCTGAGCGGCCGCGGTCGTGGATCATGGTTCCGCTCTTCTCCGGCGATTCAATCTACGGTTCAATCCTTTGTTGCTCGAACACGCGTCAGTACGATCGCAGCGATCTCGAGATGCTCGAAGAGATCGGGCGTCGTGCCTCGCTTGCGATCGCGCACGCGGAGGGTCTGGCGCGCGAGCGCCAGCTCATTCAAACGATTCAGGAAGCAACGCTTCCCGCGCAGCTCGCCGGCGTTGCGGGTGCGACGCTGAGCGCCATCTATCGTCCGGCCGCGTCGGAGGTGCAAGTCGGCGGCGACTGGTACGATGCGTTCGACATCGACGATCATCGCGTCTTGCTCACCGTGGGCGACGTCACCGGGCACGGCCTCGAAGCGTCCATCGTAATGGGTAAGGTGCGTCACGCCATCAACGTCGTCGCCTTGTACGAAAACAATCCGGCCCGCATTCTCGACGCGGCCGAAGGAATTCTCTTGCGTCGCTATCCCGGTGCGGTCGCGACCGCGTTCGCCGCCATTTTCGACACTCGCAGCCGCACGATCTCGTATGCCAACGCCGGTCACCCCTATCCGATTCTGCGCCGTAACGACGGAACGATCTCGGAGTTGGAAGCCGAAGGTTTGCCGCTGGGATTGCGTACCGTCGGCGAGCCCGCCGCGCCGGTCACCGCACGCCTCGACGATGCCGCGCTCCTGGCGTTCTACACCGACGGTTTGACCGAAGCGACGCGCGATCCGCTGGCCGGCGAGTTGCTGCTGCGCGAAGCGATCGCCAGTTCTGCCATCTTCTTCGTTGAGAGTCCCGCGCAATTCGTTGAAACCTACTGCTTACGCCGTCAGGCCCCCGACGACGTTGCGATCTTGGTTCTGAACTTTGTGCGGTCGCAGATTTGGACGTTCGAGTCTGGAGATTGGCACGCGGCCCGACGCGCGCGACACGAGTTCGTCGCCAGCCTCGAGGCCGCGGGCTGCACGCACGCCGAGATCAAGGCTTCCGAGCTCATCTTCGGTGAGCTTACCGCCAACGTCGCGCAACATGCTGTAGGACCGCTCGACGTCGCGCTGCATTGGGCCGGCAGAACTGCCGTGCTACACGTCGTCGATCGCGGCGAAGGCTACGCAACCGGCGAAGGAAGGGAACCTAGCGATCTCCTAACCGAACACGGGCGTGGACTCTGGCTGGTCGGACGACTCGGCGCGCAGTTAAATGTCGAGTTGCTTCCGGGCTTCGGCACGCACGTCCGCGCCATTCTCCCATTGTCGTAACTACGCCAGAAAATACTCCTGAGCCTTAGCGAGAATCCCGTCGGCGTAACGCGGCAGCGTACTGCGCAAACGTAGAATCATCGCTTCGGCGCGCAGCGAACGCAGGCCATCGCCGCGATCTCCCAGCACCTCGTCCATCGCGCGGCGCATCGCGATGTCGAAGTTGTGCGCGACGGCGGGAACGACGCGCGTATGGGAATCGAGGAGCGGACGCACGCATGCGAGCTGAAACTCCTGACCGAGCACGTCGATCGGGTACCCGCAGAAAACATCGAAGCCGACCGAAGCGATCAGATCGTTCCACAGGGCCTCCAAAGCGATCGCCGCGGTAAACGATTTCTGCGACCACAGAATTCCGACCATTTCGCCGTAGGCGCGAAAGCCGCCGTATTTTTCTGATAGCTCTCGTGCGAGCGCGCCGGCGCAGGCGTCGAAAAGCGCGGGATCGGGCTGACCATCGCTGCCCAGGAGTTTGGCGAGCGTTTCGTTGCTGTCGAGGTACACCGCTCGTTCGCAAGCTAGCTCGCGACCGATGCTCTCGCACCGCCGCGGACTCGCGACGACGAGCGCACCGCCGCCGCTGCGCAACGACTCATTGAGAAAGCGAGCGACGTTGCGCCCGAGGCGCGCGTCGTCGCCGCCGTAAAACTGGACGAGGTGCTCGTGACCTGCTTCCCCCGGCTTTGCGCTCACGCCATCCATGGTACGTTTCTTCCCTGAAAGAGTCAAATCAGCGCGGCTCGGCGGCCCCTCGTCACCTGCAGCAGTTGTACTCAGTCGGAGGCCGTAAAGCTGTGCAGCAGTCTTGCTCTGAAAGCGCGAACTTGAATGCCCCTCGTTGAGCATCCACCGGAGATTGGAAACCCATGCCTGAGCTTAGGCAAAACATTGAGAGAGTCGCAGCCCTAGCAAAACCGGGACTGCTTTTCGCGCTATTTGGTGTGCCTTTGCAGATTGCGACGGGGTCACGGCGCCCACGCCCCCGGCCGTCTTAGGTTCATCGGCCGCGCACGCACCAGACGGAAAGAAGTCAAAACATCTTCTACTACACCGGCGCGCAGCAAAACTTTACGGTTCCTTATAGCGTGCGCCACGTCACGGTCACGGCGACCGGGACGCCGACAAAAACGGGGCACGGCGGAGGCGGCGAGTCCGACGTCCGCCAGAACGGTAACAAGTTGAACGATCGCGTGATCGTAGCGGGAGGTGCCGGCGGCGGCGGGGCTTTCCACGGTGGACATGGCGGAAAGGGCGGCGGCAGCGACGGTGGTCAAGGACGCAACGGTCGCTCCGGCGAGTCCCCCAGCGGCTCGTATTATGGCGGCGGCGCTGGTGGAAGCGGCAGCCAAACCGCAGGTGGAGTTGGTGGTTACGGTGGCGGCGCCGGTGAGAGCGGCTGGGTTGGCAAGCCAGGCGCAGCTGGGGCGCTCGGTAGTGGCGGTGCAGGCGGTGGCGGCTATTACGGCGGCGGAGGCGGTGGCAGTGGCGGCAGTGTTGGCGGCCCCAATGGCAAAGGCAACGCCGGCGGAGGCGGTGGTGGCGGGGGCTCCGGGTACGCGGAGAGCAGCGCGAAAGGCGTCACGAGCCTCCCAGGAGGGGGCGGCGACCGCCCCAGTAGCATCGTCATCTCCTAGTAGAGCGCCGCGGCTCATCAGAGCGCGGCGTGTACGATGCTCCGACGATGTTGGAGTTTAGGCCGTTGTTAAAGCTGTAGAGGTATGTGATGGCCGTCGGACTGTATGCGTAAACGTCAACCTGACCGAACTGGTAGTCGGCCATTGCGAGCCTCGTTGAGCTTTCGTTGAGATGACCGTACCGGGAGGTGCCTTGCAGTGAGAATGGGCCGCCGATTTCTTTACACTGTGGTTTGCATCCGGAATAAACGTACACTCCTGGCATCGAGCAGCCCGCCGCCGAACAGCTAATGGAAACGAGATTTCCGCTCTTATCAATGTCAAGGCCGCCGGAGGACGCATTTTGGTAGCCGCTCGCGGTCTCGCCCGAGCCTGAGCAGCCCTTGAAATATGTAAGCACCGCGGCATAGCCCATACTCAAGCCCTGTTGCGAGGCGGCCCAGCAGTCGCCATCGTTGGCCATGGCAACGCCAAAGACAAAGTTCATGTCGGAGTTTGTAAGATATTTCCGGCAACCGGTCTTCAGCATGCAAACTTGAACGCTGCCGTATCCACTTCCATCTTGAACGGAAGCCACCGCGATCGTTCCCCCCGTCGCGTCGGCGCTTGCCGCGTCAACCGCATAGCCTTCCAGGCCGATCCCAAGCTGCGCGAGCTGCTTTCCGCACATGCGCGGGCCTTTAAAGATCGTAATTTCGTTACCTTGAGGAACCATTACGTCGCCCTTGGCGTCGACCGCAACGTCGACGGCAGCCGGCACGCTAGTCTCGCTGCAGTCCGGCGAATCGTTGCCGCGATTATTCTGGCGATAGCCATAGACGACCGAACTCGACCCGAAGTACCCGCTCACGTAGATCCCATTCTTTGTTGCTTCTGCCGCCGTTAAAGCGGAAACGCCTCGCGGCGGCGCGTACAGTGGCGCCGTCTGGGCGTTCAGCATCGCACTCGGAGCGCCGCAGCCCGAAAGGATGATTGCTGTACTGCATATCCGTAGAGGATTGCGGGCGAGGTCCAGGATGCGCATTCCTCACAACTCCTTAAAAAGAGGTTTGAGAGCTTCGCGGGTATCTTTCGTTAAAGGATGATCGGGGCCAAGCGTCTTCTCGCGAATCGCCAAGGCGCGCGTGAGCGCCGCCTTCGCCTCAGCATCGTGCCCCCGATCGCGGTAGACGCGAGCCAGTCCCATCAGGCACTCTGCTACATCCGGATGATCCGGTCCGAACAGGTCATGCGTCCTCTCCCAAATCGCCAGCGCGCGAACGTAACGCCGCTCCGCTTCGGCGCTCCGCCTCGAGTCCGCATACACATCGGCTAGGTGCATCAAACTCAATGCAACGTCGGGATGATCCGGTCCAAGCTCCTGCTCTTGAATCGCAAGGACTCGGCTGAGCATCGGCTCCGCTTCCGCATAACGCCCTTGCTTTCCATATAGCACCCCAATGCCGGTCAGGCTAAACACAACCTCGGGATGGTTCGGAGCGAAGGCCCTCTCTCGAATCTCCAGCGCGCGCGCGTGAACCGACTCGGCATCGGCATAGCGCCCCGTCTCCATGTACACCAGCGCGAGGTTGTTGAGAGCTAGTGCAACGCTGGGATCGTCCGGTCCAAACGCCCTCTCTCGAATCGCCAGCGCGCGCGTAACAAGCGGTTCCGCTTCGACGAACCGCCCGCGTTCCATGTACAGCACGGCGAGGTTGTTGAGCGCTCTCGCAACATCAATATGATCCTCTCCCAGCGCGTTTTGCGCGATGGCCAGCGCACGCATGCAGAGTTGCTCTGACGCGCCGTATTCTCCGCGGGCCCACAGATAGATCGCGCACCGCCGGGCAAGATCGGATGCCGACAGCGGTTCGGCACCGCGCGGCAGAGCATCCAATGCCGCCCGCGCATGGGAAAGTAATCGTTCGCACTGTGACCAGCTCGCGAACTCCACCTGGGGAAACGCTGCGCGAACGGCATCCACGGCAAATTCAGCCCACGCGGTCGCACCATTTACGACGTCTCGTGCCGCGAGCTGTACCAGGCGGTGCATGCTGTAGGTGCCTGCACCTTGCGCAAACGCAAGCAGCGAGAGCCGGTCGAGCGCGCCCAGCGCTTCGTCCAGGCGCAGGTCGTCGGCCACAGCGGCGCGCAGATCGAGCGCACAGTCTCCGGGAACGAGCGGCCGTAACCCATCGGGGCACAGGCGAACCGGATCACGAAAGAGCTCGTCAGGAATTGCGTCGGGCGCAAAGGAGGCGGCGAAGCACAGCACGGCGGCCGAACCGGGGACTTGCTGCTCCGCTTGCACGATCGCCGTGTTGAACGTAGCGAAGACCGAGCGTGGGTACTCGGCCCCATGTGGAGCGTTCTTGAGATGCGCCGTGAGGTGTTCCAAATACCGTTGCGCGCTAACCATCCGCAGGTTGCGCAGCGCGGCCGCGGCATGCGCCAGCGCAAGTGGAAGCGCGCCAAGGGATTGCGCGATGGCGCGTGCATCGGCCTGGGTCAGGTCCGTGCGCCCGCTCGCGCTCTGCAGGTATTCGCTTGCGGTTTCGAACGACCAGATCTGCAATCCGATGGCGTTCATGTCGGCACTCCAGGCTGCATCGCGTGAAGTCGCAAGCGCCCGCGCGGTGCGCGGAAGCCACGTGCGCATGAGCGGTTCGTCGTCGAGATTGTCGAAGACCAGCAACACCGGCCTATCGAAGCCGCCGAGCACCGAGTTGATCACGCGCTGCGCCGCCATGCGGCGATCGGCGAGCTGATCGAGGCCTTGCGCGAACATCGCGCCCAACCGCAGCAGTCCGTCGACGATGCCGTCTTCAGTCTGCGCATCGAGCCACCACACGACCGAATACGCGTCGCGGTTGCGCCAGCCATATTCGCTCGCAATCGCCGATTTGCCGACTCCACCCAAGCCGTGCACCACCACGATCGCGCCGTCGTGCTGCAATGCTGCGTGGACGGCAGCGAGTTCCGCATCGCGCCCGCTGAAGCTAGGGACGGGGTGGAACCGCGCGGCGTCGAGGATGGACAGATCGCTGGGCAGCGTTCCTAGCGAACGCAGCGGCGGAAACTCCGACGGCAAGCCCCGCGCAAGCAACTGGTGCACGCGCTGCGGCTCGGCAATGTCTTTGAGGTGGTAGGCGCCAAGATCGAGCAGCGACACCTCAGCCGGGAGCGAGCCATCGACCAGCGCGGCGGTTTCGTTCGTCGCCAGGATTTGACCGCCGTGGCCAATAGCCAGCAGGCGCGCAACCTTGTTGACGGCCGGACCGAAGTAGTCGGCGTCGCGCTCGTCGGCCGTGCCGCTGTGAATAGCCGCGCGCACGCGCAATCCATTAACCGAGGAGAAATCTTCCGCGAGCAGTGCCCGTTGCGCAGCGAGCATCGCGAAAACGGCGTCTCCGGGGCGCGCGAACGTGGCGCAGAATGCGTCGCCGATCGTTTTAAAGACGTGGCCTCGGTGCTCGGTGATTGCCGCTCGCACGATCGTGTCGTGGCGGCGCACGGCTTCCTGCATCGCAGCGCGGTCGCGTTCCCATCGTGTCGTGCTGCCTTCGATATCGGTGAAAGCAAATGTTAGGGCACCGGTCGGGACCGGTGTTTCCAGCGCCATGACGGGACGTTCAAAAAATGCCCGGACGGCGCCTGGCGAACCGGTTGAGGGCTAGAGGAGGCGCTCGATGCGCGAACGCAGGTACCGATCATGACGATACGAGCGATATCGCGCGCCGCAGCCTTCCTGGGCCTTTTGCTCCAAGCGTGGTTTCCACTTCCAGGGAGCCCGGCGCCGCTCCAGACATCGCCGTGCCGGATCGGGCAAAGCCGGGCGACGGCAATCTGCGGCACGCTCACCGTCTTCGAAGACCGCGCCACCGGCGCAGGGCTCACGATCGGCATTCACTTCATCGTCATCGAGGCCAAGCACCGGACTCATCACGCGATCGCGTTTAATCCTGGCGGTCCGGGCGCCTCCGCGACGGCCATGGCCGCCGATTTTGCGGATGCGACTAACGGAGCATTGGCGACGCTTAAGGATCGCTACGACCTCCTGCTCGTCGACAATCGCGGTACGGGGAAGTCGGCGCCGCAAGACTGCGACTTCGCGGCGGCGGCTCACCCTGAACTCTATTTCCGTCAGCTGTGGCCCGATGCGCTCGTTCAATCGTGTCACGACCGCCTCTCAGCGCAGGCGAACCTCAGTCTCTACTCAACCAGCGCGGCGTCCGACGACCTAAACGACGTGCGCGCCGCTCTGGGCTATCCGAAGCTCGCGTTGTTCGGCGGATCGTACGGCACGCGATTCTACTTGGACTACGCTCGCCGCCATCCCGACAGCGTCGAAAGCGTTGTGACCGAAGGCGTGGCTCCGCCACACTTCTACGTCATACCGCTGCCGGACGCCCGCGGCGCGCGAACGGCGATCGATAACCTCGAGCAAGCCTGTCTCCACGATCCAACTTGTTCGGCGCACTTTCCTCACTTTGCCGAGCATTTTTCTGCAGTAGCCCAGCGCTTCGACTCCGGCCCCATCGCGCTTGTGGTGCAAAACCCCGTTACGCATCGCTTGCAGAACTACAACTCACTAAGGAGGTCTTCGTAGAAACCATCCGCCACGCGCTGTACTTCCCGGCGGGCGCCGCGTATATTCCAGTTACGATCGAGCGGGCGTATCGCGGCGATTACACGCCGCTGGGCGAGATGGTCAGTCAGGTGGCGCTCTTCTTCTCGAACATTGTGGCTGACGGGCTCAACCTTTCGGTTACGTGCGTCGAGGACATTCCGTTCATTACGGAGGCGGACGTTACGCGCGATAGCGCCGGCACGTTCGAGGGCGACGCTCGCGTACGGGCGCAACAGCGCGCTTGCAAGTTCTGGAACGTCGATCCAGCGCCGGCTACCTTCGTCGACCCGGTGCGCAGTGACGCGCCGATCCTGATGATTTCCGGGAGCGACGACCCCGCAACCCCGCCGGAGTACGCCCGCGAAGCGCTCGCGTACCTGCCCCACGCGCGGATTATGCTGGTCCCGGGCGCATCGCACGATAGCGACTTGCCACTCTGCGTCGACGCAGGCATCGTAGCGTTCGCCCGAGCCCGGTCGGCCGAAGGGCTCAATCTAAGCCGCTGCGCTGCGGCATACCGGCGGCCGTCGTTCGCCGCACTGGCATACGACGAGCCTGCGGGCGGCGAAAGTCGTGCGCAGACCGAACGCTTCACGAAGATTCTCGACTCGATACTGCACGGCCAGATCGATCGATCGCAGTTGACGCCCGCGCTTTCAAAAGAGTATTCGGGCGCGGTTCTCAAAGGGCTGGCGACGGATCTTGAAGGGCTAGGTGGATTACAGGCCATCGTCTTCAAGGGAGAGAGTGGATCGCCCAAGGCCCGGGTCTACAAGTACCTCCTGCGCTTCGCGCAAGACAACGTGCGTGCGACGTTTACGCTCGATGCGTCAGGTTGCATTAACGGCCTCGATCTGTCGGGCTAGTAGTTTAGATTCAGCCACGCGTTGGGAATGATGCGTCCTGAGGTAATATGCATGGCAGATGAGAGAACCGTAGTAGTCGATGGTCGCGGAAGCTCGGCGGGCCCCGTCGCGGGGCTCATCGGGGTGGTCGTAGTTGTTGCAGCGATCCTGCTGGTGATGTTCTACTGGCATCCTTGGAGTACGACGTCGACCAGCAATAGCACGACCGTTACTCAGCCCGCCAATGGCGCCAACGGCAGCACGCAGAAGAGCGATACCACGACGAACACGAACACCCAGCCTCACTGACGCAGGTCGCCGCTCCCTGCGTACCTCGCACTCTTGGCGCCGCGGCCATACGCAACGCGATGTGTGGCGCGCCCGTCCTCAGGCGCAGGCGCCAGCACTGCGATGTATGCATGCCAAAGGCACGACGCGAGCATGGACTTCGTGCGATCGAAGCCGCTCGCAAAGCACTTGCGGTGCAAACCGCGGCGGGCACGATCCGCGCCGCAGCCCGACCGTTAACCGCGCACGGGGCGAGGCGATCAGCGAGGGGCACCGCCGTAATCGCAGCTGGGCGCACGAGCATTCGGGGCAACGCGACGAGGCCTGGTTCAAGCGCGAGATCGCGCCGAAGCTCGACGCGTTCTCGCTCAAGGAAATCGGCAAGGCCGCGGGCTTGTCGCTCACAGCCTGCTCGCGCATCCGGGCCGGGACGAGAGTGCCGCATCCGAGGCATTGGCAGGCGCTGCTGAAGCTACTCGGCGGAGGGGAACGCGACTAGCGCGAAACGCGGAACCCATGGCGACCCAGCTCGACTCGGGCCCGCCCGCCTCGGCTCGGCCGACCGGCACGGTGACGTTTGCCTTTACGGACATCGAGGGCAGCACGCAACGCTGGGACCGCGACCGCGCGGCGATGCAGGATGCCGTGCGCCGGCACGATACGCTCATGCAAACGGCAATCGCCGCGCACAACGGCTACATTTTCAAAACCATTGGCGATGCGTTCTGCGTGGCGTTCGCGCGCCCCGGAGAGGCCGTTGCGGCGATCCTCGATGCCCAACGCGCCCTTGGGGCACAGGATTTCTTGCAGATCGATGGATTGCACGTCCGAGCGGCGGTTCATACCGGCACCGCCGACGAGCGCGACGGCGACTACTTCGGCCCGGCGCTCAATCGAGTCGCGCGACTGCTGGCGATTGGGCATGGCGGGCAGGTGCTGGTCTCGGGTGTCACGACCGATCTGGTGCAAGGAGCGCTCCCACCTCGGGCAAGCCTGCGCGATCTGGGCGAGCATCGACTCCGTGACCTTGCGCGCCCAGAGCAAGTCTATCAGTTGCTCGCACCGGATCTCGCGGAAGACTTTCCGCCGCTGCGATCGCTTGACGTGCTCCCGAACAACTTGCCGCTCCAGTTAAAGTCATTTGTCGGACGGGAGACGGAGATCGCCGAGGTCGCGGCGCTCATCGAGCAGCATCGGCTCGTCACGCTGGTCGGTTCGGGCGGCATCGGCAAGACGCGCACCTCACTGCAAGTCACGGCGAATTTGCTCGACGGTTCCGGCGATGGCGTGTGGCTCATCGAACTCGCTCCGCTTGCCAGCGGCGACTACATCCCATCGACCGTCGCGCAGGCACTCGGGCTCACGCTCGCAAGCGAGGGCGATCCGGTGGAAAACCTCGTTCGCGAACTCAAGGGAAAGCACGCGCTGCTCGTCTTCGACAACTGCGAGCATCTGGTCGAGGCCGCCGCGCGAATGATCTCCGCAATCCTGCACGGCGCTCCGAAGGTCAAGATCCTGGCATCGAGCCGCCAAGCGCTGGGAATCGAGGGCGAGGAGACGTACCGTCTGCCGTCCCTTGAGGTTCCGCCGGAGAGCGATGCGGAGCAAATATCGGCAACCGATGCTATTCGTTCTGCGGCCGTTGCGCTCTTCGTCGATCGGGCGGTGGCCGCCGACAAGCGATTTGCCTTGACCGACGAAAACGCGCCGATCATCGCGGACATCTGTCGCCGGCTCGACGGTATTCCGCTGGCGATCGAACTCGCCGCTGCGCGGGTGAAGATGCTTAGTCCAAAACAGCTGCGCGAACGCCTCGACGAACGGTTCCGGGTGCTCACCGGCGGCAGCCGCGACATCCTTCCGCGGCAACAAACGCTGCGCGCGCTGATCGACTGGAGTCACGACCTGCTCGACGAGCGCGAGCGCGTGCTTTTCCGACGGTTGGGGACCTTCGTCGACGGTTTCGCGCTTGAGGGTGCCGTCGCGGTTGGAAGTGATGAGCGCCGTAACGAGCTCGACGTCTTCGACGTGCTGGCGTCCTTGGTCGATAAGTCGCTGGTGCTCGCCGAACCTCAGGGTGACGCGCTGCGCTACCGCTTGCTCGAATCGACACGCGCCTATGCGTTGGAGAAACTCGACGCTGCGCGCGAGCGCGATCTCACTACGGGGTGTCATCTGCGCTATCTGCGCGATCGCTTCGCGGAGCTGTGGGAACGGCGCGAGCGGACCGGACGACGTGCCGATCTAGAAGCGGCGCTCCAGACCGAACTGGCGGACGTGCGTGCGGCGCTCGACGGTGCGTTGGCGCCTTCGAACGTGATCGACGGCGGCGCGCTGCTCGCCAACATAGGCTCGCTTTGGGGAGTCATCGGACTCGAGGCCGAAGGCATGGCCCGGTGCGAGGCGTATCTCGCGGCGCTCCCGGCGGACCAATCGCGGCTGCGCGCTCGGATCTCGATCGCGTTGTCGACCTTGCTCTCCGGTTGCTGCCAGGAGGTGCGGGCATTTGAGCTGGCGACGCTGGCGGTCGAGGATGCGCGGGCAAGCGGCGAGGCTGCGTCGCTCGTCTGTGCGCTTCACCAGTATGCGATGGTGGCGGCGTTCCTCCATCGGTTTGACGACGCGGAGCGAGCGTTAGCGCAAGCCGAAGCGATTCCGGAAACCTCGGCTAAGGATCGCACTGCGTTGTTCGCAACGCGTGCACACTTCAGTTTTGCTCGCGGCGATTTTGAGGCGGCGGCGCGAATGTTCCAGCAGCTCCGCAAGGAGGAACGCTCGCTCGGAAACGCCAGCGCGGAGCAATCGATGGCGCTCAACCTTGCGGAGGTCGAATACATGCGAGGCCAAACGCAGCAAGCGATTGCGATCATTCGCGAGATGCTTCCGGCGATGCGGTCCAGTGCCGTAAAGGACCAGCTCGCCCTACCGCTCGTCAACCTCGCGGGCTATCTCGCCGCGGTGGACGACCTTTCCGGCGCGACCGCGGCGGCTCGCGAGGCAATCGCGATTCGCGCCGCACGCGAACCGGGCCATGCCTACATCGCAAGCGCGATCCAGCCGCTGGCGCTCGTCTTCGCGCTGCGCGGCGATCATGCGCGCGCGGCCACACTCCAAAGCTACGTCGAGGCGGCGTTCCAGGGACGCGGATCCGCGCGCACGTTGCCCGACAGGAGGATGCACGACCGCCTCACGGCACTCCTGAACGATGCACTCACGCCCGATGAGCTCGCGCGACTAAGGGCAGAGGGGGCTGCACTTACACCCGAGGCTGCGATCGCCCTCGCGCTTGCAGAAGACGAACCGACGTAGAGCAGCAACGCCCCCGCGCCTCTGCCCCTCTGCACAGCTTCGCGCAAGCGAGGCCGAGCTGCGCTGAGCGGTTTGATCGGCTCGCAGCTTCGCTCGCATTGCACCTGAGCCTGCCTCGCAGCGCGGCAGCGTAGCTCGCAGCAGCCTCGGAGTTTAGATCGCGGCGCTTAATGCCTTGCAGCTTGGATCGCCGCGGCTTGAATGACCTGGCCTAGCAGCTCAGCGGGAGGGGGGGCCCATTTTTGCTGCGCCAACTCCTCAAGCTGCGGTGCCATGGCATTTCTTATTTTGCATTGACCGTGCGGGTCGCGCCCGACGCGAGCGTTTTAGCAGCCCGTTGTTTTTCCCGTCAGCATATAGTTGAGTGATTTGATCGTTTCTTCGTAGCACGGCCCGTCGACGTTGAGCGACTTATATTGCTGGCGGCTCTTGCCGTTCGACGGCCCCGCGGTGCTCAGCGTATCGGTGGTGCTGACGGTGTTGAGCGACGACCACGACGTTGCTTTGCCGGGGACTTGATTTAGGCCGCTGCCGCTCTTAGCCTGGACAATATCGGTCGTCTGGGTTACCTTGCCCGACGCGGAGACATAGTTGTAGCGCAAAGTGAGGGGGTCGTTCCAGAGGCTTTGCGCCGTAGAGGTCTTGCCTGCCGCTATGGTCAGCGTCTTCGACGAAATCGTACCAGTCTGGACGATGTTTTGCAGATCTCGAGTCGACGTCACGTCGATCCTTTGCACGTTGGAAAACGAGACGCTCTGCGTTACCTGCGTCGTGACGCGTCCCCTGGAGGTCATCACGTAGCCTTTAAGGCTAACCGGGTGCGTCGCCGATACGTTGATCGTGCCCGCGGCGTCGCCCGCTTTATTGAAGCGCACGTGCTCGATGACGGTTTCCGCCGGTGAGAGGGCGGTGCCGTTCTCGATCAGCGCGCCGGTTACTTGCGTCGCGCCGTGGTCTTCGTAGACGAGCAGCGCGGCATTCGCTGCAAAGTAGTCGTCGTCGTTGAAAACCGCTACGGCGATGGTGTGCTTGTTGCCGTCGTCGAGCTGGGCCGCGAACGGCGTAAGGTCGATGCGGTACGGCTTAAAGTTCAGCGTCTCCACGCCCGGAATTGGGAGCCACAAGTATGGGTCGATGCCGCCCGAATAGATCCACGGATAGATCGGCGCCACGCCGGCCGGCTGTCCATCGAGGGTCACTTCACCCTCGCGGAAGGCCGTGTTACCGCAGTTGTTCAGCTTTGCGGCTAAGTCGTTGGGGAAGCACGTATACCAAAACTCGTCGCCTGACTGCGATTCCAGAAAGACGTCAAGGTATGCCTTCTCGACGTTGGTCGGGAACGTGAACGTACCGGTCATCTGATCGGTCGGCGCGTCGAGGTTGACGTATCCGCCGTCCGCGCCGGCCGAAAGCGGATAGACGGCGTCGGCACTCTTACCGGCCGGATACTTTTTGGTCGCCGGATAGAAATCCAACTCGGCGGTGCCATAAATAATGCCGGTGTACTGCGAGTTGACGATGTTATAGACGGAGGCTTGTCCGGTTGATGCCTGCGCAAAGACCGGAGCGTACTCGGTGACGTCGCGATCGACGTTCCACTGCGGGCTCGCGCTCTGACTTGGCTCCGATGTAGTTCCGAAGAAGACGTTGGTCGCGCCGATCCACACGGCTCCCGTTCGGTCGTATTGCACGCCCGCCGTCACGCGGAAGCGCATTTTGAAGATGATCGCGGCGTAAGGCCCGGCACAGTTCTTTGGCGGTTTGTAGTTGAACGGATGGTCCGAGTAATCCGCGAACTTGCCGACCGGCAACTGGCCCGACTCGAGCGGCGGCGTATGCGGATTGAAGAGGTGGTCGACGCAGGGAGCCTCATTCGGGTGCGCGACGGGCGGGTCGGCGGTCACCGGATACCCCGCGCCGCGTGAAATCATCGGGCGCATTCGTTGGGCGTTGCGTACCAAGGAAACCGGTCCGCGCAGTGCCGGTGCCTGCGCTCCTCCCGCTGGAAGCGTTCCGTCTGCCGCATGACCCGCACACGCCGAAAGCGCGAACGTCAAAAGCAGTATCGCAGTCTGTAGCCGACCGACCCGTGGCTTGATGCATCTCCAAACCTCCAACGCAAAAGGGACATAAGGCCTTCGGTGTCACGCCGTCGTACTCATCCAATCATGCTGTTGCTGGGGATCGAGACGTCGTGCGACGATACGGCGACTGCCGTCGTGCGCGACGGACGCGACGTCCTATCGAGCGTGGCGACGAATCAGGACGAGTTTCACGCCAAATATGGCGGCATCGTTCCCGAGATCGCAAGCCGGCGTCACGTCGCGCTGCTCTCGGCCGCAGTTGAAGACGCGCTGGAGCGCGCCGGAACAACCCTTGAAGACGTTGACGGTATCGCGGTGACGGCCGGGCCGGGGCTGATCGGAAGCCTGGTCGTCGGCGTTGCCGCCGCCAAGGCACTGGCCTTCGCGGCAAACAAACCGCTGTATGCGGTCAACCATCTGCACGGCCATATCTTTGCGCCGTTTCTCGATCGGCCCGAAGAGCCGCCCTACCCCTTTCTGGCGCTGCTGGTTTCGGGCGGCCACTCCCAACTGGTTGCCGTACGATCCCCGGTTCAGATGCGCATTCTCGGACGCACGCACGACGATGCTGCGGGGGAAGCATTCGACAAGACCGCGCGCCTTCTCGGGTTGCCGTATCCAGGCGGCCCCGAACTCGACCGCCTCGCGCGCTCGGGCAACGCGCAGGCCTATGCATTTCCCCGCTATCGCCCCGCGGGCGATGCGCTCGACTTCTCCTTCTCGGGTTTAAAAACGTCGGTGCGCTATTTTCTCGAATCCGATGCTGGGCGCGTGGCCGCGCCCGCCGACGTCGCGGCGTCGTTTCAGGCGGCGGTGGTCGATGCCCTGATGGTCCAGTTGCGCGCGGCCTTCGAACGCGAACGCTACAATGCGGTCGTCGTCTCCGGCGGCGTCGCCGCAAACACCGCGCTTGCGTCTGCCGTAACGACATGGAGCCGGCGCGACAACGTTCCCGTTTTCATTCCTCCATCGAAGTACTGTACCGACAACGCTGCGATGATCGCCGCCGCGGCGTTCCATCAGCGCGACGCAACGCGCGCCGATCCACTCTCGCTGACAGCCGACCCGAATCTTGCGTTCGAGCTTACGGCACGTGCGGACCGTAGTTGAGCGTATAAGTTCCCGGGAACGGCTGCGCGCAGTGGCTGGTTCTATAGAGGGTGCCCCCGACGAGCATCGACGAATAGACGCACAGCTGCCCCGAAGACGGTAACGCCTCAAAGAGCGCTTGGCCTCCGTGATTCGTCAGCAGGGTGCGGATGACGCCGGTGGGTCCTCCGTTGCTGATCGAATGGGAAAGCGTCACGGGCATGTCGTACAGCGGTCCGCCTTTCAACTTTAGGGTAACCGTGGTAGAACTGGGATTCGGTCCATTGCCTGTTGAGGGGGTCGACGATCCGCCGCTGCTGCATGCGGCCAGGGCGCAAAGCAAACCCAGGATCTCCACGCGTCGAACGATCCAAACCATCATCGGACTTCCTTTCTCACGCTGCAGTGCTCGCGGTTTTGCCTAGGGTTCACTCGAGTCGATTGGAACCATGCCGCCGCTGTGTTTTCTAAGGCCCATTTAAGGGGAAGTCGTCGCCCTGGGCCCCAGCCGTAGCTCGTAGGCCAGGTATGCATGGAAGGTTCGCGCGCCTGCAATCGAGGTGCCGAGCGAGAAGAGCACCGAGTGTATCCTGGAGTAGTCGTCGTTCATGCCGATGCCGATGCTGGTCGAGCCGCGTTCGCCGATTCGGCCCGAACCGGTCGAGTAGATCTCCATGCCGGCATTGACCCGATCGGAGAACTCGTAGGTACCTGCGAGGCCGACCGACCAGTAGTTTTGGCCGCCGGCGCTGACGTCGCGGTTCCAGCCGCCGCCACCGAACAGCGTTACGCGGCCGATCGTCTTCTGCGCCCACAGCGGTAAGAAGAGCGTCTGCGAGTTGCCGATCGACGGATAGAACGCAACTTGCGGCCGCGACGCGCTTTCCGGAATGAAGCGATACTTGATGCCGAAGTCGTTGGTATCTGATTTGGTGAGCGAAAACGAGCCCGCAATCTGCACGTTGGGAAGCGGGCCGTAGTTGATTTCCGCAAACGGCAGAGACGTTTCCCTCTCGCCGTTGCCGTACTCGCCTTCGTAACCGATGTAGATCTCGTAGTTGCGATATGCGACCGGCACCGGATCGTCCGTCAGGTATGGCGGGCCCGCGCGGGCCGCGCGCACGGCGCCGAAAAACAACGCGCATGCTGCGACCGTGGCGAGAAAGAACCGCACAATCTAAGCTAAGTCAGAGCGACAGCTTAAAGACCGTCCCTGCGCTGCTCGTGCCGCCTTGGTAGGTCGTACCGTACACCGCGCCGCTGAGCCCCACCAAACCGGCGTACGGATACTCACCGTCGGTCCCGGCTTTGAAACTGTAAACCACGTGATCGTCGCCACCCGACGGGCTCTCCCAGAAGACCGTTCCCGCGCCTTTCGCGCCGCCTTGATAGGTCGTGCCGTAGAGTTTGCCGCTTTGCTCGATGAGCCCCGCATAGCATGGATGCGCGCCGTCGGCGTTGGCTTTGAACCGGTACAACACTTTTTCTGCGCCAGACGTGCTCACCTTAAAGACGACTCCCCAACCGTATGTAACTCCGCCTCCATATGTCGTTCCGTACAGCGCGCCTTTATAGAGGAGCAATCGCGCGTACGGATATTGACCGTCCGAGCCGCCCTTGAAGCTGTAGATGACCCTCTCGTCGCCCGACGGGCTCACTCGAAAGACGGTTCCATCGCCGCTCGTGCCGCCTTGATAGGTCGTTCCGTAGAGCATGCCGTTCGCGGCGATCAAACCGTCATAGGGATGCGCGCCGTCTTTGCCGGCTTTGAATCGGTAGATCACGTGTTCCTCGCCGGCCGTGCTGATTTTAAAGACGACGCCCCAACCGTATGAAACGCCACCGGTATACGTCGTGCCGTAAAGCGTGCCGTTCACGTCGAACAGCCGGCCATAGGGATATTGGCCGTCCGCGCCGCCTTTGAAACTGTACAGCACGTGTTCGGCACCGGCAGTGGTCACCGAAAAGACGGTCCCTTTACCGCTCGTGCCGCCCTGTTGCGTCGTTCCGTAGAGTTTCCCGCCGACCACGATCAGGCTCGCATAGGGATGCGCGCCGTCGTTGCCGGCTTTGAATCGGTAGAGCACGTGCTCTTCGCCCGTCGTGCTGACTCGAAAGATCGTTCCCCACTCGTAGCCGCCGCCGCCGCCGTAGGTCGTGCCGTAGAGCGAGCCGTCCAAAGCAATCAGGCTCGCGTAGGGATAGCCGGCGTCCTCACCCGACTTAAAACTGTAGAGCAGACCGTAACTGTTGGGGTTGGCGCCGCTATCGGGCAACGCCGCCGGAGGCAGTAGCGATGAGTTCGTGCCGCGCGCGCAACTTGCGAGCAACGCACCGCAAACGATCGCCACTAACAAACGCATGATTGTAAGCCCTTCTACGCTTCGAAAGCGACGATCTCGTTGGCTTCGCGATGGTTCGTCCAGAACCGCGAGCCGTCGAAGGCAAGCGCGCGCGCCGCAAATGGAATGCGCGCGAGGTCCGTAAAGGCGCCGGTACCGTCGCCGCCGATTTTTCCGAGAAAGTAGTTATCGCTCTCTTCATCGTCGGTCGTAACCACGAAGAAGTTGCCGTCGACGAAACATTGGCCGCAGACTCCGCGCGGCAGATCGATCCGGCGGACGACGTTGCCCTGCTCGTCGAGGCCGAGAATTCGGCGGTTGTACCACTGGCTGACGTAGAGCCAAGTGCCATCGTAACTCAACTGCGAACCGGTTCCGTCCGGACATTCAATCGCGTTCTGCGTTTTGAAGCCGTGTCCCGGAACGAAGCGGCGAATGATACGGTCATCATCCTCGCCCTCGCCGCAGATAACGCGGATCTCGTCGCCGACGACCGTCATGCCCCACGGCTTGCCCGGCGCTTTCTCTTCTTCGATGAGCGTCCACTGACGCGGGTCGAGAGCGTAGAGGCGATTCGTCTCGACCGATCCCATCCAGAGTTTGTCCCCGTCAAACGCAAGCGACTGCGGGCGCGGCGCCGGCGACGGTAGCCGTAGCGCTTCAGTTACATCGTGCACGCGCGAACCTTGTCCCTTTAACCGCCGGCGACCTCTACGCCGGATGGTAAACGAGCGCGACGGGTCCTTCGAACTGCGTCGCGTTCACGAGCCGCAAACGAAGCGGCTTCGAGAGCGCCGAGAAGAGCGGCCTGCCTTTGCCTAGAGCCACCGGATGCACCAGCAGGCGGTACTCGTCAATGAGGCCCGTTGCGACCAAGCTTTGGGCGAAGCCCGCGCCTCCGTGCGCCAAAAGATCTTTGCCTGGCGCTTCTTTTAACGCGGCTATTTCTTCGGCAAGGTCGCCGTTTGCAAGCATTGGTTCGGTCCAAGATTTCGTGGGCGCTAACACAATCGGAGGCTCGCCTGCCTCGGCGCTGGCGCGCATCGCGTCGAGAAACGCCGGGGAGGTAAGTTCCAAGCTCGGCGGCGCGAGCGAAGCCTTGCGTGAAAAGACCACCTTGGGCAGATCGTTCATCGGGGCGGCGTATGCTTCGTTCGAAGTTGGCCAAAATGCGGCCATGTCGTAATACGTCCGGCTGCCCATCAGGTGCGCGCCGGCGTGCGCCAGCGTTTCTAGGGTCCAGGCCCTGGCGCGTTCGTCCGTCGTTTCGAAGATCCAATCCAGCTCGCCATTTGGTCCGCACGCGAAGTTATCCAGTGACAGGGACATTTTTAAGATCAGCCTTCTCATCGGTGTTGCCCTTTCACAATCGCCGCGGCGAAGCATCCCTTAAAAAGCAATCGAGACCCGCGGTAGCGGGCCTCGATTGTTCTTGCGTTTTCGTAAGCTAGTGCAATGGACTGTGCCTTTCACTTACGCTTTAATGGTTACCACGTATCGATTCGACTTAAACCAGTTTCGCCGATGGCCCTGAGTTTATCCTGAGCGTAGTCGAAGGACCGGCCGAGCAACGAGACGGCACGCGAAACCTCCTCCTCCGAGATGATCAGCGGCGGCGCGAGCCGCACGGTGTTACCGCCTGCGCTTCCGATCAGGAGACCGCATTCCCGGGCGGCGGCGACGACGGCCCCGGAATCGTGGGGCGCCTGCACGGTTAGGCCGATGAGGAGCCCCCTTCCGCGCGGCTCGCTCAGCATCTCCGGCCGGGAACGCGCCAGCTCGGAAAGGGCCTTGAAGAACTGGGTCGAGCGCTCGCGAACCCGGGCGTCTAAATCCAGCTCGTCGCGAATCCGGAAGTGCGCCAGCGCCGCGGCGCACGGGACGGGCGATCCGCCAAACGTCGAGCCATGGTCCCCAGGCGCAAACCCGCCGGCGGACCGTTCGTTTGCGAGCATCGCCCCGATCGGCAGGCCGTTGGCCAACGCCTTGGCCAGCGTCACGACATCGGGTCGCACGCCGGCCGTTTCAAAGGCAAACAGGCTTCCCGTCCGGCCCATGCCGCATTGCACTTCGTCGAAGATCAGGAGGGCGCCGCGCTCGTCGCAGAGCCGGCGGGCGGTCTGCAAGAACTCGGCCGTGGCGGCGTGCACGCCGCTTTCGCCCTGCACCGGCTCGACGATGAAAGCCGCTACCACCGGGGTGATCGCGTCCTCTAATGCGGCAGCATCGTTGAAGGGCGTAAACGCGAAGCCCGCCGGAAGCGGCTCGAAGCCCTCGCGGTACGTCGCGTTATCGGTTGCGGCGAGCGCCCCGAACGTGCGCCCGTGGAACGAGCCGGTACAGGCTAGAATCGTCCGACGGCCGGGTTCGCTTCGCCGGTAAGCCCACTTGCGCGCCAGCTTGATCGCCGCTTCGTTGGCCTCGGTGCCGGAGTTACAGAAAAAGACCGCCTTCATCCCGGAGCGCGTCACCAGCTCGCGCGCGAGTTCCTCCGACGGTTGATGATGGTACAGGTTGCTCGCGTGCACCAGGCGCTGCGCCTGCGCTGCAACCGCTTGCGCGATCGCCGGGTGCGCGTGGCCCAGCGCGCAGACGGCGATGCCGCCGATGCAATCGAGGTAGCGCCGTCCGCGGTCGTCGATCAGCTCGCAGCCTTCGCCCGCGACGATCGTGACCGGCGCGCGTTTGTAGGTGTCGAGCAGCGTCACGTCCGGTAGTTGGCGTTGATGCGCACGTAGTCGCGCGACAGGTCGCAGCCCCAGCCCGTCGCTTGCGCCTCGCCGACGCCCAAGCGCACCTCCACCGAAATCGTTTCGGGCTCCAGCTCGCGATGCGCCTCGGCCTCCGAGAGCAGTTCGATGCCGCCCACGCCGACCCACGGTTTTCCGTTGGCGAAGAGCGACCAGCGCTCCGGGTCGAGCTGCGCGCGCGCGGCGCCGGCCGCCGCTATGATGCGCCCCCAGTTCGGGTCCTCGCCGTAGAGCGCCGTCTTCACGAGGTTGCTGTTGATGATCGCGCGTGCAATCGCCCGCGCCTGGGCGACGTCACGGGCTTGCGTCACCTTCACTTCGAGCGTCTTGGTCGCGCCTTCACCGTCGGCGACCATCGCCTTGGCCAAATCGAGACAGACCGCACGCAGCGCACCCGTGAAGATTGCGGGGACTCCAGCCTGCCCTGAGCTCGTCGAAGGGAGAAGGGCAGGCGCGAACGCGTAGACCGCATCGTTGGTCGACATGTCGCCGTCGACCGAGATCATGTTGAAGCTGTCTTCGTTGGCGTCGCGCAGCGCCTGCGCCAAGGCGTCGTATGAGACTGGAAAATCCGTCGCGATGAAGGCCAGCATCGTCGCCATGTTGGGCGCGATCATGCCCGAGCCTTTGGCGATTCCGCCGACGACGTATTTACGTTCCTGATGGTAAAAAGCGTAGGCGCCGAGTTTTGGCACGCGATCGGTCGTCATGATCGCTTCGGCCGCGTCGAAGGCTGCCTTCGCGCCCGAATCGAGCTGCGCGACCGCGCGCTCCAAGCCGCGCTGCACGCGATCGACGGCCAGCGCCACGCCGATCACGCCGGTCGAGGCGACGATCACTTGCGTCGGGGCGAGGTCGAGCAGCGTCGCCGCCTGGCGCGCGGTGGCGCGCGCATCGCGCTCCCCTCGCTCGCCGGTGCAGGCGTTGGCGCAGCCCGAGTTGCAGACCACCGCGCGCATCGTCGGGGACTCGCGTAAGTGCGCGGCACTCACCAGCAACGGCGCCGCCTTGATCTCGTTGGTCGTCACCACCGATGCGCAGCTCTGCGGCGCGTCGAAAACGACGAGCGCCAGATCGCGTTTGCGCGGCTTGATGCCGGCGTGGACTCCCGCTAAGCGCACGCCCGGAACGGCGCCCAAGCCGCCCCGTAGCCCAATCAGCTCAAACGACGGCGACGCGATCACTCAGTCCGCTCTCTTCGGCAAATCCCAGCATCAGGTTGAGATTTTGCACGGCCTGTCCGGCGGCACCCTTGCCGAGATTGTCGATCGCGCAAATCACTCGCACGACCCGTCCCACGACGTCGACGCGAATCTCCGCGTCGTTGGTTCCCGCGACCGCGGCGACGCTGGGCACGCGCGTGCCCGCGAGCACGCGGACGAACGGACTGCTCGCGTAAGCGCGCCGGAAGGCCGCATCGACCGCGTCGCCGTCGATCGGCTCGTCGAATATCGCGTAGGCGTCGGCCAGCATGCCGCGCGCAACCGGCACGACGTGCGGCGTAAACATCAGCGGTGCGCCGATGCCCCCGGCGCGCAGATAACGCTCGATCTCCGGCTGATGGCGATGGCCGCCCAAACCGTAGGCTCGAATCTCGCCGTTCACTTCGGCGAAGAGCGAGCCGGTCTGCGGCGTTCGCCCGGCACCGGTGATGCCGCTCTTTGCATCGACGACGATGTGGCGCGGCGTGCCGATCGAGGCCAGCGGCAGGAGTGCGAGCAGCGTAGCCGTCGGATAGCAACCGGGATTGGCGACCAGCTGAGCGCGCGCAATCGCGTCGCGCTGCCATTCGCACAGTCCGTACGCCACGGCGTCGTCGCTGCGGAACGCAGCCGAAAGATCGACCGCGCGCGCGCCCTGTGCGAGAAAGGACGGACGATATGAGTCCGCGACTCTTGCGCGTCTCCTGCAGCAATCACGACGTCGCCCGAACGCACCGCCGCCGCGACGCTGCCCGGCGCGTGAAAGCGGTAGGGCGTGTTTCGTAAGAGTGGAAAATGATCGGCCGCTTCTTCTCCGGCGTGGCTGCGGCTCTCCAGCACGCCGATTTCGACCAGCGGATGCGCGTGCAGAAGACGGATTGCTTCGGCCGCGGCATAGCCGGCCGCGCCCGTAACGTGAACCCGGGTCACGCGAGCTGCCGCTCGAGGCTCGCGAGTTCGGTGCGCACGTCGTCGATTTGAGAGCGCACGTCGCCGGGCGACGTCGAGCCGAGTGTTTGCTTGGCGCCAACCGATGTGCGGGCGTCCAGCGGCGCCTGCAGCGATTCGATCCCGGCCTTTGCGGCGAGCTGCGCCAGATCGCGCGTCTCGAGCGCGCGGCCATCGGCCTCCGCCTGCGCCACAGCTGCGCCGACCAGCACGTGCGCCGTGCGCGCCGTCACGCCCTTGGCAATCAGCGCATCGGCAACGTCGGTTGCGACGGTGTACCCGGCAACCGCGGCTCGCGCCATCCGCTCCCGATCGAACGAGACGGCCGCCAGGGCTCGCTCGAAAGCGTTCAGCGTCGCGAACCCGTCTTCCGTAATCGCGATCGCAGCGCTCTTGGTCTCTTGCAAATCCCGCTGATACGACGGCGCCAGCCCGCAAAGCGTTCCCAGCGCGCCCGCGTAGGCGCCGACAGATCTCGCCGCGTGCGCGCGCACCAGCTCGAACGGATCGGGATTGCGCTTCTGCGGCATCAGGCTCGAGCCGGTCGAGGCGGCATCGCCCAGCCGCACGTACCCGTAGGCCGGCGCCGTCCACGCAATCAGCTCCTCCGCAATGCGCGATGCATCGATGGTCGCTCGCACGAACGCGTGCGCCAGATCGAGCACGACCTCGCGATTGCCGATGGCGTCGAGCGCGTTGCGCGACGGCCGCGGTGAAGCCCAGCGCGCGTGCCGCCGCTCCGCGGTCGAGCGGCAAACTCGAGCCGGCCAGCGCGGCGCTTCCGAGCGGAGACGACGCGCGCCCCGCGTGCGCCACCGCCGCAAAGCGCCAGGCCGAGCGCACGAACGGCTCGCTCCAGGCAACGAGCACAAATGCGAGCAGCACCGGTTGGGCCGGCTGACGGTGCGTGCATCCCGCGACCACCGTCTCGCGCTCCAGCTCTTCCTGCGCTCGCGCGGCCAAAGCCGTCGCGATGTCGTGTGCCAGTCTCGCGCCGGCCAGCCGCGCGATCGCTCGCATAGAGCAACAGCGTCGTTGCGACTTGATCGTTGCGGCTGCGCCCGGCGTGCAACGATTCGCCCGACAACGCCGGCAATCTCGCGAACGCGCGCGTCGATGGCGCCGTGCACGTCCTCGAAGGGTTGCGCGCGCGCGTAGTCTGCGAAGCTGCCGTCGCGAATCTCCACGCCGACCGCGGCCAGCGCGCTCGCCAGTTCTGCCGCCTGGGCCTCGCTATGACCTTGCCGCCGCGCAGCGCCTCGACGTGCCCGAGCGAACACTTGACGTCGAACGGCGCTAAGACGAGATCCTCTTCGATCGACGAGCCGAACGCCGAGCAGCTGCAGCGTCGGGCGCGGCGCCAAAGCGCCCGCCCCACTGCAGCGCGCTCACTCAGACACCGACGGCGTGCACGCTGTCGAGGCGCGCGTACGCTTCGAGCGGCAAGGCCTGCAGCGCGATGAATCCGCCGGCCGCCTGATGATCGAACGCGTCGTGCATGCCGTAGGTCGCGAGCGTGCTCGCGATAGAGTCGCGTAGGGCGAACGCAATCCGGTGACGGTCGCGCTGGCCGCGATGGAGCCGCAGGCGCACTTCGCCCGTCATGCGCGGCGCAAACGATGCGTTGAACGCATCCAGCGCCGAGCGCAGCGGCTGCATCCACAAGCCGTCGTAGATCAGCTCGCGCGTACCGTCGATCGGCGAGCGCTTTGAAGCGCAGCTCGTCGCGCGTCAGCACCAGGCGTTCGAGCGCGCGGTGCGCGGCGATCAAGACCGTCGCCGCCGGACATTCGTAGACTTCGCGCGACTTCAAGCCCGACGACGCGATCTTCGATCAAGTCGATCCGCCCGATCGCCGTGTTTGCCGGCGAGCACGTTGAGTTGCGCGACCATCGCGGCGCCGGTGCTTGCCGTCCACGCTGGGCTCCCCGTCCTCAAACGTTTACAACGATCTCCTCGGCCACGGCCGGCGCGACCGCCGGCGACGCCGTCCAGGCGTATGCGTCCTCGGGCGGCGCGTTCCAGGGATCTTCGAGCACGCCGGCTTCGATCGAGCGGCCCCACAGATTGGCGTCGATCGAATACGGTTTCTCCGCGGTGTGCGAGACCGGCACGCCGTGCTCGCGCGCGAACGCGATCGCATCCGGGCGCGAGAGCGGCGACTCGCGCAGCGGCGCACGGCAGACTAGCGAGGGATCGAGCGCGCGCACGCCCAGCTCGATGCGCACTTGATCGTTTCCTTTGCCGGTGCAGCCGTGCGCCACGGCCGTTGCGCCGAACTCGTGCGGCAGTCTTCACGAGCAGATCGGCGATGAGCGGACGCGAGAGCGCCGCCGAGAGCGGATAGACGTCTTGATAGAGCGCGTTGGCGCGCAGCGCCGCGAAGGCATACTCGGCGATGAAGCGCTCGCGCGCGTCGATCAGCACCGCATCGTACGCGCCCAAGCGCCAACGCCTTCGCGCGCACGGCCTCGAGTGCGGCGCGAGCGCCGTTCCCGGCGATCGCATCGCTTTCGCCGAGATCGACGGTCATCGCGACGACCTCATTGCCTTCGAGAATCAACTTCTTCAGCAGAACCGAAGTATCGAGCCCGCCGGAGTACGCCAGAACGATGCGGCTCATGCAGCGGCCTGCTTCCTTTCAAATCCAGAAAGCGTTGTTTGACGTACGGGCATCTCTTCGGCGGAGCGCACGACGATCAAGATCGTGTCGTCGCCGCCGATCGTACCGAGCACTTCGGGCCATGCGGCTTCGTCGACCGCCGAAGCCACCATCATCGCGCTGCCCGGGCGGCGTGGCAATCACGATCAGGTTGGCGCTGCCGGCGATCGTCGTCGACAGCTCGGCCATCGCGCGGTGCAGGCGGCTCACGTAGTTGACGCCGCACTCGGCACGACGTATTTGAAGATCGTCGCCGTCGCCGTCGGTCTTGATCGGCACTTTGGCCAGGCCGAGCTCCTTGATGTCGCGCGAAACCGTCGCTTGCGTCACTTCGAAGCCCTGGCGCTGCAAGCAGCGCACCAGCTCTTCCTGCGAATGGATCGGGCGCGTCGCCACCAGCGTTAAGATGGCACGCTGACGACGATCCTTCATAGTCGGAAATCCTTTGCATTCGGTAAGCAGTGCGACGAGCAGCGCTTTCTGCGCGTGCATCCGGTTCTCGGCTTGGTCGAAGACGGCGCTGCGCGGTCCGTCGATCACGCCGGCGCTCACTTCTTCGCCTCGATGCGCGGGAAGCAGTGCATGAAGATTGCGTGCGGTGCGGCGTATGCCATCAGTTCTTCGGTAACGGCATACGGCCGCAGCATCGCGTCGTTGCGCTCGCGATAGCGTTCTTCGCCCATCGAGGTCCAGACGTCGGTGTAGACGACGTCGGCGCCGCGCACCGCGCGCACCGGGTTGGAAAATGCGCGCGCGCTGCCGCCGGCCGGTTTGCCCGAGCTGGCGAGTTGCGCGAGAAAGCTTCGGAGGGCCGGTGCGTGGGCGGCGAGCCGAAGTGCATCGTCGCGCCCAGCATCACCGCGGCTTGCGCAAGCGAAGCCGCGACGTTGTTGCGCGCCGTCGCCGACGTAGGCGATGCGCAAGCCCGCGACGTCGCCGAAACGTTCGCCCGATCGTGAGCATGTCGGCCAGCGCCTGGCATGGATGCGCCGCCGCGGAAAGCCCGTTGATCACGGGCACGCGTCGCGGCTCCGGCAAAGCGCTCGAGCGGCTCGTGCTCGTGCGTGCGGATGACGATCGCGTCAACGTAGCGCGAGAGCACGCGCGCCGCGTCTTCGGGCGTCTCGCGCGATGCCGATCATGAACTCCGCGCCCTGCGCGAAGAGCGTCTTCGCCACCGAGCTGCGTCATCGCGACTTCGAACGAAACGCGCGTGCGCAACTCGGCTTTTCGAAGAGCAGCGCAACGGTCCGGTCCGCGCAGCAGCCCGCGCTGTTCGCGCCCGGCACGCCTTTAAGGAAGCGGGCAAGCCGGAGCAGCGCCGCCGAGCTCGTCCGGCGACAGATCAGTGACCTGGAGCAGATGGCGGCCGTTAAGCGACCCGAGGGGTTGAGGGGGCTGGCGCGACCGCATACATGTTCTGTATATTTATACATATGACGCATGAATATGCAACCCCTTAGTCGGTAATCAAATACGGCGGCAACGCCATGGCGGGCGCTGCCGAGGGCGCGGCCGACCCGCGTTCTGGCCGAGATCGCGGACGCTCTGGCGGGGCGGCGAGCCAGGTCGTCCTCGTGCACGGCGGCGGCCCCGAGATCGACGCGGCGCTCGCGGCCCGCGGCGTGACGACGACGCGCGTCGACGGGCTACGCGTCACCGACGCGATCACGCTCGAAATCACCGAGGCGGTGCTCTGCGGCACGATCAACAAGCGCATCGTCCGCGCGCTGCTTGCGCTGGGAGTTCCGGCCGCGGGCATCGGCGGCGCCGACGGACGAACGCTGATTGCGCGGCGCGCGCGGGCCGCGAGCGGCGCCGATCTCGGCGACGTCGGCGAAGTGACGGCGGTCGAGCCGCAACTGATCCAGGCCCTCCTGCGCGCCGGATTTCTCCCGGTTGTCGCGCCGGTAGCGATCGCCGAGAATGGGGAACAGGCCTACAACGTCAACGCCGACCTCGCCGCCGGCGCCGTCGCCTCGGCATTAGGCGCCCATGCATTCGTGCTCGTGACCAACGTTTCGCGCGTGCTGCGCGACGTCGACGATCCCAGCTCCGGCATCGCCCGCTTTACCCCCGATGAAGCGCTGGACTTCAGCGCGAGCGATGCCTGCCGTTCCAGCATGAAGCCCAAACTTGCCGCCGCGGCGCGCGCCGTGCGTGACGGCGTCGCCGCGGCCTATATCTGCGCGGCCGGAGTCAACGCGATCGCCCGCGCCCGTGCCGGCGACGCGACGCTGGTTATTCGATGACTAGCTCGTCGCCCTCGTCGTCGTCGTCATCGTCATCGTCATCATCGTCGAATTCGTCGGCAGGAGAAATCTCACTGAATCGCATGGGTCACCTCCCTCCTAAATTCCGATTTTCACCGTGAGGTAGTAGGAGCGGAACGGCAGCCCGTACTCTTCGCTGCTCTGCTGGATCGCGCTGGTCGGGCCGCCCTGCGCCGCGAGCCCGTAGTAGTTTTGCGGTACGTAGACGCCGGAGCCGATATACCATAGTGCTGCGCGACGCTGTTGAACAGGTTGTAGACGCCCATGCCCACGCTTATTTGGCCGCTGGTCTTGGAAAGGCTGGCATTGGCGAACCAGAACGGGTTGCGGTTCCACGAGTTGTTCGGCGCCGATGTACGTCGCGTCGAGCCGCGCTCCGACACCGCCATTGTCTTGGTACGACAAGCCGGCCGTCCCCTGTCGTAGCGGAATGCCGTAGATCTGTCCGCCGTCGATCAGTTGGTGTTCGCGTCAGGATGTCTTGCGGCACGCCGAGATAGGCCGCCGATTGGATGTTGTACGAGGCGTTGAACGAAACGTTGCGCGTGATGCCGGTGTTCGCCGAAAGAACGATGCCGCGATACCGAGCGGAGGCGGCGTTGAACGTCGTCGAAAACGCGAGGTTATCGATCGTCGGATTGAGGCCCGGACACGATTCGCAGGCGCGCGAGCTCCTTATCGATATATTCTTTCGGAACACGTATCCCCGGGAAACCCACGATCGATACGTTACCGCTGAGCAAGGCCTGACTTTCCAGCGATTGATAGAAGTCGGCCTGAACGTTCGTCGTCGAGGTGAAGCGATGGCCATATGCGAGTTCCAGGTCGCTGGCGGTCTCCGGCTGCAGGTCGGATTCGCCACCGCCGGCGATCGAGATGAGCGCTCCGGTTCCGCTGGTGCCGGACGGGCAGTTGATGCTCGACGGCGCGCCGTAGACCGGCGGCGCGAACGCGAGCAGCGACGGGTCCGGCTCGCTGTACGAGCGGCCGCCGGTCAAGCGGAATCACGTCGCAGTGTCGGGACGGTAGATCAGCGAGACGCGTGGATCGAAGTGCGTCGAGGACGTGTCGAGCGACCGCTGCAGCCAGAAGCTGCCGAACAGCCGAGAACTTGTCGTTCGGGCTCCACGTATCGCGAACGAAGTAGCTCGCGGTCGCGAGATCGAGTGGCGGGTTGTTGCCGAAGACGTTGATACGAGTCGTCCCGTTCGCCAGCGTGTAGGGGAACGCTCCGTTGGTGTTCGCCTGGTGCAGCCAGCGTGTAGCCGAAGCCGAAGTCGTTCCTCGACGATCGCAAAGTCGTCGCTGAGCAAATAGCCGCGATTACGTAGAGGTCGAGAAAGTTCGGGCCCGGACCGTAGGCGTCGCGATCGCCGGTCGGCACTCCCGGCCCTTTCTGCTCGTTGTAGTTGTAGCGTCGTCGAAGCCTTCGAGCGTGATGAGCCCGCTCCGAGCTGCTGGGTCGCGCGAGGTCGTAGTCTGGTTGCCGAGCGTGCGCCAGCGATCGATGCTGCCGCCGAACGGACCGTAAAAGTTCACCGCATACTGCTGCGGCGTTCATGCACGTGTAGCCCTGCGGGGTATCGATCAGTACGGCGATGCTATTCTTGGCACGATTTCGGCTTGCCGTTGACTAGAATCGTGTTGAGGCCGCCTTGGCTCGCCTCGATCGACGCGATGTTCTGTTGCGCGCCGTAGAGGACGTACGGGATAGGTTTCATAGTCGTTGTCGCCTTCGCCGGTCGAGTTGGACCAGTCGTTGGCCGCATACGACGGTAAACTGCAGCGTCGTTTTCGGCGAGAACTCGTAGACCAGCTTGCCGACCCAAGTTGTGCTGCAGTACCCGCCGCTGACCTGATAGTAGTTGACGTGTTTGTACGCGTTGGCTTGGGTCAGATCCGGCGGCGGCGGGCCGCACCCTTGATAGCCGTGGATTGACGACGCTGGTTGCAGCAGCGCCGTCTGCGTGAATGAAGCCGCCGGGAAAGTTTCCCGTCGTGCCCTGGCTGCCCTAGGCGATTGCGATAGCCAAGCTTGCCGAGCGTTCCGGTTCCGAGCAGCCCCGTCATGTAGCTTGTTGTTGCTGCCGGCGCCTTGCGTCACCGAGATGTGGTATCCCTGCGTCGGATTGATGTTTGAAAGTTCACCGCACCGGCGATTGTGGTCGCCCCGAAAAGGCCGGTGGCGCCCGAGCCGAAGACCACGTCGGCGCCGCGAGATACCCCAGAATGGCGAAACGTTGTAGTTGTAGCCGCCGCCGAAGGCGCCGATCGGTCCGATCGGATGGCCGTCGAGCAGCGTCGCGGTCTCGGTGGGTCGTAAGCCGCGGATCGAGAGCGACATGTCGTCGCCGACCGAAGAGCTGGTTGACGTAATCACGCCCGGGGACGGTCGTCAGCACGTCGCCCAGCCGTTGGTAGTTCTCGCTCTGCATGACCGACGTGTCGATGTGCGTGTTGATCGTCGATCTCGTTTGCAGCGCGTTTCGGCCCGGTAGTCGACCGTATCCGATCTGCTTGAGTCCTTGCGGCTGGCGGTCGACGGCCGTTTGGAACGAAACCTCTGGCTGCCCGCGCTCACCAGAAGGTCGGGGAGGATGCGCGTCGTTTGATAACCCGCCGCCCGAATATAAACCGCATACGTTCCCGGGGGCTGATCGGGAATCCGGAAGTTGCCGCCGGCATCGGTGACGGCCCGTCGCGACCTGAGTTCCCTTGCGTTCGAGCTCGACCGTGGCATTAGCGACCGGCAAACCGCCTTGGGTATCGAGATTCGGCCCGAAATCGTCGTTCCGCCGGCGGCGGCTGCGGGGACCGTTACCAACAGGAGTGCCAATAGGGTTATGCAGCGAGCGCTCTCATCCTCCGACAATGGCGCACAAATCTTATAGATGACTTATGCGGGCGTTAAGCCCGGGCATAAGAGTCAGCTTCATGTTGAGTTCAGTTTGGAGGCGTAGAATTGCGCCGTGCTTACCAGCGCAGCCTTCGAGCCGTCGCGGCGCTCTGCCTCGTGGCGCCTTCCGCCCCCGCACCGCGGCCTCGATCCGGCCGCCGCGCCTCGCTCGCGGGTCAAGCACGTCTTTGTGATCTATCCAAGAGAATCACTCGTTCGATAACTACTTCGGAACGTTTCCCGGCGCCGACAACCTGGCGACGGCCGAGGCGCAAGCCCACGGCTTCCGCCAATACGATTCCGATCGGCGCAAGCTGGGTCACACCCTTTCGCATCGCCGATCCCGACACCGAATCGCCCGCGCAAGGGCGCGTCGTCATTTACGACAAGATGAACGGCGGCGCGATGGATCGTTTCGTCGCGACCCAGGAGTCGCTGTCGTTAAAAAAGTTCGGCAGTGCGGGAGCGCGCGACGTCGGCCTCACTGACGATGGCGCACTACGATTGCGATACGATTCCGTTTCTCTGGAAGTACGCGCGAGACGTTTGCGCTCTACGACCACATCTTCGAGCGCCTTCGCCGGCCCGTCGACGCCCAGCGCGGTCTCGCTGATCGCCGGACAGGCGGGGCAGACGCAATGGGCGCGCGACCCCAGCCAGGCAACCGCGGCACAAGGAAACGAGAGCGGGCCGGGCGTTCCGATCATGAACGACCTCGACCCGGCCTACGGTCCGTACTCCGAAGCCGATAAGGGGCACCAGATCCCACAACGCTACGCGACCTTGATGCTCGCACTTGCGGGCAGCGATGCCGCGCAAGCGACCAACGAAACCTCGGGCGTGGCGCGCGATCTCGGCGCGGTCTCGGCGAGCGGCCGCGCCCCGGTTCCGTGGGGCTGGTATCAGGAAGGCTACGTCTCCCCGACCGCCGCGCTGCCCGGGTACGAGACGCACCACAACGCGCCGCAGTACTTCGGCTATCTCGCGCCAAAACGACGTCTTCTGGAAGAACGTGCACGACGTCCATGCGATGCTGGACGTGTTGCAGAACGGCACGCTGCCCGGCTCGGGGATCTTCTATATCAAAGGCGGCTCGGCGAACAACTTCGGATGGAAACCGGCCAATCCCGATCCTTACGTCCAAGCCAACTATAAAGGCGACGACGATCATCCGGGTCCCGGGGATACCGACGCCCAAATCGGCGAAGCCTTCGTCGCCACCTTCGTCAACGCGATCGCGCGCAGCAAATACTGGAACGATTCCGCAATCATCATCACCTGGGACGATCCCGGCGGGTATTACGATCACGTTCCGCCGCCGCACTTCGAAAAGTGCTCCGACGACCGCCCGTGCGGCGACGGCCCGCGCCTGCCGTTCATCGTCATCTCGCCGTACGCGCGCAGCGGCGCAGTCGTCGTCGACCCTGGCGATCAGACGTCGGTCCTAAAGTTCGCCGAGACACTCTTTGGTCTGCCGTCACTGGCCTCGTTGCCGGACGAGCAGCCCTACATGCCCGAGGGTCCACGCGACAGCAATCCGGCGGTGACCGATCTGCTCGGCGGCTTCGATCCCGCGCGCCTCTCCGGCGCGCTGGCGCCCATCCCGTCCACCGATGCCGAGATCCCCGATGCGCTCGTCAACACGATGCCCGCGGCGATGAACTGCGCGTCGCTTGGAATCACGCCGGTCGCGCTGCCGAATGCGCCCTCCACGCCTCCGCCGAACTTCGCGCCGCGCCCACACCGCACCAAAGGCGCAGACTAGGACTCCGCATGCCGATAACCGTCGCCGCTCCGCCGCAGCCCGTTGCAATCTTTAGCGGATTCGACTATGTCACGATCGACGAGCCGCACCATCGCGCGTATGCCGCGCATCCCAGCAGCAAACGACTGCTCGTCGTCGATACCTCGAGCGGTAGCGTGCTTGCACAGGTCGACGTCGGGCCGATGCACGGGGTCGCCGTGGATCCCAGCTCCGGCACGGTCTTCACCGGAAACGGAACGGACCAGACGCTTTCGAAGGTCGATCCGTCGAGCATGAAGGTCGTAACCAGCGTCACGGTCCCGGGTAACATCGACGATATCGCCTACGATCCGGCGCGCGGGCGCATCTATGCCGACCAAGACGGCGGCGGATCCGTTTACGTGATCGACTCGCAAACGATGAAGCTGCTTGGCACGATCGCGATGCCCGCCGACGATCTCGAATCACCGGCGGTCGATCCGGCGACCGGCATGCTGTATCAGAACCTTGCCAACGGCGGCGGTTTTGCGGTCGTCGATCCTGTCGCGATGCGCGTCGTTAAGGTCGTCAAGACGCCGCAGCTTACCGACAATCACCCGCTGGTCTTCTCGCCGTCTGCCGATCAGGTGATCGTCGGCGGGGTCAACGGTGTCCTCTCGGCTTACACGCCCGACGGTACGCACGTCGGCGATGCGCAAGTTCAGCCGCACGTCGATCAGTGCAATACCGGTTCGCGCGGCGACCTCGTCGTCTGCGCCGGACGCGGGATCGTTACCGTCATCGCCGTAAGCAAAGGCTCTGCGCCACGCGTCGTAGGCCGGCTCGATACCGCTCATGCCGGCGTTCACACAGTCGGAATCGACGAAACGACCAACGACATCTGGGTCGTCTATGCCGATAGGCAAGGCGACTGGGTACAGCGCCTGCGCTGGAGCCCCTGAGGGCCTAAGTCCCCGCGTGTCGTAGAGTTGAGCGGTGCGCATTCTTGTGGTCGAGGACGACGCCCCATTGCGCGCGCTGCTGCGCCGGGGCCTGGGCGAGGATGGTCACGTGGTCGATGCGCTTGCCGACGGCCGCGAGTGCAGCGAATATCTGGGGGCGGCGCATTATGATGCGATGGTGCTCGACCTCAACCTCCCGCTGGAGGACGGGCTCTCGATCTTGCGCCGCCTACGCGCATCGGCTAACCGCGTTCCGGTCCTGATTCTCACCGCTCGAGACGCGGGCAGCGACGTCGTCGCCGGCCTCGACGCGGGCGCCGACGACTACTTGCGCAAGCCGTTTGCCTTCGACGAGCTCGAAGCGCGGCTGCGCTCGCTTGCGCGCCGCCCCTCCGGTTGGATCGAGAGCGTGCTGCAGCTAGGCGACCTGATTTTCGACGCGCAGACTCGTCAGGCGCACCGCGGCAGCCGCGACTTGCTGCTGACGGCCAAAGAAGGGATATTCTTGGAAGTGCTCATGCGCAATCCCGGACGAACGGTCACCCGCCGGATGCTCGAGGAGCGCCTCTGGGATCGCTTGAGCGAACGCGGTTCCAACGTCCTTGACGTGTATGCCCGCCGCTTACGCAAGAAGCTCACGGAACGCGGCGAGCCGCAGGTGCTGCATACCCTGCGCGGTCTCGGCTATCGCTTGGAGATGCCGTGAGCATTCGAACGCGGTTCACCGTGACGGTCGTAGCGATCGTCGCCGTAACCGCTGCCCTCTTCGCAAGCCTTTCGATCGTCGTGCTCGACCGCACGCTGCGGTCGAACTTCATCGACCGCTTGCACTCCGGCGCGCAAGCCATCGCCACGACGGTCGACGTGCATCACGGCCGCATTTCGCTCGACCCCAGCGATTTGCGAACCCTTAACTCACTCCAGGCCGATACGCCGTTTGGCGTGTACGACGCCGGCGGGCGCCAAGTCGCCGGCGACCCGCCGCCCGCGGCGGCGCAGTCCGCGCTCACGCAACGCGTGACGGTCCCCGTCATGCGCGACAAGACGACCTTTGGAAGCGTCGCGGTCTGGCAATCGAACGCGTGGATCGGCGACTTTGACCGCTCCGCCGCGATGGTCTCGCTCGGCATCGGCCTCTTCTTGGTCGCGCTCGGGGCGATCGCATCGCGGCGCGTCGCACGGCGCGTGCTCGCCCCGGTGGCGCACATTGCGTCGCTCGCCGAACGCATCGAAGCCGACGACCTTTCGGGTCGCTTGCACGCCGACGGCAATGACGAGCTTGGGCGACTCTGCGCTTCGTTCGACCGCATGTTGGACCGGCTCGAAGGGGCGTTCTCCCGCGAGCGCCGGTTCGTGGCCGATGCCTCGCACGAGCTGCGCGCGCCGCTCGCCGTGCTGCGGGCGGAGACCGAGCTTGCCTTGCGGCGGGAGCGCACCGGCGACGAATACCGCGCCGCGTTGGCTTCGGTCGCGCGCGAGGGCGCGAGGCTCGAAGAGCTGGTGGACGAGCTGCTGGCAACGGCGCGCGCCGAAGTGGATGCGCGGGAGCGACAAACGCTGGATGCCAACGAGATTTTGAACAAACTCGGCGACCGCGTCCGCGCCACGGCCGCGACGCGCGGCATCCAGATTCGCGTCGAGGGTGGCGGCGTGATGCTCGCGCAGGCCAATCGAGCCACGCTCGAGCGCGCGCTGCTGGCCGTCGCGCACAACGCCATCAGGTACGGACGCGACGACGGCACGGTACGCATGCGCACGCTGCGCGACGACGGGTTCGTTCGCATCGAGATCGCCGACGACGGGCCGGGCTTTACTTCAGATGCGCTGGCGCATGCAACCGAACGTTTTTGGCGCGGCGACTCGGCGCGTCAGCGCGGCGGCACCGGGCTTGGGCTGGCGATTGCACGCGCTTTCGTCGAAGCCAACCGCGGCCGGTTGCGGATCGGCAACTCGGCAATCGGCGGCGCGGTCGTGACGATCGAGCTGACCGCCTCCTAAGGCGACGGCGAGGCGAGCGGTACCGCGGCGCAGAGCCCGGCGCTTGACATCACGGCCATCGCAGCGTCGTTTTCGCGGGTTGTGGTCTGATCGATCGTCCAGCCAAGCGCTTCGATCAGCCGCGTCACGGGATTGTAGCCCAGGGTGAGTCCCGGAACCGTTGCGAGGTCGATCGAGTATGGATTCGGCGGAAGGCCGGCATAGTTCGAATCGTAGGCGAGTGGATTGGGCGCGGGCGTTGAGGAGCTTGCATGTTGCGAGTCCGGTTGACTCGCCTCGCCGATATAGGCTTCGCCGGCGTGCTGCAGATTCGCCATCTGTTGCGTATCGACAAATCCGCTGATGATGTCGAGCGACGCGTTCTGCGACGCCAGCGCCTTGAGCAGCTTTTGGCGAATGTCTTGCAGGCGCTTGTCGTCGTCTTCGAGCCCGGTCGTCGTGCGCAGCTCGGGACTATCGAGCATCGTTTGAATTGCGATGATGTTGTTGGCAATCGGTCGGATCAGATTCTCGAGCCCGAGCAAGGCGATCTGCTGCGATCCGTTCGACGTCCCAGGATCCATTGCGCCGGGGCCGCTCTGCGCCGCTCCGGGATCGCTTCCATAGAGTGACGCGGTGTTGTACTGCTTAAAGAGACTCGGACTCTTTTTGATCGTCGCATCGTTCTCCATTATCATGCCGATCGCCGGCTTGATGCGTTGGCGAAGCTCGCTGCACAATGGCCGGCTCACGACGTGATAAATCTGCGGCGGCGGTGTCGGGCTTGGGGCCGGCGTCGCCGCGATCGTCGCAGCTACAATGGAAAGCGCAAAACCAAGCGCCAACCCGCGGGAACCCATGCAAGGGCACTACGCCGCCCGAACTACGTGCCCTTCAAGAAGAACTTTATCCCTTTGGGCGCTTTGATCGGGACGAATGGGCGTGGCTTCTGAGAAAAATCGAAGCAATCTGCGGCCGGTGATTTCGCCCGCCCGTCGGCGGCCGCAAGCCGGCCTAAACCGTACACGTCTTCGGCGAAGCGCAAAACACTTGCGGTCTCGTACTCCACGTGCGAAACATAGTCACGCTTCGCGTACGGCGAGATCACGAGCAACGGAACGCGGAAGCCTAAGCCGTCGAAGTTCTCGTACGACGGGGGAACGTGGTCGTAGAAGCCGCCCCAATCGTCCCACTGCACGAGGATCGCCGTCGAATCCCAGAACTTGCTCTCGCCGACGGTGTTGACCAGCTGCCGCGACCCACGATGGTCCGTATCCGCCGCCGCAGCCGCCGGCATCGGAATCGAGGCAGTTCGGCGGCGCAACCCACGTAAAGTTAGCGAGGTTGCCGTTCGCGACGTCTTTGAGAAACCGCTGCGAGGGTTTGACGATGTGCGCCTGCCAGTAAGAACCCTTGATCGCGGCATAACCGTCTATGCCAGTCGTGCTCGTATAGTACCGCCACGAAAGCCCGGCGTTCCCGAGTTCTCCGCCCAGCGTCTGGTAATGGAAACATGGGAATTCCGTCGGACCGAAGGTGCGCTTGTCCGTGAGCGTCGAGATCGACGCGCCAACTGGGGCGTCGCAGCCCCACGGCACGTCATCCGGGATGTCGACCGCGCGCCCTGCTTGCGCCGCGATGATGTACTCGTGCGCGCTGAAGCTCTCGTCCAGCTGAGAGGCGAACATCTTGTCGCCGACGACCCATTCGTGCGCCATCTCGAAGTATGGCTTCGACTCGCCGTGTGGTACGTAGACGTACTGCGGGTTCGGTGGTCCGCCGTACGACGACTTTTCTTTGTCGAAGCCGTTCATCCGGCAATCGGTTCCGGGAAGACGTCCGGTTCCGTTGCAGGCTGCAAACATCGAGCCCGCTGACTCGTCGATTCTGTACGCTTTTTTCAGCGACCAGGGCTGCAGCGCAATCGTCTGACCCTTTGAGTTCATGCCCTTCGAAACGGTATCGGCGCCGGGATAGCCTTGGAAGAGATTGTCGAAGCTCCGGCCCTCTTGCACGATGTAGACGATGTGCTTAATCTTGCCGCCGGCGACTGCGTCGGGGCCAGACAACGCCCCGCTTTGAACCGATGGCAGCGACGGCTGGGACCCGCGGCAGCCCGCGAGCATTGCGACGGCTACCACGATGCTTACCGCGTACCCGAAGCCCAAACGTGTCATGTCAATGCCTCCTTGTCCGCTACCCAAAGCTCACAGTGTCAGTTTAGACCTGGCCTTTGCTCGATGGCAAGCCCCGCAGGCAGGCCGGGATGTAGCCATCTTGGGTCGTCTCAACGGCACGGGATAAGCTGGTCGCGCCGCCAAGTCCATTTAATGCAATCGGCCGTATGGCGGACAGTTCTGCTGTCCCTGTGCGCGATCACGGCATTTTTCGCGATAGCCACCGCGTTCTGCGTAATCGGCATCGGGGACGCTCCGCCGTGGAGCGGTCGCTGGGGATGGGGCTGGGGAAGCGCCCAGATTCCGTTCGGCATACAACTCGATGGCGTCGATCCTGGCGGGCCGGCGGATCGGGCCGGGTTGCGGGCCGGCGATCGAATCGACCTGCGGAAAGTTTCACTCCAAGAGCGCTATTGGGTGATCGTTCGAGCCCTCAACGGTAGGCCGGTGGCGCTTTCGCTTCGGCGCGGAGCGGTGCAAACGAAGACGGTCGTCGTGCCGACTCGCCTCTTCACGAACTTAGATATTGGCGGGTGGTGGCGGCGCTTTTGGATTTTCGTCGAGATCCCCATTCTGCAACCAGCCCTCGTGGTTTGGCTCGCGTTCTTTGCCGGCCTGATCGCGTGGCGCCGCTCCGGCATCGCTCAGATGCGCCTTTTGGCCCTGACGTTGATCGTCTACAGCCTTGCGTGGGTGCTTGGAAGCTTCCACCAGTGGACGACTCCGTGGCTGTGGTCCAGCGTCCTGCAAGATTTCGTCACCGACGCAGGCCCGCTCGCAATTGCGTTGTGGATTGCGCTCTCGGGCACGTTCGGCCGGCCGCTCTCGCTCGGACGGCGCCTCGTGCAGTGGGCGTGCTATGCGCTGATCGCAGTGCAGATCGGGTTCAGCGTCGCGAGTACCATAGGATTCGTAACGTTGTGGTTCGACTGGAACGTGCCGACTCTGTCGTTTCTCCACCTCGGCGAAGCCTCGATTATCGGGGCATTCGTCGGCAGCATTTTAGCGATCGTCGCATCGCGTGGGGCCGAGCGCCAGCGCAGCGCGTGGATACTCCTTCCGCTCGTCGTACTCTTCCTATTTCCGCTGGTCGAAGAACTTCTGCTGCTGCTCTACCCGACGTCGGATTTGCTCGTCAACGTCGTCACGAGCCTCCGGGCAACGGTTCTGCTATTGGTTCCCGCTGCCCTAACGTACGCGGCGCTTAGCCGGCGTCTGATCGACATCGGCTTCGTCCTCAATCGCGCAGCCGTGTTCTCCGGCGTTTCTTTCATCGTCGTCGGCCTCTTCATGCTGGGCGAATGGGTGCTCGGCACTTCATTTAGCCGGGCAAGCCATCTGACGAGCGTCGCGATCAGTGCGGCGCTCGCAGTCGGGCTCGGGTTTTCGGTGCGCGCCATCCACTCCCGGGTCGATCGTGTGCTCGACCACATCTTCTTCCGCAAGCGGCACGAGGACGAAATGGCGATTCGTGCCTTCGCCGACGAAGCGGCCGACGTCGCCGACGACGCGACGCTACTGGACCGGACGAGGGAAGTGCTTGAAACCCATACCGACGCATCATTCGTCGCGTTCGCTATCGGCGACGGCGCGGGCCGTTATGGCGACGTGAGCGAGAACGATCCGGCTATCGTCGCGCTGCGCGACCGGCGCAAGGCGCTCGATCTGCAAACGCTCTCGACGGCACTGCGGGGCGAGTTTGCTTATCCGATGAGCGCGCGCGGGAGGTTGTTCGGGGCGCTGATACTCGGTCCAAAACGCTGCGGCGAATCGTACGCCCCCGACGAATCGAGTGCGATCATGCAACTCGCCCGTACGCTCGGCGGCGCATTATATACTCTCTCCCTCGCAAAAGTTCTCCAGGAGCATCACCTAAATGCTTGATCTTTGGCTCGCCATCGGCCACCACCTGATTATTTTCGCACTCTTCGGGGTCCTCGCCGTCGAGCTCGTCCTCGTGCGGCGGGGCATAACCCTTGACGTCGTTGCTCGAGTCGCGCGCGTCGACGCCTGGTACGGCGTGCTGGCCGGCGCCATTCTAGCAGTAGGATTCTCGCGGGCGATCTTCGCCGCCAAAGGCTGGGCGTATTACTCGCACAACGCGTTCTTCTGGGCGAAAATCGCAACGTTCGTGCTCATCGCCGTGCTCTCGGTGCCCCCGACGGTTCAGTACATTAAATGGCAGCGCAGCGGCCAAGTGCCGGGCCCCGATGTCGCTCGTGTGCGCCTCTTCTTATACGCAGAGCTCTTCCTGTTTGCGTTCTTGCCGATCTTCGCGGCTGCGATGGCACGGGGCTACGGTGAATTCCGTTAGATGACGGGTACGACCTCGCCGGTGTCGAGCCGATAGTTCGCGCCGACGACGAGTACGCGCCCGGCGGCCGACGCCTCTTCGATGACGGGTGGGCTCGCTTTGAGCCGCGCGACGGCCGCGCGCACGTTTGCCTCGACCGCCTGATGAATCGTACCGTGCGTTCGAACGACGTCCTCGATTCCGGGCCGGATAAGCGCCTCGATCTTCTCAAGATGCGGCGGCAGCGGCGACTTGCTCTTGATGGCCGTATAAACGGCTTCGACGGCGCCGCAGTTCTCGTGACCGAGCACCATTACGAGCCGTGAACCAAGATGCTCGATCGCGTACTCGATCGAGCCGGTCACCAAATCGTCGGGATAGTTGCCCGCGACGCGCGTCACGAACAGATCGCCCATTCCCTGGACGAAGACGAAGTTGGGAACGACGCGCGAATCGGCACAACTCAAAATAACGGCATAGGGCTCTTGGTGCTCGGTGAGCATCTCGCGCTTTTCGGCAATCTTGCTCAGCGGCGGAAAATCGTTGTTGAGAAAGCGACGGTTTCCGGCCATCAGCCTGCCCAGTAACTGCTCGGGCGAGACCTTCGTCCCCGGGGGCGTAGCGCTCGCGGCCCGCAGCGGAAGCGCGACGCTCATCGCGGCGAACGTGCCGGTGACAAACGCGGCGCGGTTTAGCTGGAAGCCTTCGTTTGGTTCACTCATGATAAGCCCGCCTGTTCGAGTCGCCGCCTGGCGATTCCGGCGGTTTTCCGAACGCGGGGCTCCCGGCAAGTATTAGATTTCTAGTTGACAAACGAGCCGGGCTCGGCTAGAGTTACTATTACTTTACTAATAGATAGCCGGAGGGCGGATGCCGCGCAAACAATCCCTCGTGCTCACCGATCACGAACTGCGCCTGATGAAGGTCTTGTGGGAACGCGGACGCGCGACTGTCGGCGACGTCGTCGACGCATTGTTGCCACCGCTCCTGGCCTACAGCACCGTGCTTACCACCCTGCGCACGCTCGAGCAAAAAGGCTATATCGCGCATGACGAGGATGGCCGCGCCTACGTGTATCGCCCGCTCGTTGCGCGCGATCAAGCCGCTCAATCGGCGGTAAGCCACGTGCTCGATCGTTTCTTCGGCAGTTCGCCCGGGGCTCTCGCGGTTTCGCTTCTCGACGACACGCGACTCAGCGACGACGACGTTGCCAAGATCAAACGTTTACTGGCAAAGCATCGGAAAGGAAACGTGCGATGATGGATACTGCGCTTCTGAACTCGCTCTGGCAAGGAGGCCTGGTAGCGGCAATTGCCGCCGTCACCGCGCTTCTTCTTCCGAAGCATCATGCCGCCTCGCGCTACACCGTCTGGCTTACCGCGCTGGCCGGGCTCGTTGCGGTTCCGTTGATAACCGCTTTGCATCCGCAGTACTCCGCTCCACTCTTGCCGGCCGTGGTGACGCAAACGACGGCCGCAACCTCCGTCGTAACCCAGCGAGCCGCCGATGCGGGCGGCCTGTGGCTGACAGCGCTTTGGGCGCTCGGCGTACTGTTCTGTTGTGGGCGGCTCTTGCTTAGCTACGCGCGGATCGCTGGGGTCGTTCGCGACTCACGCTTGGCGCCCGGCTTGGGGCAAGACGTTCGGGTCTCCGATAGCCTCGCGGTGCCGATCGCGGCGGGATTCCTAAACCCGGCCGTGATTCTCCCGGCTGCCGCCCTGCGCGACCTCTCGGCCTCGGATCTCCTGGCCGTCATCGAACACGAGCGCGCGCATATCCGGCGCGGCGACCTCGTCACGAATCTCGTTCAACGGGTCGTCGAAGCGGTGTTGTTTTTCAATCCCTGGGCCTACATCATCGGACGCCAACTCGTCAAAGAGCGGGAAGCGGCATGTGACGATTGGGCCGTTGTCGCAACTGGCGCGGCGGACCGCTATGCCGCCTATCTCGCGGAGCTGGCACTTGCCGCTCGCGGCACCCGTACCCCCTTGCTTACCCCCAGCGCGCTCGGTTCGAAGCGACTCTTGCTTGGCCGTATCGCGCGGCTTCTTACAGGAAAGGCCATCGTTGTGAAAGCCAACTACGTTGCGGCTGCAGTTAGCGTTGTAGCACTCGCAATTCTTACCCTCGCGCTTCAGAGCAAAGGTATCGCGTCGAATTGTTATCATGGCGTCACGGTCGTCAGCGCTGCGGCACCCGATATTCCGAAAAGCGAGTACCGTGCCAATGCAACCGCCAACGCCTTGGTTACCGTGGGAGCCGACGGGCATCCGGTCAGCGCAAAGATCGTCCTCTCTAGCGGAAGCAAAGCGATCGACAATGCGACGATCGTCGCGGCGATGAAATCGACCTATTCGCCCGAAGTGAGCAACTGCACGCCCAAGACGGACACGTATCTATTCAAGGTCGAGACCGCACCTTAAGGACCTAATGTGGCTACTGAGGAGCGCTGATGCACTCTCCCTGGCACCACTCCAGGATCCGCGTTTGAATGGCGTCGCGAATCTCCCGCGTCTTGGCCAGTCGTTCCTCCCAAGTTCCTTGCAAGCTCGCCGGGTCGGGAAAGCCCCAATGCAGCCGTTGCGTCTTGCCGGGGAATATGGGGCAGCGCTCGGCGCTCGCCTCGTCGCAAACCGTAACGACGTACGAGTAATGCCGTCCCGCCGCAACGACCTCAAGAACGCTCGTTGTTTCGTTTGAGGAGATGTCGATGCCGATCTCGCGCATAGCCGCGACGGCGAGCGGATTCAACTTCCCGGGCTCCAAGCCGGCGCTTTCGGCAATGAAGTCGTCGGGGCAGATGGCATTAAGGAACGCCGCGGCCATTTGACTGCGCGCCGAGTTGTGCACGCAAACGAACAACACACCACGATTCATTCGTGGGGGAGCAGAACCGGATCGAGGCCATCCTTGGGAATCGGGGCGAGCCACATGAAGGCCAAGGTTGCGCACGTGGCACCCAAGACCTGCGCGGCGATGAACGGCGGTGCGTCCTGCGGGCGAATGCCCGCGAACGTATCGGAAAGCGATCGTGCAAAAGTGACGGCAGGGTTCGCAAACGACGTCGACGACGTGAACCAGTACGCGGCGACGATATAGGCCGCAACCGAAAACGAAATGAACGGCGAACGCGATCGCACGCTGCCCCAGACGATCGTCAACAGGCCGAACGTCGCGACGAACTCCGCCAGCCACTGCGCCGGCCCGGTGCGGGCATGGTGCGAAATGAAAAATAGCGGAAGGCCAAACATCGTGTTAGCCACGGCAACGCCGGCGGCCGCGCCGGCAAGTTGCGCGAGCAAATAGGCCGGAACCTCGCGCCAAGGGAGTCCGCCGCGCATCGCATCGGCAAACGAGACGGCTGGGTTGAAGTGCGCGCCCGAGATCGGTCCAAGCGCCGCAATCAAACACATAAGGGCCGCGCCCGTCGCCAGCGTGTTTGCAAGCAGCGCGATGGCGTGATTTCCGCCGCTCAAACGTTCGGCCATGATCCCCGAACCGACGATTGCCGCGAGCAGAGCGGCCGTGCCGAGCGCCTCGACGAGGCTTCGCTTCAGCAAGGTCGTGGGCGGAAGTGTCACGCGGTGCAGCAGGCGGAATCGGCGCCGTCGCGTTCTTCGGTTTCTGCGTGGACGGCGTAAACTTCCCACCTTCTGCCCGTAGGATCGCTAGCCCACACCTTGGTTTGATTGGCGTAACAGCAGGTCTGCTCGCGTTCGATCGAGACGCCGAAGCCGGCGCTCTGCAGCCGCCCGATCGCGTCGTCGACATCCTCGACGGCCTCCATGCAGATGCCGTAATGTGCGTCGGTTGTGGCCGACACCGAATCGGCAAGATCGAGCGCAAGCTCGAGCGCCGGCTCGTCTGTAGTGAAAAGCGCGTAATCCGGTAGCACCCTTGCCGGTTTCGCATTCAGCAGAATCGAGTAGAAGCGGATGCTTTGCGCAAGGTCGGTTGTCGCAAGGTTGAGGTGAGTCTTCACGCGTGGACCTTCTTTCGGAAGATTGCGCCAAGGACAGCATTCAAACGTTCCAAGGCATCGATCGCCAGCTGGTAGTAGACCCAGGTCCCTCGACGCTCGCACGTCACGAGATCCGCCTCGCGCAAAATGCGCAGATGGTGCGAAACCGTTGGCTGGTTCAATGGAAGCGCGCCGGTAAAGTCGCAGACACACACTTCCCGATCGTTCGCGGCCAGGGTCGCCAGGATGGTGAGGCGGTACGGATCGGCAATTGCCTTCAGAAGGACCGCCGCGGGTTCGAAGTCCCGTCTTACGAGCTTCGCCGGAGGGCAGCAGCGTTGCGTCGACATACCCGCATGCTAGCCGTTATATTGAATTCTGTCAATATAGAGAATGGGCGGCGAAACCACCTAGGCCCTGGCCTTTAGCAGGCGGATCCCGTGCGGCCCTGGATTAGGCCTTGAAACGAAGACGGGGGTGAATGTTGGGACGGAAGACAAGTGTAACGATTCGTGAACGAGACGAGCTTTGATGCCATTGCCGTTTCCGCCGAGTACGCGGCGTTGCGGAATCTCATTGAAGCCGACGCGGGCAACCACCCAATCGCCATTTTTAGGCGGTGGGAAAGCCTGCGGCGCTCGGTCGCCGCCTGGAAGTCGCGAGTTCACCTTCGAATGCGCCAGGACGCGTCTGATGAAGCAGCCGCGGCCGACGGTCGATCCGTTTCACAGGCTTTACCGCTTTATCAGGCGCACGACGCCGCAGTAAAAGGCTATCTGCTCGCTCCCGAGTGGCGCCGGGCGATCCAAGACCTCGTCGGAGCGGCAACGCTTGCCCGCTGGGAAGCGGACGTTACCGCCTTCGCTCCTGCCATTCAGGATGATTTGACGTTAGAAGAGCGGCTAACCAACGAATACTTTCAGCTGATCGGCACGATAAAGGCTGCGCTACGCGGTCGGGAATACTCGCTGGCGGGCCTCGCTTTGTTTGCGGAGGACGGAGATAGGTCGTTGAGGCGAGAGGCCTGCCATGCTGGGTGGAGCGCTTTGAGTCAGAACTCGACGAAGCTAGACGAACTCTTCGACGAACTCGTGCGGTGCCGCATATCGATGGCCCGAAAACTTGGCTATGAAAGCTACGTGCCGCTGGCGTACAAGCGATTAGGGCGGGCGGATTACGGCACCAGCCAGGTTGCGCGGTTTCGTGAGGAAATCGCCGAATCGATCGTTCCGCTGGCGCAAACGTTCGCCAGAGAGCAAGCCGGCGCGCTCGGCGTCAACGAGCTGATGCCGTGGGACGAGGCGCTTTCGGATCGGTTGCCGGCGCCGCGAGCACCTGCGACTCTGGACGAGCTCACCCTGAGCCTCCGCTCCGCCGCCGCTGCCATTCATCCGACGTTTGCGGCCTTCGTGCGGCAGATGATCGGCGGCGAGTTGATGGATTTAGGGCAACGCCCAGGCAAAGCCGCGGGTGCCTTTTGCGCGTTTCTTCCCGACGTGGCGATGCCGTTCGTCTTTGTCAGCTACGTGGGATCCTCTCGCAACGTGGGATCGGTCGTTCACGAGCTGGGGCACGCATTCCAGAACTACCAATCCCGGCACTATCCGGCACTCGAGCAAATCGTTCCGACGAGCGAGATCGGCGAGATTCATTCCATGGCGCTGGAGCTGCTCGCGGGGCCGGTCTACGAGAAGATCTTTAAAGGCGATTCGGACCGTTATCGGTCGCACCACCTGCGATACCTCATCGGGATGCTGCCGTATATCGCGGCGATCGATCACTTTCAAGAACTCGTGTATGCCGCGCGTGCCGCGACGCCGCTCGAACGCTGCGAAATATGGCTCGAGGTCGAAAAGCGCTACCTTCCGTGGTGCCGAGCCGGGGGCATTACGCTGCTTGAACGAGGCGCGCGGTGGCAGCGACAGCGACACGTGTACGCGGCTCCTTTCTACTACATCGACTACGCTTTGGCGATCTGCTGCGCGTTGCAGCTTTGGCTCGAATCCTTAACCGACCGGAATGCGGCGATCGAAAAGTGGCTCAGCCTATGCACCCTGGGTGGAACGCTCGGATTTGAGGCTTTACTCGAAAAAGTTTCACTTAGCTCGCCTTTCAACCCCGGAACGCTTACAGCGATCGTCAGCGAAGCGCAGAGGGCGACGTAAGGCCGTCGCGCCGCGGCACGATGCGGGATGAGCCCGTTGAAGCGGACTCATCCCTTGACTGCCAGCGCTTTATCGCGGAATTGTAGTTCTGCGAAGATCCCAGAACCGGACACCGGGGTTGGGAAGTCGCTGCCGCGCGCTTTCGCGTAGCCTAACGTCGCCCGATCCGTGAGGGACCATTACGAACGCGCGCTCTAAGCCCGTTTGGTTGACGGTTGCTCCGGTGATCTCTCCGCTGTCGTTAATGTTGCTGCCGAACAGCACATTTAGGTTATCGCTCGGCGGAATGAGCGTATTAAGATCGGTCATCGACCCCTTCTGCCAGATATAGCCTCGGCAGTTTCCGCTCGCGTCGCATGATTCGCCGACGACCTGCCCCCTATCGTTAATCCCACCGGCAAAGCTATCGACGTCGCCGGGCAGCGTGCCAAGATCGCTCATCGTGCCACTCTGCCAGAGAAACGTGTGAGTCACCATGTTTCCGTAAAGTTCCGAGTTGCCGATGACCTGACCGCGGCTATTGATGTCCAGTGCTACGTTGCCCTCGCTGCCTCCGAGGCTGCCGAGGTCGATCGGTGATGAGGCGTTTCTCCAGAGCACCGCGTGAGCGGTTGATGCGGCGCACGAGCCGGAATTCCCAACGGCATCCTGCCCGGACTCGTCAATCGTGTACGCATAGGAGACGGTATCGCCGGGGTATGGCGGCAGGGTTGTGATCTTGCCGTCCGGCTGCCAGATGACACCGCGGAAATCAAAGACTAGCGGCGGATTGCAGCTGGAGTCTTTGGTACTAGTCTCGGAATCGCCGGCGATCTGGCCGCGCTTGTTCAGGTCGTTGGTCTGGTCATTATTTCCGCCGAGCGTCGGGAGCGACGTCATCTTACCGTCCTGCCAGCTAAACCCGCGGCAAATGTGTGACGTGCCGAAACCGCAGTAGTTCTCGTCGTAAGGATCGGTGCCATAAGTTTCGGACCACCCCACGAAGTGACCCGGGGTACCATGGTTATATTGGAAGATCGCGCTATTCGGGCCGCCCAGCGTGCCGAGGTCGATCGTGCGCGGGGGGTCTAGCCAGATCTGAGCGTGCAAGATTTCGTTCCCGCTTAGCAGCGACGTGCCACTGGCTTGGCCGTTGCTGTTGATGTTGATTGCGAAGTTAACGCTTCCGCCGAGCGCGTCGAGCGTAACGAGATTATAGTGCGTGCCGCCGCCTTGCGATCGTACGTTCGACCCGGATTGTGTCGTGCTTTGCTGCGTCGACGCTGAAGGGGCGAAGCTCGATGACGAAGCGCCGCCATCACAGCCGGACAGCACAGCAGTGGCCGCTAATGCGACTGCCGCATAAACGGCGGTGATCGAAATTCTCATTGTCAATTTGCTCCTCTCCACCAAGAAGGTGCGATGGCGCGTTGCCGTTGATGCCAAGGGTAACGTCTACCTCGCCGACATTGTGATGGACGACGGGAAGGGAGTTCGGCACTAGACCGCTGCTAAGCAAATAGTGGTTTGCTCTCTTACGTTCCCTTTTGCGCTCCCGCGTAGAAGATGACTTTGAAAATCGCCTGCGGCACCGTGGTGAGCGCGTTGGGATTGCCGTAAGCAAGGTATATCTCGCTCGTTCGCAGCCGCAGGTGGTATGCCACCGAAACGTTCGAGCAACGGCCCATGCAGTCGCCGCCGCCGTTGGGGATCGGCGGATTACCGATCACATTTCGTATTCCGACGGCGAACGATGAGTTGCTTCCGATCTGATAGGCGTAGCTCAGGCTCTCGAACCATTGAATGTTGTCGGGTCCGGGAGCCGGCAACCATTGCGCCGTATCGTCGAGGGCTAGCGTCAGCGCCCCCCGATTACCCACGCGAATCGTCGTGCTGCGAAACCACGTGTCGAGCCGCCCGGTGCCGTATCTCCCCGTGTTGTAGCTGACCTGCGTCGGCGTAGACGACGTTCCGTGATTTGGAAAGTTCCCGGGATTGTTCGTCTGTAAGCCGCTGTCGTACGTGAACGAAAACCCGGCGTTCTGCGAAACCGGCGTCAAGATATCCCCGAAGCGCCAATAGTTGGACCCGGTGAAAACTTGAAAGTCCAGCGCGTTCTTCGTCAGGACGTCGAGCAGCAGTTGGTTGTCGCTCTGCGCGCTTCCCATCGCCGGCCCTTGGTAGCGGTCCATGTATCCGGAGACGCCCACCGCCTTGAGGTCGCTGTTCCCGTCGAAATCCCAGATCTTTGCGGCGTAGAGCGCATAGCCGGCGATACCGGGATGCGAGACGAATCCGTCAACGGGGTTGTAATACTCGCCGACCTTGCGCGTCGCACCGAAGAAGCCGAAGGTTTGATTGGACCAGCCGCCGCCGACGTCGTAATACTGGGCCTGATCGGGAGCGAGAACGTTCGTGCCCGAATCGCTGCCATAGTTGAAATAGGCGCTGAGATGCTTGAGATCGGAGTACGCAAAGCCGGTCTCCGTGACGTCGTCAACTAAGCCGGGCAGATCGACCGCAACCCGCTCGACGCTTCCCTGCCAGCGGGTATCCGGCGAGGTGTAGTCCAGCGCGCCGGCGAGGTCGTTGCGGTTGTCGCCGATGGCGTCGAACGAGGCGAAGCCGAGCGGCCCCTGTTTACCCTCGACGGCGTACCCTTCGCTCGGCGTCGGAATCGCCGGCGTGTAGAGCGCCTGGACGTTCGGGCACGCATCGCAGTTGAACTGGTTATAGAAGTTCGCGGCTTGCGTGAAGAACGGCCGTACTTCGCTGTAGTACCGCTGATAGACCGTCGGTGCGATCGATTGCTGGTCCAGTTCGACGTTCGAGTAGTCGGGATGGAACGTGGAGTAAAACGAGGCAGTTGGCGTAATCGGGACCGATAGGTCCGCACCGACGCGCGACGTCGAGCCGCCGATGGTGCGGCTCGCCGCTTCACCCAGCGCATAGAGTGCGGCCCGCGGTTTCGGCCGCGAAGCCGTAATCCCCGTGATCTTTGGGATGTCGATCGACCCCGCATGCGCGTAATCCGCGTTGCCGTACGAATCGGGCTGCATTTGAACTTTGTCGTACGACCAGACCTGCTGCTCGCCGGTGGCGTGAGTGTAACGCACGAACTGTGCGTGCCACGTTCCGCCGTGGGCGTTGCGCAGCACGTCGAACGGAATCTTCATCGTTACCGTATATCCGTCGGTAGTCGTAGCTCCGGCCGACTCCCAGTTTGGCGAGTACGCGGTGTTCTCCGACGAAAACTCGTAGTGCGTGCCGTTCGGCGTCGCGTAGAACTGATAGAAGTACCCGCTGATCCCATTGGGCCAGAGATCAACCCACACTTCGTCGTCGTTGCCTTGGCCGACGTCGTTGGTGTGCTGTTTGGCGGCGATCGGCTCGTGCTGAACCACGTCGAATCTTACGTAAAGCGCGCGCCCGTCCGTCGCGATCCACGCCTTCGTCGGCTCGCCGGCAGGCTGCGAGCGAACGTCGTCCCATGGAAGCGCGAGGTTCGCGGCCTGCGACCATTGCGCCGCCGGCGCCTTGGGATCCAACGGAGGATCCGCTGAGCTGCGGAACCGCTAGGCTCGGATTTGCCGCCGCCGAAGCGCCCGTCGTCGCGATCGCGATCAGGACGAGCAGCGCGCCGATCGTCGCCCTCATGGCAGAATCGCGCCGGCCAGGTTCGAGCGGCTGCCCGAGCGCAGCGTGGCCGCATCAACCGGCGCGCAGCTGCGGGGCTCGCGCCCACCTTCGCAGAGAAGCGCACCGCGGAAATCGGCGCCGCGCACGTCGGCTCCTCGCAGATCGATGCAATTGACGCTTGGATCGTCGTTGTTGCGCGAGCAGAGCTTGGCGTTGCGGAAGTCGGCGCCGCGCAGATCGGCTTGCATGAAGTCCACGCCCTCGAGATCGGCGCCGGAAAAGCGAACGCGTTGCGCGCGAGCTTCGCGGAAGTCGCCGCCGACGATCGAAACGCCCGAGAGATCGAAGCCGGCGATTTCTGCGCCCTGCGCATCGCAGCCCGCGCACTTGTGCAGCAAGCCGCGCGCATCCACGTCGCTCAGGCCGTTGAACACGCCTCGCAAATTGACGCCCGCCAACGTCGCGCCGGTAAAGAAAGCTCCGGAGAGCTGCGCCTGCGCAAGGTCGACGCCCGCGAGCTTGGCTTGAGTAAAGTTTGCACCGCGCAAATCGGCCGAGCGAAAGTCGACCCCGGCCAGCCTCGTGCCACGCATGTCGGCGCCGCGAAGATTGGCGCGCGTGAAGTTCACGCCGGCGTACTGCGCATTCGCGAGATCGGCTCCGTGAAGGTCGAGGCCGGCAAACGAGCATCCCGAGCAGTGTGCGGGAATCCCACCGGCCGTCGCGAGGCCCGTTGCCACTGCAATAAGCGCCGCTAGGAGATAGTTCATCTTGTTTTACTCCTTTTTCAAAGCGGCCGGGGCGCAGGAAACCAGGCCTCGGCCGCGAGGCTTTTCAAACGGACTAGGTCGCCGGGGTTAGGTTACGGCGGAGCGTTCCTCTCCGGAATATCCATGCCGATCAGTTTGGTCTTCGAAAGGTCGACGTGTTTGAGATCGACGCCGTCGAGATCGCATTCGTTGAGCGTTGCTCCGGCGAGGTTCGCGCCGTCCAACCGCGCGCTGCTGAGATCGCTCCCGACCAGCTCGGCACCGGCAAAGTTGACGTTGCGCAGATCGGCGTGCGAGAAGTCGTCACCGTTGACGCGCACGCCGGCCAAGTTCAGGCCGCTAAGATCGGCATGGCTGAAATTGCAGCCCTTGCACACGTTGACCACGTCGCGGAGCTGCGAACCCGCAAGCCGGGCACCGGCGAACTCACACGCCGACATCGCGGCGTTGGTAAAATCGGCGCCTTCCAGGTTGGCGTGCGTAAAATCGCATCCCGTTAGTTGCGCCGAGCGAAACGAAGCGCGGCTGAGGTTCGCCTTTGTAAAGTCGGCACCGGTGAGGATGCTCCCCGAGAGATTGGCGCCGGAAAGATTCGCGCCGCTAAAATCGACGCCGGTGTAGTTGGCGTTGTGCAGATCGCGGCCCGCCCAGTTTACCCCACGGAGATCGCAACCGACGCACGACTTCCCACCGCTCTGCGTAACGGCCATTTGACTCGCCGCAACGCTAAGTTTCTTAGCAAAGACCTCCGCGACTCGCACGGGCGCCACCGTCGCACGCACGGCCGCTTTGACCGGTACGTCGACGCGCACGATCTTTACTCGAGGCGTCGGCGTCGCGATCGTTGTCTTGAGGACGACCGGCGCCGCAGTCGTAACCGGAGCAGCCGTCACCGCCGGCGCAGGCGCCGAAGCGGCAATCGATGGCGCGACGAGCGCTATAACGATCGCCAGGGCGCCAACGGCAGCCACCGCGGTTGCGGCCGGACCGATGGCCAGCGTCGTCGCGATGTCGCGTCCAGTGCCCAAGAGCCGCTCGATGCGCAGCGAGATCTGCTTGCGCGTCGTAAAGACGCCGGGTGCCGGCATCGGATGGTGCGGCCAGGCCGCGGTTTCGGCCATCTTCGTCAGGCACATCGCGTAGGGGCGCACGGCTCCGACCGAAGCCAGTACCCAGTCGTCGCAGGCGACTTCGCGCTCCAACTCGAGCTGGTGCCCGATGAAAATCGCCGCCGGATTCCAACCGAGCGCCGCGACGATCAGCCGCTGCAAGCAGTTGCTCCAGTCGTCGGCACGGCGCAGATGCGCCAGCTCGTGCAGACTGATCTGCTCGACTTCCGCCGGCGAGAGCCGGTCCAGCAGCGACTTCGGGATCAAAATCATCGCGTCGAACAGCCCGACGGCCACCGGCACGTCGATCGCTTCGCTCACGCAAAGCCGCACGGGACGGCGCCCCTTATTTGCCGCGCTCCATTGCGGCATCGAATCGCGATACTCGACGGGAAGCGGCAACGCGTCTCGTTTGAGCCGCTCGAGACGTGCGAGGCCAACGAATAGGCCGATCACGGCATAGCCCGTCAACAACAGCCACGCGGCGAAGACCGCGAGCGCGACCGGCAGCGGAAGCGTGACGTGCAGGCGCGCAGGCAGAGCGACGGTCGAGCTGGGCGAGCCGATTCTGCGCACGTCGGGTTGGTACCGTCGCTGCGGCACGATGGCGGCGCGCGCGGGGCTCGTGCGCGAAACACTTTGTGCGGCAGCCGTTGCCGCCGCGGGTTGTGACGACGTGAGAAAGGCCAGCGTAGTGAGGACCGGCACGACGAGCGCGGCGAGCAGCGTCACGATCCAGACGGCATACCGCGTTGCCGCGTTGATCCGCGGCCACGCCGCTAAAACGAACCAAACGACGACCACCAGCAGCGCATCTTGCCAGAGCGCGTTGAGCAGATCGCGGCAATCGCGGTCACTTCGGACCCTCCTCGTACGTCTCGATCAACGCCTTGAGCCGCATCAGCTCATCGTTTGACGGGCGTTCGCTTTGAATCAAGCGCAGTGCAAGCGTTCCCGAGCTGTTGTCAAAAAACCGCGAGAGCAAATGGCCCACGGCGCTCTTGGCCGCGTCCTCGCGTGCCAGCAACGGCCGGTAGACGAAGGCCCGGCCGGCCTCGTCGTGCGCGACGTATCCTTTTCGTTCCAAGATGCGCAACGTTGTGAGCACGCTGTTGTAGGCGCTCGGCGGCGGCGGGAGCGCCGAGGTCACTTCAGCGACCGTCGCCTGGCCGACGTCCCAAAGCACCTCCATCAGCCGCAGCTCGGCTTCGGTCAGGGTGTTGGAACGTCGTCGTGCCATGTGCTCGCTTTCTTTAAATAGGGCAGGATCGGTGGGCTCTACTAATTTTAGTTGAATGGTACCGCACGGCGCCGGGCTTGTCAACTAAGAAATTAGTATTAGAAGGCAAGGCTCGGACGCCGCGCTGCTTGCCCCGTCGGGGGAAAGCGGAAACGGTCTGCCAATAAGGGGAGGGCTATTTACCCCACAGGTTCCTAAGGAGAAGCAATTTGCCACAGGCGCGCGCTCTGCTCGCGGTCTTGACGCTCGTCGTTCTGGCCGCGTGCGGCAAGGGAACGCCGATTACCAGCGGCACGCCGACCCCGCCGCCCACGCCGCCGCCGACGGTGACCGCACAGTACACGATCCCGACCGCTTCCAGCCAGCCCATGGGCATTGCGCTCGGCAGCGACGGGAATCTGTGGTTTACGGAGTTCGCCGCGAGTAAGCTCGGGCAGCTGCTTCACGGCGGACACATCGCAGAGCAAGTAACGCCTACGCGCAAGGCCGAGCCCAACGGCATCGCGTCGGGCTCGGGGCCAAACTTGAATCTGTGGTTTACGGAAACCAGCCGAGGCACGGTCGGCCAAATCACGGTGGTGGGGCAGCCGTTCGTCGAGTACAAGCTTCCCGATCCGGCAGCCAAGCCCGTCGGTATCACGTTAGGCTCGGACGGTAACATGTGGCTGACCGATCCGGGAACGAATTCGATTTGGCGGATCCGATCCATCCGGCGAAAGCCGTTCGTGACGTTCACCCAGTACAAACTCACCGGTAACGCGCAACCTGGGACGATTACCAATGGGCCCGACGACGCGCTCTGGTTCACCGAGCCCGGCACCAACCGCATCGGGCGTTTGCCGATCAGCGGTTCCCCGCTCAACGAGTACGCCATCCCAACTTCGAACGCCGGTCCCGCCGGCATCGCGCCGGGTCTCGACAACGCGTTGTGGTTTACCGAAATGAAATCCAAAAAGATCGGGCGCATTTCGACCGCCGGCGTCGTGACCGCGGAGTATCCGATTCCCAACGCGATGACGCCCAATCAAATCCTCCAAGGCGTTGACGGCAACTTCTACTTCACCGACACGGCCGGCAACAAAATCGGACAGTTCTTCTTCCATGGCCACAACGTTAACTACTATAGAATTCCCACGGCGAACTCGGAGCCGACCGCGATGACGCTCGGACTCGACAACCAGATCTATCTCGTCGAAACCGCCGGGAACAAAATCGCTCAGTTCAGATATTTTGCGGTCTAAGAACCTTCTACTTCGAGTTCGCCGGCGGTAAACTCGGCGAGCTTAAAGAGTCCGGCGCTGCCGCCTCCGATCAAGAGATAGCGCGGACCGACGCGCAGGAGATGGACGGCCGCATGCGGCGACAGCATCGTCGATTCGATGACGGTCACGTAGCGGCCGGCGCCACGAGAAAAGAGCTTCACCCCTTTGAGCCGGCGGGCCAGCGCGTACAGCGCGAGCAGCACCGCTCCAAGAATCGCCAGCTTTAGGGCATACGCTTCCCAGAAGCTCGACGGCACGAATGCGCTTTCCTAAACGCTGGTTTCGCGCGGGCCGGAAACCTTTCGCCGGAACGCGACGATTCGCGCCTCGATCTCGGGTATGCGCTCGCAGACGACGACGGCGTTTCCGGTCGTAAGCGTAACGACGGTATGCTCGCTCTCTTCGATGAACTCGATCAGATCGCTGTTCAACATCACCGGCTGCCCATTCACTCTCGTCAGCGTAATCATGCCCTTGTTACCCTGAAGTTCGCTTCGTCCAACTCCAACTCGTCGCGGCGCGCTTCTTCGCGGTCGAACTCATGCAGCCGGCGCTCCTTGAGCTTCTCGATGAGGCGGCGGTCGCGGTTAGCCTCGAGGAGTTCGGCTGCGGCCCGATCGAACGCCAGGGCCGACTCCTCGTGGCATCGCTCGCCTGAATCGATCGCGCGTTCGAGGAAACGAAGGTGCGCGTCGTACAGACGCAGGTTTGCCGCGGAGCCGCTCATTACGCACTCGTGCAGCGCGCGCCCGCGGGCGCGCAACGCACACCCAGGCGATCCAGCTCGCGCGAACGCTCGTCGCGCGCCGTTTTAACGCGGATAAACGCCAGCTGCTTCTCTTCTTCTTTTCGGCGGCGCTCGTCGAGCAAGGGCTGCAAGGAAAAAACGAATCGAGCCATATGCGTAAGAAGCTCCCGCCGCGCCGGCTCAGCGAGCCAACTGCGAGCGCTCGCGCCCAACGGAGACCATCTCGACCGGCACGTCGAGGATCTCTTGTACGCGCCGCACGTACGAGCGGGCTGCCGCCGGCAGATCGGCGATTTGCCGGCACCCGGTAATCGATTCGCTCCATCCGGGCAGTTCTTCGACGTCGGTCTGCAGATCGGGCTCCCCGGCATCGCTAAAGCCCACGTTGCGGCCGCCGGCGCGATAGCCGGTCACGATCCCGACTCGTTCGAATCCCGTCAGCACGTCGAGTTTGGTGACGATCGCGCTGGTCAGACCGTTGAGCGCGACCGCGTAGCGGGCCGGCGACCGCGTCGAACCAGCCGCAGCGCCGCGGCCGTCCGGTCACCGTTCCGAACTCGCCGCCCTGACGGCGCAGCCGCTCGCCGCGTTCGTCGAGCAGCTCCGAGGGAACGGGCCCGCGCCGACGCGCGTGCAGTAGGCTTTGACGACGCCGATCACGCGCCCGATCGCGCGTCGGGCCGATTCCCAGCCCGATGCACGCCCCGCCGGCGATCGTGTGCGAGCTGGTGACGTACGGATAGGTGCCGTAGCCGACGTCGAGCAGCGAACCTTGCGCGCCTTCGATCAACACCCGCTTGCCGCCGTTGAGGCGTTCGTGAATGTACGCGACGCCGTCGACGACGTGCGGCGCGAGCCGTGCCGCGGCCAGCGTCTGCGACAACTCTCTTCAGCGGGCAGCGTTTCGCCTTCGAGTCGCCGTCGACGCGCAGGTGGGCGAATCTTCTCGGCAGCGCTCGGATCGCGAGCTCGCGAAGCGGATGCCGCTGCGCGCAACGCGATCGACGTAGGCGGGCCCGATCCCGCGACCGGTCGTGCCGATTGCCGCCGCTTCCGCGTTCGCGTTCGGCCGCGGCGTCGCGCGGCGACGTGATACGGCAGCACGACGTGCGCGCGATCCGAGATTTTCACGCGCGAGATGTCGACGCCGATCGCCGCCAGCGGTCGAGCTCGCTCGAGCAGCGTCTGCGGATTGACGACCGTTCCGCCGCCGACGAATAGCTCGACGTGCGGATTGAGCACGCCGAAGGAACGATGCGCAGCGCGAGCTCCTGCGTGCCGACGACGATCGAATGGCCGGCGTTGTCGCCGCCGCCGAATCGCGCGACGACGTCGTAATCCTGCGGCATAGAGATCGACGATGCGGCCTTTGCCCTCGTCGCCCCACTGACATGCCGACGATGATGTCGGCCTTGGCTGGCACGCGAGCCTACTCGGAGCGAAACTCCAGGTCGCTCGTGTCGCCCATCGGAATCTCGGGCGCGCCTTGGAACTGCGTCATCACGAACTCCGAGAACAGCGCGTTGGGCCAGCCGAAATCTTGCGCCGCGTGAACTGCTGCGGATCGTCGGGATTGAACGACTCGTGCAACAGGTGATCGCCCGGATCGCTGGCGAGCAGTTGCGCGAGCACGTCTTGTTTCTCGGCATCGGACGTCGCCGTCATGCCCTCGATGATCAGCGCCAGCGGCCAAACCCAGTGGTCGGGCGTGTGATAGCTGCCGATGCCGCGCGCCACGTGCCCCTGATAGAACGACGGGTTGTCCTGCGAGAGCAAGAAGCGCCGCGTATTTTCGTAGTAGCGGTCGTTCGGCGTCGTGTAGCCGAAGTACGGCGCCGCGAGCAGGCTGGGAATGTTGGCGTCGTCGGTGAGGATCGCGTGGCCGAGCCCGTCGACTTCGTAGGCATAGATGTAGCCGTACTTCGGCACGAGCACCAGCCCGTAGGTTTGAATGCCGCGCTGCACTTCGTCGCGCAGCGCCTTGGCTTCGCGCGCCTTGACGACGTTGTGGTAGACGCTCGAGTTCGATCTCGGCCATGTCGCCCAGCGCCACGACGGCGAACATCTCCGACGGAATCAAAAAGTTGTAGTAACACGCGTCGTCGGAAGGCCGGAAGCCGGTCCAAATCATGCCGGTGTAGCCGACCGGGCGGCCCGGCGCCGTCGTTGGGAAGCTCCTTGTGCGTGTAGCGCGAGTCGCGCGGATGATTCTGCTCGCGCTGCATCGTCGCCAGCACGCCGTCGAGCATCTTCGAGAAATCGGCGCGTGAAGATCGACGTGTCGCCGGTCGTTTTCCAATAACTCCACGCCAGCGCCGTCGGGTAGGCGAGTGAGTCGAGCTCGAACTTCTGCTCCCACACGCGGTAGTCGAGCGTGTAGGCATTGGCGTAGGGATCGATCTGCAGATACTTCACCATGCGCGCGATGATCGCGCGCAGCAAGCCGCGAACGTCGGGATCGTCCTTGAGCGAAGAACAGATACGGCCGCGCCTGCGCGCTCGCGTCGCGCAGCCACTCCGCCGGAATGTCGCCGGTCTTAATGTAGGCGGTACCGTCGGGCGCGTACTCGCGCGAGCCTGCTCGTGTCGAGCAACGCGGCGCGGAACATCTCCTGCAGGTGCTCGTTGGGATTGCGGTAGTCGGCGGCGGCCTGTTCGATCGAGCGCAGTTCGAGCGCGAAGCTGCGAGCCGGGGCCAGAGCGACCGCCACCAGGCATATGAGCGCGGCAATCGCGATTTCGCGGAGCGTAGCACCCCTCATGCGGGCCACGTTCCGTGTGCGTACAAAGCCGGCAGCTCCCGATAGCGTCCGAGATAGTCGAGTCCATAGCCCACGACGAATACGTCGGGGACCTCGAAGCCCCTGTACTTAATTTCGATGTCGGCGATCCTCCGGTGCGGCCGGTCGAGCAGCGTGCAGACGGCCAGCGAAGCCGGCTCCCGCGCCAGCAGCGTCTTGACGACGTACTGGAGGGTCAGGCCGGTATCGATGGTATCGTCGACCAGGATGACGTGGCGCCGCTCGATCGGGATTGCCAGGTCCTTTTCCGACCGCGATTCCGTCGCCGTCGCCGTAGCGGTTGACCGAGATGACGTCGAGCTGGCAGGGAATCGTGACGCGCTCGCGCCAGGTCGGCGAGAAAGGTGGCGGCCGCGGCGAGCATTCCGACCATGACGGGCACCCTACCCGCATAGTCGCGCGATATAGCCGAGCCGATCTCGCGCGACGCGCTGCGCGATCGAGTCGGAGTCGAAGAGCGGCTCCCCGATCATGAGGCCCGCTTCATCGAACGCGAGAAGACGCGCTCGACGTCGCGGCGGGTAAACAGCTTGACGTTGATGCGGGGATGGTGCGAGCGCAGCAAGCGCACCTTGCGATTCTTGCGCGTGTTGCGAATCGGCTTGGCGACGGTCAGCTCGATGTACAGATCGTACTCCGGAAGATAAAAATCCGGTGTGAAAAACTCGACGGGGCGACCATGTTCGTTCCAAGCGATCGGGAAGCTGCGGGGTTCGTACTGCCAGGCGATTTGGTAGAAGTCGAAGAGCCGTGCGAGCTCGGCTTCACTCGCATGTGCGAACGGGCCCCGGGACATAGTCACGGACTGTTACCTACGACGAGCCTGCCCCGCTATCCCGCCGGAACGCGCAAAACAAATCGGGCGCCGCCCAGCGAGGACGACTCGACCCGCACGTCGCCGCCGCTGCGCTCGGCGATCGCCTTGACGACGGCCAGCCCGATGCCGCTGCCGGTTCGGTCCGTGCCCGCGCCGCGGACGCCCATCGTGAAGATCGCTTTGCGCTCCGCCGGATCGACGCCGCTGCCGTCGTCTTCGACGCTAACCTCCACGAACGAGTCAACCCGGCGGCACGCGACCTTGACGGCGCCGTGCTCGCTGCCGTGCTTCACCGCGTTTTCGACGAGGTTCGAGAGCGCGTGAACGCATTCGTCGGCGTCTACGCGCGCGACGGCGCGCTTGGGCGTGCGCGTGCGAATGGTGACGTCGCGCTTGCGCGCAATCGGCGCGATCATGTCAATCGTTGCCCGAATTTGTTCCACTACGTCGCATTCGCATGAAAGCGCCGGCGGCGCAAGGTCGAGCATCGAGACCGCCAGCATGCCGTCGATCAGCCGGCCGAGGCGCAGGGCTTCAAGCCGTGCCGTTTCGAGAAACCGGCGCGACGTCTGCGGATCGATCTCACCGTCGAGCACCGTTTCGAGGTAGCCGCAGATCGAGGTCAGCGGAGTGCGCAGTTCGTGGCCTACCGTCGGAAGCACCGCGCGCTCGCCGATTGAGCTTGCAAGCTGTTTGAGATCGAGCACGCTGCCGTCAATGCGCTACAGCTGTAAGAAACTTATAGCCGAACCCGTGGACGGTGCGCAGCATCGGCGGCAACTTCCACGGTTCTTCAATTTTCGTGCGTAACCGGTGGACGTGAACGTCGACCGTTCGCTCGTCGCCGTTGAAGTCGAAGCCCCAGACGCGCTGCAGCAGCCAATCTCGCGAAAGCGCGACGCCGGCATTGCCCGCGAACTCCATCAAGCAGCGCGAACTCGCGCGGCTTGAGCTTCACGTCGGTGCCGTCGACGCGCGCTTCACGCGCCGCCGGGTCGATTTCGAGCCGCCCGAAGCGCAGCAGCGGGCCGGCCGGCACGACCGGACGGCCGGCCCGCCGCAGAATCGCCTTGACGCGCACAACCAACTCGCGCGGTGAGAACGGTTTACACAGATAGTCGTCGGCCCCGAGTTCGAAGCCGACGACGCGATCCAGCTCGTCGCAGCGCCCCGTCACCATCACGATCGGAACCGTGCGGTCTTCGCGCCGAAGGGTTCGCGCGACGTCGTAGCCGTCGACTCCCGGCAGTCCAACGTCGAGCACGAGCAGATCGGCGGCACCGCGCGCCAAGCGAAGCGCCGAGTTGCCGTCGGCGACGCCGACGACCGCGAAACCTTCACGCTCGAGATGGTGCGTCAGCAGCTCGCGAATCGCACCATCGTCTTCGGCGAGAACAATCGTTTGCGTCGGCATGCCGGAACGAGTGCCCTAGCCGCAAAGCGATTGGGACAGTTAAGCCATGCCCTCTTTTTCGATTGCCAACGGACCCAGCCGCTCCAAACGACGCGCGAGCATCCCCAACGCGGCGATCGTCAGGGCTGTGCGGCATGACGGTTACGGCGGCGGAACAAACGACGTATTGAATAAAACGGTCCCCTCGACCGGCACGCAATCGACCTTCTTCGGCGTATAAGTCGAGCGTTTTGCTGCGGTAACCGACGCCATATCGAATTGAAAGTTCCCGCTCGGTTTGACGATCGTGGCCTTTTCAATCTTACCGTCGGCCCCGACGAGCACTGACACCGTGGCATAAAACGGCCCCTGGTCCACAGGGACGCCGTCAGTCTGCACGATCGCCCCCTTTGCTACGCCGGCGACGTCGGTCGGGCAGAGCGACGCCGATGGACTCGACGTCGCCTGAGCAACGAGCAGAGCGACCGCCAATATAGTCACCTATTTACCCCCTTCGGCATAAACGCCGCGACGGACAAGAGCGTGATGGGGCCAAGCGTCGGCACGGCGAACCTTGCCATAATGTGTGCCGTAGCGCGGCGAGTGCTTGCCATCTGTGGCGCATTCGCGCTTCTTTTGACATTCGGTTGCGCTAGAACGCCGTACGGAAATCATCCCGGCGAAGCTAGGGTCACACCGCTCCCCCCGAGTCCCAATCCCTACCTGACGTATCTCGCACTCGACTATGGCAAACCGGGTCAGCCAGCGCTAACAGCACAGGAGATCGCTCAAATCCGCGAAGCGCTCGCACTGGTCAAGCCCTGTCAGCTCACGCTCGTACGCTATGCTTTTCCGGCAGGGAGCGGGGTGCACCTCATCCTCTTCTTCCAGGCTGGTCCACACGGCGCCTCATCGCATCCGTTCGGGCAGTCGAGCAACTCGTTTTACGAGCAAGAGACGGGGACCGTTAGTGCTCTTCCCGCATTCCCCAATGAGAACACTGCGCCTCGCGGCATCCAATACGACATCGCGAACACACCATGCACGCCTCCCTCCGTACCGAGAGCCTCGGCTCTCCAGCGACTACGGTCGGGCTGTAGAGGTCCCGATCCCGCCAGCACGGTTGCATATGAAACGAGACAAATGAATTTCAGGCTCCATTTTCCCTTTTTACGCGGCTATCGCGTCTGGCGGATCGATCCCGAGCACAGCAGCGTGGTCATGGTTGCCACACCATTTGAGACCGCAGCGGTCGCGGAAAGATCCGCTCCTAGTCGATATATCACGCTTGTATGGGACGAGGTTTTCAGCCCACAGCACGCCGGTTGCGGTTATATCGACAAGTGGGTCGCGTTTGTCACCGCCAAGGGCAAAGAGCTCTTCACCCTTTACGTGCAAAGAACTAGCTATTAACCTGCCCCGCGCTTCGAAGCGGCCCGAAGACGGGGCCATTGGGACGGTTAAGCTAAGCCTTCTTTTTCTGTTGCGAATGGCCCGTACTTGCCGGCGTGTTCGCGTAAGACGCGGTAGATCGTCGCAGCGGGAAAACCTAGGCGCTCCAAACGGCGCGCGGCGGAGGGATACGCCAGATCGGGCTTCTTGTCGTACAGACGGTCGAAGGCGTCCCGGCAGCGCGATGCTTCGTCGTTCTCGAGCGATGCGACGGCGCCGGTGGCGGCGCCGCCGTCGATCCCTTTGCGAACCAACTCACCGACGAGCCGGCTGTCGCCGACCGCCTTCCGCTTGCGTTCGACGTAGAGCGTTGCGTAAAGCCGATCGTCGACGAAACCTTCGCGTTTGCAGCGCTCCACCGCTTCGCGCGTCACTTCATCGCTAAAGCCCTTGCGCTCGAGACGCTGCCAGAGCTGCGCTTCGGTGAGACGCTGCCGCGCCAGCATCCCCAGCGCGGCACAATACGCACTCCTCGTCGTTGTCATGCTGAGCGCAGCAATGTCATCCTGACCTTGTCGAAGGACGAAGCAGCAAAACGCTAATCTGCCGCGGCTACCGCCGGTGCCTTGCCGTTACTCGAAGCCCTCTTGTCACCCTGCGCGGAGTCGATGGGCGGCCGAGCGGGCATGAGCGCTTCGCGGATCTTGCTTTCGATCTCAACGGCGACGTCCGAGTGCTCCTCGAGGAAGGTTTTGGCGTTCTCGCGCCCTTGGCCGATGCGCTGCTCGCCGTAGGTGTACCACGAGCCGCTCTTGCCGACGATGTTTTGATCGAGCGCGACGTCGAGGATCGAACCCATCTTCGAGATGCCGTGACCGTAGGTGATATCGAACTCGGCCTGCCGGAACGGCGGAGCGACCTTGTTCTTGACGACCTTGACGCGCGTGCGCGTGCCGACGACGTCCTGACCGACCTTGATCGTTTCGAGCTTGCGAACGTCGAGGCGGACCGAGGCATAAAACTTCAGCGCGCGGCCACCCGAGGTCGTTTCGGGATTGCCGAACATGACGCCGACCTTTTCGCGCAGTTGGTTGATGAAGATCATCACGGTTTTGCTGCGCGAGATCGCGGCGGTCAGCTTGCGCAGCGCCTGCGACATCAGCCGGGCCTGCAATCCGACGTGCGCGTCGCCCATGTCGCCTTCGAGCTCGGCTTTGGTCACGAGCGCCGCGACCGAGTCGACGACGACCACGTCGACCGCATTGCTGCGCGTCAGCATCTCGGCGATCTCGAGCGCCTGCTCGCCGGTGTCGGGCTGCGAGACCAGCAGGTTGTCGAGGTCGACGCCGAGCGCCGCGGCATAGTTGGGGTCGAGCGCGTGCTCGACGTCGATGAAGGCGGCCGTGCCGCCGGTCTTTTGCGCCTCGGCGATGGCGTGCAAGGCGAGCGTCGTCTTGCCGCTCGACTCGGGGCCGTAGATCTCGACGATGCGCCCGCGGGGAAGCCCGCCCACGCCGAGCGCTAAGATCGAGCGCGATCGAGCCGGTCGACACGACCTCGAAGCGCCATGCGCTCCTGAAAATCGCCCATGCGCATGATCGAGCCTTTGCCGAACTGGCGCTCGATTTGAGCGAGCGCGTTGGTGAGGGCGAGTTGTCGTTCGTCTTCTGCAGCCATTGATGTTCCTTTCTCTTGCGTTCTTGGCACCTTAGGTATTCACGCTCTCATCGCCGAGTGCCAAGGGGATGGCATTTTGCTTAACAGCCGCTCATCAAGTTGCGGCCGTCTCGGCCTCGTCGAAGAGCGCGTCGATGAACTCGGCCGGCGAGAAGGGCACGTAAGTCATCCGTGCCTTCACCCAGCCCAACGAGCTTGATCGGAATCTCCAGCTCGTCGACGATGGCCACGAGAACCCCGCCCTTTGCGGTGGAGTCGAGCTTCGTGACGACGATGCCCGTGAGCTGCGTCGCGGCGTTGAAGAGCTTCGCCTGCGATATGGCGTTCTGACCGCTCGTTCCGTCAACGACCAGCAGCGTTTCCGCCGGCGGCCCGTCAAGCTCGCGCTCGATCACGCGCCGCACCTTCTTCAGCTCTTCCATCAAATTGGTTTTCGTCTGCAGCCGCCCCGCGGTGTCGACGAGCACAACGTCAAAGCCGCGGGCCTTGGCCGCGCGGATGCCGTCGAAAACGACCGATGCCGGATCGGCGCCTTCGGCGCCGCGAACGACCGTGCTGTCGCTGCGTTCGCCCCAGACGGCGAGCTGCTCGGCGGCGGCGGCGCGGAATGTGTCGCCGGCGACCAACAGAACGCGCTTCTTCATTTTGTGCAGCCGCGCTGCGAGCTTACCGATCGTCGTCGTCTTGCCGCTGCCGTTGACGCCGACGATCAACATCACGGCCGGTACCGGTTCGAGATTCAGCTCCGCTCCCGGCAGCGTGAGAAACCGCTCGACGTCTTTGCGGAAGCGCGCCACGACCTGATCGCTGGTCTTCCACTCTTCTTGTTTCGCGACGGTCTGCAGCCCGGTGACGATCTTCGAGGTCGTCGGCACGCCGAAATCGGCGACGATAAGAATCTCCTCGAACTCGTCCCAAAACTCGGGGGTCAGGGGGCGCTGCGCGGCGCCCAGGCGCGCGACGGCCGAAAAGACCTCGCGCGCGCGACTGAGGGAGGAGCGCATCCGTGAAAGCCAGCTCACTTGCCGCACCTCATTACGTAATCGACTCTATCATGCGAACGTACGTTCGGTCAAATCGTAGCCTCTCGCGCCAAAGCGCCCGCGGCCCGACCGGCGAAAATGTCCCCATGCGATATCGAGCACTTCTTACCGCGCTTCTGGCTGCGATCGCTGCTGCGTCCTGCGGGCCTCACACCATTCCCGGGACGCCGGCACCAGCGGCGGCGCCAAACACGCAGACGCCCGTGGTCGAACTGAACGCAAAATCGACTGGACCAACCGTCGGCGCCGGGGTTTACGGCGCTTCGCTCGCCACCTGGTACGACTTCCGCAGCGCGTTCGTCAATCCGTCGCTGCGAAAGACCGGCATCAAGCTCGTACGTTTTCCGGGCGGCTCGGAATCCGACGCGTATCACTGGGAGCACGGCGGCTCGATCTGCGACAGCATGGGCTCCATCACGCCCGGCGCAACCTTCGACAACTTGATGACGCACGTTGCGCGTCCGTTGGACCTCGACATCGCGATCACCCTCAACTATGGGAGCAATCGCGCGTGCAATGCCGGCGGTCAGCCGAGCGAAGCCGCTGCGTGGGTGTCGGAGGCGAAGTCCCGCGGTTATCGCATTCCCTATTGGTCGGTCGGCAACGAGGTATACGGCTCGTGGGAGTACGATCTGCACAAGAGCCCGCACGATCCCGTGACCTACTCGGACGCCGTCCGCACCGGCTACTATCCTGCGGTAAAAAAAGCAAATCCCACCGCTAAGCTCGGCGTCGTCGTCGATCTGCCCAGCGATACGGCCTGGAACGAGGTCGTGTTGCGCAAAGCGCAGCCGTTCGATTTCGTCGAACTACACTATTACCCCGAGTACAAGAAAGATAGCGATGAAGAGCTGCTTGGAGCAGCAATCGACAACTTCGCGAGTGACCTCGCCGGTCTGCGAGCGCAGATGCACGCTGCGCACGTCGTCAAAAGCGTGCCGATCTATCTCGGAGAGTTCAATAACGACTCTGCAGCCGAAGGAAAGCAGTCGGTCTCGATCGTCAACGGGCTCTTCCTGGGGCAGATGCTCGGCACGCTTCAGCGCGCCGGCGTGCCGATGGCAACCTGGTGGCTCGCCTACGGCAGCTGCGACGAAAGCGGCGATTATTCGAAGAAGCTTTACGGCTGGCAGCATTTCGGCAGCGAAGCGCTCTTCTCGGACGGCCTGCCCAACCCGTACGAGACCTGCGCCAACACGCCCAAGATTCCCGGCGGAACGCCATTTCCAACCGCGCGCGTGATGGCACTCTTCGCCAGTGAGATTCCTGCAGGATCGCAGGTGCGCCGCGTCAGCGTACCCGAGTCGCTCGGCGATTCAGTTCGCGCATACGGCTACGCTCTGAACGACGGCTACGCGTTCGTGCTCTTTAACAACACGCTCAAAGGCACGGCGATCGACGCGCGCATCGCCGGCTCCGGCAAGAGCAGCTTTACGGCAACGCTTTCGGTCTACGGCAAGACGCAGTACGACGAATCGAAGGAGAACAAGTGGATCGGCCCGGTAAAGCGTAGCCTCGGCACGGTGGGAACGACCGTGCCGCTAACGCTTCCGGCCTACAGCGTTTCGATTCTTACGCTCGGCACATAGCCTAAACTGACGCCGGAACGCGCTCTCTGGATGCGGCTTTCTCTTCGCGTTTGCGCTCGCGCAGGAAGTGGAAAAACTCCACGCCCTCGCGCAGGCGCCGCTTCATCACCTGGCGGTCGCCGATCATGCCGCCGAGCAGCGAGACCATCTTTCGCGGACGGAAGTAGAAGCGCCGGTAGAACTCGTCAACGCCTTCGAAGATCATCTCCGACGTGAGCCCCGGATAGTTGAGCGCTGCGTGCTGCACGCCGTGCGTGTCGACCAAGTCGTCGCTTTGCGCTTCCAGCCAGCCGTTCTCCGTCGCCTGCTTGTAGAGGTACGTGCCGGGATACGGCGCGGCCAGTGAAACCTGGATGGTTTCGGGGTCCATCTCGCAGGCGAAGTTGATCGTCTCCTGGATCGTCTCGAGCGTTTCGCCCGGCATGCCGAGGATGAACGTGCCGTGGACCTTGACGCCCAGCTCGCGGCAATCTTTGGAGAAGCGCCGGATGATGTCGAGGCGCGTGCCCTTCTTCATGTTGTTGAGCACGTTCTGGTTGCCCGACTCGTAGCCCACCAGGAACAAGCGCAGGCCGTTGGCCTTGAGGATCTCGATCGTCGCGCGCGGCACGTTGGGCTTGGCGTTGCACGACCAGGTAATTCCGAGCTTGCCGAGTCGTCGCGCGATCTCTTCGACGCGCGGAATGTTGTCGGTCAGCGTATCGTCGTCGAAGAAAAACTCCTTGACCTCCGGGAACATCGCTTTGGCGCGCTTCATCTCGGCTTCGACGCTGTCGACGCCGCGCACGCGATAGAGATGGCCGCCGATCGTCTGCGGCCAGAGGCAGAAGGTGCACTTCGACTTGCAGCCGCGCCCGGTGTAGAACGAGAGATACGGGTGCTGCAAGTAGCCGTTGAAGTAGTTGGGGATCGTGAGGTCGCGACGATAGACGTCCAGCACCGAAGGAAAGGCGTCCATGTCCATGATGATCGGACGCTCGGGCGTGCGAACGACCTGTCCGTTCTCGCGATAGGCGAGCCCGTCAACCTCGTTCAACGGCTTGCCCGACGCGACGTCGACGCAGGTGTAGTCGAACTCGCCGACGCTGACCCAATCGACGGCGGGCGCTAGCCTGAGCGATTGCTCCGGCATAATCCCGACGTGCGCGCCGACCATCCCGACCAGGGCCTTGGGATTATCTTCCTTGACGCGGGCCGCAAAGCGAGCATCGTTGCTAAAGGAGGGAGTGCTCGTGTGGAGGACGATGCATTCGTAATCCTTCGCGATCGCGGCGACTTGGTCGACCGAAAGGTCGTCGGGGGGCGCGTCGATCAGGCGGCTTCCCGGAATCATCGCGGCCGGCTGCGCCAGCCACGTCGGATACCAGAACGACCGCACCTCGCGGCGACATTGGTACCGCGATCCCGCGCCGCCGTCGTAGCCCTCGAAGGTGGGCGGGTTCACGAACAACGTCTTCATAAAATCGGGCATGCACTTCTCCTCCGCCTTCACGGTTTTCTGCGGGCAGCGCAAAGCCTTCCCTCAGATAGAGTGGAGCGCGGTCTGGAGGTCCGGGAAGCGACTGAAGTCTGAGAAGTCCACTTGCTCGGTGCCCGCCCCGGGGAAGGGGCCGAAACTACCGCTATACTGCTGCGTCTCTTGCGTCACCGCCCAGTACTTCGGCAAGACTTCCGCGCGCCGGTCCAGGATCGTCCCGGAACTGGCATGCGGCGGGAGCGCGTTGGGCTGATACGTGTACCACACGACATTGTGGTCGGCGTCAAAGGCGAAGGTGCCGTTTCCGTGCGCCCCGTCGCGGAGCGGCGACGTAAAGGCGATCGTTTGCGGGCTGTCCTGGCGATACGAATACCCAGCGGCGTACCGCGCTTCAAACGGCGGGTGGAAGGCATCGCCGGCTTTTGGTTGCTCGTAGGCACGCTCCATCGTCGCGCCGTCCGAAGAACTCGCCGGCCTTCCGTCGATCGTGTAACTAAGAATGTGCACCTTGGCGATCGCGCCGTCGTCGTAAACGCCTACCAGGACGAGATCTTCGTGGCGGCTCTGGAAACCGGCGTGAACGTCGAGGACTCGGTGCAGCCGGAATCCGACGATGCCCCGAGTCGTCTCGGCAAACTGCTGCGCCACCTGCGCGACGGCAGGTGGCGCGGCGGGCGGTTGACTTAAACTAGGGACGAAGGATCACCCGGTTGCAAACGAACGTGCCGTTGCTGTAGTAACCTACCAGCGAAACGCGTTCACCTTGCGTCGGCGTGGCGCCGGTGGGATAGATGATCGTGCCGTTCTTGAGGTCGACGGTTTGCACGTTGCCGTTGTGGCGTGCCACGGTCAAGCGATACGGCGCGAACGAAGCGACCGTCCCCAAGATCACGTGATGTTTATCGTACTGGTGCGCGTCCCAACCCGGCTGCCACGTCGTGTAGCTGGGCACGCCATAATCTTGGGCCGCGACCGGCGCAATCGAGGCGCCGCCGACGAGCAGCACCGCTGCGAGCAGGGCCGTCATTCCGGAAAAAAACCTCATTTGTGGAACTCTCCTCTCGAGTGCTGAAGAAGACGTTCGCTTCATACCCGAGAGCGTCGGCAGCCTAACCTTAGAATGGAGTTAGGGACCTGTCGTTGTCACCCTGAGCGAAGTCGAAGGGCGACAACGACACCGGCCAAATTAGGGCTTCTCAGAAGGCTCCGATTCCGTTGGGGGTACCTAGCCCCGTCGGTCCGTCCCAGCCTGCGCCGGCCGTGCAAAGCGGCTTGCCGCAGCTTCCGTTGCTTCCGCTGGTGACGTCGTTGAGTGACGATGCGTTGGCATACAGGTGGGCATTGTTGTTGTCCGCGCTGCTACCGGCCAGGGCAAAGGTCGATGCGATGATCGGCGTGGCAACCGAGGTACCGCCGAAGACCAGCCAGCCGCTTTGGCGATATGAATCGTAGACGGCGACGCCGGTATTCGGATCGGCATCGGCCGACGTATCGGCCTGCGCGCGGTCGGAGCAACCGGTGCTAAGCCCGCTCTGGAAGTTAGGCTTCGCGTAGACCTTGCTGCAGCCGCTTCCGGCACCCGACCAGGCACTTTCTTTGCGAGGGTTATACGAGGTTAGACTCGTTCCGCCAACCGCCGTCACGGTGGGAAGGATGGCCGGCCACTGTGCGGTGCTGTTGTAACCGTTGTCGCCGGTCGCAGCCGTAATCGCGACGCCGCTGACGTTGAAGTCGCCGTCGTACGTTTTCGTACCTTCGTTTCCGCTCCAGCTGTTGCTGACGTAGTTCGCATGCTGGGTTGCGTACTTCTCCGCGGTCGCGAGGGCCGAAAGCGAGTTGCTCGCTGCTTCGACTAAAATGATGTGACAGTTGGGGCAGATCGCCGAAACCATATCCACGTCGAGCGATTCCTCTTGCGCCCAGCCTGCGTTCGCGCTGCTGCCGAAAGCCTTCGTCGCGAAGCAGCCGCTGGACGCGGTGCACGACGACAGACCGTACTGCGAGCGATAGACGGCGAGGTCCTTGGCCGCGTTGGGGTCGACGTATGCATCGACGATTGCGACGGTTTGACCCTTGCCGTTACCCGAGCTGTGACTTCGTCAGGCCGTAGGCCATCTGCAGATCGGCCGGCGAGTATCCACTGGGTATGCTCGGACGGACGAGCCCGCGAATATCGGTACGGACCAACGCAAGACAGTGGGCGTATCCGGAAGGGGCATCGGCGCAAACGCGCTCGGCCGCTCCGGCGCGCGGCCAGAGTCCAAGCTCCGCAGCGCTGGGAACGTGTGACTGTGCGTGCCAAGTTTTGGCCCGGCTCTTGTGGCGAGTTTCCGACGGGCAGGGAGTTCATCGCGCCGCTACAAGCCGTGAGCGCGACAACCAAAGTTACCGAAGTGATCGCTGAGAGTCTCAAGATTTTAACTCCTTCCGCTTTTGCGTAATGCTGCGGCGCCGTTTTGAGGTTCCTGCGCCGCGAACCGGGCCTACTGTTAGCAACGTAACAAAGCCCTAGAGCGTTCCCATCGCTCCAACCCGACTCAGCTTTTAATCCAGGCGGGGCAAAAAGGAGCCTCAAGCCGGCATCCGGCGAGCAAATCGCGGCTCGACGGAGGTTACGGCGTTTTGCTTGCCCCGCTCTTGGGCAAGGATTGGCGCAGTTTGCTAAGGAGGACGACATGATACGAGATGAAGACCTGTACTCGCGACCGGAGACGTGGATCCCGTGGAGCGTCAACTGGAGCGCGATCTGGGTGGGTGCGCTCGCCGCGCTCTCCGCAGCATTGATCTTCGGGCTGCTCGGCACCGCCGTCGGCGCCACGTCGCTCGAGAAGATTTCATCCTGGCACACGATCGCGATAATCGACGTCGCCTTCATCGTCTGCGGAGCATTCTTTAGCTTCGTGGCCGGCGGCTGGGTCGCCGGAAAGATCACCGGCGCACGCCATTCCGAGCCGACGATCCTGCACGCCGCGATCGCGTGGCTCATCGCAACGCCGATTCTGGTAACCATGCTGGCAGCAGGAGCGGGTACGGCGTTCGGCGGTTGGTACGGTGGGTTGATCGCGTCGCCGATCGGCGCGGCGGCCGTCGCCCCGGCATCGCCCGACGTCGTGCGCAACACGGCAATGGCAGCGCTCACGTCGCTTTTGGTCGGGCTAATCGGTAGTGTAATTGGCGGCTGGATGGCCTGCGGCGAGCCAATGACCTTTACGTTTTATCGCAAGCGCAATGCGTATCTCGAAGCGCAGAAAGGTGGGGTATGATTCTATGTTCCTGATTCTTCTCTGGCTGCTCGGTGCCCCGATTACCGTCTTGATCATCCTGTATCTCTTAGGCGTCGGGCATTAAAAGAAACCTCACGCGGCTTTCTGGTGACAACATCTGGGGGGCCGCGTTCGGTCTCTTCGCGCGATGCCGACGGCAGGCGATGACGTACATCAACGTTTGGCTTGCGGGCAGGACTTAGCAAGCCCTCGAAAAACGTTTACGGGCGTCGTTTGGAGGACTTAAAGTGAACAGATTCACTCCTGCCGGATTATTCCGCGTGATAGTCGCGGCTCTCGTAACAACCGCAGCGGCCTGTAACAGTACGAACGCCGTACCGCTGCAGCCGCTCACGCCGGCCACACCGATTAAACACGTCGTCATCATGATGCAGGAGAACCGCAGCTTCAACAATATCTTTGCGGGCTTCCCCGGCGCGACTACCGCGCTGACCGGCGCGTGCCAACCGGCGCAGTGGTGCAAGAGCGGCACGGCCAAGCTCAAGGAGGTCACGCTCGAAACGACCGACCGGCTCGGCCTGGGGACCGACATCGATCACAGCCACAACGGCTTCAATATCGAATGCAACCTCAACGCTTCGGGCGTCTGCCAAAACGACGGGTTCGACAAGATTCGCTTCGGAGCCGGCGGGATCGGCGAGTCTGCAAAACTCTATCCCTACGCCTACGTCAAGCGCTCCGAGACCAAGGCGTATTGGGACTTTGCCAAACAGTACGCGCTCGCCGATCAAATGTTTTTCACTCAGACGGCGGCGAGCTTTATCGCGCACCAGATAATTCTCTCGGGCACTGTGGCGCTCAACTCTCACGAATCGCTCACGGATCAGCCCAACGACATGCCGTGGGGTTGCGACGCCCCTCAGGGCACGCACACGCCGATCCTCCGGACAAACGGTAAAGAGTCTCAGAACGGACCGTATCCGTGCTTCAACGAGTACGGAACGATGGCCGACTTGCTCGACCCCGCACACGTCACGTGGAACTACTACGTTGACCCTGAAACCGGCAAAGACGCCGATTTTTCGGGCGAGGTCTGGAACGGTTACGACGCGATCGCCAAGGTTCGTTGCAAGACGTGGACGGCGCCATACGACTCGCCATACGACTGCCATGGCTTCGGTCCGGATTGGGCGCACATCAGCACGCCGAACACCAAGGTTTTTAGCGATGTCAAAAACGGCGCGCTTCCGGCCGTCTCTTGGGTAATCCCATCGCTGGAAGATTCGGATCATCCCGCCAGCGGCTGCAGTGGCGGCCCGCGTTGGGTCAGCTCCGTCGTCAACGCCATCGGTCAGAGCAAGTACTGGGATAGCACGGCGATCGTATTGCTCTGGGACGATTGGGGCGGCTGGTACGATCCGGCCCCGCCGCCGCAAACCAACTATACGAGCCTAGGCTTTCGCGTTGGGATGGTCGTCATCTCGCCGTACGCACGCCCGAACAGCGTCGTCCACACGCAGTACGACTTCGGAAGCATTTTAAAGTTCGTCGAGCAGAACTTCGGCTTGGGATCGCTTCATACAACCGATGAAACGGCGACATCAATCGGCGACATGTTCAACTTCTCGCAGAAGCCTTCGAAGTTTGTGCCGGAGGAGCCGCTGCCGCCCAAAGCGACTTGCGCCGGCCACGCAACGACAAATCAGATCATCGAAAACGATGGAGGCGTACCGGAATAGTGAACACGACGTGAACGACGTCGTCGCATGGACCGGCGATCCAATGACTGCGGACCGATGTGCGAAGCGCAAGCCCTTCGACTTCGCTCAGGACAGGCTCGCAGCCATCAGCACGGACGACGAATAAATTTGACAAGACGCGTATGTCAGGCGTATGGCACTTTGGCGTGGTAGCTTGTATCTAGTCGGCGGGAAAGCGAACACTCGCGCCTGGACGACAGCTGCGCTCGAAGGCGCAAGCCGGGGTGAGCGTGGTGAGCAGAGTCGCTGCTCGAGAGTGAGCCGCATGCCGGCGACGAGCCGGTTACCGAGCAGGATTGCGCGGTGAGGCGCACACTACGAAAATAGCCTAAACCGACTGGGAGGGATCTTGTGAACCGCTTTCGCTCTCTTCTCATCCTGGCAGCGGCCGCGGCGATCGCAGGTTGCAACAGTTCGAACACCGTGCCGCAGCAGCCCCTGATGCCGGTGAAGCCGATCCAGCACGTCGTCATCATGATGCAGGAGAATCGCAGCTTCAACACCATCTTCGCGGGCTTCCCCGGCGCGGATACTGCGTTGAGCGGTCCCTGTCTGCCGGCGAATTGGTGCAAGACGGGTACTATCACGCTCAAGCCGGTAAAGCTAGAAAGCACGAACATATTCGCGCAGGGCACAGATATCGACCATAGTCACAACGGCTTCGGAATCGAATGCGATCTCAACGCTTCGGGCATCTGCCAAAATGACGGGTTCGACAAGATTCGTAAAGGAGCGGCCGGTTACGGAGAGCTTGCAAAAACCTACCCCTACAGTTACGTCGAACGCTCGGAGACCAAGGCGTATTGGGACTTCGCTAAGCAGTACGCTCTCGCCGACCATATGTTCTTCACGCAGACCGCCGCGAGCTTTGTCTCGCACCAGATAATTCTCTCGGGCACCGTGGCCCTCAACTCGCACGAATCGCTCACCGATCAGCCCAATGACGAGCCCTGGGGCTGCGACGGCCAGCACGGCGAAACCACGCCCATCCTCTTTAAGAACGACAGGTACAAGTCTAGCGGACCGTTTCCATGCTTCACGCAGTACGGAACGATGGCCGACTTGCTCGATCCCGCACACGTCTCGTGGAAGTACTACGTCGACCGTGAGCTAGGCAAAGGCCCACTCAAAGACCAAGATTTTTCGGGCGACGTTTGGAACGGCTACGATGCGATCGCCAAGGTCCGTTGTAAAACGTGGAGGCCGCCATACACGGGGCCAGAGGACTGCCATGGCTACGGTCCCGATTGGGGAAACATCAGCTTCCCGAACGGCAGCGTGTTTAACGACATCAGGAGCGGCACGCTCCCGGCGGTCTCTTGGGTGATCCCCTCGTTGGCCGATTCGGATCACCCCCAAAGCGGCTGCAGCGGCGGACCGCGCTGGGTCAGCTCGGTCGTCAACGCGATCGGCAAGAGCAAGTACTGGGACTCAACCGCCGTCATATTGCTCTGGGACGACTGGGGCGGCTGGTACGATCCCGTTCCGCCGCCGCAGACGAACTACACCAGCCTCGGCTTCCGCGTTGGAATGGTCGTGATCTCGCCATGGGCTCGCCCAAATACGGTCGTGCACACGCAGTACGATTTCGGCAGCATTTTGAAGTTCGTCGAGCAGAACTTTGGTTTAGGATCGCTGCACACGACCGACGAAACGTCGACCTCAATCGGCGATACGTTCAACTTCTCGCAGAAGCCTACCAAGTTCATACCGGAGGAGCCATTGCCTCCGAAGGCAACCTGCACCGGCAACGCCAGCACACATCAGATCATCGAAAACGACGGAGGCGTGCCGGAGTAATCTTTGAAGACCGCGCCGACGCGGGCAGGCAGCTCGCCGAAGCGCTTGCGGTCTACGCAGATAGACCCGATGCCCTCGTGTTGGCGCTCCCGCGTGGCGGAGTTCCGGTCGGGTATGAAGTTGCACAACGCCTCCACCTTCCGCTCGACGTGTACGTGGTTCGCAAGCTTGGGGTTCCAGGCCATGCGGAGTTGGCGATGGGTGCGCTGGCCAGCGACGGCACTTGCGTCGTGGACGAAAAGCTGATCCAGTCGCTGCGGCTCGATGAGGAGACGCTAGAAGACGTCATCCGTCGCGAAACTGAAGAGATTCGGCGCCGAGAGGAGACCTATCGGGACGGACGCCCGCAGGCCAACGTCGCCGGTAAGATCGTAATCCTCGTCGACGACGGACTGGCCACCGGCGCAACGATGCGAGCCGCGGTGACCGCGCTTCGCCGGCGCAATCCGGCGGAGATCGTTGTCGCGGTGCCGGTCGCCGCGCGCCAGACGTGCCTGACGCTACGCGAGGTCGCTGATCGGGTCGTCTGCCCCTCTACGCCCGCGCCGTTCGTTGCGGTCGGACTCTACTATGAAAACTTCGACCAGACCAGCGACGATGAGGTCCGGCGCTTGCTCGCCGCGAGGCCGGGATGTAGGGCTTAAGAAGCGCGACGGCGACTGGCGCGCCGCTCGGCGCGGAGGGATCCGTGACGCGCCAAACGGCGTGCGGTTCGGCAATCACTCCAAACCTCGTTGGCTAGCATGCCTAAAAACACGATGATTAACGAAACCGTAAGGCTTTCGGCTGGGCTCAGCGTTCCGAACAGATGGGGCGCCATGATTCAAGAATCATATCAATAAGGGATTCGCGAGCCCAGATGCGCTTGCAAGTGTGCGGCTACTGTATGGGAATCCGTGTGGGTAGCGGCCCGGAAGGGGCCCCGAGCCGCGGACCAAACAGGGCGCCGCATGGGCGCGTAGTATCTGGCAAAGATGAACCGCAACGCAACAGCCGCAACCGCCTTCGCCGCAATCGTCCTGATCGCAAACGCCGCGGCGCCGGCCCAACCAATACTCTTTACGTTCACCGGCCTCCCGGGCGCGGTCGACACCTGCAAGTGGTTCGACGATAATCTCAACAGCGACCGGAGCATCGGCGCGCTGTCGCGCCAAACGGATTTACTCTACAACCGGATCGCGCTTCCGGCCGGCGCCGACGTTGCCGTCGGCTCGACTGCGACGAGCGCGGCCGGCGACCAGCTCGTGGATTATCGAGTCGGTTCGAAGGAGGTCTGCTCGACCGCGCGAGCTATTTACGGCCCAACCCCCGAGCCTTCGACGACGCCGTAAAGGACCGCAATCGTTTCGGCTGGTACGATGGCGCTATGGATAAGAATCGCAACCTTCGCGAAGGAATCGAAGATGCGGATGCGACCGGGCTGGTCGCGGGTGAAGAGCTGATAACGCAAGCGGAGACCGAGCTTCCGCTCTTACGCCTGCGCGATTCGCTGCCTCATGAGGATCTTCACGCGGCACTCCCCGAGGCGCACGACGCGCACGCGACGGTCGATGCGCTCCATTCCGAGATGCAAAAACCCGCGCCCAATCGCGCTTCGGTCGAACAGCACGTCGCGCATTTGCGACTGATCCCGGAAGTCGAGGCGATCGTCGTCAGCTGGTGGGAAGACCCAAGAGTTCAGCGCATCGTTGCCGACCTCGGCCAAATCGGCGTCTAATCCGGGCAGACGCGCAGCGCCAGGCTGATGCGCGCCTCCACCGGATTCTTCGTCTTCGGGACGCCGTGATCGTAATGCATCTGCGTTTCGTGGCTCATCACAACAGGCTGCCGTTTTCGAGGTCGAGATCGAAAATCCGCCGCGGCTCCTCGACTGCTTTTTTGCTGCGGATCGTCATCGACCGCGCCGCGCCTAGCGAGATCAGTGCGATCGGAAACCGGGACGATCTCGTATAAGTGATCGTTGTGCGGCGCGACGCTGTCGCGCCCGTCGCGATAATGTTTAAGCCGACGCTCGTGAACCGCACGCCCGTCACCTCGATCGCCGCCCCGCGGCCCCTGCGACCGCCGGCGGCAAGCCCGGGTCGTCGAGCCGGTAGCCGACGACGAGCCGCGGCACGTCCACGTCACGGTCGTACATCCGGCGGCGTTCGCTGCTGCCACGCGACGCTCGCGCGCGAGCGTGTCAAACCATGCCGCCGCCGTCGGCGCGTCCGGCGAATCCCGGGAGGTAGATGATCTCGCCCGGTTTCGTCGTCGACGAGCGTCCGGCGGTCTTCGCTAGAACCCCAGTTGCGCCGATAGCATGCCAACGAGATCGCGGGCTCACGGGTAGAGTCCGCGAAGTCTCGTTGCCTCGGCGACGCGGGCGACCGCGACGCAATACGCGCCTTTGCGCATCGAGACGCCGTGACGCTGCGCCTGTTCGTGGGTCTCGCGGAACGCGCGCACCATCTTCCGCTTGAGGCGTTCGTTGATCTCGTCCTCTTCCCAGAAGTTCGCCTGCAGGTCTTGCACCCACTCGAAGTACGAAACCGTCACGCCGCCCGCATTGGCGAGAATATCCGGCAGCACCATGATGCCGCGGTCGAAGAGGATGTCGTCGGCATCGGGCATCGTCGGGCCGTTCGCGGCCTCGGCGACGATCTTCGCCTGAATCCGCGGCGCGTTTTCGGGGGTGATCACCTTTTCGAGTGCGGCCGGCACGAGCACGTCGCAGTCGTACTCGAGCACCTCGCGATTGTCGATGCTGTTCGCCGCCGGTGAACCCGACGACCGATCCGGTCTCTGCTTGTGCGCGATCAAGCCCGTCACGTCGAGCCCCGCTGGATTTGCGACGCCGCCGGCGGAGTCCGAAACGGCGACGACGCGATAGCCCCGTTGCGCCATCAGTTGCGCCGCGTACATGCCCGCGTTTCCGAAGCCCTGGATCGCGACGCGCGCGCCTTCGATCGGTTTGCGCGAGCCATCTCTTCCATCGCCTCGTCGACGACGTAGCATGCAGCCGCGCGCCGTCGCCTTGTCGCGCCCCAGCGAGCCGCCGATCGAAATCGGTTTTCCGGTAACGACGCCCGGGATCGAGATATCCCGCGCTGCATCGAGAAGGTATCCATGATCCACGCCATGATTTGCGGCGTCGTGTAGACGTCGGGCGCCGGAATGTCTTTTTCCGGGCCGATGATGATCGCGATTTCGCTCGTGAAGCGGCGGGTGAGGTTCTCCAGCTCCTGCATCGACATCGCCTTGGGATCGCAGATGACGCCGCCCTTCGCGCCGCCGAACGGAATGTTCACGAGCGCGCATTTCCACGTCATCCACATCGCGAGCGCCTTGACTTCGTCGAGCGTCACGTCGGGATGGAAGCGAATGCCGCCCTTGCCGGGTCCGCGCGACATATTGTGCTGCACGCGGTACCCGGTAAACATGCGAAAACCGCCGCCGTCCATGTGCACCGGAACGGATACTTCGAGCACGCGCTTAGGCTAGCGCAAGATAGCCGTGCATCGATTCGTTGAGACCGATGAGCCGGCGCCACCTCGTCCAGCTGCTGCTGGGCCATCTCCCAAACGTTGTCCGGTGCTTGAACCGCCGAGAGATCCTGTGCCATTGTCCATTCCTCCTTAGTAGCTAGGCTGCCGTACATGCTCTTGTGTAGCGCGGGCAGATGGGGGTTCTTCCACTTCGTTCCGTCGGAAACGGATCTGCAGCGGAACGCATTTTGCATCGACGTGCCCAATCGGAAAAACGTTCTTGACTCAACGCCGAACTCGTGCTTGATCTCGGCGCCCGGGCGAGAACGTGCCGACGTCTCGCACTTCGGCGACGAGCTGAGCCGCGGACGATCAGGCCGAACTCGATCTCTTTCATCACGACGCCGGTCGCGTTGACGTAGTCGATTCCAAGCGTCGGGTCGTTTTCGACCGGAGCTTGGTAGTACATCGAGCCGTAGACCGAAGGCCAGCCCCAGTAGCGGCCGTAGCCATAACCGCCGGGATAATATCCGGGCGTATAGCCCGAGTAGTTATAGCTGATATTTCGTTCCGGATTGCACGCGTTGACCCGGATCGGGTGCTCGACGTGGGCCGCGGTCATGGCTTGCGCCGCGGCAGTCGGGAAGATTGCGCTCAAACAAAGCGCCACGGGGACGAGCAAAAAACGTACGGTCTTCATGATGCCGCGCTCCTTTTTATCGAGAGGTTGCCGAGAGTGGCTGAGTAAGCGACCTTCTGCAAACCAAAGGGCGGCGCCTTGGCACCGCCCCTTCCGAGGTTATCTGGCGACCCTGCCGCTAGTGCGGGGGACGGCCGCCGCCCCCATGACCGCCTCCGCCGCCTGCCGAGGAGTGCGGCGCAGACCCGCCGCCGGATCCGTGCGGGTACGAGGGCGCGGACGGAGCTGAACCGCGCGAGTACGACGGATACGAGCTGTGCGAGTACGATGGATACGAACTATGCGAATACGACGGATAAGAGCTACGCGAGTAGGATGGATATGAACTGTGCGAATACGACGGATAAGAGCTACGCGAGTAGGATGGATATGAACTATGCGAATACGATGGATACGAGCTGTGCGCGTACGCTCCGCGATCGCGGTCGCCGTAGGTTACGGGTACGGTTGCGCTTCCACGCTGGTTTGAGTACCGCGAGTTCGACGCCGGCCGGTCTTCGCGCGAGCCTTCGCTTGCACTCGGCGCCCGCTCGCCCTGTGCAGACCGTTCGGATGGCGCACTCTCGCGCGACGAGCCGCGCGATTCGTCGAAGCGCTCCCACGACTGGTTGGGCTCGCGTTCGGTTGTTCCGGTCTCGCCGGCACGAGCGTCAGTAGCCCGACCCTCGGTAGAACGACCTTCGGTGGCGCGACCTTCGGTACTACGAGCCTGCGCCGTTGCGCCCTCGTGGCTCACCGGCGCGTTTTCGCGTTGCGTGGTTGCGTGAATCGCCCCGGCGACGGACCGCTGCTGTTCCGCGAATGAGTTGCGCGGGGTCAGTGCTCGATTCGATGCGAATCGCGGCGAGGCGAAGGCCTTCGAGAATGCGACCGCGCTGCTCGGCGTCCGCCCGAAACCGAGATTGTCTCGGCTCGGGGTGACCGGTACCGCGCCGCGGATCGTCCCGACCTTGCCGGCGTTCTGTGACGTCACGGCGACGTTGTGCGAGAAGTTTCCGTGCTCGAAGTTTCCTCGCAGCGTTCCACTGCCGCCGCCATGGCTGAAGTTTCGGTAGACGTTATGGATATTCGTGACGTTGACGACGCGCGTGCCGTAGCCGGCGTAGCCTCCGTAACCCCAGCCCCAACCTCCCCAGGACCAACCGGCATACCACGGATAGTACGCCTCATAGGGAGCCAGCGGACACCAACCGATGCCGCCATAACCGAAGCCGACGCCGATTCCGACGCCACCGCCCCATCCGTAAAAACCGACCAGCGCAGGTGCCCATACCGGCGCGTACGAGTAGACCGGCGGATACCAAGCCCAGCCATAACCGTTCGCCCAGAACCAGCGGCCGTAGTGATACGGAGCCCATCCCCACGGCTCGGAGCCTACCCAGGTCCAGCCGTAGCCACCTTCCCAGGCCCAGGAGCCATCACGATAGGGAGCCCAGTCGGCAGGCTCGTCAGGGACCCAGACTTGCCCGTAGCCGGCCACGTCCTGCCAGTCGCCGTATTGGTCGAGGTTGTCGTAACCGGCGATCGTGGGGCTTAAGTTGGGGCTCGCGTTGAGCGCCGTCGTCATCGTTTCGTCGCGCTTGGCGTTGAAGTCGTCGAAAGAGTCAAAGCCGACCTCCGACCGCCAGCTAATAGAGGGGCTCGAGGCCGCGCCACGAGCGACCAGCGTTCTCCCCGGGCTCAGATCGTAGGTGTGGTCGGGTGCGATCACCTGCGCGCTCCCGCGCCGGGCCGTTACCCATGTCGAGCCGTCGTGGTTGACCGTAACGCGATAGTCGCCGGCGTCTTGCGAGCGAACGCTCACCGAGGGGGTGTCGACTTGAAACGGCTGATCGCCGTGAACGATGCCGACTTCGACCGTACCGTCGGCCAACTGAATGGCCCGGTTGTTCGGATCGTTGTCGGTGATGCGCGCCTGAACGTTGCCGCCGAGCCGAACGGCCGTCTCACCGTCGAACTGCAGCTCGGCCCGCGAGGTACTGCCCGTCGAGACATAGTCGCCGGGAAGAAGGGGGGCGTTAATAACAGCCGTCGTTTGGGTGTTGCTGTCGGCGCGCTGGACGACCGCCTCCCCTTGAACGACGCTAACTCTGGCGACGCCCGGACCATTTTTGTCCGGCGCCTGCTCGGCCGAGGCGGGCAGCGTGCTGCTAAGGGTCGCCCCGACCAGGGCAATCCCCGTAATGAAGCTTGTGAACCACTTGAACGTCATCGTTGTGTCTTTGCCCTCGCTCCTATTGAAACCGAATAGACGGAACAAAGCATCGAATCACGATTAGCTTCACATTAAGCTCGCGTGAGAGGGTCCAGGTTTTTCCTCGCTTAACTGATGCACCGGAGGTAACCGAGATGCGCAATTCTTCTAACGATCCCAGCCGGCGTAACTTCCTTTCCGGCATCGTCGTCCTTCCGGCGCTTGCCGGACTGGTCCTCGCCCAAACGACCGAGGCGCAGGCCAAAGGCACCCAGGCTGCGTTCAAATATCAGGGCACGCCCAAAAACGGTCAGAAGTGCTCGCAGTGCAAGTTTTTCGTCAAGGGAAGCTCGCCCACGGCAAACGGCAGTTGCAACCTCGTCGCCGGCACGATTAGCCCCAACGGTTGGTGCATCGCCTACGCGAAGAAGTAGTCTCGCCTCAGCGCGGTAGCCGCGCGGTCACGAAGTTCGAAATTCGGCTAGCCGCGGGCGGATCCACGTTCGCCAGCACGGCAACGATGTAACCGTCCGCGGGACAGATCTTCAGGTCGCCGTTCATTCCGGGTGCGCCGCCGCCGTGGCCGAAGCAGCGACGGCCGTTGAACTGCTGATCTTCAAACCCGTAGGCATAGCGGCCGCCGGTCGGGCGTATCGACCTTGCCGGTGGTCAGCAGCTGCGTGTACTGCGCATCCAGCAGTTTGTTTTGCTGTAAGGCGTTCGCGAACTTGCAGCAAGATCGCCGACCGTCGAGTATCCGCCGCCGGCGGAAGTTCCGCGATAAGGCAGAGTGTCCGTATTCGGCACGAGCCTACCGTCGGCATCCAGCCGTATAGCCGGTACTGCGGCCCGGAACGGCCTCGTCTTCGGGTTCGGACCCGGTTGCAGTCATGCCGGCCGGCTCGTAGATGTGCTCGCGTAACGTAGTCGTAATAGCTCTGCGCCGCTCACCTTTTCGATCACCAGGCCGAGCAAGAACGAAACCGTAGTTGCTGTACTCCCATTGGCTCCCTGGTGGCGAAAGCCAGTCCGTGCGGTTGCCGTACTGCTTCACGTAGTCCTGCAGCGTGCGCAGTTCCAGCCGATGCGCGTCGAACTCCGGACCGAAGATATCGCCGGTTCCGCCGGTGTGCGTCAACAGCTGATGGATCGTAACTTGCGACGCCACGTCCTTGTTCGGATAGTCGGTTAAATATTTGCCCAGTGGCGCGTCGAGTCGACTTGCCCGGCCTGCGCAAGCTGCAGAATCGATACCGCCGTGAACATCTTGTTCATGGAGCCGATGCGGAAGCGGGTCTCCAACGTGTTGGGGGTATTATGCTCGCGGTCCGCCAGACCGTAAGCCCGAGCGAAGACCGGTTGGCCGTCCTTCGCGACGAGCACTGCGCCGGCGAAGCGATCCGCGGCGGTTTCCGTGTCAAGCTTCGAACCAAGCGCGGCAACAAGCTCGCTTTGGCTCATTGCCGGCGGAGCGAACTCGGCCGGCGTCGCGATCGCTCGCAGGCTAATGCGATCGATGACGTACGGCGCCGTGCTCTGCGTTACCACGGTCATCGTCGCGAACTGCTCGTTGCGGAGGTCTTCTACCGTCGCCACCAACTGAGCCGGTGCCGATGTCACGATCGCGCGAACCACGAAGCCGCCGGTCATCTGGCGAAACTGCAAGTCTTCGTCGAGCCGCTTGACGCCCGACGGATACCTCGACTTCAAGAAAGCAAGGAACGTCGCTCGGTCGCCGCTGTCGAAGGCCTGTAGCCAGCCGATGAGGGCCTGCCCCGCAGGCGTGTCCGGAATCCTTGGCGCGACCGAGGTCGGCGGCGCCACGCCGGTTGCCAGTCCCAAGACGAGGAGAAGGCTAAGAAGTTTTTGCATCGTCAGCCTTGGAGACAAGCGCGCGTGCGAGATTCGTAAAGTCCGACGGTATCATAAGAATCGTGCTCGAGTTGTTCTCGGCCCCGACCTCGGAGATCATCTGCAGCCGGCGCAACTCCAATGAGATCGGGCGCGACTCCATCACGCTCGCAGCCTCGGCGAGTTTCTGAGACGCCTCGAACTCGGCGTCCGCCTTGATGATTCGCGCGCGGCGCCCGCGCTCGATCAACGGAATCAAGTAGTAGAGTCCGGGGCCTCGGGTTCCAACGTAGCGCCCGAGCCGGAAGACGACGCCCCGCTGGTATTCCTGGGCCACGCGCACGCCACTGACAAGAATGAGCGTGATGACGATAATCAGCATCAGACTCAGGGTTCCAATCAATGGACTTCTCCTTCTCGAGCGTTCAGAGCACTTCGAATAACGCAGCGGCGCCCATGCCGCCGCCGATGCACATCGTCACGACGACGTACTTGACGCCGCGGCGCTTGCCCTCGATCAGCGCGTGCATCGTCATCCGCGCGCCGCTCATGCCGTACGGATGGCCGATCGAGATCGCGCCGCCGTCGACGTTGAAGCGATCGTTCGGAATCCCGAGCGTATCGCGGCAGTAGACGGTCTGCACGGCGAACGCTTCGTTGAGCTCCCACAAGCCGATGTCGTCGATCGTGAAGCCGATGCGCTCGAGCAGCTTGGGAACGGCGTAGACCGGACCGATGCCCATCTCGCCCGGATCGCAGCCCGCGACCGCGTAGCCGCGATAGATGCCCAGCGGCTGCAGATCCGCGCGCGCTGCGCAGCTCTGCGCGTCCATCACCACGACCGCGGCCGCGCCGTCGGAGAGCTGCGATGAGTTGCCGGCCGTGATCGTCGTGTCGGCAATGCCCGGGACCGCGCCTTTGAGCGCGGCGAGCCCTTCGAGCGTCGTGTCGGGACGGTTCCCTTCGTCCTTGCGCGAGCTCGACGCGCTCCTCGCGTACCGCGCCGGCTCTCTCGGTCTCTGCACGTACTTCCACGACGGCAGCGGGACGATCTCGGCGTCGAAGCGCCCGGCCGTCTTGCGCGGCGGCGGTGCGCTGCTGGCTCTGCAGCGCGTATTCGTCCTGGCGCTCGCGCGAGACGTTGTACTTCTTCGCGACGTTATCGGCGGTATAGAGCATCGGCATGTAGAGATCGGGCGCGTGGCGCAGCAGCCACTCCTCGGTGAAGAACTGCATGTTCAAGTCGTTCTGCACCATGCTGATCGACTCGACGCCGCCCGCAACGACGATCGTCGGCACCGTCGGCGATCACGCGCTTGGCCGCCGCCGCGATCGCGTCGAGACCCGACGCGCAGTAGCGGCTGATCGTCTGCCCGGAGACGCTCACCGGACAGCCCGGCGCGCAGCGCCGCCGTTCGGCCGATGTTGTTGCCGGTCGCGCCTTCGGGCAAGCCCGCAGCCGATGATGACGTCGTCGACTTCGGCCGGATCGATCGCCGGCGCGTTCGATCGCCTCCGCGACGACGTGTCCCGCCAGCGTCGCGCCCGGCGTTTGATTGAAGGCGCCGCGGAACGCACGGCCGATCGGCGTGCGCGCCGCCGAAACGATTACCGCCTCACGCATGCGCCAGCTCCCGTCAGCTGCCGCTGTCGGCGGCGCGGGCCAGCAGCGGCGACGGTTTCCATTGCGGCCCAAAGGTCGCTTCGAAGTCGCGGATGCGCTCGTACACTCGCCTCACGCCGACCTCGTCGGCATACCACATCGGGCCGCCGTGATGCGGCGGAAAGCCGTAGCCGTAAACGTAGACGATGTCGATGTCGCCCGGCCGCAACGCCACGCCCTCTTCGAGCAGATACGTCGCCGCGATTGATCAGCGCGCAGAGCAGCCGCTCGCGAATCTCGTCGTCGGTCACCTCGCGCGGCGCGATGCCGGCCTTGCGCGCCTCTTCCGCGAAGAGCGCCTCGACCTCCGGATCGGCAATCGGCTCGCGGCCTTTGCCGACGCTCTTATCGTACCTGAAGAACCCGGCCATCGTCTTCTGACCGAGCCGGTTCATCTCGACGAGCCGTTCGAGAACGTTCGTGCGGCCCTGGCCGGCCGTGCCTTGGCCGCTCTTGCACGTGCCAGACCGACGTCGAGGCCGGAGAGATCGCTCATCGCAAACGGTCCCATCGGAAAGCCGAAGGCTTTCATCACGGCGTCGATGCGCGCCGGGCGCGACGCCCTCTTCGGCGAGCGCCGTCGCTTCGCGCGCGTAGTCGAAGATCATCCGGTTGCCGATGAAGCCGAACGCGTTGCCCGAGAGCACGGCTTTCTTGCGCAGCGCCTTGCCGAGCTCGAACGCCGTCGCGATCGTCTGCGCGCGACGTTGCCTTGCCGCGCACGATCTCGAGCAGCGGCATGATGTTGGCCGGCACGAAGAAGTGCAGGCCGAGCACTTGTTCGGGCCGCTTGGTCGCCGCGGCCATCGCGTCGATGTCGAGCGTCGAGGTGTTGCTGGCGAGAATCGCCGTCGGGCTTGACGATCGCGTCGAGCTTGCGCGAAGACCTCGCGTCTTGACGTCGAGATTCTCGAAGACCGCCTCGACGACGACGTCGGCGTCGGCGAGCTCGTTCCAGTCGTCGGTAAAGCGCGATCGACTGCCCGCGCTTCCAGGCCTCTTCTTGCGTCAGGCGGCCCTTCTGCACCTGATACATGAACATGCCCATGACCGTCTGTCGCGCCTTGCTCGACCGCTGCTTCGTTGGTGTCGATGACGACGACCGGAATGCCGGCCTGCGCGAAAGCGATCGCGATGCCGCTGCCCATCGTCCCCGCGCCGACGACGCCGGCCTTCGCGATCGCGTTCAGCCGGCTTCGCGGGCCAGGGCGACAGGCCGGGATCTTAGCCAGCTCGCGCTCGGCGAAGAACACGTGGCGCAACGCCGCCGACGGCTTCGAGCGCACGAGCTCGTCGAAGAGCCGCGCTTCGCGCGCGATGCCGAACGCAAAGGCAGCTCGACCGCGGCCTCGACCGCATCGATCAGTTTGTGCGCCGCGAAACCGCCGTTGTCTTCCGGCGGCACCATCTTGTGCGCTTGCGCGACGACGAACGGCGCGGCTTGCATCGGCAAGTCCGTTGCGCGATCGATCGCCTCGCGCTCCGAGATGCGGCGCTTCGGCGCGACCTTGGCCAACGCAGTCGCGCGCTCGACGACGTCGCCGTCGACGACCTCGTCGAGGATGCCCAGCTCGGCGCGCGTCGGCAGCGACGGCCGCAGCCCTTGAGCATGAACTCGAGCGCGGCGCGCGCGCCGATCAGGCGCGGCAAGCGCTGCGTGCCGCCGGCGCCCGGCAAGAAGCCCAAGCTTGATCTCCGGCAAGCCGATCTTCGCGCCCGGCGTCGCGATGCGGTAATCGCACGCGAGCGCGAGTTCGAGACGCGCCGCCGAGGCGTTGCCGTCGATCGCTGCGATGTGCGTCTTCCCGCTCGGTTCGACCGCGGCGATGACGTCGCGAATCGTCATGGCTCCGCGCGGCAGCTCGCTGTTGAAGTCGTTGACGTCGGCGCCGCCGCTGAAGAGGCCGTTCGCGCCGGTGAAAACGACGGCGTCGACCGCATCGTCGGCGTGCGGCGGCTTCGATCGCTGCGACAGCTCGGCGCAATAGGCGAACGAGAGCGCGTTGACCGGCGGATTATCGAGCGTGATGACGCGAACGCGCGTTCCGCGCGCGACTGGGTCAGCGTGGTATCAACGTTACACTCCGGCTGCGACTTTCCGGTCGAGATCGAACTGCGCTTCGCTGAGCCGCATCACGTCGGCCGAGCCGTCGACGATCTGCCGCTGATACCACGCACATTGCGAGAGCACGTGCGTTGCATAAAATGCCGCCGTCGCCAGCTTCGCGCGGTAAAACTCGGCCTCGGGATCGCCGGCCGCGATCTTCGCCGCCGCAATCTGCGCGGCGCGCGCCATCTGCCAGCCGCCCGCGACCGCGCCCCAGAGCCGCAGATACGGAACCGAGCACGCGAAGGCTTTATGCAGATCGCCCATCGCGTTCATGCCGATCCACTGCGAGGTCTCGTTCAACGCCGCGAGCGCTTTGCCGAGCGCCTCGCCGATCCGCTTCGACCGTCGCGTCGGCGTGGCGCGGCGCACTCCTTGGCGACCGCCTCCATCTCCTTGCCGACGGTGCGTCGCCGTCGCGCCCATGTCGCGCAGCAGCTTGCGCCCGACCAAGTCGAGCGACTGAATCCCGGTCGTTCCTTCGTAAATCGTGGTGATCCGCACGTCGCGATACTGCTGCGCGATGCCGGTCTCTTCGATGTAGCCCATGCCGCCGAAGACTCTGCAGCGCGGTCGAACAGAGCTCGACGGCGTTCTCGGTGCACCAGCCCTTGACGACCGGGATCATCAACTCGACGAAGGCTTTGTGCTGCTTGCGAACCTTCTCGTCGGGATGGCGTGCTGCGTAAGTCGAGCGACGCCGCGGTGACGTACGCGAGCGCGCGCATCGCTTCGATCGTCGCCTTCTGCCACATCAGCATGCGGCGCACGTCGGGATGCTTGAAGATCGGTTCGGGCGTGCGCGATCCGGGCTTGAGATCGCGGCCCTGCACGCGCTCCTTCGCATATTCGAGCGCGCTCTGGTAGGCGCGGTCGGCGAGCGCGATGCCTTGCACGCCGACGGAGAAACGCGCCGCGTTCATCATGACGAACATATACTCGAGGCCGCGATTCGGCTTCGCCGACCAAGTAGCCGATGGCGCCCTTGCCCTTCTCGCCGTAGTTGAGCGTGCACGTCGGGTTGCCGTTGATGCCGAGCTTGTGCTCGATGCTCGCGCAGACCACGTCGTTGCGCTCGCCCAGCGTTCCGTCGGCATTGACGAGGAACTTCGGCACGATGAAGAGCGAGATTCCCTTCGTGCCTTCCGGCGCATCGGGCAGCCGCGCCAGCACGAGGTGGATGATGTTCTCGGCCATGTCGTGCTCGCCGAACGTGATGAAAATCTTCGTGCCGGTTATGCAGATGATGGTCGCCGTCGGGCACGGCACGCGCGCGCACCTGCGCCAGATCGGAGCCGGCCTGCGGCTCGGTGAGACACATCGTCCCGGTCCACTTGCCGGAGACCAGATTGGGAATGAAGCGCTTCTTCTGCTCCTCCGAGCCGACCAGCTCGATCGCTTCGATCGCGCCCTGATTGAGCAGCGGTCCGTTGGCAAAACCGATGTTCGCGGCGTTCCACATCTCGAGCGTCGGACCGAGCAGTATCTGCGGCAGCCCTTGCCCGCCGTACTCCGCCGGAACCGGCAGACCGATCCAGCCGGCCTCGGCAAACTGCTTGTACGCTTCCTTGAAGCCCGGGGGCGTCGCGACCTCGCCGTCGTTCCACGTACAGCCTTCCTTGTCGCCGACTCGATTGAGCGGGTCGAGCACCCCGGAGGCAAACGCCGCGGCCTCTTCGAGCACCGAGTCGAGCACGTCGAGCGTCTCTTCGCAGCCGGGCAGCGCGGCTATTCCCTCGATGCCGGCAAGCTCGCGCAGAGCGAACTGCATGTCGCGCAGGGGGGCCCGATAGGTGCTCATCTGGGTTCCTTCTTTCGCTTTATTAAAAATAGCAGATACGGGAGACGAATTTCGTACGCCCTTTCCTTTACTATACGGGGCATTAGAAATTCTGTAAAAGCGCCGCCTGCTTGCGGGCGGACGCAACAACTCTGGATATTCTATGGGTAGACTAACAAAATCACTTCTCGCAAGGAGACCTACATACCGATGTTACTTATGTCACTGCTCCTCTCGGTCATCACGCTCAATCCCGCGATGACCCCGCCGTCCGCGACCGGCCACGTCGAAGGCTACATCACGGCCAACTCAATCTCTCCCGACAGCACTTGCAAGCCCGGCGGCATCTGCGCCTCCTATAAATTCAATCGCAACGGCTGCTTCTTCAACAACTTCTGGAACAACAGCACCGGCGGAACGCCGCTCGCGATCGACATCACGCAGACCGGCGGGAACGGAAGCACGGTCTGGGTCTATTGGGTCAACAACACGAACAAGAACATCATCATTACCGGCAAAGCTACGGCGAAGTACTACTGCTAGTAACTACGGCCGCACGGTGAGCGTACTGCTTGCGCTGCGGCCGAACTCTTCGGGCGCATCTTGCAGATAGGCTCGAGCCCCGGGCCATCTGAACGTACCGGGCGTGACGGAGCGCACGAGATAGTGCACGTCGTACACGCCCGGGTCGAGATGCTGCGCGTACGCGACGACTCGGTCGCGATAAATCTGCGTGGCGTCGATCTGCCAGCTATCGCTCTGTGGAACGATCGCTTGCAGCGTCGTGCGGAACGACGTGTCCACCGCTTCAAAGCCGGCCGGCAACGGATCCTCGATCACGATCCGGTCCACTGGATGGTCCACGATCGTTCGAACGCCGATATCGAAGACGCGCCCTGCCGCAACTTCGAGCGGCGCCGTCGCGGCCAATAAATCCATCGTCGCCAGCGCGGGCGCGCTCGTCGCAGTGGTCGCGCCGCCCGGCTCGTTGACCGTCCTGACAATGCGAAACGCGGCTAGCTGGCCCGGCGCGTCGGGCGGCACGGGATAGGTGTAGAGCAGCGTGTAATGAGCCTTGCCCTCAATCATGACGGCCTTGCCCTTCAGCGACGAGCCGTCGACGGTAATCGTCTCGGATGAAGCCGTTCGCCCGAACTTCACGCTGACGACGGTGCGATCTCCCACCATCGCGGTCGCCGTCGAGGGCGTCAGTTGCTCGGTGGCGGCGTAGGCCGAAAGCGCGGTAAGCGCCGCGGCCGTATCGTCGGTCGTCGGCCAGCCGCATTTGCACTGCTGCGCGACCAGCGCGCGGACGGCACCGTCGATCTGCTCGGCCGGCGCTCGCCGTTCGATGAGAAGCTGGAGCATCTGCGACTGCGCATCCACCAGCGAGCCCAGCCAGCTCCACTGGGCCCCCAGATTCGCAACGGAGTAACGCCCCGTGACGTAGAGCGTCTGCTGCAAACGATCGGCCATCGTCGCGCCTTGCCCTTGCCACCCCGGCGTCCTCAAAAGATAACGCGCCAAGCGAATTTGCGTCGCGCTGTCGAACTGATCGGCTTGCGCGACGACGTCGGAGAGGAAGTCGGTCCGCGCATGGCCCGCCTGCGCGAGCGTCCACAGCGCCTCAAAGCGCAGTTGAGCCTTGCAGAGCGTGAGGTTGCACCACTTGAAGCGTCCGGGATTGGCGAGCGCTTGCGTCATGAACCCGACGCCCTGCGAAACGACGCCGTCGGCAACGCGCACGCCGTGGGCCCGAGCAAAGAGCAGCGCATCGAGCGCGCCCGCCGTTGTAAACGGATTGCTCGCGGAGTCTCCGGTAAATGCTCCAAAGCCGCCGTCGCCGTTCTGGTATGAAAGCAGGCCCTGCAGATTCGTTGCAACGGCCGCCGCCGGATCGAATTTCAGCTCCAGCCGGTACGGCCCGCGCAACCGTGCGAGCGCACTCGCAACGATCAAGCGCGACGCCGACTCGTCGGCCAGCGGCAGCACGTCGTCTCCCATCACGCGCTCGGACGGCACGACGAACTGCGGCACGATCGAGTTGGCCAGCGTCAGTTGAAGCGAGCCGCCGGCGCTGACGTCGATTGGAACCGCAACGTTACCCGTGCTGACGCCGCTTTCGATCACCGATTCGGTGACGGCTCGATCGCTCGTCGCAAAGGGCACCTTAAACGCATCGCGCTGGGTGCCGAGTGCGCTCGAGGCTTCGAAAGACGTCGGCGCCGGGGTACCGGCGAGGACCGGGAAACGAAACGCCTGGATGCCGGTCTGCGCCGTTTCGCTAGCGCGCTGCGCGTGCGGGTCGCCTTGCGCAAAGGCGAGCGCCCCCGTTAGCTTCAACACGAGATCGAGCGCGCCGCCGGCTCCGGTTTGGTTTGCCAAGGACAGCCCGAGCGCAAAGCGATCGCCGGGACGGGCGAACTGTGGCAGGAGCGGATTGGCGATCAGCGGCTGGGTCGAAATGAACGTGCGATCGGCGGTGACAAAATGCGCTGCATCGCCGTCAAGCGCCACCGCCATTACGCGCCACGTTGTGAGGTCGTCGGGCATCGTGAACTGCGCGTGTGCGCGGCCGTTGGCGCCGGTCGGAAGAACGCCATAATACGCCAACGGCAGAAAGTTCGTCCGCACGCGCGTGCTCGCAGCACCGGCGAGGAAACCGCCGCCGTAGCCGAAGCCTTTTTCGAGCGGCGGCGTCGGCGTTTTTAGCGTCACGTTCTCGCGGTTATCGGCGAAGATCGTCGCGATCGGCTGGGCTGCAAAGATCGTCTGAACCAGATCCGGCAAACGATAACCGGAGAGCTGCAAAATCGCATCGTTGACGACCATCGCGACGATTTCACCGCGCACCGGGGTGCCGGTACGGCCGGTCAGCGCGAAGTCCACGCTTTGAGCGCCGCCGGGCTGCACGGTGGCGCTACGCGGCGCGATCGCGAGCTTCAGATAACGGTCGGCGAGATCGACGTTGAACCCGGCCATCCCGGTTAAAGAAAGAGTAGTCGGGGCTGCCCCGCCACGGCGCACGACGACTGCCTCCAGCGCCGCATTCGGCATCATGTCGGAAGTGATCTTGAACGGAAAGCGCACCGTGCCGCTAACGTTATGCATCGTCGTGCGATAGAGCGTGTCGTTGCGCACGACGGCAATATAGATGTCGGCGCGGTCGTACGGTGAGGCAATCAAGGCATTCGCCGTCTCGCCGATAGCGTATTGCTTTTTGTCGAGCTTGATCGCAACCGCGTTGGGATCGGTCAGTCCCCAATCGGCCTCGCCGGCGCCGAAGGCGAAGACTTGAATTTCGCTCGCGCTCGCAGCGTTGCGCGCGCCGGCCGGCGTTGCGATCACGCGATACGAGCCGGCGTCGCTGGGCGTCAAGGACGTCGTGACCGGACGATCGCCGGAGACGACGCCGGCGCTCGCTACGGTCGCATATTTAATTGCCTGCTGCGCGTTTTCGCCGCCCTCTTCTTCCTGCGTGGCCGAGGTGTAGGTCATCTTCTGCAGTTCGAGGTGTACGGAGCGACCGGCGAGCGCTTTTCCGTCCCCATCGGTGACGACGACGCGAACCGGCATCGGCGAGCCTGCCTTACCCACTGTGTCCGAGGCCAACCCGATGACGGCGTCGCCGGGCAACGCGAGAAACGTCTGGGAGTCGCTGACAGAGAGATTCGACACGTCGCTGGTCTCCATGTCGACCGTGTAGGTCATCGGAAACGGCAGATCGGCCGGCACCGCAACGTCAAGCGAGGTCATTCCCTTTGCGTCGAGCGTGAGGTCGCGCTGCAGCACGTCGGTCGTGAACGAAGGCGTCTGCTCGGGATAGAACCATTGCGGTCCAAACGAGAAGTCGTCCCAGCCTTTCGGCTGTACGGTCGCCACGTCACGCGTGACGTAGGCGTGCGCCGTTCCGCCCTGCAGCGGCGCGCCGAAAAGGTAGTTGGCGGAGACGTTTGCGCCGATGCTCGAGCCGGCGACGGCCGACGTCGAGCCTAGCGTTAGCGTCAGGTTGAAGTTCGGCGGTTTGAACTCGGCGACGCGTAGCGAACCGTCGATTTCGTTTCCATTCGTCCCCTTGGCGGCAATCGAGTAGTCGCCCAATGCCTGCTGCTTCGAGAAGTCGACCGGCATCGAGAAGACGCCCAGTGAATCCGTACGCCGGCGCCCCAGCGACGTCTTGACGTTGCTCGGATCGCTCAGGGTCACCGTGTAGAACGCATTGGCATCGGGCACGACGCGACTGCCTTTGACGTAATACGCGACGCCGGTCAGCTCGCCGCGCTCCCCGGGCTGGTACATTTGACGATCGCTGAAAATCGTGCCGCGCGAGAGCGGCGCGCCGCTCGTCCATCCGCCGTAGATGTCGAAGCGCGGAAAGCCGCTGTAACTCCACGTCGTGACCGTCGCAACGTCGGCTCCCTGGGTGACGACGACGCCGAGATTGGGCGCCGAATTCGAACTTGCCAGAATCGAGCAGCGTTCGACGTCTACTCCGTAAAAGTTCACCTCACCGTCTGCGTCGGTCGTACCGGTGGCGCAGGGCTGCGGCGCCAGCTTGTTCTGATCGTCAACCCGATACGCGGTCACGGTCGCGCCGCGAACGGGGGCGCCGTCGCTCAGACGCTGGACGAGCACCAATCCGTGTGACGGAAACCACTGCGAGAAAACGCCGAGATTCGTGAGTTGCACGCTGCCGACGAGGCTCGGATCGGAATCCGGTGCGTCCAGGTCCGTACGGAAGCCGTAGGCGAGTGCTCCGTACGAGGCGCCGAGGCGCGACTGCACGGGAAAGCGTACGACGCTCTGAACGTTGCGGCGCGCACCGCGCAACGCCGTGCTCGGCCAGCTCCGCCATGGCGGAAGCATCGTGAGCGGATCGCGGGAGCCCAACATTTGCAACGGCGTCAGCCGCGCGTAGCCCGAGCGATAGGCGTCTCCGGGCAAGTTGGTCGCGTAGAAGTTCAGATCGACTGAAGCGCCGGCGGGGATCACGCTGGGCGAACCGCTCGGCGCCCAAGCCCCCGGCGCGAAGTCCGAAGTACGAATCGTCACGCGTTGTTCGCGCCCGAGCGTCTGCCCAAATACGTCCTTCACCCCGGCCGCAACCGTCGCAACGTACGTTTTGTCGGGATCGAGCGCATAGGGGTTGATCGCGATTATGTTCGATTGATCCGAAGTGCTCGCAATCGACTTCACCGCGGCCGGCGCCGGTGAAATGGTCACCGCGTTGGCGATCGAGTCCGGGTCGAGCGGATTACTGAACGCGATCGCCGGATCCCCGTCGGCAAAGCGGCCTCCGCCGTTCGGGCTCGGCGCGGGCGTCGGAACGATGGCAAGTGCGTCGTAGGTGCGGACGCCTCCGAGGACGCGTCTCGTCGTCGCCAGATTTCCGTAGAGCGGTTCGACGCCGGGCGCAATTGCGAGCCGATAGGTCGTGGCTCGCCGCAGCTGCTGCGCCGGGCGCAGATCGTACACCCAATCGTTGAGCGACGGATCGTAAAGCTCTTGCGCGTTGCCACCGGGACTGGGCGAAGGCGTCGCCTCCAAAACGGCCGTCACGCCGGTGGTGCTCCCGTCGGTGCCGTCGAGCTGCGCATGGGCCGCCAACGATGCCACGTCCACCGCGGCGTTGGACGTGACTTGGAGCTTCGGCTGCAGGCTAACGGGAGCCGGCGTCGCCTCGTCGTCACCGGCCGAGAGCTGCGGCAAACTGGTAAAATCGAGCGCTTGCGTCTCGAAAGTCCAGGCGAGGTTCTGTTTCAGCGCGTCGCCCGAGAGGTCGTGTAATCCCGCGGCTAGGGTGATTCGCACCCGCGTCCCGACCGGCAGGGCACGTTCGGCGACGAAGCCGATCATTCGCGGCGTCAGAACGACGAAGTGGCCTGCCAGTTCCGGCTCGATGCTGATGCGATCGAGGACGTCACGTGGGCCTTCGCCGGAGAGCGCCTCGACCGGCGTGACCGGCTTGGTAAAGATGACGCGAATCTGAGCCAGCGTTTGAGCGGTGCGCGTCGGCGAGATCGATGCGATCCATGGCGGGAGCGACGGCTTAGGCAGCGCCGCCACGGCCGAGAGGCGCTGTACGCTCGGGCCGCCGCCGGTGCAGGATGCCACCGCCGCGATGGCAACGGCAACAAGCAGCGAATAGAGCGCACGCACGTATGCCGTCTTCCAGCTTCCGATGAGAAAACACTTTGCGCTCGCGTTGGCGATCTGCGCCGTGGCCGCCGCGGTCGCTCTCGAACGCTCCGGAATCGACGTTGCCAAAGTGCGGGTGCCCCAAGGATCCGTCACCTATACCGACCGTCATGGCATCGTTCTCGGCACAATTCTGGGTGCCGGATCGGCACATTCGGTCAATGTTCCTCTCGAGTCGGTCTCGCCGGTTTTCGTCGAAGCGATGCTCGCTGCGGAGGACGCACGATTTTGGCGTCACGGAGCCGTTGACTTTCGAGCGTTGCTGCGGGCGGCGCGCGACTACGCGATCTTTGGCGAAGCCCGCAGCGGCGGCTCCACGATCGAGATGCAGCTCGCGCGCCTAAGCTACCCTTCTACGGTCGGGGGAGTTCGCGGAAAGCTCCGGCAGATCGCGCTCGCAGAGCGGATCGAGATGGCCTCGAGCAAAACCGCCGAGCTCGCGGCGTACGTCAACCGCGTGCCTATGGGCGGAAACCTCTACGGAGTCGAAGCGGCAGCGCGCGCCTATTTCGGCGAGCCCGCGGCGGATCTGGATTTGGCGCAAGCCTCGCTGCTGGCGGCGATTCCCAACGATCCGGCCCGGCTCGCGCCGGATACCGGTTGGCAAGCGCTGCGGGCTCGTCAGCGTTACGTTTTGGGCCGGATGGTCGACCTCGGCGAAATAACGCGGGCAACGGCAAGCCGCGCCTTTGCCGAAACGCTCAAAGTGCGGTTGCACGATTCAGGAATCGACGACGCGCCGCATGCCCTCTTCTTCCTCTACGCCACCAAGGGCATCCGCAGCGGGCGCGTCCGCACGACGCTGGATCGCCCGCTCCAACGTTTCGTCCAAGCGCAGACTCTAGACGTGATCGGCGCCCTGGAGCGCTATCACGTCAGCAGCGCCGCCGCGCTCGTCGTCGACAACCGAACCGGCGAAGTTCTGGCCTACGTCGGCTCGCCGGACTATTTCTCGGATGAAGCATTAGGCCGCAACGATGGCGTGCAGGCCCTGCGGCAGCCCGGCTCGTCGCTCAAGCCGTTCACCTACGAACTGGCGCTCGAGCGCGGGACGATTCGTTCGACGACGATTCTGCCCGACGTGCCGGCCGCATACGCGATTGCGGGCGGCAAACTCTATCAGCCCGGCGATTACAGCGGTCGCTTCAGCGGGCCGGTCCGCGTCCGGTATGCCCTGGCAAACTCGCTCAACGTGCCGGCCGTTCGCGTTCTCTCGCAGCTCGGCGTCGACCCATTTCTCGCGCGTTTGCACGAACTTGGCTTCGCGCACCTACGCCATACGGCGTCGTATTACGGGCTCGGTCTAACGCTAGGCAGCGGTGAGGTAAGCCTTTGGGAGAACGTGGAGGCCTACGTTGCAATGGCACGCGGCGGCAGCTTCGTGCCGCTGCATCTGACGGTGGATAACCCGGAGCCGCGTTCGATTGGCTTGGGCCCAGATTGGGCGCTGGTCACCGACATGCTGGCAGATCCGCACGCACGAGCCCACTCGTTCGGGTTACACTCGGTGCTCGAGATGCCGTTTCCAGCCGCCGTCAAGACCGGCACGTCGTCGGATTTCCACGACACCTGGACCATCGGGTTCACGCGCGACTACACCGTGGGAGTTTGGGTCGGCAACTTCGACGGCAGCCCGATGCGGGGCGTCTCCGGCGTGACCGGCGCGGGACCGCTCTGGAATCGAATCATGCTCCACTTGTATGAGCGCAACGCCGAACCGCCGGCTTTCGCGACGCCGGGCGGCTTCGTGCGAAAATCGATCTGTGCGACGACCGGTCGCATCGTCACGAATCCCAACGACGGCTGCATGGCCGTCGTGCAGGAGTGGGTAGCGCCGCGCGACCTTTCCGCGCTGCGCGTGGGGGCGCAAGCCGCGTCGCTGCGCATCGTCTTTCCGGCCGACGGCGATACGTTCGTGCTCAACCCCGCGACCGACGCCCTGCAGCGACGCGAGCAGCAGCTTTTGCTGCGCGCCGGTGACGCGCACGCTCCGGTGCGCTGGAGCGTTAACGGTGCCGCAGTTTCGCTCGATGCGGCCGGGAACGCGTTCTGGCCGTTACGCGTAGGAACGTGGAAAATCGAAGCCGCCGACGGCAAGCGGCGCGATCGCGTTAGCATTCGCGTCGTGCCGCCCCCGATCGCCCGCCCCGGCTTTACTTTTGCAAAAAGTGGTGGATAGAGCCGCCGCCGCGTTACTGGGCGAGACTGAGAGCTGCAGCGACGGGATACGTGAGCCCGCTTACGGTTTTCGTTGGGCTTCCGCCCGCAGGATAGTCGTAGTATCTCGCGCTGGAAGAGCAATCGTCCGGCGCAACGACGGTCTTGGTCTCAATTGCAAATTGAAGGACGTCGCACGTATCGGTGAGAGCCGTCGTACCTTCTACCGTCCCAGCCGACCCCGAAACGGAGAGCTGATAAATCGCCGATGTATGCATGCCTTGATAATACTGATCGCCGACGGCTACGTACGAGCCGTCCCACGCCACGCCGCCCGGGAAAGCAATGGTTCCGTTTAGGCTAATCGTTTGGAGCTTTCCGCTGCCGGCGGGAAGTTCGGCGAGGACAAAACCGTACGAACTGTTCAGGCCGTCAACGAAGAGATTCCCCTCGTCGTCGTACGCGCAAAAATAGAAATACGTCAAGTCCGAATCTTGGAACTCCTTCGCGCTGCCTTTCGCGCCGGCAAAGATCGACAGGTCTCCCCCGCCGCTCGCAGTTCCCAAACTCGTTACCGCGAGATTGCCCGTCGTCGGATCGACGGAGCACCCGAGGGGGTTGCCCGAACCCGCGTCGCTGAGCGTCGCTTCGGACTTCGTCGCGCCGTGCGCGTACTCTGCGATCGTAAATGTGGCCGAGTTTACAACCCAAACGTTCCCCGCCGCATCGGAGCATACGCCGGCGGGATCTTGCACCTGCGTCAGCGCCCCAGCCCTCCTACCTGAAGGATACGAGTAGACGCGGACCTCGTCGGCCCCGCCGTCCGAAAGATAGAGCAAGCTTTGTTTTTTTGATTCGGGCGCCATCCACGAGGCGCGACGATCGTGATGAATCGAAGCCCGTTCCATTTGGTTTAAAAACGCTAGGAACAGCGCCTGTGCGCCCGGCCGGCTGTTCTGTATCGAGGTTTGCGGGCCGACCTGTGCCGACGGTACGGCGCAGCCCGCGAGCAGCGTAACCGAGGCTCCGAACGCGAAGGCACAAAGCCGGCGGAGTAACGGCAGCATCATCCACCCGCTATTTAGTCGTGCCTCCATCGCTCGCCTCTTCGCTGAAGAGCCTCATTAAAGTTGAAACAGCGCCGTCGCAACATCCGAGAAGAGCTGCAACGGCGCTGGCATGTGATGGGACCCCGAGAGCACGGGAACCGGGCGCGGCTTATTTTTCTAGCACTTGCAGATTGTTGTCGTTATCGTCGTTAAAGTAGAGCTTGGTATTCGAGTCGTCGGTGCCGGTGGCGACGATGCCGAAGAGCGCGCCCGACGCGCCTTTGTCGACGTTGCGGGTATCGAGGAGCTTGCCGCTCGGCGTCACCTCGACCATGATGTTCGAACCGCTGGGATTTCCGGTGTTTCCAATCACGAGATTGCCGTTAGGTAGAAGCGCGGAGCTTACCGGACCGTTGAGCGGCGAGCCGGAGTAGACGAGCTTGGCATCGCCCGCGGACGGACCTTTGAACGTCTTTCCGCCCTTTTCGACGACGATGCCGCCGTTTGGAATCTCCGTCACGTTCGTGAAGGCCACGACCGTATTGTTCGTGCCGTCGACGATGTAGAGCGTGTCGACGCCCGAATCGTAGGCCAGTCCCGACGGAGCGAAGATACCGCCCGGCTTGCCGTGATTGACGGCGAAGCCCTTGGCAATCACGTCGTAGGTGAACTTCGACCCGAGGTTGATGCGAACGATCGTTCCATTGCCGGCGTCGCTTACATAGAAGACCGGATTTACGGATTTCGGCGCCGCATAGACCTGCCCCCACGGATGGTCGAACGGCTTGCCTTTAATGTTGCCCTCGGATTTGCCGGACGGCGAGATGATCGGAACGTCGTTGGCGACGAAGGCGGAGGCCCAGATATCGTCGGACGGACTCAGGGCGAGAGCGGCGCATCCGAGCAGCGTCTTACTCGACGAGACGAGCAGCGGTTTGGAGCCCGGCTTGGGATGCAAGGCGACGACCGTAAAACCGGTGCCCTGCACGTTCTTCTTGGCGTTGAAGTTACAGACGGCGAGATCACCCTTGGTGAAATCTCCCGCGGTCGACGTCGCGACCGTCAGACCGTAGGGGTTGAGCTGACCAAACTTTGGATCGATCGTCGAGCCGATCACGACCTGCTTTTTGAGTAGCTTCAAGATCGAGGTGTCGTCCTCGCCGCCGGCGTGGCCGGCGGGGGCCGCGACCGAGGTCATCGAGCCGCCCGGTAGCAGGTTGGAGCGTCCCATGCATCCGGCCATGGCTAGTACGGCAATCGTCGCAATCGCAATTTTCTTCATGACGTCTACGCTAGGGCGAGGATGTGAAAAAATTCTGAAAACCCCACCGTAACGTCTCAGCAACGTTCGGGCGCCACGATTGCCTGATGCAGAAGGATGCCCTGGCTACAGCCCGTCGCCTCTTCGAACGCGACCGACGCCGTGCCGCCGAACCCCAGGTGCTGGAGACCCTGCTTCGCTTTGGCCACGGCGCCCTGTCCTATGCGCTGCGCAGCCGAATTCGCATCCTGCTCTTGAGAACAGGCGAGCTTTACCGGGAGGCCTCGCCGGCTCTCGCGCGCCTAGGAATCGACGTGGATGCCTGGCCCGCGCCGCCGGCGGGGCTCTTCGTCGTTGAAGAACGCGCGCTTTTTCTGCGATCGCGCAGCCCGATGACCGTGGCCCACGAGTTCGGTCACGCCCTCGACTGTGCGCTGGGAGGCGGTGTCTATCGCAGCAGCATCGATCCGCAAGTCCGGGCGCTCTTTGCCGGCGCGCAAACGTTCGTGACGCCTTACGCTGCAACCGGCGTCGACGAGTACTTCGCCGAATCGCTGCGGGCGTACGTCGAGGCCAACGACTGCGCTTCGCCGTGGCCGCGAGCGACGCGGTCGCGTCTGCGTCACGGCGACCCCGGCATGCACGACTATGTCGAGGCGCTCTTCGAGCGCGAGTTCGGCGAGCGGCTCGACTTGGGAGAGGTCGTCTCTATTTGACCGACTGAACTTGCGCGAGGCTCACGCCGCCGGCGTGATTGGTCCACGAGCTGCGAATGTAGCTGATGACCGCCGCGATCTGATCGTCGGAAATCTGGCCCTTCCAGCTCGGCATGATGCCGCTGTAGGCGGCGTTGTTGACCGTCACTCGGCCTTCCAGGCCGTTCTTCACGATCGCAATCACGGCGACCGGATTGCCCGTAACGACGGCGTTCCCGGCCAGCGGCGGAAACGCTCCAGGGACGCCTTGGCCGCCGGTTTGGTGGCAACTGGAGCAGTCGGCCAGATAGACCGTCGCGCCGTCGCTGGCCGAGGCTGGATTCTTCATCGCCGCGGCCGAGGCCGAAGCCGCGGCGCTCGCGGTGTTGGAACTTTTGGCGCATGCGGTCAGCGCCATCACGATCGCGAGTGCAACAACGATTCTCATGCAGTTCTCCGAGGACGAGCGCTCATCGCCCAGACGAGCGCCACGAGCAAGAAATTGGCAACCAACGAACTTCCGCCGTACGAGATAAACGGCAGCGTTATGCCGGTTAGCGGCAGCAGGCCGATCACCCCGGAGACGATGATGACGACTTGGAATCCGAGGGTTGCACCCATCCCCGCGGCCAGCAGCTTCGTATAAAGGTCGGGTTGCTCGAGCCCGGTGGCAAGAACGCGCCGCACGAGATCGAGAAAGATCGCCAAAACGACGATCGCGCCGATCAGCCCGAACTCTTCGGCAAGGGCCGCATACACGTAGTCGGTCGCCACGTCCGGAATAAACTGCGGATGGCCGAGGCGGTAACCGGTTCCCGCTAAACCGCCGGCCGAAAGCGAGTAGTAGGATTGCGAGGATTGAAACCCGGCGCCGAGCGGATCGGCGAAGGGATGGAACCAAACGGCGATGCGCGTCTGCACGTATGGGTAATGGTGCACGGCCCAAAATGCGCCGGCCGCAAAGAGCAACGCGCCGAATAGCACGATGTCGATCCGGCGGGTCGCCACGAAAAGCAGCGTGGCGAAGGTCGCCAGCAGCAGCGTCGCCATTCCGAGGTCGCGCTGCACGACCAAGATCGCCATCGAGGCACCCCAGCCAATAAAGAGCGGCCCCAGATACTTCAGGTTGGCGCGCAACGACCACGGCCGGGCCGCGGCGATGACGTCGGCCATCTCGGCGAGGTACGCCGCCAGGAAGAACACGATGCAGAGCTTGATCAGCTCGATCGGCTCATATTGAACCGGCCCGAGCCTGATCCACAGTCGAGCCCCGTTAATCTCGACGCCGAAGAGAATCAGCAGCGCGAAGAGCGCGAGCGAAGCGACGACCCAGAGATATTTGAAGGCCGCAAAACGGCGAAACTGCGTAAAGGCGGGCCCCGCGACCAGCGCCAGCCCCAGCGACAGCAGCAGCCAAAGTTGCTGGCGATGCGCGAGATCCGGCTTGAGCCGCGCGACCATTGCGAGGCCGAACGCCGCCAGCACGACCGCGAGCGCGGGAATGACGTCGTCGCGAACGGTCGTCGCCGGCTGCCACAGCACCCATGCCATCGCAAGCACGACCAATGCAACGAGCATCCATGGCGGGCCAATTGTCCCAGCCGGGGCAAACGAGAGCATCAGCGCGGCCACGGCCAGCGCGACGCTCATCGGCAGCGCGCGCCGAACGAGCAAAGAGATCAGTGGGCGAGCACCGCGGCCGCGAGAAACCCGATGGCCGCCGCGATCCCGGTCACCATGCGCGCGATTGCGGGAACGTGAAAGACCGCAGCGCTCGACGCCGGGAAAATTGCTCCATCATCGTCTTCAAAACGCGCGACCAGAATCTGTTCGCCCAGGTCGCTGGCTTCCAATCGCTCCAAGAGCGTTTGCCGTTCGCTCGCCCCCGCAATGCGCCGTCCCAACAGCACGATCGCATCGCCGGGAATCAGGCTCACGTTCGAGATGCTGACGTCGAGCACCGGTGCGGCGGCAAACGCCCGCGCCAGCACCGGGATCGGACGTTCCTCCATCACGTCGTCGTTGCAGAGCGGCGCGATCGCGCCGCCCCGCGCCAGATATGCGGCCGTCGCTCCGGCGTGGATAACATACGCAAATCCCTGCACGACGATCACCGCCGTCAACGACGCTGCCGCGGTCACATAATCGTCGTGGTTGGCGGTATTGGCATAGAGCGACCCGTTTACTCGGGCCAAAACGGCGAGCATGGCGGTTGCGGCGGCCTGCGGCCGAGCGATGGCGCGCCGGAAGAGCGGGCTGCGCATTCGCCCTTGACACTCCGTGCGAAGCCGCGCGAGCAGCGCCGACTCGATCGGAAGACCGCCCATCTGCCCAAAGCCTCGCGCGACGGCCAGCAGCCACGTGCCGGGGCCCAACTGCAGACTCAAACACGACGTGCGGTCGCCGCGGATTGCAAGGGTCATCCGCTGCGCACCGACGTCACGACGAGCCGCGTCGTTCCCACGTCTATTTCATCGCCCTCGCGAACCTCGATCACCTCGGTGACGCGACGCCCGTTGAGAAAGGTGCCGTTGCGGCTGCGCAGGTCTTCAACGTAGACGACGCCGTCGTAGCTCGACAAGCGCGCGTGCTGCCGGCTCACCTCGGGATCGTTCACCGCGACGCCCGCATCCTTCGAGCGGCCGATTTCCACCGGTGGGCGCACCTGAAGCGGACGCCGCCCGCCGCGTTCGACGATGTCGAAGTCGACCTGCATCGGCGTCAGGGTGCCGATCTCCGCGGCCGCGCGCACGCGCGGGCGTGCCGCCAGCAGCGCTACGGCGGCCAGCGCCGCGGTAATCTCCAGCGATCCGACGCGCATCTGCGTCGTAAAGCCGGCAACGGCAGCCAGGGCGATCATGCCGACTCAAATCTCATACGCGTATTTCCAAATAGCAGCTCATCCCCATCACGCAAGGCTTCGACGCTCACCCGCCGGCCGTTGACGAATGTGCCGTTCGTCGAGCCGAGATCCCGCACGACTGGTTGCACGCCGTCAATCTCGACGACCGCGTGGGCGCGCGAAACGCTGGGATCGACCAGGACGATCTCGCTCTCCTCGCCTCGGCCCACGCGGGTCGCCCCTTCGATGGAATATACCCTATCGGGGGGCACGCCCTTGACCATCCGCAAAGAAAACTGCGCGTCGCGCGTTGCCGTCTCTTCGATCTCGATCGCGACGGCGCCCAACGGCACGCTGGCCCGGGGCGCCATGGCAACCCACGCTTCGCCGCCGGTGAAGGTGACGCCGACTTTGGCGGCCAGATCGTGCAAGAGCTCGGCCCACGCTCGCTGCAGGTACTCCGCGTGCTCGGCGAGGCGATCGAAATCCTCAGGGCTCACGTAGACGGTATAACCGGCGGGAGCGCTCAGCCGGCCGTCATCGGCGCGCGTTTGCGCTTCCATCGTCGCAACGAGCTTCCGTGCGATCTGCGCGGGCTCCACGTCGCTGGGAAAGGTCTTCGCAAAGGCGCGCTCGATGAACTGCGCGCACGCCTGCTCGATCTTCGCCAAGAAGCTCATCCCTCGACTGCGTTCAGGACCGGCGCACGAGTCGCGCGATATAGAATCCGTCGCGCCCGTCGATTCCGGGGGGCACGAGCACGTCGCCGGCATCGGTCAGGAGCGACTCGTAGGTCGCCGGCATCGGGCCGCGTTCGAAGTTCTCTCGCGCCAAGAACCACTCCATCACTTCCGTCGTTTCGCGCGGGTCCGTCGAGCAAACCGCGTAGACCAGCGTCCCTGACGGACGGACATGCCGCGCCGCTTGCTCGAGAAGCGCTCGCTGGGTGCTTGCGAGGCGTTCGCCGTCGGTACTCTGCTTCTTCCAGCGCGCCTCGGGCTGGCGCCCGACGATACCGCTTCCCGAGCATGGGGCGTCGAGCAGCACGCGGTCGAAATGCTGCTCTTCCGGAAGTAGCGCTTGCGTCGCGTCGCCCGTGACGATGCCGGCAATAACGTCCGCTCGTTCCAAGCGCTGCGCCAACGTGGCGGCCTTGCGCGCGTCGCTTTCGACGCAGAGCAGCGTCCCGTCGCGCGCGAGCCGCGCGCCGATTTGCAGCGCCTTGTTTCCTCGCCCGCTACAAACGTCCAGGACGCTCTCGCCGGGCCGCGGATCGAGCACGCCGGCAGCCATCGCCGAACTCTCCGATTGCGGCCACCAGCGACCGTCACCCGCCGCCTCGGAGATCTGTCCGCGCTGCACCAGCAACGCCTCTGCGACGAAGGGCGATGGGCGCGTCTCTACCCCCGCCGCTGCAAGCTGCGAACCTGCCTCGTCGATCGTGCCCCGAAGCGCATTGACGACGAGCGCTGGGCTCGCCGGCGCGTTTACCGCCACGCAGATTTCCTCGAGTTGACCCTCAAAGGTTTCGCGCCACTGGCGCACGAGCCAGGTGGGAAGCGAATAACGCGTCGCGAGATACTCGTCTTCGTCCACGAAAAGCTCTCGCGCCGGCGCCGCTGGCCGCTCGCGAAGAAACCTTCGCAGCACCGCGTTGACCAAGTTCGCCACCCCGCGATGGCCGAAACGTTTGGCAAGGTTGACGAACTCGAACAGCGTCGCATGTTCGTCGGCGCGCGTATAGACCAGCTCGTAAACGGCCAGCCGCAGAATCTCCGCAATGGTCGGCGGCAGTTCGGACAACGGCTTCGTCAACAGCGGATTTACATACCAGTCCAGCGTGCGCCGCATCTTGATTGCGCCGTACGCGAGCTGCGCTGCAAATGCGACGTCGCGCGCGCTCAAGCCGGCGCGGCGCACGCGATAATCGAAGGCGGCATGTGCACTGCGCCCACTCTCGCCGTTGGCGGGAAACACGTCGCTGACGACCCGCAGCGCCAACTCCCGCGCCGTCACCCTACTAACCGTCGATATTCGGCGCCGCTCATCTTTCCGCGATTGGGCGCGATCAGCTCGTCGATAACGAGTTCTTCGGAATCGCCGACGTGAGCCCGCAGAATCTTGACGATTTCGCCGTTGATTTCGGCGCGCGCCGCCGGCTGCGGAGCATAAGCGCGAACGGCGCGCACGATGCGTTCGGGCGCCCAACTCAAGTCGATTCGCAAATCGTCTTTGGCGATCGGGCGCGTCAGAACCGGTTCGCCGCTTTGGGGATGCGCGGCGAGTTCGCCGCGCTCCGCCAAGGCGATGCAATCCGCGAGGAGCTGCGCACCCAGCGACCCCAGGCGGTCGTGCAGCTCGCCGTAAGTTTCATCCCGCTCGATGGCGACGCGTTGCTGCACGACGATCTCGCCGGTATCCAAGCCGGCGTCCATCAGCATGATGGAGACTCCCGTCTCCGCTTCGCCTCGCAGAATCGCGCTTTGAATCGGTGTTGCTCCGCGGTACTTAGGAAGCAGCGAAGGATGAACGTTGAGCGCCCCGAGCCGAGGAAGCGCGAGCAGCTCGCCCGGCAGAATGCGTCCGTACGACGCGAGCGCAAAGAGATCGAAGCCTTCGCCCGCCATTTCACGCGCAAAGCTGCGCAGTTGTAAAGGCTGGTAGACTGACAAGCCGAGGTCGAGCGCCGCTCGTTTAACGGGGCTGCTTTGCAAGCGATGGCCCCGCCCCGCCGGACGATCCGGTTGCGTCACGGCGCCGGCACACTCGGTGCGTTCGGCAACGACGCGAAGGCTCGGCACGGCAAAGTCGCTGGTACCAAAAAAGAGCGTTTTCACGCCTCCGCCGTCTCTTTTTCCTCTTCGCTGACGGCAGGGCGCAAGTTCTTCGCGCGGTCGACGTAGAGCGCGCCGTTGAGATGGTCGATCTCGTGCTGCAGGCACTGTGCGAGCAGGCCCTCACCTTCGATTCGGATCTTCTGCCCGTGGCGGTCCAGGCCGCTTACGGCGGCGCGCTTGAAGCGGATAATCTCCCCGACGAGGCCCGGTACCGAAAGACACCCCTCGCGAAGCTCGCTCTCTTCACCGAGCTCTTCGATCTTGGGATTGATGACGACCATCGGCTCATGCTCGTCGTCGTGCACGTCCATGACGAAGATCCGCTTAGAAACATTGATCTGCGGCGCTGCCAGCCCCACGCCCGGTGCCGCATACATCGTTTCGAACATGTCGTCGATGAGCTGTTGAAAGAGGGGCTCGCGAATCTCTTTGGGATTGACTCGCTTGGCCACCCGCCGAAGCGCAGGATGGCCATCGGTCAAGATCTCGCGGATATATGGCATCGCGGGCGGCTATTCGCGCTTCGCGCCGCCCGCTACTCTCAGCGTCTGGCTTAGTATTTCTTGGTTCGGAATGAAGCTACCAGGAAGTGCGGGACGCAGTTTCGTCCCCCGTCATTCCAGAAGAGGCTGACCGACACATCCGGACCGATGGTAAAGCTCGATCCCGACGGGCCCGCAATGGCCGAAGCATAGAATACCGGGTTGGAGTACGTCGGCTTCTTATAGCCGACGGGGAGCTGCGACTTGTCGATGCCGGTGAACGGGCCGGTGAACGTCGATGCGCCGTTCGACTCCGCGAGCAAGAAGTCGAACAGGTTGCTTGGCGGCAACTGGCTCTTCGTGGAAACGTAGATGTTATTAATTCCGGGAGGAGCGTTCTTCGAGTTCGGGACCGGGTAGATCACCTCGAGCTGGTTCGAGCTCGGCGGACCGCCGCAGTTTCCCGTCGGCCCAGAGGTGGGGCCCGGGCCGGGAAGGCCGTTGTTCGCGCCGTTGCACGCCGCTAAGACGGACGCGACGGAAAGCAGAACGATGAGGAGTGCGCCTTTGGGTTTTCTCATGATCTAAGAATCCTCGTTTCGCAGCAGGCGGACCTGTGAGTTCTAATGGGAATTCCCTTAGAGAATGTACCCAGAAAGGTCGGCATTGGCTACCACGCCGGCCAGCCGCTTCCGCACGTAATCGCTGTCGACGACGATGGTGCCGCCGCTCTCGGGGGCCTCAAAGCTGACGTCTTCGAGCATTCGCTCGAGCACGGTATGCAGGCGGCGGGCGCCGATGTTTTCGGTCTGCTCGTTGACCGTCATGGCGAAGTTGGCGAGCTGTTCGACGGCATCGTCGCGGAAATCGAGCGTGACGCCATCGGTGGCGAGCAACGCCTTGTACTGCTCCACCAGTGCGTTCTTTGGCTGGGTTAAAATGGTCTTGAAATCCTCGGCCGTCAACGAGTCCAGCTCGACCCGAATCGGCAAGCGGCCTTGGAGTTCGGGAATGAGATCCGACGGTTTGCTCATGTGGAACGCGCCCGCGGCAATGAACAAGACGTGATCGGTCTTAATTGGACCGTGTTTGGTATTGACCGTTGAGCCTTCGACGATCGGCAGGATGTCGCGCTGCACGCCCTCGCGTGAGACGTCGGGCCCGCCGCGCTGCTGCGAACCGGCGACTTTGTCGATCTCGTCGATGAAGATGATGCCGTCTTCGGCGGCGCGGCGTAGCGCCTCGCGCTTGACCGCATCCATATCGATCAGTTTCGCGGCCTCTTCTTGCTCGAAGATACGCAGCGCCTCGACGACCGTAACGCGCTTCTTCGTCCGGCGCTTGGGCAGAATGCCGCCGAGCATCTCGCCGAGGTCGCCGCCCTGATCCATTCCGCCGCCGATGACGCCGATCGGCAGCGACTGGCTTTCCTCGACTTCGATCTCGATCAGCCGCACGTTGTAGAACCCGCGCTCGATCTCGCCGCGCGTCTGGTCGCGCACGCGCTGTGCGTCCGGCGAGACGCTGACCGGAGCCGAGTGCTGCTGCGCGGAAACGTTGCCCCCGAAAATCGAGCCGAGCGCCGCGCCGAGCGGATTTCCCGGCGATCCCGATCCGGGCGGACGCGTCTCAGGTTGAAGCACGTCGATAACGCGTTCGACTGCCTGGCGCGCCGCAAGCTCGCGAACCTCCTCGCGGCGCTCGTCCATAACCGTCCGAATTGCGGCTTCCACGAGGTCACGCACCATCGATTCCACGTCGCGGCCGACGTATCCGACCTCGGTATACTTCGTCGCTTCGACCTTGATGAACGGCGCGCCGACCAGTGCCGCCAGACGCCGGGCTATCTCCGTCTTGCCGACGCCGGTGGGGCCGATCATCAGAATGTTTTTCGGGGTGATCTCGTCGCGCAAGTCTTCGCGGGCCCGGGCCCGGCGGTACCGGTTGCGCAGCGCGATCGCGACGGCGCGCTTCGCCTTGGCTTGGCCGACGATGTGCTTGTCGAGCTCCTCGACGATTTGCCGCGGCGTCAGTGTCGCCGGATCGAGTGTCGTTGCCAACATGCCGGTCATGGCAACGTTTCCACGATGATGTCGGTGTTGGTGTAGATGCAGATCTCGGCTGCAATCTCGAGCCCTTTGCGCGCGATCTCGTCCGCCGAAAGCGCCGTGTTGCGCAACAGCGCGGTGGCTGCCGCCTGAGCGTAGGGGCCGCCGCTGCCGATCGCCGCAACGCCTTGATCGGGTTCGATGACGTCTCCCGTGCCGGAGAGCACGAAGAGGTGCTCGGGATTGCCGACGATCATCAGCGCCTCCAAACGCCGTAACGCGCGATCCTGTCGCCAGTCTTTGGCCAACTCGACCGCGGCGCGCGTCAGATCTTTGAACTCCGCGAACTTGCCCTCGAACTTTTCGAGCAGGGTAATGCCGTCGGCTGCCGAGCCGGCGAAACCGGCCAAGACCTTGCCGCCGGAGATCTTGCGGACCTTGCGCGCCCCGTGCTTCACGATGGTCTTATCGAGCGTCACCTGGCCGTCGCCGGCGATCGCTAGCTTTCCGTCCCGGCGCACGGCCAAAATCGTAGTAGAGCGAAGCTTCATGTTAGCCCCTTTCTCTACCCCACCGGCGCCGCAACGGTTTCAGAGGCGAACCGCTCGATGGCGGCGAGCGCGTGCTCGGCCATCACTCGGCGCCGCTCCCGCTTTCCAAGTTTCCGACCGCTCCCACCGTCATCCTGACCCGGCACGAAGGAGCCCCAGGTGACGTTCGACGGTTGAAAGTCGGCGGTGTGACGGTTTTGCAGGTGAGCCACCACGGCGCCGAACGCCGTTTCGCGTGGAAACTCGACCGGCGGCAGGCCAAGAATCTCGCGCGCGGCGTGGATTCCGGTCATCGCGCCACACGCTGCCGCTTCGACGTAGCCTTCCGCGCCAGTAATCTGTCCGGCGAAGTACAGGCAGCGCGTGCCGCGCAAACGCAGCCGCTCGTCGAGCAGACGCGGAGAGTCGATGAAGGTGTTGCGGTGCATCACGCCGAGCCTCAACCACTCGGCGTTCTGCAGGCCGGGGAGCTTTCCGAAGGCCTCTTTCTGAGCCGGCCACGCCAGTCGCGTCTGGAATCCGACGAGGTTGTAGGCGCTGGCTTCTACGTTCTCTTTGCGTAGCTGCACCACGGCGAAGGGAGTCTGGCCGGTGCGCGGGTCGCGCAACCCGACCGGTTTGAGCGGACCGAAGCGCAACACGTCGTCGCCCCGGTCGGCCATCTCCTCGATCGGCAGGCAGCCTTCGAAATAGCGCGTCTCTTCAAAGTCTTTGGCCGGATGGCGCTCGAGCGTCCGCAGATCGGTAAGCAGTTGCGCGTATTGTGCGCGATCGAGCGGAATATTGAGATAGTCGTCGCCATCGCCCTTATCGTAGCGCGACTTTCGGTAGGTGAACGATTCGTCGATCGAGTCGGCTGCGACGATCGGCGAAGCAGCATCGTAATAGTGAAGCCTCGCTCCGCCGCCGGTGTCGCCACGAGAGAGCAACCCGTCCAGCGTGGCTAAGAACTCGTTATTGGGCAGCGGGCCGCAGGCGACGATGACCGGTCGATCCCGCAGAATCTCGCGAACCTCTTCCCGATGCAACGCAATCCGCGGCTCGCCGGCAATTCGCGATTCGACATCGGCGGCGAACCGCACACGATCGACGGCCAACGCTCCACCGGCCGGAACGGCACTTTCCCGTGCCGACGTGATGATGAGCGATCCAAGCCGCGCCAGCTCCTCTTTGAGCAGCCCGACGGCGTTTTCCAGCGCTGCGCCGCGAAACGAGTTGCTGCAAACCAGCTCGGCGAGCGCGCCCGACGTATGCGCCGGGCCGCTGCAGTGCGGACGCATTTCGTACAGGTCCACCTCGACACCGCAGCGCGCAGCCTGCCACGCCGCTTCGCAGCCGGCAAGTCCGCCGCCAACGACGGTTAGCCGTTCAACGTTTTTCACCAGGCCGCTAAAAACGTGGTCGAGCGATTCGCCTTCACGCCATTTTAGGCTTCGACGGGCTCTTTGTCGTCAGGCGATTCTGCCTCGACGTGGTGCGTGCGGTCGGCGGCGCACTCCAAACGCGTGGCGCCTCCGCGGCGCGTCTTGCTGACGACGTAGGAGTCGCATACTGGACAGCGCTGCGTGACGACGGGATCCCAGGAGATGAAATCGCAGTTCGGATAGTTAGCGCAGCCGTAGAACGTGCGGCCTTTCTTCGAACGGCGCTCGACGATCGCGCCGGCGCACTTGGGGCAGGCAACGCCGGTCTCCTTGACGATCGGCTTCGCGGTCTTACATTCGGGATATCCGGTACAGGAGATGAAACGACCAAAACGCCCGGTTTTAATCACCATTGGGCGGGCGCACTTCGGGCAGATCTCGTCGGTCGGCTCGTCACGCAGCTCCAGGCGCGGCAGCTTCTTCTCGGCTTCCTCCAGCTCGGTCGAGAACGGACCGTAAAAGCGGCGCAAGAGCGTGACCCAATTCTCGTGCCCGTCCGCAACCTTGTCGAGATCGCCTTCCATCTGCGCCGTGAACGTGAGATTGAGAATCTTTGGAAAATGCTCGACGAGCAGATCGTTCACCGCCGTGCCGATCTCGGTTGGCATGAAGCGCCGCTCTTGCTGCGTGACGTAACCGCGAGCCTGAATCGTCTCCACGATCGTCGAGTACGTCGAGGGCCGTCCGATGCCGTTCTCTTCGAGCGCCTTGACCAGCGCGGCTTCGGTATACCGCGGCGGCGGCTCGGTAAAGTGTTGCTTGGGCTCCAATTTACGGCAATCCAGATCTTCGTTCTCGTGCAACTCCGGTAGCCGGACGCGGCCCTTTGTGGCGCTCTCCTCGTCTTTGCCCTCGTCGTAGACGCGCGTGAAACCGGGAAAACGCATCACGGTCCCGGTCGCGCGGAACCCGTACTCGCCAGCGGTCACGTCGACGACGGTCTGATCGAAGAGCGCCTGCGACATCTGCGAGGCGACAAACCGTTCCCAGATCAGCGTGTAAAGCCGAAGCTCCTCGCGTTTGAGGTGGCCCGCGAGACGCTCCGGCGTGTGCAAAACCGAGGTCGGGCGAATCGCTTCGTGCGCGTCCTGCGCGCCCTCGCGGACGGCGTAGCGGCGCCCGCCGTGGAAGGCCTCGCCGTACTCGGCAACGATGAACTCGCGGGCTGCGTCACGTGCCTGATCGCTGATTCGGGTCGAGTCGGTGCGCATGTAGGTAATCAACCCCACGGTTCCCTCACTCGCACCGAGGTCGACGCCTTCGTAGAGCGCTTGGGCGACTTGCATCGCACGGCGCACGCGCATTTTTAGCTTGCGCGAGGCCTCCTGCTGCAGCGTCGAGGTGGTGAACGGCGCGGGCGCGTTGCGCCGAACTTCGCGCTTCTTGATCGAGCCGACGCGGTATGCGGCGCCTTCGAGCGCCCGCAATGCCGCATCGGTTTCGGCCTGTGTGTGCAGTTCGAGCTTCTTACCGCCGTGCGAGACGAGCTCGGCTGAAAACGTCACGTCGGAACCGGTCCCGCTCCCGGCTTGCGCCCGAGCCAAAAGTGCCGTTAGACTCCAGTATTCCTTAGGAATGAAGGCCTCGATCTCGCGCTCCCGGCTGACGATCAGCCTGACCGCGACCGACTGCACGCGCCCGGCCGAGAGGCCGCCGCGCACTTTTGCCCACAGCAGCGGCGAGATTTTATATCCGACGAGCCGGTCGAGAATTCGGCGGGCCTGCTGCGCGTTGACGCGGTCCATATCGATATGGTGGTAGTCTTTGAGCGCCGCAAGCGCCGCCGCTTTGGTGATCTCGTGAAGCTCGATTCGCTTGGGATCGGGGAGTTTGAGCAGCTCGGCCAGATGCCATGCGATCGCCTCGCCTTCGCGATCCGGGTCGGTTGCGAGGTACACGTCCGTAGCGCTTTTTACGGCGCTCCGCAGCTCCTTGATCACGTCGCCTTTGCCTTTGATGGTCAGGTATCGCGGCAGAAAATCGTTCTCTACGTCGACCCCCAGGGTGCTCTTTGGGAGGTCGCGCACGTGCCCCACCGATGCCTTCACCACATAGCGCGCGGGAAGAAACTTCTTGATCGTCCTCGCTTTCGTCGGCGATTCGACGATGATGAGGGGCTTTTTCACGGGCCTTAGTATACCGCCGGGGTCAAGGCCCGGCAATATTCACGTCGCTACGCGCACACGCGAATTTGCATGATTCGGCAAAATCCTCTATGATTGCGTGCAAAAGCGCCATGAGCGCTGTCCACTAACGCTTATCGTCCCCGGGGACGAGGAGGAATGAATGGACTCGGATTCCACGATGAACGGCATGGAGCCGGCCGTCGCCGCAGCTGTTAAGAAAGCTGTAAGGCGTCGGAAGAAAACCGGTCGCAAAGCCGCCGTTAAAAAGGCGATCGTCGGAGCGATAATTCGCAAGGCGGTTCGCAAGAGAGTGGCTCGGAAGCTGGTCCGGAAGGCGGTCGTCCGCAAGGCCGTTCGCAAGAAAGTCCGTCGCAAATTGGTCCGAAAAGCGGTACGCCGGAAGGTAGTCCGCAAGGCCGTGCGCCGGAAAGTCGCCCGTAAGGCAGTTCGCAAGAAAGTTGCCCGCAAGGTGGTGCGTCGCAAGGTAGCCCGCAAGGTCGTGCGTGCCAAAGTGGCCCGCAAAGTCGCCAAGAACGGGCGGCGCAAGCGGCGCAAGAAATAGCGCGAAGCTACTCACGATAGCAACAACGGGCGGCCGCGAATAGCGGGCGCCCGTCTTTAATTCATAGAGCCGTTAAGCGAGGGTCGGCGCCTGGCCGCCGTGCTCCTCGACCCAATGACACGCGGCGAAATGCCCCGGCGCGTACTCGCGCAGCGGCGGCTCTTCGACCGAGCAACGCTCGAACGCGATCGGGCAGCGGGTGTGAAAGCGGCAGCCCGGCGGAGGGTTGACGGGCGACGGAATGTCGCCGGTCAGGACGACGCGCTTTCGCCGTTTCTCGACGACCGGATCGGGAATCGGAATCGCCGAGAGCAGCGCCTGCGTGTAGGGATGGAGCGGGCTCTCATAGAGCGCGTCGCGATAGGCGAGCTCGACGATCTTGCCCACGTACATCACCGCGACGCGAGTCGAAATATGGCGCACGACCGAGAGGTCGTGAGCGATGAAGAGATACGTGAGCTTGAACTTGGCTTGCAGGTCCTCGAGCAGATTGATGACCTGCGCTTGAATGGAGACGTCCAAGGCCGAAACGGGCTCGTCGCAAACGATGAAGCGCGGCTGAACCGCAAGCGCGCGGGCAATTCCTACGCGCTGACGTTGACCTCCGGAGAACTCGTGGGGATACCGGTTCGCGTGATACGGCTGCAGGCCGACGAGGCCCAGCAGCTCGCGGACGCGGTCGTCGACTTCCTTTCCCTTCGCGAGGCCGTGAATGCGGATCGGCTCCGCGACGATTTCTCCGATCGACATGCGCGGATTCAAGGATGCGAAGGGATCCTGGAAGATGATCTGCACCGAGCGGCGCAGGCGGCGAATATCGCCCCGGTTCATCGTCAGAATGTTCTGGTGTTCGAAGTCGATCTCGCCTTTGGTCGCCGGCAGCAGGCGCAGCAAGAGACGGCCTACGGTCGTCTTACCGGAACCCGACTCGCCGACGAGCCCGAGCGTTTCGCCCTCCTGGATCGTAAAGCTGACGCCGTCGACGGCGCGGACGTCGGCGACGTGGCGCGACGTCAGTCCGGCGTAGATCGGGAAATATTTGAAGATATCCTTCGCTTCGATCAAAGCGCCGTTGGTCATCAGTTGCCTGCCGGTATCGTCGGGAGCTGGCGCATCGCTTCGGGGCGCTGATCGCGCGCTCGCTCGTCGTAGAGATAGCAGCGGGCGACGTGGCCGCCGCCAAAATCGTAGAGCGGAACCGGCTGATCGCAGATCGGCATGCGATAGACGCAGCGTGGCGCGAAGGCACATCCCGGCGGAAGACGCAACAAGTTCGGCGGCTGGCCGGCGATCGGCTCGAGGCGCTTGCGTTCGCTACGATCGAGGCGCGGCAGCGAAGCCAAAAGCCCTTGCGTGTACGGCATCCGCGGCTCGGCAAAGATCTGCTCGGCCGTGCCATATTCCACCATGTTGCCGCCATACATGACCAGCACGTTTTTGCAGAACTCCGCCACGACGCCCAGATCGTGCGTGATCAGAATGATCGCCGCTCCGGTCTCGCTTTGGAGGTCAGCCATCAGCTCCAAGACTTGCGCTTGAATCGTTACGTCGAGCGCCGTCGTGGGCTCGTCGGCAATCAAAAGCTCGGGATTACAGGAAAGCGCCATCGCGATCATCACGCGCTGGCGCATGCCGCCCGAGAACTGGTGCGGGTAGTTGCCCAAACGCTTTTCGGGTTGCGGGATGCGAACTTTGCTCAACATCTCTATGACGCGGTCGCGCGCTTCGCGCGGGCCCAGGCCCAGATGGAGACGCACCGCTTCGGAGATCTGCTCGCCGATGGTCAGCACTGGATTGAGCGACGTCATCGGATCCTGAAAGATCATCGCGATCCGATGGCCGCGGATCTTACGCATCTCGGCTTCGCTTTTCGCCGGCAAGCTTTCGCCACGAAGGGCAATGCGATCCGCGGTGACGGTCGCGTTGCCCGCCAAAAGCCGCATGATGGAGAGCGCGGTCACCGATTTTCCCGAGCCGGATTCCCCCACGATGCCCAGCGTTTCGCCGGCTTCCAGCGAGAACGAGAGGCCGTTGACCGCCGTAACCGGTCCGTCCTCCGTGCGAAAGGTCGTTTTAAGGTTCTTGACCTCGAGCAGCTCCACGCGCCTGCTAAATACCCGTGAGCGAAAGCACGAAGGCCGAAATGACGAAGACGACGGCGACGAAGCCGGTTAGTCGCTTGAGCTGCTCCTCGGCGCCGAGCCGCCCGTGATAGGAGCTCTCGACCCGGCCTCCGATGGTGCCGGTCAGGCCCTCCTGTTTGGTCGTTTGGATCGCCAGCAAGAAAATCAGCGAGATTGCGGCCAGCACGAAGATGCCCGCGAGGCCGTGCGTTAGCCAACCTGCATGGATGGCGATCGCCGTCTTGGGCTGCACCTGCGGCACGATGGGTGCGTTGGGGGGCGGGACGATTCCGGCGGGCAGCGTGGCGGCGGCCGATGGCAAAACCTTGGCGGTAGCCGCGGCCAGAACGAACAAGGGATTCAAGTGGCTCTTCTCTTCCTTAAATTGGTAATGGCGGCATCTTCTCTACGACCGCAGGCCCCAAGCTGCCTGCACGAGGCCGTCGGCGCGAAGTAATCGCCCAGACCCGGCCGAAGAGCCATGGGTGGCCGAGCTAGAGGGGCTAACCGAAGCAGCCTCCACGATCGTTCCGATCAAGAACCGGCGGGTTTGGCGCGATCTGGCGCGCATCCTCTCCACCATTTTCAATCCGTTCCTTACCGCGCTCGCGCTGTTCCTAATCCTGGCACACGTCGGCGCTAAGGATACGCTCGACTTTTGGCGCTTGCTCTTTATCTCGACCTTTTTCACGTCGCTGGGCCCGATGCTCTACGTGTTTTGGCTCTACGCGAACGACTACATCTCGGATCTCGACATGTCCGTGCGCGCCGAGCGCGAGATGATCTTAACCGCGTTTGTCGTCTTCGATCTCTTCGGGGCCGGCGCGCTCTGGCTCGTGCACGCTCCGCGTCTCATGATCGCCGCAATGCTCGGATACTTGGTTTCGACGCTGATCGTGCAATACATCACGCGCTACTGGAAGATCAGCACGCACGCGCTGGGAATCACCGCACCGCTGACGGCACTGACGTTGATCTACGGCCGCCAGCCGTTACCGTTCATGGTGTTGATTCCGATGGTCTGCTGGGCCCGAGTCTATCTCAAATCGCACACCGTCATGCAGGTCCTCGCGGGCGCAGCGTTGGCCGTTGCGACGACAGCGTTCTTCTTCTCACTGTTCCACGTAGGCCTACTCTCAGCGCACTAGCCACGATCATGGGGTTGTTTTCCCGAGTACCGTTTGGAGTAATCTTGGCACTCTCCGTCACCGGGTGTAACGGGGTAGCGGCGCCCGCGATCGTAGCCACGCCGTCGGCCTGTTCGAACTTGGGCCAATACGTTTCCGTCGGCGGCACGGCCGGGTTCAACACACTCGTCAGGCGCGACTTCACGGTCGCGCTGCTCGCAACGGGGCACGCTCGTTTGTACGAGCACGGGACCGCCATCGCGGCCGCAATTGCGGACAGCCCGCCCTCAGAGCCCTTTGCGATTCTCCATGCGATCGAGAGTTTGTTTGCCGGAACCGGCCCCGGCGAGGCCGAGCTGGGCCTGCTGGGCGCGAACTATTTTACGCTTCCCGCGAATCGCTACTCACAATACTATCAATATCAATTCGTCAACAGCGGGCTCAATCCCGACGCCGCCAACGTGAACGTTCCCTATAAACCGGCTTCGAAGATTCGATTCGATCGGCGCAACGTGCGCGCGTGGAAGCAGTGGGTGCAGGGCCGGCAGTTCTGTGGGCATCGCCTCGATGGCGCCGATCGTCGCGCCGAATCTTGCATGGAAGGCACACAGCCCGATCTTTCCGCCCACGCGAGCCGAATACTACGATATTAACAGTGCATTCTATAAGCTATCGCGTTTTGAAGCCTTGTATGGCGGCGCCATTGCGTTCGACGCTCCGGTCGGCTTCTTTCTGGCCGGCGGCAGCGGGCCCGGCTACCAAAAGTTTATCGAGCAAGCCATCCGGTGGGGCAATGCCCATGGTTTGCGAACCACGATGTTGGTCTCGCCGTATCCCAACCGGTCAAACTTCACCGAGGACACGAAGAAGTTCGTCGGTGTGTTGCTGGCGCACGATGCGATACCCACCGAATGGGCGGTTGACGACTACGAGAATACCAACCCGAACGATGCAGACGCGATGGGGCCCGATACACGCGCAAACACGAGCACGCAGGTCGGCCTTTGGTTAGCTACGCAGGCGCCCGTCTACGTCCACGGGATCGTCTGCCGACCTAAGTGACTGCTGCGGCGCGGTCAGAAGTTAATGACGTTGGCCGACCCGCACGACGTTGGTTGCAACGTCACAACCCCCTCGCCACCCGGCGGCAGATTCGGATTGTATGAGGGCGTCGAGGAGAGGAGACTCTTGGAGCGACCATCCACGAGGGAGCCTATTGTGGTGCCCGGCACCAAACCATCGCCCTGCAAAGTCGACGGAGCCCCGAAGAGGTTGTTCGCAAAGCACCCGTTCTGATTCCAGGCGGGCTGATTCCAAAGGTATTGCGGGCTATATTGCAATGCGTGCCACCGGTACGGCAAGAACGTCTGCATATCAGGTTCGGCCGTCCTGGGATGCAAGTCTACATGGAACGGTACTTTGAACTCTTGGCTCGCCGACCGAGCCTGCAGAGAACGCGGGGGCGGTGGCTGAACGATGGGACCTCCGCGAACGGCCGCCGTCGGTGCCCCAACCGCTATGGCGGGCGGCAGAAACGTCAGGGCGATCGCGCTGGCCACGACCAAACTCCGCATCATCCCCTGAGTTTCTCGGGTGCTCAATGCGTCCCCTAGGAGTAGCCAATTAAGGACTGTAAATGCGCGACTGGTTGCCGCCTACGGGCACAATCCAGTCGCCCGGCTTCTCGGCGTCGACGCTGCGATGGTTACCCGCTGGAGCTCGACGCGTGGACGCAAGCGGTGTTTGTACAACGCGGCCAGCCGTATGCCCTCGCAACCTATGAACTGCCACCGACGGCCCGAATCCACGAAACCAAGAAGTGGATCGGCATCGCATGGCGGTCGCGCCGCTCCTTCCTCGCCGCCTAGAGGTCAAGCTGGGTTAGGGCCGGCCCTGAGTGGCCGGAGCGTAACGGAACTGTCCCGGCTTCCAGGCGCAGACGCTTCCGTCGTTCATCACGAACGACTCGCATCCGTCGACCTCGGAGTTGAAGTCTTCGTTGAGCTTCTTGGTCGCAGGCCAGTTTACGGCCGGCTCTTGGCGCGCGGCACCACGCGCTTTCGTGTTTGAGAACTGTGGCGATTTTACTAGTGTGTTGAGCGCGGCGGCGAGTCTTCGAGCGTCGTCCATTGCCGTGGGCGTTTCCGTAGCATCTGTGGAGACCCTCCAGCTTTGCCTACATCGCCGCCGGCTGAGGCCAACGCGTGGCGATAGCGGAGCGCTTGTATTCCAGGTAGTTCGCCGTGCTGGTCGCAGTCTGTAAACCGAAGTAGCGCTCCACAATGCGCAGCGCGAGATCGATCCCGGAGGTAAGTCCTCCGGCGCTCGAGACTAGTGGATTCTCAACAAACCGCACGTCGCGCACGACTTGCACCTGCGGAAACGCTTTCGCGAAATCATCGTAAAAGGCGTGGTGCGTGGTTGCGGGGAGCCCGTCGAAGAGCCCGGCTTCGGCAACGCGAAACGCTCCGGTGCAGACCGATGCCGTTCGAGTGCTCCGCGGCTGGCCTGCCGAACCCACGCCGTCAGCTCGGCAGAGCTCGGTTGAGCGCCAACGACCAGAACGTCGGGCTGCGGCGCCGATGCGAACGCAAATGCGGGAACGACCTGCAGCCCGCTTTCGGACTCGACTGGGTCCGTCGATTTCGCGACAAGATATTGGTCGAAAGGCATCTGGTCGTTCATCGTGGTGCCCAGAGACGCGACCATGACCTCGCCAAAGACTTCCCAGGGGCCGGCGAAGTCTATCAGCGTTGCGCCTCGAGAGATTGGATAGGCAGCCCCTGATGCGCTTTGACGCCGGAAGCGTTAGCGGTTTGCCACGATAGGGAGTTGTACCGGAAGCCCCTACACGGCCGGATAGTGCAGCGGCGGCCGCACCCGCAATCGTGCCGGTTAAAAGGTCCTTGCGCCTCATGATTGATGCCTCCGTCTCTACCATGGCATAACAGGTCGCGCAAGTCTTGAACGATCTTAGCCTCCCGGGGTAGGATTCTTAAACGTGGCACGACTCTTCGGCATCGGCACATTCTACGGTGAGACGGAATCGTTTTCCATCGCGGATGCCACGCTGTCCGAAGTATGGCACGAGCGCGCCGCGACTATTCCCCCGCACAGCCATAAGGCCGGGCATTTTTGTCTCCTCTTGGAAGGAACGTACGTCGAACATTCGGGCGCAATCACCATCGCGTACAAGCCGCTCACCGTAGCGTTCTTGCCGCCTGAGGTTCCTCACGCCGATACGATCGGCGAAGGCGGCTGCCGCTTCTTCATCGTTGAACTGGAGCAGCGCTGGATGGACGCAATACGCAGCTACGGCGTTGTCGATCATCTCGCCGAGTTGCACGGCGGCGATGCCACGTGGCTCGGTGTGCGTTTATACAACGAATACCGCGACCGCCGGGCGACGTCGGCGCTCGTCGTCGAGTCGCTCCTGTACGAACTCTGCTCGCATATTCCCGGCATGCAAAACGACGACGCCGCCGAGCCGCCCTGGCTGCGCGACGTACTCGCCACGAAATTCAGCAGCGCTTTGCGGATCGCTTGGAGCTTGCCGCGCTCGCGTCCGACGTGAACGTTCATCCGACGCATCTTGCCCGAGCCTTTCGGCGGCGCTGCGGGCGCCCGGTCGGAGACTACGTCGCCGGCCTGCGCATTCAGTACGTCTGCCGGCGTCTCGGCGACTCGCGCGCCTCGCTCGGTGAGATCGCCGGTGACGCCGGATTTTCCGACCAGAGTCACCTGACGCGCGTGTTTAAATCGTTGACCGGAATCACTCCCGCCGCGTACCGCCGCCGGCAACGCTAGCGGTTTCGCAGCGAAGACAGCGTCCTACGGCGGCGTCGGTGGATCGAACGGCCACTGCCAATGCGGCGTCTCCCGCGGTTGCGGCGGCGGCGTGAACGAGCACTCCGGTTCCTACCGGTCCGTCGCCGTCATTCCAGACGCTACCGTCGTCGAAACGCACCATCGTTACGGTGCAAACGATCTTGGCTGACGCGGACGGAGCGTCGATCATCTGGTGCGACGGGCTCGAACCCGTCAGCCGTGGCAGTGGAATGACTAACCGCAATGCCGGGCGCGAGCACGTCCGATTCTATCGTCGGTTAAGGTCACGGAGCGGTTCGCCCGGTCCCGTCGACGATCCTGAAAAGCAAAGAGAACTTCGGTCGCCGTGAGCTGGCTAACGTTCGTGAAGTCCAGATCATCCAACAATGCGTACCCAGCCGGCATCTTCTGAAGCGTGACGACGCATCGATCGATCGTTATCGGAGCGGCGCTCTCGGGAATCGTCGTCTGGACTCGGAGTGGATGCGATCACCACCAACGGAATCGACGCCATCGCCGCGAGGCAGAGCCGCAATTTTCCTTGACTCATCACTAGAAGACCGCCTCGCGCAGCGTCATCACTTAAACCGGCGCGGATAAAATGCGCGACGTTGGCCAGGAACGTCGTTTCGTCGCCGCTCGTGGTATACTCCGTCGATCCGCTTCCGTTCGCGCGGTTCCCGAGAAGCTCGGCGGTTCGTTCGGCCTGCATGAAAGCTGGATCGATCAATGTAATGCCGTCGCCGAGAACGGCGCGAAAGTGCGATTCCAGCACGGGATAGTGCGTGCAGCCGAAGACGAAAACGTCGAGATCGAGCGGCAGGTGTCCGCAGACCTCGGCGACCGTAGAACGAGGAATTTCGCCTTCGGTCGTCCCGGCTTCGACGAGCGGAACGAGCGCCGGCGCTGGAACTTCGACGACGTCGATTCCGCCGACGCGCGCGCGAATCGTTCTCCCGTAGGAGCCTGCGCCGACGGTAGCCGCGGTTGCGACGACACCGACGCGCTTAAATCCGCCGCGCTCCACCGCGATGGCTGCCGACTCGATCAGGTCGAGACGGCGGCGCGCGTCACGGGCCAGCCATACCGCTCGGCCACGGCGCACGACGTATTACAGCCCATAACGATCGCGTCGACGCCGCGCGCATCGAGCCGAGTTAGGTTCGCCTGCAGCAGTTCCAGTAGATCGGCGTGCGTCCGGTCGCCATACGGCACGTTGGCTTGGTCGGCGAAAAAGACGATGTCGGCCGACGGCATCCGTTCGCGGACGCGCGCCAGCACCGTCAGGCCCCCAAGGCCCGAGTTGAAGAGGCCGATCACTTATGTCCGGCTCATTTGGAGCCGGATACTCCTGCGCATACTGGCCGATGCCGTCGGCGATCTCTTGCGCGACCTTTTGCCGCCAAGCGGAGGAGGTGAGCAGCGCATAATCGCCTGGATTGGTGAGAAACGCCGTCTCATGATACCGCGGGCATCCGCGCGTGCAGGGTTACGTACAGATGGCTCTTGACGCTCCGTCATCTTTCGTGCCGTCCGCGGCGAGATGCGCTTCCACGATCCGCCCCGAGGCTATGTCGTCCGGCTTGGAAATGTAACAGGTTGTTCCGTACGGCCGGAGTTGATGAACGCGTTGGCGTGAATGCTGACGAACAGTCTCGCGCCGGCCTTGTTGGCGATGTCGTCCCTCGCCTGGAGTTCATCGTGCGCGCTGTCGTTAGCCTCGTAGACGTCCACGTCGCTCTCGCGCGTCAGCTTCACTTCCCAACCGCGAGCAACGAGAATCTCGCGCAACCGCTTTGCCATGTCGAGCGTCAACTGCGCCTCGGAGACCCCTCCGTGCATCGTGCCGACGTCGGTGCCGCCGTGCCCCGGATCGATGACGATCAGGCGGGGATTGGTCGCAATGTAACCACTGCGCGGCCGAACTTCCAGCTTGTATCGCCGGGGGTGCCCGTCCCGGGCTCCGATTGCTCGAGCGGCGCCGCAACGACGGCGCTGCTCGCAGTTCCAATGCCGCCGCTTCCGGAACGCGCCTCGCCGGCGACGTCTTCGCTGCCGATCGCCAAGTTGAGGCCGTCGCCCGAGGAAGTAAACGCGATCGGCTTAGGTCCACTCAGCGAGAACGCGACGCGCACCGTCGTCGGGTCTACCTGGCGGACGCGCACCGAAAGCAACGGCGCGGGCGCCGTTTGATCGATCGGCGGCCCCTGAAACGCGCGTTCGCAATATCGACCCAGAAGCGATTATCCGGCTCGCGCAGGCGGTCCATTCGTACGTTGCGCTGCCGGTGATCGCAATCGCAACCGAAACCCCGTCCGCCGACGGCTGGACGGTGACGCCCGTTACGGTCGCGGGACCGCTTGGCGCACACCCGCCGCACCGCTCGCGGACGTCGTGTCGGGCGGAGGCTCCGGCGTCGGCGATGCTTCTTGTGCCGTCTCTGCTCGGGATTAGTGGCCCCCGGACCGTCGAATGCGAGGAGCACGTCGCGGCCATCGGTATTCTGAGGCGCCTCGGCAACCGCTCCCGACTGCAACTCACGGTCACCAGGGTTATCGGTTCGCGAACGGTTCCAGAATTGGCGATCGTAATGCTGCCGATGCCGCCGGTGCCGACTTGGCGCGTACCGCTCAGCGACGTGCCGACGCCGTCGAAGGCGTAGGTAATAGCTGCCGGGCTCTCTTGCACGACTCGCGCGAGCACTCGCGCCGCCGGCGACGACCGACTCGAGAGGCCTCTGGCGCACGTCGAGAGCGGCAAGCTGCGGTTGCAGCACCGCGACGCCGTTCTCTTCGTGCAACGCAAGATCGAGTGCCCGTAACACCTCTCGCAACGGCAGATAGGCTTCATCGCCTACGAGGAAGGGCGCGAAGCTCGCCTGCAGCGAGATCGGGCCGAGGTCGTACCGTCGATCGCCGATCGCAAACTGACGACGGTAGGAACGCTCGTCGTGATCAGAACGAAACGCTCGCCGGGATTCCACGTTAGGAACGACCCGGTATCGCTCAGCAACGTGGTAAATCCGCGATCGTTCACGCCGATGGCCGGGGTCCGGCTCGCGAGGAGACATGCGTGAAAACGATCGTCGGCCTTGATAGGTCGCGGTCGACGACGAACGGCCAAAGCCGGAACCGCGATCGCCAATGCCGCCGCATCGGCGAAAGCGCGGATGCAAACTTACCAGTCCGAGCGATGAAGCGGTTGGTCCAGTTCAACATTTCCTCCCGGCAGCGTCTCCAGCCGGTTTCCTTCAACGAGTATCTGCACCGCATTGATGCCTTCGATCGCGGTTATCGTAAAGACGAGCGCCTTGAACTCGCCATTCTCTCCGAACGTCCCTCCCGCTTGCTTCTCGAGATCTTTCGAGAGGTCGAGGGTTGCCGTCGAACCGTTAACGCTTGCGTCCAGAACTCGCGTGCCGAGCGGAAAGCGAATCGCTTGCACGTCCTTCGGAGGTCCCGCTATGGCCTGGACCGTGGCATACAGAACGACGTTGTGGAGGCGTTCCGCTGCACTCTCGTCGGGTTGACGCGGGCGCATCGAAACCGCATCGCGGCCAACGACTTCCCGTCGACCTTCGCGTAGTAGATTGGGATGGTTTTGCCCGCGCTCCGTGCGCGGTGGGAGACATAATACCACGTGCTGGCGGCAACGATTGCCAGGAGCACGACGAGGATGGGTAGTCGCGGCGATCTCACGTCGAATCGTATCCTTCGCGAAGGTCGCCGCAAATACTTCTGTCGAACGCTGGCGCGCAATGAGCGGCCGGCTGCGGTGAAGTGGCTAGGGGCCCGTTGCAAAGGAACGGCGCGCCTTGGAGGGCGCGCGGCGGCGATTCGTTTCGAAACCAACTGAGAAGCGACTGCACGCGGTCCGCACGGCCGGACGCCGCTTTCGCTCGCTGCTCGAGGATATCGCCGAGCTCGCGCCCTCAGCCAAGCTGTTGCGACGCGTAAAGCGCGCGGCCGAACAAACCGACGCCGCGCGCGATGCAACCATCATCTTGCGGCTCCTGGAAAATAGCGTCGACCCCGGCGAACGCCACCTCGCCGAACCGCTTCTGGCCGAGCTGAGCGCGCGCGAAAAGAGGCGACGCGGGTGGCTCACAGGCGGCTGCGCCGGCGCAGTTTACCGGATAGCGTCTGACGTGAAACCCGAGCCGGTTCATCTGCGCGGTGTTACCGGCAGCATCGAGCTGGCTCGCTGCGTGCTACAGACGCGCGCGAACGAGGTTCGCCGGCTTGCCGGTGGCTTGCAGCAGCGCGGTCAACCGGGGTTGCACGATTTTCGCATTGCCTGCAAACGGCTTCGGTATGCGTTGGAACGTTTTGAGGACCTCGAACCATCGCTTGAAACGATAGCAAAGGCCTTCGCGTTGTTGCAGGACGCCTTGGGCGAGGCGCACGATCGCGACGTGCTTCTTGCCATTCTGCCGGTTGCGATGCTACAGACCGAGCACCGTCTTCGCAGCGAGCGCGAGGCGAGCGTCGAGCGGGCCGTCGCGCTGTGGACGCAAGCCCAAGAACTGCTGCTCGATTGCCCTCTCATCGTTTTCGAGTGAGCTTCTAATGATCCGTAAGCAGAACTTCCGCCTCAAAACTGCTAAAGATAAAGCATGAAACTCCATAACGTCTTACTCGCCTGCGCTCTGGGCGCAGGATCGTTGCTCGCAGCGGCGGCGCCGGCCTCGGCCGCGCACGTCGCCGGTGGGACCGCGCGATCGGCGGCCACGGGGCGTGTAGTCGCGGGCCACAGTAGCTACGGAACCGGATACCGGGGCTACGGCGGTTATCGCTCTGCCGGCTATCGGGCCGGCTACGCCTATCGCGCCGGTTATGGCTACCGCTACGGTTACCCTCGTTACGGCTACGGCTATCCCTATGGCTACGCTTACGGTTACCCCTACGGCGTCGGCATCGGCGTCGGCATCGGCGTACGGTTACGGTGGCGAGGCTACGGTTACGGTGGCGCAGGTTACGGCTACGGTGGCGCAGGTTACGGCTACGGCAGCTTATCCCGCCGCATATGGACGTCGCGCATATTGGGCACCTTACCCCTGCTACGCGCGCCATTATCGCCGCGCGTATTACGGACGACGCGTCGTTCGTTAACGTGTCGCTCTCATCGTTTTTGAATAAAGCTCTAATCGTTCTTGGTTCAATGATCACACTCGATGATGGTACACATGAAGCATGATGATCAAACTTCATAACGTCCTACTCGCCTGCGCGCTCGGCGCCGGGATCTTCGGGTCGGCGTTGCCGGCCTCGGCTCAAGTCTACGGTGGCGTCTACATCCAAACTGCGCCGCCGGCGCCGATCTATGAAACCGTACCGGTTGCGCCGGGACCGGGCTACTTTTGGGTTGGCGGATACTGGCGATGGAACGGCTACCGCTACGCCTGGACGCACGGCTACTACGCTTACCGGCCGTACGCCGGCGCGACATGGCACGCCGGGCACTGGGTGAACGGCCGTCGTGGCTGGTACTGGCGCGCGGGTCAGTGGGGACCGGCGTACTAGACGAAGCTCCTTCAAACGCCACGAAGCTCCTCAAACATCGCCCAACCGGTGCCTCGCCGGTGGGGCGAGTCCCTCTTTGCGGTGTTGAACGACGCAGCCGCGGCAGCCGCCGGACCGAGTTGCTTGTGGTTTGGCGAGTTGCGTCGGGAGAGCCGGAGCGTGGCCAGCGCTGGTCGTGCGAATCTTGGCGCTGGTTACGCAGGCCGCAATCGCGGCGCTCTTCATCTTTTTGGGCAGGGCGGCACGGGCGTGAACGGCGCGTACGGCTTCGCGGCGCGGTCGTGAAGGTCATCAGGGATGACCGTGCCGCCCGAACTTTGCGGCGGCCTCGCAGTTTACGCTCGAGGCCGCCGCGAAGCTCTCGACCAGCGACCTGCTGTGCGTCTCTCCCGCGTACTCAACGTCGCGATCGAGCGCGCGGCGCACATCGGCGCGGTGGTCTTTGGGATTCTGGCTCAACCGCAACGAGAATGCCGCCTTCGCGCAGCCCTTTTTTCGTATTGTTTGGCGTGCGTTTCGCCGATGCCGACGCCGATCAGACCGCCGATGATGCCGCCCCCCGCAGCACCCGCGCCCAATCCAGCCAACGCCGCAGCCAATGGGCCGACGACGAGCGGCGTCGCAAGACCGCCGGTCCCCGCGATCGCGGCGACGCTTCCGGTAGCGGTTAGCCCCGGCGACGATCGCGCCGAGCACGCCGCCGATCGTTGCACCGGCCGCGACACCCTCACTCCCTTTGGCATTGACCAACGAGGAGAAGGCGCGCTCGCGCGTCTTGTCGTCCATCATCACGCTGATCTCGTCGCGACCGAACCGTGTCCGTGAAGCTGTCCACCGCCGCCGTCGCCGGCTCTCGGTCAGAATACATTTCGGATTCAAACGGGTCTTCTGTGTACATGAGCCCTCACTTTCAGCGTGCTTTATCCCCCCGCGACACCGCAGCAAAACACGGATGAAGATGCCGGCTTCCAGACAACTCGACCTCGTCGAAGGTTCCGTCGCTGTACGTTTAATGTTTGCCGCCGGCAGAAGCAACGAGCGGAAACTCACCTTCGTGAAGCAGATTGCTCGTCGCCGGTTCGGCGCAGAACCCATCGGCACGTGCCGCTGTCGAGGCTGAAACTCCAGGCGCTGCCCTTGCAGTTCAACGACAACTTTCAATGCCTAGTCCTCCTCCCGCAGCAATTACCGGGCAACGCCGGTTTGCCTCTAAGCTTAAGCGCACCTTAATCAAGCATCCGTAGAATGAATCGCTAAGCTTTGCAACATTTTCTTGCCGACCTCGCCCACCCCCGCCACTGCCGCGCTCCTGATCGGAGCGCTCGTCTTAGCTTTCGGGTTTGAGGCGATCAACGGATTTCACGACACGGCGAACGCCGTCGCGACGGTCATCTGCACCAACACCCTCAAGCCGTGGTACGCGGTCGTCTGGTCGGGCATCTGGAACTTCGCCGGCGTCGTGGTCTCGAGCGGTGCCGTCGCTTATAACATCGTCGCGTTGCTGCCGGTCGAGCTCGTCATCCACGCGGGGTCGGCGGCCGGATTCGCAATGGTCTTCGCGCTGTTGGTCTCGGCGCTAGTCTGGAACTTTGCCACCTGGTACGCCGGGATTCCGGCTTCGAGCTCGCACACGCTCATCGGATCGATCGTCGGCGTCGGCCTGATGAATGCGGTCTTATCGAAGCATCCGTTCGTACGCCGGCGTGAACTGGGGCAAGCTGCACGATACCTTCATGGGTCTCTTCCTCTCACCGATCATCGGCTTCGTTTGTGCCGCCCTGCTTCTGCTTTTGATGAAGGCAATCGATCCGCGACAAACAGCTTTACGCCTCTCCCGAGGGGACGAAACCGCCGGTCTGGTGGATCAGGCTGACTGTTGGTTATCACGTGTACGGGCGTCAGCTTCGCGCACGGATCGAACGACGGCCAAAAAGGCATGGGTCTCATCATGCTGATCCTCATCGGCATTCTCCCGGGCGTCTACGCGATCAACCCCACGGTGACGGCGGCCGGCGTGGCATCGCTCGTCACCCAGAATAAAGGCCGTGCAGCCGATGCTCGACGCGAAGGCCGGTCAGCGCGCTCAGATCACCGCGCAGGATGCCGAGACGGCCCTTTCCGATTTTTTGAAGTACGGTGCGAAGGCCGCACAGACTACTTTCGTTGCGCCTCGCGTACGAGAATCGAGCGATCGCGGAGATCGTCGGCACCGCGCCCGACCTTCGACGAGCCCGCAGACGATCAGCACAAAGACTTGCGCACCAAGAGCTACCTGGTTGGAGAGTCGATCGGCAAACTCACGAAACCGAACAAGACGTTCATCGCTCCAGGTGAAGCCACAGAGTTGGGCGACTACAAAAAAGACCTCGACGGAATGACCAAGTTCATCCCGGTCTGGGTGAAGTTTATGGTCGCCTTGTGTCTAGGCCTCGGAACCATGATCGGATGGAAGCGCATCGTCGTCACGATCGGAGAGAAAATCGGAAAGTCGCATCTGACGTACGCCCAGGGCGCGTCGGCGGAGCTGGTTACGATGGCGACGATTCAAGGCGCGGACATGCTCGGACTGCCCGTGAGCACGACCCACATCCTCTCATCGGGCGTGGCCGGCACGATGGCCGCAAACGGCTCCGGATTGCAGATGCGGACGCTGCGCAATATCGTCCTCGCGTGGGTGCTGACGGTCCCCGTCACCGTCTTCCTTCGGGGCGCTCATATTCGGCGCCGGCTTCCTCATCGTTTTGCGTTTCTTCGGAGCCTAAGCGCCGGCGAACGTTCTCGTACGCGTCGTGGGTTACGATGAGGCCGAATCACCCCACCGTGAAGGAGCCGCCCGATGTCCGCGTTCACCCTCTTCCCGCGCTACGCACGCTTCCCGAGTTGCATGCGCCCGCCGGCACGAAGCGTCGAAGACGCCTCGATCGACTATCTTCCCGCGAACTACGCCGGCGTCGAAGCCGCCGTCGACGCAAAGTTGCTCCGGGGTGCCGAACAGGTCGTCCTGGACCTCGACGGCCTGGCCTCCCTCGATACCGAGAGGGCTGCGGGGCTTGATCGCGCTACTGCGCCGGGCACGCCTCAAGGGCGCTCAGATCGTCCTTCGCTCGAGCCGCGAGGAGATTCTGCGGACGCTTTCGGTCACCGGGCTCGATCGCGTCTTTACCATCGCGTAGGTCTATCGTGGCGGATCGGGCCAGACGTTTGCTTCGGCCGCTCGCGCTAAATCGACGTGCCAGGGAATCGCCAAGTAACTCTCGCGATCTTCGGGTTCGAGTTCGCAAGCCGTAGCTTTCCATGAGGCGCTTGGCTCGTTCTAACGCGCGCGCCGCGGCTTTCGGAATCGCCGCTCGAGATGAAGGTCTGCGCCGCGGCCCAGTAGCAGTACGACGGCCAATCGCCTCCGTGCAGAATCGCGTTCTCATCGGCGACCATTTGCTGGATTGCGTTGCGAGCGGCGGAAAGATTCCCAACCGCCGCGTACCAGATCGCGACGTCGGCTAGCGTCTTGCTCGACCAGACTTGCGAATCGGAGCGCCTTCGCACTTCGAGCGACACTCTTCGGCAAGCTCGATCGCGCGTTGGTAGTTTCCCGTTTCGCGCCCTCCGCGGCCGCAAGATTCTCCAGACACCGAGGCTTCGAGCAGCCCGAATCCCAAGTCTTGCCGAGAGAGCTCCAGCGCCTGCCCGGCGACCTCGCGTGCTGCGTCGAACTCGCCCGTGCAGACCCGTGCAAAAAGACCAGATTGGCGAGGCCGCCGACGCGTCCGCGTCCGTCGCCGGCGCGATCGAAGAGTGCGATCGCGTTCTGGGTCGCCTCGCGGGCGCGTTCGAAGAATCCGCGCCGGTTCTCGAGCACCGCTTGATTCATCACTTGCGCCGCAGTTCCGGAGAGGTTACCGCTCTCGCCGTATGTCTGTGCCGGCCGTTGCAAAACGTTCGCGTGCCTGCGCGGCCGCAGCGCCGTCGGCCGAGAGCGCGATGCCGATGCCGGCCATGCGCTTGAGCCTCCCCGGGGACGATCGCCCAATCCGCTCTGACAACTCCATCCCCCGCGCGCTCGGCGATGGTGCGGCAGCGATCGAAAGTTACGCCGCTGGTAAGTGACGCCCACCCATCCGCTGCTCAACGCGAGTTGTTCGAGCGCGGGATCGGCGGCGCGTGCGGCGAGGTCGGCCGCTTCGTTGAATCAGCGCGTCGGCCGCTTGGAGATGCCCCGCGATGCGCCTCCACCTGCGCTAGGAAGCAGAGCGTGCGGGCCGCTTCGGCTTCGTCTCCCGCCTCGCGGTTGCACGCGAGAGCGGCTTTTCCACCGCAGGCCGAAGCATCGGCGAGACGGCCGACACCCCGAGCGCGAGCTTCGCCTCGGCGGAGGTACGCGATCGCCGTGCTGCTCCCGCGGTTGTCGCTCGTCGAGGCTGCCTGCAAAGCGGCGACCGCCGATTGGTGTGCCTCCACGCTGTCGCCGACGTTCGCCTGCAAACTCGATGCGCCGCAAGAGCGTCGCCGCGATGGATCTGGCCGGATCGTCGAGCCCGCGGCATCGACGCAGCTCTAGCTCTGCGAGGTGCGCCCATCGTGGGCGGTGAGATCGCCCGACCGAGACTCGATCGTGACCTTTTCCAACAGAAGTTGGGCGCGCGCAAGCGCGGCCTCGAGTACCAGCGCGAGCGCGCGATCGCAGAGCAGCCTTGGTCTTCCTGCAGCGCACCGATCGCGATCGAGCGGCGCACCGCCTCGAGGTAGCAGCGCGTCGCGTTTGTGACGTCGCCGGCAGATTGGTAGTGGGCCGCAAGCAGCGGCGCGAGCTCTGAGACGCGCTCGGGATAGAGCTCCTCGAGCACGCGAGCGACGCGCCGGCGGCGAACGGCGGCGTGCGTGGGCGGTACGGCCTGTGCGATCGTCTCGTGAACGAGGCTGGTGCGTGAAGGCGTATTCGAGAAAGCCGCCGGCCGCCGGCTTCGCGGATAATGCGTCGGTCGACAAGCTCGTCGAGCGCGTCGGTCAAAGCGGTTTCGTCCCACGCGCTCACTTCGCGAACCGCATCCCGCGAGAAGCGGTCGCCGATGCACGCGGCGATCTCGGCGGCCGTTCGCGCATGCTCGGAGAGGCGGTCGATGCGCCGTTCGACGACCGCGCGCAGCGATGCGGGTGCCGCGGACGGTTCCCCTTCGCGTGCGTCGACGACCAGCTGCGTTAGGAAGAGCGGATTGCCGTGCGACGCGGCGGCCGAGCGTCTCGGCGGGTCGATCCCGCAACGTCGGGGAGCGCCGCACGCAACTCTTCCAGATCGGCTCATGGAGAGCCGGCTTAGCCAGATGCTCTGCGCTCCGGCGGCGGATCGCGCGTCGCCCCGCAAGCGATGGAGGGCGTGCAGCCGCGGCGTCTCCTCGTCGCGATAGGTGACGACGATCATGACCGGCGCGCCGGAGACCCGGCGAACCAAAAACTGCAGGAACTCGATCGTGGCCGGGCCGCGCCGTAATGCAAGATCTTCGAGGATCAGCAGCAGCGGGCGCTGCGCGGCCAGATCGGCGGACGCAACGAAAGAGCGATTCGAAAAAGACGGATGCGCTCTTTCTCGGCGTCGAGCCGCGGGACGTCGGGCAGCGCAGACGCGCGCCGTGGATCCTCCGGCACGAGGCCGGCGACGCAGGCCAAAGCCGATGCTGGGGCGCAGTGCAGCAACAAGCGGCAGCGCCGAGCGCAGCGCGTCGACGATGCACTCGTACGGCGCGGCTTCGGGCGAGCTGGTTGCGCCGAGCAGCACGCGGCCGCCGCGATCCTCGACAGCGCGGGCAAACTCCAGAGCGATTCTCGACTTGCCGATGCCCGACTCGCCGACGACGAACGCGCACGCGCCGCGGCCGCGCGCGGCGCGGCTCCACGTCTCGAGCAGCCGCTCCATCTCGTCGCGGCGTCCGACGAACGGGAGCACGCGCGAGCCGTCGCCGATCGCGGCTGCCCGCTCGGCTTCGCTCCGTCTTCGTCGGAGCTGTGCCTGGCTGCGCGCGTAATCCGCTCGGCCAGCGCCGCGGTTTCGGGCATCGGCTGCGTGCCCATCTCGTCGCGCAAGCGTTTGGCGAACCCGCGACCCGCCGAGCGCGCCGGCCCGATCGCCACCCTCGTAACGCAGCGCAATGATTCGCCGCACGACGTCTTCGCGCCACGGATCGATAGCGAGCACTCTGTGCGCCGTCTCGATCGCCACCGGGAAAGGCCCGCGTTTCTGCGCGCCTCCGCGATACGCCCTCGACCAAACAACGCAGGTAGGTATTGCGATACCGTTCGCGGATCGCCTCGAGCCACTCGTCGTAGATCTCCGGGAGGAGATCGCCGCGATACAGATCGATCGCTTCGCCCAGCCGGCGGCGATCGCTCGAGGCCGCCTCGAAAGCTCTCGACGTCGAGCCAGACGTCGGCATCGGGGTTCCATGCGACTTTGTCCCCGTCGATCGTGACGTACCGCGCGCCGGCTGGGGCGGGCAAGTAATCTTGGGCAGCTCGGCCAGCGTCGCGCGCAGCTTCGCGCGCGCCGCGCCCTCCTCGTCGTCGGGATAGAGCAGAAAGGCCAGATACTCGCGCGATACCGCCGCGGCCCGGTGAAGCAGCAGGTAGGCCAAGACCTGCAGCGACTTGCGGGCGTGGCGATGGAAAGCCGCGCGCCGTCGAGCGCGACTTCAAGGTGGCCGAAGAGGTGAATGTCGAGATGGCCGGCGCGCCACGTAGCGCGAGCCCTTCTCGGGGCGAGCGGCCGCCTCCCGGCTCCCCGTACGGTTGCGTACGCCCGTCGCGCTACGATGAGAGCCTCACACCAAATCTTTAAGGAGAGAGCCGATGTTCCCGCCCATCCCCAGCGCCGGTACAGCGTACCGGCCATCGTTCTGGCCGCCGGCCTAGCCGGCTGCGCCGGGAACCCGTCCGCCGCCGGCGGGTTCCTTCCTCAGAGCAACGACACCCCATGCCGCCGGCCGCGATCAAAACGGGTCCCTAACGTCGCGGGTTCCGCATCTTTAACGGCTAACCGCGACAATCCGGCCGTATTTGGGCTTTAGCGTCAGGCGTCGTTGGCAACGTCGCTGCCCCCGGCGGTAACCATCGCTGGGCCGAAGACCGAAGCTCAGCAGCCCCGACGCGCTCGCGGTGGACGCGAAGGGACACATCTTCGTTGCCAACGACGGCGTACTCGCGCGTCGAGGTCTTTGCCCCTCCCGGCTCCAACGGCAACGTCAAGCCAAATCGTTGATTATCGGCGGCCCGAACTCGCAGCTCGGCCCCACCGAGGGAATCTTCGTGGATCCCACCGGGCGCTCTGTGGGCGAGCAATTACATCGGAAGCGCGGTCACCGAATACGCAACCGGCGCGCGCACGGCGACGCCGCCCCGATCGACACCATCAGCGGACCCCAAACGCAGCTCGACGAGCCGTTTGATTGGCGATGAATGCCGGCGGGCGGCTCTACGTCGCCAACGGCGGCTCCCGCTCAATCCTCGCCTTCGCGCAAGGGTGCGAGCGGCAACGCGAAGCCGGTCGTCTGGATCACCGGCAGCAACTACCGGCCTCCTCTCAAAGCCGTTTGCGATCGCGTTCGATCCCGCACGAACCCGCCTGCTCGTCGCCGACGAGGGCTCGGCATCCCCGTCTTCGCCAAAGGCGCGAACGGGAACGTCGCGCCGGTTGCCCGGATCACCGTCGGCTTTCCTATCCGGCCGGCGTCATCGCGGATGCCAAGGGCCACATCTACGCAGCGGACGTTAGCGTCAACGACACCATCAAGGAGTTCGCCCGCAGTGCCAACGGCAACGCGACGCCGCTCCGCACGATCGAAGGGCCGAACACCACGCTCGACGGGCCCAACTCCCTAGCCCACTAACCCAACTTCGCGAGAGAGTATCAACATGTGTCTGAATTTTGGCATCAAGGTCGCCGCTTCGCTCGGCATGATCGGCGTGATCTTGGGTGGCTGCAACGCGCTGCAGCAGAGCGAGATGGGCGGTTTTCATACCGGATTCCGCTCGTCGTTCAAATCGAGCTTCATCAAGTCGTGCATGGCGCAAGCCGGCGCTTCGGAAGCGCTCTGCGGCTGCGTCGCAGCCACGCTCGAGCGCGCGCATACCGACGACCAACTCATAAAGATGTCGCCGGACGACCCGGACACCAACGGGGAGCTAAACGACGACGCCCGCGCTTGCTCCGCGAATACGGCGCCGCGCGGCGCCCAGCCCAGTCGGCCGAACCGCATCGATCCGGCGCACATCGATGCCTATGTCACGCCCTATTACGCTTCGAAAGGCGCGATCCACGTCGGCCTGTTCAGTTCAGGACTGGCATCGAGCAATGCGAAGCGAGTTCTCACTACGATCGGAGCGATGAGAAAACAGTGGCAGCGCCTTAGTTTTCCGGAACTCTACGTTGGGGCGATTCGTCTCTACGATCTGGGCTATCGGAATGACGCCGTCTACTGGTTCTACACGGCGCAGTATCGCGCGCGCCAGGTTAGCGTGGTTCTCAACCCGTCCAAAGTTGGAAGCGTGGGCGATCCGGGCTTCGAGCTGCAAGCGGCCGCCCAGGCCTTTATGCAAACCGCCGGCACTTGGATCAACGGATACGCATTCGGCGATCCAAACCGTCTGATCGCAACCGTCCGCCGAGTGCAACGCGAGGGCCGGCAGATCGGCGACCTGCACGCGATCTACCCCAACGTCGCACTTATCCCAGCTAGCCGCTGGCCGGCCGCGAATCGCAATCTTGCCGACGGGATGGATTCGCTCGTCACCTATCTAGAGCAGCAAAAGGACGTCATCGCGAAGCAGCGCGCCGCCAACGGCACCGCCGCGAAGTTCTCAGGTCTGACGAGCAAGTGAGACGCTACGCACCCGCCATCGCTCTCGTCCTGGCAGCGGCAGTGGGCTGTTCACACGGTTCCAACTCGCCGGCTGCGAACGCCCCATCCACGCAGAGCGCGCCGTCGGCCGCGCCGGTTTACCCGGGTGCAAAAGTCGAAGCGGCCAGTTCCAGCTCGGAAACCGCCTTGGGACCGGCGTCCGGGAGCGCCTATTCGACGAGCGCATCATTCGAAACGGTCTACGGCTTTTACAATAAGAACCTGCCGCCGGGGTCGGAGCGCTCCCACATCACGGCCCCTCAAGAGACAGCGGTCTTCCTCATCGGGCGCGGTAACGACCAGCTCAGCGTGACGGTCGCAAGTCACTGATCTGCTGCCGGACGCTCATCGTGTTCGCCCGCGTCAAGGACGCGACAGAATCGGCCGCGTCACTCTGAATGGAGTGAGATCACATCCTTCGACCGCGCCGTCGCTGAGGATGCGCCCGATGAGGCTGCCGAACTTGAACGCGTGCCCATCGCCGACCGCGACGCGAACGTTGGGATGCCCAGGCAGGGCATCGATCACGAAGTCGCGATCCGGAGTGCGCGCGTAGAGGCACGTCTTCACTAAATCGACTGGTCCGAGCGCGGCCGGCAAGTACCGCTCGAGAAAACCTTTGACGCGCGTCGTGATCCCTACATCCTCTTCGAAGCCACGCGTCTGCGCGTCGACGGTCTTGCCGCCGGAGTCCTGCGTGACCTTTACGGTTCTTGTTTCCCCGAATATCGGAAAGCCGTAGAACGACGGCTCGGCCTGCCAAGAATACAAAGTGGAAACTCGCCAAGCGCGAACGCCGCCGGATCGCGCGGGAAGAAATAGCTCACTTGCTCCTTCGTTACTTCGATCGCTAGGCTCCGGCCGAAATGTGCGAGCGCGCCATTCGTCCAGGCGCCGGCGGCGACGATCAGTCTGCGGGCGGTGTAGCGGCGGCCACCGGCTTCAATCTCAATCTCGCCGGCACTCGCACGCAACGACGTGACCGGCGTGAGATCGAGCAGCGTCGCGCCAAAACCAACGGCGACCTGTCGAAGAACGTCGTTTGGCGCGCTCGGCGGCGACGATGCCCGCGTCGGCTTGAAAGAGACCGTGTACCTCGTCGCCGACGCGCCGGCATGGCCAGCGCTTGCGAATCGCGGCGGCGTCGAGCTCCTCGAACGCAACTCCGCAGACGCGCATCGAGCCGACGTGCTCGGATATCTTGACGCTGGCGCGCGGTCCGATATCCAGGCCGCCGGTCTTAACGATCAGCTGCTCGCCGGCATCGCTTTCCAGCGATGCCCACGCGCGATAGGCCTCCTTAGCCAGCTGCACGTCGGCCGGCGTGAAATAGGAGAGGCGAATGATGCGCGAGCGGTCGTGGGAACTGCCGCGTGCATGCCCTAGTTCGAACTGCTCGAGCCCCAGCACCCGCGCGCCGCGTTTGGCCGACCAGTACGCCGCGGCGCTGCCGATGACGCCGAGGCCCAAGACGGCGACGTCGTACTCGCGTGGGTGTGGCTGCCCCATTTCGTGGCGGTTCAATGCGTAACAGCGGATTCCGTCACCGCTCTGAGAAAGCCCGAGGCGTGATGGAAACCTTTGCAAGGCCGAGCGTTTATCCCGGCGCCCGGACACTGCCCGCCGTATGGTACACCTCGCCCGACGTCTTTGCCGAAGAGCAAGAGCGGATCTTCTCTTGCGAGTGGCTCTGCATCGGCCGCGAAGAAACGCTGATCCCGGCCCGGCAATTTCTTCACGACCGAGCGCGCCGGAGAGAGTTTGATCGTGACGCGCGGCACCGACGCCAAGGTTCGGGCTCTTCTACAACGTCTGCCGCCACCGCGGCCGCCCCCATGCAGCGAAGCCTCGGGACACTTTTGGGCTCGATCCAGTGCCCGTATCACGCCTGGACGTACGCGCTCGACGGCGAGCTGAAGATCGCGCGCAACATGTTGGAAGTGCCCGGCTTCGACCGCACGGAATATCCGCTCAAAGAAGCCACGGTCGCGCTGTGGGAAGGCTTTATTTTCGTCAAACTGCATGTCAACGCTCAGCCCGAGTTCGAGCGAGTCTTTGCGCCGTTGATCGGCCGCTTCTCGCAGTGGAACGTGGCGAATCTCAAGACGGCGCGCAACATCACCTACGAGGTCGCGTGCAACTGGAAGCTCATCTTTCTCAACTATTCGGAGTGCTATCACTGCCCGCTCGTCCATCCGCAGCTCGAAAAGCTGTCGCCCTCGGATAGCGGGCACAACGACCTTTCGGAGGGACCGTTTTTGGGGGGCTACTCCGAGTTACGCGAGCCCGGCACGAGCCTCACGACGAGCGGACGGAGTTCGCGCGAACCCGTGGGGAGCGTCGCCGGCGAGGATCTCAACCGGACCTATTACTATACGATCTTTCCGTCGTTGTTGCTGAGCCTGCATCCGGACTACGTCATGGCGCACTACTGCAAGCCGTTGGCCGTCGATCGCACGGAAGTCGTCTGCGCTTGGCTTTTCGATCCGCACGCGATGACAAAGCCTGGTTTTGACCCCACCGACGTGGCCGAGTTTTGGGATTTGACAAACCGGCAAGACTGGCACGTCAACGAGATGACGCAGTTGGGCCTAAACTCGCGCGCCTATACGCCTGGACCCTACGCGAACGCGGAAGGCTTGCTAAGCGCCTTCGACCGCCACTACCTCCCGCTCATGGGAGCCTAGTTGGAGTACGACGCGATCATCATCGGCGGCGGCACAACGGTCTGGTCACCGCCTGCTACCTCGCCCGAGCGAAGTGGAAGGTGCTCGTCCTCGAGCGCCGCTACGTCGTCGGCGGCGCCTGCGTCACCGAGGAGATCTTCCCCGGCTTCAAAGTCTCGACGGCGGCCTACGTCAACAGCCTGTTCCGCCCGGAGATCATCCGCGATCTGCGCCTGCCGACTACGGCTTCGAAGCGCTCGAACGCAATCCGTCGTCGTTCTCGCCGTTCCCCGACGGCCGCTATCTGATGCTGGGCCCGACGCGCGAGCGACCTGCGAGGAGATCGCGCAAGTTCAGCAAGACGCGACGCCGAGCAGCTATCCCAACTACGAGGCGATGCTCGAGCGCGTCGCGTCGGTCGTCGAGCCGACGCTGACGCAGACGCCGCCCAACGTCCTCCGTCCCGGCTCGCGCGACTGCTCGCGGCTCTGCAAGCTGGGCCGCGCGCTGCAGCAACTCGGGCCCGGCGATGAGCGAGGCGATCGAGGTGCTGACCGGCGCGGCGCGCCCGATCCTCGACCGCTGGTTCGAGTCGGAGGAGCTCAAAGGCAACGCTCGCCACCGACGCGATCATCGGCGCCTTCGCGGCGCCGTCGATGCCGGGCACCGCCTACGTGCTCTTCCACCACGTCATGGGCGAGACCAACGGCAAGCGCGGCGTGTGGGCTTACGTCGCGGCGGCATGGGCGGCCTGACGCAGGCGCTCGCGCGCGGCCGCGACGCGACCTCGGCGTCGAGATCCGCACCGACGCCGAGGTCGCCCGCATCCTGATCCAGCGCGGCGGGCCGTCGGCGGCGTCGCGCTGGCGAACGGCGACGAGTTTCGCGCCACGCACGTCGCCAGCAACGTCGACTGCCGACGTCACCTTCAAGCAGCTGCTCGACCCGCGACGCTGCCGCCGGACTTCGTCGAGGCCGATCGACCGCATCGACTACGCAGCGCGTCGCTGAAGATCAACGTCGCGCTGATGCGGCTGCCGAACTTCACGGCCTGCCCCGGCACGAGCCGGGCCGCAGCATCGCGGCACGATCCACCTCTGCCCCGACCAGGACTACATCGAGCGCGCCTACGACGACGCCAAGTACGGCCGGCCGTCGGCGCGATCCGATCGTCGAGTGCACGATGCCGTCGTCGCGTCGACCCGACGGTCGCGCCGCCCGGGCAAGCACCTGATGTCGATGTTCATCCAGTACGCCCCCTACCAGCTCGCGCAAGGGCACCTGGGACGACGCGCGAGGAACGCGTTCGCCGACCGCTGCTTCGACATCGTCGAACGGTACGCGCCCGGACTTCAAAGCCTCGGTGATCGACCGCCAGGTGCTGACGCCCGGTCGATCTCGAGCGCACGTTCAACCTCACGGGCGGCAACATCTTTCAAGGCGCGATGGCGCTGCAACCAGCTCTTCGCGTTCCGCCCGGTGCCCGGCTTTGCCGGCTACCGACGCCGATCCGCGGGCTGTATCTGTGCGGCGCGGCGGCGCATCCCGGCGGCGGCGTCATGGGCGCCGCGGGCTGGAATGCCGCGCGCGTGATGCTGCGCGGCAAGGCCTGAGCGACGCCCTCTATTGCTCTTTCGTGAAGTCGCTAGGAATGCTGAAAACCGGATCGTTTGCGTCCACCGGGTGAACGTGCCCGCGCTCGGTGACGAGTGCCGCGCCCTGACCGTTCTTCGCGGCAAACGTGACGGCTTGGTACATCGAGAAGTTCCCGAACGGCAGCATCGGCCCGCTTTGCGTGAGGCTAAACCGTTTGTCGACGCCGGCGGTGGCCAGCTCGCGCATCACCCTTGAGGCAGCCGCCATCATCGCCATGCCTTGCGCGGGCGACATCGAGTCGCCCGACCACGGCCTGGAGCCGGAGCAGTGCGGAAACGGCTGCGTAAAAGCTGTGTAATATCCGACCACGTTCAGATTCTGCGTATGTGACTCGCCGGTCGGCTTCGTCTCCGTGATGGTCGTGTCGGACCGGTAGCCGTTGGTCTGCTCGCCTCCGACCGCTCGCGCGCCCAGCGCGGTATTGGCAACGGTAATCGCAACTTTCGTACCGTCGTCCTTCGGCGCCGATCCGCCGCTGCTGCCTCCTCCCGAGGACGCGGCCGTTGGCTGGTCCATCGAGACGACGCGATAGGTCTTGTTTCGCAGGTTGAGGGTCGTGATCGTGCGCGCGACGCAGTCGGTAATGGTTGCGGTTTGCATAGCGACCAGGTCGGTGCGCTCTTTCGAGCCGGCCACATAGTGCTTCTGGGCCATCCCGGTCTGCATCATCTGCGCCGCACTCTGGGCGTTCGCGATGCCCTGCTTGAACTGGCCGAAGAGTCCGCCCCCTCCGGGAGCCGGCGGCTGCGCCGCCGCTGCGGCCGAGTAGTCGTCGTCGAACGAGCCTGGCTGCAGCGAGGACGGGTCGGTATTCATCGCGAGCTTCGATACCGAATCCCAGGCTAGGCCGTTTGGCGCCGCCGCCGCGAAGGGCGACGACGCGGCGAAGAGTCCGACCGCAACGACCGTGCTGGTAAGAGCAAGACGCCAATCTTCATTCGATTCGATTCCCCCTACCCGGCTCCAATACCCGGCGGCGGGAACTTACCCGGCGCGAATGTGCGTGACGAAGGGCCAGAGGCCGAAAACTTTGAGGACCCAGATTACCATCACGATGACGACGACGGCATTCAGCAGCGATTTTATCGGGCCGGCCATTGGGATGTAGTTGTTCACCAGCCATAGCAGGACCCCGACGACGATCAGTACGAGGACGATTTCGATCAAAGGCATGCTGCAGATTACCCCAAAAAGCGGGTTCCGCAACCCGCGGCCCGCTTGCGGGTTAGGATGGAGGCCCCCGCGTCGAAAGCGCCGTTCGTGGTCTAGGAAGGAGCTCGATAGAGTACTCGATTTTCGCCGGCGTGCGGTTCTCGCCGGCGCGACGCTGGCTGCTCGTAGCCGCGTGCGGCGGTGCCGGCAGCACCCCGCAGCTTGCAAATAGCCTGTCACTTCACCGGCATGGGTCCGGAAGCTCGCCGATCCAGCACGTCGTGATCATCGTTCAGGAAAATCGCAGCTTCGACAACTTATTCGCCGGTTTTCCGGGAGCGCACGGGCAGCTCCATGGGCTCGCGAAGATGAGAGTGCAGCGCAAATGGGTCGGCTAAGAAAGTCGCACTCGTCGAGCAACCTTTAGCTGCCCGATCCGAACGAGCGATATCGGCCACTGCTACTACTCCTTCATGACAGCGCTCCAACGGCGGGAAGATGGACGGCTTTGACTACGAGCCTCTCGGCGCTTGCGCTCGCGCGTCAGACCGGAGCAAGGTACAACAACCTGTATCCTTACATGTACGTGAAGCCCAGCGACATCGCGCCATATTGGGATATGGCCGAACAGTACGTGCTCTGCCGACGCAATGTTCCAAACGCAAGGCAGCGGCAGCTTCTCCGCGCATCAAGATCTGATCCGCGGCGGCACGGCCCTCGACGGCAACGTACGGTACGCGGCTCGAGCTTGATCGACACACCAGATCGGTGAACCGTGGGGCTGCGACGCGACCACCTACCAGCATAACGCGACCTCATCTCGATCTCATCTTAAATGGGAGGAAGATGCACGGCCCGTACCCATGCACGAACCAATTCCCATACGGAAGCTCCAAGCTATGCCACGCTTGCGCGATCTTGCTCGATGCTGCGGGCGTAAGCTGGAAGTATTACACCCCTTGCTTCATCGGTTCCCCGTCTGGCGGACGACTGCCCGGGCAGCCAACGGTGCAACGACTTGCGCTGGTGCCTCCTCAACGCCTTCGATGTTATCTATCCGTTGCGCTACGGCCCGGAGTGGGGTACCAACGTCTCGATGCCTGAAACCAATATTTTCAGCCGATATCAGCGACGGTACGTTGCCCGCAGTATCGTGGGTCATCCCCGAGGACGACAACTACGATCATTTGGGCGAGAAAGAGGACAATCGGGCCGGAGTGGGTCGCCAGCGTCGTCAACGCCGTCGGACAGAGTTCGTATTGGAACTCGACAGCGATCGTCATTCTCTGGGACGACTGGGGTGGTCTTTACGATAACGCTGCTCCCGCATGCCTCGCCAAATCGCAGTGTCAGAGACGATCAAGGCGGCCTTGGATTCCGCGTGCCCATGATCGTCGTTTCGCCTTATGCTAAGCTCAGAAATCAGCGCCAGCCGGCGGCTATGTTTCGCACACACAGTACGAGTTCGGCAGCATTCTGAAGTACATCGAGGACAACTTCGGCCTCGGCATCGCTCGGGACGACCGACCAGCGCGCGACCAGCATCGACGACGTCTTCAACTACAACCAAAAACCGCGCGCCTTCACCGCGATCCCCTCGCAACACGACGCGAAATACTTCATCACGCGCGTCAAACCGTTCTCCCACGGCGACCCCGAGTGACTTTCTAGGTCAATCAGGCTTCCCTACGGTGCGTTAGCCGGGACAGCCCCATAGGCGGCAACTTCATCGGACATGATCTTTTCGGTCATGACGAACTTGCCGCCGGCGTGTCCTCGGATCGTCCACCTTTCGTACGCTTTCGAAGCGTATTTGTTAAAGCCGCGGTTTGGAATCGACGCTAGCGTTTTATAGCGATAGAGATTATACTCGTCGCCCGGTGTCAGCCCCGAAACGTAACGTCAGCACGATGAGCTCGGCCCTGGACGCTTGCTGATCCCTGTGCGATCTGCGGTGCTCGTAGTTTATATTTGTACTCGCCCGCACCGGAAGCGTCTCATTGTCCCCGTCCTGCACGCCGAGGATGGCGATGCCAAAGTCCCGGTGCTGAAGTAGTACTTAGGCTCGCGCCGGCTCGAGCTCCACTCTCCGTTGTCACTGAACGTGATTACGTCGTCGGGGAAGTACCCGCGTTCGTCGCGCGATGGTACGACGCGATTCCGATGACCGGAACGATATGTCGTATGCGCGAGCCGGCATCCGCTTGCGATTGCCGTAAATCGAAACGCGTTGCGCCACTGCCTCAACACGCGCCTTGTTCGTCGTTGTCGTGAACCCCAGCTTCATCGTCCGCCCACGTCATCGCGGCCAGCAGCGCCAAGGTCGTGAAACCCCGCAGTTGCCTCATGAAGCCTCCCCTCGCGCTTTGCTCCCGAGGGTGACGAGCGTCAGTGCAGCGACCGCCGCCAGCGCCACCATGTTCGAAACGAAGGTAAAACGGTCGTTCAGCGTCATCGAAGCAGCCGTCATTGCGGTGGTGCCGCCGCCGATCAGCCGCTCCATGATCGCGCCGGCGAGCATCGCGCCGGCGACAAAAAGGCCGACGAACGCCCACGTGATTCGCTCGGGAAACGATTTGCGGTAGATTGCGATCAGCGGCAGAATCAACAGATCGCCATAAATAAAAGTGGTGTTTGCGCCCAGCGGGATGCCGGCGTTGGCGAGATAGCGCGCCACCGGCACGTTGCCCATCGAACAGACGAAGGTGGCGACCGCGATCAGCAGGCCAACGACCAGCAGCAGCAGGTAGCCGATAAACGGCACGGAGCCGACCGCACGCAGCGCGGCGGCAAGCGCGCCCGAGGGAATGAGCGCCGCGGCAAAGCCCGCGATCAGATAGCCGACGATTAGCTCGGTGCGCAGCATGCGCACGTCGGCGAGCGCCGTCGACGCGACCGCGACCCATCCTCGTTGTTGCACCGACGCTCCATGTTCGTGCCCGCAGCCCTCGTGTTCCTCAAGTTGCGTGCCGGCAATGTACTCATCCTGGAGCCGCGCGAGCCGCGCATTGCCGAAGAGTAGCGAGAGCCCCGCGGTTACGATGGCGATGATGATGACGCCCCCGAAAAACTCCGCAAAGGCGAACCGCCATCCCAGCAGCGACCAAAAGAGAATCAGAATCGCAACGTTCATGTTGGTCGACGAGATGAGGAACGCGAAGACCGAGCGGATGTCGGCACCGCTGCGGTAGAAACCGCGCGCGGCGGCGGCCGCCCCGTACGAGCAGGATGACGAAATAACGCCGAAGCCCGCGGCGTACAGCAGTCCTCTGAGCCCTGGACCCAAGTAACGTTCCATCGTCGCCGGCGTCAGCATCACTTGCACGATCGCGGAGATCAGAAACCCGAAGATCAGGCCGAACAGGCTGTCCCAAAAAAACATCGCGGCTTGAAGGACGCCCGCCGCCAGCGCGTGGGCCAGACTAACCGCCAACGGAAACCGGTGCGTGGCCGAAGAGCGGGGGAATAAAATGGCCGGCGAGATACGCGAGCGCGAAGACGGCGCAGCCGTACATCGCCACCTCGACGCCTTTGCCGATCGGGTTTCGCTCGCTGAGCGTGCCGGCAAAATAGCCGACCGCAAAGAGGCCTGTAAGCGCAAAGAGCAGCGACGTAAGGGTGGACGCGAAGATCGGCAACGGCAGCATGAAGGCCAGGATCGGAAGCAGCGAGCCGACGGCATACGAACCGCTCATTGAGAAAGGCCCTCGCAACAGATCCCGATCGTCGGCTTCGCGCGGGTCGATTCCGAACTCGTCGCGCACCATCTCGTAGAGGTAGATTTCGGGATGCTGCGTCAATCGTTTGACGATCATCTCCGCTTCCTGCGCGCTGAAGCCTTTGAGTTTATAATACGCCACTTGTTCGGTGAACTCGCCCTGCGGGTCGGCTTCCATCTCGCGTCTCTCCATGTCGATGGTAGCCTGCACGACCTCGCGCTCGGCCTTTCGCCCGAGATACTCCCCCACGCCCATCGAGAGCGAGCCCGCGAATAGCGCGAGGAACCCGCTGATAAAGACGGCGCTTCTCTCGCCTTCGGCGACTCCGACGCCGGTAATGATCCCCAGCGTCGTAAGAATGCCGTCCTGCATTCCAAAGACGATTTCGCGAATGCTGCGGCGTTTCTCGAGGGTCCGGCGCTGCAACGTGTCGGGAATTCGCGGCTGGCCGCTGCTCGACTCCGTCATTAAGCAGACCTTGCGCCCTCCGCGCCGAAGTCCTCGCCATGGCCAGACCACTCTTGACATTGGCCGCCGTCGCCGGCCTTCTTCCCGCGACGATTCTACCCGCCGGCGCGACGAGTTGGCCGGTTTTCGGGTTCGACCCGGCTCGCAGCGGATTCAACACCGCCGAACACACATTGACCGTCGGTAACGTCCATCGCTTGCGCGAGCGGTGGCAAATCCCGCTCGGCGCCGATGCCGATTCGACGCCGATTCTTCTCGACAAAGTCCAGGTTGGGCGGGCATCAGTTCCGATGCTCTTTCAAACCACGACCAACGGCGTAACGCTCGGCATCGATGCGACCTCCGGCAAGATCGTCTGGCGCTTTACGACGCACGGGTCGACCATCACCGATTCGACGCCCGCTGCAGATCCGTCAGGCACCAGCATCTACGTCCCCGGCATCGACGGTAAGGTACACAAGGTTTCTGCCGCCAAGGGCCGCGAGGAGCACGCGCCCGGGTTTCCGGCGCGGATCACGCGTTTGCCCTTGACCGAGAAGGACGCTTCGCCGCTCAACGTCGCCAACGGCTACCTCTACGCGGTAACGTCGGGCTACTACGGCGACGCACCGCCGTACGACGGCCACGTCGTCGCCGTCAACTTGAGCAGCGGCAAGACGACGGTCTTTAATTCGCTCTGCAGCACCTACCGGAAGCTGATTAAGGCGACGACGTGCTCGCAGCAGCGCTCGGGCATCTGGGGGCGCGGCGGCGCCGTCGTCGATCCCGACCCTTCGATGGGCGGTCGAATTTATGCCGCGACCGGAAACGGCCAGTTCGATGCCAACTCGGGCGGCGATAACTACGGCGACTCGCTGTTATCGGTCAGCCAAGATCTCTCGACGTTGCTCGGCAGCTACACGCCGAGCGATTATCAGCAACTCGAAAACGGCGACACCGATCTAGGAAGCTCGTCGCCGGGGATTCTGCCCGATCAAGCGACCAGCCAGACTCCGTACATGATCGTCGAAGGTGGTAAAGACGCGATCCTCAAGCTGCTCAACCGCGCGGCCCTGCCCGGCGTCGGCGGCGAGTTGCAGTCGGTCGATCTGCCCGGCGGTCTCTTCTCCGCCCCAGCCATCTGGACGCAGAGCTCGGCAAGTCCATGGGTCTTCCTCGGTTTCAGCAACGAGGTTATGGCGTATCAGCTACAGACGAACGGGTCGGGGGTCAGCCAGCTCGCAAGCGTTTGGAGCGCAAACCCAGGCAATAGCCGAGGCGAGGGCTCGTCGCCGGTCGTTGCCGACGGCATCGTCTTCGTCGCCTTCAACGATGCGCTCGTAGCGCTTAACGCGGTTAACGGAAAAGAGCTGTGGAGTAGCGCCTCAAAGACCGCTCGCGTCAACATCGGCTCGATTCACTGGCAGAGCCCGATCGTGGTCAACGGTTGGGTTTACTGCTCGGACGAAAGCGACAACCTCACAGCGTACTCGCTGAAGTAGCGCCTATGCTTCTCTCGAACTACTCACCCACGGGCAGAGCGTTTTCAACAGCGGCCGTCTTCGCCGGGCTCCTCGCTGCGACGCTTCGTCCTGCTTTCGCGACGAATTGGCCGATCTTCGGGTTCGACACGGCACGCAGCGGATTCAATTCGGCCGAACGCACGTTGACCGTCGGCAACGTCCATCGCTTACACAAACGATGGCAAGTTTCGCTCGGCGCCGTCGCGGATTCGACACCAATTCTGCTCGAACACGTTCGGATCGGGCGTGCAGAGATCCCCATGCTCTTTCAAACGAGGATGGATGGCGTAACGCTCGGCATCGAAGCGACCACCGGCAAGATCGTCTGGCGTTTCAGAACGCACGGTTCGACCGTCACCGATTCCACGCCGGCGGCAGACCCGTCAGGAACCAGTATCTACGTCCCCGGCATAGACGGCATGGTGCATAAGCTCTCCGCGGCAACGGGCCGCGAGGAGCACGCACCGGGATTTCCCGTGCGCATCACGCTCTTGCCCTTAACCGAGAAGGACGCCTCGCCGCTCAACGTCGCCAACGGATACCTCTATGCGGTCACCTCAGGATATAACGGCGATGCACCCCCATACGACGGCCACGTCGTCGCCGTCGAGCTGAACACCGGTAAGACGACAATCTTCAACTCCCTCTGCAGCAAGTATCGGAAGCTCGTCAAAGCGCATACGTGCGCGCAGCAGCGATCCGGAATTTGGGGGCGCGGGGGCGTCGTCGTTGACCCGGATCCCTCGATGGACGGGCGCATCTACGCTGCCACCGGAAACGGCCAGTTCGATGCGACCCATGGCGGCGATAACTACGGCGACTCGCTTTTGTCGCTCGGCGTCGACCTTTCAGGCCTGCTTGGCAGTTACACGCCCACCGATTATAAACAACTCCAGGATGGCGACACCGATTTGGGAAGCTCGTCGCCGGGGATTTTGCCGGATCAAGCGACGAGCCAAACGCCCTACATGATTGTGGAGGGCGGCAAGGATGCGATCCTCAAGCTGCTCAATCGCGCCGCGTTGCCCGGCGTCGGAGGTGAGCTGCAGCTCGTCGATCTGCCCGGCGGCCTCTTCTCGGCTCCCGCGGTCTGGACCGATGCATCGAACAACGCTTGGATCTTCTTAGGATTCAGCAACGAGGTGACGGCATATCGGCTCAAGACGAACAAGTCCGGCGTAAGCGAACTCGCCAGCATCTGGCAGTCAAGCCCTGGGAGCAGCTACGGCGAGGGTTCGTCGCCGGTTGTCGCCAACGGCATCGTCTTCGTTGCGTTTGACGGCGCGATCGTCGCGCTCAGCGCGCTCAGCGGAAGCGAGCTTTGGAACAGCGCCAACCGCAGCGCCGGCGGCACAATCGGGGGAATTCATTGGCAGAGCCCGATCGTGGTGAACGGTTGGGTCTACTGCTCCGACGAAAACGGGAAGCTTACCGCGTACTCATTGAGGAACGATCGCCTCCGCCGTCTAGATCGAGGCTAACTCGCGATCCAACCTTTCCCGTTGCTCTACTGAGAGCGGCGCCTGCGGCGGCATCGCGCGCTCCCAGTCCGGGTCGGCGAGCGATCGCGCGGTGAGGTAGCGCACGGCGGCGACCAGCGGTACGCCGTCGAGTGACGCGCGCAGTCGTTGCAGCTCGGCGGCCGACGTGTCGTCGCCGTTTTCAAAGACGCTCTTTGCCAACCGGGGCCAGAGCGCCACGCTGCCCGAGATGCATCCGGCGGCACCGCGTCGCTTTGCCTCCCTCAGATCGCTCTCCGAGCCGGGAAAGATCGAAACTCCCGGCCGGCACGCTATGATCTCAGCCTGCAATCGCGCATCGTTCGAGCTATCTTTCATTCCGAAGATGCGGTCGCCGGACGCCGCCATCAGCCGATCGGCCAAACCAGCATGCAGCGTGATTCCGGTCATCCGCGGAAAGTTGTAGAGAAGCAGGCTCTTCGGTCGGGGATTCACGGCAGCCATCAGCGCGTCAAAGAAAGCTACGATCCCCTCGTCGAATGCGTCGCGGTAAAAGAACGGCGGCATGATCAAGGCTGCGGCAAAGCCGCAGTCCAGCGCGGCGCGCGTTAGGCGGACGGCGTCGTCGAGCGATGCCGCGCCCGTCCCGGCCATCAATCGTTGCATCGGCAGGCCGCCGGCTGCCAGGGCCTGCATGTACCGCTCCCGCTGGACGGCGCTAAACGACATCGCTTCGCCCGTCGTTCCGAGAACGTTGATTCCGTCGCAGCCGTTTTCGAGCAGCTCGCGGTAATACGGGATCGCTTTGGCGGCATCGGGCTGAAAATCAGCGGTAACGGGCGTGATCGCCGCCGCCCAGACCCCGCGAATAGCGCTCATCGCCGCGCGAAGACGTTCTTGAGAAAGAACGCAACGTTGGCGGGACGCTCGGCCAAGCGGCGCATCAAGTATGGAAACCAAAACGAGCCGTATGGTATGGAAAGACGCACGCGATACCCGCGCTCGACGAGGCCGCGTGCAAGCGGCTCGGCGATGCCGTAGAGCGTTTGAAACTCGAAGCGGCCGCGTTTGGGCACGCCGCTGGCCGCGGTGAACTCTTCGACCCGAGCGACGATCGACGCGTCGTGCGTCGCGATAGCGGTATAGCCATCGTGCGAAAGCGCCAACTCGGCAAGCTTGATGTAATTTTCGTCGACGTCGCGTTTTTGGGCGAAGGCGACCGCGGGCGTTTCCAGATAGGCGCCTTTGACGATGCGTACGTTTGGCGCAGACGGCAGCAATGCGCGCAGGTCCGCCTCGCTGCGATAGAGGTACGACTGCAGCACGAAGCCGGCGCAGCCGTAGCGTTCCTGCAGAGCGCTGTAGATCGGCAGCGTCGCGTCGACGTAGACGGATTGCTCCATGTCGAGCCGCATGGTATTGCCCGTCGCCTGCGCTTGGGCGGCAATGCGCGATGCATTTTCGAGCGCGAGTTCGGGGCTGATATCGAGGCCGACGTGCGTGAGTTTGAAAGCGACGTTGGCGTCGACTTTGTCCCGCGCAAATGCTTGCAGGAGCCTGCAATACTCATCGGTCACGCTACGCGCCTCGGCCGCGTCGCGGATGCTCTCGCCGAGCAAGGTCGCCGCGACCGAAAACCCGCGCCGGTTCGCCTCACGCGCAACCGGCAAGAAGTCCGCGATGTTCTCGCCCGCGACAAAGCGGCGCGCTCCCAATCGCATGCCGTAGCGAGTGACCCCGCGGCGCACGAGCGGATTGTCGGCGGCCGCCAAAATTGCCGCTCGCAACGGGCGATCGAGGAGTTCGCTCACGCTGAGGTGGTTTGCACTGTCACCCTTCGACTCCGCTCAGGGTGACAGAAGCGCAGTGTAGAAGGGCGCCTAGTGAAGCTGCCGTGGGTTCTCATCGTGGCGATCCTCGGGTCGTCGATGTCCTTTATCGACAGCACCGCGGTCAACGTCTCGTTGCCGGTGCTTCAGCGCGAGCTTCACGCCGGAGCCGGCCAAACGCAGTGGGTAATCGAAGGCTATGCGCTCTTCCTGTCGGCGCTGATTCTGCTGGGCGGCGCGCTCGGTGATCTCTACGGACGGCGCCGAATTTTTGCCTGCGGCGTCGTGCTCTTCGCGGCAGCCTCGATCGCCTGCGCACTCTCCGGCAGCATCGACGCGCTCATCGCGGCGCGCTGCGTCCAAGGTATCGGCGGAGCGCTCCTGACGCCGGGCAGCCTCGCATTGATCAGCGCGGCCTATTCGGGCGAACAACGGGGACGGGCCATCGGCCTGTGGTCGGGGTTCTCGGCTTTGACGTCGGCCTGCGGCCCGATCATCGGCGGCTGGCTCACGCAGGAGTTTTCCTGGCGCTACGTCTTCGTCATCAACGTTCCGCTCGCGATCCTCGTCCTGGTCGTGCTACCGCTCGGAGTTCCGGAGAGTCGTGACGACTCGGCCGTTCGGCGGATCGACGTCGGCGGAGCGGTGCTGGCGACGGCCGGACTTGGTTTGCTGGTCTACGGCCTGATCGCCATGAATGCGGCGCGGATTACGCCTGTTGCGATCGGCACCACGCTCGCGGGAGCCGCCGCGCTCTGCGCCTTCGTCCTTTTCGAGCGGCGCACGCCCGACCCGATGGTGCGCTGCGATCTCTTCGAGTCGCGAGATTTTAGCGCCGCAAATATTTACACGTTCTTTTTGTACACCGCAATTGGCGGCAGCCTCTATTTCGTGCCGTTCGTGCTCATTAACGTCCACCACTACACGCCCACGCAGGCGGGTGCCGCGCTCTTACCCTTCATCTTTATCATGGTCGCGGCATCGCGCTGGTCGGGGGGACTCGTCGCGCGGATCGGCGCGCGCACGCCGCTGATTCTCGGCGCGATTCTTGCGGGCTTTGGATTCCTGGCCTTCGCCTTGCCCGGAAGCGACGGCTCCTATTGGACGACTTTCTTCCCGGCAGCGACGATCTTGGGATGCGGGGGAGCGCTCTTCGTCGCCCCCCTGACGACGACGGTCATGAACTCGGTCCCCGTAGAACACTCGGGCGTCGCCTCGGGCATCAACAATGCGGTCGCGCGAACCGCGGGGCTGATCGGCGTCGCCGTCCTCGGGGTCGTCGTTTCCGCATCGGCCTCATACACTGCCGGCTTTCGCAGCGCGATGATCGCCTCGGCAATCCTCGCCTTTGCCGCAACCGTGGTCGCCGCGAAGGGCTTCGACCGCTTCCAGCCGGCTGTGCCAGGCTAGCCCGCTCCCCGGGGCTACGGGCTCTCTTGGAAACCGGGGGGGCTTTCTATTGCTTGGCTGCGAAGATACGAGCGCGATCTCAACGACGCTCATGCGAACGGATGCCGAACCCATTCCTATGAGCGCTTAAGTCCACTATGGAAGATAATCGCGCTTGAAGAAATCTTAGCCTTCGTTAACGAGTCAAGCCCAGAACTTTCGCCGAACAACCCGAACAACTTTTCGCCACCCTGCTACGCTACGGAGCACACGAATGAATCTTCAACGTTTCTTGGCCGCCCTAACGGCCAGCGCGCTCGTCGCGTCGGTCATGTCGGGATGCAACAGCGCATCGTCCCTAATGCCGGCGAACGGCTACGGCACGACCGAGACGACGCGGCTGTCACCGGAAGAGCACGGACTGCTGCTGCATAGGCTACATGAGAAGATCAAGCACGTCTTCGTTATTTTCCAAGAGAACCACTCGTTCGATAACTATTTTGGCACTTTCCCCGGCGCCGAAAACCTCAGAACGCAGCTGGCAAGAAAACACGGCTACATGCAGTACGACAAAATCGCCAACAAGGAACAAACGGTATTTAAGGTGACCGACCCCGACGTTCTGGGGCCGGACCAAGACCGCTACATCCTCGAAAAGAAGTTTGACGGCGGCAACATGAACAACTTCCTCGCCGGGGAAGAGGAAGACAACATCAAAAACTATGGCCTCACGCGCGCCGCGGCGCGACAATACGGGCTCACGACGATGGCGATCTACGATTGCGACACGATCCCATATCTCTGGATGTATGCCCACAACTTTACGCTCTTCGACTATTACTTCCAGTCTGAAACCGGCCCGTCGTCCCCCGGAAACGTCGCGATGTTCGCCGGGCAAGCCGGCATCTCTGAAGAGCACCGGTTCCCGAACCTAGGCTCTACCCAGAGCGAGGGTCCCGGCGTTCCGATCAACGGCGACCTCGATCCGTTCGCGGGACCGTATACCGGCAAAGATACAACCGTCCAAATTCCGCAGAGCTACGCGTCACTCGGCATGACGCTCGGCGGTGCATCCGAGGCCCAGGCGGCCGAAGCGCACCCTGGCAAGGTGATGAAAGACCTCACGACAATTGCCTCGTCGAAGCGGCCCTCGGTCCCGTGGATGTGGGCGCAAGAAGGCTTCGTCAACACCCGCGGCGACACGGCCGAGGCCGGCTATGTCGCGCACCACAACGCTCCGCAGTATTTCGACTACATCCGCAACAATAAGACGTACTGGTCGCACGTCAACACGACCACAGCCTTGATGAAGCAGATCACCGGTGGGACGCTGCCGGACAGCGGCGTCTTCTTCGTCAAAGGTTCTAAGGCCAATCATTTTGGCTGGAAGCCCGCCAGCAAGAACAAGCTGATTCAGGCGGCTTACCTGGGCGACGACGACCATCCGGGGCCGGGCAACTCCGACGTCCAGGTATCCGAAGCGTTCGTTGCGACCTGGGTCAACGCGATCGCTTCGAGCAAGTATTGGAAAGACTCGGCGATCTTAATCACCTGGGACGACGGCGGCGGATTTTACGATCACGTCGCGCCGACTTCCTTCGAACAGTGCAACGACGGCTTCCCGTGCGGCGACGGGCAGCGGGTTCCGTTGCTCGTGATTTCGCCGTACTCGCTCTCCGGCTCGGTCGCACACGACTACAGCGACACGGCTTCGGTCTCGAAGTTCGTGGAAGCGGTCTTTGGGGTTCCGACGATGGCCTCGCTCCCCGACGAAGCGTCGGTGGAACCATATGGGCCGCGCGACGATCCGAGCAAAGCGCTTTCCGATCTCGCCGGCGCCTTCGACCTTGCAAAACTCGACGGAAACGCCGGTCTTAACCCGGCCTCGCTTGCCGAAATCCCCGGAACCGTCGTTGACCACTTCCCCTCGACGATGAACTGCAAGACGCTGCGCCTGCGGCCGCTGAATATTCCAACCCAGCCGCCTTACTACCGTCCGCACGAGCTGCTCAAGACCACCTTGCGGATCGAAAGCCAGCACTCGCAGAACGATTAGCCCTCTTCGGCGAAGCGCCGAATCGCGGCGAGATCGTCGAGCGCGGCCGTTAAGCTGCGCCCGGCGATCTCGTCGGCGAGAAAACGCATCGGCGTAGCGCGCTCGAGCTTCGAGCCATACGCCTTCGCAATGGCGATGGCGAGCGGAATCACGGCCAGCCCAAAGATTGCGTTGGCTGCCAGCCACGCGGGAGACGCGACGGCGTAGATATCGATCCCGAAGAGCCCGCGCGACGCCACGATTAACAGCGGCACCCACATCAGGGGACCAAAGAGCAACGTCCACATCGTCTCGCGAATGCGCGCGAGCCGAAGGCGTTGCAGGCGCCTTTGGATGGCGACGACGGGTTCGTCGTAATCCAAGCTGCGAAGTGCGAAGAGCTGACGCGCCCCGGCAATAACCAGCGCGATTGCATAGACAGCGAGCATCGCCGCGGGAATGAAGAACTTCGGCTCGCCTGCGTGGTCGGCTGCGAACCAGCCGAGCAGCGCGATGCCGGCGAGATTGAGGATCAGCTCGAACGTGATCCCACGCGCGAGTCGCTCGAGCGACGTATCGGTCTTACGAAGATTCCACTGCGCGAACAGCAGCTTGTTGAGGCGAGTGCTTGCCTCGAGCTCCCGATTGCTCTGGTTCCACAGTGCTTTGAGTTCCTCGAGTTCCATGGCGTTCTCCGTTGGCTAGCGTTTGTTGTGCGCGGCGATGTCGCGCTTGAGGTGCTGTTTGATTCGGCCGATCTTGGTGGCGACGTTCGTCTCCGAGATGCCGAGAATCGCCGAAATTTCGGTATACGATTTGTCGTCGAGATAGAGGAGCATCAGCGCGCGATTCAGCGCGTCGAGCTCTTCGATGAACTCGCGCACCAGCGCGAGGGCGTCGTCGCTCTGCGTCTCCGGCGGCGACGGCAGCGTCTCGAGAATGGCCAGTCCGGCCGGCTCGACGTTCCCGGCCTTGCGCGCCTCGCTGCGATGGAAAGAGATGGCGACGTTGACCGCGATCCGGTACATCCAGGTCGAGAAGGCGGCGCGTTCGTCGAAGCGGCCGTAGGCGCGCCAGAGTTGCGCCACGATCTCCGCGATCAGGTCCTCGCGGTAGGCGGCCTCGCGGCAGTACGCAGCGGCAACCTTGACGAGAATCCCGCGGTGCCGGTCGAGGCGATCGACGAAGGCGGCCTGCGCGTCGTCCGTTCTCATTTCACCTGAGTTAGTCGCTCGGACCGCCTACAAAATCACAGCTGGGCCCCTAAAGCCGCTGCAAGGCTTTCTCGAGATCGCCGATGAGGTCGCTGGTGGATTCGAGGCCCACGCTGAACCGCACCAGACGGTGGTCGTACGCCGGACGCCCCGAAGCACGCCCGATCGTATACGCCACCGCGAGACTCGTCGTTCCGCCCCAGCTATAGCCGATTTTGAAGAGCTGCAACGCATCGACGAAGGCCCGCACCGCTTCGCGCGCCGGCCCCGCTCGCAATACGATGGAAAAGACCCCGGACGAACCGAGAAAATCGCGGGCGTAGAACTCGTGGCCGGGGCAGGACGGGAGCGCGGGGTGGAGTACGCGTTCGACCTCGGGGCGCTCGGCAAGCCAGTTCGCAATCGCCAGGGCAGAGCGTTCGATGGTATCGAGGCGGACGGCAAGCGTTTGCAGCCCGCGCAGCGCGAGGCTGCAGTCGTCGGGCGAGACGGCGGCGCCAATCACCTGGCGCGCCTCGCCGAGTTGCCGGTACAGCGCTTCGTCTCGAACCGTCACCGAACCCAGCAGCACGTCGCTGTGGCCGCCGATGTATTTCGTGATCGCCTGCATCGTGACGTCGACGCCGTGCGCAAATGCGTCGAGCAGAACGCCCGCCGACCATGTGTTATCGAGCGCCACCAATACGTCGTGCGAATGTGCCGCTTCGACGATGGCGGGCAGATCCTGCACTTCCATCGTAACCGAGCCGGGGCTTTCGGTCCAAATCAGGCGGGTCCGCTCGTTAAACAGGTTTGCGATCTCGCCGCCGATCGTCGGCTCGTAAAACGTAGCGGTTACGCCGAAGCGCGCGAGCAGCGACGTCGTGAGCTGCCGGTTCGGGCGGTAGACGCTCTGCGGCACTAGAATATGGTCGCCCGCTTTGAGCAACGCGAAGTCGATGAGCGAGATTGCGGATTGTCCGCCGGGCGTGAGAATCGTGTGGCGCCCCGACTCGAGCTCGCAGATGCGCGCGGCAAGTTCGAGGGACGTCGGCGTTCCATAGAGGCCGTACGTGTAGCCCGCGCGCTCCTGGTCCCAGTCGTCGGTGACGCCGGCCGAGTTGGCGAAAAGCGTCGTCGAGCCGCGGTAGACCGGCGTCGCGAGCGAACGGTATCCCTGCGGAATCCGCGCTTGGGAGTGCAGAAGCCGCGTTTGCCAAGTGGCCATGGGCGGCGCTTTCATTCGGGAGGTCCACAAGCCTTTTGATGCCTAGCCGGAGAACGACCGGCCGATGGAAGTCTCAATACCCGCAATCTTTGGCGTATTTCTGCAGATCGGAGCGACGAGCTTCGGTGGCGGCGTCGTGGCCTATCTGCGAAACGCACTGGTCAAGAAAAAGAAGTGGCTGGACGATACCGAGTTTCTCGAACTGATGTCGCTGAGCAACACGTTGCCCGGTTTGAATGCGACGAACATGTCGATTCTGGCCGGCCAGCGCTTGCGCGGATGGCCCGGGGCCGTCGCGGCGATGGTGGGGATGTGTTTACCCTCGCTGATCCTCATGACGGCTGCAGGCATCGCGTACGGCCACGAAGGGGGCCGGCCATTGGTCACGGCGATGCTGCGCGGCGTCGCGGCGGCGGCAACGGGGCTGATCGCCGCAACTTGGTTCCAAATCGGGAAGAAGACGGTGAAAGGCTTTTACGAAGCATTCTTTATTCTAGCGGCAATCCTCGGCATCAACTACTTCAAGCTTTCGGTGCCGGTCGTGCTGCTCTCCGTGGGCGCTGTGTCGATCTTTGCCTTCCGGCCGCACAAGCCCGGAACCCATGCCAAGGAGGACCACTCGTGGATCAGATCCCTGCAATAGCCCGCGTCTTTGCATATCTCTCGCTGCTAACCATCGGCGGCGGCATGGCTGCCTTTCCGGAGATGAAAGATCAGGTCACCGAAGTCCATCAGTGGCTGACTTATCCGCAGCTGATTCATATCTACAGCGTCGGCCAAGTCTCACCCGGGCCGAACATGATGATGGTCGCGACGATCGGCGAACGCGTCGCCGGGATCCCCGGCGCACTTGTCGCCGCGCTGGCATTTTTTGTGCCGACGGGCATCCTGACCTTAATCGTCGGCGGCCTGTGGAAGCGGCTCGAGAACTGGCCGTGGCGGTCCTCGATTCAAAAAGGTCTAGGACCCGTGGCAATTGGCCTTGCCGTCGGCGGCCTTATCACGTTCGGCAAAACCGCGGTTACCGGCTGGGTAACGCTGGCCGTCGCGCTCGTCGTCTTCGCGGCGTCGCTGCGCACGCGGCTCAACCCCGCGCTGTTGATTCTCGCAGGAGCGGCCGTCGGCGCGTTCGCCCTGCGATAGCCCGCTTGCCTTTTTGGGATAGAGCCCAAAACCCAGAAGTTGCTATAATGTTAAGAGCAACTTACTAAACTGGAGCGCCTATGGAATGGCCCCTTCCTCGCCGCCGGACGGACCCTACCGTCGCGTTGCTTGCAGGGCATACGGTAGGTGATTTGGCGCGACCCCCGGCTGCCCTAGGGTGGCGACGAGGCCGGCCTACCTCTGGAATCTTTGGACTGACGAACCTCTCTTCAATCAATTTTCTTGCCCCGGCGAGATACTGCCCTGAAGAGTGTTCTGAGTCGCGCCTTCGCGGGCGCGAAAGGAGGCCTATGAAACTTACCTTTTTGGCGCTCGCCGCGTGGCTGGCGCTCGCCACAACTGCCGCTCAAGCGACGGGCACGATCCTGATTCAGCAGAGCACGGGTCAAAGCAACACGTATAACAACGTAGCTATCAAAGTTCTGCACGGCTCCCTTTACCTGACCACGGCGGATGGTCGCGGCACCCTGGTGATCACCCGGGCCGCCTGTTCGCACCAGGGCGAGCTTATGGTGTGTTTCGTGACGAATGCAACCTTGGTCCAATCGGGGATGACGAGCCCACTCGATTTTGAGCGCGGCACGGTCTACGTGAACGACACGGACTCGGACCAGCAGCTAGTCCTTTCGACTGCCAAGGTGCCTGCGCACGGCATTCTGCTGTCGTTAACCACGAAGCGCGGAACGTACATCGGCCTGACCGGCCGAATCGATAAGGTGATGTAGCCATGAAATATCTCTGTTTATTGATGGCGATTCTTTTTGCATTGCAGCCGGCAGTCGCGTTGGCGGGCCGCGGTGGTGGCGGCGGACGCGGTGGAGGCGGTGGAGGCGGGAGATCGTCGGGCGGCGCGAGATCCTCAGGCGGATCGAGGCCCTCAGGCGGATCGAGGCCCTCAGGCGGATCGAGACCCTCAGGCGGATCGAGACCCTCAGGCGGATCGAGGCCCTCAGGCGGATCGAGACCCTCAGGCGGATCGAGGCCCTCCCAAAGCGGCTTTAACCTGGCGGGCGACACTCGCGGAGGCGGAAGCCGCAACTCGGGAGCGGCCGGGAACGGAAACCGCGGCAACGCCGGCAACGGAAATCGCGGCAACGCCGGCAACGGCAACCGTGGCAACGCCGGCAACGGCAACCGTGGCAACGCCGGCAACGGCAATGGCAACGCCGGCAACGGCAACCGTGGCAACGCCGGCAACGGAAACCGCGGCAACGCCGGCAACGGCAACCGTGGCAACGCCGGCAACGGCAACCGCGGCAACGGTAGCAACAACAACCGCGGTAACGGTAGCAACAACAACCGCGGTAACGGTAGCAACAACAAGCGCGGCAACAATAACGTCGCGAGCGGCAATCGCAACAACGGCAACACTCGCAACGTCAACAACAACGTCAACGTCAACGCGAACCGTACCGCGATTAACAACCCGGTTTACGGCGGCGGTGGCGCCTGGGGCTGGAACGGCGGCACGGCATGGGCCCCCGCAGCCGGTTACTGGGGCGGCGGGTTCTGGGGTGCCATGGCGATCGGCGTAACGTCGGCGGCCGTCTATGGTGCGGTCGTTTCCAATGGAACCACGTATAATTCGTATCACGTGATGCCCAACACCCCTGGAGCTACGTTTCTCTCGAACTATTCGCTCACTCAAGTGCAGTGCGGCGGGTCCGGACTCGTGGAAGTCTACGGTCCGGACAATAGCGTGGTCTGTGCGAACCCGAATGGCACGGTCTCGGCTGGAGACTACTCGCTGAACACCGAGACGTTGTCACTCACGCCACAGTAGACGCCGCTCGACCCCGAGGATACGCGGCGCAGCGCGTTTCCTCGGGGTCGGCGGACCTTACGCCGGTTGAGGCACCGTTAAATGGGTACCCGTTCGGTATGAAGATCTATGCACCTAAGAAATGGGCCCTTTCCGGACTCAACGGCATCTCCGATGCAACTCTCGAGATGCATTTTTCGCTTTACGAGGGCTACGTCAAGAACACGAACCTGTTGAACGAGCGCCTAAGTGCGATCCGGCAGGCTGGTAAAGCCGCCGGCGCCGATCCGGCGTACGCCGAGCTGGTACGCCGCCTCGGCTTTGAGTACAACGGCATGCGCTTGCACGAATACTACTTCGACAACATGGCTATCGCGCCGGCCGAGATAGGGACCGGCCGTCTTTATAATGCGCTCGGCGAGGCCTACGGCGGCTTCGAAGAGTGGAAGAAAGACTTCATGGCCGTCGGAGGCATGCGTGGCATCGGCTGGGTGATCGCATATTGCGACACGACCAACGGACAGATTACCAATCACTGGATCGACGACCACCAGAACGGAAATCTGGCCGGCTTCGTTCCCGTCGTCGTCATGGACGTGTGGGAGCACGCATTCATCAAGGATTACAAGCCGTCCGACAAAGGCAAGTACGTCGAGGCATTTTTCGCCAACGTCGACTGGAAGGCGTGTGAATTCAGGCTGCCGTGAACTGTTACTTCCTGCGTCACGGCGTTGCGGTCGAACCCGGCGAATGGACGGGCCGCGATTTCGACCGCCCGTTAACGCAAGAGGGCATCGAACGAATGGAGTACGAGGCGCGAGCGATCGCCGATCTTTCGCTCGATCTCGATACGATTGTGACGAGCCCGCTGCTTCGCGCGCGCCAGACGGCCGAAATCGTAGCAAGCCGCCTAAAACTGCGCGACGACATCGTCGAAGACGCGCGGCTCGCGGGCGGCTTTGACCTCAGGCGGCTGGCTGAGATTCTCGCCGAGCACGAGAATGCGGCAGCGATCATGCTCGTCGGTCACGAACCGACGATGAGCGCCACGATTGGCCAGATCGTCGGCGACGCGAACATCGAGCTTAAAAAGGCCGCGCTTGCGGGTGTCGTGCTTGCGGACGCTTCCGCGACGCGCGGCACGCTCATCTGTCTGATTCCACCGAAGGTTCTCGTGAAGTTAGGGAAAGGTCGTAGTCGATCGTAAGCGGCGCGTGGTCGCTGAAACGCGCCTCTTTGTAAATGGAGGCGCGCCGCACGAGCGGTGCGAGGTTCGGCGTAACGATCTGATAGTCGATGCGCCAGCCCAGATTTCGCTCCCACGCCGCCGGCCAGTTCGACCACCAGGTGTATTGCTTCGCCTCCTGGTTGACGACGCGAAAGGCGTCGATCCAGCCGACGCGTTCGATCAGCGCGTCCATCCAGGCGCGCTCCTCGGGAAGCGAGCCGGTGACGTGGCTGTTGCGCGCGAAATTGTAGGTGTCGATCGGCTTATGCGCGATGTTGAAATCGCCGCAGACGATGTGGGCGCCGCCGGAATGCCGCAGCTGCGCCAGCACCCCGAGCAAACGCTCGAGAAACCTCACCTTAAACGCCTGCCTCACCGGGCCACTGATCCCCGACGGCACGTACAGCGAAGCCACCGTCACCTCGCCGAAGTCGAGCTGCACGAAGCGCCCTTCAGAATCCATATCGTCCCAGCCCAGCGAGCGCCGCACGGCGAGCGGCTCGCGCCGCGAGTAGAGCGCCACGCCGCTGTAGCCGCGCCGGCTCGCGTCGACGAAATGCGGGGTAAATCCGGCCAGCGTGGTCGCCTCAGCCGGCAGCTGATGCTCCTGTGCGCGCGTCTCTTGCAGGCAGATGACGTCCGCGTCTTGCGACCGCGCCCATGCAAAGAACCCTCGGCGTGCTGCGGATCGAATCCCGTTGGCATTAAGCGAAATCACTCGCATCGCTGCCCTCGTTTCCGACCCGTTGAAAAGGGAGCCTTCTTCGACGATCAGAACCGCGTGCGGGTGCAGGAGAGCGGTAAGTGAAGAGCCATCAATATAACGCGCACGTGCGCTGGTCGGCCGGCGGGCAGGGCACTACATCCTATCGCAGCTATTCGCGCAACTTCACGATAAGCTCGCAGGGCAAAGCCGATATCGCGGGTTCGAGCGATCCGGCATTTCGCGGGGACGCGACGCGCTACAATCCCGAGGAACTTCTCGTCGCCAGCCTTTCGTCGTGCCACATGCTCTGGTACCTGCATCTATGCTCGGTCAACGAGATCGCAGTCCTCGAATATAGCGACGCAGCAACCGGGACGATGGAAGAGCGCGATGGTTTGGGACAGTTCGTGCGCGTTACGTTGCGGCCGGCGATCAAGGTATCGGCCGGTAACGACCTGGCGCGAGCGACCGCACTGCACGAGGAGGCTCATCGTCTCTGCTTTATCGCGCGCTCCGTCAACTTTCCGGTTGACGTCGAACCCGAAGTCACGGCTTAAAGGCCGGTTCACGTGACGAAACAAAGCCGCTATTCCGAGACACTCGAGCTTCCGTTGAAGCTGCTCGTTTGGGAAGAGGGTGACGGCGTCAAGGTTGCCTACCCAACGATGTCGGAGATCGCCGCGCGATACGGTGTCACCGGAATGGACGAGCGCATCGCCGCTATGGATCGCGCAATCGACACGCTAACCAATATTGTTGCGTAGCGAGCCGAGTCTCGGACTAAGCTAATGCTTGAGAAGGATGGCTAGGATCGTCGTGATCCAAGTGACCACGATGAGCGACGTCACCCGCCACTGAAGACCGTCCAGCCGCCGTCCGAGGCCGTCCAAGCGAAGCTCGATCTGCGCGAACCGGGCGTCGACCTGCGCGAACCGCGCATCGACCTGCGCGATGAATACGTCCAGTCTCGACGCGAGGTCGCCCAGGCGCTTGTCGAGCTGCTGGTAGCCCCCTTCGAGGTGGGCCATCCGAACTTCCAGTGGCCGGCCGCTCATCGGTTCATTCTATCACCCCACGGGAGAGCGGCGGAAAGGCCGCCCCTGAGACGAAGCCTTTTGCGTGCCCGAGCTGCCCGACATCGCCGCCTACATGACCGCCCTCGAGCCGCGCATCGTCGGTCAGCCCCTCGAGCGGATTGCCATCATTAACCCATTCGTCTTACGAACCCAGGAGCCGCCGGTTTACATCCTGCAGGGCCGCTCCGTTCGCGAACTGCGGCGGATCGGAAAGCGCATCGCCATGGGATTCGATGGCGAATACTGGCTTGTGCTTCATCTGATGATCGCCGGGCGGCTCCATTGGAAACCAGGCGGCGCCGGCGCCGCGAATCGCGCCACGCTCGCCGTTTTCGACTTCCCGAAAGGCTCACTCGTGCTGACGGAGGCCGGATCGAAGCGGCGCGCCTCAATCCACGTTGTCGAGGGTGAGGAAGCGCCCTTCAACCTCGATCCCGGCGGCATCGACGTGCTTCACTGCGATTTCGAAGTCTTTCGCAGCGCACTGATGGGCGAAAACCGGACGCTCAAACGAGCGTTGACCGATCCGCGCATACTGAGCGGAATCGGCAACGCCTACTCCGACGAGATCCTCCACGCAGCGGGCCTCTCACCGGTCGCGCTCACACACAAACTCACGCTCGAGCAGTGGCGCCGGCTCTTCACCGCGACCCAGGCGACACTACAGTTGTGGATTGACCGCCTGCGAGGCGAGGCCCAGCGCGGGTTCCCAAAGCACGTCACCGCATTTCGCGAAGGGATGGCGGTGCACGGCCGCTACGGGCAACCCTGTCCGGCGTGCGGTGAACGGGTGCAGCGAATACGCTATGCCGACAATGAGACGAACTACTGTGCGCGCTGCCAAACCGGCGGGAAACTCCTGGCGGACCGAAGCCTTTCGCGGCTCTTGAAGTCCGATTGGCCGCGGACGCTCGACGAACTCGAACTGCTCCGCCGCAGGCCGGTGTAGATGGATTCCAATACTGCGAGCGCGCTCGTCGTCGTCTTCGCCGCAATCGTCGTGCTAGTGACGATTGCGAATCGCATCAATATTGCCTATCCGATCGTCTTGGTGCTCGGCGGCATCGCGATCGGTTTCGTTCCGCACGTTCCCACGATCGAACTGCCTCCCGCTTTGGTGCTCGTCGTCTTTCTGCCGCCGCTGCTCTATTGGGAAAGCGTCACGGCACCCACGAGCGAGTTCCGCGCGAACGCGTTGTGGATCTTCCAGATGGCATTTGGCTTGGTCGTCCTGACGACGGTCGTGGTCGCGCTGGTCGCACACGGGCTCGTTCCCGGCATGAGCTGGGGAGTCGCCTTCGTGCTCGGCGCGATCGTTTCTTCGACCGACGAGGTGGCATTCGTCGCCATCGCCGATCGGCTCAACGTGCCGCGCCATATCATCGGAACGATCGAAGGCGAGAGCCTCGTCAACGACGCGACGTCGCTCATCCTCTATGGAGCAGGCATCGCCGCCGTTGTCGGCGCGTCGTTTTCGCTGTCACACGCGTTCGGCGCGCTGGCGCTCTCGGTCGTCGAAGCCGTCGCGATCGGGCTCGCAGCCGGCGGCCTTGCGGTTCTGGCCTGGCGAGTGATTCAAGACGAAACGCTGCAGGGCGTCATCTCGGTCGTCGTCCCGTTCGTCGCCTACCTTCCGGCGTACTATATGGGGGCTTCGGGCGTCTTGGCAACCGTCGTCGCCGGAATCTTTATCAGCCGCTTCACGCCTAACGTGCTGCTTCCAATGGCTCGCGAGATGTTGACCGGCTTTTGGGTGACGATCGTCTTTCTACTTAATGCCTTCATCTTCGTCGAGGTTGGAATCCGTTTCCACGACATCGTTTCGCGGCTGAATGCCTATTCGGCCGGCCAGCTCATCTGGTGGGCCAGCGCCGTTGCGGCAACCTGCATCCTCGCGCGAATTGGATGGACCTTCGCGCAAGGGCTGCTGCCGATCACCAACGAGCCCGAGCACGTTGGCGGAAAGGCCGACTGGTCGCACGTTTCGATTCTTGCGTGGACCGGAATGCGCGGCGGCGTTTCGTTGGCGGCCGCGCTGGCCATACCGCTCGAAACCACCGCCGGAGCCTTTCCTTTTCGCGATCTGTTGATCTTCATCACGTTCGTCGTCCTCTTGGCTACGCTCGTCGGACAGGGCGGAACGCTGCCGTATCTCATCAAGTGGCTGCACGTTAAAGACGATGGCGCCGCGCAGTTGGAGGAACGCACCGCGCTTGCGGCGACCGCTCGCGCCGGGCTGGAGTGTCTCGACCAACTCGAACGCGAAGGCGTTCCCCGTCCGATCTTAGAACTGCAACGCAAGCGCCTGCAAACCAGATATTCAGAGTTCGGCGAAAGCGCCGAGGGGGCCGCGGCGACGACGGCAACGTTCCGTCGAGTCGAACGCCGCCTGCTCGACACGCAGCGGAAACGGCTGATCGAGCTGCGCGCCGAAGGGAGAATCGATAATACCGTCCTGCGGCGCGTCTTGCGCGTACTCGATCTGCAGGCGGTCGAGATCGGTTTGCTGGACAGCACCGGACATGCAAAAATCGAGGAAGAGGGCGAGTAACAGAGCGCCGCGGGGACCACGGTTCCGCACGGCTCGTTCGGTCGCCTCGGCTACAAATCGAGAGTGCGAGCCTCGGCAACTTCGTAGACGAGTATGTTCGGCGGGACCGCAAGCAGTTGCGTAAACTCCTTTATGAAGTCTTGAAAATGTTGCGTATTGAAGTGAAAATCGAGAGCTGCCTGGTCCGTCCACTCCTCAAAGAATAGGTAGTGGTTCTCACCGGACAGCCCCTCGTAAACACCGTACGAAATGCAGCCTGCTTCCGCCCTCGAAGGTGGGGCGATCGCAGCGGTGACGCGCAGAATGTCATTTCTGCTTTCGGGCTTTCCGGTGCATTTCGCCGCAAGAATCAGCATAGTCACTCCTTATCTTTAGTAGAAGGGTCAGCCTGCTGATTGGCGATCGGCGGGACAGAGCGATTGGATCGAGGCTTCTGCTTCAGAGGCGGCCGGAACGGCGGTCTGATGCATATACATCGCGACGTAGCTCGTCGGTACCCCGGTCGAGATCACCAAGTCGATGGCAATCGGCACCGTGTTCTGCGTGCCGATCATTCGAAAGAACGTGCCTTGCGTCACCGCACATAGGGTTACCTGATGGCGGTCGGCGATTTGAAGCGGCCCAAACCGTGCTTCAAGCATCTTTCGAATTGCGGCGAAAACCTGATCGTCGGTACCCTGCGATGTCGGGGTTATAATGCTCGTTGCCATGACCAGTTGCGTCGAGCCCTTCGAGATGGGGCCGAACCAAAGCCACATCGGGGGCGACGACGCCGCGCTTGCGAAGGCGGCGGTGGTGCCGGCAGTCCATCCGGCGGGCGGCTCGAGCGGCGGCTTTCCAAACGAGTTGGCCGCTGAAGAACCTGCGGCAGGCGGACAGAAGCTTTGAAGCGCGGCGCTGGCCTCCGCAGAGGCTTTAGCATTCGTGAGCCTCTCGTAGGTCGCGATGTACTGACGCGTCGGCGTTACGCCGATTATGTGTCGTATCTCAGTTGACCCCGACGCATTCAGGTACTCCATCGTCCAGCCCGGAATTCCGCGGCACAATGTCGCGGGGCGGTTGACCGATAAGACGAGCGAGGACCGCCGTGCCCGCAGTTGTTGAAAGAGAATCGAGCTGACCTGCTCGGCGGACATCCCGACGTTTGGCGCCGAAACAACGTTGAGGGTCTCGGTTCTCGTAGGGCTGGTCCACAGACCCAGCCCCGTAACCGCCGCCGAGCTCAACAACATCGGCAGCCGTTTCCAATCTTTCGGCACGGTGATGACGTTCGGCGGTGCGATCGTGGCGGGTGAGGGTGAAACGGTGGGCGTGGCGGCAGGCACCGGGGTCGCCGGCAGCGACGATGGCGTTGGCGATGCCTGGGCTACGAGCGCAGTGATGAGGAACGCTTGCGCAAATGCTACCGTCACTTTACTGCCCTCCATGATTGGGCGTCGTGTACCGCATCAGAAAGGCCTCCGTGTCGCTCAGCGTGTCGGCCATCGTCGCCCGGTCACCTTCGATATGACCTCGATTCGCGGCGACGTACAACAGGATGGGCTTCGAGGATGCTTGAGCCCATTGCAGCGTGGCCGCAAACTTGTACGAGTGCGAAGGTGTGACGCGAGCGTCGTTTTCCGACGTCATCACCAGGGTTGCCGGATAGGCCGCACCTTTTTGAATAGCTACGAGTGGAGCATAAGCGTAAAGCCACTTGAACTGCGTAAGACTCGCGACCGGCGACCCAACTTCGTCGATCCACGCTGATTCGCTGCCGTACGTATATCCACGCAGAACGTCTACCGGGCCGGCCTCTTCAGCGACTGCCGCAAACAGGCCGGGATGCTGCACTTCCGTCACGCCCGCCAGAAGCCCACCCCCGGAATAGCCGTACGCCGCGAGCGTGGAGTGCGACGCAAAGCCTCGGTCGACCAGCAAGTTGGCCGCGGCCGCAAAATCGTCGAATGCGTTCTGTTTGTTGCCAAGCATACCCGCACGATGCCAGTCTTCGCCGTATTCTCCGCCGCCGCGAACGCAGGCGATGGCAAACACACCGCCATTAGCGAGCCAAGCGGTGCTAAGGTTTTGCCACGTCGGATGGTACGCATCTCCGAAGCCTCCGTAGCCCGTGATCATGGTCGGCGTATCGTGATTGAGCTTCAGGTCACGTCGATGCGCGACAAAGACCGGAACGCGTGCCCCTCCCGTCGAGGTGACGTACAGCTCATCGGTAGCGTACTGGCTCGAATCGAATGGAGCGCTTTGCTGAAAATAGACGGTGCTCCTATTGTTTCGGGCGTCGTAGGAAAAGATCGTGCGCGGGCGTGTTGGGCTGGAAAACGTGTAGTACCCAGTTGGATCGCCGGGCTCGCCCACCACGTTAGTGGCCGTTCCGAACCCGGGTAGCCGTATGTCAAACAGCGGCCTGCCGGAACGTCTGAATACCGAAAGTTGCGAGGCAACGTCGTGCAAGTAGTGCCCTACGAACCGGCCGCCTACGGCGGCAACATCCTCGAGAACGTCCGACCGCTCGGGGATGACGTCCCGCTCGAATGACGGACGTTGTAAATCGATCGAAACAACCTTCCCTCTCGGCGCACCCGCGTTCGTCTGAAAGTAAAAAACGGGGCCGGCATTATCGACGTAGCTGTATTGCGCATCCCCGAGAGCACGCAGGATTGTCGTTCGAACCGGCCGCGCATCGAGATCTCTGATCGCCACGAGATTCCCGCCGCTTCCGGAGCCTTCGACTGCACCAAGAATAAGGTAACGGCCATCCCAGCTTTCGCTTGCATATGACAGCCAATCCGGATGGTCGGGGCGAGCGTAGACGACGGCGTCGACCGACTGCGGCGTGCCGGCACGATGGAAGAGCGCGGCAAACCCCCGCCCGATTGCGGTACCAGCCGGCCGTTCTCGTTCCGATCCATAACCGCCGTAGTAAAAGCCGCTGCTGTCGCGGGCCCACGAAATCGGTGCCCAGTCGGGCGTACCGGCAACGATGCCGGGAAGATCAGCGCCGTCGACGGTGCTCAGGGTATGCCAGCGGAGCCACCCGCCACCGGCAACATTCGTAGCGTACGCGAGGGTGCGCCCGTCGGGCGACAGGTACCACTGAGAGAGCAGCGTCGAGGAGTCGCGCCAACGCGAGTTAGGATCCAACAGCGTCGACGTTCGTCCGTCGCGGATCACCATGAGAACCGGTTGCGAGCGACCGGGGACCGTCCGAGAGAATATCGTTGCGTACTTGCCTTTGTCGGGAACGCCGTCAGACGGCGCCGAAATCAAGCCAAGAATCATTGTCCGCAGGGCTTGACGGTTAGGAAGATCGGCTAGGTTCTTCGACGTGAGCTGCGTTTCAAGCGATAGCCAATGCTTGACCTGCGACGACTGCTTTTGTTCGAGCCATCGGTACGGGTCGGGAACTGCGTTTCCGAAATAACTATCGACGACGTTACTTCGCGGCGTCGGCGGATAGACGACAGCTAGGGAGCCGGCCTTCGCCGCCGGCGGATTCCCCACGGCGATGACGCAGCCGACTGTTAGAACGAATAAAAACGCGGCTCGGGCTCCCATGATTGGAAATTCGCGCGGCACTACGGCGACCCTCTTAACTGCCGGCTGTCTCGCCGTCTAAGCGTCCGCACAGGAGGAGCATCTACGATTACCGCTGTCGGAAGGAGAACTGTGCATAACGCAACGGGTTTAGGATTTACCGCCCTCTCGGCGGTGGCGCTCTCCGTTTGTGCCTGTGGTCGGCAAGTCACGCCCAACCCGCCGGGGTTGGGAGCCGGCGGTGCTCCTCCGGGCTATGTAGCGCTATTCTTTGACGTTGCTCAGCCGTTCAATTTCTCGAACTATGAATACATGTTCGTCTTCAACACGTCCGGCACCGGCGTAACGCCGTCGACCGACACGGTGCAAACGAACTGGGCGGGCTATCGAATCGCGCTGATCGCGCGGGGCAACGCCGGCGGATCCTCGGCCGAAGTCGTGCAGTTCGTGCCGCCCAAGGCCGGGAAAGGTCCGCCCGGGTGGCTGCCGCTAAACACGACCCCGCTCCAGTTTTCATACAATCCGAACAGCAACGGTGCCGGGACCGAGTTTTCAATGCTCGTCCAAAAGTCGGTTCTTCGGGGATATACACCTTCACCGTCGCCATCGTCCGCCCCAACTCCCACGCCGTCGAGTGTCTGGGCCTTCAACGCATTCAGCGCGGGAACCAGTGCGAGCCAAGGACAATGGGTTTTTGCGGATTCCCTAGGCGGCGGGGGCCCCATCGATCCGCAGTTCGTTTCGCCGAAGCTTTGCTTTACCGAACCGTTTGAAAACACGTACAATGGGCGCTACATGCAAGGCGATCCGACGGCGCAGATCGTTAGCGTGGAAATCGCCAATAATCCAGCGTCCCCGTCACCCTGCCCGTAGTGCGATCGGCAGACGATCGGATCAATGAAATCCTATCGCTTCCCGCTTGACGATATCGACGATCTTCCCCGCAGTCCCATCCCAACGATACAGCATGTAGCTATGCGAATAGCAGTTACGTATGGCTGACGGTCGCAGACATGCCACGGCGGGCCGATGCTGATGGTCGCGAACGCTTTTGTAGGCGAGTCCGTCGAGTTTGTCGGCATCGTAGACTTGGCGAGCGTAGGCTTGCGACGCTTCGTATGAGTCTGGATTGAGGCGTGCATCGCCGGCCGCCAGGTCCAGCAGGTCGTCAAAACGTCCGGTAATCCGAGCGGCATAAACACGCATATCGATGTCGGCGCTGGATTCATTCGTAGCGCGATAAAATCGTTCGGTGTGAAACGCACTCTCAGAGACGGCTGTGGGCAAGTGCCGCGCGGCATAATAGACGCCAAAGGAGCCATCCGAAAATCGGCTCGCCTTCGTGTGAGTAAACGCTGCCATGATGGAAGTAGCGCCGGGGCCGCCTATCCGGTCCCTCGGGCGAACCAGCGCAATCACGCCCGTCTCGTCGAGGATGCGATCGTTGGTCCGGGCTTCGATGGCGAGAATCGCTTCGAGGTCGCTTGGATCGGCAATTCGATCGAAAATCCCAACAAACGGAAAACGCGACTGGATGATGCGATAACTCTCAGACCAGTTAACCCGCCTCACCACGCGCCGCGTGCGCCGTCGAGATAGCGCCGCACCCGAATCAGGTCGAGCATGCGTCCACTAAACAGCAAATCGGCAGCCGGCCTGTCACCGAACGGAACCGACGAGTTCGGGCGGCGAATCCACGAATCGGCCTGCTCTGGCCGGGTAAACAGGATATGCAGCGCCTTGTAAACGCCCAAAAGATAGGATATCCGGTCAAGCTGGTCGTCGCTCAATCGCGCTCGTTCAGGATGCTCGCGCCAGTTGTAAATCGTCTGCCGTGAAACGCCGCCAAGTGCGGCTCGCTGCTCGGCAACATCCATCTGCCAGGCGACCGCGATCTTGCCAAAAGCCCGAACTGCCGGCCCTGACAGATCCCGCGACGAGACTGTTACCGTGGGCGACATAATCCAAGATTAGACTAGATTGTGTTATTTGTCAATTTATGGACAACGGCCGCAGGCAACCACTCCTCACGCGGACAATTCCGCCTCAATGGCTGATGGTGCCCCTCCGGGTTGGCATAACGTAACCCCGCGTCTCGTAGCTCAAGACGCGCGTAAGCTGGTGACGTTTCTGCGCGACGCGTTCGGAGCAAGCGGCGCGTACGAAACCGGAAGACCGGCGCTCCTGCAGATCGGCGACTCAATCGTGATGATCAGCGACACAAGTGCCCGCCGCGCCACCAACGCACTTCTCTATCTTTACGTCGACGACGCCGACGCCGTCTACGACCGCGCGCTCGCGGCCGGCGCCACATCGATCGAAGCGCCCGCCGATACGCCGTACGGAGACCGGCGCGCGATGATTACCGATCCCTGCGGCAACGATTGGCAGATCGCCACCTACCGGCCGGCCGAAGCATGACCTTCCTCCGCCGCAAAACGCTCGCTACAACAAATTCACCCAGGGGATCAACTTCCAAATCACGGTCGCGATACCGATTACCAAACCGGCGGTCGCCATCCCCTTGCCTTCGTCGCCCGACGATCCCGATGATGCCGCCGACTTGAGGCATAGTGTTTGGCGGTGGGCGGATGGCTGTAGAGCGAAAAATGGTGGAGCTGTCGGGGTACTGCCCCCCGAGTCCAAGAAACCAAACCGGCGCGTTCTCCAGGCTCAGCTCCGAATTTGTCTTATTCGACCGGACGCCTCGAAGCGTGGCTTACCGGTCGCTGCAGATTCTTTATCTCGCACGAGCGTCGAATCACGCGATCGTGCCAGCCCGAGTTTGTGACCGGAAGGCAGAGTGGTTCGGGCCGACTCTCTGCGTCCGGTGACTAGCCTAGATTAGGCAGCCAGTGCGTATTCGTTATTGGCAGTTATTGCCGTTGCGATCGTTTTAGGAGAGCTCGCAACTCCGCCTGCTGACGCCGACTACAGCGTTCCTGTCGAACCTGTTTCAGCCCCATGTTTTCGCCCGCGAGGGCGACACACAGTATAACACGCCGGGGCAAGCCAAGGGTTTCCCGGAGCGCCCCGGTGCGAAACCGCCTAGCGAGCCGCCTCTGCGGACTTGCTCCCCTGATGCATCAGCGTGGAGACGATCATCATGATAATGGCGCCATAGAGGTTCGCCAGCCACGGATTGATGTCGCCGCTGTTCAAGTGCAGGAGCGCGGCCGTGATCACAAAGAGCAGATAGTTGATGACGAGCGAGAATAGGCCGAGGGTGATCAACGTCAGCGGCAGCGAGATCAGCCGTAGAATGGGCCCGATAATCGCGTTAACCAGCCCAAAGACGAGCGCCGCAATTACAGCCCCCCAGACCGATACGATGTGAAAGCCCGGGACGTACTTGCAGATGAGATAGAATACGAGCGCGGTTACGAGGAAGCGCAGAAGTAAGTTCATGGTCTGTACCCTCCTTCAAGTGCTTGCTTAACCTTTGCGGCTAAGGAAGGGCTCATCCCTTTTACGGCCGCTATTTCGTCCAGAGCGGCACGCCGAATTCCGGCCGGAGAGCCGAAGGCCGTCAGCAGCCGCTTTTTGCGCACCGGGCCGACGCCGTCGAGCGCGTCGAGCGCCGAACTCGTCATCGATTTGGCCCGCCGCTGCCGGTGGTAGGTCACGGCAAAACGGTGCGCTTCGTCGCGAACTCGGGCGACGAGATGCAGCGCCGCCGAGTTGGCCGGCAAGACGATCGGTTCGGACTGATTGGGAAGATAAAGCCACTCATGCTCTTTGGCCAGACCGGCAAGCGGAAGGCCGGTCATATCGAGCTCCTCGAGCACCTCGACCACCGCGCTGAGCTGCCCCTTTCCGCCGTCGATCAACAGCAAGTCGGGCTTCTTATTGAACTTCTCTTTCTTTGCCAACTCGCGCTCCACCGGCGTGTCGGTACGATCGGTCTCGCGCCGCAAATACCGCAGTCGCCGGCGCAGCGTCTCCTGCATCATCGCGAAATCGTTCGGTCCGCGATCGTACTGAATCTTGAACTTGCGGTACTCGCTCTTCTTCGGCCGCCCTTCGACGAAAACGACCATCGAGGCGACCGGATTGGTCCCCTGGATGTTCGAGATGTCGTAACACTCGATCCGATGCGGTGGTTCCGGAAGCTCGAGCGCATCGGCGAGGTCGGTCAGCGCGGTCGCGTTCGCCGTCTCTTGCACTTCCTGATGCGCCAAAAACGCTTTCAGATTCTGCTCGGCATTCTTCTGAACCAGGCGCATGTATTCGCAGCGCGCCCCGCGCTGCGGGCGCAAGATTCGTACGCGCTGTCCCTTGATGGTCGAGAGCCAGGCTTCGATCGTCTCGCGCTCATCGGGGAGCGCGGCGACGAGCAGCTCCTTCGGCACGGCCGCCGCCCGCACCGCACGCGAGCGGCGCTTCTCCGGCACGGGAGCTTGATTGTCGCGCGCGATTCGAACTAGCGACAGCCCGTTCTCCTCAGCGGCACTCGCGGTGCGCGCGGTGTAAAACTGCTTGAGGAACTCCCCCATCAGCACTTCGTCCGACTGTTCGTAGACGCCGTCGAGGATGAAATGCTCCTGGCCGATCAGCTTGCCGCCGCGCACCAGGAAGACTTGCATGCAGGCCTGTCCTTGAGCGCGCGCGACTGCGATCAGGTCCATATCGAGGCGCGACTTCCATACGACCTTCTGCCCTTCGGTGACGCGCCGAACTTGGACGATACGGTCCCGAAGCCGCGCCGCCGCTTCGAAGTTCAAGCGTTCGGCCGACTCGGTCATCTCGTGCTGCAGGCGACGCAGCAGCGACTCCTGTTTGCCTTCCAAGAAAAGCACGACCTCGTCGATCGTCGCATCGTACTCTTCTTCGGTCTGATAGCCGACGCAGGGCGCGAGACACCGGTGAATGTGATACTGCAGGCACGGGCGCTTGCGGCGTCCGTCGATCGGTTCGCGGCAGGTGCGCAGCGGAAAGACCAGCCGTACCAGGTCGATCAACTCGCGAAGCCCGTGCGCGTTGGTATAGGGGCCGAAGTAGCGCGCGCCGTCGTTGCGCACCATCCGTGTAAAGACGACGCGGGGAAATGGCTCGTTGGTCACCTTGAGGTATGGGTAGCGTTTGTCGTCTCGAAGACGAACGTTGAAGGGCGGCTGATGGCGCTTGATCAGATTGGCTTCGAGAATCAGCGCTTCGACTTCGTTGGTGACGACGATCGTTCGAACGTCGACGACTCGCTCCGCCATCGCCGCCATTCGAATCGTATGCGCGGCGCCTTCCTGAAAATACGAGCGCACGCGATTTCGCAAGGAGATCGCTTTTCCGATGTACAGGATCTCGTTGCCGGCGCCGATCATCATGTAAACGCCCGGCGCATCCGGGACCTGCGAGAGATCGGTAAGTAGTAGTGTCACCTAGCTCGAAGCGGTCGCGATCGCGCTCGCATGACGATGATGCCGGCAATAATCGCAACGACCACGAGGCCGAGGAATGCGTAGCTGCTGCGATGCAGCAGCGGCAGCACCGTGGAAAGATGCGCGCCGAGCGCATTGCCAATCAGGATCAGGAGACTGCAAAAGATCAGCGATCCGAGGAAGGTCCAGAGGTAGAAAGGCGCGAGGTTCATCTCCGCAACGCCGGCCGCGACGGCCACCACGCCGCGCAACACCGGCAAAAAGCGGCAGACGAAGATCGCAAAGGTTCCCCAGCGTTCGAAGAAGCGATGGACGACCTGCAGCCGGTCGTGGGTAAAGTGGACGTACTTTCCGTATCGTTCGATCAGCGGCACGCCGCCGAAGCGGCCGATGGCATAGCCGGCCGAGCCGCCGGCTAGCTCGCCGGCGACCGACACCGCAATCGTAAGCCAAAGGTTGCTCAAATGCCCGGTCGCCGTCAGCGCTCCGGCTACGGGAAGAACGATCTCCGTCCCGATCGGAACGCCGATATTTCCCAGCGCAAGCGCCGCGAACAGCCCGAGGTAGCCGTAGGTATCGACGAGCCACAGAATGGCCTGCTGAAGGTGCTCCACCCCGCTCCTTTACTCGAGCGCCGGCGTTCTGTTTCGGGTCGCGGCCCGGCGCAGAATCTCGGCGGCCGAGCTGCCGCCCTCCAATCGCAGCGCTTCGTACAGGTCGAGCGGCCCGATCTCCCGCTCGCCGGCTCGCTCCTGTGCCAGCGCGATGATCCGCCGAACGCGCGGGGTAATGAGAATGCCTTCCCAGAGCCGGTCGTCGCCGGTGCCCAGCGCTCGCCGAACCTCGGCATGGACCTCCGGAACGTCGATGCCCTGTGCGTCGAGGGCGCGCAGCGTGGACGGATCGCGCTCCTCGAGCAGGGCGACGAGCAAATGGTCGGCGCCCACATAATAGTGACTATGGTTTCGGCACTCTTGCTCCGCTACTCGGAGCACGCGCCGCGCCGCAGGGTTAAAGTTCGAGAACAAGCGTCCCCTTCGTCCTTCGACAAGCTCAGGATGACGGGACTAAGGTGGATTTCGGGGCGACACGATTTGAACGTGCGACCTCTTCGTCCCGAACGAAGCGCTCTACCAAGCTGAGCCACGCCCCGATGAGCCTCGAAAGATTTTGCAGAACCGTGCTCCCTTCCTTTGCCGTGCGCTGCGGCCTGCCGCGACCAGGGTAAAGCTGGGGGTTCTCTGAACGTGCTTCGTTAGTTCATGAGATACCTCATCGTCGGGTGTGGGCGCGTCGGTTCGGCACTTGCAAAACTTCTCGATTCCGATGGGCACGAAGTCATCGTCGTCGACGAAAATGCCGCCGCCTTCAAACGCCTCGGCCAGAAATTCAAAGGTCACGTCGTGGTCGGCACCGGCATCGACTACGACGTGCTCAAGCGCGCCGGCGCTGCGACCGCCGACGGCTTTATCGCCGTTACCAACGGCGACAATCGCAACATCATGGCGGCGCTCATCGCGCAGCGGATGTTCAAGATCAAACGGATCGTCGCTCGGATCTACGACCCGCCGCGCGGTCAGATGTATCGCGAACTCGGGGTTCAAACCGTCTGTCCGACCACCGTCGGCGCCAAACTGATCCGTGACGTTCTGATCGACGCGCCGTGGGAGAATCAAGCCTTCGATTTCGGTAAACTGACGTCGGTCGCCGCGCTCGTCGGTCCGGCGGATGCCGGCAAACGCGTTGCGGAAATCGAGGAGGAGGGGCGGATTCGGATCGCGGCCGTGCGGCGCGGAGCGCAGACCGTTAGCGTGGCCTCGAGCAGCTTCGTGCTTCAAGAGGGCGACGAAGTCAATGCCGTCGTCGCACCCGATGCGATCGGCGACTTCGCCCAACGTTTTCGCAGCACGCCTCTACCCCCGAAAGTGACGGCCTGAGCACATGTTTATTCTCATCGTCGGCGGCGGGAAAGTCGGCTCGTATCTCACCCGCGCGCTGATCAACCAAGGCCACGAGGTGGTCGTCATCGAGAAGGTCGAGCGGAAGGCAAAAATGCTCGAGCGCCTGATCGATCGGCAAGTGACCGTCGTTGGCGACGGTTGCGACCCGACGGTTCTCGATGCGGCGGGGGTTAGCCGAGCCGACGTCGTCGTCGCCGATACCGGTGACGACGAAGACAACCTGGTCGTCGTGCTTCTCTCGAAGAAAAAATCCAAGGCGCGCTGCATCGCCCGCGTCAACAATCCGGCGAATAAACTGATCTTCAACTCGCTGGACACCGACGACCCCGTGATCGTCATCTCGTCGACGGAGCTAATCCTCGACGTGCTCAACGAGCACGTGAACGCGTCGAAGTACCGCTCGATGCTGGAGACGATGCATCTCTTCGGCAAGGGCGACATGCAGCTCGTTAAGGTTGCGATTCCCGAACGCTCCCCAGTGGACGGCAAGCGCCTCTCCGAGATCGACTTCCCGCACAACTCGGTCGTCGTCGCGGTCGACCGCCCGGAGCGCGACCTGGAGATCCCGACCGGCGACACGACACTGCATGCCGGCGACGCGATGATAGTGATCGTCAAGAACGGCGCAGGGGAACGCATCCGCTCCATCCTCGGCGCTTAGGGCTAAATATAGCCCTTCTTTAGCGCGACGACTGCGGCTTGGGTGCGGTCCGAAGCCGAGAGCTTCTCGAGAATATCGCGAATGTGGCCTTTGATCGTCCCGAGCCCGAGATGCAGGCTCTCGGCGATCTCCGCGTTTGCGCGGCCCTCCGCAATGGCACGCAGAACTTCGGTCTCGCGCGGCGTCAACGGCGAGAAGCGAGGACTTTCCGGCGTATCGGGCGAGAAACGCGAGAGCACGATATGTGCGATCTGCGGATCGAAATACGCGCCGCCTTCACTGGCGATTCGCACCGCCTCGACGATGCGCTCCGGTTCGGAACTTTTGAGGCAGTAGGCGTCGGCGCCGGCAGCCAGTGCGGCCAGCACTTCGTTCTCGAGATCGAGCATCGTAACGATCACGACGTGCGTCCCGGGAAGCTCGGTGCGCACGCGCTTGGTCAGCGTTATCCCGTCGAATGCCGGAATGCCGATATCGATTACGGCGACGTCCGGGCGCTCCCGCAGGATCGCTTCCCAACCCAACAAACCATCCGCGGCCTCGGCAACGACGTCGAACGAGCCTTCGAGCGCCGTGCGTAGTCCGGCGCGGGTTAGCGCATGATCCTCGACGATCGCGACCCGCGCGCGTGCGTGGCCTTCCACCTCAAACCTCCACTAGCGGAAGGTTCATCGTGAATATGCTGCCGCGCGGCGGCCGGGGAGCGTACTGGACGCTGCCGCCGTACTTTTCCGCAATGCGCCGCACGATGTAAAGGCCCAGGCTGGTTCCCGCACCCACGTGCCCTCCGCCAAAACGCGCAAAGAGACCCTCGCGCCGCTCCTCGGGGACGCCGTAGCCGTCATCTTCCACGGCGATTGCAATCGACTGCGCGCTGCGACTGCCTTGCACGGTCACGTGACCGCCGCGCGGGGTTGCATCGATCGCATTGGCCAGCAGGTTCGTAATCGCGCGGCGAATCTCGTGCGGGTCGCCCATCGTGGGTAACGGCTCCGTGCTGTGGGCTTGCATCTCGACTCCCTTGATCTCGGCGACGGGTTCCAGCTCGGCAACGATCCGCTCGACCAATTGATCGCAGAAGATGCGCTCTCGGATGGTCGAGGTTTCGCCGGCCTCGTACCTTGCAACCAGCAGAAGAGTCTCGACGATCCGCCGCTGATCGTCGTTCGCGCCAAGCGCGGTTCGCAAAATGGTGCGATACCGCTCGGGCAGTTCACCGTACGCGCCCGAAAGCGCTTGCGTCATCGTAACGTGCGCCGCCGAAAGCGGCGTGCGCAGATCGTGCGCCAGCGCGAACACGATGTCGCGGATTACGTCGCCACGGTCGGCGAGTTCGTCCTTCTTCCGGGCAATCTCATCGTTGCGCTCGCCGAGTTGGGTAAACAGCCAGGCCTGTTCGAGCGCCATTCCGGCCTGCCGGGCGAAGGCGCGAAGTGTCGCGGGCGCGTCGGAAGCGAAAGGTTCGCCCGCGCCGGCACATTCCACGAGCACGTATTCCGACGATCTGCCGGCGGAGATCGACGTAACGAGCGCCTCCGACGCGCCCAACGCGTCGAGCGTCAGCCGGCCCAAAACGTCGTTAGCGGTGACCGAGACCACGTCGTCGGCCTCGGCGGCACGAGCGGCGAGCGAGGCCATTTCGGTCGAGAGCGGCCGGCGCTCCACCGAGATATCGTGGTCCCCCAGCGCGTATAAAAGCGTGAGCGGCGTTCCAAACGCCGTCTCGCGCACGATCAAAATGGCTTTCGCCGCGCCCAGCAACGCGACCGATTCGCGCGCCACGGCGCGCTGCACCAACTCGACGTTGAGCGTTTCGCGCACTCGGCCGATCGCGACACGCAGCGCTTTCTCCACGTCGATCTGACGCATCCGCCCCATCGAAACACCGGCTTCCCGAGCGTACTCTTGGGCCTTCACGCTCAGGTAGCCGACGAGAACGTAGGAAGCGGCCAACAATAATCGGTCGCCGATGGCGATGCCGTCCCAATGGTGGCCCGCGACGATGCCGTTATAGTATCCGGCCGCGGCGTTTGCTAGCTCTGCCGTAATGACCAAGTTGGTCGTGAGCCGGCTCCGAAGCGCCAGACTGCTGAGCGCGATCGGGCCGTTGAATAAGATCGCAGCGATAAAAAGCTGTGGAGTAAAGAGATCGATAATCCACGCGACCGCGAGTAAGCCGTAACAGAGTAAGGCCACTGCACACGTTTTCGGGCAGGGTGGCGGGGGCGCCTTGCCACAGCGCGAAGGCCTGCGGCGATGGATCGCACGGCAAAGGCCGAGGAGCTGCTACGCGAGCTCGGCGGCCGCGCGCGGCTCGTCGTCTACGTCGCCGGTGCGCCGGGATCGGGCAAAACGCGGCGGCTCTTGGAGGACGCTCGGCGCCTCGCGGCCGACGGCAAGCGCGTCGTCATCGGCTGGATCGAGACGAAGGGGCGCCCCGACTTGGAACGCCTCGCCGAGAGCCTGCCCCGCGTGCCGCCGCGCCACATCGCCATCGGGGACGCAACGTTCGAGGATTTCGACTACGAGGCAGCGCTACGCGAGAAGCCGGACGTCGTCGTGCTCGACGAGCTCGCGCACGACAATCTCGGCGATACGGCTCATGCCAAGCGGTGGCAAGATGCGCTCGCCCTCAAACAGCGTGGAATCGGGGTTATCGCCGCCTTCAACATCGCGCACCTCGAAACCGTAGCGCCGACGGCCGAAGCGCTCCTCGGTTATCCGGTTCGCGAAATCGTTCCGCTGTCGTTCCTGCAGGCAGCCGACGAGGTCGTCGCGCTCGACGTCTCGCCCCGCCTGCTCCAAAGCCGCGTTCGTGCGGGCAAGATCGTCAACGAGCAGGACATCGAGCGCGCGCTCAACGGGGCCTTCAAAGAAACGACGCTCCATATGTTGCGCGAGCTGCTCCTGCGCACCGTCGACAATCTGACGCTTCCGGTCGTTCAGGCCGGCCGTACTTCGATGGCCGCAGCATTCGTCTATCCGAACTTCGACGCGACGGCGTTTCTCCGGCGCACCGCGGCGATCGCGGAAGGCCTCGATCTCCGGCTAGAGGTTATACCGACGCCCGGCGTCGACCGCGCTTCCCTCGAACCGGTCGCGCGCGAGCTTGGGGGAGAGATACTGCACGAGGCGACCGATCCGTTTGCACCCTCGAGTCAAGCCTTACGCGCCGCGCTGGTCGCGCTGCCGCACGGGCGAATTGCGACGAAGCTCGCGAACGCGCCGCTGCCATACGACCTCTTCATCGTCGGCGTGGGCCAGACGTACGTCGGTCAAAATCCGGCGCCTTCGCCTTACTCGCAGACCGCCGGCGACCGCTTGCGCGTCGGTTACGGTAAGCTTACCGTTTATCTCGGCGCGGCGGCCGGTGCGGGAAAGACGTATGCGATGCTCGATCGCGCACATCAGCTTGCGGCTGAAGGCACCGACGTCATCGTCGGATTCGTCGAAACGCACGGCCGCAAAGAGACCGCGGCGCTGCTCGAAGGGCTCGAAATAACTCCGGAAAAGATCGTGAACGAGAACGGCATCAGCTATCGCGAGCTCGATCGCAACGCCGTGATCGCCCGCAAGCCGCAGGTTGCGCTCATCGACGAACTCGCGCACACCAACGCCCCCGGTTCGATCGCGCCGAAACGCTTTCACGACGTTCTCGCCGTGTTACGCGCGGGCATCGACGTCATCACGACGCTCAACATTCAACACCTCGAAGGCCTGGGAGACACGGTCCTGCGCCTGACCGGAACTATCGTGCGCGAGACCTTGCCGGACGGAATCCTCGCGCTCGCCGACGAGGTCATTCTGATCGACGTCACGCCGGAGACGCTGCGTCAACGGCTGCGCGAAGGCAAGATCTATCCGCCGGAGCGCTGCGAAACGGCGCTCGCCAACTTTTTCCGCACGGAAAACCTTTTTGCGCTCCGCGAGCTCGCCTTGCGTGAGGCCTTGCGCGCCCGCCACCGCGAACGCATCGCCTCGCCATTCGACCGAATTCTGCTCTCAATCGGTTCGCGCGCCACGGACTTACCGATGATCGCCCGCGCGGGACGCATTGCGGCGCGACTCGCCATCGAGTTTGCCGTCGCTCACGTCGTTACTCCGGACCAACGCGTCGACCAGTCCGTTGTCGATTCCCTGCGCGCCGAAGCGCGCAAGACCAACGTCGAGTGGATCGACGAAGTCGCTGCCGACGTTCCGAAGCGGCTGATCGAAATCGCTCGCGCACGCCCGCAAACCACGGTGGCCCTGGCCGGAACGCTGCATTCGCGGCGCTGGCCGCAGCGCCCATCGTTCGCGCGGCGTTTGCTCGATGCCGGCGCGCGCGAGTTGCTGGTTCTTCTTCCGCCCCGCGGGGATCGTCAAACTGTTAAAAGCGGGTTTTCACCTCCGTCCTAGTAGAGTGAGGCTCCCATGAAAAACGGCTCGAGCGACACTGTTCCCGCGACTGGCGGCGACAGTAAGGCTTTGCCCCGTATCGTCGACCGCAAGACATGGCAAGCCGAAGTAGATGCCCTTCTCGTTATGGAGAAGGCCCACACCCGCGGGGGTGACGCGATCGCAGCTGCGCGCCGACGATTGCCGATGGTGGAAGTGGATGCCGGCATCAAACTTGTCGGACCAAACGGGCCGGTGACGCTACTCGAGACGTTCGACGGCCGGCAACAGCTGGTTGCATACTATCACATGTTTTTTCCGGGCGAACCCGCCCCCGAACAGTGCGAAGGCTGCACGTTCTTCAACGGCCAGGTCCGCGAGCTATCCTACCTTCATGCTCGAGGCGTTACATACGCGACTTTCTGCTGGGGCCCTTACGACGAGAGCGTTCGCTACCGCGACTTCATGGGATGGGACGTCCCTTGGTATTCGCTGGCGGATTCGGCTGATGTCTTGCGCGCCGGCAGGCCGTTCAACAGATTCTTCCTTGCGTGTTATCTTAGAGTCGACGACCGGGTGTTCGAGACGAACTGGGCAAGAGGTCGCGGCATCGAAATCATGAACCCGACTCTAGGGTTATTGGATAAGACGGTGTATGGGCGCCAAGAGGAATGGGAAGACTCTCCCGCCGGCTGGCCTAAGACGGATATCTTGAGTACGTACCGTTCAAACGGGCGTCCCACCGCGCAGTGGTCCCGCGTTGAAGCCGGGCGCTCTGACGACTTAACGCCGGGAAGGGCCAAACCTCAATTTTAGCCGGGGGCGTCGAGCGCCAGATTCAGCTCAAGCACGTTGACGCGCGGTTCGCCTAGGAAGCCGAACGTGCGCCCCTCGATATGCTGCGCGATCAACGCGTTGACCCTTGCGACCGGCATACCGCGCGCATTCGCGACGCGCGGGGCCTCCCAATACGCCGCTTCCGGAGTGATATCTGGGTCGATGCCGCTGCCGCTCGATGTCACGAGATCGATCGGCGGTGGTCCGCTCGCATCGGGATTCTCTTTTTCGAGTTGCGCGAGCGTGGCTTTCGTCGAGGCGATCAGCTTCTTCGAGGTCGGCCCGTAGTTCGTTCCGCCGGTTTGCGTGGGATCGTAACCTTTGCCGGCGGCCGAAGGGCGCCCATGAAAATACTTCGGCTCCGTCCACAGCTGGCCGATGATTGCCGAACCGACGACTTTCCCGTTCACCGTAACGAGCGAGCCGTTTGCCTGCCGGGGAAAGAGCGCTTGCGCGACGCCGGTCATCGCCAGCGGGTAGACGATTCCAAGCAAGACGATCGAAACGATCGTGACGCGAACCGAAGTACCCAGATGCTTGATCATACCTTCATCCTTCTATGTGAGATGGAGCGCAGCCAGCGCCATGTCGATCAGCTTGATTCCGATGAAGGGAATGATGATGCCGCCGACCCCGTACAGCATGACGTTCTCGAAAAGCACCCGGTTGGCACCCTTGGGCTCGTAGCGGACGCCGCGTAAGGCGAGCGGAATCAGCGCGACGATGATCAGGGCGTTAAAGATCACGGCAGAAAGGATCGCGCTCTGGGGTGTCGTCAAGCGCATGACGTTGAGAATCCCCATCGCCGGATAGGCGGTCCAGAACATTGCCGGCAAAATCGCAAAATACTTCGCAACGTCGTTGGCAATCGAAAACGTCGTCAACGCGCCGCGCGTCATCAGGAGCTGCTTGCCGATCTCGACGATTTCGATGAGCTTGGTCGGATCGGAATCAAGATCGACCATGTTCGCCGCCTCTTTGGCCGCCTGGGTACCCGAGTTCATCGCGACGCCGACGTCGGACTGCGCGAGCGCCGGCGCGTCGTTCGTGCCGTCGCCGGTCATCGCGACGAGCCGCCCGGAGACCTGCTCGCGCTTGATCAAGTCCATCTTCGTCTCGGGCGTCGCCTCAGCGAGAAAGTCGTCGACGCCGGCTTCCTTCGCAATCGTTGCGGCCGTCAACGGATTGTCGCCGGTGATCATCACCGTGCGAATCCCCATCGCGCGTAGCCGATCGAACCGCTCGGTCATATTCGGCTTGAGAATGTCCTTGAGATAGATAACGCCGATCACGACGGTGTTGCGGGCGAGTAAGAGCGGCGTGCCGCCGCTGCGCGCGATGCGCTCGATCTGCGGCGAAAGGTCGGCGGACGGAGTGCCCCCTTGTTCGGTAACCCAGGCGAATACAGAGTCCGGCGCGCCCTTCCGGATCTTCGTTCCGTCGGCAAGGTCGAGGCCGCTCATGCGCGTGTAGGCGCTGAAGGGAACGAAGACGGAGTTCGGCGGCGCGTCGCCATCTCGCGCGCCGGCCTGTTGCGCGAGCGCGACGATCGAGCGGCCCTCGGGCGTTTCGTCGGCCAGCGACGACAGATACGCGATCCGCGCCGCATCCTTGGCGTCGATGCCGGCCGCGGTAATGATTTCGACGGCCTGGCGATTGCCCAGCGTGATCGTGCCGGTCTTGTCGAGCAGCAACGTGTCGACGTCGCCCGCGGCTTCGACCGCGCGACCGCTCATCGCAAGGACGTTGCGCTGCATGACGCGGTCCATGCCGGCGATTCCGATCGCCGAGAGCAATCCGCCGATCGTCGTTGGAATGAGGCAGACGAGTAATGCGATCAGGACCGTAACGCTCTGAAGCTTGCCGGCATAGGCGGAAAACGGCGCGAGCGTCGCGACCGCGATCAGGAAGATGATGGTAAGTCCGGAGAGCAAAATCGAGAGCGCGATCTCGTTGGGCGTCTTTTGGCGCTGGGCTCCTTCCACTAAACTAATCATACGGTCGAGGAAGCTTTCACCGGGGTTGGCCGTCACCGCAACGACGATGCGATCGGAGAGCACGCGCGTTCCACCGGTTACCGCGCTTCGATCGCCGCCCGACTCGCGGATGACCGGCGCCGATTCGCCGGTAATCGCCGATTCGTCGATCGTCGCCGCGCCTTCGAGCACTTCGCCGTCCGCCGGCACGATCTCACCGGCCTCGACAACGAAGCGGTCGCCCTTTCGCAACGAGGTGCTCGTGACGCGCTCCTCCGTCGCGTCGTCGCGCAACAAGCGCGCGTAGGTATCGGACTTCGTCTTGCGCAGCGACTCGGCTTGGGCTTTGCCGCGCCCTTCGGCGACCGCCTCGGCGAAGTTCGCAAAGAGCACGGTGAACCACAGCCACGCCGCGATCGCAAAGTCGAACCCTGACATTCCCGTGTGTCTGACGAGGTCGCGGACGAAGAAGATCGACGTCGCCGCCGCACCAACCTCGACGACGAACATCACCGGATTGCGAGCTTGCCAGCGCGGATCCAGCTTCTTGAACGAGTCGCCCACGGCTCGCGCGAGAATCGCGCGATCGAAGAGCGAGCGAGCCTTCGGACGGCGCTCCAAACGCCTCTGGCTAAGCATCAGAACGTCGTTCCTTGTAACACGAGCAGGTGCTCCACGATCGGACCCAGCGAATCGGCCGGCAGGAACGTGAGCGCTCCGACGATTATGATGACGCCGATGAGCAATGCAACGAAGATCGGCGAATGCGTGGTGAACGTCCCCGAACTCTCCGGAACCGATTTCTTTCCGGCCAGCGCGCCGGCAAGGGCGAGTGCGGGAACCGCGACGGCAAAGCGCCCGAAAAACATGTTCACGCCCGTCATCAGATTATAGAAGAGGTTCGGGCCTAAGCCTGCGAACGCGGACCCGTTGTTCGCGTTAGTCGAAGTGAACGCGTAAAGGATCTCGGAAAAGCCGTGCGGACCGCCGTTGTTGAGCGTCGCCAGCCCGGCAGGAAGCACGGCGGCGATTGCCGTCGGCACCAGACAGAGAACCGGGGTCACGAGGGCCGCCAAGATGGCAAACTGCACCTCCCGGCGTTCGATTTTCTTTCCGAGATATTCCGGCGTGCGGCCGACCATGAGACCGGCGATGAAGACCGTCAAGACGACGAAGACGATCATCCCGTACAAACCGCTGCCGACGCCGCCGAAGACGATCTCGCCCAACTGCATGTCGACCAGCGGAACGAGGCCTCCCAGCGGCATGAACGAGTCGTGCATCGAGTTGACGGCACCGCAGGACGTGTCGGTCGTCACCGTTGCGAACAGCGCCGAAGCCGAAACGCCAAAGCGGCACTCTTTCCCTTCCATATTGCCGCCCGCTACGCCGAGATGATGTACGATCGGGTTTCCGCCGGCTTCGGCCCAGTACGCAAGGGTAAACCCGGCGAAAAACAGGATCGCCATCGCGGTGAAGATTGCCCACCCCTGGCGCGTATCTTTCACCATTCTCCCGTACATGTAGGTTAGACCCGCGCCGAGCGAAAAGATGAGCAACAGCTCGACGAGGTTGGTAAACGGCGTCGGGTTTTCATTCGGCGAAGCCGAGTTGGCGTTGACGAATCCGCCGCCGTTGGTGCCGAGTTCTTTGATCACCTCTTGCGAGGCCATCGGACCGCCAGTGATGGACTGCGAGAAACCTTCGAGCGACTTCACCGCTTGATACGCGTGCAAGTTCTGGGGGACTCCCTGCGCGACGAACAAGAGCCCGACGACGATCGAAATCGGCAGCAGCACGTAAAGCGAGCAGCGCGTCAGATCGACCCAAAAGTTTCCGAGCGTCTTTACGTTGGTCCGCACCAGACGCCGCGCACGACCGCGACCGCGATGGCGATACCGGCCGCGGCCGAGACGAAGTTATGCCACGCCAGGCCGGCCATCTGCGAGAGGTAGCTCATCGCGGTTTCGCCGGAGTAGAACTGCCAGTTGGTGTTGGTCGTAAAGCTGACGGCCGTGTTCCACGCCAGATCCGGCGTCATGTTGTCGATGTGCTGCGGATTGAAGGGCAGCCATTTCTGCGTGCGCAGCAGCACGTAGAGATACGCAAGGCCCACGAGCGAGAAGGCCAGCATCGAGAGCGCGTAGACGTACCACGTCATCTCCTCGTCTTCGCGAACCCCGCAAAGACGATAGATCAGCCTCTCGAGCGGCGCGACGATCGGGGTCAGCCAGGTGCGCTCGCCCTCGAAGACGTGGGCCATGTACGTCCCGAGCGGCTTTGTGACCGCCAGAACGAGCAGAAAGAAGATGATGGCCTGCAGCCATCCGATCGCCGTCATCGCGCCTTCCTCGCTTCCCTAGAACTTCTCGGGCCGGAGCATCGCGAAGACGAGATACGCCAAGCCGGCGATGGTCAGTAGAAGGCCCAAAACGTCGTCGAACGGCACGATCCGCTAGACTTTCTCACAGCCGATGACGTAGAGGTCGAGCGCCACAAAACAGACGATCGAGAGTGCAACGATTGCGATCTCAAGCAGCATGCGCTCAGCATAGCCGAGCGGGGATAATCGCACCATCCGCCAATCGGACCATCCGATTGGCTATCTCGAACGATCCGAACGGATGATCCTTACGGCGGCTTACCGAGGCGGCGCGCCCCTTCTATAATCGCATCATTATGCTTGTCACACGACTCGTCGCCACGGCTTGCCTCGCCTGGAGCGTCGCCGCGATGGGCGGCGTCGCCCTGGGGCAAGCGTCGCCGGCACCCTCGGCCTCGCCGTCACCCTCGGCGACTCCGGCCGCCCCGAGCGATCCCTGCGGCTCGATCCTCTCGATCGTTAACCGGCCGACGGTAACGACGGGCGTTTGCACGGTGCGCACCGGCCACTTCGACATCGAAAACGGTTACACGAACACGACGACGACCGGCCTGGGCGGCGGCAGCGGCGTCAACTACCCGCAATCGCTCATCCGCGTCGGCACGGCCGATCCGCACTTCGACCTCGAGTTCGGGCCGCCGAGCTATGAAACGTCGTCCGCCGGCACGCCGACCGTAACCGGAGCGAGCGACGTCAATCTCGGCGTAAAGTACGAAGTCGGGTACAGCTCGAACGCCGATTGGGGACGTCAACGCCGTCGCCACCTTTCCAACCGGCAGTCGCGCCTTTACGCGCCGGCAACGCGCAGTTTTCCGGGAACTTCAACTGGGGCTACACGATCAATCCCGAGTTCAGCCTCGCCGGACGCTCAGCTTCAACGCCCTCAGCGGCCTCAACTCGGGCGGCGTTGCGCAGTCGTACTTCGCCACCGTTCCGAGCGTTGAGCTCACAGCCGCCCTGCCCGGCGGCCCCTCGCAGATCTCGGCCGAATACGCCTATTTCTCGGCCGCCGGACCAAATCTCGGCGGCAAGAGCCTGTCGACTTCGTCTATCAGCGTGACTTTGGACCTCACGTGCAGCTCGACACTGAGTACGGTTTCTCGCCGACTGCGATCGATGGTCAGAAGCAGACCTACATCGGGGCGGGCGCTTCGTTTATGTTCTGAAAGGGCTTGTGGCCGTGCTGACAGCATTCGGAGCCGGATCGGTGACGCTGATGATGCTTTTCTATGCCTTGGAACCGCGGGGCGCGGCGTTCACGCTTCTCTTCGCCGCTGCATGTTTTGCAGCGTCGGCCTATGGATGGCTCGCCGGAACCTGGCCCTTCGGCGTCGTTGAGCTCGCATGGGGACTCGTGGCGCTATGGAGATGGAACGCTCGCCGCGCGAGCGCTTAGCTGAGGCGGGAAAAATTAGCGGCCTGCCTAACGGCCTGGCAAAACGCCTTTTTCCGCATGTCTGCTCGGAGGAATGCCAATGCCTACACCGCCAGTGACGATCAATATCGGAAACACCGGCTTTATGCTGCTCTGCGCGAGCCTCGTCATGCTGATGACGCCGGGGCTCGCCTTTTTTTACGGCGGACTTGGTGCAGCGCAAGAACGTGCTGACCATCATGATGCAAAGCTTCATGTCGCTGGGATGGACGACCGTCCTCTGGTTTGCTTTCGGGTATTCGGAGAGCTTCGGGGCGGACTGGCACGGAATCATCGGCAATCCGGCGACGTACGCGTTTCTGCACGGCGTAACGCTACAGACGATGTTTGCCAGCACCGCGAACATCCCGCTCGTCGTGCATATCGCCTATCAAATGATGTTCGCGATCATCACGCCCGCGCTGATCACCGGCGCGTTTGCCAATCGAGTCACCTTCAAAGCGTACTTCTTATTTCTCACTGCCTGGCTGATCTTCGTCTACTTTCCGTTCGTGCATATGCTCTGGAGCCCGGACGGCATCTTGGCGAAGTGGGGATGTCTGGATTTTGCCGGCGGCATCGTGGTCCACGCGTCGGCCGGCTTTGCGGCTTTGGCATCGGTGCTCTACGTCGGACGGCGCCACGTGATCGACAACAAGCCGCATAACGTTCCGCTCATCGCGCTGGGAACCGGACTGCTGTGGTTCGGCTGGTACGGCTTCAACGCCGGATCCGAGCTGCGCGTTGACGCCGTGACCGCCTCGGCATTTCTCAACACCGATATCGCCGCCTCGTTCGCCGCCGTCGCCTGGCTCTTCGTCGAGTGGGCTCGCGGGCGGCAGCCGAAGTTCGTCGGCCTGCTTACCGGCGCGGTTGCGGGGCTCGCAACGATAACCCCCGCGGCCGGCTACGTCTCGCCCATGACGGCGGTGATCATCGGCCTTGCGGCCGGCGTCGTCTGTTACTTCGCCGTCACGCTGAAGAACCAACTCGGCTGGGACGACGCGCTCGACGTCTGGGGCGTCCACGGAGTTGGCGGATTCTTGGGAATCTGCTTGCTCGGCGTCTTTGCGTCGACGCTGTGGAATCCCAACGGCGCCGACGGCCTCCTGCGCGGCAACCCCGCGTTTCTCGGCAAGCAGTTCGTCGCAGCGACGGTCTGCAGCGCCTGGGCCTTCGCCTTCACGTACGCGATGCTGGCGCTGATCAACCTCGTAACGCCCGTCAAAGTCGACGAAGCCGCCGAAGAACGCGGCCTCGACGTTGCACTGCATGGCGAGGAGGCCTATCCGCTGGGCGTCTGACGCAACGCCGCTCGCCGCACGACCGGCACGAGCGTCAAGCTGCTCGCGGCGAGCGTCGCGAGCGCGACGGCAAACGTGCCGTCGACGATCGCTTCGCGATAGGGAGTTGAAGCCGGAAGCGCGAGCGCGAGCGCAAGCGAAAGTGCGCCGCGCATTCCGGCGACGCGCACGACGTCGAGCCATTCGCGCGGGTACGGGAACGGCAAGAGCATCCCGGCGACGACGAACCGGGCGACGGCAACCCCGGCGATGCAGGCGACGGCGAATACCGGCTCGTACGCGACCCGCGCGATCTGCAGTCCCGCGCCGACCATGAAGAAGACGAGGACGTTGGCAATCAGTGCGGCGACGTCCCAGAAGCGGCTTACGTCGTCGGCGATCTTCAGCGTGATCCACGCGCGCTCGAAGTAGCGCAAGGCGATCCCGAAGGCGATGGTCGCAAAGATGCCCGGAGAGATGCAGGTAATCCGCGAGAAAATAGGCCCCGTACGCGCACAGGAGCGTCGCGGCAATTTGAACTCTGGCCCGCCGTATGCCGTGCAGAAGGCGTGCAAGGATAAAGGCGAGCGCGACTCCCAGCGCGACGCCGCCGGCAGCCCCGGCCACCGTCAGCGCCGTAATGACGGCAATCGCTGCCGGCGCTTACTGCCCCGATCCCGATTGCAACCAGCACGCCGCGATAAAGCGCGACGGCAACGGCATCGTTGAAGAGCGACTCGCATTCGACGATCGTGGCCAGCGTGCGGGAACCTTCAAGCGGCGAAAAACCGCGACCACGGCGATCGGGTCGGTCGCGCTGAGAATAGCTGCCGGCCAAGAGCGCGGGGCCGAACGGCACGCGAACGATCGAGAGCGCTCCCGCGACGATTGCGGCCGTGAGCAGCACGCCCGGTCCGGCGAGCGTCGCGATTGCGATCCACTGCCGGCGCATTGCCCGAACGTTCAGGTTCCACGCTGCCTCGAAAAGCAGCGCCGGGAAGAAAGACGTACAGCGTGGCGTGGCCGAGCGCGTACGCCAATCGTCCCGGCTCGATCAGTCCGTAGAGAACGCCGAGGCCGACGACGGCGAGGATCTGCCACAGCTTCACGCGCTCTCTAATGCGTATGCGTAAAGTTTCCGACGCGCGTGACCGCTCGAATCGCTTCGATCGCACGGCGCATGCCCAACGGCGCGCGCGGCCGGCCAACGGTTTCGAAGTAGAGCACCGGATCGATATTGAGCGTGCGCGTCTGGACCATTGCGACCGGCGTCGCGCGCAAAAACGCATCCGCCGCCGCAACCTCTGCTTCCTCGTCCGTGACGCCGGGGTGCGTCAAGAGGTTGAGGCTCACGGCGAGCCCGCGTTCGCGGGCCAATCGTACCGAGGCGAAGACGTCGCCGAGTCCGTAGCCCTGCGGCCGGTAATACGCAGCATAGACGTTGGGACGAAACGAGTTGAGGCTAATTCGAACCGCTTGCAATCCGGCATCGATGCAGCGCGCCAGCGCCGCCGGCTGACTGCCGTTCGTGTTCAAGTTGATCGTTCCGTTCGTCGCACTCGCGCGCGAATGCGTTCGATCGCCCGCGCGATGGCGATCGATCGCAGCAGCGGCTCGCCTTCGCACCCTTGGCCGAACGAGACGATTCCGTCTTCGACGCGTTCCAAATGATGAATTGCTACGTCGCGCCAGTTCCTCGGCCGCCGCTTCCTCGGCGATGCGCGTTTGCGGCGACGGTATGCCGGCCTCTGCCTCTTGCTCGGAAATGCAGCCGATGCAGCGCGCGTTGCATTTCGGCGAAACCGGCAGCGCGGCTTCGCCGCGTTCGAGAAAGACGTTCTGCGCCGTAAAGCAGGCGTACTCACGCGAGCAAATCGCAACTTGCGCGCAGCACGCCGATTGCCGAGGCTCGTTCGCGAGGCGCGCCTCGATCAGCCCTTCGAGTTCGCCCGGCTTAAAGCGGCGGGGTTTCCAATCGTCGCTTTCGTCGGTCTTCATCGCGGCGACGTGCAACCGATCGTTAAGACGCGCAGGCAAACGTGTAACCGAACAGCGGCAGCGCCGGCGCGTTGCGCTGCGCCGCATACGCGGGCACGAGCAGTCGCGTGTAGCCGGCCGGCAAAGCTACCGCGAGCGCATCGCGCCCGGAGATCGGCCCGATCGTCGTCAGCGGACGGCGCCGGGGAAGGAGCATCTCCAGCGTGCTCTGCGGCGCCGGAATCAGCTCGTCGAGAAGCGCCTCGCGAACGATGCCGGCATCGGCCAGCGGCACCAGGCTCGGATCGTACGAAATCCGGCCCCCGGCGCCGCACGATGCGAGCGCGACGGAGGCCTCACCGCGCAAGTTCGTGATCGAGGCCGACTTCGGTATCAAAAACCCGTACGGCCGGCCCGGTGAGATACGCGTTGCCGGTGCCGTCCCATTCGACCAGCAGCCGTCCTCCCGGCACGAAAACCTCAACCGGCGAAGTGGCCATCCCGCTCGCGATCGCCACGGCAGCGCAGGCGACGGCCCCGGTTCCGCACGCCATCGTCAAGCCAACCCCGCGTTCCCAATGGACGACGCGCATCGCTGCGGACCTTGCAACCGCGCGACGTGCACGTTCGTGCCGTTTGGAAATCGCGAATCCTTTTGGAGCGCTTCAGCGACGCTTTCGAGATCGACGTCGTCGAGGCTCGAGCGCACGAGCACCACATGCGGATTCCCGAGATCGACGAACCACTCCCCATTTAGCTGCGCAATTAACGGGCGCCCCATCGCGACGCGAACCGCGTATTCGGGTCCGCGCGAGACGATCTCCGTCGAGACCAGGCCCGCCTCGGTTTCGAATGTGACGCTCGAACCTTCTCCTGCTTCGTCGAGAAAGCGTGCCGCACAGCGCACGCCATTGCCGCACATCTCGGCCTCGCCTCCGTCGGCATTGATCGTGCGCATGCGCGCGCCGGCGACCTCGACGATTCGATGGCAATCACGCCGTCGGCACCGATGCCGGCCCGGCGATCGCAAGCCCACTTCGCGAAGCGCGCGAGGTCCACGCGCCCATCGTGCCGCCGGTCGACGATCACGAAATCGTTTCGCGCGCCATGCATCTTCGTTATTTTCACGTTTAATCGCGCTTCGGAGACCATCCGAGGCTTTTCCCGTACCGTCTCGTGCAGCTCGTCCGGTGCGCACCAGAGCGTGTCAGGCTCCGCGCGAAACCACGCGCGTTGGCGCCGAGCGTAGCGCCTGGTGGCTCGCTCGAGCGATGCACGCAGCTCGGAAATCGTACTCCAGCCGCGCAGATGGGCCAACGCTTGCGGGTAACCGACCGCGTTGGCAGCGACGGCGGATTCACCGATGCGTTCGGCCTCGTCCAGCAATCCCGCGGCCAACATGTGCTCCGTCCGTGCCGCGATGCGCCGGTCGATCTCGTCCTGCGGCAGATCGAGAAAGACGAGAAGCGACGCTAGCCCCTCGCCGCGCAGCGTTCGCACCCGCTCCGAAGAAGGGGGCGCCGACCTTTGCGCCAGCGCGATCTCGAGCGCGCGGAGCACTCGATAGCTGTCGCCGGGATGCAGCGCCTGCGCGCGCTCGGCGTCGAGCTTTTCGAGCCACTCGTAGAAAAACTCCGCGGGGTGAATCCGCGCCTCCCGCGCCAGCCGCTCTCGCAGCGACTCGTCATATTGCGGCGCGAGGTCGATACCTCCGAGCAGCGCGCGGATATAAAAGCCGGTGCCGCCCACGACGATCGCGCGCTTTCCGCGCGCGAGAATATCGCCAATCGCCGCCATCGAATCGCTTGCGTAACGACCGGCTGAGTAGCGTTGTGCCGGATCGAGAAACCCGACGAGATGATGCGGCGCTTGCGCCAACTGCTGCGGTGTGGGCGCGGCGGTGCCGATCGGCATCCCACGATAGATCTGTCGCGAATCCGCACCGACGATCTCCGCGTCGTAAGCTGCTGCCAGCTCGAGCGCAAGCTCGGTCTTTCCACTCGCCGTCGCACCGGCTAGAATCAGGACACCCTCAGACACGCTTGAACATGCGCGCAATCTCGTCGGGGCTCAAGCGCACCATCGTCGGGCGGCCATGCGGGCAATGCATGGGATTCGCACAGTGCTGCAAACGCTCGACGAGCGTGGACATCTCCTGCGCGCGCAAGCGGTTCGCCGGCAACCGTCACGCTATGGCATGCCAGCGTCGCCCAAACGCGCTCGCGAACGTCGCGCTGCTTGGGATCCTCGCTCAGATCGTCGAGCATGCCGTTGAGATCGAAGCTGCGCGAGGCGTAGCCCGGCAGGCGTCGCGACGATGCGGTAGGTTCGCTCGCCGAAGGCTTCGATCTCGAGGCCGCCTTCGCGCAGTGACATCAAGCAGACGATCGAGTTCCGCGCTCCGCGCCGCGTCGAGTTCGACGACGTGCGGCACCAGCAGCGGCTCGCTGGGAGCCTGCTGCGCGGCGGCCGCCACGATTGCTTCGTAGGCGATGCGCTCGTGCGCCGCGTGTTGGTCGACCAGCAGCAGCGCGTCGCCGTCGCTCGCTAGGATGAACGTTCGATGGAGCTGCGTGAGGATGCGAAGGCGATCGGAGTCCGGGGCGCCGCTCTCTTCGGGCGCCGGGCCGAAGAGCGAGATGGCCGGGCTCGCCGCGCCCGCGAATATGTTCTCGCTCGACATACTTCCGGTCTGTTCGGTAAAGCGAACTCGCGCGTGCGTTTTGAGCGTTGCTGAGATGCTTGTGCGCACGGCATCGAAGACTTGCGACGCATAGCGTAGGCGGACGTCATACTTCGTCGGATGCACGTTGGAATCAACGTGATCCGGCGGCAGCTCCAGGAACAGCACGCCGTACGGATGGCGCCCCATCATGGTAAACGTCGAATAGCCGCTCGTCCACGCGCCGGCTAGCGGCACGCCGCGCACGAACCGCCCATTGACGAAGAGCAGTTGCATTCGTCGATCGGGACGGTCGCGTCCCGGTTCGCTAATGAAGCCGCGCAGCGTGCCGTCAAGCATCCGGGCCGCGGCGCCGTCGAGCGGTAGCAGAGCTTTCGCGGCTTGCGCTCCGAAGACCATCGCAAGGCGCTCGCGCTCTTGTTCGCTTGGCGGCATCACCCAGACGTCTTTGCCGTCGTGGCGCAGCGTGAAGGCGATCTGCGGATAGGCGAGGGCGAAGCTCGAAAGCCACGATGAGATGCGATTAAACTCGGCGCTGGGTGCGCGAAGGTACTCACGTCTGACCGGGAGCCGTTCAAAGAGCGAACGAACTCGAACGCGCGTGCCGGCCGGCGCCGCCGCCGGCTCGATGGCGCGCACCTCCTCGGCATGCGCGCTAACGCGCGCGCCAATCGGGAGGCTGGGCTCGCGAGAAACGATCTCCAGTTGGCAAACGGCGGCAATCGAAGCCAAGCCTTCGCCGCGGAAGCCCAGCGTCGCGATGGATTCCAACTCGGAAGCGGCGTTGAGTTTGCTCGTGGCATGACGTCGAACCGACAACGCCAGGTCTTGACTCGCTATGCCCGCCCCGTCGTCGACGACTTCGATGAGCTCGAGGCCGCCTCGTTCGACATTGACGGCAATGCGAGTCGCCCCGGCGTCAACGGCGTTTTCCACGAGCTCTTTGACGATCGAGGCGGGGCGTTCGATAATCTCTCCGGCAGCAATCTGACCGATCGTTACCGCATCTAGTTCGCGAATGGCAGCCACGTCTGCTAGATTCGCGGCGAACCCGAGTATCCTGGCCGGGATCCCGCGCCAGTAAATACGAGGTGACGGCGCTCTTGACAAAACGCGTGTGACAGGCGTATGGCCCTTCTGCATGATAGATTGAATATTGTCGGCGGGAAAGCGAACACTCGCGCCCGGACGGCAGCCGCGCTCGAAGGCGGAAGCCAGGGATGAGCGAGGTGAGCGTAGTTGGCGCTCAAGAGTGAGCTAATCCCCGTTGAAGAAACGGGTCACCGTCGATCGCGAGGTCACGGCGTAGGCACACACAACGAAGTTAGGTGAGGCGTCTGCGCGAAAAGGCGCCATCGCCCCGAAAGGTCGTGGGGCCCAGCGGGTCACCAGATCCGGGAGCCCTTCGACAAGGTCAGCGCAGTCGAAGGATGAAGGACCGATAGTGAGTCCTGCGCGGAAGTAGCGACAGTCTTTTATTTTGGAAGGGGGTGATGTCCAGCCATGGACGACGGACCTAGTATGCGATCTTGCCAGCTCGCTATGAGCCGCTTATTTGCCGCTGCGTCGTTCGACCGGCGCGGCAAACCGTAACGGAGTAGGAGGTATGTGTCATGAAAAACGTTCTGGCATTTTTGCTCGATATTGCGAGCAACCGAGCGCAGCGCGGAACGGCTGCATTCCACGACGATAGCCTGCGGGCAAACCAAGGCAGCAATCCCGCCTATAACTTTAGCTACTGGCGTTCGCTCGTCGGTTAGCCGGCCCAAAGGTTTGCCGTGCTCGCTACTTTTCTGCTGGCTACGCTCCCCATCGGGGCGATAGCGGCTACATCGCCGTCGCCTTCTCCCACGCCAGCTCCGCGTTTCGATTTGAAGGCTAGCGGCTCCAACGTCTTCATCGACCAGGCGACCGGCGGGCGTGGGATTACCCCGCCGGAGGGGCCGGGGTTTGCAAACGGCTCGCCGATCTCGCCGATGTCACCGTACGATTGGTTCACCGGTGCGCCCGTCACGCCGGGGGTCGCGGGCATCGCGCAATACGAAGTCTCGGGCACCTATCACGCGAACGGCGTCGATCTCGGCGCAACGTTCGGGCTCGGCGGGCTTAGCGGCAGCACGACCAACGCGCTTTATTGGGGCGAACCGCTGATCCCTAACCTGAACGATCACGGCCTCTCGCGAAACGTTCCGTACGCGATTCTCTTTCCGACCCACGCCGGCCAAGACGACGCGAGCGTCGCGAGCGCGAGTCTCCTCAGCGCATCGGTTGGTGCGGCGGATGCCAGTTGGAAGGTCCGGGGCGGCTATTTCGATTTGATCCAGAGCGACCACTTCGTGTTTGCGCCTCCGCCGCTAACCGATGCCGTTCCGGGTTTGGGCGCGCAAACCGCCGAGACGCTCGGACCAGGAATACCGTCGATCAAAGACTGGACGGCGGCTCCGTCGTCGTTACCGTTGCTCGGCGCCGACGGGTATTGGAGTCGGAACGGCCTCTCGCTGGAGCTGACCGACGCGCTGCTGCCGGCACTTCCGGATACGAACGCGCGTTTGACGATGGGCTCCCTCGTCTTAGATCGTGGAGACTTCGGGCGCTTTTCCGTTCAAGTCGCGCATCTCTGGACGACGGGCGACCCCATCTTGACCACGACCTTCTTCGGCGTAAACCAGGACGTCCATTACGGCACTCAGGGGCGCCTCTTCACCAGCGAGTTGGGAAGCCAAGACCAAACGATCTCAGGCGCCCGAGCCTTCTTTCATCCTCTCAAAGGTTGGGACGCGCTGGCGGAGCTCGGGCGTGCGTGGTACGACACGGCGTTGGTGACCGAACCCGGCACGTCGCATTTTGGAAACTACGAGCACTTCAGCCTGGCGCGTCATATCGGCAGCGACCTCGCTACGCTTGAGTACCACCGCTTCGACCCGACCTATGCGACGATCATCTTGCCGTACGGCATCCCAGAAAACATCTGGAGCGTAGCATGGTCGTGGCCCGGAGTATGGCTGAAGTCAACCTACCAGCTCGTCGACAACAGCGTCACCGGCGCCAACCGGGCCGGCTTTCACTTCAAGTACGATCACAACAGTAAGTATCTGGAGATGCACGCAAGCTACGGTGACTGGCGGCAGCTCATACCCGAAACCGAGGCGAATGCTTCCCAAGTGGGCTTCGTCGACGGCTTCTTCCTCTTACAGAAAAATGGGTTCGGGACGATCGGGCACGACCGTCAGCTCGGCCTTTACGTGGCCTGGCATCTCCCCCACGACGACTTTACTTTCGACGGCGTCGAGGATTATCTCAATCGCGATGCCGATCCCGGGCAGCCCCTGGATATTGTCGACACACGCTCGCCGCAAGTCGTCCTGAGCTGGGCGCATCACTTTAGCGCCAAGCTGCTCGCAGTCGGCGGCTACGGTCGCTTCGAGACGAATGGCAGATGGGCGATCACACCCGTCGACGCGATCTACGGCGTCGGTTTTGCCGGCGTGCAGCTCGCGACGGGGCCGAACACGGCGCTGCTCGTCGAAGGCAGGCGCTACGCGCTGACGGGCCTGCCTTCGATTCCCTACGGACCGCCGCCCACGATGCACGGGACGGCCCTCATCGTCGACCAGAAGATCGGCTTATGAGCACAGAATCGGGCACCGCCACCCGTTTTGTACGGCCGAACGTCTTTCGTTCCGTCCTCATGTTCCTTTCGATTGTTGGCCCGGGCATCATCACGGCCAATGCCGACAACGACGTCGGCGGAATCCTGACGTACTCGCAAGCCGGCGCGCAGTTTGGTTACTCGATGCTGTGGCTGCTCGTGCCGATAACGGTCGCACTCGTCGTGGTCCAAGAGATGTGCGCGCGAATGGGCGCCGTCACGGGTAAAGGCTTGGCCGACCTCATTCGCGAGAACTTCGGCGTGAAGGTAACCTTCTGGTGCCTTCTCCTCTTCGTTTTGGGCGACATCGGCAATACCGCCACGGAGTTCGCCGGCGTCGCGTCGTCGGCGCCGATCTTCGGCGGTTATCTGCACGTTCCCAACCTCGAGGCTTTCAAGATCGCTTTGGTCGCGGCGGCCGCTATCTTCGTCTTCCTCACCGTGACGCGCGGAAGCGCAAAGCTACTCGAACGGATCTTCTTCTTTTTCTGCTTCGTGTACGTCGCATACATCGTCAGCGCGTTCGTCGTCCATCCCGATTGGCACGACGTTCTGCACCAGAGCGTCGTTCCGCATATCCAGGCATCGAAGGCCTACGTGTTGATGGTGATCGCCGTCATTGGCACGACCATCTCGCCCTGGATGCAGTTTTACATCCAGGCCGCGGTCGTCGAGAAAGGGATTCGCGAAGGGGACTACGGCTATTCGCGCCTCGACGTGGTAACGGGCGGAATCTGGACCGACGTGATCGCGTACTTCATCATCGTCTCGTGCGCGGCAACGATCTACATTCATAATATCCATCCTGGGGCTCATCCCATCGTGGTGAACGACGTCGGCGACGTGGCGGTCGCGCTCCAGCCGCTGGCTGGAAAGTTTGCCGCGTTGCTTTTCGCGCTCGGCCTACTCAACGCGGCGGTCTTTACCGCCTCGATCCTGCCGCTCTCGACGGCGTACTACGTCTGTGAAGCCTTCGGCTTCGAGCGCGGCGTCGACAATCGCTTCTTTGAGGCTCCGGTGTTCTACGGCTTCTATCTCGCGCTTATCATCATCGGAGCCGGCGCCGTCATTATCCCGGGCGCGCCGCTCTTAGGAATCATCTTCTACTCTCAGGTGCTCAACGGCGCGCTGCTGCCGATCGTCCTGGTCCTGATGCTCCTGCTGATCAACAACAAGCGGCTGATGGGACGTTGGACGAACTCGCGGCTCTTTAACGTCATCGCTTGGGCCACCGTCATCATCGTGGGCGCGCTCACCTTGGTCTCGACGGCGCAAATCGTGTTCCCGGCACTAGGCAGCTAGGAACTTCTCATTTACTCCCAGTGTCATGGGCGAGCTTGTCGGCCCATGGCGGAGACGAAATCCGAACTTCACGAACCCTGATTCCTAGAGCGCCCCGCAGCTGGCTGGGCGCATGATGGCGTAGCCCGCGATGAGACTAGCCAATAAAGCAGCAAGGAATAAGGCTCCAACGACCGTTGCCTTGGCTCGTTGACGTCGCAGTTCCCTAGGCACGAGGATGCCGGCCACAAAAGCGCCGGCTAAGACCGGCAAGACATACTTAAACCAGCCGATTGGAGCGATTATGGCAAAGGCTACAAACCCCAGGTCAACACCCAGACCGCAAGATCGCAGGCCGTACCCCGTAAAAAACGCGTAAACGCAAGCGACGCAGAAGGCAACGAATAAAACGCCTCCACCGATTCGCGCTAACGCTCGTTGTTGGTTGTTGCCACCGGCTCTCATCTAGCACCCAATTCCTGATCGATTATCGCAGGCCAATGTCTCCATGACGCGCCTCTACTCGGTGTCGGGAGCAAGATCGGCGCCGATGATCAGAGCCGTCTTCGTGCCGGGCCGAATCGCCGTCGCGAACGTTCGCGCGAGTGCCGCCGCCGCCGCCGACGCCCCGACCACACTGCTGGTGCGCTTCACTTTCTGATCGACAAATGTAGGCACGTTCCAGCCGGCGCCGCGCAGCGCACCGACTAGCGTGCCGTCGAATGAAGGATTTCCGGTCGCGTTGGCTACCAAGACTTCGTCCTGCGGCGGATCGCCCTTACCGAAGAGTACGGCGCCGATGAGCTTGGCCCAGCGCTGGTCGGCAAAGACAACTGACGCATCCCCGACCCACCCGGCTTTGCTCGGAAGCGTGAAAGATCGAATATTCTCGTCGGGGACGTTGCGGTAGATCGTCAACAGCGAGACGAGCTGCTTATTGTTGAGCGTCGTCTTGATGTCTTTTCGGGCGAGCTGCATGATGTTCGGCAGCTTGGTCCAGTTCTGCGGCTCGCTCAACTGATCCATCAAGAGCTTGAGCACCGTCTGCTGCCGCTTGACGCGGCCGAAATCGGAGGCCGGATCGTGCCGGAATCGCACGTAGCCGGCGACCTGTGCGCCGGTGAGATGCTGCTCGCCTTTTTGGAGGTGAATGTGAAGGTCGCCGTTATCGTCGTCGTAGTTCATGTTCTCGTCGACGTTGACGTCGAGTCCGCCCATGGCGTCCACAATCGCGGCCGCGCCTTCGGGCTGCAACGCCACGATTGCATCGATCGGCACGCCGCCTAACAACCGGCTTGCGACCCGAGCGGTCATATGTGCCCCCCCGAAGGCATAGGCGGCATTGATCTTCATGGGCCCCTGCTTGGGAACGGGCACCCAGGTGTCGCGCGGAATCGACACGATCGTAATGGTTCGCCGGCCCGCGTCGAGGTGCGCTAAGATGATAGTATCGGTCGTCGCTTCATCGGCCTGATACCCGAGGATCAAGAGGTTCAATTTGAGCTGGCCGAAGGAGCGCTTTGCCGTTTGCGTGACGATCTGTTGGCCAATCGGGCCGCGCACCGCGATGAACCCGATTGCGATCGAAAGGATAGCAACGCCCGCAACGGCGGCGACACGAAACCAAATCTTCTTATGCATACTGCGTACCGATCTCTCCACGACGTTCTTAGAGCAAGCGCGACATCGACCAAAAAGCGCGCCTCGCGCTTACGGTCTTTACCAGGCTTGAAAATGTAAAGTTACGTTCGCAGGAGAGGGGGCGCGCGTTCTCCGATTCGGCAGAGTATGCGGAGGAGTTGCCGGAAGCAGCGTTCGTCCGAGGGCCGGGGCCGCAGAATCTCGAAGGCATGCGCCGCAAAACTGGCAGTCGTTTTGATCAATCGAATGACTCGCAGCGTCGTCACGGTAAGCCCGCGCGCCGATCGCGCGATCCAAAGGGTGGCGGCGAGGCAGAAGGCCGCGTGGATCGTCAGGCTGGCGACGATCGGCCCACCCAGCCATACCGCCGGACCAAGCGTGTGACCGCCGACGACGAACTGCTCGGCGGTCTCCATCACGTAGAGCGCGACGATTTGAAGAGCGAAGATCGCCGGCACGAGTGTAACGACGCGACGAGGTAGCGCCGTGCCCGCCAAGACCGCCGGTGCCCTCCCGATCAAATAGAGAGCGAGAATGCCGGCGCCGGCCACGAGCGCCGGGAAAACGTCGAGATAGCTTCGATCCGTGAAGCTTCCAGGGCCGAACCAGCCGGCATTCGACGCGAACTCCACTACGGGATCCGCAACCGCCGCGGCGATTACCGCGACTGCCAAGCAGAATGGGAAGCGTTTCGAGGAGGCTCTCACGCCGAGAAACCCTTCCGGTGTTGCGCAAAGGACCCCTCTCGGCAAACCCTCAGATTAGGGGGAGCTGGCGTTCGGGCGCGGGTCGCTTCGGCATCTTCTTGCGCAGGGGAACGCGCGTTTCGATGTCGGCTTCCCCGGAGAGCGCATCGGCAATCTCTTGCGCGCGCTCGATGACGGCACTCGGCAACCCCGCCATGCGCGCTACCTCGATGCCGAACGAACGCGAAGAGCTTCCGGGCTGCACGCGATGAGAGAAGACCGGCGCTCCGCCGCGGGCCCTGTTTTCCACGGCGGTGATGTGGTAGTTTGCCACGACCGGCCAATGTTCGGCGAGCGCGCAAAGCTCGTGGAAATGGGTCGCAAACAACACGAGCGGCGCCTGTTCTTCGAGACCTACTAAGAACTCGCAGATCGCTTGCGCGATCGCCAAACCGTCGAGCGTCCCGGTTCCGCGGCCGACCTCGTCGATCAAGAGTAAGGAACGCGGCGTGCTCCGTCGCAAGATGTTCGCCGCCTCGGCCATCTCCATGTAGAACGTCGACTGCCCCGATGCTAGATCGTCGCCCGCACCGATTCGCGTGAATATCCGGTCCACGACGCCGAGCTTCATGGCTTTCGCCGGCACGAACGAGCCGATTTGCGCCATGATCGTCAGCAGGCCGGCCTGTCGTAAATAGGTGGATTTGCCGCCCATATTCGGCCCGGTCAGCAGAATGAAGCGATGCTCGGCCGTGCGAACGTGAAGGTCGTTGGGCACAAAGTGGGCGTGCAGCACCGCCTCCATCACGGGGTGGCGCCCGTCTTCGATTGCAACGACGCTCTCTTGCACGAATACCGGGCGCACGTATCCGCGTTCGGCGGCACACTGCGCGAGCGTCGAGAGCACGTCAACCTGCGCGACCGCATTCGCCGCGCTCGACAGGTCGTCGGCGCGTGCGGCAATGCGTTCGAGCATCGCGGTAAAGAGGCGCGCTTCCAGCCGCTCTTGTCGCGCCTGCGCGGTGGAAATCGCAAGCTCGAGCTCCTTGAGTTCCGGCGTTACGTATCGCTCGCCGGTCGTTAGCGTCTGCTTGCGGACGTAATCGTCAGGAACCGACCCGACGTAACTTTTACCGATTTCGATTGCGTAGCCGAACGTGCTGGCATACTTTACCTTGAGCGTCTTGATTCCAGTGCGTTCGCGTTCGCGCTGCTCGAGGGCTGAGAGTCGGGAGCGCGCGTCGGTTCGGAGCGCGAGGCACTCGGCCAGCTCGGCATCGGCTTCGGGGCGAATGACGCCGCCATCGCTAATCTGCGCGGGCGGCTCGTCCACGAGCGTGGCGTTGAGATCGTCCAACATTGCGTCAAAGTCTGCGGCCTGCTCGAGCAGCGGCGCGATTTCGGGCACCGCCGACTCTCTCAACGGCGCGAACATCGCTAAGGTACGCCGCAACGAGCCCAGATCGCGCGGCGTCGCGCGCCGAAACCGGACCTTCTGCGCGATCCGCTCGAGATCGAAGATGCCCTTGAGAACCTCTCGCAGCGATTGCCGGCGCTCGTGCTGGGCCAGCAAGGCGGCAAGCGCATCTTGGCGTCGCGTTATTTCGCCGGGGTCGATCGAAGGCGCGAGAATCCAGCGATTGAGCATGCGCGATCCCATCGCTGTCGCGCACAGGTCGAGTGTCGCGAGCAGCGTCGCTTTCGGGTTCAGGCCTTGCGCGCGAGTCAACTCGAGGTGCTTGCGCGTCGCTGGGTCGAGAACGAGAAACTCTTGACGCCGATAAAACACCGGCTCGCCGAGGCCGCGTTCGCCGTTGGTGACTCCCGTTCGCTTGACGAACCCGCCGAGCGCATCGAGTGCCCGATGAATCGCCAGCGACTCCTCCATCGAGAAGCTGTCGAGGTTTGCGCGGTCGCGCACTTCGACCAACCCCAAAGCGGGGGTTGCCAAACGCGCGCCGGCCGCCTCGACGGCCGTCGCGATCGAGGAGCGCAACTCCGATGGAATGTCGGCGACGATCTCCGACGGCGCGATGCGCGCCAGCTCCGCCAGCAGCTCGTCGTAGGCATTGTCGCCCGCGATTGCCGTCGCGGCGCAGTGACACGTCGAGACGTCGGCGTACGCGATTGCGAAGGTTTCGCCGGCCATCGCCATCGCCGCGAGATAGTTGTTCTCTTTGCCGTCAAGTAACTGGTCCTCGATCAACGTTCCGGGCGTGACCAAACGCACGACGTCGCGGCGCACCAGCCGGTTCGGCTGCGGAACCTCCAGTTGTTCGGCAAGCGCCACGATGAAACGCTGCTTGACGAGCTTTGCGAGATAGCCCGCGAGCGCGTGGTGCGGGACGCCGGCCATAGCCACGCGCTGACCCGCGCCGGCCTCTTTGCTCGTCAGGGCGATCTGCAGCGCTCGCGCGATGGTTTCGGCGTCCTCGCCGTAGGCCTCGTAGAAATCGCCGACTCGGGAGAGCAGAATTGCCTCGGGATGTTTGGTTTTCATGCCAAAGTACTGCTCGAGCATCGGCGAGTACTTGGTCAAAGTTCCTATGCCGTTGCGATCAAATCGAGGAGCGGCCGCATGACCGGCATTCCCGCGCCGGTAAAACGCGCGGCCCGCCCGACCACCGTTCCGAAGCAGCCCCAAACGTGGGCGCTTTCGATCGCGACGTCGAGCCACGGCGTTTCCGCGTACGGATGGAGCCCTTCCCGATGCTCCGCCGGAAAATCGGCCGGTTTTGGCGCGACGACGGTCACGTTGTCAGGAGTTTTACCGGTCAGACGACGAGCGTCTTTCTTTGAATCGCCGGCGATCAAAACGCGCACGGTTCGGCCGACGAAGCCATCGTGATAAGCGCGCGTCACGGTGTTCTGAGCGTCGAGGAGCTGCGCGAAACGCTCGAGGGCAAGCTCTCGTGGAACCTGTGGCCAGCGCGCGGCCGGCGTCCCGCGCCGAATCGAATAGATGAAGCTAAAGGCGTTGGCGAAGACGCCCGAACGGACGTAGTCGAGCGTGGCCTGGAAGTCGCTCGCCGTTTCGCCCGGAAAGCCGACGATCAGGTCGGTCGTGATCGCGCACTCCGGCAACCGGCGCCGGATGGATCGAACGATCCCGTCGAACTGCGCGAGGTTATACTTGCGATTCATGCGCCGTAAGAGCGGGTCGCTCGCCGACTGCAGCGGCAGGTGAATCCGTGGGTTGAGCTGTTCGAGGCTGCAGAGATCCCCGAGAATTTTATCGGTGAAATCCTTGGGATGCGGCGAGATGAAGCCGAGCCGCTCGAGGCCCGGCAGCGCCGCGACCGACCGCGCGAGATCGCCAAAGTCGTCGCCGCTTGCCGGATCGCTCCACGCGTTGACCGTTTGACCGACCAAGACGATTTCGCGCGCGCCCTGCGCGATCCGCTCTCGCGTCTCGTCGAGAATCGCGCTCTTCGGCCGGTGATCGAAGCGGCCCCGAACGTGTGGCACGATGCAGAAGGTGCAGTAGTACGAACAGCCGCGCTGCACCGTGACGAAGGCACGGAGGTGCGAAAAGACGCTGGTTACCGCGTCGCCGGTTCCCCCGAGCGAGGTGACGAGAGCGCGGTCGTCGCTGAAGTCCACGTCGTCGAAGTTGGGCTGCCACGCGGCGAGCTGCTCGCCAAGCTCCGCCAGCTCTCGCGTTCCGAAAATCGCGTCAACGTGCGGCGCGAGCTTCTTCATGCGGTCGCGGTCCTGTTCGGCCAAACAGCCCGTGACGACCAGACGCAGACTTGGGTCGACGCGTTTGAGCGCGTTGAGATGGTTCATGCGGCCGTAGGCGCGGCGCTCGGCGTTGTCGCGAACCGTGCAGGTGTTGAGCACGATCACGTTTGCTTCCTCGGCCGCCGAAGCGACGCTATAGCCCGCCGAGGCCGCGCGCTCGGCGATATAGCGGGAGTCGGCTTCATTCATCTGGCAGCCGAAAGTCTCGATGTAAATACTGGGCATCCGTCTTTTCGCACTTCGCGTGGCGACTGGGCCATTCCGGCCGTGTGGGTGTCCCTCGGTCGCACTGAGAAAGGAGGTGCCGTGCTCAACCCAGCCACCGTTGCGATCGTCGGGCGTCCGAACGTCGGCAAAAGCGCCCTTTTCAACCGCCTAATCGGCCGCCGGCTGGCGATTGTCGAGGATACTCCCGGCGTTACCCGGGATCGGCTTTACGCGCTCGCCGACTGGCGCGGGCGAACCTTCAGCCTCGTCGATACGGCGGGCATCGATCCCGGAGCCGATGTGGCGCACGGGCTCGAACTCGCCGATGCGACTCGGCGCCAGGCCGAGGCCGCCGCCGATGCAGCCGACGTGGTCGTCATGGTCGTCGATGCGCAGACCGGGCTTCACCCGCTCGACGACGACGTGGCGGCAATCCTTCGGCGCAAACGGCGCCCGATGGTGCTGGTAGCAAACAAAGCGGAATCGCCCACCGCCGCGGCGGGGGTTCATGCAGAGTTTACCAGACTCGGATTCGGCGAGCCGGTCGCCGTCTCGGCAATCCACGGCGAGGGAACCGGCGACCTGCTCGACCGGATCGTCCAACTCCTACCGGCTCGAACCGACGAAGCCCCGGCCGACGGAGAACTCGCCCTGGCGGTGATCGGGCGCCCCAACGTCGGAAAGAGCTCGCTGGTCAACGCCCTGCTCGGCGAAGAGCGTACGCTGGTCTCCCAGACGCCCGGCACGACGCGGGATGCCATCGACACACCTTTTCGCTGGGGCGATCGAACCTATCGGCTGGTAGACACCGCGGGCGTGCATAAGAAACAGCACGCGCACGGTGCGATCGAATACTATGCAGCACTTCGATCGCTCAATGCAATCGCGCGCTGCGACATCGCGCTCCTCGTCTTCGACGCTATGGTCGGAATTATGACGCAGGAGCGCCGCTTGGCCGGCATTGCCATCGAGGAACGCAAGGGCCTGATCGTCGTGGGAAACAAGTGGGACCTCGTTCGCGAACAGGGCGGCGATTATACTCGCAGCGATCTGACGGGCGCCGTTCGCGAACAGATTCCCTTTGCGCCCTTTGCCCCGATCACGTTTCTCTCGGCCAAAACCGAGCGGCGTTTAGGAAGCCTGATGCCGATTGTGCTCGAGCTCGCTGAAAATCTCGACCGCCGCATTCCGACGGCACAGCTCAACGTCGTCCTCCGCGATGCGGTGCTGACGCATCCCCCGGCCGTCTCCTCGGGCCGAGTTCTGCGCATCTATTACGCGTCGCAGCCCGCAACCCACCCACCGGTCTTCGTCTTTCATTGCAACGATCCCGATCTGGTGCAAGGGCACTATAAGCGCTTTTTGGAGAACATGATCCGAAAGCATTTCAACTTTGAGGGGATCCCGCTCACGCTCGAGTTTCGACCGCGCCGCGAGCGAGAGGAGCTAGAATAAAATGGATGTAGGCATTCCCGAATTCACGGCTATCGGCATGTTCGCAATCGTTATCGCGATGGTCATCGGCATCTTCATCGCGGCATTTCTCATCGGCTCGATTCCGATCGGATATCTCGTCGGGCGCGTCTTCTTTCACACGGATATCCGCAAGCAGGGCTCGGGCAACATCGGCGCGATGAATGCGCTGCGCGCGCTGGGAACCCGGGGCGCCGCAGTGGTGCTGCTCCTCGACGCGCTCAAGGGCTTCGTTCCGACGCTCTGGGCGCTCAACGTTTTCACCGGATTCATGGACTCCCCCGACCTCCCGCCAAGCGGACAGATCATCGCATCGCTCGTCGCAACCGGCACGGTGCTGGGACACTGTTTTTCGCCTTGGCTGCGCTTCCGCGGCGGCAAGGGCGTCGCGACATCCTTTGGAGCCATCTTTGCACTCTGCTGGCCGGCGGGGTTGGTTGCGGTCGGCGGCTGGGTGGCCGGCGCCGCGATCACTCGCTATTCGTCGGTGGGGTCCATGCTGGGAAGCGTCCTGGCGCCCGTAGCGCTTTGGATCTTTACCCGGTCCGTACCCGAGACGGCTTTCGGCGTCGTCGCGGCGTCGATCGTCCTGCTGCGCCACCGCGACAATATCGTGCGCTTGAGAAGCGGAGCGGAGACTCCGATTCGCCTTTCGAAGCCTAGCGCATGATTTCGTCAAACGATCTTCGCAACGGCGTGACCATCATCGTGGACGGCCAGTTATGGACCGTCATCGAATTCCTGCATGTCAAACCCGGAAAAGGATCGGCCTTCGTTCGCACCCGCATGAAAAACGTCAGGACCGGGACCACATTGGAACGGACCTTTCGCGCCGGCGAAAAGCTGGAGCGCGCCACCGTGGACAACCGCCAGATGCAGATGCTCTATAACGACGCCGACGGCTTCCACTTCATGGACCAGGAGAGTTTCGAGAACGTCACGCTGCAGCGCGATCTGATCGGCGGCCCTGCCGACTTCTTGAAAGACGGCATGGTCGTCGACGTACAGTTTCACGACGGCGTGGCGATCGGCGTCGACCTTCCCGCCCACGTCGAGCTGCGGATCGTCGAGACGGATCCCGGCTTCAAAGGCGACAGCGCGACCAACGTGCAGAAGCCCGCGAAACTGGAGACGGGCGCGACGGTTCACGTTCCGCTCTTCGTCGGCGAGGGCGACGTTATTAAAATCGACACGCGGGATCGCCGCTACATCGGCCGCTCGAGTTAGTCCATCTGCGGTTTGCGCTAGAGCTTTTCACCGCCGCCTTTGTCGCGAGCATCTTCGGCTCGATGGTGGGGCTCGGCGGCGGTTTCATCTTGGTTCCGATCCTGCGACTCTTCTTAGGGTTTTCACCCGCCGACGCGGCGGGCACGTCGCTGGTTCTCATCGTCGCCAATAGCGCCAGCGGCGCCTTCACGTACCTCTTGCAAAAACGCGTCCACCTGAAGATCGGGCTGCTGATTGCGGCGGGCGGCTTGCCGGGAAGCATTCTCGGCGCGATCGCGTCGGTTCACATCTCGGCACGGCTCTTCGACACGATCCTTGCGGTGCTGCTGGCAGCCGTCGCGGTCGATATGGCGTGGAACGCGGAGCGTCGCATGGCCGGGAGAGTCGAGCGCGAGCGCGTGACGGAGATCAAAGGGATGTCGTATCGTGCCGCCCTGGGTTTGGGTTTCGTCGTTGGAATTTTCTCGAGCCTCTTCGGTTTGGGTGGCGGGATCGTGTTGGTTCCGACGTTCCTCTACTTCTCGGAGCTGCCGGCGCACGCGATCAGCGCGACGTCGCACTTCGCGATCCTACTCACCTCGCCCGTGGGCCTCGTCGTTCACGCGTTGCAGCGCGACATCGTCGCGCGGGACGTCGTGCCGCTGGTTGCAGGGGGGTTGCTGGGCGGCCCAATCGGTGCGCGGCTCTCGCTGCGGCTGAAATCGCCGCAACTCCTGATCGTCGTCGCGATCGCGCTGGTAGTCGCGGCCGTTTCACTGGTTTGGCGCCAGCTCTAGCCAAGACCCGCGCTCCGACGACTCGAAAACGTAACCCGCGTTAGCGCGGTGCGGTCATCTCCTTGGGAACGACGAGCCGGTCGTACTCCTCTTCGGTAACGTGCCCGAGCGAGAGAGCGGCCTTCTTTAGCGTCGTCTTTTCGCGATGTGCCTTCTTGGCGATTTCGGCGGCCTTGTCGTAGCCGATATGTGGGTTGAGCGCCGTGACAACCATTAACGATTCGTCCAAATACTTCTCGATCTGCTCTTCGTTGGCTTGCAGACCCTCGACCGCGTGTTCGCGGAACATCGTGCACGCATCGCGCAGGAGCGTCGTCGAGTGCAAGAAGTTATAGATCATCACTGGATTAAACACGTTGAGCTCGAAGTTGCCCTGCGACGCTCCGAAACTGATCGCCAAGTCGTTGCCGAAGACTTGCACGCAAACCATCGTCATCGCCTCGGACTGGGTCGGGTTGACCTTGCCCGGCATGATCGAACTGCCCGGCTCGTTTTCCGGCAAAATGAGCTCGCCGATTCCGGCGCGCGGCCCTGAGGCCAGCCAGCGGATGTCGTTGGCGATCTTCATGAGGGCGGCGGCCAGCATTTTGAGCGCGCCCGAGGCGAAGACGAAATCGTCGTGGGACGCCAGCGCCGTAAACTTATTCGGATGCGAGCGGAATGGCAGCCCGGTCAGCTCCGCGATCTTGCGCGCGGTGCGCTCGCCGAACTCGGGATGCGCGTTGAGGCCGGTGCCGACCGCCGTTCCGCCGATTGCCAAGTCGTAGAGCGGGTCTAACGCTTCCCGGCACGCGCGCATTGCGCGGTCGAGCTGCGTGACGTAGCCGGAAAACTCTTGCCCCAGCGTCAGCGGTGTCGCGTCTTGTAGGTGGGTTCGCCCTACCTTAACGATGTGCGACCATTCTTCTGCCTTGGCATGCAGTGCGTCGCGCAACGCCTGCACGGCCGGGAGCATCTGCGACATCGCTTGCGCCGCGGCGAGGTGCATCGCCGTTGGAAACGTATCGTTCGACGACTGCGACATGTTGACGTGATCGTTCGGATGGACCGGCTTCTTCGATCCCATCTCGCCGCCGGCAAGCTCGATTGCCCGGTTCGAGATGACCTCGTTGACGTTCATGTTCGTCTGCGTTCCGGAACCGGTCTGCCAGACCCGTAGCGGAAATTGCGCGTCGAGTTTACCGGCGATCACCTCGTCGGCGGCCGTGACGATCAGCCGAATGATCCCTTCGTCGAGCTTGCCAAGATCGTGATTGACCAGCGCCGCCGCCTTCTTGAGCAGCGCCATCGCTCGAATGACCTGCTTCGGCATTACGTCTCGCGGCCACGCGCCGTCACCGATGTCGAAGTGCACGAGCGAGCGGGCCGATTGCGCCCCGTAGTACTTGTCCGCCGGAACCTCGATCTTTCCCATCGAGTCGCTCTCGATGCGGACCGGCGCGCCGTTATGGATCTTCGTCGTCGTCATGGTCACGGGCTTCGGCGCTCGTCGCGGCCTTTCCGGGCGGCGACGCGCTCGAGCGTGGTTCCGACGGCCTGCATCTCGACGATTTCGTAGACCGTCAGCGGAAAGCGCGGGTCAAAGCGACGTTTGTTGCAACGGGCGCAGCTCGACGGCTTGCTCGGCCGGCTGCGCCGCAGCGCCTCGAGCCCGCACTGCTCGCACCGCAGAATGTAGCGTCTGGTCGATTCCCGCAGCGGCTGGGCATTTCCGAGATCGTGATAGATGGAGGACAGGCCGCACTCGCGCAGCTTGCGCTTGAAGCGGGCCCCGTGCCCGGTTTCCTTGAAACGCGCGAAACACCACGCGTGAATCATCTCGTGAAGCAGCGTCTCTTGGAGCGCGTCGGGGCGGCGACCGAGCTGTTTTGACGAAAGCTCGATGAGCAGCGGCTGGCCCGTGTAACTGATGCGCCCGGCAGAGTTCGAAAAGCGCGAGTTATAGCGAATTCGGCAGCCGGGGACCTCACCATTAAAAAATTCGTAGTTCAGGCGTGCAAAAAGCAGCTGAAGATCGGCTTCGGCGGGAAGCATTGCATGGTTTTCTTCGGGGTGCGTCCAACCGATTCTTCGTGCCGCCAAAACAGCCGGGCGGGCTTCCGCTACGAATTTACCTCCCGATCTTCCTGGTCATTGCCGCGATGTTCCTCGGCATCATGGCGCTTTTGGTGGCCAATGGATTCGGGGTGGCCGGTTCGGTCTTCGGGAAGGCCGTTACAAATAAAACCGCAGTGCAGACGCCGCAGCAGGGATCGCAGAACGACGTTGAGGGCGGTCCGCCGGCACCCGTCGTCGCCGAGCTGCGCAAGCTGCGGGAGCGTATCGCCTCTCATCCCGGCGACGACGTCGCCTTGGCGCAGCTCGGCGATATGTACTTGGCTTCGAATCATTTCGAACAGGCTATTCCACTCTACGAGCGCGCCCTACGCGCAAACCCGCGAAACGTCGCAGCACAGGAGGGTCTGGCGCAAGCGCGCCAAGCGCTGCGTCAATGAACGTTTATATCTCCTGCGACATGGAGGGTACCGCGGGCCTTTGCTCGTGGAAGCAGTGCGACCCCAGCGATATTCACGAGTATCCGGTTTTTCGTTCGCACATGACGCAGGAAGTCCGCGCGGCTATCGAAGGCGCGCGCGACGGCGGCGCGCGGCGAGTCATCGTCAACGACTCGCACTGGTCAATGCGAAACCTTTTGCTCGACCAGCTCCCCTCAGACGATGATCTGCGCATTATCTCCGGGGCGCCCAAGCCGTGGAGCATGATGCAGGGTTTTGGCGCAGGAACCGATGCGGTCTTCTTCACGGGCTATCACGCAAAAGCGGGTGACGCCGCGACGCTCGCCCATACCTATTCGGACGACATTTACCGCGCGACCGTTAACGGTACGCAATGCAGCGAAGCGTTACTCAATGCGGCGCTGGCCGGCAGCCACGGCGTCCCCGTCGTCCTGATTACCGGAGACCGCACGATCGTCGATGAGTCTCTGCGCGCGATGCCGTGGGCAGTCGGAGTCGTCGTGAAGGACGCGATCGGATTCTCGGCCGTGAACTCGTTGACGCCGCAGGCGGCGCGCGACGCGATTCGTGGCGGCGCGCGCGAGGCGATGGCTCGCATCGCACACGCAAAGCCCTTCACCTTCCAGGCGCCGTTTGAGCTCACGATCGAGACGGCCCAGGTCGAGCACGCCGATTTCATCGAGCTGATGCCGGGTTTTGTCCGCATCGGGGGACGCGCCGTACGGTTCGGCGCCGGCGACTATCCGAGTCTGTTTGACGCCTTTCTCGCCGCAACGCGCATCGCCGCCACCGCCAATAGCGTCGGATGAACCTTTACATATCGGGGGATATGGAGGGCGTTGCCGGCGTTTGCGCGTGGCAGCAGGTCGATGCTCGAACGCCGAACCCCGAGTACGAAATCTATCGCCGGTACTTTACTCAAGAGGTGGCCAGTGCAATCGAGGGCGCGCGTGTGCGCGGCGCGGCCACCGTGCTCGTCAACGACTCGCACGGACCGATGCGCAACCTTTTGCTCGACGAGCTTCCCGCCGACGTACGAGTCATCTTCGGGAACCGAAAGCCGTTCTCGATGGTGCAAGGTGTGGACGGCGATTTCGGCGGAGCGTTCTTCATCGGCTATCACGGGGCAGCAGGGGATGCCGACGCGGTGTTGTGCCACACCTATACGCCCTCGATCATCTACGACGTCCGGGTCAACGGAGTCCGCTGCAGCGAAGCGACCCTCAACGCCGGCCTGCTGGGCTTTTATGGCGTTCCGCTCCTATTGGCGACGGGCGATCGCACGACCGTCGAAGGCATTGTGGAGCAGATGCCCTGGGTGCGCGGCGTCGTCGTGAAAGAATCGATCGGCAACTTCGCCGCCGATTCGATGATGCCGGCGGCGGCGCAGCGCGCGATTCGCCGCGAAGCCGAAGCAGCGATCGCCGGCGCCGCGACTGCGAGGCCCTTTCGCTTCGAGCCGCCGATCGCGCTCGACGTGCAGTTCGTCACCCCGGCACAAGCGCATCTCGTCGCTACCATTCCCAGCTTCGAACGCACCGGTCCCCGCAGCGTACGTTTCGTGCACGATTCCTATCCGGTCGTCTTCAAAGCATTCGTCGCGACCTGGCGGCTGGGCGCCCAAGCGTAGCAGGTCAGCAATGGACCAGGCGCCGGCGACCTTAGATGCCTATTCGATCTGGCTTCACGCTCGATCCGCCGTTACGAGCGCGCACTATCCGGACCGGCTCACGTACACAATTGCCGTCAGCGGGCTCGACGGAGAGACGCGGGTCGCCGACCATTATCGCGCCACCGCCAGTGACGGAGCGATTCGCATCTTTCCGATCAGCGACGAACAGCTGGCAAAACCGCCGCCGGTTCCGCACGGCGTCAACGTAAACATCAGCATTGGGCTCTGTATTGCAAGAGGGGGATGCGGCGGCATCCAAATCCCCGTCGGTCACCCGCAGCCCTATGAAGACTTGCTAGGCGAGCCGCTGTTGGCGCCGACGTATATGTTTGGCCTGCGCTACGAGGAGGCGCACGCGACCGCGACCTCGCCCGTGGCGGATGGCTCGTTGCGGGTCATTGCGATCGTCTCGTCGCGGGCACCCGACTATAAAGTTTCGTTGATCGATACGCCGCTGCTCGACGGCGTGCCGACCTATCACCTTGGGCTTTCGCCGCTGCGCAAGCCGAAGGATAACCGCTTGCGCGAGCTCTGGGTCGGCACAAGTGATTATTTACCGAGAAAGGCGCTCGTCGCAGGAAACTTTACCCTCGCTCCGCTCGTGGACGTGGCGTGGTCGGTGGATTTCTCGGTTCTCGACGGCGCGCCGTATGTAACCCGCGAAAGCGCCGTCGATACTCTTTACCTTCCTCACCGTCGCGTTGTCCGAGAAGCAACGGTCGCCTTTGAAGATATCCACGAGCGCGGCAGCACGATCTACGAGGTACCGCTCATCGAGCCCGACGTGCAAGACACGACGCTGGTCGAGCCTGGCCCCTAGGAACCTACGGGCTCAGCGAAGCAGGGGAGCGCCTGCGATACCGTCAACCGCCTGGTCCGAGAGGAGAATTGCATTGAAAATTTGGAGACCAATCATCGTCGCCCTGACGGCGGCAATCGCGCTCGTATCCGTCCCTGCAATCTGTTCAGCGTCGGACACCAGCGGTGTGACGGCGACGATCGAACATGCGGTCGTGGCATTTAACAAGGGCGATATGAACGCGTGGGCCGCGGCCTGCGACTCGCCGGCGTCAATCATCGACGATTTTTCGCCGTTTAAGTGGCAGGGCAGCCGGGCCTGCGCCGACTGGGCCAGCGCCTACACCGCCAACGCGAAAAAGAATGGGATAACCAACGGGGTCGTCACCCTGGGCACTCCGTGGCACGTCCTGGTCGACGGCGAACACGCATACGTCGTCTATCCCGCGACCTTCACGTACAAACAGCGTGGAAAACCGAAGACGGACAACGCCACGTTTGCGCTGACGATGACAAACACCAGGAGCGGCTGGCTTATCTCGGAGTGGGCCTGGTCCGACCGCTAGAGCCCCCAGCACCGTTTCGGCGGATCGATCACGTTCAACTAGCAATGCCGCGCGGCAGAGAAGCCGAGGCGCGCTCGTTTTACGTCGACGTCCTCGGGCTCACGGAACAGCCGAAGCCGCCCGAACTACTCGATCGCGGCGGAGTATGGCTACGAAGTGGGGACGTGCTGGTGCACCTCGGCGTCGACGACGATTTTCACGCGGCAACGAAGGCTCATCCGGCGTTCCAATGCGCCGCCTATGACTCGCTCGTGCGTCGCATTCGCTCTCGCGGAGGGCACCTCGACGAAGATGGTTCATTGTTTGACGGAAAGCACCATTGCTATATTGCCGATCCGTTCGGGAACCGCATCGAGTTAATCGAGCGCTAGGCGCATCAAGCGTCGTCCTCGGTCGCTGCAAGCGGCTCGCCAAGGAGTTCGAGGTCGGCCAAATCTCGGTGCCGCCCGACCGTTCGCTTGTTGACGATGAGGTCGCGCCGGGAGATCACGGGAATGTCGAGGCCATCGATCGTCGCGTGATCGCGCCTCGGCCAGGCCTCGTCGAAGGTTACGCCTTCGATTCCGGTAAGCACGTCGATGCGAAGCGGCTCAACTCCGAGTTGCCACACGGTGTCGTCGTGCTCGAAGTCGGCCACTGTAACCTGATCCATCGGCGCACCAAATCTCGCGAGAGCGCGAAAGACGAGTCGAGCGTTCTCCGGAGCTGGCCGAACCCAGACGTCGAAATCGCGAGTTGCTCGCGGGTAACCGTGATAGGCGATCGCCGCAGCGCCGATCACCATATATTCAACGCCGGCGGCGTTGAACTCGCGCAGTAGAGCGATCCAGTCGGATTGCAGCTCCATCGATCCCCCGCAGCAACAACAACTCCTTGGTAATACGCCACGAAAGCGCCATGCGTTCCTCCGCGGTCATAGCCGCAACATCCTCACGGTCGAAAGACGATTCATCCTCGCCAAGCCGGATTTTGCGCGCTTTCAAAGCCCGCTCACGAGGCGACGGCCGGCCGCGGACTGCCCAGCGCAATCGCGATGTCGACGACGTCTTCTTCGGTCAGCGAAAGCCGGCGCATCGCGACTTCGTAGAGCTCGATCGTCTCCTCGCTCTTGCTCGAGGCGGCGCGCTCTTCGCGCAGGCGCTTGACTTCGTCGGTCACGCGGTGCGCGAGTTCGGACGTCGGCTCGACGCCGGCGGGTGCCAGTCGCGCGCGTGGTTGCGCAGCGTGTCTTCGACGAGCGCGACGCCCGAATGTTTTCCGAAGACCCAAGCTCGTGCCCGCGCCGACGACTTCGGCCGGAACGGCTTCGTACATCCGGTGATCGATCAAGCATCGCCGTGGGTGTGGATGCCCGACTCGTGCGCGAAGACTTTGGAGCCGACGATCGGCTCGTGCTGCTGCATCGGGATTCCGCTCATGCGCTCCATGAAGCGCGCCAGTTCGCGCAGCTTATCGTACTTGAAGCCGGGAATCTCGATGCCGTAAAGCACGCGCAGCGCGACGACGAACTCGTGCAGTTTCACGTTGCCGGCCCGCTCGCCGTAGCCGTTGGCCGTGACCGACACGACCTTGAAGCCACACGAAGTCGCCGCGATCGCGTTGATCGTTCCCAGGCCGTAGTCGTTGTGAAGGTGCGCGACGATCGGCAGGCCTGTCGGGTAGCGCCGCAACGATGCGCGAGCAATACCAGCGCGTCGCTTCGGGCGTCAGCGTTCCGACGGTGTCGGGCCACGCCGGACGCGTGCCGCCGGCATCCAGGCCGGCCTTGAAATACTCGATGAAATACGTCGACGTCGCCCCGGCTGCCGTCCTCGGCACCGAACTCGATACGCTCGACGCCGCACTCGCGGGCGTGACGGATCGCATCGCACTGCAGACGGATGTTCGCGTCGCGATAGAATGCCAACGGCAGATCGAGCCACTCGCGCTCGTCGCGCCCTTCGAATCGCAACAGCGTCTTGCCGATCTTGTACTTGAGATGCAGATCGCTGCCGCTGGTGAAGATGAAGAACGTTACCTCGCGGGGTTCGATTCCGATCGTCGCGCAGCGTTTTGACGGTGACGTCGATGTCGTTGCGGTTGCTGCGGCACATCACGACGATCTCGACGTCGCCAAGCTCGCCGCGGCGCTTGGCCTCCATCACCAGCTGCAGCGTGCGCCGATCGCCCTCCGAAGCCGCCGGAAATCCGACGCTCATGACGTGCACGCCGATCGCCGCCAGCGTCTTGGCAATCTCGAGCTTTTGCGCGCGGCGTGTAGCAGACGCCCGGCATCTGCTCGCCGTCGCGCAGCGTCTCGTCGTAGATCCGAATCTCGCGTCGGATCGGGGAACTCGACGTCTCGCGTGAACTCTTTGGGATCGCGAATCAGGCGTTCGATCGGCTCGCGCAGTTCCATGCGGCTTCTACGAGCGCGGCACCTTCGTCCCGTCGTGGCGCACTTCGTGTTGCTCGCCGAAGCGCAGTTCCGCGATATCGCGGGGAAAGAGCAGGTCGAGCGTCCAGTCGAACGCGACGCGCAAGCTGCCGGTCCAGGCCCGGCAGCCGCATCAGGTAGTACGTGCGCCAGAGAAACCACGCGATAAAGCCGGTGATCACCCGATCGCCGGGAAGCTGCGCGACCGCCTTGCGTCCGCCGAGTGCGGCCATCATCCCCAGCGAGGCGATAGCGAAACGGCTCGCGTCGGTTCGCCGCGCAGCGCCGCGACCAAGTTGTCGGCGAGGTGCGGACCTTCTCGGATCGCGTGTTGCGCCGTCATCGGATAACGCCGCCCTCACCGTCGGGAATCGAGGCGCAATCGCCCAGCGCCCAGACGCTCGGCAACGCCTGCGACGCGCATGTCGCTTGCCCGTCACGACCGCGCCGCGCTTGGTCTTCGGCAGGATCGTCGTCGCGACCGTCGGCGAAGGCTGCTACGCCGGCGCTCCAGATGATGGTCGCCGGTCTCGATGCGCCGGCCGCTCTGCAGAGTCAGCCCGGACGCGTCGGCGGCGGTAACGCCGTCGCCGGTGAGGACTTCGATGCCGCGACGCTCGCAGAATGCGCCGCGAATACTCGCCCATCTTCGGCGGTAACCCGGCGCAGCAACGTGGGCCCCGCCTCGACCAAAATCATCTTCACCTCGTCCAGCCGCAAGCGCTCGTAGAAGCGCAGCACGCTGCGAAAAAGCTCGAAGATTTCACCGGCGGCTTCGACGCCGGTGAAACCGCCGCCGACGACGACGACCGTCAGCAGCTCGCGGCGCCGCCGCTCGTCGGCGATCGTATCGGCTAGCTCGAGCAGCCAGACGAGATGATTGCGCAGCGCGTCCGCGTCGTCGAGCGTCTTGAGCGCCCAGACGTTCTCGGCGACGCCGGGAAGCCCGAACGTCGAGGTCGAGGAGCCGAGCGCGAGCACCAGATGATCGTAGCGCGAGCGTCACGCGTTATGCCGGTCAGCACGTGACGATACGTGAGCGTTTGCTCGCTCGACGTCGATCGCGTCGACTTCGGCCAGCACGAAGCGTCGTGCGCGCGAGCTGCATCGCGAATCGGCGTGACGACGTGACGCACTTCGAGCTCGCCCGAGGTCACCTCCGGCAGCATCGGCGTGAAGAGCGTGTAGTTCTCGCGGCTAAGCAACACGATCTCGGCTTCGTTCGGCCGCAAACGCCGCTCCAGCCGCCGGGCCACCGCCGTACCGGCGAACCCTCCGCCGACGATCACGATACAGGCAACTGACTGACGGCAGGCGAGTCACGCGGTTGAAGAGAGTGCGGTGGATTACCTGCCTCCGACGCAGCCGCCGCGACGAACCTCGCCCAAGACCCGCAAGCCGGTCCGTCGACGCAACCGGGGCATCGGCACGCTCTCGGCGGCCGCTGTCGCGTTTCTGCTCAAGTTCAAGCTGCTGTTGCTGTCGGCTTGAAACTGCTGGCGCTCAGCTGGACGTTCCTGCTCTCGCTCTGGATCTACGTCGTTATCTTCGGGTGGAGTCTCGCAGTCGTCATCATGCTGCTCTTGCTGGCGCACGAGCTGGGGCACTACTTCGCATTTCGCGCGTACGGCTTGCCGGCGCGATTGCCGGCGTTCGTTCCGCTGCTGGGCGCGTTCACCGCCGGGCGCCGCGCCGGAAGATCTCGAAGCACGATGCCTACATCGCGCTGGCCGGACCGCTGACCGGCCTCGGCCTCGCCGCAGTCTGCTCGCGGTCGGCGCGACGACGACGAGCGGTTTTGGTTTGCGTGTGCCGATCTCTCGGCGTTTCTCAAATCTCTTCAACATGATTCCGATGCCGCCGTTTGACGGCGGCCGGATCATCGCTGCGCTCTGGCCTCCGCTGTGGATCGGCGGCTTCGTGCTGTTCATCGGCTTCGCGATTCTTCTTCCACATCCCGATTCTGTTCATCGCATTCATCGGCGTCTTGGAGTCTCCCGTCGATGCTGGCGGCGTGGCGAGGCCACGTCGATCCGCGCGCCGCAGCGATGACGCTCTCGGCGCGCGGGCGCGGTCAGCCTCTGGTATCTGGCGACGCTGCTCGGACTCTCTCTGTCGTCGGTCGCAGCCCACGCGATCGCGGCAACCCCGGCTCTGACAAGCGGCTGTCGGCTGTTTGAAAGCAGCGCTGGCCGCTCGCGCTCGCGTATGTCACCGATCCGCCATGGCGGTGCTCGACGTTTCGGCCGGTGCAAACGCCGGGGCCGTCCTTGCGCGATTTCGAAGCCTACTGGAGCGCCGGCGCGGCGTGGAACGCAGGCGCCGATCCGTATCGGCCGCGCGATTTGGCAAGCCGAGCGCGACCGTTCCGGGCGTCGACGCCCGCCGCGACGAGCTCTTCCGTTCGTCGGTCCGCCGCCGCGCTGCTGCTCTGGAGCGCCCTCGCGCGACTTCCCTATCGTGCGGCGGCTTCGCTCTGGGTGATTCTCCTTGCCGGCGCGCTTCTCGCGCTGATCGCCACGGTGCTTCGCGCCAGCGGCGCGCCTACGTGCGCCCTGCTATTTTTTGCGGCGCTCGCACTGGCGATTGCGATTCGGGCCGATCACGAGCGATCTCGCGCTCGGACAGATCGCGCTGCTCGCATTCTTCGGCGCGACGCTGTTGGTCGTGCTCGCCGATCGCTCCATGCCGCTTGCCGCCGCCGCAGCGTCGCCTGGCATTCTGCCGCACCCAACGCAGCGGTGGGTTTGGTTTCGCAGTTCGGCCGAAAACGCGCGCTACTCTCAACCGCGCTCGCAGCAGCGGGCACGTACGGGCTGGGCGCCGTAGCCGCCGGCTGGAGGTGGCCGGTTACCTACGCCGCAAACGCAGCCGCTCACGCTGCGGCCGAACGATTCGTGACGATCCAGCTCACGCCGGCCGCGATCGCGTACGGTTTCGGCGCGATACCCGCCACTGCGACCTCGTCGCCGTGGCGGCGACGGTCCTTGCGCGCTGCGCCGCGCTTCTTCTGGCGATGCGCGTGCGCGACCCGTTCGCGCGATTTGCCGCGTTCTCGGCACTGGCGCCGTTTGCCGCGAGCTTCTTTCACGAACACGACCTCCTGGTCGCCTATCGCCGCCGCGCTTGGTGCGCGATCGAACGCGCGCGACGGCGCGGACGCTCGCGCTCGGCGGGCACGCTGCTGGTCGCGATCGACTGGCTCGGTCTCGCGCAGCGCCCGACCGGCATCGCGCAAAGCGCGCTGCTGGCCATCGCAGCGTTCGGCGCGTTCGTCGGCGCTCGGCGAGCAAACCGGCGAGCGTCGCGGCTCGGCTCGCGGCATCGCCCGTCTCGGCGTCTTTGCCGCGTGGCTGCTTGCCGGCACGCATCCCGCCCCCGTTTGGCCGGACGCGCTCGGCGCTTTCACGCGCCGTCCGCCGCCTCGATCGCCGCCGTTTGGCACGGCGAACACTCGCTAGCGGACTGCTCGCCGTCGAACCCGGTGTGGTCGTTTCCTCTGCGCCCGCTCGCCGTCTGCTTAGGCTGCGCGCTCCTCGCGTTTCGCTATATATCGACATCCATCATATTGTCGAATGGGGTCCACGCGCCGGGGTTGAAGCCGGTGAGATTGCTGGGTGTGCGCGTAGTTTCCGACTTGCGCAACGACGTAAGGACGATCGTCGGCACGTTTTCGGCGATGATCTTCTGCTCCTGAGCGAGAAGTCTTGCGCTGCTGGGCCGGGATCGTAGGTGGCCTTAACTGCCTCCAGCATCGTGTCGAGCTCCTTGTTGCAAAAATGCGTGACGTTTTGGCCGTTGGGCGGAATCTGATTGCATTCCCAGTTGTTCGAGATTTCGCGCGACCGGTATGGTCTGCCAGGCGAAAACATCGTCATGTCCCACTTGCCGCCGTAGACGATTCCGTTCTGCTTGGTAGGCCGCAAAGAACATCGCGGGCGCGATACTTTCGGCGTTTGAATGTCGATCCCGACCGATCTTGCAGTTCCGCCGGAGGAACTCGACGCTGTTGCTCGGCGCTCGCCGATCCGGTGTAGTACGGAAACTGCAGCGACAAGCCGCTGCCCCGTTCTTCACGCGGATGCCGCCGGCGCCGACGCTTCCAGCCCGCCATCGTCGAGCAACTGCTTTGCCTTCGCCGGATCGTAGGGCACGAGCGGATATCGTTGGCGCGAATCGGGCGACGCTTCGGCGATCCGTACTCTCCTGGACGATGCCGTACCCGCGAACCATCTTTCGACCAGCGTCTTGGCGGTCGATCGCATATCGTATCGCCTCGCGCACCGACGCGATCGCTGACGAGCGGCCGGGTCACGTTGAAGTCGAGATGGGAGTAACAGGGCGTTACGATGACGTCGGTCCTGAAGTTGCCGAGCGCCGAGCATGCGGTGATGAACGACGCGGGCACCAGCGGCCACATATCGCACTTCGCCGGTCTGCATCAGAGTTACCAGCGTGTCGAGCGACGGCATGAACTTATACGTTACCCGCTTGAGCTTCGGCATGCCACGGAAATAGTAGCGGATTCGGCTCCATTCGACGGTGTCGCCGCGCTTCCAGACGACGATGCGAAACGGACCGATTCCGACCGGCTTGGCATTGTACGGCGACGTGGTTGATGTTCGGATACTTGCCCAAGAGATGCTTGGGCAGCATGCACGGATTGGCGCCCGCGCGTGCCGAAAAACGTCGGTATCGTACGGCGAGTACGGATGGCTCAGATGGTAGATGACGGTGTATTTATCCGGTTCGTCCATCTTGGTGATTTGGTTCCAGCCGTCGCCGTCCGACTTCGTTGTTCGCCGGATTGTGCACGACGCTGCGTCGAGAAGATCACGTCGTCGGCAGTGAACGGCGCGCCGTCCGACCAGCGCACGCCCTTGCGAAGGTGCCAGGTGATTGTATCGCCGTCTTTGCTGATGCCGCCGTTCGCCTGGGTCGGAACGACTGGTCAGCAGCTCCGGATACGGATTGTTCTGCTCGTCCTACTTCACCAGATAGGCCTCGTCATCGACGAGATGTACCCGAGTCGGCAACTTCCCTAAGAGATGCGGGTTGAGCGTGTTAATGTCGCCGCTGCCGTCCGCGAATCGCAAATAGTGCGGCTGCGTCTTGAGTTCGCGCGGCCGCCGCCTTGGTGACGAACAGAGTTTCGTGCGCGCCGCAGACGATGGCCGCCGCGTAGCGAGCAACGCGATCAGCCCGAGACCGTACCTCATGTGCAGCTCCTTAAATCGAGTAGTTCCAGGGATCCCAAAATGCCGAGATGACGGGGGACGGGTCGAACCCCTTTAAATCGCTGTTGTATACGAAGGGACGCGAGCGAAGTCGATGATGATGGTCGGAACGTCTTTGGTGAGCTGCTGCTGGACGATCACGTAATCGCGCTTTCTGCCGAGCCTGATCGATCGTCGAGAGCGCGTCGTTCATCGCCGCCGTCGCGACCGGATTATCCCAGAACATCGCGTTCTGCCCGTGCGGCGCCATGTTCTCGGCCGAGTATATCGCGCTATCGTCGGGATCGGCCGCGCCGATCCACTGAAAAGGCCGCCACGTCGTAGTGGCCGCCTTGCAGAATGCCGTTGGAGGAGTTATCGAAAAACTCGCTGGTGGGATAGTTCTTGACGTCGGCCTGCACGCCGACGTCGCGCCACTCGCGTTGCAAGAAGGTTTGCATTGCCTTCCGAAGTTCGATTCGGTTTGCGTGCTGAACGTGATCTCCAAACGCTGGCCGTTCTTGACGCGGATGCCGTCCGGCCCCACCTTCCAGCCGTCGGCGTCGAGCATCGCGCGGCCTTGGCTGGATCGTACGGGTGGTGCGTGATGTCGTTGGTATAGGCCCACGAGAGCACGGGCTGCTGATCGGTCTCGGCCGGTATCGCCGATCCGTGAGTGACTTTGCTGTATGATCTCGTTGCGATTCGGTCGCGTAGGCCAGCGCGACGCGCACGTTGCGGTCGCTGACGATCGGATGGCGCAGATTGAAGTCGACGTGCGAGAACGAGAAAGGAATCGACCCGCAATCGCGATCAGACCGTTCTCGGGATCGGCGGCCAGCGCCGCGTACTGCGGCCACTTCATGGCCGAGTCCCCGTCGCGAGCATGTCGAGCTCGTGCGTCTGCAGCTGCGTCTGCTTCCGTGTTTTCGTCGGGCAGAATCTTGTAAATGACTTCGTTGAGCTTCGGGTTGCCGAGGTAGAAATCCGGATTCGCCACCATACGCACGTCCTGCCCGCGATTCCACGCGACGACTTTGAACGGGCCGCTGCCGACCGGCAGCGAGTTATAGGGAGCGGTGTTGAACGAGCCCTTGTCGTCGTTGTACTTCGCCAGCAGGTGCTCGGGGAGTATCGGCGCGTTGCCGTTGACGCCCCAGAGCTGCTGCAGAAACGGCGCGTAGAGCCTCTTCATGTGGATGACGGCGACGAGCGGATTCGCTGCAGTCGATGCTGCCGATATCCTTATAACCGTCGGTCGTGACGACGTTGTTATGGGTGTTCATCACGACTTGCCAGGTGAACTTGAGATCGTTGCAGGTCAGCGGCGACACCGTCTTGCCACTTGATGTTCGGCCGCAGCTTGTACTTCAGCGTCAGGCCGTCTTTGCTGACGTCACCGTTGGCGATCGTCGGGATCTCTCGCAGCGCGTCGGGAACCGGCCGCGCCTTGCGCGTCGTAGCGGATCGTCCACGAATAGATAAACATCGACAGGTCGAGCGTCGGTGAGGCCGAGTCCAGCATGGGGTTGAGGTTCTTGGGATCGGAGGCTTCCGAGAAGCGCAAGACGCCCGGCTGCGTCCACGGGTGGCGTCCGGCGCGCGGACCGCCGGCTGCGACCTTGGTGCAGCCGGCCGAAAGGCGGCCCCGGCCAGCACTGCGGCGAGGCACCACGCTCCTGACGCTCACACTGACCCGCCCTTCCTCACCTTCGTGCGCGCGCATTGTCTTCGGGATCGATTCCATGCGCCGCGCAAAACTCGCGATAAGCGCTGGCGCGATCTCCGACGGCTTGATCTCGCTGCGGCCGCCCCAGAAGACGTTGGTATACGTCAAAGTCGATGCCCGCCTCGCGCAGGTGCTCGTCGATCGCCGCCTTATGCGCCAGCACGGCGGCCTTTTCCATTCCGTGCGCGACCGCCATGACGTTGACGTTGTGAAACTCCGGGCCGCCCTCACGCCAGTAGGCGTGGGTGATGACGTAGTGCCGCCCGACTTCGCAGCCCGCCTCGATCTCGCGGCCGGGCGGCACCGCCCAGTGAAAGAGCGCGTTGTACCGCGTCACGCGTTCGTTTCCGGCGGTCGGCTTGACGTGTTCGAGGAAGGTCGAGAAGCGCCCGATGACGCCGCGCTCGTTGAGCGAGCGCGCGACGCTCGACGAACGTCTCGGGTAGTCGACGCCGGCCTCGCGGCGCGCGCGCGCCCAGAGATCGCGCACGATCTCTGCCGGGCGCGAACTCGCGCTTGAGCGCGACCAGCACGCGCCAGTCCAGCTCGGAGAGTTCGACGATCGAGGTATCGCAGCGGCTGCGCCGGCTCCGGCGCGCGCGCGCCCGGCTCGAGGCCGCGTCGCCGAACGTGCCCGACGCCCAGCGTGAAGAGCATCTTCGCGGGCATCAAGCGAAAGCGCTCGCGCGCCGACTTGCGCGCGCGCAGCCATTCGCGCGTGCTTGCGCAGCGAAAAGCCCTGCGGCACCTTGAGCGTCGTCCACAGCCGGTAGCTGCTCCCCGGCGAGACGGCATCGGTGGTGCGAATGACGACGTGGCCGGAGAACGGATCTTCGCGGAACATATAATCGAACGCCGCGTCGAGCCGTCCGGCCGGAACCTCCCACGCGCAGAGCGCTCCCCGTGCCAAGCTCGTCGAGAGCAGCGTCTGGCGCACGCGGCGAATCGTGCCGGCCTTCAGCATCGCGACGATTCGCTCGATCACCGTCTCGACCGCGAATGCCGCTGCGCGTGGCGATTTCGCCGAAGGATCGGTTTGAAAACCCGCGAGGCGATCTTCGGAGACCGCGAGGATCGCGGCGTTGACCGGATCGGATATCGTCGCCGGCGCTTCGGCGAGACCGCCGGCAGTCATACAGGCTTCATTAGATCTGAACGTCGCTGACACCCGTCGCGTACAGGTAGTTCTGCTCGGCGGTGTGCACGCCGTAGAGCGCCGTGATATATGCCGACTGCGCGGTCGTGAGGTTCGCCTCGGCGGTAACGACGTTGAGAATCGTCGTCGCGCCGACTCTATACTGCGCCTGCGTCGCGTCGAGCGAAACTTGCGCCGATCGTCAGCTCGGATCGCGCCTGCACCAGCGACGACGCGCGACGAAATCAACGTCGCCAAGCGCCGAGCGCACGTCGGACTCGACCGTCAGCCTCGTGGTATTGAGCGTCGCGATCGCTTGATCGAGCTGCGAGGCCGCCACGGCAACGTTATAGTTGGTCACGCCTTGATCGTATATCGGAACCGTGAGGTTCAGCGCGATCGTTTTGTCGTTCGACCAGCTCGGCGGTCCGGGGCACTCGCGAAAACGGAACTACGATTCCGTTCTTGGTCGTCTGAGGTGCGTCGAAAAGCAGTTGATGAATGTCCGGCTTACGCCGTCGCTTGCCGCCGGCCGTGAGAACCGGAAACCGCGCGAGTTTGGCGTAGCGTAACGTCCTCCTGGGCCGATTGAACGTTGTACGCCGCCGCAGATGTAATCGGGACGCATGATCAACGCCCGCTTGAGCGAGGCCGCGTAGGTCGGATTCGGCGACGGGCGGCTGTGCCCGTAGCTGCTTCGGCACGACCATGGCGTCGGCGTCGAGGCCGAGCGTCGTTGCGAAAGTGGCTTGCGCGCCGATCGCGATGCCTTGCGCGGTCACGAGATTGCCCTTGCGCTTGCGCCGTCTGGAACTGCGCCGCGGCGATATCCGAGCGCGGGGCGGCGCCGTTGCGAATCTGCGCCGCGACCGAGGCTTCGTTGACCTCGAACTCGTGGACGAGTTGCGCGTCGGCGGTTACCGTCGCATTATCTTCGAGCACGGCGTAGTAGGCATTGGCGATGTTGAGCGCCAGCGTTTGGAGCTGGCGCAGCAGCGTCGCACGGCCGGCGATGTCGGCCTCCTTTGGCCGAACGGATGCTGCGATCGTCCGGCCGCCGTCATATATCAGTTGCGTGACCGTGATCGTCGCGGACTCGTTGGTCACCGTGCTCTCGCTGTAGACGCCGAACGGCGCCTTCGCTGGCCTAACTGAGCGGCACCAGACCGCCGGGCGCTGCGGCCTTGCGGGCTGCTTATCGCGCCCGACGTGCCGTTGCGTATACGACTTCGCCGCCTGGGCGTTGCCGCTGACCGCGGATAGCAGCGCCTGGAGCTCGCGAGGTATATTTCGCGTGGATCGCAGCCCACTGCGCGTTGTTGCTTTGCGAAGACCGGCGACAGCGCGACCCCGATCCGGACCGCGTCGGCGAGCGAAATCGATTGCGGGACGCCCTTCTTGGGCGTCAGCTGCTCGACGTCGGGCGCGGGCGTTCCATACGCCGGATAGGGCATCGGCGTCCCGCTGATCGTGGGCTCGGGCTGCGGCGACGGCATCTGAACGCCCGGAATCTCGCTTTGAGGGGGCGCGCTCTGCGCCAAGCCGATCCCGGTCACAAGGCCGCCGAGCGCGAGCGCGGCGACGAGCGCTCGCGCGTGAACGTATGGTTGGCTTCATCGTTAGTGCACCGCGCCGGCGCCGGCAGGCCCCGACGAGGGGCCATTGGCTACGGCCACGAGGCTGCCATCCTTTAAAGCGTCGGGACGGGTCGTTATCGACCATCATCCCCGGCTGTACCCGCGGAGCTGATCACCTGCGCGAGCGTGTCGGTCTGGACCCCGACCCGAACCGGCACCGCTTGAGCCTTACCGCCGGAGATGACGTAGACGACGCTGCCGGCGGGAGTCTGCGGCCACCGCGCTGCGCGGGACGACCGTGGCACCCACGGCCCGCTCCTTCGTCACCGTTACGGTCACCAGCATGCCGCCGCGTAACGCGTAACCGGGATTCTGCAGTTCTAGGCGGGCCAGATAGGACAAGCGTCCCCGAGGTCGGGACCGCGTTCACCGTGCCGATCGGGGCGCTGAAGTGCTTTCCGGGCAACGACGAAGACTCGAACGAAACGACGCTTCCCGAACGCACGTACGGGAGGTCGTCGTCGGGCACGTTGACGTTGATCCATACGCGATCGATACGAGCCACCTGGAGTACCGGTTGCGAGGGCGAGGCGTAGGCGCCTGGATCGAGCAGACGGTTCGCCACGACCGCATCGTATGGGGCGTAGAGGTAGGTCTGCGACAGCTGAGTGCGCAGGACGCGCGCTTGTGCCGCGGCGGCCGCCGCCTGAGCCTGTTGCGACCGAACGCCCTGCAGGCTCACGTCGTTGTTGCGCAACCCGACCTTGGCGTTATTGTACGCCTGTTGGGCCTGAATGTAGTTCGCTTGCGACTGCTGTAGCTGCGTCTCGGAGACGTAGCCTTGCCTGTAGAGCTGGCGGTTCTGATCGTAGACCAGCTTGGCATTTTCCAGCGACGCCTCCGCCGTTTGCAGGGTTGCCGCGTTGGTCTGCGTCTGAACCGGATAGCCGACGACTGCGCCCTGCGCCGACGCGGCCGCCTGCGCGGCCTGTGCCTGCGCTTGCTGCAGTTGCGCTTGAAGCGTGGAGGGGTCGATCGTCGCCAGCAGCGCCCCCTTCCTGCACCATGTCGCCGATATTCACGTTGATGGCCGTAATCGTGCCGCTCTGCTGAAAGGCCAGGGTCGACTGGTCCAGCGGCGAGATCTGTCCGTCAAGCGTGACATAGGTAGCGATGTTCTGCCGGGTCGCCGCGGCAGCATCGACGCTCAGCGGCATCGGCCCTGGAGGCGGCTTCTTCCCGCATGCGACCAGCGCCGGCGCGCGCCACAGCCAGCGCCACTGCGAACAGCATCATCCTAAGCATCTGCTTCTCAACCCGATCCTTCATGGTCTCATATACGGCGAGCGGTGCCATTTGATTCAAGCCTTAATCGGCCCTGTGGTAGAACCTCGGCATGAGGTGAACGGCTGCAGGGCGTATCTCCCCGGGGCATGAGCGCGAAACTCGACATCGGCCGCTCGTACAGTCTCCAGAGCCGCGTCGAGGAGTGGATGACGGCCGAAAAGACCGGCAACAAGGGCGTCGACGTGCTCTCCACGTCGATCCTGGTTCAGATGGTCGAGACCGCGGCGATCCACTGCATCGAGCCGATTTTGAGCGCCGGGCAATTAACCCTCGGGACGCATATCGACCTGGAGCACAGCAAACTGGTCCCTGTTGGTTTTATCGTAAGGACTCAGGTCGAAGTCGTGATGCTCGACGGACCGCGAGTCAGCTTCGCCGTCCAGGTTTTCGACGAGCAGGAAGCCGTCGCTGAGGGCACCCACGAACGCTACATCATCGACAAGGCCAAGTTCCTGGCGAAGCTGCGCGAAAAGCTCGCCTGACCATCAACCTCATAAGTCCCCTGACCTCTGTGTGCAGGGGAGGCAATCGGCCGTTCCCGAAAAGGGTTGAACGGGCAGTGCCGGAGCCCGTCCCCTAGGGCCGGTCAAAGGCATTCCCATAGGTCTCATAACAGCTAGGAGGACACATTGAAGCGACTGAGCACTGGAGTCCTGGCCGCGCTAATGGTAGCCGGACTCGGACTCAACGCGGTCGCAGCCCAGACTAGTGCGTCGCATGGCAACATTGGAACCAACGCGATCGCGCAAGACATGGGCGCGAACCCTGCTCCGCCGGCGAACTTCGGTTCCCCCCCGTCGGGGCAGTATCCTATTCTCTACAACGACCACCACGTCTATTCTAAGCCCGATATTCTGAAGCAAGGCCGCGTCCTTGCCGCACTGGTGCGGGGCGGAACGCTCTTAATCCCACTTCGCTCGATGTTCGAGCAAATGGGCGCAACCGTGTCATTCGACGCGAGCACGAAGACTGTGACGGTCAGCAAAGCCGGAGCCGAGGTCAAAGTGACCCTCGGCAAACCGGAGGTCATCATCAACGGTGAATCGCGTCCGCTGGACGTGCCGCCGATGATGTATCAGGGCGTCGTCCTGGTGCCGGTCCGAGTCATCTCGGAAGGCATGGGCGCGTACGTTCTGTGGGTTGCCGATAAGCGTCTCGTCGTCGTGCGTTACATACCGCCGACGCCGCCGCCGAGCCCGGCACCGCCGCCTCCGCCGCCACCGCCGCCACCGCCCACACCGACGCCGACGCAGGCACCGTACTACGACTTCTACGTAGCCGGCGATTACATCATTTCGCCGAAGGTTTACAACGAATTCGTTAACGGCGCGTCGAGCGACAACAACAACAACGGATTCTCGTATCGCCTCCACGGCGCTATCGAGATTCCGGTGATGAACCTCCCCTGGATGATCGCCATCGATTACCGGCAGTTTAACTGGAACCACACCTGCGGTGGATCGGGCGATCCCGGATGCTACGTTACAACGATCGGCGGACTCGGCCAATCGGCAGTTCCGACGTTCAATGGAAGCGACTACGACTTCACCGGAGCGTTAGGCCTACGAATCCTAAAGCCTCGGATCTATCTCGCAGGCGCATACATGTCGCGTAGAAACAACTACGGCTATCCGATTGAGAACGGCGCAGGCGTCGGTCTCGAGAAGCTCCCCGATCTGGATCGGACCTTCTCATTCTATGGTAACGTCTACTACTTCTTCGACGTCCGCGGCAACTACGGGAGCGTAGCTGGGGCCTGTTCCCCACCGACCTCTCCCTGCACGTATGACGTGGGCTACAACGTCCTGAAGTACGACATCGGCGTCTCCTACACGTTCCCTGGGTTCCCGCTGTACTTCGAAGCGGGCTTCTTGGGCGATCGCGGTTACAACCTCTACGCCGCACCCTCCGGTTTTTCGGAGAGCGGTCCATACGCAGGTATTGGTCTGAAGATCTAAGCTTCAGCCGTACGGCAAAAGAAAAAGCCTCCGCTCACGCGGAGGCTTTTTTCTTTTTCGAAGGCCTTATTTAGCCCGACTCGTTGTCGCCGAGGTCCTCGATTACGTCAGTAAACTTCGGACCTCGGCTCCTAGATTCGGACTAAATCTGGCCTTCGAAATTCTGGAACGTTTTACGGTAGTGGGGTCGGGGAGGGGCCGAGACGGGTTAGCGTGTCTGAGTCTTGCGGCGCGGGCGATTGTTCGACGCAGGGCGGCGTGATGACTTCGACGTCGGGATGACCGGGCGCCGGCGACGGTTCCGCGCTCGCGTTCGGCGTCGTCTCGGGCATAACGCCCACGGGAAGCGGCGTTGGGCAGAGTTGCGCCATCCCAAACCAATGCTCGGTATAACCTTGTGCGATCGTCGTCTTCATCGCCTTGCCGAAATACGTGTTGCCGTACTTGACGACCAGCAAATGCATGAACTCCCAGGTCACCTGCTGCTCGGGTTGAGTGTACACTTTTCGCAACACAAGAACGGCAAGGTAATACGAGCGCGCCAGCTCGGGATCGTTGGGATACTTCGCAGCCCACTTCCGCAAGGCGTCGGTCGCAAAGTCGAGCTTCGCGATCAAATGCGGATCGGTCGTATATGCACCGGCGCTAATCACACCATCTTTATAGGTGTTGTCGATGCCGAGATAGCTCATCTTCATCCGGCCGAAATATTCGTCTCCGGGCGCGGAACTGTTGAACTCTTCGCACTTTAAGTGCGCCCACTTACTCTTGGTGTCGCCGCACACGCCCTTCGATGCAGGCTTGTCGAGCGTTGCCGCCGATTTGGCCGTTGCAGCCGGGTTGGGCGTTGCCGTAACGGCAGGCGTCGCAGGCTGCGGCACCACGGAAACGAGGATCGAGCTCGTCAGAGCAAGCGTAAATGACAACGTTGATAACGACGTTCTTGCAGATCTCACATCTATTATTTTTCCGCGACGCCCCGGGCACCCTTCCAAAGGGCCGGCGTGAGGGGCGTTTCTCCGCCGCCGCGAACGACGCAAAATGGCTCGGTCGATTGCCCTCGCGGCTCTGCAACTCGCCGCGCACGATCGCGGCGACTCGCGCGCGGGGCTCGAGCGTGCCCTCGATGCAACTCGTCTCGCCGCGCTTGAGGCCGACCTCGTCGTGCTCCCGGAGGCGACATTCCCCGCTTACGTGCTGGGCAAAGCACCGCTCGGTGCGCACGAAGCCGAGGGTGCTATCGAGCGTTTACGCGTTATCGCGCGCGAAACATCGACGGTCATCGTCGCCGGCGCCGCCGTCTTGCACGACGGGCGTGCGCGCAATGCAGCCGTGGTTATCGACGCCGACGGTTCGCTTGCCGGTCGCGCGGACAAGCTCTTTCTTTGGCATTTCGACCGCCGATGGTTCGAAGACGGCCAGCGGTTGGCGCCCGTGGGGACCAAGGTCGGGCTTCTGGGCGTGCTAATCTGCGCCGACGGACGGCTTCCGACGATTTCGCGAGCCTTAGTGGATCGCGGCGCGGAGGTGCTCGTGATGCCGACGGCCTGGGTAACGAGCGGCCGCGACCCGCAGGCTTTGGAGAACGTGCAAGCAGATCTCTTGGCGCGCGTCCGTGCCTATGAAAACCACGTGCCGTTCGTTGCTGCCAACAAATGCGGCAGCGAACTCGACATGGTTGCGTACTGCGGCAAGAGCCAGATCGTCGACGCCGGCGGCGAGGTCCTCGCACTTGCAAACGAGCGTGAGCCGGAAATATTGCGCGCCGTCATAACGTTGGGCGCCGAACGGCCCTCCCGGGTCGGAACGGTGCATCCACTGTTGCGCCAGAACTACCCGGCGGCTCCACTTCGGCTGGCGATTTCTTACGAATCGCTTCCCGCCGACATCGACGAACGCTTGGAGCTGCTCGACGACGCGTTTGCGATCTCGACTTCGGACTCCGGCCGCCTCGCTCTGCTCGACCGAGTGATCCCGTCGATGCCCGTCGACGACCGTACGGTTCTCGATCCGGGTGGGCTTGTGCCGTATCGTCGCGCCGGTTACGGCTTGTTCTGCTGGGCGAGCGACGTCGGTCCACCGTGGCTGGAGCGCATCGCGCGAGCTCGCGCAGTCGAGCTGCGCGTGTATCTCGTCGTTTTCGATCGTCCGGCGCAACGCGCGTTCGCGGTCGACCCTGACGGCGCCATCGTTGCGGGCACGTTCGCGCAATACCGGCTGGCCAGCTTTACGTTCGACCCGCGAAAGACGGACGAGATGCTGGTGGCGCCCGGCACCGACGTGGCCGAAGGCCTCGCTCGCGTGGAAGCCATCGTGACCGACGGTTCAACCTGAGCAGCCGCCTGCGAAGCGTCGTCGTGCTCGCGCTGGCAGCGCTGACGCTCGCCGGAGCGGCTGCAAGAACGCAGCGATTGCATCTCGCCACTGCAACGATCGTTGCGTCGCGCTGGCCGTACTTGCCGGGCAGCGTGCTGCCGCTCCACATCCAGGGCATCGCGCCGCCCTATTCGGTCTCAATTCTGGGACCGGGACGACTACTGAACGGCGACACGTACGCGATTCCCGCTACGAGCCAGGCCGGAACTGCGATGCTGGTCGTCGGAAATCGGGCAGGATTCGGGACGACGCAACTACGCATCGGAGCGCCGCCCGTCGCCCGTCCGCTTTTGCTCGTGGCATCCTACGACGAGGGGCTCGTCCTGCACGACGAGCGGGACTTTTCGGTAATCGGCGTGCTCGCTACCGGTGGCGTTCCAAGCGACGTGGCCGTCGACAGCGCCGGCGAAGCCGTCGTTACCGATACACAAGGGTCTCAGCTGACGCTCGCGGGTTTGGCGACCTCGTGGGACGTCCGGCGCATCGGCGACGTTCCGTTCGGCGACGAAGTCGCGGAGGACGACGCGCTTCATGCAATTTTCGTCACCAATCGAGATTGGAACGGCACCGGAGCGCTGACGCGAGTCGCCGGCGGGCGAGATGCCGTCGTGACGCACGTGAGCACGGGCGAAACGGCGGAGGGCTTGGCGGTCGACGAGCGCCGCCAAATCGTCTACGTCGCCAACACCAACGACGGAACGATCGCCTTCGTAGATGCGCGCTCGATGCGCGTCATTCGGAGGTTTCCCGCGGTAGCTCGCGTCTTTTCGCTGGCCCTCTCGCCCGACGGCACGCGCTTGTACGCGATCTCGAACCAGGCGGTGGACTCACCGTTTGGAAAGGCTGGGGAGGCGATCGAAATCTCGCTGAAAGGCCCGCTTCCGCGCATCGTCGCCCGGAGTGGAAGGCTTTCCTTTCCGCTGGGCGTCGCGCTGGACGATCGTGCAAACACCCTCTTCGTGGGCGACGAGGACCGCGGCGCCATCGATGTCCTCGACGCCCGGACCTTGCGCCCGAAACGCGCCGCGCTTGCGACGTGCTCCATTCCTTGGAAGTTGAAGCTGGATCCGGCGAGCGACCGGCTCTACGTTCCCTGTGCCGGCGACAACGAGATCGACGTCTTCGACGCGCGCTCGCTACGCCGAGTCGCACACGCGCCGTTTGCGACAGGCGGCTATCCTCTCGCCATCGCAGTATGGCGACCATGATTGCGATTTTCCTCGCCGTTGCACTCTTGCCCACGCATATCGAGCCGGGGTCACCTTTTCCTCACATCCTCGAACAGGCTCCGACGATCGACAGCGTCGCGCCCGGCGTTGAATACGGCGATTATCAACTCTTGACTTCCATCGGACCCCTCTCGATTCACGTCGTCGCCGTCGAGCCGCGTCGTGGCGACGTGCACGTCGAAAACGTGCTCGCCGATGACGCGCTCGACTCGCGCGGCGAAACGGTTGGCTCGATGGCGCAACGAACGAAGGCAGTCGCCGGCATCAACGGCGATTACTTCGATATCGGCAACACGAACCGGCCGGAAAACATCGTCGTTCGCGGCGGCGCCCTTTTACAGGTTCCGTATAAGCGCTACGCGCTCGCGATCACGCGCGACGGCGCCGCGCACATCGCCGAGTTCTCGTTTTCAGGCCAGCTGCAGGTCAACGAGCGCACGCTATCGCTCGGGGGCATCGACCAGTTGCCGCCGCCCAACGGCGGCCTCTCGCTGCTGACGCCGGGATACGGACACGTGCGTCCACAAAACGACGTAACGCTCGTGAACCTCGAGCCCCTTTCCGGAACGCCGCCGCTCGCGCGCTACCGCGTAACCGGCATGGCCGACAATCTCGCTACCCAGCCGCCGGGCTACTACCTCGCAATCGGACCCAACGAGTACAGCACCGTCGAGGCCTTTGACACCGGCGCCGTCGTCGAAGCCGCCGGTACGCTCGAGCCCCTCGAGCTCGACTCGATTGCAACGGCGATCGGAGGCGGGCCGCTGATACTGCATGACGGCGAGTGGTACGACGACGGCGACGGGCCGAACGGAAGGGAGTTTGCAAAGCGCATCCCGTGCTCGGGTGCGGCAATCGCCCCGGATGGACGCCTCTTTCTCATCGAGGTGGACGGTCGCCAGCCAGAGGTCAGCGTCGGGTTGAAGCGGCCGGAGTTCGCCGCCTTGATGCGATCGCTGGGCGCTACCGAAGGGCTCGCCTTCGACGGCGGCGGCTCTTCGACAATTGCGATCCGGCGTCTAGGCGAGAGCGAAGCCGCCATGGCGAACTCGCCCTCGGACGGCATCGAGCGCCCGGTCGGCGACGGTCTCTTCGTCTACAGCACCGCGCCGGTTGGGCCCGCGGTTCGTCTCGTCGCTCGGCCAAATGTCGTTCGCGCGGTTCCAGGCGCCGGCGTTCCGCTGCGCATCGCGGCCGTCGACGCCGCCAATCACGTCGCCGCCGGAGAAGCCCCAGTTCGCGTCAGCGTTTCGCCGCCGTCGCTTGGCGAGTTTCGCAATGGGGAGTTCGTCGCGCTCCATCCCGGCTTCGGACGTCTGCTCATGCGCGCCGCCAGTTTAACGGGCGACGTTGCCGTGGAGGTCGACGCGACGCCCGCCCGCGCTCGAATCACGCCCTCGCGCCCGAACGTCGACTCCGGTGCGACGGTGACGTTGCTGCCGCACGCATTCGACGCGCACGGTTATCCGCTCGTTCTTCCGGCCTCACTGCCGTGGAAGGCTACCGCGGGCTCGATCGACGATCGTGGTGAGTTTCGCGCCGGATCGCAGGACGCCGACGTAAGCGTGCGGATCGCAGATATTCTTGCGGCGGCGCGGGTAACGGTGGGATCGCACGACGAAGCGCTGCCCTTTGCGGAGTTCGCCCACTTCGTAACGATTCCGCACGGCGGTCAAGGTCAGCTCGCAAAGGATGCGGGTTGCGGCAGCTGCGTCGCCCTGCGCTTCGCGTTTTCCGGCAACGAGCGCGCCGCCTATGCGATGGCCGACGTCCCGCTTCCCAACGACACGATCGGCCTGACGTTCGACCTGCAAGACGACGGCAGCGCCGCGCGGCTGCGCGTCGCCGTGCGCAACGAAATCAACGAGGACGTTTTGCTCGACGCAACCCAGCTCGGCGGGATGGGCTGGAGAAAGGTCGTCATTCGCTTTCCGCCCGACACGCAAGTCTCGCGCCTAATCGCGATCTACGTGCTTCCGTCCAAAGGCATCGAGCTGTCCGAAGGCAACGTCGTGCTACGCAACGTGCGTGCGATTGTGGCGGGACATTAGGAGTCCGGAGATGCCGGCGAGGGCGAGCAGCGCGCCCAGTGCAACGACCGCGACGTTGGGCGCCCAGATCACCTCGATCTCCGGATAGCTGATAACGTCCGCCCGCAACCAGAGACCGCCGGCTCGCACCGCGGCGCCGCCGGCACTCATCACGATCGCATGCGGCAACGGCCGATCGTTTTCGTCGTCCACGGCGAAGAGCACGGCGGCCCTTCGACCGCGCTCAGGGCCTAGCGCACCCGGATCGTGCATCAACACCGCTGCCTCTGCGGGCGAGAACAGGATCGCTTTGACGACGCGCCGCGCGGCGGGAACGTTGAAGGAATCGAAGGGCACGTCCATTCCCGCAATCGTTTGCCGCGTTTGCATCAACAGGACCGGCGACAGAAAGACGCCGCCGTTCGGCTGCGTCACCGTTAGCCGGTTGCCGAGAAGATCGCGAACCTCCACGTCGACCACGTCGCGCGGCAGGGCGCGAAGTATGAAGCTCCCGGCATTGCGCGCGTGCGGCCCGATTTCTAACGGCGCGTGCAACGGCCGAGCGAGCGTCACAACGACCGGCGCAGCTCGATCTTCACCGGTAAGTGGAAAGGAGAGCGTGCCAACATCTTCAACGCGAACCCGTTCGCCCGGCGCGCCCACGACGTTTCGGTCGTCCGGCGCGAAGAGCCCGTTGGCGACGCCGGCCACCGCCACTGCGGCCGCCCCGAACGCAACGGCTACGATCGCCAGGCGCGCGCGCGAACTCCGCGCCGCCTTCCACTGCTTTCGCCCGTTGACGACGACGAGGATCGTGAGCGCCGCCAGCGCGACGTTGTACCATCCCATGTGGTACGCCGGCTGTCCCGGCAAAACAATCTCCGCGATAACGCCGGCGGTTGCAACCAGCGCCGTCGTCAGAAACCAACTCAATGTGCGCGCACCGCAGCCAGCGCCGCGCGCATTTCGTCGAGCGTCAACGGGCCGTCGAATGCGCGAATCACCACGCCTTGGCGATCGACGAGAACCGTCGTCGGCAAGCCAAGTGCGTTGTACGCGCGGCCGTATTGTTGACGACCGTCGACCCAGATCGGGAAGTGGATCCCTAAAGATGTGGCAAAGGCTCGCGCGCGTTGCGGCGATTCGCCTTCGTTGACGCCGACGACGGCGATGCCACGCCCCCCTTCGCCCTCGGCCAAGCGTTGGAGGTCGGGCATTTCGGCCCGGCACGGGGGACACCACGACGCCCACAGGTTCATCACGACCAACGATCCGCGATACCGTTCGAGCGAAACGGGGCGCCCGCGGTCGTCGCGTAAATCAAAGATGGGTGCCCGCTGGCCCGCCAAACCGCTAGGACCGCCGGCGGCGGCTCGTTGGCTAACGAAGTAAGGCTCCGCAACGTAGACGGCGATAGCCAGAGCTAGCGCGACGGCCAGCCAGATAATATAGCGAGGCACGGGCCAGCGCGATTCTCCCTAGGTCCCCTCGCTCCTACGGACGAACGGCGACGGCGTGCCTGCCACGATTCTTGACGGACGCGCGCTCGCCGCCGAACTGCGAACGGAGCTCGTGGAGCGCACGAACGCGCTGCGCGAACGCGGGCTTCACCCTCGACTCGCCATCGTCTTCGTCGGAGAGAATGAGTCGAGCCTCGCGTACGTGCGCAATCTCGCCCGTACGGGAGAGCGTGCCGGCATCGGCGTTGCCGTCTCGCACCTTCCGGCCGGCGCGTCAGTCGACGAGGTACGCTCCAAGCTCGAAGAGCTTCGCGACGATCCCGCGACGCATGGCGTCATGCTGCAACAGCCGCTGCCGCCGCATCTTTCCATCCGCGAAATCGCCGACGCAATTCCACCGCATAAGGACGTTGACGGGGCGCATCCTACCAACCAAGGCCACTTGGCTTTCGGAAGTGGAACCGAATACGTGCCCGCAACTCCGGCCGCAGTGATGCTGCTGCTCGAGCGCAGCCCGCATTGGCCGCTTCGAGGACTTCGCGCCGCGATGATCGGACGATCCATCGTCGTCGGAGCACCGGTTGCAATGCTTATGTTGGCACAAGACGCGACGGTCACCGTCTTGCACAAAGAATCGTCGGCGCTTCAGCCCTACGTGAGGCTTGCCGAGATCGTGGTAGTTGCCGCCGGCGTCCCGGGATTGATACGGGGCGAAGACCTGATGCCGGGCGCGACCGTCATCGACGTCGGCACGACGCTCGTGGACGGCGTTCTCCGCGGGGACGTCGACTTTGAAAGCGCCGTCGAAGTGGCCGGTGCAATCACACCGGTTCCCGGCGGCGTCGGCCCGGTTACCAACGTTGCATTGCTCCGCAACGTAGTCAAAGCCACGGAATATGCGGCGGCAGGCCACTCCTCGTGGAGCGCCCAAAGCGAGTCTCGGTGAACCCGCTTCTGCTCGAACTCGAGCAACAAGGTCGCAAGGACGGTGTGCCCGTCATTTCGCGCGAATCAGGGCGCCTGCTTTCGACCCTGGTTACGGCGATGCAAGCCAGCCGAATTTTGGAGGTCGGCACCGCCTACGGATATACGACGCTGTGGATGGCGCTGGCGCAACCTCGAATGGGCCGAATTTGGACGATCGAATCGGACGTCGCCCGAACCGACGTCGCGCGCGCTTATTTCCGCCGAGCCGGCGAAGACGACTACATCGAGGTCTTTAACACTCCAGCGCTCGAGCTGCTGGAAAACTTTCCGCATCGCAACCTGGACATCGCCTTCGTCGCCGCCAACGAGTGCGAGTATCGTGCGTATCTCGAGCTGCTCGTCCCCATGCTCAAGCTCTCCGGGCTCGTTATCTTCGAGCACGCTCTGCGTGCGCCGCCGGAGTTTAGCGAAGCGTTCCTGCATCATCCCGACCTGGATGCAACGGTGCTCGGACTGGGCGACGGGATCGCCATCGGCGCGCGCCGGAAATGACCAACCCGGAGGCGTTCAAGGATGCGATGCGCCACGTGCCCACCGGCGTCACGGTTGTTACCAGCCTCAAGGATGGCGAGCCGCGAGGCATCACGGTTAATTCTTTTGCGAGCGTCTCGCTCGAACCACCCTCGCTCTTGATCTGCGTCAATCGCGAGGCGCGAAGCTACCTCTTCATTTCGACGTCGCGCATCTTCTGCGTCAACGTGCTGGCGGGCAACCAGCGTAACCTCGCCGAGCATTTTTCCGGAAAAGTGCGCGAGCTTCAGTTTGCCGGAGTCGGCTATGCCATCGACGCGACGGGCGCGCCGGTGCTCGACGGCTCGATCGCACACTTCGATTGCGAGGTCGCGCAAGAGTACAACTTCGGCTCGCACTCGATTCTGATCGGCAACGTTCTCTCGTGCAAGTCGCGCTCCGGTTCGCCGCTGGGATACTTCAACGGCGGCTTCCACGACTTCGGCATCCACGTCGATTAGTGTTGCGCTGGGAGACCTTCGAGGTTGGGCCGCTAGCGTGTAACTGCACGATCGTCGCCGACGAGCGCAGCGGCGAGGCGATCGTGGTGGATGGCGGCGACGGCGTCGATGAAGTCGTCGCGAGGCTACGCAAAAACAACTGGCGCGCGAAGCTGCTGGTGCATACTCACGCACACATCGACCACATCGCAAACGTCGGGCGCCTACGCGAGCTGACCACCGGAAGCGCCTTGCTTCATCCGGCCGATCTGCCGCTCTATCATACGCTCGCATTGCAGGCCCGCTGGCTCGGTCTGGTCGACGTTCCGCCAATCGTAGCTCTTGACGGCGACCTGCACGACGGCGACGTGCTCCAGAGCGGAGCGGTACGTCTCGAAGTGCTTCACACGCCGGGCCATACCCCCGGAAGCGTCTCCTTTGCGCTGCGCGGTGACGAGGAGACGACCTTGCTCACCGGCGACACTCTCTTCGCCGGCTCCATCGGGCGCTGGGATCTCGGCGGTACGTCGATGGAAGATATCGTTGCCTCGATTCAAACCAAGCTGATGGACTTCGGCGACGCGACGACGGTCGTTCCGGGGCACGGGCCATTTACCACGATCGGCATCGAGCGCCGGTCGAACCCGTACCTGCGTGGATGATCGCGAGAAAAAACGCCGGCTCTTCGTCGGCATCCGGCTCGACGATGCCACTCGCGCGGCCTGCGCCGGCGTTTCGGAGAGATTGGAACGGACCGGCTTCGCCGCCAGATTCGAGGCGGCCGATAAGTTTCACGTGACGCTGGCCTTTTTGGGCAACGCCGGAGCGAATCGGTACGAGGCCATCGCCAATGCACTCGACGGCGTTGCCGCGCAGAACGCGCCGTTTTCACTAACGCTCGATAGGATCGGCGCCTTTCCCCACGAGCGCAAGCCGCGCGTCGTATATATCGGAGCCCGCGAGCAAGGCGCGCCTTTTCGAGCACTGTCGAAAGCAGTGCGAGGGTCTTATGCGGCGCTCGGTTTCAAGTTCGACGACGATTCGGTCGCGCACATCACGATCGCGCGGGTCAAAGACCCCCTTTCGCCGCTGCGTTCGATTGAGTTTACCCCGATCGCTTTTGAGGTGGAATCGTTATCGCTCTTCGAGTCGATCTTCGACCCGAAGGCCAACACCTCGCGCTACGAGATAACTCGCGTCGCGCCGCTCGTCGCGCCGTCACCTTAGCCGAGCGTCGTCATACCGAGCGTGCCGCCTTCTCTCGAGGCCGACCACCCTTCTTGCCGTTGCGGCGCGAGGCTTGCGCGCGCGCCTGCGAGGTCGTCATGCCGGCGATCCGATTCTGAACGTTGATTCCAAAGGCTTCGCGAATCAAGCCGAAGACTGAAATGGCTTCATCAAGGGACCTAAAGAGGATGCCGCTGCAAAGCGGCGTGATCTCGAGATCGCTCAACTCGTCCGCGTTCGCGCGCGCAAGCTCTGGAAACAGTTTGCGCGGCATGGTAGCGACAGCGCCGCTTTTCATCGTCACAATCAAGAGATCGCGCCTGCGATCGTACTTTGCAGCCGCGGCACCATTTGCGGCTTCGAGCTCTCCGAGAAGACCCGAACGTTCCCACTGGTCATCGTTTAGTTGCGGAGATTTTGATCGTGACATCTGAACCATTCCTTCCAGCATGCTGCCAAGTGCTTTCGAACGATTGCAAGCGCGATTCGCGCCTCTGACCGCCGTGCGATCTCGCGGCCGCTTCGCGTCATCAGTTCGGCCCCATCAGGCAGCAAACGGATACGATAGTCGCGACCGCCTTGAAAACGTGAAGGTGAGGACCATCGCCGTCCTCGCGCAAATGCACGCGAACGACGTAGCCGCGCACCTCAACGACTCGGCCCACTCAGAATAACCCAGCGCCCTAGGTTTGTAAAGCGCCCATGTCCAGCATCGTGCCGAATCCATGTTGACGTCTTGCGAACGTAGGGTTGCTGGAATAGTTAGCGCGTTGTTTATGCCCGCTCGAGGCGCCCAGAGCGCCGGCGTAGGATAGCGGCTACCGAAGTTTGATAAGGACCTTGCCGCCGTCGCTGCCGTTGCTCGAGGGTGTTGCGACGACGGGCTCTGGCCGTGGCGCGGATGCCGGCCGCGGCATCGCGGCGTAGTCCGGAACCGCTCCGGACGAAACCTTTTTTCGGTAGTCGTCAAGGGTGACGTGCAGCGCCTCGAGCGCGCGCTCGGGGTAGTCTTTCTTCTTCTCCGGATATCCGTCGAGCTGCGATTCGATCTCGGCTGCAGTGATCGCCGCCGCCTCGTCGATCGTCTTTCCCTTTGCGATCTCGACGACGAGACTGCAGGTCGCGGTACCAAAGCCGCACCCGGTCGTGAAATACGAGATGTCCTCGATGACCGCTCCCGGGCCGACCTTCAAGAAGAAGTTATACATGTCGCCGCACGAGTCGCTGAAATACTCGCCGCTGGCCGTGGGATTCTCCATCGTGCGAAAGCCGCTGCGCTCTTCGACGAGCATCTGAAACTTGGGAAAGTTCAACCTACCATCTCCTTGGGGTGCAGTTCAAAGCGGCACTCTTTTCCGCCATGCGCTAAGGACTCCGTTTGTCTATGCTCGCCGCCGAGCGTTTCGTCGATGACGTGATGGATGACCTGGCAGACTTCCGGATGCTCTTTGGCTGCTTCCGAATACGGACAGTTCCGTTCGTGGAGCACGAATCCGTCGTCCAGCAGACTATATTCCGCGACGACGCCGGTCTTGCGCAGCATCTCGGTGAGCTGCGCGACCCGCTGCTCCGGCTCGTTGGACGTAACGCTCAGTTGGGCGCGCGCGACGGCACGACGCGAGAGTCCGTCGAAAATTTGCGTGATCGCCGGCGCACCAAACTGATCCTTGACCTCGCGCAGCACGGCCGTCAGCATCTTGTCGTAGGCCTGCGGGAAGAGCCGGTCGGCATCGGGGGTCAGGGAAAACTCGTAGGTCGGCTTGGTGGGGCCGCGGCGGACCGAGGTTTCCGCGACGAGGCCGTCGCGCTCGAGAACCATGAGCTGCTGCCGGATCGCATTTGGCGAGAGGCCGAAGACTTGGGCCAGATCGGCGGCCGAGGCCGAGCCTCGCCGGCGAAGCTCGCTGACGATCTTTCCGCGCGTCGTCTGAAAGAAGCGGTCAGATTGCATCTTTAGGCGCTATCCTAGCACGAAGGCCCTAGATAGTAAAGTTTCTCCTTGACTTTCTAAGAGAGCCTCGGCTACCATAAATCGCATGCCCGACCACGGTCTTCGTATCACGAATCTCCGGTGCCAAGTCGCCGGCAAAGAAATTCTCAAAGGGATCGACCTCACGGTCGAACCGGGAAAGATCCATGCGCTCATGGGCCCTAATGGGAGCGGCAAGTCGACGCTCGCCTTCTCGATCACCGGCCATCCTCAATACGAGGTAACCGGCGGTCGTGTCGAGCTCGACGGCGAGGATATGCTGGCGCTCCCGCCCGACAAGCGGGCCCGCGCCGGACTCTTCCTCTCCTTCCAATATCCGGCCGCGATCCCAGGAGTCAAGGTGGCGAACTTTTTGCACGCCGCTCGTCAGGCCGAACGTCCGGGCGACCTTCCGCCCGCCAAGTTTCGCGCACTTCTTTTGGAAAAAATGGAGCAGTTGGGCATCGACCCGTCGTTTATGGGCCGCTACCTCAACGACGGCTTCTCGGGCGGAGAAAAAAAGCGGCTCGAAATGTTGCAGCTTGCGGTCTTAGCCCCCAAGTATGCGATTCTCGACGAAACCGATTCGGGTCTCGACATCGATGCGCTCAAGGACGTCGGCACCTCGATTGCCGCCTTACGCGCGAGCGAAGAGGGTCGTAATACCGGCTTTTTGATCATCACGCACTATCCGCGAATTCTTTCATACGTCGTTCCCGACGTCGTGCACGTCATGATCGACGGGCGCATCGTTAAGACCGGCGGTCACGACCTGGCACATCGAATCGAGCGTGAAGGTTACGACAAACTGCGCGAGGAGAGTGCGGTCGTTGCCTAGTCCGGCTCCGGTCGTCGCCGAGCGCGACGATGCGACGCGAGAACTGTACGACCGCGCTGCAGAGCTAGATCCGTCACCATTCTCAATCGAGCAACGGACGCGCGCGCTCGACCGCTTTCTTTCCTTACGGAGCGGTCGCGAAAAGCCCGGGCGTTTCTGGCGAGTGGACTTTGAATCGATTGCCCCCCAGGCGAGCGCAATCGACCTGAGTGCCGGCAACGTACGCGTTGAAAATCACGACCCGGCCGTCTTCGTTTGCGACCTGGCAACCGCAGCGCGTGAACGCCCCGAGCCCTTCGCACGAGCTTTCGGAACGACCGGCATCGTGGCGACGAAGTTCGGCTCACTGGCAGCGGCCTTCGCGCAATGCGGCGCCTTCATCCACGTCCCTGCCGACCACGCCTGCGACGTCCCGATCGTCATCCACTACAGCGCACCAGCCGGTGCGGCGATCTTTCCTTGGACCGTCGTTCTAGCCGAACGTGGCGCACGCGCCACGATCGTCGAGCGCATCGAGGGCGGCGCCGGAGCCTTTCTCTGCGGCGCAACCGAGGTCATTACCGAAGAGCGCGCGGACGTGCACTATGCCGCTTTTCAGAACGCGGGCGACGGCGCGCGGATCATCTGGAACCGTGCAGCTCGTCCCGGACGCGAAGCGCACGTGGCATGGGCATCGGCCGAACTCGGCGGCGAGCTGGCTGCCAGCGACCTCTCCGTTTCGATCGAAGCGCCCGGCGTCCAAGCCGATCTTACGGCAATCTTCTTTCCTCGCGGCACGCAGCACGTCGACGTGGTCAGCACCGTCGACCATCGCGCGGGTGATGCAACCTCCGAAACGCTCGTCAAGACGGCGGCTCTCGAGCGTGGACAGGCGCGGTTTCTCGGCAACATCCGCATCGCACCGCACGCCCAAGGAAGCGACGCTCGTCTGCGCGACGATGCGCTGCTGCTCTCGCCGACCGCCCACGTCGACTCGGTGCCGGCGCTCGAAATCGGCGCGAATGCCGTCAAGGCCTACCACGGCGCCACCGTTGGCGCGATCGACGCCGAACAAATCTTTTACATGGAAAGCCGCGGCCTGGAACGCGCGGCCGCGGAGCGTATGATTGCGCTGGGCTTTTTCGAGCCGGCCATCGAGCGTTTTCCAACCGTGCAGCTGCGCGAGGAAATTCGCGCGGCACTAGCGGCAAAGCTTTCGTGACGCAAACGCTCCGCTCTGACTCAAAAACGGAGCGCATCATTGCCGATTTTCCAATTTTGGCGCGGCCGACCTCGCGCGGAAAACGGCTGGTCTATCTCGACTCGGCCGCAACCTCGCAGAAGCCGCGGGCCGTCATCCAAGCGCTAGTGGATTATTACGAACAATATAATGCAAACATCCATCGGGGAGTCTACGAGATCGCGCAGCGCGCCACCGACGAGTACGAGCAGGCTCGCGTAAAACTGGCGCGGTTCATCGGCGCGAAGACTTCCGAAGTCGTCTGGGTCCGCAACACGACCGAAGCAATAAACTTAGTCGCCTATTCGTGGGGCGACCAGCACGTCACCTCAGGCGACGCGATCCTGCTCACCGAACTCGAGCACCATTCGGATCTCGTTCCGTGGCAACTGCTCGCGGCGCGAACCGGCGCCGAGTTACGTTTCATTCCCGTCGACGCCCGCGGCTTCCACGTTCTCGACGACCTCGACCGGCTGCTCGACGGCTGCAAGCTCGTCGCGGTCTCGCACGCCAGCAACACGCTCGGAACGATCGCGCCGCTGGAAACTATTATTCCCCGCGCGCACGCTGCCGGTGCGGTCGTGCTGGTGGACGGGGCGCAAGGCGCGCCGCATTTTCCGCTCGACGTTAAGGCGCTGGATGCCGATTTTTATGCCTTTAGCGGGCACAAGATGCTCGGCCCCACCGGAATCGGCTGTCTCTATGGAAAGCGCGAGATCCTGGAAGCGATGCCGCCGTTTCTCTCGGGCGGCGACATGATTCGCAAGGTCGAGTACACGCAGACCACCTTTGCCGACCCGCCGCGCCGCTTCGAGGCCGGCACGAGCAACATCGCCGATGCCATTGCGTTCGGCGTAGCGGTCGATTATCTGTCGGCCCTCGGGATGCCGTGGGTTCGCGAGCACGAGCGCGCGCTGACCGGCTACGCTCTGAAACGCCTCTCGGAGCTGGAGCCGCGGGGCCTTGCGATTTACGGGCCACGCGATCCGGAACGCAGTTCCGGCGTTATCTCGTTCAACTTCGGCGACATCCACCCGCACGATCTCGCCTCGATTCTCGACACCGAAGGCATCTGCATACGGGCAGGTCATCATTGCACGATGCCGCTGATGGAAAAATCCGGATGGGCCGCCACCGCCCGCGCCTCGTTCTACATTTACAACACCGAGGCCGACGTTGACGCGCTCTACGAGGGCCTGGAAAAGGCCGCTCGCGTCTTCCACATCTGATGGACGATTTCTACCGGGATTACATCCTCGACCATTACCGTAGTCCGCGCAACTTCGGAACGCTCGAGCAGCCCGACGCAACCGCCGAAGACGTCAATCCGCTCTGTGGCGATCAGGTCCGGGTGGAGCTCAAGCTCGACGACGGTAAGATCAGCGACGTACGCTTTTCCGGAAAGGGCTGCGCCATCAGTCAGGCATCGACCTCAATGCTGCTTGAAAGTGTGAAGGGCATGACGCTCGCCGACGTCGCGAAGCTGCCCAAGGATGCCGTCCTGGAGAACGTTGGGATCGGCATCAGTCCGACGCGCATGAAGTGTGCGATGCTGGGCTTGCGCGTGCTCAAGAGCGCGGCAATCGGCCGGCTCGCCGCTTGGCCCGACGAAGAATAATGCATGAGCCCCGTGCTGTTGAAAGACTGCCTCTAGGGTTCAGCCGTTCAGTCGCACTCTGCTTTGTCGCCTTCATCGCCGTCTTCGTCGTAGCCTCACCGAGGGCGTTTGGCCAGCGACCACCAAATCCAGAAGTGACCCCGTGGCCGAGCTATCTGGCTAAGGACTATCGTAAGCCTGGGCAGCCAACGTTGACGACTAAGGAGCAGGCTGAAGTCCGTCGGATGCTATCTCAAGTGAAACCGTGCCAACAGCGTTTCTTACGGTACGTGTTCCTCAAGGATGGGGGTATGATAATCGTGTTTATGCCGAACTTTGATGGAGAGCCACATGTGCTCGGTGCAAAGAACGCGGAATACATGCCGTATGCGGGCATCGTCGTGGCGACTCCTTACATGAAGGGCGATGATGAGATATGGAAGCAAGGAGTAAATTACGACGTCGATCACACTGACTGCAACGGGAACTGGATGCATCCTTAACGGTAGCGAAACTGGGGAAGCAGTAAGCAATAAAGAGCCGAGGGCCGCTCGTAGAGCGGCCCCGGTGACGCGCGGCTTAACACCACCCCAGCATATCACCGTTTTTCCGGCTGCGCAACGCAAGTCGCGGGTGGAGAGTGCGAGAATCGAACTCGCAGCGCGCTGGTGTGTTAAGCCGCACGTCGACACCATCGAGACTCCCCACCGCCCTTCCCATACCGCGGGCGGTTGTCGCAACTAGGGTGACCTGTCAACTTGCTACGGCCGAATCCAGTAGTGGTCGGTAATTTGTAAACCACTTGGCCCCGGCACAACCGTAAACGTGCCGTAGTATTCAACTCCGCCCGACTTGACGTCGGCCGTCACTTGGTAACCCGAATTGCTCCCCGGGGTTGAACGAACGGACTCGATCTGTGCCTCGCCGTTCATGAACGTTTCGCTCGGGCTTCCACCCGCGAGATACGTGCTCGCGGTCGTGCGGTCGCCGTGCGCCAGCGCTTCGAGATAGGAGCGCACGAGCGACACGGCAGGCTCACCAGCAGAGGCTTTGGGAGGCGCGGCCGGTGCGGGCGTTGCAACCGCGATCGGTTTCGATGTTGCGACGCTCGCCTTGCTCGTGGCCGTCGCGACCGGCGCGGGCGTTCGCGCAGGCGTTGCGCGCGGCCTCGGCGTTGGGCTCGGACCTGGCGTTGTGCTCGGAGCTGGCGTCGGCGTTGCCGGCTTTACAGTCGCGGCGGGATGTTTGGTCGCCGTTGGTTTGGGCTTCGGCGTGGACGTTGGAGCGGCGCTCGGCGACGATGACGCCGACGGCATTGGCGATGCCGACGCCATTGGCGTTGGCGAAGGAAGCGGTGTTACCGGCGGTACGGTCGCCTCGGCAACCCTCGTTTGTGCCGGCCGTTGCGATGCGCCGGAGCCGCCGAAGAAATGCGCGAGCACCCCTCCCAAGAGAAGGCCTGCCAGAATCACAACGACGATCAGCGGGAATACCGGAAGTCCTCCGCCCGTGGGTTCGTCATCGCCGCGTCGCCGCCGAGGCGGTTCCCTTCCGTTCAGGGCGTCAGCCGTTCGGCCAGCGCGTCGCGCAGCGCGGCAGGCAACGCCGCAACGAACTCGGGCCGCTCCGAAACGAAGAGCACCGTAGCCTCCTTGAGCAGGTCCGGATTAGTTAGCGCGTACGCCAGCAACGCTGCGGCCGCGCCGTTTTCGCGCTTCGCGATGCTCTCCAACGTCGTGCCGGCGCCTTCGGCGGCATCCTCGGAGGACTCCCCGCGTTCGCGAAACGCGGTAAAGACCGATTCGACGAAGGCCGGATAGGCATCCGAAGGCATCGTCGAAATCCCGCGCTCGTAGAAAGCGGCGAGATCGGCCTCGTCAATCTTCGCGAGAAGCTTCTCGACTGTACCCACCAGCATGTCGGCCGGCACGTTCCCGAAGGACATCGGGCGATTCATTTATCCTTGGCAGCAGGCAGCTCCTCGATACGGCAGAAATTGTGTCGTACCATGATCCGAGTGAAGGTACCGCTCGATCTCCATGCCGTCGTCCAAGGCGGCTCTGGTGCCTTTGCGCTTGCCACGCCGCTGCGCATTCGCGACCTGCTCGGATTTGCCGTCCGCGAAGTGATCGGGACGCGTGCCCCCCGCGACAAGTTCTCGCGTAGCGTTCATCGAACGCTCGCCGGCCTTGTGGCCGGCGACTTTACGATCGACGTCAACGGGCGCAGCTTTACCGACCCCGACGCCGTCGTCGTCTGCGACGGAACCGTTGACGTGCGTTTCTTTCTCAGCCAGCGACGGCGAACTGCTCCCAACCGGGTATACTGAGCCAAAGCCTGCTCTTGCATCGGGTGATACTGTAGAAGAAAGTTATTCTCGGCAGAAACGGAGCACACAATCAAACTCGGCCTCGTCTTGCTTACGGCGCTCCTGCCGGTGCTGCAGCCGGCGCTTGCAGATTTTCGATACGATTTGGCGGGCGAGGACGTGTATCGGATCGAGTCGACCGCGACGGTTTCGCGAGTCTCGTACACCGGTACCGAAGGCTTATCGATCAAGCAAAACGGGAAGACAACGCGCTTTGAGGCGCGGGCGCACTACGTACGCTACTCCCCCGACGGCAAGACCAGCGCCGACGCCCGGTTCGTCACCGAGCTTCTTCCCAATGGCTCGTTTGAAGGCCGCGTCGACGACGATCCGGACTTTCTGACGATCCTCAACCAGCCATTTGCAGTACAGCTCGACCCCGTCACGCTCCGGGATCTGCGCGAACTCCACGGCGCGGTTCCCTTCTCGGCAAGCTCTCCGCTCGGCGGAGACTCGGTGCTCCACGGTTCCTTGCGCCCCGGAGCCGGCGGTCCGATCGACGGACGCCCGACGGTGGCCGTGCGCTTCCAAGCCGTTGGCCCGATGACCGGAACGTTGCCGGGCGGCTCCGGCGCCAGCATCTCAGGCACGATGCGCATGGACGGGACGGCGTATTACGCGCTCGGCGACGCGATGCTGCTAGCGCTCAGCGCAAGACTAACGATCGACGCGCGCTTACGTCAAGATCATCCGGCTGTCTTCATCCCGGTGCACATCACGTACCTCAGAGCGATTCGCGTCGTGAGGGACGAGCGCGACGTCGGTCAGGCGGTCAAAATGCTCAAAATGCTCCGATGAGCTCGACTTGCAGCGGATGCCGGAACGGTTGCTCGCGCAGTTCCGTTAGCGGCGTTAACGCCAAGTGGTTTTGATGGCAGTCGATCAGCATTTCGATTCCACGCTTGACGCAGCCGGTCTCTTCCACGTACTTCGCCAGCTTTTTCATGAAGTAGGCGCGCGGATCGCGTAAGACTTTGGCGTAGTACGGATCGTCGGTGAGCCCCGCCGAATCCACGCCCTCTTTTGGAACTAGCCACACGAACCACGGATCCTCGCTCTGCCGGTATCCGATCAGCACCAACGGAATGGCTCTTGCCGAGCCTAGGTTCGGCACAAAACTGCACATCGTATAGGCATCCAACGAAATTTCCGTCGGCTCGATCACGGCTTGTGACATCAACTGCACCTCTCATCCATCCAAACAAAAAAACCGCTTCTGCTACTGCAACGAAGCGGTTTCCTCTGGGTTTCGGGCCAGCGGCCCGAGCGAAATCGGCATGGCGACCCTTTAGGAGCGGAGCCAAATTTCCCTTCGTTCGCGGGAACGGCGTGCGCCGGTTTTGAGGAGTTTTCTCCCACGATGTGAAACCACCGGCCCTAGCGGTGGTGTCGGGGGCACTGTATGAGCGCGCCCGCACCACTCCTTCGTGGGAGTATACGTGCCAACAGCGAGTCCAACGGGCCGAACGGCGGCCGCGCACGGTGCGGCGACCTCGACCCCGAGCGTCGAGAACTTTGACCGAGTCGTCGACGACTATCAGCGCCGCCTGTACGGGTTCGCATTGCGAATGACCGGCAACCGAGAGGACGCTGAAGAGATCGTTCAGGACGCTTTCGTCCGCGCCTACCGTGCGCTGGGCAAGATGTCGCCCGAGCAGCGTGCCGACCTGCGGCTGCAGCCCTGGCTCTATACGATCACGTTGAACGTAACCCGCAATCGCTTACGCAGCAAGCGCCCCGCCAACGTAGCGCTCGACGCGATGGCCGACCCCGACGCCCTCTTACGCGAATCGAACGAGGGGCCGCCTCAACCCGAAAGAATCGTCGAGCAAAACGCGGAGATCGCGTTAGTCGAGCGAGCCTTGCTTCAACTCCCGATGCACTTGCGCGCCGCGGCCACCCTACGCTTCATCGAAGGGCGCAGTCACCCGGAGATTGCCGAAATTCTCAACCAACCGATTGGAACGGTGAAGTCGCACGTTCATCGAGCCGTACGCATCTTGCGGCGCATCCTTGGGCCGCAGATAGGAAGATTCAGCCCGGAAGGAGCCCCCGTTCATGCGTTGTCGTGACGTCGATGCACTGTGGGACGAGCTTCGCGGCGAGTGCCAGGCCTCGCTGAAGGAGACCGTTCACACTCATCTTCGCGCCTGCCCCTCATGTCAGGCGGTTTACGAGCAATACGCGGGCGTCGCTTACTGCCTCTCCTGTCTGCCGCGCCCCGAGCCTTCCTGCGATTTGGCAAAAAAGGTGATCCAACACATCGCCGCCCTCAAAGGGGTGGCCGCGCCGATCGTGCTCGCGGTAATCGCGACGCCGCTGGGACGCCTCTACGCCGGATTCAAGGACCAACGCATCGCATACCTTAGCCTCGACACCGGCGATGCGCCCGAAGAAGTTGCCGGCCGCGCCGAGCGCCGGTTACGCCGGCCCGTCGTCCTGGGAGAGGCACCGGCATGGCTCGTACTCACGATCGAAAGATTCTTCACCACCTGGAAGGTCGACGACGCCGCCGTTGACATCAGCACTCTCACGCCGTTCGAACAAGCCGTCCTGCGCGCGGCGGCTCGCATCCCTCCGGGCGAAGTCCGCTCATACGCGTGGGTCGCGACACAGATCGGGCGCCCCAAGGCCGCGCGCGCAGTCGGCCGCGTGATGGCGCGTAACCCGCTTCCGCTGCTCTTTCCGTGCCACCGCGTCGTCGACTCGTCGGGAGATCTGCACGATTATTTCTATGGACTCGAGATGAAAGCCAAGCTGCTTCAAATGGAGGGCTACCGCGGTTAGACGCCAACCTTAACGAAGGTGGCGATTCACGCTCTTTTTGACAGATGACCGATCCTCGGATCGCCGCCATCCCTGACGTCCACGGTCACGCCAAGGGCGAACACCGGCCTTTTACAGAGGAACGGCCACTTGCGTATTCCGCCCGAATGCTCTTCCTCTGGTTTTACCACGCCTGCCGGCGCGCATCTCCGCGTTTTCTGATGGTGGCCGACCACGCCAACTACCTGACGTTTGAGGATCCCGGAGCGGTCGCGACGGTTCGCCGGGCGCTCAAGCTCGCGCAGGCCGGCGATCTGATCGGCGCGGCCGAAACGGCCGGCGTCGACGCACAGCACGCCGCGGTCGTCTCGGAGGGATTGCGCCGGGGGATGCGGTTCGCGATCGGCGCCGAGATGGACAACGATCCCCGCGCCCGCCCCGACGCTCAAAACATCGTAGATGCACTGCGCCCCGACGGAGTTATCCGCTCGGTGCACTTCGTTCCGATCCATCATCCGGAAAAAGGGGCTGACTGGCCATGGGCCTTCGACAGTGATGAGTTCAGCGATCTCTATGAGACCGTAAGCACGGAAACGCTCTGGGAGCTCTACACCGCGAAGCTGTTCGACGATCTCGAGAAGCTGCCGACGCACGTCGCGGGGCACTTCTACGTTCCCGCGACGCTGGGGCGCTGGCCGCTGCAAAAGACGTTGGAACAGTACGAAGATCGTTTGCTGGATATCTGCCATCGCCAGGGCATCGCCGTGGAGATCAACACCCGGTTTCTCTACCGCGACCATCCCGAGGACCGCAAGAAAAAATACCTCGAGGCCAACGCGCGACTCATCCGCAAGGCCAAAGCCCGCGGTGTCGGGCTTGCGATCGGCTCCGACGCTCACAGTCCGAAGGACCAGGGGAACGCCTTCGACGTCATCCTCGGACTGCTCGACGATGCGCACATCAACGAACTCGTCTTTCCGGTCGCCGGAAGGCTGGCGCGCGTTGCGCTGCGCGCGACGCGCGAGCACCTCGAGGCTCAGGCACAGGCGGGGCGTCAGCCGGCGGCGCCGGGCAGCAGCATCACCGGCTATGGCCGCGCCGAGCTTGGACTGCCTGAAGAGGCGGAGGCGGTCGGCGCGGGACACCGCGAAGGTGGTCGCGCCACGCGCGAAAGCGGGCCGAAGAAGCGCGCCGCCGACTCGGCCCGCACGTCAAAGCGTCCAGCCATTTCGACTCCGCCGGCTGCGAGCAGCTCTCGCCGCAGCGCCGAGTCGACGTCGTCGGCTACCAAAGCAAAGGCCGCGCGCCTCACCAAACCTGCCGCGCCCGAAAAGAAAAAGCCCGTGCGGCCACCGGCGCCACCGGCGCCACCGGCGGCCCCCGCAGCGGCCAAAGCAAAGAAGCCCGTGGTAAAACCGCCGCCGAGGCCGGTTGCTAAGAAGGCGCCGGCCGTCAAGAGCGTCGCCGCGAAGAAGGCCGCGAAAAAGAGCGTCGTGGTGAAGAAAGTCGTCAAGAAAGCTTCCAGCAAAACCGTCGTCCGCAAGAAGCCGGCGGCAAAGACCGTTGCGCCGCGCCGCCCTGCTAAGCCGAAGCGGCCCGCCGCCGGACCCGCGAAGAAGAGCGTCAAAAAGAAGAAACCCGCGGCAAAGCGCCGCTAACACCCATTTTTCTACGGGGGACTAAAGCCAGTGGCGGATATCCTGCGCCTTAGAAATATCGCATTCGTTGGACCCCATCACGCGGGCAAAACCACGCTCGTCGAAGCGCTCCTCGCCCATACGGGCGCGATCGGACGACGGGGATCGATCGCCGACGGAACGACCGTCACCGATCACGAGCCTGAAGACGCGGCCCACCTGCAATCAACCACGGTGGGCTTCGCGCATACTACAGCCGACGACGTCGACATCTCGATCATCGATACGCCGGGGTTCATCGACTTCTTCGAAGATACCAAACAGGTGCTGGCCGGCGTTGACGCAGCGATCGTGGTGGTCGAGGCCGACCCCGGTCGCGTCGTGCAGACGCAGGCAGTGTTGGACTACCTCGAGTCGGTTCGGATGCCGCATATCTTCGTGGTCAATAAGATGGACCGTCCCGGCGCCGACTTTGCGGGAACGTTGGCCGCGCTCCAGAGCGCTTACGGTCGTCACGTCGTAGCCGAACAGTTCCCCATCGGAAGTGCCGAACAGTTTTCCGGCTACGTGGACCTGGCTCAAATGAAAGCCTTTCGATTCGATTCGGGCGAGGAGCCTATCCCCGCCGACTTGCAAGACCAAGCAGCCCGAATGCATGCCGAACTGCTCGAGGCGATGGCGGACTTCGACGACCATTTGATGGAGGAGCTTCTCGAAGGCGTGGAGCCGCCGCTCGAAGAGATCGAACGCGATCTTTGCGCCGAATGCTCGCACGACGAAGTCGTTCCGGTGCTCGTCGCAGCCGGACTCTCGGGCGCCGGCGTCGCGGCGCTGGTGCGAGCGATCGAAACCTGGCTGCCTTCGCCGGCGGACGCACCGCAAGTCGACGCCGAGGGGCGCCCAATCGAATCAGACCCCGCCGGCCCGGTCATCGCGCGCGTTATCAAGACCAGCATCCACCCGCAGAGCGGGAAACTTTCGATCGTCCGCGTTCTTTCGGGAACGATCAAGGCCGACGCGACTCTTGGCAACATCACCAAACGCGACGAAAAGGTCCGCCTCGGCGGCCTTTACCGCCTCCAAGGAAAAAAGCAAGAGCCACTTACCGAGGCGAGTGCCGGAATGATCGTAGCGCTGGCCCGGCTCGAAACGGTCTCGACCGGCGACACGCTGACGTCAAACGGACACAAGGTGCTGTTGCCGCTCCAGCCGGTGGCGGCTCCCGTCTTTGCCGTCGCCATCAAGCCGAAAGAGCGAATTGACGAAGCCAAGATGTCGCAGATGATGGCTCGCATCGTCGACGAAGATCCGGCGCTGCGACTCGAGCGGGCCGACGTCACGCACGAGCTGCTTCTGCTCGGCCGCGGAGAGCAGCACGTCTCCATCGCAGTCGAGCGACTGGCTCGCAAGTATAAGGTCGAAGTTGAAACCGGCGCGCCGACGATTCCATATCTGGAGACGATTACCGGAGGCACCGAAGTTCATTCACGCTACAAGCATCAGACGGGCGGCCATGGGCAGTTCGGCGACGTCTGGCTGCGGTTCGAACCCCGCGAGCGCGGCGCCGGCGTCACGTTCGAAGACAAGATCGTCGGCGGCGTCGTGCCGCGGCAGTTCATCCCGGCGGTGGAAAAGGGCGTACGCGAAGCGCTCGCTCACGGTCCCAACGGCAATCCGGTGACCGACATGCACGTGACGCTCTTCGACGGCCAGTATCACGACGTGGACTCGAGCGAGCAATCGTTTAAGACCGCAGCGAGCATGGGCGTGCGCGAAGCGCTCCCGAAGTGCAATCCGGTCGTGCTCGAACCGATCGCCCACGTGCGCGCGATCGTACCGACAAACTACACCTCGGTCGTCATCCAGCAGCTAACCGGCAAGCGCGGCCAGATCCTCGGCATGAACCCCGACGAGCGCGCGGGATTCGACATCGTCGAAGCTTACGTCCCCGCAGTCGAGTTGTCGCGCTATATCACCGAGCTACGTACCGCAACGCAAGGTTTGGGTACGTACTCGTGGCGCCACGAACGCTACGATCCGGTTCCAGGAAATAAAGTCGGACCGAAAGCCGCGGTCTGAGTGTTTCGCGCGGCTTCGGTCCTCCTGGCGAGTGCGTTCGCGTTGGCATTCGTTGGGTGCACGAAGACCGGGGGCGAGATCGCTTCGGGCCGGCACTCGTGGACTAAACCCGGCCTGTTGCGCGTCGCCGTGCAGGGCGATTTCAAGAATCTCAATCCGCTGCTCAACTCGAATACAACCGACGTCTTCGTCGACCGTTTGATGTTCGAGCCGCTGCTGAGCGCCGACCCAAAAGGGAATCCGGTGCCGATGCTGGCGGCGGTAGTGCCGACGCTCGAGAACGGGGGAATCAGTCGAGACGGCTTGGCGATCACCTATCACCTTCGGCGTGGCGTTCGATGGACCGACGGCGTGCCGCTGACGTCGCACGACGTCAAGTGGTCCTGGCAGGCGATTATGAATCCCAATAACAACGTCGTATCGCGCCACGGATACGACATCATCTCGGGCATCGACACGCCCGACCCCTCGACCGTAGTCGTGCATCTCAAGCAGAAGTTTTCGCCGTTCGTCGATTCCTTCTTCGCCGAGAGCGATCAGCCGTACATGATTGCTCCGGCGCACGTTTTGGCGCAATACCCCAATCTCAATCAAGTGTCGTTTAACAACAAGCCGGTCGTAAGCGACGGACCCTTCAAGTTCGTCGAGTGGGCACGCGGCGACCACGTTACGCTCGAACGCAACGATGCTTTCTTCATGGGAACGCCCGGGCTAGCGCGCATCGACGTCAAGATCATTCCCGACGAGGAAACCTCGGTCAACCTCCTGCGCACGCATGCGGTCGATTATATGTTCCAGGCATCGATCGAAACGTACCAGTCGTTGCGCGACGCACCCGACGTGCGGATCGTCTGGGTGAACGTCAACGGCTACTACTACCTCCAAATGAACTGCTCGAGTCCGCTCCTGCGCGATCCGCGCGTGCGGCTGGCCGTCGCCTACGCGATCGACAAGCAAGAGCTGGCGCAAAAACTCGCATTCAATCAGCAATCCGTGGCCACCGAAGACATTCCCGACTGGATGTGGGCCTTCAACCCGCACGTTCGTTCCTATCCACACGATCCGGCAATGTCGCGAAAGCTATTGGGCGAAGCGGGCTGGTCACCGGGTCCAGACGGGATCATGCGCAAGAACGGCCAGCGATTGGATCTCCTCATGGTTACGAATAACTCGAGCGCGACGCGCCGCCGCGAGGCCGTCGAAGTGCAATCGATGTTACACGAAGCCGGGATCGAGTCGGAGATCAAGTTCTATCCCGGCGAGATCCTCTATGCGCCGGCCGGCATGGGCGGCATCCTGCAGCTCGGGCGATTCGACATCACCGTCTCAGGATGGTATGCCGGCGTCGATCCCGACAACAGCACGCAGCTGCAGTGCCAGAACTTCCCGCCCAGCGGCTACAACTACTCACGCTATTGCAGCCCCGACATGCAGGCCGCTCAACAGGTTGCGCTAACGCACTACGACCGGAAGTCGCGCACCGCCGCCTATTATCGTATTCAAGAGCTGCTGGCGCGAGACAACCCAGCCATCTTTACGATGTGGCTGCGCCAAATGGAGCCGATCAGCGTCGATTTCAAGGGATTCAATCCGAATCCGGTCGTCGAATCCTGGAACGCCTGGCAGTGGACCATATAGGGATGCAGGAAATTGCCTGGCTGCGCAAGGTCATCGTCGAGCGCGCGTTGACTCGCGGCGATTACATTCTCGCCGGCGGCAGCCCGAGCGACTACTACATCGACAAGTTCCGGCTTTTCTCCGATCCGCACGTGCTGCGCCGAATCGCGCGGCTCTTTACTCCCATCATCGAGGAGTCGACCCCGGATTTAATCGGCGGCACCGAGCTTGGCGGAGTCGTGATCGCAACGGCGGTCTCGCAAATGTCCGGCATACCGATGATCGCGGTTCGCAAGAAACCCAAAGCCTACGGCGCCTTCGCCAACGAATACGTAGAGGGCCCGTATCACGCCGGTCAACGCGTCCTGCTGCTCGAAGACGTCGTCACCAGCGGAACCGAGTTGCTTTCGGCAGCCTCGCGTTTGCGAGAGCTCGGCTTGGTCGTCACGCCGTATGCAGTCGTGAGCCGCGGACTCGCGCCGGGCGTGCGAGCGCTGATCGCGTTTTCGCTCCCCCGCAGCGAGCCGAAGCTGGAGAACTAGCAGCTCGGGGAAAGAGGCTCGCTCATTGCGTGTCCGGCGGTAAACCGGACGGCTTTTGATGCAGGAAGAACGCCTGAGATTGATCCGACGGGATCGCGCTGAACGAGCGCGGCGTCTGAGAGAAATTGAAAGCATCGCCGATGCTCGTCGCCCGAGTGTCGGGGAGTTGCAATGGATCGAAACCCCAGTTCTGTTCGATGAACTTCACGATGCTGGCCGTTTCGTACTGTGTATGCGATATGTAGCCTGGCTTGCTCGATGAGGTTTCTCGCGCGTACGGGGATACGATCATCATTGGGACGCGGAACCCCAGGCCGCCTCGATCGTCGAAGAACGCCGGCGGCTCGTGATCGTAAAATCCGCCCCAATCGTCCCACAGAATCACGATCGCGCTGCTCTTCCAATACTTGCTCTGCCCGACCGCGTTGACGATCGACGCCACCCACGACGGGCCGTAGTCGACGTCCTTTCCCCCTTTGAGTTCTTGCGGGTGATCGGAGTTGAGTGCGTCGGGCGTCACCCAGGAGACGGCGGGAAGCCGTCCCTTTGGAAATGTCTCTGAAGATCAACTTATCGTTGAACGTGACCTTCTTGCCCCACTCCGCCCCATACCTCACTGCTGAGATGGCGTCGAAGGCATTCCAAATTCCCGCAGTGTCTTTGCCCGGTACGACCTTCTCGCTGTAGTACTTCCATGAAATCTTGGCTGCGTCGAGCCGATCTCGCAAGGTCTCGTACTGCGTAAAACAGGGAAACGGTCCTTTACCCGGCTCGTAGTTTCCGGAGGTGGTAATTAGCGAGGTCGTCGCGCCAGGCGGCGCGTCGCAGCCCCATGGGAAGCCCGACGGATCGTCGATGATGCTCTCGGACGGCGAGATCGCCGTTCCACCCGCGATTAAATCCTGATGGGCCGTAAAGCTCCCGCTCCCTTGCGTTTGAAACATGTGATCGGCCAAGACGTACTGCTCTGCGATATCCCAATACGGCGCGATCTGCGCCGGATTCACGTACTGGTACGGGTGCAGGCAGTCGAGCTTGCCGCCCCCGGCCGGAACCGGATCGACGTCGAAGCCGTCCATGTTTGCGTTGTCGTAATCGATTTGCAAATCGCTGTACTTGTGGCCGAAGTCATCGCCAACAGCCAGATTCCCTTCGGTTAGGTTCACCGTCTCTTCGTGATAGATCGGGCACTGACTTTGCTCGGAGACTGGAACGGCCTCAGCCTGTCCGGTCGTCGCTCCATCCGCTCCGGGAAAGGTTGCGAACAGATTATCGAAACTGCGGTTCTCTTGAATGACGACGATGACGTGCCGAATTGGGCTGGTGCTGCCGCTTGGAGCGAACCTGGGGGAAACCGGCGCGTACGAACCGTTCGCCGAGCTGCCGCCCGCGCACGCAGAGATCCCGGTCGCTGCCGCGACGAGAACGGCGAACCTGCCGGCATTCCAGCCGCGCATCATTTACTCCAGTGAAGCCAGCACGTCGTCGGCATGCTCGTCGACGTTGACCTTCGGCCAAACCCTGACGATCTTGCCGCCGCCGTCGATCAGGAAGGTCGAACGCGCGATGCCTTTACTCTTCTTGCCGTACATATTCTTTTCGACGATCACCCCGAACGCATCGCACAGCTTCGATTCGGTGTCGGCCAGCAACTCGAACGGAATCGAGTACTTCTCCTTGAAGCGCTGATGCGACTCGGCCGAATCCCGGCTAACGCCGACGATGCGCGCCTTCTTCTTTTGAAACTGCGGATAGAGGTCGCGAAACTGCGAGGCTTCGCTCGTGCAGCCCGGCGTATCGTCTTTGGGATAGAAATAGAGAATCAGCGGCCCGCCGAGCAGGTCGGTCGTCGTTAGTTGTGTTCCTCGATCGTCCAGCAGCGTGACGGTGGGAAGCCGGTCGCCTTCACCAAGCAAGTTTTCGCCCTTTCTCGAAGATTGTGAGGATGACTGCTCATCCGTTGGCCGTGCGCCTCATCGAGCACCTGCGGGGTGCCCAGGAATTCCGCGTCCTCGAGTTCGCCTGCGGCGCCGGACGAAACACCCGAGCGCTGCGAGAAGCTGGCTTGAACGTCGTTACCATCGAGGATCGAGTCGCTGCCTCGGAGGCGCCGTTCGCCGGCGTTCCCGGCGCTTTCGCAGCCGCGCTTTCGACGCACGGGCTCCTCCACGGTACGGACGCGATCGTCGCCGGACACGTATCGCAGATCGCCCGCCGCCTCGCGAAGAAGGGCATGCTCTACGCGACCTTTGGTTCAGTCCGCGACGCGCGCTTCGGCCAGGGCGAGCGCATCGACGCCTCGACCTTTGCGCCGGCCGAAGGCGACGAGCGCGGCGTGGCCCACGCCTTCTTCGATCGCGACCAGTTGGTCGCGCTGCTCGATCCCTACTTCGCGATCGAATCGTTAGAAGAACACGATGCCGACAAGGTCCACTGGTTCGCCGTCGCTACGGTATTAGAAACGAAATGATGAACGAAACGATGAGCAGGCACGCCAGCGCACCCGCCGCCGTGATGTGGTTGCGCGAATGGTGGACGGGATGATGCGGATTCTTTCCTGCGACATGTTCGCGGCGACGATGATCGTACCAGACGACGGCAATCGCCACCAGGAGCAGCAACGGAACGACCCAGCGCAGCAAAGGATGATACACGGCTGAACCTTAGGTCGCTCGCGTCGAGATCAAATCCTGCATCGGGCTCGAGGCATTGGCGTAGAGACGCTTGGGCATGCGCCCGGCCAGAAAGGCCTCGCGGCCCGCAATTACCGCGTGCTTCATCGCGCGCGCCATCCGGACCGGATCGCTCGCTCCGGCGATTCCGGTATTCATCAGCAGTGCGTCTACCCCCAGCTCCATGGCAAGGGCCGCGTCGGAAGCGGTACCGACGCCCGCGTCCACGATCACTGGGACGGTTGCGCGCTCTTTGATGATCCGGATCGAATAGGGGTTGCAGACGCCCAGGCCGCTGCCGATCGGAGCCGCCAACGGCATGACCGCGGCGCAGCCGATCTCTTCGAGCTGCTTGCACGCAATCGGATCGTCGCCGATGTATGGGAGAACCGTGAATCCGTCCGCAACGAGTTGCTCGGCTGCAGCCAGGGTCGCGCGTGTATCGGGGTGCAGCGTCTGCGCGTCGCCGATCACCTCGAGTTTGATCAGATTCGTCGCCAGCAGCTCGCGCGCTAAGCGTGCGGTCAAGATCGCGTCTTTGGCCGTGTAACATCCAGCGGTATTCGGCAGAATGGTAAACCGGCTGCGGTCGATGTAATCCAGCATCGTCCGTCCCTGGCGGTCGTCGAGGCCGATGCGCCGGATCGCGACCGTCACCATTGCTGCGCCGCTGGCCGCGTGCGCCGCCTGCATGACTTCCATCGAAGGATACTTTCCGGTTCCGACGATGAGGCGCGACGCAAGTTCCAGCGCGCCGATGCGCAGCGTGTCGTTTTCCATTTAGCCTCCCGCCACCGCCGTGATAATCTCGACGCGGTCGCCGTCGCACAGACGATCGGTCGCGTACTCGGTTCGCCGGACGACGCGCTCGTTGCGAGCCACGGCGATGCCGGCGCGGGGCGAGCCCAGCAGGTCGAGCAGCGCGCTGACCGTCAGGTCGTCGGGCAGGTCGCGCAGTTGCCCATTGATCGTTGCCTTCACACGCGGGTGATTCGGCTCGGCGACGATTCTTCCGTGCGCCGGCGTTCGATCGAGAAGCTCTGCAACTCGGGAGACGTTTTATTTTCGATTGCGTCGGCCATCGTGCGCGCGGTGGCCGGTGCGAGCAGAATGCCGTTCCGATAGTGCCCGCATGCGAGCAAGAGACCCTCAATCGGCGTCTCACCCAGGAACGGCAGCCCGTCCGGGGTGCCGGGCCGAAGCCCGGCCCAGGTCTCCGTCACGGCGAACGAACCGAGCGACGGCGCTGCCGAAACCGCCGCGTGCAGAAGCTCGTGCATTCCTCTTGCCGTGACGCGCTCGTCAAAACCGGCCAACTCCATGGTCGCGCCGACGAGGAGCCGCCCGTCGTCCCGCGGCACGAGGTAGGCGCCCGCCACCCACGTCGCATGGCGCACGAAGCCAACGGGCGCTCCCAAGGCAAGCATTTCGCCCTTAATTGGCTCGATCGGCGGCACGCACGACGGAGGCACACCTTGCAGTTGCGACGCCCACGCGCCGCACGCGTTCACGATTGCGCCGGCCGCAACGAAGCCGAGGTCGCTATGGACGCCGAGCACTCGACGCTCGTCGCATTCCACGCGCAGCGAGGAGCTTTGCTCGACGAGCACACCGCGCGTTTGGCACGCGGTTACCAGGGCGCGCCCAAGACGGCGATTATCCACGCAACCTTCACCGGCGACGATCAATCCGCCGGCGACCTGAGAACCCAGCCAGGGTTCGGCGGAGAGCAGCGACGAGCGGTCGAGCATTCCCGTCGCGACGTTGCGCGCTGCGAGCTCCTGCGCGTGGCGTTGTAGCCTTTCCAGATCAGCATCGTTGAAAGCCGAGTGCACGACGCCGTCGAGGCGCAGGTGTGGATCGATGCCGCTCGCCGCCCGTACCCGCTCGACAAACGCCGGATATTCGCGCAGCGAGGAAGCACAGAAGCCGAGCAAGGCTTCATTGGCCACGCGCTCCGTATACGGTGCCAGCATTCCGGCGCCGGCCCACGAGGCCGCGCGCCCCGGTTCGCCGCGGTCGTAGACGCGTACCGTCGCGCCGCGCTCGGCAAGCTCGAAGGCGATTGCGAGGCCGATGAGCCCGGCACCGACTACGACAACGTCGCCGCCTCGATTATCCATTGAGATTAGCGGTTTGACGCGGCTCCGCGCAGTCCAGCTTTTGCCGTTCATTCCGCGCCGTGGTATCGTTTAAGCATGGTCCGCATACTGTGTTGTCTTGCCCTATTCGGCCTCGCGGCGCGGCCGCTGGGCGCCGCGCCGCTGCCGGACGCCTCATTTCTTCAAGACGTCGGGAAACGCGCGTTAGCTACAGGTGCGGCACCGGGCATCGCCTTGGCGGTTGTTTACCAAGGACGTATCGTTTACGAAGCGGGCTTCGGCTTCGCCAATGTTGCTGCGAAGGACCCCGTCACTTCGAACACGCGGTTTGCCATCGGCTCGCTCACGAAGCAGCTCACGGCGGCAGCGATCATGTTGCTGGTTCAGAGGCGCAAGATATTTTTAAGCGACGCGCTCTCGAAGTACGTGCCGTCGCTGCCGGGCGCGGGGCGTATTACTCTTCAGATGCTGCTCGACCAAGACAGCGGCTTGCACAACTATCCCTCGTTTGGCGAACATCCGTGGCCGAAACACGGCGCCATCCCAGTTGCGAGGGTCGTCGCTATTCTCTCCACCGATAAGCTGGACTTTCCGCCCGGAGCAAAGTGGGAATACAGCAACGCCAACTATGCGGCTCTTGCGGCGGTTGTCGAAAGAGTAAGCGGTGTCCCATTTGGAACCTTTCTTCGCACGCAGATATTTCAGCCGCTTCAGATGACGGCGAGCGATTTCGGGTATGCGGCGCAGCAAAGCGGAGCCGTCGCCATCGGGTACTTTAACGGCAAACCCGAAACGCCACCGCTAAGCCTCGACCTCTACAGCGGAGCCGGGGGCGCCGTCTCTTCGGCGCACGATCTGGCCTTATGGGACCTGGGCCTTATGCAGGGCGCGCTTATTTCCCCATCTTACCTGGCGCAGGTATGGCAGCACGGTGTATCGGCCGGTGCGGAACGCTATACAATGGGATGGGTGCTCACGACGCTCGCCGGGCACCGTGAGCTCTGGCACAACGGCTTAACGCCAAACGTCGGCGGATATTGCTACAATGCAATTTTTCCCGATGACGGCCTCGCAGTCGTCATCCTTACGAACGAATTCGGATCCCGGGGGCTTCCCGAACGTATGACCCAAGAGGTCGCCGCTGCCTACGGCATCGGCGGGCCGCCCCAGCCCGTGGCGGTGCCAACCGTCGCATCCGGCGATGTTCCCGCTATCGATGCGCTGGCACGGTCGTTCTGGAATGAAATCTCGACGGGCGACGTCGATCGTAGTAAGCTTACGAGCGAATTCTCAACTGCACTGACGCCGCAACTTCTTCTGCGAGTACAGCAGGGAATTGCGCTGCTCGGCCGGCTAGACTCGTTTACTTTTTCCGGCAAGAGCACGGCGAACGATCTGACGACGTATCGCTACACGCTTACTTTCGCGAGCGGCGCCGAGCACGAATGGGACGTTTCGATGACGCCCGACGGGAAAATCGCCGGCTCCCGACTCGTACGCTAACGGTCGCGATGATTCGCGCCGGCGTGGTTCTGGCGTTGGTCGCGCTTCTTGCCGTTGCTCCGTTTGTGTACGAAACGATGCCTCCCGACCGATCGGCGCAGATGAACGTTTCGTGGACGTGCTGCTACCCAGCTAAAACTTCGCAACGGGGACCGCTCGTTGGGGGGTATACGCTTTCGTTGGCAGTCCCCGCGACGGGACACGTCGCCGACCCGCTCACATTGAACGTTGAGATCCAAAACGCCGCCGCGCCCACCCAGCGGCTTCCGTTAGCGCGGCCCGGTGCCGTGTTTGAGCTGACGATCGCCGGACCCGGACGTGTCGCGCGCGTTTGGCCGATGAGCGGTCGTCTCGCGGCGTTTTCGGGATTCGACGTGCCGCCGGGCGATGTCGAGCGAGCCAAACCCCAGTGGTTCGAGGATTATGAGTTTTTTCCCAAACCGGGTACGTACGCGTTGCGTCTCTCGACGCAGTTGCTCGTCGAGGGAAGGTCCGAAACGCTGAGCTCCAACGACGTCGTCGTCACGATCTCTGCGGCGCGGCCGGGAAATCGTTTTGCCCCGACACCAACGCCGTCGCCAACGCCATTCACCGAGGCGGTCATGGAGCACTGCGGCGTATGCGAGGGCCCTTCGCGGCGGACGCCGACGGGCGCCGTAGTAGATGGTGTCGCGTTGTCGCTTACGGCGCCGAATGCTGTAGCGCGCCTCGGCGCGCCCCTGCCCGCGATCATCGAGGTGCGCAACGTGAGCCGCGACGTGAAGTACGCGTCCTTCGGACTCTGGATTGCCGATTACGATTTCGAAGTCCACGACGTCGTGACTGGAAAAGTCGTCCCGCGCGATCCGAACGCGCGGCTGTTAACCATCACGCGGATGCCGTGGCCGGCCGCGGTAGCGGTGCCGCCCGGCCAGTCGATCTTCGGCTCGATCGACGTTAACCGCATCTACCCGATCAAAACCGCCGGAACGTACCGCATCCGTGTGACGCGGGGACGGCCGAGGCTCCAGGCGGCCCTCTCCGGGCCTTGGACCAGCCTGGACCTCGACTCTCAAGCCGTGATAGTGCACGTGGTAGGGAAGTAGTCGCTGGGCTTATTTCCTTGCAACTCCCGCCCCAATTTGGTATAGTTGAACTAGCTCAACTACATGAAAACGAACGATAACTCGCCTCCCCCTACCTGGAACTTGCAAGACGCCAAGGCGCGCCTGTCAGAGTTGGTTGATCGATGCGTCGCGGGTGAGCCGCAAATCATCTTACGGCGCGGCCAACCTGCCGCGGTGCTCGTCTCGCACTCTGAGTACGAGCGTCACAGCGCTCCCCGAGAGTCGCTGATCTCCTTCTTGCAGCGCTCGCCGCTGCGCGGTTTGGACCTCGATTTCGAGCGATCGCCTGAGACTATCCAGGAGCTGAGGGATCTCGACTTGTGACGGGCTTTTTGCTCGACACGGTCGCGATATCCGATGGCCTAAAGAAACACCCTAATAGTGGTCTCTTGAAGTGGTTCGCTGCCGTAAATGACGACGATCTGTATGTCAGCGTGTTAACCGTCGGCGAGCTGCAGAAAGGGATCGCGAAGTTGAGTTCGACCGATCCGCGCAGGCTGCAACTGGAGCGCTGGCTCGCGTTCGAAATGCTGCCGCGGTTCGGCCGCAAAGTGCTTACGTTCGACGTCGAGACGGCGCGGCATTGGGGCAACGTCGTCGGCGCAGCGGCACGACGCGGTATCGTCCTTAGCGTCATCGACTCCCAGATCGCCGCGACAGCGTCGCTTAACAACTTGAAGGTCGTAACTCGGAATGAGCGCGATTTCGTGGCGTCTGGAGCCGGCACACTTAACCCCTGGAGCGCCTAAGACTCAGCCACCCTTCAAGATCTAGCGGCCTGTCTCACATCCCTGTATAAACCGGACCCTCGCCGCCTTGCGGGGGCACCCAGGTGATGATCTGATAGGGGTCGGCGATGTCGCACGTCTTGCAGTGCACGCAGTTGGTGAAGTTGATCTGCAAGCGGCCTTCGAACTTGCCGTCCGTCTTTTCGAAGAGCGGCTCGTAGACCGCCGCAGGGCAGAAACTCCGGCACGGATTCCCATATTCGACCGTACAGCGGTCCCGGCAGATGTTCGTATCGGCGACGATGAGGTGTGAGGGCTGGTTCTCTTCGTGCATCGTGCCGCTGTTGTACACGTCGGTCAGTTTGTCAAAGGTTAGCACGTTATCGATCTTCGCGCGCGGCGTTGGCTTGGGTTCCCAGCCCATCTTCTTCATCCGCGCGTATCCCGCTTCGCCGGGCAGTTTATTGATGAAGCCGAAGCCGGCGCCGCCGGTAAACGTCGCGAGCCCCGCATTAATCAACCCCGGCAGCAGACCGTTATGGAAACCCTGGTGGAAGTTGCGCGCCGTGCGAAGCTCGGCGTAGGCCCACGAGTCTTTGAATCGGCGCTCGTACGACGCGAGGGTCGCGCCGTCGTACGCATCCGCTTGCAGCGCTTCCCAGAGCGTCTCGGCCGCGAGCATGCCGGACTTCATGCTCAGGTGTATGCCTTTGAGACGCATGCCGTTCAAGAAACCGGCGGAGTCGCCCACGATCAGAAGGCCGTCGGCGTACGGGCGCGGCATCGCGAAAAGGCCGCCTTCGGGAATCGCCTTTGCCCCATAGCGAATCAGCCGCGCGCCGTCGAGCATCCGCGCGATCGCCGGATGCTCTTTCATGCGCTGCAGCTCGTTGTGCGGATCGGTCGTCGGGTTCTTATAATCCAGGCCCGTCACCATCCCGATGTCGAGCACGTTGCCCGCCATGCCGTAAATGAATCCGCCGCCGAACGTTTCGGGCGGAAGTGGATATCCCAACGTGTGAATTACCGCGCCGGCTTTGAAGCGATCGTCGGGTAACTGCCACAGCTCTTTGATCCCGGCGGCGTAGACTTGCGGCTCGCGGCCTTGCGTCAAACCCAGACGCGCCTCGGCCTGCTTTGCAAGCGTCCCGCGCGGGCCTTCACCAAGCACGACGACCTTCGCGAGAATGTCGGCGCCCGGCTCGTAGTTCGACTTTGGCTGACCGTTGTGATCGAGACCCTTATCGCCGGTGCGCACGCCGATGACACGCTCGCCCTCCCACAGCAGTTCTTGCCCCGGAAAGGCAGGGAAGACTTGCGCGCCGGCCTCTTCGGCGCGTTCGCCCAACCATTTGGAGAGCTTTTGCAGTGACGTTACATACTTGCCGGTGTTGCGCAGCGGCGGCGGCGTCAGCGGCGCTTTGATTTTACCGCGTGTCATCAGAAACCACAGTTCATCGGAGGTAACCGGCGACTCCACCGGCGCGCTCTCGCGCCAGTTCGGGAGCAGCTCTTCGATGGCGCGCGGATCCATTACCGCACCCGAGATGCCGTGATTTCCAACCTCGGCCGCCTTCTCGATTACCAGAATCTCGAGCGCGCGCCCGCCCTCCGCCGCGAGCTGGCCGAGACGGATCGCCCCTGCGAGACTCGCCGGACCAGCACCGACGAAAAGGACGTCCACTTCGAGTTGGTCGCGTTGCGGCATTCGGGCTACTTACGCGAAACGGTAGGGCTTGCCCCTTGCGCTCGCGCAACGTCAACGTGATGGACTCAACGCCCCGTCGCAGCTTCGCCAGCGATAATAACGCGCCCATCGCGCCCGAGATACTGCAGGCGATCCTCGACGCGAATGCCGGCGATGCGGCCGCCTACGGTAACGATCCATGGACCGCGCGCGCCGTCGCTTGCTTTCGGAAGCATTTCGGCGAGGATGCGGAGATCTATCTTACGTTCAACGGCACCGGTGCGAACGTCGCGGCGCTAAGCTCGCTGCTGCAGCCGTGGGAATCGGTGCTCGCGCCCGCGACGGCCCATCTGCAGACCGACGAGTGTGGCGCACTCGAGCGGTTTAGCGGCTCGAAAGTCATTCCGATCGCGACAAGCGACGGCAAGCTTCGCCCCAGCGACCTCGAGCCGTATTTGCGCGGCGGACCGGACGTCCATTTCTCGCAGCCGCGAGCGCTTTCGATCTCGCAAGCGCCGGAGTTTGGCGGCCTCTATGAAATCGAGGAGCTGCGTGAGCTCTGCCGCTTCGCGCACGATCGCGGACTGATCGTCCATCTCGACGGTGCCCGCCTCGCCAACGCCGCGGCGGCGCTGGGCACGGATTTGCGAACCACGAGTCGCGACGCCGGCGTCGACGTCCTCAGCTTCGGCGGCACGAAGAACGGTTTGCTGCTCGGCGAGGCTATCTGCTTCTTCAAACCCGATTTGCACCACGGCGCTGCGCCGTTCGTCCAGAAGCAAGCGATGCAGCTCGCTTCGAAGATGCGCTACATCGCTGCCCAGTTCATCGCGCTATTGACCGACGACCGGTGGCTTCAGTACGCGACGCACGCCAACGCGATGGCACGGCGCTTGCACGAGCGCCTGCGAGCAATCGAGGGAGTTCGCATCACGCGGCCCGTGCGGTGCAACGCGATCTTCGCAACGCTCGACCGCGCCGCCATCGAAGCCATCCAACGCGAGTTCTTCTTCTACGTCTTCGACGAGGCGTTGCCCGAGGTCCGCTGGATGACGCACTGGGCGACCACGGCGCAAGACGTCGAGTCCTTCGTTGAAAGCGTCACTAAGGCCATAGTCTCTCTCTAGCCGTCTTGCGGGTTCTTCGCTAGGTTAACTGGGAGGATATTGGAACCTTGACCACACTAGAATCACGCATGGCGCATCTCGAAGGAGCCTTCGAGCAGTTCGGCAGGAGCCTCGCGAGCATTGAAGGTCGTTTCGACGCCGTGGACCGGAAAATCGATGGGCGTTTCGACTCCCTCGACCGCAAGATCGACTCGCGTTTCGACACGCTCGATCAAAAGATCGATCAGCGGTTCATGTGGACGATAGGCGTGGTCTTGAGCACCTGGTTGACGACGATCCTGGCGGTCTTTCTCCGGCACTAGGCATCGCTCGGCCGACCGTCGGGTCACTTAGTCCTCGCCGTCGAAATAATCCAGCTGAGGGGTTGCGCGTAACATGATCGAGCGCCGATCGCCCTTGAGCGGTGTCCCCATATCGACGAGCAGCTTATCCGAGTCCGGATAATAGCACGCTTCGAAGGTTTCAGTACGTCCAATGAGCAGCACCGTCGCCGGCGCATCGCTCTCGTTGAGCAGTTGGTGCGTGCCGCTCTCTCCAACCGGAAATGCGATAAAATCGCCCTTGCGGCAGCGTAGCGTTCCGGATAATGTCCGAATGCTCGGCTCGCCATCGATCACAAAGAACATCTCCTCTTCGCGCGCGTGACCGTGCAGCGGACAGAAATAATGACCGGGGGGTATCGTGCTCACGCGATAGCCGAGTTTGCGCGCGCCGATAACGAAGCCCACTTCGGCATCAAAGACGTGATAGCGCTCGGGCTGCTGCGCCCGTTCGGCCCGTTCGTCGCGAAACTCTAGCTCGTCGAGGTTGATCCGATGGATTTCAGCGCCGGCGCGCGCGTAGAGCGCACGGTAAAGCGCGCCGTACGCGCCGGAAAAAATCGGCTCGCCGGCGGCGACCAAGATCGTCTCCGGATTCTCTCGAAGAATTCGGCGAAGACCTAGCTCCGCTTTTCGCGCGTCGGCGTACTCGCTCGCCTCCGGCAGCGAAAGCGCGCCGGCCGGGGATCCGACTACCGAGCCGCCGGCCACGACCGCCTGCTGTAGCGGAATGCTGATAGCGAACTCACCGTCGCGACGCTGATCGGGCAGTCGAATGGCCTTTGCGCCTTCAAAGATCGTCTCGCGATGCTGCGGCACGCTGATGATCTGCGCACGGTAGCGCGCCGCGATGTCGCGCGCAGCAGTTTCACGACCGGCCGATAGCGCGACGACGCGCTCGATGCCGCCCAAACGTTCCAGTTGAGCGTATGTCGCATCGTCGAACGGAAGCGCGTCGACCAACACGTTTCCCGCCTCGCCGGCAAGGAGGTAGCAGTTTTCGGAAAGCGCGCCCGGGGTCCGCTGGGCGTACCAGAAGATGCGCGGGATTCTCGTCGTTTGAAACATCAGGCGCTCAGTTCGGCTCCGCCGGCGCACTGCCATTTTGGGAAGGGATTCGAGCGCCGGCTTGGCAACCAGGCGACGTGAACAAGGCTCGATTCGAAGCGTTCTCCGACGGCGTCTTCGCCTTCGCGTTCACGCTGCTGGCGCTGGGCTTCGTTCTACCGGAACTGCACGCACCGTCGAATCGGGAGCTCGGCGCCGCCCTCCTGGGCCTCTGGCCGAACCTCATTGCCTACTTCCTGAGCTTCTCGGTCATCGGGATCATGTGGCAGAACCACCACGCGCTGTTCCGGCTCGTGCAGCGCGTCGACCGCAAAGCGGTCTTTTGGAATCTTCTGCTCCTGGCCGCGGCCGTCTTGATTCCGTTTGCAACCACGACGCTGGGTTCGTACCCGACGCTCTCCGCCTCGACGTTTCTGTACGGCGTCGTTCTTTCGTGCTGCGCCACATTCTATAACCTGTTGTTGCTACATCTCGCGCGTTCGAACGCCTTCGCCCCCGAAGTGCCGCCGGCAACGATCGCCGCGACGATTCGAGGCTATCGAACCGGATGGTTCGTCTACGTTGGGGCAACGCTTGTAGCGCTCGTCCTGCCGATCGTGAGTTTCGCGGCTTACTTAACGGTGGTCGTCTACTTTCTTGTGCCGCGCGGCGCCGACTCCGACACGCAGATCACCGCCCGTCATTGGTGGTAGCTACTTTGGCGCCAGGCTGACGACTGCGCCCTGAGCGGCTTCTACACTCTTTGAAATTTCCTTAATAGATTTGCCGCCAGCGGGGTAATTGTAAAACAGCGCTTTGGAGCCGTTTCCGCCACGCCCTGGAATGGTGTTTGGCGCGATAAGCGTCTGATCTTGTATCCAGAATTGCGCAACGTTGCGGGCGCCGCTTCGCATCCGAGTCGTACCAACCTCGGTAGTCCTCGTTCCACGGATCGCGAATTGATAGATGAAAGGTGTGGCCTGATCGCCCACTGCAATATGCTTACCATCCCACTGAACGCCGCCCGGCCAGGTGATGTATTGACTCACTTTTAGGTTGGTGAGTTCAGTTTTGCCCTTCGCCAATTCCGCGACGCCGACGTCTCCGCTTGCCGGGCCGGTGAGGCCATCAGCAAACAGATTTCCCTTGTCATCGTAGCCGCAAAAATAGAACTGGTAGAAGGAGGTGTCCTCATAGGTCGTTGGTTTTCCACGCGCGTTTTGGAAAACTGCCACGACACCCGAACCAGATCCCTGGTTCCCAACCGCTAGATTGCCCATTGTCGGGTCAAGTGCGCACCCGACGGGATCGCTGGCCGCACTGTCCAATGTGGCGAGACGCTTCGACCCGCCGTGGGCATACTCAAAACTTTTTTTGTAAGCCCGTATCGGCGACAAACACGTCGCCTTTCCGGTCGACGCACATGCCCGTAGCGATATAGAAGTGTTTTAGGATCCCCTCAAGTTTGCCGGCTGGATACGAATAGACCGTAACGGTTCGGATGTCTGACACGTAGAGGAGGTCTTGTGATGCAGCGCCCGGCGACATCCAGGAGAGCCCGGCTCCGCTATCTATGTCAGCAGCGCCTGGGCGCCCCGACGGTGGCGCTATCGCCGGAATGTGCGAGTCTGCGCATTGCACAAACGCTAGCACCCCACAAACCACTAGAATGCGGCGGCAAGTATCAAGAGTACTCAAGTCGCCCCTCCGAGCCGTGGGTAACGGCTCCCTGTTCTGCTCCGCTAGCCGTTGGCATTCCCGCAACCGTTGGCCTGGCCCAATCGAGCGCTCGCCGCGTCGGCCTTCAGTGGGACTACGTTTGGCTATTACGGCCCCGTCGCATTCTACACCACCGGTGGCAGCCTAACGCAGATCGTCATCGACGGCCACAACATGATTGGAAAGTGACCTAAATTAAAGTCCGAGGCGGTCAAGCCGTCCAATCGAGCATCGCGGTCCATTCGGGTTTTGGAAAGCGCTCTTTGCTCTTGATCGCCTCGACGTACTTGCGTTTCCCGGCGCGGTTGCCTTTTCCGAGCATCAAGCCCCCGACCAAACGATCTTCCCAAAAGAAGAGTGCGCGGTACCACTTCTTCTCGCGATCGATCTTCCGCGCGATCTCCAGATCTTGGCGCAGGTCCGTTCCGAGGCCGAACTGCGTGATCGTTTGACCCTTGAAGAGCAGCGACGAATACTCCGGAACGTCGTGGTACTTCTCGCTGCCGCCCATCATGTTGAGCGCGACGACCTTCCCATGCGCGCCGGCGTTATTCCACGTACCCATCCGATATCGAATCTCGAGGATCGGATCGTAGAAATCGGCGACGTCGCCGGCGGCGTAGACGTCTTTAACGTTTGTCTCGAGGTGATCGTCGCACAGGATGCCGTTCCTGCTCGTCTCGATTCCCGAGCCGTCGCAAACCTCGGTATTCATCGCCAGCCCGAATCCGTACCCATAACATTGGGCCTCGATCTCGCGCCCCGCCGTCGTCCGAACCTTTGTTATCACGCCGTTGGAACGAATGAACTCTTCGACTTCTTCACCGTAGTGCATGTGAACGCCGTCGGCCGCCGCAGCCTCGTGAAGGAGCTCGCCGGCGTCTTCGTCGATGATTCGGTGCAGGCCGCGTGGGCCGCGCATCAGCCAGTGCGTCTCAAGTCCGCGTGACGAAAAGGCTTCGGCCAGCTCATAGGCGATGAACGAGCCCCCAATCGCCACCGCGGCTCGGCTTTGGTCGATCTGCTCTGAAATCGCGCGCGTGTCGTCAAGGTACTGGAACGGGAAAAGGTTTGCCGCGCCCTCGGCGCCCGGTTTGCCGGTCGGGTTGGGACGCCCGCCGGTCGCGATCAACGCCGCATCGTACGGATAGGACTTGCAGTCGGCAATGACGACGCGCTCCTGCGGAACGATGCGCTCGACGTGCGTGCGCAGCTTCAGATCGATGCGATGTTCTTCGTGCCAGGCGAGGTTGCGAATCATCACCTTCGCCTCCGGAATTTGCTTGCGAAGCATCGGCGGAAGCGAGATTCGGTTATAGAGCGTGTACGGCTCATCCCCAAGGAGGGTTATTTCGCAGGCAGGGTCGTGCTTGCGAAGCTGCTCGGCAGCAGTGGTTCCGGCGAAGCCGTTGCCGACAATGACATACCTGCGAACGTCTGAGTTCATGACCACCAGGCCGAGCTTCGCCGTCGGCAGAAGTCGTCATTCCGATGGACCTCCGGTTGACGCAGCTTTTGGGAACTTTTGCCGAGGCGCACGAGCAATACACGCTGGCACGCCTGGAATATGCGTTGCAGCACCCGGCGAAGCCGGCACCGCCGCTGGTGACGTGTTTCGCCGATCCCGGCGAAGGCGCCGTGCGCGCGGACTGGCCCCAAATCGAAGCGCAGCTCGAAACGGCGCTGGCCTTCACGGACCGGCTCGAACGCGCTCGGCGCCGCCGGCGCGTCGCCGACCGCGCCTTTCGCTCCTTCGCACGTTCGCTGCGCGAGTTGGATCGATCGGCCCGGGCCATCCGCTGGCTGCTTACGGTTACCGAAAGCCACTACGACCTCTGACGAATGAGCCTTTAGTGCTGCATCACATCGACATTCACGTTCGAAACATCGACGCGACCCAAACGCTGCTCGATGCGTTGGCCGAGTACATCGGTTACCGCCGGGTCGTCGACTCGGACGAACCCGAGGAGCCCGGTTTTATCGGTTACGAAACAGCGGCTGGAGGGCGCCCTCGCTTTGGCCTCATTCCCGATCCTGCGGCACTCCCCGGATCGACCAGGGTTGCCTTTGCGGTCGAAACGCGCGCGCAGGTCGACGCCGCGGCCCAGGTCGCGCGCGAGCATGGTGCACGCGCGGTCGAAGGCCCCGGTCTACACCCCGAATACGGTGATTACTATGCAGTATTCTTCGAGGATGCCGAGGGCAACAAGTTCGAAATAGCAGCCGACGCGCAAGCCTGCCGGCAGTTTAATCCGCGGAACGAGTAGCCAGACCCATCATCATCCCGAACCCGACCTCGAGCGCGCGCTCGTCGATGTCGAACCGCGCGCTATGCTGCGGCTCGATTCCCTTCTTCTGCCCGCGTGCGCCAATCAAAAAGTAGGCGCCCGGGCGCAGCTCTTGCATGAACGACATATCCTCCGACCACATGACGATCTCGTGCGGATCGACGAGATTCGGCTCGCCGACGACTTCGCGAGCCACCTCGCGCACGACGTCGTTGGTCGCCGGATCGTTCACCGTCGGCGGATAGATCCAATGGTAATCGAAGCGATAGGTCAAGCGCATCGCCTCGCAGACGCCCGCGAGCAGACGCTCGATGCGTACCGGAAGCTCGGCGCGAATCGTCTCGTCAAAGGCGCGGACGCTTCCCTGTAACGTCGCCAGCTCCGGAATCACGTTGAAAGTCGTGCCGGAATGCAGCGAGCCGACCGTTACGACCACCGGCTGATTCGCGGCGAACTCGCGGCTCACGACGCTCTGCAGCATCGTTACGAACTGTGCGCCGCCAACGATCGGATCGACCGCGCTCTGCGGGAGCGCCCCATGGCCGCCCTTGCCGGTTAGCTCGATGTCGAAGCGGTCCGACGACGCAAAGAACGCGCCGTCGCGAACGCCGACCTTCCCAACGTCCAACCCGCTGTAGAGATGCAGCGCAAACGTGCGATCGACGTGCGGATTCTCGAGCGCTCCGTCTTCGATCATCATCTTGTTGCCGGCGAAGCCCTCTTCGCCGGGTTGAAAGCAGAAGACCAGCGTACCCGAAATCTCGTCGGTTCGCCGGCGCAACGCGCGCGCCGCTGCCAGAAGGATTGCCATGTGCCCGTCGTGACCGCAGGCATGCATGACGCCGGGCGTGAGCGAGCGATAGGGCTCTTCATTGCGCTCCTCGATCGGCAGCGCATCCATATCCGCTCGCAGCAGCGTCACCGGACCGGGTTTTGCGCCTTTCAGCGTCGCGAGAATCCCCGTCCGCCCGATCCCGGTGCGGATCTGGTCGTAACCCGCTTCGCGCAGCTCGCGCTCGATGAACTTGGCGGTCTGAAACTCGAGCAGCGAGAGTTCCGGATGCGCGTGAAAGTGACGCCGGTAGCGGACCAGCTCTTCATGCGCCGGAGTATCGAGCGTGGAGGTCATCGAGGCCCCATTTCAATCCGTTATACCCCGGCTACTTCCCCGCGCAGGATTTTGCCGCACGTAACCGAGTAGGAGAGGCGGTGAAGACTAAGCCGCGGCTGACGGACGAGCAGCTCATCGCGATCTTTCGCACGATGGTGATGCAGCGCACCCTCGAGAACCGGGGTTTTCAGCTTAATCGCCAGGGAAAGATTCCGTTTGCATCCGCGAGCGAAGGCCACGAGGCCGTGCAAGCCGGAGCCGCCATGGCCTTCGACCGCGGCAAGGACATCCTCGTGCCGTACTATCGCGATCTCGGGCTGGCGCTGGGCATCGGCGTCACGCCGTACGAGGTGCTGCTTTCCCTCTTCGCACGCGCCGCCGATCACTCGGCGGGGCGCCAGTTTCCGCACCACTATGCCAGCCGTCGTCTCGGCCTTCACACGATCAGCTCGATCATCGCCGCGCAGCTCCCGCACGCCGTCGGCGCCGCATTTGCGCTGCAATATCGTGGTGAAGCCGGCCGGGCGGTGCTTACAACCTTTGGCGATGGCGCGACGAGCGAAGGCGAGTGGCACGAGTCGGTCAACTTTGCCGCGGTACATAAGCTGCCGGTCGTCTTTCTGTGCGAGAACAACGAATGGGCGATCTCCACGCCCCTCGCGCGGCAGATGGGTCAGCCCGACGTCTATAAGCGTGCCGAGGGCTACGGACTCCCTGGAGCGGTCGTGGACGGAATGGACCCAATCGCCTGCTACGAAGCGGTCGACGAAGCGATGCAGCTGGCTCGGTCCGGCGGCGGCCCGTCCCTGGTCGAAGCCAAGTGCTATCGTTTTCTCTCGCACACGACCGACGACGACGATCGAACCTACCGTTCGCCCGACGAGGTCAAGGCGCGCCGGAAAGACGACCCCGTGCCGTGCTTCCAACGCCTGCTGGCCGAGCACGGCGTCCTGAACGCCGAGCAGGCGGAAGCATTGAAGCGTTCCGTCCTCGAAGAGACCAACGACGCCACGGACCGGGCCGAAGCGATGGCCTATCCCGACGCCGCCGACCTCTACGAGAAGGTCTACGCCGAAGGCTGGGAACCGTGGATCGTTTGACGAGCGGAATGGGAAGAACGATGGCTACGACGGATCTACGAACGGGGAGTCTCGAGCGCCACGGATTGAGCGACGAACAGTTGCGCGACATGTTCCGCAACATGCTCTTGCAACGGCAGCTCGACAACCGAGGTTTTCAGCTCAACCGCCAGGGCAAGGTTCCCTTTGCTTTGGGCAGCGAAGGGCACGAAGCGTTGCAAGCGGGCGCCGCGATGGCCTTTCATCGCGGGCACGACATTCTTGCGCCTTACTATCGCGATCTCGGGCTCTGCCTTGGGATCGGCCTCACACCGTTCGAAATCTTGCTCTCGATCTTCGCCCGGGCCGACGATCACAACGGCGGACGCCAGTTCCCCAATCACTACTCGTCAAAAGCTGCCGGCCTGATGTCGTTCTCGTCGATTCTCGCCGCCCATCTGCCGCATGCCGTCGGCGCCGCCTATGCGATCAAGTATCGCGGTGAAACCGGGCGCGCGGTCTTAGCGACCTGCGGCGACGGAACGACCAGCGAAGGCGAGTGGCACGAATCCATGAACTTCGCCGCGGTACATAAGCTGCCGTTCGTGATGCTAGTCGAGAACAACGAGTGGGCGATTTCAACGCCGCTCGACAAACAGATGGCGCAGCCCGAGATTTGGAAGCGCGCGGCCGGATACGGCATGCCGGGCCGGCGTTTCAACGGCTTCGATCCGATCCAAACCTACGCCGCGGTAAAGGAAGCGATGGACCGCGCGCGCGCCGGCGAAGGACCGACGCTCGTTGAGGGCACGTGCTATCGCTACCTCGCGCACTCGACCGACGACAACGATCTCACCTATCGCACGCGCGAGGTCGTGCAAGAACGGCGCAAAGACGACCCGGTGCCGGCCTTCGAAGCGCTGCTGCTCGAGCACGGCATCGTGACGGCCGAGGGCGTCGCGGCGATGCGCCAAGACGTCTTGCGCGAAACCAACGAAGCGACGGATGCGGCCGAAGCGCTGCCCTATCCCGAACCCACCGACCTCTACAAACACGTCTACGAAGGAGCCTGGGAACCGTGGCAGTCGTAAGCAGCACAAGCTCGACGGTGATGAACAACGTCGAGGCGGTTCGCGCGACGCTCTACGAAGCGATGAAGAACGACGAGCGCACCGTGATTCTCGGCGAGGACGTCGGCGCGCGCGGCAACGTCTTTCTGATCACCAAAGACTTCATCGGTGAGTTCGGCGAGCGGCGCGTTATCGATACGCCGATCGCCGAGGCGTCGATCGTCGGCATCGCGGTCGGCATGGCGATGGAAGGCTTGCGTCCGATCGCAGAAATTCAGTTCGCGGACTTTATCTATCCCTCGTTCAACCAGATCGTCGGCGAGGCCGCGAAGATTCGCTATCGTTCGAACGGCGAATACACCTGCCCGCTGGTCATTCGCACGCCGTACGGCGGCGGCGTTCGCGGCGCGCTCTCGCACTCCGTCTCAATCGAGGCGCTCTTCTACCACGTTCCCGGACTAAAAATCGTCGCGCCGTCATTTCCCGACGACGTCAAGGGGCTGCTCAACGCCGCGATCGACGATCCGGACCCCGTGCTCTTTTTGGAACACAAGAAAACCTACCGGCTGATCAAAGGCGAGGTGCCCGACGGTCACTACACGATTCCGCTGGGGAAGGCCAACGTTCGCAAAGCGGGGACGCAGTTAACGGTCGTCTCGTACGGGCTCTACCTGCACTGGGCGCTCGAAGCCGCCGAACGCTTAGCGCAAGAAGGCTTGTCGGTCGAGGTGCTCGATCTGCGCTCGATTCGCCCGATGGACAAGACCGCGATTCTCACGAGCATCGAAAAGACTCGCAAGCTGCTGATCGTTCACGAAGACAACAAGTTCGGCGGCATCGGCGCCGAGATCAGCGCCATGGTCGCCGAAGAGGCGCTCTTCTCGCTCGATGCGCCGATCCGGCGCCTTTGCGGCCCCGACGTGCCGTCGATGGGCTACGCGCTGCCGCTCGAGGAAGAGTTCATGTCGTCGCCCGCTGAAATGGCCGACGCAATGCGCGCGATGGTAAAGTTCTAAACATGGCAACGACGATAACGATGCCGCAGCTCGGTGAGACCGTCACCGAGGGTACCGTGGCCCAATGGCTCAAGAGCGTCGGCGATTCCGTCGACAAGTACGAAGACTTCGTTGAGGTCTCCACCGACAAAGTGAACGCCGGCGTTCCGTCGCCAGTAACCGGGACGATTCGCGAGTTATTGGTCAAGGAAGGCGAGACGGTCGCGACGGGCACGCCGATCGCGGTGATCGATGAAGTTGGCGCGGCAACGGCTTCCGCACCCGCAGCGTCCACCGCCCCAGCAGCGTCGGCTGCACCCGCTGGTCCGCCGCCGCAGGCTGCGCAGGCCGTCACCGGCGGCAGCCCTCGCCCAATGGTTCGCCCGCGCCCGCCGCGTCCGCCGTATCGGAACTCGAGCTGGAAGGCGCGCTGCGCGGCGCGTCGCCTGCGGTTCGACGATTGGCCCGCGAACATCGCATCGACATCCGCGCGATCAAAGGGAGCGGCTCGAACGGTCGCGTTACCGCCGACGACGTACTGGCCGCCGCGCGTACCGGCGCGCCGGCGCCCGCCGCGCCCGCGACCGCTGCGACGCTTCCGGCGGGCACTCGCACGTCGACCTACGCGCAAGCCGATCCCAGGAACGACCATGCCGCTCGTGCAGGCGCGCAAGATCATCGCCGAACGCATGGTCGAGAGCAAACACACCGCGCCGCATGCGTGGTCGATGGTGCAGATCGACGTGACCAACGTCTGGAAGTGGCGCGCGCGAGAAAAGGATCGCTTCGAACGCGAGACCGGTTATAAGCTCACGCTGCTGCCGTTCTTCATCCGCGCGGTCGTCGAATCGCTGGCGGCATTTCCGCTGATGAACGCGCGCTTCGTGCCCGCGACGGCCGGCGGTCAGCCGAGCATCTACGTCAACGATGAGGTGAACATCGGCATCGCGATCGGTCTGCCGGCCAATCTCGTCGTCCCGGTGGTCCGCGGCGCCGACAAGTTTTCGATCAAGGGGCTCGCGATCAAGGGCGGCGAGCTGATCGACAAGGCGCGCAAGAACAAACTCGGCGTCGACGATCTCGCCGGCGGCACGTTTACCGTCAACAACAACGGCGCCAACGGCTCGTGGGCCTCGGCGCCGATCATCAACGGCGGCCAAGCCGGCATCGTCACGATGGAGACGGTCGTCAAGACGGTCGTCGTGCGCGACGACGACTCGCTGGCGATCCGCTCGCATGATGAACTCCTGTCTCTCGCTCGACCACCGCGTCGTCGATGGTTACGTCGCCAGCGGCTTCCTCGCCGAACTCAAGCGGCGCCTGGAAGCGATGGGTCCGCAAGGAGAACTGTAAGCGGAACTTCGCAAGCATTTCCGCTTCGAAGCGGCGCACGCGCTTCCGCATCACGAGGGAAAGTGCAAGCGCATGCACGGGCATTCGTACCGTTTAGAGGTTGCGATTCGCGGCCCGCTGCAGACGCAAGGGCCCGCCAGCGGCATGGTCGAGGACTTCGAGACGATCGAACGCATCGTCGACGAACGCGTGGTCGCCAAGCTCGATCATCAAACGCTCAACGACATCGTCGAGAACCCAACGGCGGAAAACGTGTTGCTCTGGATCTGGCAACAGCTCGACGGCCACCTACGCGGCTTCGAAGAGGCCGTGCTTTGGGAAACGCCCCGCGCCTGCGCCGTCCTGCGCCGCCCCTAAAGTGCTGCAACTCGCGGAAATCTTCTACAGCATTCAGGGCGAAGGAATGTGGACGGGAACGCCCGCCGTCTTCGTGCGACTGGCGGGCTGCAACCTTGCCTGCGATTTTTGCGATACGGACTATTCGATCAAACGTCTTCGCGAGCGTCGACGAAGTCGTGAGGGAGGTCGGCGAAAGCGGCGGCGATTGCCCGATGGTGATCCTCACCGGCGGCGAGCCATTGGCCCAAGCCGAAACGGCCGCGTTGATCGAAGCCCTTCGAAGCGACGGCCGGCGCGTCCACATCGAATCGAATGGAACGATCTACTCCGACCTGCCCGCCGACGTCTGGCTCTGCGTCTCGCCGAAAGAACGCGTCGATCCGCGCATGGCCGCGCGCGCGAACGAAGCGAAGTTGATCGTCGACGAGCGCGTTCCCGAGGAGCATCTGCTGCTCTTTGCCGAGTTGCCGACGATCCTGTTGCAACCCGAAGGCAACAGACCGGCAAACGTCGCGATTGCGCTGGAGTATGCGAAAACGCACCCGCAACGTTTCCGCCTCTCGCTGCAGACGCACAAGTTCATCGGCGTGCCATGATTCTGCTCGCCTGCGCAGTTGACGCCGAGCTGAGCTTCTGGAAAGACCGCGACGGCGTCGATAAACTGATGACTCGGCGTCGGCCCGGTCGAAGCCGCGGCAGCGGTTGCCACGGCGCTTGCGAACCGCGATTACTCGGTTCGTGGTAAACGCCGGGCTCGGCGGCACGCTTTCCGACCGCGAAAATCGGCGACGGCGTAATCGTTGGCGAAGACACGATGGACCTCGGACTCGAAACCGGCGAACCGATGTCGCTGCCGACCGGCGAACGCGTCGTCGACCGCGCACGCTCGGATATTGCGATCGGCGAAAAGTTGCGCGCGCGCGGCTTTGCGGTGCTTAACGGCGTTACGGTTTCGAGCGTGACCGCCACCGGCGAAACGGCTTCGCGACTGGCCGGCCGTGGCGCGCAGGTCGAGTCAATGGAAGGCTTTGCGGTGCTGCGCGCGGCCGAACGCGCGGGCGTTCGCGCGATCGAGGTGCGCGGCATCTCCAATCGCTGCGGCGCGCGCGAGCGCAGCGGCTGGGATTTCGCCGCCGGCATGGCGGGATTACAGCGCGTCGTCGAGGCGCTCTTCGACGTGCTCGACGGCCCTACCACGTTCTAACGTTTACGGGTGGTGGATACCCAAAGCCCGGGGGCTCTCGCTACACGGACGTAATAATGAATTCCGGTTGTTACCGATCTGTCCTACACGACGTACTCGCCATTCGACGGCGTCTTTCAGCGTGCCACTTCTGTCAAGTCCAGGACACATTGCCGAGCGTCCGGCGGCAGCCTTCTGGTGGGATGGAGAAGTTCAGGTACACCGGCGCAAGCGACGTCGCCCGAAACCCACCCGTGCCATGTCACACGAACTGTCGAGTCATAGGGTGCAGACTTTGCGCACGGTAGGCTCTTCCAATTGTCGCTGCGCGACGCCGCGAGGGCTACGAAGAAACGTGTGACGGTTTCCATCGGGATGCTGAACGCCCTTGGAGCGGACGTCGTGGTCGCGATGGAGGCCGCGCCGTCGGCGCGCACAACGATCCGGTATGCGTGCGAGTTGCGGGAACCGTCAATGACGGCAATATCGAGTGGCGCCGCCCCAAGAGGACGACGGCCACGCAGGCAGAGACAAATCGTGGCACAAGCTCCACGAGGGACTCGTTCAGCGGCCAAGCATCTTCCCCTCCGCACAAAGCCCGTTCGATGAGGCGTAGAGCAGATTTTCGCGTCGCCTAGAAAAGGTCGGTGATGGCCGCGTACACGCTCGCCTATTCGCCCTGCCCGAACGACACGTATATCTTCGGCGCGCTCACCAACGGCTTGCTCCCCGACGCGCCGGAGGTCAGCGCGCACCTAGCCGACATCGAAGAGCTCAACACCGCCGCGGCCCAGGGGCGCTACGAGCTGACGAAGGTCAGCTATGGCGCGATCCCGTTCCTGATGGATCGCTACCGCATTCTTCCGTCGGGTGGCGCGTTCGGGCGCAACTGCGGCCCGCTGCTCGTTGCACGCCCCGCCGGTTCGCCACAGCTCTTCGCCGATTTCGCGCGCAAGCGAATCGCGATCCCCGGCGAGCGAACGACGGCATTCATGTTGCTCCAGCTCGCCCTCGGCAGGCGCCCGAAGACGGTTCAGATGCGTTTCGATCGGATCGTCGACGCCGTCGCAAAAGGTGAGGTGGACGCGGGGCTCATCATTCACGAGTCGCGCTTCACCTACCGGGACGCGGGCTTGATCTCGATCGCCGACATGGGCGAATGGTGGGAGACGATGACGATCATGCCGGTTCCGCTCGGCGCGATCTTGGTGCGCAACGACATCGGCGACGACGAAGCGATGCTGCTGAACTCGGCGATTCGCCGCAGCCTCGCCTTCGCGCGAGAAAATGAGGACGCGGTGATGCCCTACGTGCGCGAGCACGCCGTCGAGATGAGCGATGCGGTGATGAAGTCGCACATCGAGCTGTACGTAAACGAGTTTAGCGACGACCTCGGCCATGATGGAAGAGCCGGTGCACGCGCTCTTTACGCGCGCGCACGATGCCGGCATTCTTCACCGCCACGTGGAGCCGTCATTCGCTTGTAAACACTTCTAATTTCAGCGCAAGACGCGAGACGCAATACGGCAATAACCAGTTGATAGGCTGGCGCCCGGATGACGTATCGGGCGTTGATCAAGATCTTGAAGGACGACGCCTGGTACGTAAGCCGTCGCGGTAAGGGATCACACGTTGTGTATCGCCACGCAAGCAAACCAGGAATCATAGTCATCGCGCCACACGCCCTCGGGCAGGATGTGCCGCCCGGAACGTTGCAAGCGATATTGAGACAGGCAGGGCTGAAACGATGACGCAATACCTCGCGATTCTAGAACGTGCTAAGGATGGTAGCTGGAGCGCCTACGTGCCTGACCTTCCGGGCTGCACGAGCGCAGCGGCATCGCGCGAGAAGTAGCACGAAATATCCGCGACGCCATCGAGGTTTACCTCGACGAACTTCTAGCAGAGGGCGGCGAGCCCCCACATCCGTCATCTCTGGCCGAAGTCGTGTCGGTATCGAAGTAACCGGGGTGAACCGTAGCCGGTTTTTGGCGGCAACTGCCGCGCTCGCCGCCACGAGCACGGCTCGCGGGAGCGCCGAAGCGCTGCCGGCGGCGCGCATCGAGTTGGGCGACGAAGTCTTCCTGCGCCATGCGTGGCGCGAGCTTGATGGGCGCACGATCGGACTGATCGCCAATCAAAGCGGCGTCACGTCGCGACTCGAGTCGATCGTCGACGCGAGCCTCCGTCACGGCGGTATTCGCGTGAAGGCGATCTATTCGCCCGAGCACGGCTTCCGCGGCGATCGCAACGCCGGTGCGTCCGTCGGGTCATATGTCGATGCCGAGACGCACTTGCCCGTCTACAGCCTCTACGGCGCATCCCGCCATCCGAGCGCAGCGATGCTCGACGGCGTCGACGTGCTCGCGTTCGACATTCAGGACGTCGGCTCGCGCGCCTACACGTACGTTTCGACGATGGCGTTCGCGATGCAGAGTGCGAAGCAATACGACAAGGAGTTTTGGGTTTTCGACCGGCCCAATCCGATCGGCGGAGCCATCGAGGGGCCGGTCCTGGAACCGGCTTTCGAATCGTTCATCGGCCTCTATCCGATTCCGATGCGCCACGGAATGACCGTCGGCGAGCTCGCCACGCTCTTCAACGACCACTTCGCGATCGGCGCGCGGTTGCGCGTCATTCGAATGACGGGCTGGCAGCGCTCGATGATTTGGCCCGACACGGGACTGCAATGGGTGCAAACGTCGCCGAACATTCCGGACTGGATAACGACCTTCGCCTACGTCGGCACCGGACTGCTCGACAGCGCCGGCATCAACAACGGCAGCGGATTCACCAAGCCCTTCTTGCTCGCCGGTGCACCGGGCGTCGAAGGAACGAAGTTGGCCTCGCACTTGAACGCACGCAATCTGCCCGGAGTATGGTTCAGACCGGCGGCGTGGTCGCCGATGGTCGGCTTTTGGAAAGACAAGGAGCTCACAGGCGTCGAGCTGATGATCTTCGATCCGCGTCGGTTTGTTGCCGTACGAACTGCCGTCGAGATTCTCGTTGCGGTTCGCGACCTCTTTCCCCACGCGATCGACATCGCGAGCGTTTCGCAGCTCGACCACGACTGGGGCACCGACTCGATTCGCCAGAGCCTTCTGGCCGGCAAGAATCCCGAAGAGATAATCGGCCAGTGGGCGCCGGAAGTCGCGCGCTTCGACTCGCTGCGCCGTAAATATCTGCTGTACTAGATCTGCAAGATATGGAGCCCGCTTGGAGTGGGCAGACGATCGACCGGAGACGACCAAGAAGCGCCGTCGTCGTGCGAAACGTAAAGGCAGCCCGATTGGTCGATTACGGCGACCGTTGAATCTCGGGTCGCGATGCAGTCGGTATCGGCTTTGCCGTCGGTCCACCTCGGCATGCCCCCATCCAACGGCTGCAGCGAACCGTGGCCGTCGATCGGGCGCCGGTAGACCGCGCCCTGCGGCGCGAACGGATCGATCGATGCCGACACGAAAATGTCGTTTCTCCCAAAAGCAACGGCAGAGCAATGAGGAGCGTGAAGTCCTTCGCTTTTCGATAGTCCAGGTTGCGCCGGCATCCCGGCTGATGCAAAGCCCCTTTGCGGCCGCCGCGATCACGAGCTCGGGCCGGGTTGGGTGCGCACAGACCTGATGCACGTCGCTCTCGATATCGATCGTGGGCCGCCACGTCAAGCCGGCGTCGGTCGATCGCGGAACTCCGCCAACGTGAACGTTGGCCAGAAGCGCGGCACCATCGCAAGTCGCCGCCATCGAACGAACTCCGAGCGGCGGCCCCATCAGCTTGTCCATCGACGACCATCGCTCCTGCGTACCATTTGTCGCGGTCCTCTACGGCGTCAAAACCCGGCAGACGGTGTTGCGCACCCTCAGGATCCACGCGCAGGATTCGCGCGTCGTCGGTTCCGACAAAGACGATCTCTCCGACCGGCACGCAGCACGAAAGATCGAAGTCGCTCTTTGCTACCTCCCTCCATTCGCCATCAGAGGATCGCCGGCAGAGCGAATGGCCGCCGACGATTGCGAGTACGCGTCCCCGTACGTCGGCGACCAGACTGCGAACGGATTGACCGGCGAGTTCTTGCTGGACCACCTTCCCAGTAAGAGCGAATAGCCCGTCGTCCCACGTCGCTACGAGAATAGATGGCATCGGCATCAAAGCCTAGCGGGGAATCACGCTGATCCGGGCGATCCGCACGAGTGCAGCATCGCGGTTTGCACCAGCCGGGCCGCCGTAGGCGACGAAGGAAAGAAACAGCGACGCCCCCGGCGATGCCGCGGCGAAGCGCAGCGTTCTTCCGCCACCCGGCGACACGTTCATGCCGTTCATGCGCGGCATCGAAAGGTCGAAGCTGCCGAACTCACCGATTTCGAACGCGCGCGCCTGCGCGATCGGCACGCGGACGGCTGAAAGGTTCGCAAAGAGGCTAAAGTCGTAACCGCCTTGCGCACCGAGTTCCGTGGCTTGCACGCCATCCAGTACGACGTCGACGGACTTCGCGCCGGCAAGGCGGGCGTCCAGGGGAATCTCGACAGTCACCGGCCTCAAGCCCAGCGAAATAGGGCCGGCCGCGTTTTCCGAGCCCCTCGCTACGACCGCGGGGAGTGCCGGTAGCGAAGCGCCGGGCGGAGCATGGGGAAGCGAAACGTCCTCGTATTTATATCCGAGGTCGCGCGTATCGTTCATTTGAAGTACGTCTAACGTCCACGATTCGTCGAGGTTGTATGCAAACCGCTGCTTCCAAAAGAGTTCGTCGTGTTGCGGCGGCATGTTGCGGTTTCCCCCGGCCGCGATCCAAGCCGACCAGTAACGGTCGATGTTACAGTGGTGTACCCAGAAGATCGGGTCGGCCGGCGCTAACCGGACGTTTCCCATCGAGCCGCCGATTTGGCTGTGGACGCGATTGTGTGGGTTGCGCGAGATCAGATCCTCGAATGTCTCCCCGGGTCCATATGGGAAGACGGTGACGCTATCCGCGAATGCCTTGAAGCCCAATCCCTCCACAGTGGTGCGCACTCGGTTGGGCCAGTACAAAGGATTTGGTGCTCCTCCCCTGAGTGTCTCGTCGGTAAAGATCTTCGGCAGGTTCGGGTCCTTGTAATAGTCCCAATACGGCAGGGCAAAGAGCGGGTTGCCCGACGCCTCGCGCAGCACCTTTTCAAAGTAATATAAGAACCCGCGATGCCAAGATTCGAAAAACGACTCGTCGTGCTTGCACTGATCCCACACCGAAAGCATGTCCTTCGGAGGATTGCTATCCGGCATCCAGTGACTGTAGTGCCAGTATTGGTAGCCTCGCGTGTTTCGGGGGCCGGCGATTTCGCGCATCGCCTTGATACCCGCTCGGAAGTCTGCCACGAGCTTGGCGTCCTTGCTGAACTCGCCGATCTCCAGTCGCGTGAAGAGGTGCTTCGATAAGGGTGAACCCGGGCTCGATCGCGTTCCGAGCGATGCCGGTTCGAATATCGTGCTCGAAGAGGAGCAGGCCGCGAGCCCTGCCGCCGACGCTGAGGAGAGCAAAAAGCGGCTACGATTCATGATAGCGCTCCTTTCATGCGAACAAGCCGGCTTCGTAGAACGCGAAGCAGTCGTTTCTTCCGCGTGCAGCGGCCAACACCTAGCGGACGGTTTACACGTCGGCCGAAAGCTCGTTCGCCGCAGCCTCCAACTCAGCGGCAAGACGGCGCAGATCGCTCCCGACGTTCGTGGCGTTGGCCGACAAGATCTCGCGCCACATCACCGGATTCATGTTCGCGATCCGCAACAGTTCACGCGCAACCGGCCCGCTAAGCCGTTCCGCGTTGCCTTCCTTCTCCCGCAATAGGCGCGCGTAACGATAGGCAAAGACCTGTGGAACGTGCGAAGTGATTGCCACGATGCGATCGTGCTCTTCGGCGTCGATCGCAAGCGGCAGGCCGCCGAGCGAAACGATGAAATCGCAAGCGCGGCGATCGAGCTGCGCGTCGCCGGTGGGCACGTAGGCCCAAGGGCGCCCCTCGAAGAGATCGGCGCGCGCGCTGCTCACGCCGCTGCGCTCGCTTCCGGCCATCGGATGCGTCGCGACGAAATTCTTCAACCCGCGCGCCGCCGCAACCACGGGAGTCTTCACCGACGCCACGTCGAGAACGAGCGCGCAAACGGCGTCGCCTCTCTTTCGCAAACGTTGGATTTCACCGAGCGTCGCGCCGAGATGCGCCGCGATCGCCAGCACATCGGCTCGGTGCGATAGTTCGTCGCGCGTCGTGGCGGTGTCGATGGCCCCGGCGGCGCGCGCTCCCTTCACCGCTGCCGGATCGGAGTCGTAGCCCAGGACTTCGAGGCCGTTTCGACGGGCCCGCAGGCCGATCGACCCACCGATCAACCCGATGCCGAAGATTCCGAGGACCTTCGGAGTCAAGGCTTGGCGCGCACTAAGTCCGGGCGCAACACCGCGGCGCCGTCGAGGTAGACGTGCTCGATCTCGGCCGCAGTTCGCGTGGTGTTGACGTGCATCAGCACGCGGATGCACTTACCGAGGGCGCCGGGAACGGCGATTTCGACGGCGTGAAGCATCGGGACCGTCACCCAACCCATGTCGCGCGCGGCCAGGGCGGGAAAAGAAGCGTGCAAGTCGGGCGTGAGGGTGAAGAGCACCGACGCGATGTCGTCGAGTTCGATCTGGTTGCGGCCGACGATCTCCCGAAGAAGACGATCCGTCGCGTGCGTTATCGCGACGTTATCATCGGCTTCAACCGTGATCGCCCCACGGATTCCTCGGAAAACGCGAACCCCCGCCGAATCGACGGGGGCTTGCGTAACACGTTCCCTCACCAACCTCGACTACGGTGATAGCAGAACGAGAGATAGCACCTCCACATGATGTTCAACCATGCAATCATAACCTCTCTTAATTGTCAAGGTCCGCGCCAGTTCTCGTTGAAGGCGAGTAAGCATGCTGCGCGAGCGCTTAATCGCGGCGCTTGGATCGGATGCCGTCAAGACCGAGCCCGAGGACCTCGCGGTGTATTCGTTTGACGCCTACACCGATGGCGGACGGCCCGCGGCGGTCGTCTTGCCAAAATCGACGCAGGAGGTCAGCGCGATCGTCAAAATTGCGCGCGACTGCGGCGAACCCATCGTCGCGCGCGGCGCGGGCACCGGGCTCTGCGGAGGCGCCGTCCCGATGCGCCGGCGGCGTCATCGTTTCGCTGATGCGGATGAACCGGATTCTGGAGCTCGATCTGCGGAACCGGCGCGTCCGAGTTCAGCCCGGCCTGATGAATCTCGACCTGTCCCGGCAAGTCGCGCCTGAAGGCCTTTTCTACGCGCCGGACCCCTCGTCGCAGCAGATTTCGACGATCGGCGGCAACATCGCAACCAATGCCGGCGGCCCGCACTGTCTCTCCTACGGTACGACCGTCAATCATGTGCTCGGGCTCGAGTTTGTGGACGACGCGGGCGAGGTCTTCGCAACCAGCATCGACGACGCCGGCTACGACCTGACCGGCGGCACTCGTGGGCAGCGAAGGAACGCTGGGCCTCGTGACCGTCCGCTTGGCTCCGGTTGCTCGCCCTCCCGGAAGCCGTGCGCGTTTGGGTTGCGGCGTTCGACGGGATGGATGCGGCCTCGGAGGCCGTATCGGCAATCATCGCTGCCGGCATCGTGCCGACCGCGCTCGAGATGATGGACGCCGTCATCGTTCGAGCCGTTGAGGCCGCCTTTCACGCCGGATATCCAACCGAGGCAGCCGCCTTGCTCCTGGTCGAAAGCGCGGGCTTTGAGGAAGACGTCGCCGCCAGCGAAGCCGACATTTACGCAATCGTGAAAGCAGCACGGCGCGAACTATTGGAAGAGCGCGCGCACGCTCGCCGAGCGCAACGCGCTTTGGGCGGGGCGCAAAGGCGCCGCGGGCGCGACCGGACGGATCGCGCCGAACTACTACACGCAAGACGTCTGCGTGCCGCGCAGCAAGCTTCCGCAAGCGCTTCGCGCGGTGGAAGCGGCAGCGCGCGCGAACCAGATTACCGTCGGCAACGTCTTTCACGCCGGCGACGGAAACCTGCACCCACTCTTGATGTACGACAAAAGCGATGCGCGCCAAGTCGCCGCCGTCGTTGAAACCGGTAACGTCATCTTGCAGTCGGCAATCGACCTCGGCGGCACGATCAGCGGCGAACACGGCATCGGCTGGGAGAAACGTGAAGCCATGACGCGTGTCTATTCGACCGCCGACCTGGCGGCAATGGGACGGGTTCGCGACGTCTTCGATCCTGCGCGGATGCTCAATCCCGAAAAAATCTTTCCCAGCGGAGCGCGTTGCCCCGAGGTCGCGCCGCCGTGAAAGCGACGACCGATTCCGTCGCGCCGAAGACGGCCGCGGAAACCGGCGAGATTCTTGCCCGCTGCGATCGCGCCGGCGAAAAAGTCTCGATCACCGGCGGCGCGACGCTTTGCGGGATGGGCTTTCCGCCGGAACGCTGCGACGTTGTGCTCTCGACGACGCGGCTCGCCGGCGTCGTTGCAAACGAACGGGCCGACCTTACCGTTGCCGTGCGCGCGGGCACGCCGATTCAAACGCTCGCGGTGCTGCTGAGCACGCAGGGGCAGTTCGTCCCGTTTGACGCACCGCGACCGCAGTACGCGACGGTCGGCGGCACGTTGGCCGCAGGATGGCTCGGGCCGCGACGTCACCTTTACGGCCGTCTGCGCGACTACCTTATCGGCTCGACGATCGTCCTCGCCGACGGAACGATTGCGCGCGCCGGCGGCATGGTCGTGAAGAACGTTGCAGGCTACGACATGAGCCGCCTATATGTCGGCTCGTTTGGAACCCTCGGCATCATCGTGCAAGCGAACTTTAAGACGGTGCCCTTACCAAAACACGCGCGGCTCTTTCTCGCGCGGCTTCCGGAGCGGACGCGCGCGCGAGCCAGCGCCCAACTCGAATCGCTGCCGATGCGTCCCGCTGCGGCTTTTTGGATCGATGGATTTCACAATGCGGTCGACGGCGACGACGGGCCGGAGGGGCGCGTCGCCGTGCTGCTCGAGGGCAGCGAGGCGCTCCTCGAACGTGCGACGCGCGAACTGCGCTCGGCGCTCGGCCGTGCCGGCGTGCCGGAGACGCGCGTGCTCGACGCCGGCGCGCGCGAATCGTTTCAACGTGTCGTCGATGCGTACGTCGCGTGCCTGGGTGAACGTTCGGTAACCTATCGCATTGCGTCGTCGCCACAGGCCTCCGAGCCAAGCGCGCTGCGCGCCGGCGAATTGGCGCGCCGCTTCGAGATGCGCGCGGACACGATCGTCGACGTTCTCAACGGCGATATCATCGTACGCGTCAGCGATCTCGATGCTCGCGCGCTCGGTGCAAAGATCGAAGCGTTCGACGATGCGCTGCACGAGATCGAGCCGCGCGCGCAAGTGATTGCGAGCGATCATCCCAACCGCATCTACCTGCGAGTGTGGGGCGAATCGCCGCCGGCCATCGCGCAAATGCAAGCGCTCAAAGCGCGGTTCGATCCGAATCGTACGCTCAATCCCGGGCGCTTCGTCGGCGGAATTTAAAAAGGGGCCGATTCTGCACCAGCCCCTCTCCGGTCGTTGCTTTTTTACTCGCCGACGGGGTTGCTGGGCCGCCGGATCGGATCGGGAACTCGCCCTTCGGTCGGATTGCTGGGTGGACGCATGGGCGGATCGATCGGAATCGTGTGGCCTCTGCCGCCGCTGACGGAATCGACTTGTTCGTCGCTGTTCTTTTTTTCGTCGCTCATGTCCGGCTCCTATGGAACCGCGGGCAAAGGCCCGCGGTCCTGATTGTTCTCGATTTTGAACTCGAGCGCCTCCAGGTACTTCTCCGCGTCCATTGCCGCTCGGCAACCGGCGCCCGCAGCGGTCACCGCTTGACGGTACCGATGGTCGTTGACGTCGCCCGCGACGAAAACGCCTTCGACGTTCGTTAGCGAACCATCGGGCGAAGCGATGTAGCCGAGTTCGTCGAGATCGAGTTGACCGGCAAAGACCTCCGTGTTCGGCGTGTGCCCGATTGCGACGAAGAGCGCGTCGGCTTGTACCTCGTAGGTTTTGCCGTCGACCACGTTACGAAGGCGAAGCCCGGTTACACGTTCTTCGCCCAGGACTTCCTCGACGATCGTGTTCCAAATGAAATCGATCTTCTCGTGGGAACGCGCGCGGTTGGACATGATCTTGCTGGCGCGCAGCCGGTCGCGGCGATGAATCAGCGTGACGCGCCGGCCGAAGCGGGTGAGAAACAGCGCTTCTTCGAGGGCCGAGTCCCCGCCGCCCACGACGACGATGTGCTTGTCGCGAAAGAACGCGCCATCGCAGGTCGCGCAGCTCGAAACGCCGCGGCCCCGCAAACGCTCCTCGCCCGGAATCTCGAGCCAAACCGCGCTCGCACCGGTCGCGACGATAACGCTCTCGGCTTCAAACTGAGCGTCGTAGGTGCGCACGACCAGCGGACGATTCGCAAAGTCGACGGCGGTAACGTCGACGTTTTCGATCCGGGCGCCGAAGCGCTCGGCCTGTTCGCGAAACCGAATCATCAAGTCCGGACCCATGATGCCTTCGGGAAAGCCGGGATAGTTTTCGACGTCGGTCGTCAGCATGAGCTGCCCGCCGTAGAGCCCGCCGGCGAGGACGAGCGGCCGGAGATTCGCTCGCGCCGCATAGACGGCGGCGGTCAATCCGGCTGGACCCGAACCAATGATAATCACACGTTCCATCACGGGTTTCTTCGACTCGCCCGGATGCATGCCCGGTTGCAGCCGGTTGGGCGCGAAGCGTCGAAGATGCGGCGATGCCTAATACTTTGCCACTGGAAGACACCTTCGGCGACATCCTCAAAAAGGCGATGCGCGGCACCGGCGTCGGCAGCGCGAAACTCGCCGGCGCGACCGGTATCCCGGCAGAAAAGATCGACCGGTGGCTGCAGGACGAGGGTGCCGCAACCGGCGAGGAGGCTCGCGCCGTCGCCGCCGTCGTACAACTCGACGGCGGAAAACTCGCCGACAGTGCGGCCGCGCGATGGTACCCGCCGGCAATCGAACGGCCCGACGTGCGCCGCCATCCCCAGGATCCCCAGCCCAGCAACGGCTACGTCTTCTTTCTCGAAGGAGGGCGCCGCGCCGCGCTCGTCGATCCGGCAGGCATTCCACAAAATCTGCTGCGAGTGCTGCGCGACGGCGACTATCATCTGCAGTACGTGCTGATCACCCACAAGCACCTCGATCACTGCGACGCGACCGGCGACGTTGCTCGAGCGTTTCCGCAAGCGCAGATCGTGATGCACTCGCTCGACGTCCATGCGATCGGGCCGCTTGCGAAGAGCGCGCTGCTGCTGCGCGATGGCGAGACTTTGCCGTTCGGCGACGATGCCTCGATTCGCATGCTGCACACGCCGGGCCACACCGACGGTTCCTCCTCGTTCCTCTTTCGGGGCGCGCTCTTTTCAGGGGATACGCTTTTCGCCGCCAGCGTCGGCGGAGCGTACGGCGACAAGAGCACCTACCGCGACATTCTCAACAGCGTGCGCAGTAAGTTCTTTACGCTCCCCGACGATACGGTCGTCATGCCAGGCCACGGGCCGCCGAGCACGATTGCGCTGGAGAAGCAACACAATCCGTTCTTCTAAACGCCAGGCGTGGTATTTGCTCCTGTTGCTTCCCTTCATCGGGACGCTTTGGGTACCGCTCTATGCCAGGCTCGACCCGACACTCTTCGGGATTCCGTTCTTCTATTGGTACCAAATCGCGTGGATCGTGCTCGGCTCGCTGCTCATCGGCGCGGTGCTGCTGCTGACGCAGGGCCGGCGCGATGTTTAGGAGCAGCGCGTTCGTTGTTTTCGCGATCATCTTCGCCGGCGTGAGCGTGCTCGGGTTCGCGGCATCGCGCTGGGGCTCGGGCGATCGGGCGTCGCTCGAGGAGTGGGGCCTGGCCGGGCGCGGCTTCGGTACGATCGTGAGCTGGTTTCTGCTCGGCGGCGATCTCTATACCGCCTACACCTTCGTGGCGCTTCCCGCCTTTCTGTATGGCGCCGGCGCGATCGGATTCTTCGCCGTCCCATACACGACGCTCGCCTTTATCTTCTTTTTCGTCGTCGTGACGCGCTTTTGGGTCGTGGCGCGAAATCGCGGCTACGTGACGCTGGCGGACTTCATTCGCGATCGCTACGGCGACCGTCGCCTCGAGGTCGCGGTGGCCCTGACGTGCGTTGCCGCCGCGATGCCGTACGTCGCGCTGCAACTCGTCGGGATGCAGGCCGTCCTCGTGCAGTTTGGCGCCGGCTCGCCGCTCGTCGGCGGCGCCGCGCTCTTCGTCGCCTTCGCGATCGTCGCCGCCTACACGTACATCTGCGGCTTGCGCGGGCCCGCACTGGTCGCGTTCGTCAAAGACACGCTCATGTACGTGACGATCGTGGCCGCAATGATTATCATTCCCGCAAAGCTCGGCGGGTGGGGACACATTTTCAGCGCCGCGAACGTCGCCCTCAAGACGCACGTGCCGCCCGGCGGGTTGCTCCTTCCGCCGAACATGTATTTCGCTTACGCCACGTTGGCGCTAGGTTCGGCGTGCACGCTCTTTATGTATCCGCATTCGATAACGAGCGCGCTGAGCGCGAAGAGCAAGCGCGTCATTGCGCGCAACGCCGTCTTCTTGCCGCTCTATTCGATCTTGCTGGCGCTGCTCGCGCTCATGGGCTACTGCGCGCTGGCCGCCGGCATCCATCTCGACGCCAAGCACACCAGCCTCGCGGTTCCACTCCTGCTCGAGGCGCTCTTCCCTGGCTGGCTCGCCGGCGTCGCCTTTGCCGCAATCGTGACCGGCGCGCTGGTTCCCGCCGCAGTCATGGCGATCGGTTCGGCCAATCTCTTTGCCAGCAACGTGCTCGCCGAGTTCACCCAAGAGCGGCCTCCCGCTGAAACCCAGCACGCAAAACTCATCTGCCTCGCGGTGCTCGCTGCGGCGCTGGTTCTCGTGCTTACGGTTCCCGTGCCGTTTGCGATCAACTTTCAACTGCTCGGCGGCGCGTGGATGTTGCAGATCTTCCCGGTGGCGGCGATGGGCCTCTACACGCGCTGGTTCAACCCGCATGCGCTGCTGGCCGGCTGGGCCTGCGGGATCGTGTGCACGACCGCGATGGCGATCGCCACCGGCTTTAAATCGACGTTCGCACTCGGACCAAACGGTTTAGTCGGATACATCGGCTTCTACGGTTTCGTGCTCAACCTCGCCGTTGCCACCGGCTTAACGCTGCTCCTGCGCGCGGCCGGCAGCCCGTCCGGGGTAGATCGAACCGTTCCGGCCGACTACGCGTAGGAGCCTATAAGCGCCGAGGGACGTTTCCGTACGCTGCCTCGGGTACGATGGGCAGCGTTGGACCCGGTCAGACCGTCCCTCGCTCGGGTGCCTGGGCAGGAGAACCTCTCGCATCTCCCCTATAGCGCAGGTACCACGCGTTCGCCCGCCGGTCGGGTTTTGAACACCCCCGTCACGTACTTAAGGAGAGTTTGGAATGCGTTTTCTCAAGATGTCGCTCGTCCTGGTTGCCGCGGCCCTCGCGATAACGGCCTGCGCGAGCAAGTCCTCATCGAGCGACCAGAGCCAATCCAGCGCAGAGGCCACGACGGCCGCGTCGTCTGCCGCTACGGATAACTCCGCTACGACTACGGATAACTCCGCCGCGACCACAGCGCCCGCGGGTGAAGCGCCCGCATATCCCGGCGCGGTCACGCAAGCCTCCGGAAGCAACTCCAGCATGGGCCAGACCGCGGCCGGCACCGTCATGACAACCGACGATTCGTTCGACAAAGTCTACGCCTGGTACCAGAAAAACATGCCGGCCGGTTCCGAGAAATCCCACACGACGGCGCCCGTAATGAGCGCGGTTTTTATGGTCGGCGATCCGGGCTCGGGGCAAACCTCGGTAACGATCACCGTATCGAACGGCAAAACGATGATCACCTCCGCCAAAGTAAAGATGTAAAGCGCCGGCTCGTCGCTACGGCGTAACTTCGAAGACGGCTCCCTGGCCGAAAGAACCACCGGCCACGGTGGCGCCGTACAGGTTGCCGCTCGCGTCGAGCGTCATTCCGTAGTAGGGGTACGCGCCGTCGCTGCCGCTGCCAAATGCGTGGAGCACCGTCTCGCTTCCGGATCGTGTGTCGACTTTAAAGACGGTGCCGCAGCCGCAGCTTCCGCCGCCCGCGGAAGTCGTTCCGTAAAGCTCCCCGTTTTTCAAAACCAGCGTGGCGGTCGGGGAGCTTCCGTCGCTGCCGCCCTGGAAACTGTAGAGCACGCGCTCGCGATACCGTCCACGGGTACCGCGGGCGAGCTCGAAGACGCTGCCCAGCCCGCCGGCGCCACCGTAGTAGGTAGTTCCGTAGAGATCGCCGTTTGCGCCGGCGACCAAACCTCCGTACGGAGAGTTGCCGTCGGGTTGACCTTTAAACGCGTAGAGCGTCGTCAGCTTCCACCGCTTCTTTGACGTGCTGCGCAGTTTGAAGACCGTACCATCGGCGTGAGCGCCGCCGACCTCCGCGACGCCATACAGATTGCCCGCGGCATCGCGCAGCAAAGAACCGAGTGATCCGACGCCCCCGTCCGCGCCCCCGGTAAATGCGTGAATGACCTTCTCGTGCCATTGCCTGGCCGGTATGCGAAAGCTCGTAGATCGTGCCCTCGGAATGCGCGCCACCGTCGGGCGTCATGCCGTAGACGTTGCCTGCCGAATCGAAAACGACGCCGCCGCCCGGTCCGAATCCGTCGGCGCTGCCGGTGAAATTATACAGGACGCTCTCGGTGCTTGAGGTTAACTGGAAGACGATCCCACAGCCGTCGCTGCCGCACGATCCTCCCGAACCGCCGGATACAGTCGTCCCGTCGAGATTTCCGTGCCGGTCGAACGTCACGCCGCCGTGTGGATTCTTCCCGTCGGCGTAGCAGCCGAAGTTGTGTAACACCGTCTCCGGCCACGGCGGACTCGCTTGCGACATCAGTTCGAAGACCGTGCCGCACTGCGCGGTTCCGCCGATGACGGTCGTGCCATAGAGGTTTCCTTTGCCGTCGAAGACCAGCGCGGTTGCGGCGTTGCCGCCGTCGCTGCCGCCGGTGAAGCTATAGAGAACCCGTTCGGAAGCTTGCGCGGAGCGGCCGGTCGCCGCGACGGCGTGCCCCGGAGCGTACACGCTTCCATTCGCCGCGCAGCCGGAGAGAATCAGCGCGAAAAAAATGACCGCGAGGCGGCGCAGCATCAGCGGGAGGCCGCCGGAACGCTCACGCTGGCGCCGTCGTCGTCGCGAATCGTCGCGCCGCTCCGCTTCGGTGCGGAATCCGATTCGCGGATCAGCTCGAACTGCAGAACTGCCTGCCCCGAGGCGGGGATCGCGACGTCAACGCGCTCCGGCGAGCAGACCTTCGAAGTGCAAAACGCCGCGAGCCAACCGCCGGCAACGCCGGACGCCTGCAGATGGATCACCGATTGCGGTTTACCGCTGACTTCCAGCCGGTACTTCGCGGCGGCGCTCGTCGTCGTCTGAAGGTCGCTGCCCGTCCATGGCTGGATCGAGAGATGCGTGGCGGGCGAGACCGCGATCGTTACCGCAAGGGCGCCCCCGACAACTACGTTCATGTTCGCAGCTTATAACCGATTGCCATCAGGCGCAAGATAATGCCGAGCGAAATTGCGGTAAGCAGAACAACCATCCCAATCGAAAACACCGGTTCGAGGTAGCTCTGCCCGGTGTAACTCCGGCGAAAGGCGTCGATCGTATAAAAGATCGGATTGAACAGCTCTAAGGTCTGCAGCGGCCGTGGCAGCATTTTCGCCGAGGTGAAGACGCCGCCGACGAACGTCAGCGGGGTGATGACGAACGTCGTGAGGATCGCGATGTGGTCGAACTTATCGGCGAGCAGCCCAAAGATGAGGCCGAGGGCCGAAAACAAGATCGAGACGAGCGCAATTACCGCGAAGTAGATCAGCCAGTCGTGCGGAACGCTGTGCACCAGCACGACGCCGAGCACGGTGATCAGCCCGGCGATGAGCATCGAACGCGCCAAGCTGCCGATGATGTATCCGCCGACCAGTTCGTAGGCCGACATTGGGGCGATCAGTAGCTCCTGGATCGAGTTCATGAACCTTCCCTGGAAGAGCGAGCTCGAGCACTCGCCGTACGACGAATCGATCACCTGCAGCATGATCAGCCCTGGGATCAAGAACTGCGCGTAGCTGACGCCGTCCACGACCGGGATGCGGCTGCCCAGCGCGAGGCCGAAGACGAAGACGTAGAGCAGCGTCGTGATGATCGGCGGCCAGATAACCTGGTTGATGATCTTGAGGCTGCGCACGATTTCGCGCTTGACCAGCGTCCACAATGCGACGGAGTTAATTGCGAGTCAGCTCCAAGAAGACGTCTTGCAGCGAGGCGCCCAATGCAACCAGCTCTGCGGTCGGCTTTTCGGCGACGATGCGACCGGCGCGGACGATTGCGATGCGGCGGCAGAGCTGTTCGGCTTCTTCCAAATAGTGCGTCGTCAAGAACACCGTCAGCCCTTCGGCATTGAGCGTCTGCAGCCACTCCCAGAGTTCCAAGCGCAGCTCGACGTCGACGCCGGCGGTAGGTTCGTCGAGAATCAAGAGCTTCGGTTCGTGGATCAAGGCGCGTGCCAAGGAGAGCCGGCGCTTCTGGCCGCCGGAAATCTTCGTGTACTCGAGGTGCGCGTGGGAGGTCAGACCGAAGCGCTCCAGCAGCATGTCGGCGCGCTCGGCCACAGCCTTTCCTCGCAGGCCGTAATAACCGGCGGCGTAGATCAGAACGTCGCGCAGCGATAGATACCGGTCGAAGTTGAACTCTTGGGGTGAAAGCCCGATCAGGCGCCGAGCCTCGCGCCATTGCCGTTCGTTGTCGTGGCCGAAGATTCGGATGCTTCCGGCGCTCGTACGAGCCAAACCGACGATTGCGTTGATCGTCGTCGTTTTGCCGGCGCCGTTGGGCCCGAGAAAGCCGAAGAACTCTCCCGATTCGACGCTCAGCGAAATTCCGTCGACGGCCGTGAAGCTCCCATACCGCTTCACGAGGCCCTTCACTTCGATGGCTGCAGCGGAGGCGGGGACTATGGAATCGCGCTCTTTAATCGTTTGTACCGGTGGCGGCGGAGAGTGGCAATGAGTTCGGTACTCTCCGGAATCCCGCAGTCGCTCAATTGGGTTGCGACCTTCTTAACGTCGAAGGCGACGCGCCGGTGCTTCACCTCCCAGCCGCACTCGCGTTCGGTAAAGATCGCATAGCAGGCCCGCGGATCGCCGTCCTTCGGTAAGCCGACCGACGCAACGTTGACCAGCAGCCTACCTCGCCACATTCGCACGTAGGGCAGGTGAAGGTGGCCGAAGGCAATCGCCGTTGCGTGCTCGTCGCCGACGAGGCGTTCGAGCACCTGTTCGTCGGCGTCCGGCCAGAGGTGCTCGTCGTCGTTCTTTGGATTTGCGTGCACGATCAGCAACTGGTTATCGTCTTCACCGATGCGCAATGCAAAGGGCAACTCTCGCAGCCACGCAAGCCAGCGTTCGCCGATCTCCCGGCGCGTCCAGGCGATCTGCGCCCGCTCGGTTGCCGTCAGCGTCTCGGCGACGGTGTCGTCGAAGACGTAGCGGTCCTTATTTCCGCGAATGCACGCGGCATTGATCTCTTCCAGGCGCAGCAGCACCTTCTTGGGCTTTGGTCCGTCGAGGCAGAGATCGCCGGCAACCGCAACGCCGTCGGCACCTCCTTGCGATTCGAGGTCCGCCAGACACGCGTCGAGCGCTAAAAGGTTCCCATGCACGTCAGAAAAGACGGCAAATCGCATCGGCCCTCCAACTCACTCGCGTTTGAGGGCCAACGCCAGCATTGACGGGGCAATTCCAAGCTTGGCGAACTCGTAGAGGTCGATTGATTCGACGGTGATGCCCGAGCGCCGCATTTGAGCCAAGGCCGTTCGGTAGCGAATGTCGGCGATTACGTGTCGTTCGCCGAGGCAGAGCACGCCGGCGGCCAGTTCTTCCCCTCGCTCCAGCACGATCGTCCGAAAACCCGAAAACGCGCTAACGTCGACTTTCCCGGCCCCGACGACGATCGTGTCTTTGGCTACGGCGCCCGCGACGCTGCGTAGCGAGAGCACGGCGGGCGCGAGTGGAACTTCGACGACGCGATACCCTCGCGCGCTCGCCAGCTTCGCAAAGCCGGTGCGGCCAGATTCGTTGCCGCGCGAGCCCACGCCGACAAAGGCAGTCTCGCCCGCGAGAATGACGTCGTTGCCGTCGAGTAATCCGGGGCTTGCAATATGTCCGGCCAGCGGCACGTCGAGTACCGCGAACTCCGCTTGCATCCGATCGGCTTCCGCGCGTCGCGACATCGCGGTCGGACGCATCATGACCGCGCCGTCCTCAAAGACTACCGCGGAATCGCCCGCGCTCACTTCGTAGGGGTCGCTCGCATGAGAGCCCAGCACGATCGTTTCGACGCCAAAGTATTCCAGCGTCGAGCGCAGGACTTCGTGCTGCTCGAGCGCGCGAGCGTAGATCGCTCCGGGCTCGCCGATTCGCGCGCCGGTGCGCTCGATGCTGGGGTTCGGCCGCACCAGCACGGCGCTGCGCAGGCGCGCGGTTCCCGCCACCACCAAGGCCGGACCAGAAATAAGCGCGGTGCGCGTCATTGCGCTTGATACGTTTCGGGCGCCGGGGCTTCGGTGAAAAAGCTCGCCATATCGGAGGCGAGCAGATCGTTGAGCCCGAGCGGCGGCAGCCCGAAGATCTCCTCTTCGGTCTTTACGACGCTGGCGACGCTGAGATTCTGTTCGCCGACGTATCCGCGCCGGGCCAGCGGCGACACGACCAATGCATAGCTGCGCAGCGCGTCGACGTGGTCGTTGGGCGATTCGACACCTTCGGGCACCACGAAGATCGCCGTCGAGCTCCAGTGCGGCGTGTGCGAGATGAAATCCACGATGTCCCCCAACGCAGCGTCGGCATCGCTAACAGCGGTCGGCCCGTCCTCGGTCGGAATCAAAACGTAGCTAAAGCTCGGCACCGTATCGCTCGCGACGAGTGGCTGCATATCGCGAACGAACTCGTCGGCTCGAGCCATGTCGCCGACTTTCGGATTGTAGCCCGCGTAATCGAGATCCACGTTGCCCGCAAGCGCAGCAAGGGCGGGAACGTCGAGATGATAGACGGATCCATCGTATCCGGAAAGGCGCAAGAGGCCTCCATAGTCGCGGTACGTCAAGCGAGCCCGCGCAAATGCGTTGAAGAGATAGCCGCCGCGGCCGTAATCCTCTGGGTCGTCGCCGTGGTCGTTCATCGGAGCGCGAGCGGCGCCTGGGGCATCCACGAGCTGTTGATAGAGCGTGGCCTCGGAGGCCGTCGCGGACTGCTTGGCAATATTGAGATTCGCGTCGGCGGCGTAAAAGTTGTCGGCCAGCGCATACGTGCGCGCGAGCGCGTGAAGATTGGGGGTCGAACTCTGCGGGAAGAGCGTCAGCGCGGGATCGCCGTTGCCGTGCGGCTTGCCGGAATCGTCTTTGAGGTCGCCGAGCATGGCGTCGTAGCCGCGCGTGCCCACGGCGATGTAGACGACGTGATTGATGACGTCACTGCGCTTGTTCGAACGCAGGGGTGGAATCACGGGGTTGAACTTTGCGAGCCCGGGCGTCCGGTTGTAGCGCAGTGCGGCCAGCGTCGCTTTGACCAACGATGTGCGTTTGAGGTCCACGCGTTGCAAGCTCGCCTGGCCGGCGGCGCCTTTTGCATTGGCCACGTACAGATAGCGGCCGTTGGCGGAGAGCGCGATCGCGGTCGGGTACCATGCGGTCGGGATCAGCCCGAAACGGTAACGGGTCGTGCGACGCGCGTCCAGGACCGCCACGGCGTTCAAGCCGGCCAGCGCAACGTAGAGCCGCTTTCCATCGGGACTCAGTGCTTCGGCGCTGGGCGCCGCACCGTACGGCGCGCCGGGATACAACCGAAGGTCGAGTCCGCGCACCACTCGAGGCGCGCCCGCGAGGCTGACGACCGCCACGCGATCCACGTTGGAGAGCGCCACGTATGCCAGCCGCCCGTCCTTACTGAGGGCCACGGCGCCCGGCGCGGCTCCGCCGATGATTTGCGCGCCATTGGGCGCCGCATCCATCGGAACCGTCGCGGGATCCACGGTCGTGCTCCCGGGAGAGAACTCGAAGACCGAGAGCGCCGACGATTTGCCCGGATCAAACGCCGGTGCGGCGAAGTTCGGCTCGCGTGCCGGCTGCGGGAGCGCCGCGTACGCGGAAAGGCCGCTGCCGCTTGCAATCAGCGTGTCGCCTGCAGCGGCGAGGTAGAGCGGAAAATCGCCCGCGGGAATCGTTTGACCGACGGTTCGCCGCGACAAATCTATTTCGGTTACGGAGTTGCCGAGATTATCGGCAACGTACGCGGTTCGTCCGTCGGCCGATACGGCGATCTGCGCGGGCAACGCGTGGCCCGGATGCTGCGACGGGAGCGACAGGGCCGTCTGCGCGACCAGCGTGCCGCTGGGATCGAGGCCGAAGACGTCGACGGCGCCGGCTGCCGCGTCCGACGCGAGCACGATCGTTTGTGTGGGATCCCGCGGATCGCGCGTAGCCGCGACGCCCATGAAGAACGAGGCCGGCGGCTTCGTAAAGGCGCTCGCGAGCTGCATCGTCTCCACGTTCACGACGCCGAGCGCCGTGGTTCCCGACAGAATGGCGTACCGGCCGTCCGGCGAAAGCGCCATACCGAGCGCGCCGGTGCCGACGAGCAGGCTCGTGCCCGCTGGTGCGGCGATTCTCCCGTTGGGAAGAATAGCATCCGCGGGGTCGATACGGTCGGCTCCGGCTGGACGGACGCCTGCGGGTGCGGAGTACATGATGAGAGGAGCCGGTCGGCTCCCCGCACCCAACAAGGCGGCGGCCAAAAACGCCGCTGCAATTTGTCGAAACGACACGGGAGGATGCCATTACCATCGCGAGTCGCGAGGACCCTGCCGTCTTAGCGGTAGCAACGGCCGTCCCACCCTTCGTGCTCGGCCAGGCCGAGGTGGTCCGGCGGATCGATTTGGCGCTCGGCCCACGCTCGCGCGAAATCGTCCGGCTGCTTCCAATGTTCGGCAACACAGGCATCGAGCGCCGCTACTCCTGCGTTCCGATCGAGTGGTACGAGGAGACCCACGACTGGCCGGACCGCAACGCCGTCTACCTCGACTCCGCCGTCGACCTTCTCGAGAGCGCGACGAATGAGGTCCTCCAGCGCGCGGGGCGCCGAGCCGACGAAATCGAGGCCATCGTCGTCGTCTCCACGACCGGAATTGCAACGCCCAGCCTGGACGCGCTCTTAATGGAGCGCATGCGGCTACGTCCGACCGTTCGCCGCTTGCCGATCTTTGGGCTTGGTTGCGCCGGCGGCGTCATTGGGCTGGAGCGCGCCGCCACGATGGCCCGCGCCGAACCGGGAGCGCTCGTGCTCTTCCTAGTTGTGGAGCTGTGCGCGCTCTGCTTTCGCCGCGACGATTTCACCAAAAGCAACATCGTGGCGACCGCCCTCTTCGGCGACGGGGCCGCGGCGGCGCTGCTCTCCTGCAAGGGTGAGGGCCCAACCGTTGTGGGCGGCGGTGAGTTCACCTGGCCGGAATCGCTCGACGTGATGGGCTGGGAGGTCACGGGCCAGGGACTCAAGGCGATCTTTTCGCGCGACATCCCGGAACTCGTGACGACCAGATTGCACGACGTGACGGTAGATTTTCTTTCTGAGCGCGGTCTGACGTTACGCGACATCGATCGCTTCGTCTGCCATCCAGGCGGCGCGAAGGTGCTCGACGCTTTGGCGTTCGCATTCGAAATCGAACCGGAGCGGCTGAGCGAGGCGCGCGACGTCTTGCGCGACTACGGCAATATGTCGGCAGCCACGGTGATGTTCGTGCTCGAACGCGCGCTCGCGTCGGCCACGCCGTGGAAGCGCGCGCTGCTCAGCGCGCTGGGTCCCGGCTTCACCGCCGGCTTCACCCTGCTCGAGAACTCCCCCGTGTCATCCTGAGCTATGTCATCCTGAGCTTGTCGAAGGACGAAGGATGAGCGTCCTCTACGTCGTCATCGCCCTCGTTGTGCTGCAGCGCATCGCGGAGCTGTTCTACTCCGCGCGCAACACACGCCGTCTTCTCGCACGCGGCGGCATCGAAATAGGTGCGGTACAGTATCCGTTCTTCGTGTTGCTCCACGGCGCGTGGCTGGCGAGCATGGCCATTTTCATCCCGCCCGCGACGCCGCCGAACTGGTCACTGCTGGCGCTGTACGTCTTAGTGCAGCCGCTGCGGATTTGGAGCATCGCAAGCCTCGGACCGTATTGGACCACGCGCATCATAACCGTTCCCGGAGAACCGCTTGTCCGGCGCGGGCCCTACCGCTTCTTTCGCCATCCGAACTACATCGTCGTCTGCACCGAGATCGGCGTCCTGCCGCTCGCATTCGGTGCCGTCGAAATCGCGATCGTCTTCTCCATTCTCAATGCGGCGCTGCTTTCGTGGCGCATTCGCGTCGAGGAACGCGCATTGCACAGCCGGAAAATGGGCAGATGAAAGGCTTGAGGTTGGGCCGGAATGCGTTGCAGCTCTGCGCGGCTACGATGATGCTGGCAGGATGTGGCGTGCAGAACGACGTCCAGCCGTCGACCGGGGCGCCGGAGGCGATGTCGCGGAGTGCTTCTCACCTTCCCAAGCTTACCGTCGTGTATGCCTTCCGAGGTGGGCACGATGGGGCCGGCCCCGGCGGAGCACTCGTCATGGATGCAAGCGGGGCGATCTACGGCATTACGGGCGGAGGCGGCGAGGACGCGTGCTACAACGGGTGCGGCACCGTGTTCAAGCTCACGCCGTCCGGCTCGGGCTATACGGAGCGGATTCTCTTCAGATTTCACGGTGGAAGTAACGGCGAATCCCCAGACGGGGGGCTGATTGTGGATAGCGCCGGTGCACTTTATGGAACGACGCTCGGCGGCAGTTCCGGGTGCCCGCCGAGCTGCGGCACCGTTTACAAGCTGGCCCACACCAAAGCGGGATACGTTCACGACGTCCTTTACCAGTTCAAGGGCGGTTCTGATGGTTACGGAGCGTATGGCGGTTTAACCGTCGACGCCGCTGGCACGCTGTATGGCACGACCGCTGAAGGTGGCGCCTACGGTGCCGGGACCGCCTATAAACTGACACCGGCGATATCGGGCTACAAGAAATCGACCCTTTTTAGCTTCCCAACGAGCGGCGACTCGGAACCCTTGGCGAGCCTCCTCCTCGGCAAGCGCGGTGCGCTCTACGGCACGGCGCTCTTTAGCAGCGTCTTCGAGTTGACGCCCACGTCATCGGGTTATGTCGTGCGAACTCTCCACAAATTGAGCGGTCCGCCCGACGGTTCTCTACCGTACGCTCCCGTTATCACCGGCCCCGACGGAGCGTTCTACGGTACGACGTATGAAGGCGGCACCCACCACTGTAAGTACCACGTCGGATGCGGAACCGCGTATAAACTCAGCCCGACGAAATCCGGCTACAGCGAGACGGTCTTTAGCTTTGCGAACGACGACGGTGCGTATCCGCTCACGGCTTTGCTACTCGCTAAGGACGGCGCGCTTTACGGCACGACGACCGGCGGCGGTTTCAAGTGCCCCGGCCGGGAACCATCCTATGGTTGCGGCGTGGCTTTTAAGCTCGAACCCGCAGGCTTGGGCTTCAAAGAAACGGTGCTCTACAAATTCACGGACGGCAGCGACGGCGCGGTGCCATCGTCACCGCTGATTGCGGACGCGAGCGGGGCGCTGTACGGCGCGGCGGGAGGTGGAGGCGCGGGACGTAGGAAGTGTCAAGGCGGTTGCGGCCTCATCTTCAAACTTGTGCCATAGAGACCCACGGGGCTGAAAGCTTAATTATGAATGCGCTAACAGACCACGAACGCAAGAATCTCGAACACTGGGATCGGCAAAGCGACGACTATGAGGCGCGGCACTCGGAGCAGCTGTCGCGCAATCCGATGGCTTGGGGCTGCTGGTCGGTTCCGGAGTCGGAGCTTCATGTGCTTGGGGACGTCAGCGGAAAAGATGTGCTCGAATTCGGTTGCGGGGCAGCACGGTGGGCCATCGCGCTCGCGAAACGCGGTGCCCGAGTCGTCGGACTCGACTTTTCAGCGCGCCAGCTCGAGCACGCGAAGCGGAATATGCGCGATGCCTGCGTTGATTTCCCGCTCGTTCATGCCGGCGCGGAAGCAGCTCCACTGGCGGATGCCTCGTTCGACATCATCTTCTGCGACCAGGGTGCGATGACGTTCTGCGACCCGTATCGCACGGTGCTCGAAGCGGCACGGCTGTTGCGCCAGGGCGGACTGCTGGCCTTTTCCGCAGCAACACCGATCCTGAATCTCTGTTGGTGCGAATCCGAGGATCGTGCCGGCGACCGGCTACATGCGAACTACTTCGATCAGCGACGTATTGAGGACGCCTCGAGCGTCAGCTTCTCGTTACCCTACGGCGAGTGGATCGCGCTATTTCGCCGCAATGGATTTACCATCGAGGATTTGATCGAGCTGCGGCCACCAGACGATGCCCAAACGACCTACACGGATTACGCGCCGATTGAATGGGCGCGTGCGTGGCCGGCGGAGCAGATCTGGCGCGTCAAAAGACTGCGCACCTGATTGGCCAGCGCGTTTATCGCGAGACGCGATCGATAGCGTCCTCGCCTTCGATTTTTCCCGGCGAGCGGCGCGCGACGCCCTCTTCTTGTGCGCCGCGCACACGACGTCCGGCCTGAAGATCGGCGCGATGACAAGGACCCCCACGCGGAACAAAACGATTTGGATTTTACGATTAGGAACGGTCGCGTCATCGACATCGCTCACGCGTCCTGGGGCTAGCGCTCCTCAGCCGAGCGGCCCCGACCTCGCGAACCTATCCGCAGCCTTTGGGACAGCGGAGCGGCGTAGGCGAAGGCTACCGCGCTACGATCGCAGCTCGCATCGGAGCGGTGTAGTGAAAGAAGCAGCCGTAAAGATACGTGCCAACTTTATCGGCCAGAATCACTTGCGAGGATGAGCCCGGTTGGAGCTGGGCGCTCGACCAGCCTCCGGAGAGCGTCTTTCCTCTTTGCGCGAACGCGCTGGTTGGAATCGGATTTGCCGCTGGGAACTTGCGGCCCGCAAATGAGCTCGACATATGCGCGAACGAGTCCGTGTTCGTGAAGATAATCGTGTCCCCGACATTGACCGTAAGCACGGGAGGCTTCGTGCCCCCAGCCGTTCCGAATTGAGTCGAAACCGGACCGTTTTGCGTGAGGTTTAGTTCGACTACGTGCTTGGTACCGGCGGCGGCTCCTCCGGAGGACGAATTCGTGCCGTCGGGGGCGCAAGCCGCGATGAGACACGTGACCAAGATGAGTGCAATGCGGATAGGAACCATAACGTTTCTCCATCCTTGCCGAAGCGTTTTGCGAATTATACTGACGAAAGGAGTGAAGAAAGCCTGAAAATAGAGTCGTCGCTCCCCCACCTTTTCCGCAAGATCGTCGCGCGTGGTGGGTTTTGGATCGCAGCGGCTTACTGGTGGCTTAATGGCGTGGCCGCCCGGCGCCCGTAGGTCTAGTCTTTCAACTCTACGAAGACGACGTGCGTATCGGTGGTCCCTGTGTTCTCGCCCGTATGGATTTCGGCAGGGCGCCAGAGCGCCCGTCCTGTTTCCACGGCGAGTTCCTTAACGTCATCGCCAACGGTCAATCGGCGCCGGAAGTCAGACAAAGTTAACAGCACACTGTTAGGATGCCGATGTGGTTTCGTCTTCGCTCCCGGCGTGTCTCGGTAGTCCAGAACTCGGACTCGATCGTTCTCGAAAATCGTCTTGTACTTATCCGGATCGGTGAATGTCGGATCTAGGTCGTCCATGTCGCAGCCTTCTTTCTCTCAACGGACGCTACCTAAGGGCTTTCAGATAGCGGATGACGCATGACTTCGTGCCGAGAAGCCTTTTAAGTCGCGAGTTTATCGCGAGACGCGATCGATCGCGTCCTCGCCCTCGATTTTGCCCGGCGAGCGGCGCGCGACGCCCTCTTCTTGTGCGGCATTCGCGACCGCTTTGGCGACCGCGTCGACGACACGGACGTCGAAGACGCTGGGGATCACATATTCGGGGCTGCGCTCGTCCTCGCCGACGATCTCGGCAATCGCAAACGCGGCGGCGAGTTTCATCCGTTCGGTGATGCGCGAGGCGCGCACGTCCAGAGCACCGCGAAAGATGCCGGGGAAGGCCAGCAGATTGTTCACCTGATTGGGGAAATCGGAGCGCCCGGTTGCAATCACGGCCGCCACCGGAGCCGCAACGTCGGGCATGATCTCCGGATTTGGATTGGCCATCGCAAAGACGATCGGATCGCGTCCCATGCTCGCAATATGTTCGGGTTGCAAGATGCCCGGAGCGGAGACTCCGATAAAGACGTCCGCGCCGGCCAATACCTCTCGCAGTGACCCGCGGCGGTTCTCCAGATTACAATGCTCGGCCAGCCAGCGCCAGTGCGGGTTCTCGTAGCGGTCGGTGCGATTGAGCGCGCCGCCGCGATCGACCGGGATGACGTCGCGCACTCCTGCGCCCAGCAGCATCTTGATCGTCGCGGTACCCGCGGCGCCGCTTCCCGAAACGACGACCTGCAGATCCTCCAGCGGCTTTCCGACCACCCGCGCGGCGTTGATGAGCGCCGCGAGAATGACGACGGCGGTACCATGTTGGTCGTCATGCATCACCGGAATGTCCAGCGCTGCGATCAAGCGGTCTTCGATCTCAAAACAGCGGGGGGCGCTGATGTCTTCGAGATTGATTCCGCCGAACACCGGCGCGATGCGCACGACCGTTTCAACGATCTCGTCGACGTTCTTGGTGTCGAGGCAGATCGGGAACGCGTCGATGTCGGCAAACTGCCTAAAGAGCATCGCCTTGCCTTCCATGACGGGAAGCGCGCCAAGCGGCCCGATGTCGCCCAAGCCGAGCACGGCCGTCCCGTCGGTGACGATCGCCACCATGTTGCGCTTGATCGTGAGTTGGAAGGCCTTGCCGGGGTCGGCGGCGATCGCCATCGAGACGCGCGCCACACCCGGCGTATACACCGTCGAAAGATCCTGACGCGTCTTGATCGCGATCTTCGGCTCGATGCGAATCTTCCCGCCGATATGCGCGAGAAAGGTCGAGTCGGCCGCGAAGATGATTCGAGCACCGTCGATGCCCTCGACCGCCTTGCGTACGTCATCGGCGACGGAGTCGGAGGCGACGCCGATTGTGACGTCGCGAACGACGCGCGTTCGCGCGACGGTGTGCATGTCGACGGCGCTAATCGCTCCGCCGGCATCGCCGATCGCATTGGCAAGCACGCCGAAGGCGCCGGGTTCGTTGGGCGTCTCGATCCGCAGTACGAGCGTTAGGCTGATTGCAGGTTGCGTCATGTTCTTTAGTTCCCGCTGACCATCAGCTCGGAGACGCGAAACGACGGCGAAACGACCGCCGCGTCGAACTGCAGGTCGTTCGCGATTGCATCGATATTCGCGAGCATGTCGACGTACTGTCCCGCGACGGTAAACTCGTCGATCGGATAGGCGAGCTCGCCGTTCTCGATGAAGAAGCCGCGCGCTCCGCGGCTATACGTCCCTGAGGCATGTTCGGTCGCAAAGCCGATCGTATCGAGCACCAGGACGCCAAGAGGCGTCGCGGCGATCAGTTCGGCAAGCGATATCGCCCCCGGTTCGAGGTAGAAGTTGTTCGGCCCGATTCCGCCGCCGGTCGAGTTGCCGGTGCTCGCGGCACCGAGTTTGCGCGCATAGTACGTGTCGTAGAGAAACGTTTGCAGCGCTCCGCGTTCAAAGACCGCGGTACGCTGCGTCGGAACGCCTTCACCGTCGAAAGGCGAGCTTCCGAGCTTGCCGATCAGCCGTCCGTCGTCCACGATCGTCACCAGTTCGCTACCCACACGGCTGCCGGTTCGCTCCGTCAGCCACGAGTTGTCGACAGCCACGTTGGAGGCCGAGACGGCCGAAAAAACGTCGTCGAGAAACATTGCGGCCACGTCGCGCTCGAAAATCACCGGCACGCGCATCGTCGGAGGTTTTCGCGCGCCGAACAGATCGACCGCGCGGCGAACGGCCATCGTCGCCACCGCGTCCGGCGCCTCCAAGTCGCCGAGATATCGTCCGGCGGTTCCATAGTGCGCGATTCGTTTGATGCCGCCGTCGAGGGCGACGGGGCCCGTCGAGCGGCCCGCGCGCGTCCACTTGTAGACGGCGGAAAACCCTGACGTGTTCGCGATCGCCGTGACCGCAATCGCGTCGGTGTAGTTGGAGCCGCTGGAGTTGACGATGCGCGCGTCGGCTTCGCGGATCAAGCGTTCGAGTTTGATCGCGTCGTCGAGCTTGTCGGCACCGTCCCGATCGGCGATGCGAGCATCGAAGAGGGCAAGATCGACGCCGTCGGTCGCGACGACGTCGGGAAGCCCCGCAAACTCGTCGACCGCGACTTGGTCTGCCTGCGCGGCCGCACGACGAATCGCAGCATTCATTCCTTCGGGCGAAAAATCAGAGGTCGTCAGCGTTGCCTTGCGGCCATCCCGGAAGATTCGCATAAAGAGGCCCTTGCCGGTGGAGGCTTCGAGCTTGGATATTGCATTGTCTCGCGCTTCGGCATGGAACCGGCGCGCAATTGAAACCGAAGCCTCGGCGCTGTCGGCGCCCGCGGCGCTTGCGAGCTTAAGCGCTTCGGCGGCTAACTCGATCGCGCTGGCGTCATCCATGCTGCGTCCCACCGACGGTAATGGAGGAAATCTTCACCGTCGGCATGCCCACGCCGACGGGCACGCTCTGGCCACCCTTACCGCAGGTGTAATGCCCGCGCGCGAGGCGACTGTCGTTGCCGACCGCCACGACCTTCCTCATCGCGTCGGGGCCGTTCCCGACGATCGTTGCGTTTCGAACCGGCGCCGTGATCTTTCCATTCTCAACCAGGTAGCCTTCGCCAACCATGAAAACGAAGTCTCCCTTGGCGATCTCCACTTGGCCGCCCGCGAAGGACTTTGCGTAGATTCCGCGCTGGGTCGAGGCGACGATCTCCTCGACGGTCGAGTCGCCGTTGGGCATGTAGGTGTTGCACATGCGCGGCTGCGGCGCGTACCTGAAGGATTGTCGCCGGCCGCTGCCCGTCGAATGGGCGCCCATCAGGCGCGCGTTGAGCGTGTCTTGCATGTACCCGAGAAGCACGCCGTTTTCCACCAAGACCTTATGCTGCCCCGGCACGCCCTCGTCGTCGACGTTAACGCTACCCCGCTCCTCGTGCAAGTTTCCGTCGTCGTAGATCGTCACCAGCTCGCTGGCCACGCGTTCGCCGACTCGTCCGCTGTAGAGTGACGTGCCGCGCCGGTTGAAATCGCTTTCGAGCCCGTGCCCAACGGCCTCATGGAGGAGAACGCCGCCGCCCCCGGCTCCGACGATCATCTCCATCTCGCCCGCCGGGGCGGGCGTTGCCGACAGGTTGACGGTCGCGATGCGTGCGGCATCTTCGGCAAGCATCTCGGGCGTTTGGCGATCGAAATACGCAATCGACGTGCGCCCGCCGTCCCCGACATATCCGGAGCTACGCTCCTTCTTGTCGCTCGCTACGGCCTGGATGCCGAGCGTAATGAGGGGACGGCAATCCCGAACGGTCCGCCCTTCACTGGTCGCGATCCATACCTCTTGGATCTCGTCGACGACCTGCGCGTTCACGGCGACGATGCGGGGATCGTAACGGCGCGCGGTGCCGTCGGCGCGCTGCAACAGCGCGGCGTAGCGAGCGCCGTCGACCGACGTCTCGAGATCGCAATCGTAGAGCTTCGGTCCGCTCGCGCCGTGAAGTTGCGCGGCACCCGCCTTTCCCGACTGCGCCGTCCGGGCGATCAAGGAGGCCGAGTCGGCCGCCTCCATCAGGGCCTCGGTGCTCAGGTCGTCGGAGCTTGCGAAGCCGGCCGATTCGCCGACGATCACGCGCACGCCGACGCCGAGCGTCACGCCATACGTGGCGTCGTGGATCCGGCCGTCTTGCAGCCGGTAGCTCACCGTTCTGCGGCGCTCGCAGAAAATGTCTGCGTATTCGCCGCCGCGCTGCAACGCGCGATCGAGCAAGCGAGAAAGTAGAGACTCGTCGAACACTTTTATAAAAACCCTTCCTAATACTCGACCAAACGGTCGACGGCACGTACGATTGAGGCATCGGGATCGGCGGGAGACCCGTCGATCAGAAACGCGAATGCAACGCGGCCGTGATGCAGGGTCGAGACGTAGCCGGCGAGCGACGAGACATTCGAAAGGTGGCCGCTCTTGGCCCGAACCCGGCCAAGGGCGGTCGTGAAATCGTAATCGGCGAGCGTTCCGTCGCGCCCGCCCCGCGGAAGTAAGCTATAGAGCAACGGCTCTTCGGCAACCAGCAGACGCGCTACCGTAATGGCCGCCACGCGATTGTTGCGTGAGAGCCCGCTGCCGTCCAAGAGCCTCAAGCCGGGCGACGGAACTCCAAGTCGCGTCAAGAAGAGGCGCTCGGCATCAACGCCGCCGTCGTCGCTGGATTCGCCGGTCACCGCCTCGCCGACGGTTCGCAGCAGCTGCTCGGCATAATGGTTGTCCGATACGAACAGCATGTGCGTTTCGAGCTCGTGCAACGGCGCGGATTTGTGGTTCCATAGGACCACCGTGCCCAGCGGCGCGGCGCCGATGCTAGGGGACGTCGAAATCAGAACTCCGCGGGCACGAAGCATCGTCTCAGTCTGGCCCGCGACATAGCGTTGCACGTCTTGCATCGGGGTCCAGACCGGTTGCCCGTCGTCGGAGGACTCGACGGTATCGCCGTCCAGCGAGATCGCGCTGGTCGGAGCGGCGTAATCTTGACCGGCATCGTCCGCGCCCCAGTGTGGGTTATACGCGGGTCCGCTCATCGCACTCGCGTCGACCACCACGCTGCCGTCGATCCGGCGCAATCCCGACCGCAACAGCACGGCGACCCCGTTGCGAACGTCCGACGACTGCAGCGACGGATCGCCCGACCCGGCCAGCCAAAGGTTTCCGTCGATTACTCCGTCGGCCGCCGGTTCCCGAGCCGCGAAAATCGTATGGTAGCGATAGTTCGGACCGAGTGCATCGAGGGCGCTAGCCGCAACGATCACCTTTTGGACCGAGGCCGGCGCTACAGCATCGCCCGAGCGATCGTCGTAAATCATTTGGTCGCCGGGGGCAACGACGGCCAGACTCCAGCTTGCGGCGCCGTCGAGCGCCGGTGCGAACGCGCCCCGTAGAGCTGACGCGAGCGCGAGCCGTTGCGGGTTGGTCCAGTGCGGCGGCGCTTGGGTTGATAGCGGCGCGATCGTCGCCGGAGACTTTGCCGAAACGCCGTGCCCGAGCGCGCCGCCTCGTTCGTCGTTCCAGAGCCAGCCCGCCAGCGTCGCCAGCGTGACGATCGAAGCGAAAGCCAACACCCGGCGCTTACGCACGCGCGAGCGCTTCGATCTTCTCCTGTAGCCTACGCTGGTCTTCACGTAACTCATCAATGTCCTCGCGCATGCCTTTTACCTGCGCCGGTATCTTCGCCGCCGCGCGAATTCGGATTGCCGCCTCCATCGCATCGCGGCGCATGCGTCCGTCGACCGCCTGCTGAGCGATGCGGTCGAGTCCCGGCAAAAGGCGCACATCCGAGAGCGATTCGGCGGCGATAACCGCGTCGAGCGCTACCATGAAGCTGGGATCGTCAAATCTCCCTTCGAGTTCGTCGACGACGCGCGTACGCTCCTCTTCGACCAGCGACCCGATTCGGCCCAACGCCGCGGTTGCCGCTCGGCGCAGGCCTTCGCTGCGCTCCGGGCGCAATGCATCGACGATTGGCGCCATCGCTCGCGCGTCGGCCAACTCGGCGAGCCCGAGAACCGCGCCGGCTTCCACCGTTCCATTCCACGTCGTCCGCTTAACGGCCGCCGCGAGAACCTCGAAGGCTCGCGGATCGCGCGTCTTACCCAATGCGTGGAGCGCGGCGGCGCGCACGAAATAGGAGGAGTGATTTGCTGCGGACTCGATGAGCGCCGTCGCCGCGTCCGTCTCGCGGAAACCGCCCAGCGCCCCGGCTGCGGCGCGGGCGACTTTCGGATGGTGGTGCGAGAGCGCCGAAATAAGAATCGCGCGAGCCCACGGCGCGCGCGTCGCGCCGATCGCGAAGGCCGCTTCCGCGAGGACGCCCCAAAACGGCTCCTGCGCGAATGCCGACGCAATTGCCTCGCGCGCAACGCGCCCGCCATCTTTAGCAAGTTCGCGCGCGGCGCGAATGCGGGCGACGACGTCGGGATCGGCTCGCAGCGCGGCCGCCGCGAGGTCGACGCCCAGACGGTAGCGCACGTCGGCCAAGAGAAACGCGCCCGGATCGAACCGGACCAGTTTTGGTTCGAAGTCGAGCGGCACGGCGATCGTCTCGTGCTGCCGCTCGATGCTGGCCCGTACGCGTCGCTCGCCGCTTACCGGGTCCTGCGCCGGTTGCGCCGGGAGTGCCGCCGCGTCGGGCGCAAAGCCGATCTCGACATCGAAGAAGTAGGGCGGATGGTCCGCATCGACCGTTTGCTTCTGGTCGATCGTCAGCGTGGCGACGCGGCGCTCGGCGTCCCACGCCATGGAAACCTGGAGCTGCGGATGGCCCGCGCGAAAGACCCACTGATTGAAGAATCGCCGCATATTCCGCCCCGTTGCGGCTTCGATCGCGCGAATCAAATCGATCGTCTCAACGGATCGCTGGGCGTTATCCTCGACATACCGCGCGATCGAGCGCCAGAAGCGGTCCTCACCCAACTCGCCACGCAACATATGTAAGACGGTGGCGCCTTTTTGATAAAGATGTCGATCGAAAATTTCGATCGGGTCGCGATAGACGTTGCAGACGATTGGCCGCCGGTACCGATGCGCGTCTTCGCGAAGGTAGGCGGTCAAGCATTGGAAGATATCGTAGCGGTACTCGTCCGAGCCGAGGTCGGCTTCGCGCCAGACGGCCTCCATATATGTCGCGAAGCCCTCGTTGAGCCACGCGTGCGCCCAATCGCGACAGGTCAAGAGGTCGCCGAACCACTGATGCGCGAGCTCGTGAGAGACTAATGGGTCGCTCGAAAAGTCCGCGTGCGCGATCTCGTCGTGAAGCGTTCGATCCGTCTGCGTCGTCGCCGCGGTGTTTTCCATGCCGCCGAAAATGAAGTCGGATACGGCGATCTGCGAGTAGCGCGTATACGGATAGGCCACGCCGGTCCGCTCTTCGAAAAGTTCGATCATCTGCGGCGTCTTGCCGAAAGCTCGTTCGCCTTCGTCTTCGCGCCCGGGCAGGACGTAATAAAAGACCGGGACGCCGTTACGCCCCGCCTTTCCTTGCTCGACCTCGACGAACGGGCCGGCGACCATCGTCATCAGGTACGTGCTGTGCGGCACGTCCTGCCGGTAGCAAAAGACGGTGTTCTCGCCCTCGTCGCTGCGCTCCACCAACTCGCCGTTGCCGAGCGCGAACATGCCTTTGGGCACGACGATCGTCGTCGTCGTGCGCTGCTTCTCGGTCGGATAGTCGAAGCACGGAAACCAATAACGCGCGTATTGGTCTTGGCTCTGCGTCCAAACGTGGGATATTTTTTCGGGATGCTCCGCCGTGGGCTTAATAAAAAATAGCCCCGCCCGGGGTTTGGAGGCGCGATACTCGATGGCGATTGCCGCGCGCTCGCCCGGCGCAATCGGCGTCGGCAAATCGATTTCGAGCTTGCCGTCACGCGCCGCAAACTTGGCGGCCGGCTCGACCCGTAAGATCTCGAGATCGACGGCGTCGAGCGTCAAGTGCGAGACCGGCTCGTCGAGCGCGCGAACCGTCAGCGTGCAGATGCCGTCGAGCGACTCGTTTTCGAAGTCCGGCGTGAGGTGCAGATCGATATGTTCGACTGCGACGATCTTATCGGGCCCGTAGTGCGGACGGGCGCCGGGCAAGGCGAAAGCCTGATGTTCTTCTTTGTCGTCGCGCAGCATCCAGCCGGGCTTACGAGCCGACCGTAGGTTTGTCCTGGCTAGGAGCGGCCGGTTACTCCGCGGCGGTTTGCAGGCCGCCGCCCACGTCGATCACCGCACCGGTGATGAAGTCGCGTTCCGCAGCGACGAAGAAACGAACGGCGTCGGCCACGTCTTCGTACGTGCCCGGCCGGCCGCGCGGATTGTTGGCGCTGCGTTCGTAGGCCTGCCGGCGCGCGAGCAACTTTTCACGAATGTCGCCCGGCGAAACGACGTTAACCGTAATTCCGTGGGTCGCCTCTTCGAGAGCGAGGCACCGCGCAAATGCGACCAACGCGCTCTTCGCCGATTGATAGAGCGAGAAGCCGCGGAAGGGACGCGTCTCTGCCGAACCCAGCATTCCGAAGAAGACGACCCGGCCGAACTTTGCGGCGCGCATCGCGGGCAGCGTCGCTCGCGCTGCCAGCATCGCGCTTCGCACGTTCCCGTCAAACGTTTCGGTATACTCTTGCAGCGTCGTACGAGCGAAGCGCTTGACGACGAGCGGGCCGACGGCATGCACGAGCGTGTCGAACGGACCGTGCTGCCGCACCAAGTCGTCGAGGCTCTTCTCCACGCTGAGTGGATCGTCGAGAAAGTCGACCTTCACGGCCGATGCGGCGGCGCCGGCCGCTTCGATGGCGGCGACGGTGGCGTCCGGCGGCGTATTGCGATAGGTGATCGCAATGCCGCTGAAGCCGTCGCGCACCAAGGCCGGAGCGATCCCGGCCGCGAGGCCCGCCGCCGCCCCGGTTACGAGGGCTCGCCGGTCAGGCAGGTGCCCTCTCCATCGGCTGCGACATCTCCGCTTCGATCGCACGGCGATCGGCCCGGCGCTCGAAGTAACCGATCCACGTCTCGTAGATCATCGGCACCAGGAAGAGCGTCAGGATCAGAGAGCTCAAGAGCCCGCCGATGATGACCGTTCCCATCGCCTGGCGCCACTCTCCGCCCTCGGCGTAACCGAGCGCCAACGGCAGCATGCCGAAGATCATCGCTGCGGTCGTCATGATAATCGGACGGAAGCGGGTGGCCGAGGCTTGTAGCACGGCGTCGTGCACGCGCATGCCGCGTTTCACCAGCGTGTTGGAATAATCGACCAAAAGAATACCGTTCTTCGCGACGAGTCCGAAGAGCATGATGACGCCGAGCATCGAGATGATGTTGAGCGACTGGCCTTGGTCCGGCTCCAAGCGCCCCATCAGCGCCAGCAGGATCAACGCTCCGATGATTGCCAGCGGCACCGAGAACATGACGATCAGCGGCTCGAGGAACGACCCGTAGAGAATCACCATAAGGATGTAGACGAGCATGAACGAGGTAATCAGCGCGATACCCATGTTTGCAAAGGTCTCTTCCATGAACTGCGAGTTGCCTTGCGACTTGAGGCCGACGCCTTGGGGAAGAAAGCCGGGCGCTTGCATCTTCTTCTGCAACGGTCCGACGACTTGACCCAGCGAGTACCCGGGAAGGATGTCGCCGTACACGTTGACGACCCGCTCGCGATTGAGGCGTTCGATCTTCGTCGGCGCGGTCGTCCAGCTGAAGCTTGCCACGTCCCCGATCGGCACCAGCGAACCGTCGTTTGTGCGAACCTTCACGTATTTCAAGGCGTCTTCGGTATTACGGTCGGCGGCCGGAAACTGCACGCGCACGTCGACCAGACCGGTCGCCGTCCGCACTTTGGTCGCGACCGCGCCGTCCACGGCGATGCGGGCCACCGTCGCGACGTCGGACGGGTTGATTCCCAGAAGCTCGCACTTGGCACGGTCCACGTCCACGTTCATTCGCGGCGCGCCGTTTTCGGCGCTGGTCTGCACGTTAACCGCGCCCGGCACCGTGCGCAAGAACTGCGCGACCTTTTCCGCTGCCGGCCCAAGCGACTCGTCGGGGCCGGTCAAGGAATAATAGATCGCCGGGCCGTTTTCATTATCGCCGGCTACGTCGAACTCTGCGCCGGGCACCAAGTAGCCAAGCTTGCGAACTGATTTGATCGCGTTGTTGGTGTCCTTGATACGGTTATCTTGCATCTGCGCGTTGAGTTGCGCGTAGTTCCCGCCGGTCACGCTGCTCCAGCCCGCAGGCTTGCGCCCCGTGGTGGCGCTGACGGATTTGATGCCGTCGATCTTCATGATCGCATCTTCCAAGTGCGATACGTAGCCATTGGTCACCGCGATCGGCGTGCCGGGCGGATAGGTCACCGTCATGCTGATCTCGCCGGTCTGCTGCGCCGGCATGAAGTCGAAGCTCACGGCCCCGAGCGGCAGCATGAGGAGCGCCAGCACGACCGGAAGCGCGAACGTAACCACCGTCGTGGATTTCGTCGTGCCGATCGAACGAAGGAAACGCAACGGTCCAAAACGCTCGGCCACGCGCGAGGCGCGCGGCCGGCGCAGGAACATCCCAGCCCCGTGGGCGAGCGCGCAGACTACCAATAGGAAGATGTCCGCGCCCACCGTAGCCATGCCGCCGCCTGCGACCAGCGTGATCGAGTTGAGGAGGAGCGCAACGCAGACGAAGACGACGAACGCTCCGTGCCGCAGCGCGAACGGTAAGAACTTCGAGCGATAGAGTTGCAATATCGTCTCATAGCGGTGGACGAACGCGTTGAGCAACAACAGCGCCGCGACGAAGATCCCGATCGCGTTGAGTAGGAACCAGCCCGTGAACGTTCCGATGGCGAACATCGCCGCCGCCAGCAGGAGCAGTCCGATATCGACGCGCCGCTGGTCGAGCAGCCGCAGCCAAGCCGGGGGCGCTTCAGAGCGGCTGAGCACGCTCCACTTTGCGGCCAGCAACGGCGTGAGCGTAAAGGAGACGAAGAGCGAGAACAGCGTTGCGGTCACAACGACCGCGCCGTATTCGCGCAAGTACGCGCCGACGATTCCGGACATGAAGGCGATCGGAAGAAAAACGACGACGTCCACCATCGTGATCGCAATGGCCGCGCTACCGATCTCGGTACGCCCGGTGATGGCCGCCGTCATCGGATCGAGCCCCATGTCTCGATGGCGCGTGATATTCTCGAGCACGACGATCGAGTCGTCCACCAGGATGCCGATGATCAGCGCCAGGCCCATCATCGACATCGAGTCGATGTGGAACCCAAAGAGACGCATGACGATGAAAGTCGCGAGAATCGAGGTAGGAATCGCGAGAAACACGACGACGGCGTTGCGCCAAGCGTGGAGAAAGAGCAGCATGACGATCGCCGTTAAGACGATGCCCTCGATCAGCGACTGCCCGACGCCCACGAGCATCTTTTGAGTGTAGTCGGCCGGCGCGTCGATCTCGTGGAACTGGAGTTGGGGGAACTGCGCCTGGATCTTCGTCAGCTCGGCTCGCAACGCTGCGGTCGCTTTGATCTGGTCCGCGTCGAGGGTCGGATTGATCTCCATGTACACGCGCGGGTGGGCGTTGTACGAGGAGATCGTTCGCATCGCGATGTGGCTGTCGTACGCGTTGGCGACGTCCCCGATCTTCAGCGATTTGACGGGGAACTGTAGCACGCTGATCGGCGAGAGCGGAATGCCCAGCAAATCGTCGGCCTTTTCGACGTAATCGTGAATCGCGACGCTGCCTTCGCGCGTGGGCTGCGTCATGATGCCGCCCGGGACGTTCAGGTTATTGATCGCAACGGCGTTGAAGATGTCTTCGAGCGTGGCGTTGGTGCCGTCGAGCCGAACCGGGTCGGGCTCGACGTGGAACTCGCGGGTGGCCGAACCGTAGACGTCGACGGATTGAACGTTGGGTATCTGCTCGATCAGCGGGGTGATCTCACTGTTGATGAGGTCGGCGATCTGCGGCTGTGTGAGCGTCGTCGAGCTGACGGCCACGTCCAATAGCGGCGGTTCGGCCTGTCCCGCTTTAGTCACGACGGGCGGATCGATGTCGCTGGGCATGTAGACCCGCGCAGTATCCACGCGCCGCTGCACGTCGACCGACGCAAGATTGAGATCCGTGCCCATCTTGAACTGCACGCCGACGACCGCCGTGCCTTCCTGGGCGTTCCCGGTTAACTGGTCCAGATGGTCGATGCCCGACATCTGGTCTTCGATCGGCTTGACGACCATGCGCTCCATGTCTTGGGGCGAGGCTCCCGGATAGCTGGCAAAGACCACGACGACCGGGAAGTCGGTATTAGGTGGACTCGAGCTGCGCCCGAGTTGAACGAACGAGATAATGCCAAAGATTACCATCGCGCCGAAGATCGCGATGGTAATCGTCGGACGGGAAAGCGCGAAACGCGTCAACCACATGATGCGAAATCCATTGTTGCTTAGTCTACGCCCGGAGGCCGCCGTCTGTTTCAGTCCCGGGCGGGCTCGAAGCGTCTTTTCGCCGGACCGCCACGAGGCCGCCTGTCCCAAGCCGGGCGCTACCCGAGCGGGCTGCACGAGCGGCCGCACGCCCTGCCGCCTTAGGTCACATTCTCGGGTCGCGTTCCGTCAACGGAATAACGCGGGCGAGACCGCGAACGTAACAGAACGGAGGAACCGATGAAAATCAAGTTGACCAGCGTTCACGTGAACGACCAGGAAAAGGCTCTCCACTTTTACACGGACGTTCTGGGCTTTACGAAGAAGGCCGATTTCAGCAAGGGCCCGTTTCGCTGGCTGACCGTGACCTCGCCTGAGGATCGGGACGGAACCGAGCTGCAGCTGGCGCTCAACGATGATCCGGCAGCCAAGGCCTTTCAGGAAGCCCGGTTTGCGCAGGGCCAAGCCGCGGCCAACTTCTTCACGGACGACGTCAAGGGCGACTACGAGAGCATCACGGCCCGGGAGCGGAGTTCACGATGCCGCCGACCGACGTAACCGGCGCGACCATCGCCATGCTGAACGACACGTGCGGCAACCTGATCCAGATCACGCAGCTCGCGCGCTGGTAGAATACGACCCCGCAATCGGTCTTCGGGCGCTAGGGGCCCACGACTGGATGGCCTGGCGAAAGTTGAGGTTGGACGCTCTCAGCGAAGCACCGGCTGCCTTCAGCTCGACCCTCGCCCAGTGGCAAGGCGAAGGCGACACCGAGGCTCGCTGGCGCGCTCGGCTTTCGACGGTGGCGCTCAACGTCGTCGCCGATCTCGATGGCAAACCCGCCGGTATGGTCAGTGCGACGGCCCCGAGTCAAGACGGGACGGTCGACCTCATCTCGATGTGGGTAGCGCCCTTTGCTCGGGGTCGAGGCGTCGGCGACTCACTGGTAGCAGTGGTAATCAAATGGGCTCGGCAACGGCGGGCCGCCCGAGTCTCTTTAGCCGTCGTCGAGAGCAACGAGCACGCGGTCGCGCTCTATCGCCGGCACGGATTCGCCGACATCGGGGCCGTAGATTGCACCGGTTCGGGGGTTTCAGAGCGCCAGATGGTGGTCAATCTGGCGGCAACGTCTCGGCGGTGACGTCAAAAGCTTGCTGGTAGCGTACCACCCCTGTAGGCAGTGCGTCGCCGAACGCTAGCGCCTGGAAGTACTCTGCCGGTAGACCCGGCAGTTCGAGACCGGGATCGGCCTTGAATCCAAAGCGGCCGTAATAGCCAGGGTCGCCGAACACGACGCAGCCGGCGCCCCCGCGGCGTCGCAACTCCGTGAGGGCTGCATCCATCAGCATTGAACCAATACCCCGGCGTTGATGGCTCGGCAACACTGCGAGTGGCCCGAGACCATACCATCCGGTCGCGCCCGAGGAAACCGTGACCGGTGAAATTGCGACGTGGCCGACGATTTCATCCCCTTCCTCAGCTACCAAAGAAATCGTCAACTGATTGCAACGTCGCAGCGCGGTGACGATGAACTGCTCCGTGTAACTCGAGTGCGGCGCGTTCTGAAACGCCGCTTCGATCACGCGGCCGATCGAGTCGGCATCGCCGGCGCGTTCCGGGCGGATTGCTACTCTTGTGTCTTTGTGTGGCACTTTGATTGGGCACTTCAGGATTTTTTCATCAACCCCGCTTAGACTCTGCGGATTGACTTTCTCGAACTACTACAAGGAGAACTGCCTATGCGTCTTCTGCAACGGATTCTTATTGCCGCAGTTACAACCACGACGATAATCGTTTCGGCTGGCGCGGCCATGGCAAGCGACTACAGCGGGAGCTGGCCGGTGACCGTGAGCCATTCGCAACACAGCAACGGTACCTACTGCCTGACGCTGACCGAAAATGGCCGCAATGGCGGGTCGGCCTCGCTTATCATTGGCAGCCGAAAATTCCCTGACGGTTCATTCCTCGTCGTCAACCACACTCTCGTGGCGACGGTTACCGCACAAGTTACAGCCAAAACGCCGGATTGGTATTCGTCGGATCGGCCGGCCGCGGCAACATCGGCCCGGGCGTCTTCGAGGACGTCTACGGCGGTTCCGATTTTGACTCGGGCGCATTGGCGTTCGGCATGAAGGGCGGCTGCTGAGAATTGTTCGCTGCTGCGCTTACGACGGACCAAGGCCAAGGCCAGGGCGACCGATCGTGGCTCTGGATCGTGTGAACCGGCAACAAGTGACCCGCGGAATAGATGCTAATCCTGAGCGACATCTAGCTTCGCAAGTAAAGGGTGTCCGCGGAATTCACGTCAAGGACCCATGGATCGCCTCTGCCTCTGCACGGCTTCGCGATCAGGCAGGCCGTGTTGCTAGACTTCGACGAAAATTTGCTGGCATCGGACCGAGGGCTAGGGGTGATAGGGTAGGGCACCGCGGCCACTGCGGCCTTCGTACGTTCGCTGATGAGTCGTGACTCGTGAACTGATTGCGCGCTTGACGGACATTTCATCGAGCACATGCGGGAATGTAGGTAAGTTGCTAGGTTCCCAGGCGCCCAAACGAGCCGAGCAGAATAATTTTAGCCGCCGAAGCGCTCACGCTTCAGGAGGCAGTTAGTTGAGACTTTTAGATTTTGGCCGCGATGCTATAGGCATTTGCACGGCCGCTGCAATGCTTGCCGGGTGCGGCGGGTCGCAGCCGCCGATCGGCGCGCCGGCCGCGATGCTAGAGAGCGGCACATCGACGGAACTTGGGTCGCGCGCTACCTCTTCAGGTTATAGCGTCTTGCACGGCTTTACAGGCGGCCAGGACGGCAAATATCCCTTGGCCAGCCTAATCGTCTTTCGGGGCAAACTCTACGGAACCACTTGCGAGGGCTCAGCGACGAACGACGGTACGGTATTCACCATCAGCGCTTCGGGGGCGGAGAAGACCGTTTATAGCTTCATCGGGAGCTCAGGCGAGTGTCCAGCGGCGAATTTAATCCCCCTGAAGGATACCCTCTACGGCACGACTGCAAAAGGGGGCACCAATGGTTTAGGGACCGTTTTTTCGGTAACCAAAGGCGGCAAGGAGAGTATGCTGTATAGCTTCCGCGGCCGCAACGACGGGTACCAACCGCTCGGGGGACTAACCGTTCATAATGGTGTGCTTTACGGTACGACGTATTACGGGGACACCTACTGCGGCTACCATTCGAAGCTCTTTGGATGCGGTACGATTTTCAGCATTACGACGTCGGGGAACGAAGCCGTCCTTCACAAGTTTAATAGTGACGCCCCGTATTACGATGGGTCCAATCCGGCGGCAGGCCTAATATTCTCGAAGGGCGCCTTTTATGGAACCACCTCCGCCGGCGGGACTCACGATTTAGGCACCGTCTTCACGGTCGACGCCACTGGAAAAGAAAGTGTCATTCACAACTTCGAGAACGGCAACGGAGACGGTTACCTGCCTCTGGCAAGCCTTATCGCCGTAAAGGGCGTGTTGTATGGCACGACGCCTGCAGGCGGCGCCGGTACCGATTGCGCGGGCGCCGGGGGATGTGGAACCGTGTTCAGCATAACCCCAAGTGGTAAAGAGACTATCGTCTACAGTTTTCAAGGCGGCAGCGACGGTTCTTTCCCTGCGGCGAACGTGATCGCCGTAAACGGCACAATCTATGGGACGACTGAATTTGGAGGCGCATACTGCGGCGGAAACGGAGGATGCGGGACGATCTTCAGCGTGAACGCCACAGGACAAGAGCAAGTGCTGCACAGTTTTGCTGGAGGTTCTGATGGCAATGGTCCGGTGGCGGGCCTCAAATTTCTGAACGGGACGCTCTACGGAACTACGGGGAACGGCGGCGGAAGCTCCAGTTGCTACGGCGGGTGCGGAACCGTTTTCGCACTCCAGCTGCAGCCGCACTAGTGAGGCCCCGCTGCCCGTCGCTTTCCCGTCCATTACGTCACCATTCCAATTTTTGAGCCCGCTAGCACGCAACGCGATTTCGGCAACGCTCAACAGAATCGAACGGATAATACCACAGCCGCGGCAACAACTCTGCGTCGACCAAATGTCGCGGCCAAGCTGACGCTCACGCTAGGCGCCACGTTTCAAATATCCTAAATGCGCAAGACAGGACTCGAACCTGCACGAGATTGCTCCCGCTAGCCCCTCAAGCTAGTGCGTCTACCAATTCCGCCACTTGCGCAGGGAGGGCTTTAAGCGTTTGGGCCCGCCGGCCGTCCGGCCCTGCTAGCGCATGTTGGGATCGAGGGCGTCGCGTAGTCCGTCGCCGATATAGTTGATCGCCAGCACGGTCACCAGGATGCAGAGCCCTGGAAAGACCGCCGCCCACCAGGCGATTTGCAAATCGCTCTGAGCGTTGGAGAGCATGCTGCCCCAGGAAGACGTCGGCGGCTGGATGCCCAGCCCCAAGAACGAGAGCGTGGACTCGAGGACGATGACGCCCGCGACGTCGAGCGTTGCCTGAACGATGATCGGCGCGACCGCGTTGGGCAGCAGGTGGCGAAAGATGATGCGGCCGTCGTTATTGCCGACGGCTCGCGCGGCTTCGGCAAACTCGCGCTCGCGCAGGCTTAGAAACGAGGCTCGCACCAAACGAGCGACGTTGGGCCACGAGAGCGCTCCAATGATGATCACGATCACGCCGAAGCTCAACGACGCCTTTGACGACGTGGCCGCCACGATCGCCGTCAGGACGAGCAATAGCGGCAGCAGCGGAATCGAAAGGAAGACGTCGGTGAGGCGCATCAGCGCATAGTCGATCCAACCGCCGTAATACCCGGCAATCGCGCCCAGCGTCGTGCCGATCAGCACTTCCATGATCACGGCAAACAGACCGACGGTCAGCGAAATGCGCGCGCCGAAGAGCAGCCGCGACAGCAGGTCGCGCCCGACTTCGTCGGTTCCCAGCGGATGCCCCCAACAGAGCGACTTGTCTTGAAAGCACGGCGGCAGCGGCGTGCCGTTCCAATGCGGCACGGCCGTCGTCCCGTTGTCGATAAAGTCGGGATTGAACGGAGAAAGCTGCCTCGCAAAGACGGCGGCGAGCACCATCAGCGTCAACACCACGACGCCGGCGATCGCAAGCTTGTGCCGGCGGAAGCGCGTCCAAAACGTTACCTTGGAGACCGGAAACTCTTGTTCGGCGATCGCTACGGCTGTCATCAATCGTACTTCACGCGCGGATCGAGCCACGCGTACACGACGTCAGCGAGAAGGTTGGAGAAAACGACGAGAAATGCCACGAGCAACAAATACCCCATGAGCAAGGCGAGGTCGCTCTGCGTGAGCGCGTTGATGAAGAGCCGGCCCATCCCCGGCCACGCGAAGATGTTCTCGGTAACGATCGCGCCCGCGAGCAGGCTAGGCAGCGAGAGCGCGATGACGGTGACGACCGGTATCATCGCGTTCTTCAATCCATGCTTGTAAAGAATCGTTCTGAACGAAAGCCCCTTGGCGGCCGCCGTGCGCATGTAGTCGGTGCCCAGGACCTCCAAGAGCGACGACCGCATGAAGCGGCTAAAGAGCGCGATCTGCAGCAGCGAGAGAACGATGGCCGGCAGAATCAAGTGCTCGATCCGGTCGCCAAAGTCGAAGTTGTCGGTACCCGAGAGGCCGGCCGACGGAAGCTGGATCTGATAGCCGCCCGGAAGCGGAATGCCGTGGACCGCAAACGCGAGCTGCATCATGAGGGCGAACCAGAAGACCGGCATCGACTGTCCGAAAAACGCGAAGGTCGTGATCGCGTAGTCGAGGGCTGAGTAGCGATAGACGGCGGAGATGATGCCGGCGCTGATGCCGATTGCGATCGCGATGAAGAGCGAGGCCCCCATCAACTCGAGCGTCGCCGGGAAGCGTTCGATCAGCGCTTGAAAAACGGGCTCCGAGTTGCTCGTCGAGTACCCCATGTCGCCGGTCAAAATGTGCCCGAGCCACTTGAGGTATTGAATCGGGACCGGCTGGTCGAGGCCCAGGTTGTGTTTGAGGCGCGTGATGTCCGCCGCCGTAATGTGCGGGTTCTGAAGATAAGGCGCCAGGGGTCCACCCGGCATGTTGTAGAGGATGCCGTAAAGGATGATCGAGATGGCCAACAGCAGCGGAATCGACTGCAGCGTCCGCCGCACGACATAGGTGAACAATCGGCGGCGTTATTGCGGCATCGGCAGACCGAGAACCTTCCGGGCGCGGTCGGGCGTGGCGATGGCGCGGCCGGCCTCGGTAGCAAGCCGAGCGACGCGCGCCACGAGATCCTCGTTACGGGCCAGCCGGCCGCGGCTGTAAAACAGATTGTCCTCCAGCCCCACCCGGACGTGACCGCCCATGGCGATGGCCGCCATCGCCATCGGAAGCTGGCGTTTCCCAATGCCCGCGACGGACCACGTGCAGCCCGCGGGCAGATCGTCGACGAGGTCGCAGAGATTCTGGACCGTCGCCTCCAAACCGCCCGGCACCCCAAGCACGAAATCCACGTGCTGCGGAAACTCGAGCAGCCGTTCTTTGGCGAGGCGGCGCGCATTCGCTAGGTGGCCCTTATCGAAAATTTCCAGCTCGGGGCGCACTCCGAACTGATTCATCTTCTTTAAGAGATCGCGCATCATCGGAAAGCTGTTTTCAAAAATGTCGTCGCCGAAGTTCACGCTTCCGCAGGTAAGCGTCGCCATCTCCGGGCGCAGTTCGAGTACGCTCGAGCGCTCCTGCAGGGTCATCCCGATGGCGCCGCCGGTAGAGAACTGCACGATGAGATCGCTCTCGCGGCGAATCGCCTCATACGCTTGGTCAAAGCGTTCCACGCTGTGCGTGTTGCTGCCGTCGTCGTTGCGGCAATGCACGTGCAGTATCGAAGCGCCCGCCGCGCGTACCGCTCGGGCGGTCTCTCCAAGCAGTTGCGGCGTGTACGGCAAATGCGGCGTCTGTTCGGGCCGAACCTCGGCGCCGACGGGTGCACAGGTGATGATCAGGGGGTCCATAGCCCTCACTGTGACAGCGCGCGGCGGGCGGCCTCCACGAACTCCGAATCGAGACCGAGCAACTGGGTAAGTGCGATGGCGTCGGCATGCGGAGCGTCATCACTGCCGACCTCTACGATCGTGTAATCCATCGAGGCAGCCAAGGCATCGAGCGCGTCCTTGAGGTCGCGCGCGGCGGGAGGCGTGCGGATTCCTTTGAGCCCGCGGACCGCAAAGTGCGTGACCCCGGCAGCGGCAGCGACGCCTTGCAAGTGCGTCGCTATCAACGCGCAGGCACTCCTTTGCTGCAAACGCTCGGTCAGCGCCACGACGAGCGCCTTCCCTTCGTGCGGCGTGGTCGTGCGCGCGAACTCGTCGACGAAGATTAGAAGCCGCGGGGCGAATCGCTCGAGAATCTCCTTGAGCGACGTCACCTCCCGAGCAAACGAGGAGAGCAGGCCCCCGGAGCGTTCGCGGAGTCCCGTTCCCAACCACGCGATTTGATCGAAGAGCCCGACCCGCGCGTTGTCGGCGGGTACCGGCAACCCAAACGCGCCGCAGAGCGCCAGAAAGCCGCAAGTCTGCAAGGCGAGGCTCTTTCCGCCCATGTTTGGTCCGGTCAGAACGGCCGCACCGCGCAGGTCGAGATCGATCGGCACGTACCGGCGCCCCGCGACCGTCAGTTCGGCTTCTAGCGGAAGAAAGCGCGCCCGCTCGAACGCCAGCCCCGGCTCGCTCGTCACGACCGGAGCGGTGCAGTGATGCAACTGCGAAAAGCGCACGGCCGCAACGATCACATCCAGTTCGCCCAGCGCGCCGGCCGCAACCCCAAGCCCGGCGGCGTGCTCGCGAACGATGGCGGAGAGGTGCAGCCGCACGCGCTCTTCGAGGGCAGCAACTCTGCCGAATGCCGCCTCGCGGCGCTCGAGCGCGCTGCGCGAGCTTTCGCCGTATTCCAACGCGCAGAGGAGATAGGTTGCCGACTCCCGCACGACGCGAACGCCTTGGGGTAATGCGCCGTGCAGCTCCGTTCGCATCACGATAAACTCGTCGCCGGCGACCTCTTCGCGCCCTAGCTCGCGCGCGACGCGTTCCTGCTCTCTGCCGCGCGCCGCATCGACTTCGGCCTGAGCTTGCGCGTACGCGGCGCGCGCCGCCGCCAACTCGGCGTCGAAGGCATCGGAGAGATAAAATCCCTCCGCCGCGTTGTGGCCCGCCGCGAGCGCCGCGACGACCGCCTGCATCGCTTTGCTGGAAGTTCGTTGCCCGAGGGTGCTCGCCGGCAGCAACGCGTCGACGCGCTCGACCGTCTCGCAAAATCGACTCACTTCTAAAAAGCTGGGATCGTCGAGCATCTCTCCCATTGAGGCGCGCGCGATGATGCCCACGATGTCGGGCAGCTGCTCGAGGAGAGAACGCGCCGCCGATACCCGATCGGGATGAAGCTGCTCCGCGGCCTCCGCAATTCGTTGCGCGCGCGATTCTGCGGCGGCCTCGTTGCCGGGACGAAACGGTACGAGCTCGGAGAAGACGAGCGACCCATACGGCGAGACCGGCGCGACGGCCTTGACGAGCCAGTCGAAGCCCAGCAGTTCCGCGCTTGCAGCGTCGAGCACGTCGAGCGCCTTCACGCGGCTCTCGGCCCGTGAAGACGTCAAACGATGGCAACTTCGTCGCGCCGGCGACGGCGGCTAGAAAAGCCCCTGGATCGAAACTGCGTTCCGGCGCGACCGCGCAAACCGTCGTCGCGATCACTTCGAGTGGACGGCGGCAACGAATGCGCAGCCGCACCAGCGCCTCGGCGAGCGATCTTCCGCTCATGACGATCTGCGTGGAATCCCCAACGACGATCTGCCGGTCTTCACCCGCAGCAATGAAACCCGCGGCCATCGTGGCGGTGAGGGCGCCTTCCAATTCGAGAACGCCGTCGTCTGGATCGAACGCCGGGGCGCGCAGGCGCGCAGTCAGCGTCGCGACGTCGCAGACCGCTTCGGACTCAGTCTTTGCTGCCGCCGCGCCACAGGAGACGACGATCGCGCCATCGGTGCTTGCCAGCGTCGCGATCCGATCGATCGCACCGTCGATCAACACGATGTCGCTGCGCATTGCGATCGCTTCGACGGCCGCACGCAGCCCCGAGGCACTCGAAGGACCCGCCAAATCGTAATGGCCGCCGTGAGCCGCTCGAGCATACAGCAACGATCCCGAGGAGCTTTCGAGCTGCGAGATCTCGAGAACTTCGACGGCAGGCGAGGGCGGCAGCAGCGCGCGCGCCGTGACGAAGACGGTGTTCGCGTGCAGCCACAGACGAGGCTTCGGGCCGATCGAGGCCAAGCCGACGCGCAATCCCGATCTGCACGCCGCTTCGTAGATCGCCAAGAGCGCGGTGGTTTTGCCCACGTTCTTTCCGGTGCCGACGACGAAGACTGCCCGCGCGCGCCGTTCGCGCGCAAGTTCCAGGAGCCTTAGCCCGACTCGCACCCGTTCGACTTCAGCTACCCGACGCGCAGCGCCTTGAGCACCGCGAAGGTGATGCCGGTGAGCAAAAGCAAGAGCCCGCCGACGAACGCAGCATTGCGTTCGGCAAAACGTCCCAGGCGAGATCCTATCGTGAGGCCGAGGGTCGTTGCGGCGACCGACACGGCAGCGATAACGATCAGCGAGATCGGCATCGGCACGCCGACGTACAGGATTGAAAACCCGATGCCGAGCGAGTCGAGGCTGATCGCCAGCGAGGCGACGATCAGTCCGGGCCCACGCGAAAGATCGACCGGTTCGCCGCGCAGATCGGTGCGGCTCTCTTTCATCATGTATGCGCCCAGGCCCACGAGCGCGGCAAATCCGAAGTAACCCGCAACGTCGCCGATGAGCCGGCCTGCCAGCAAACCGAGGCAGGCTCCAAGGATATTCATCACGACTTCGGCACAAGCAAAGGCGATGCCGATGCGAACTTTCTGCCGCGGGGAGACCCCGCGAACGCCGGCGCCGACTCCGACGGCAAAGACGTCAAGCGCCAGCGCGAGCGCGATGACGAAGACTTTGAGCAGTGCTGCGCTCATTGGCACGCTTTGCGCGGTACGCCGGTGAAGGTTCCTGCATGAGGCGACGTACGGCGGGACCGATCTTTCTGCTCGCGGCGCTGCTGCTGCTGGTTGCGCTCGCTGCGCCGGTGCTCGCCGTCATCACGGCGATGCCGCCCACCCAAGCCTTTGCCATCTTCGCGAGAGTCGGAGGCGACGCGCTGCGGGTTTCGCTGATCGCCTCGGCGGGAGCGACGCTGATCGCGACGCTCCTGGGAATACCGACGGGGTACTACCTCGCGCGCAGGCCCCCGAGTCTGCGCGCCGCCGCCCTCTTTTTGCTGGCTCTACCGCTGGCCTTTCCGCCGGTCGCCTCGGGTCTGATGCTGATCTACGCGCTGGGAACGAACTCGCCGGCCGGCTCCTGGCTGGCCGCGCACGGATTGACGGTGCCGGATTCGCTCCTGGGCGTTGGGGTCGCCGAGTTCTTTGTCTCCGGCTCGTTCGTCGCGATTGCCGCAACTGCCGCATTTAGCGCCCTCGATCCGATGTACGCCGATGCCGCTCGAACGCTGGGTTCGAGCGAATGGCGCATCTTCTCTCGCATCGCGTTGCCGGCTGCGTCGGGCAGCATCGGCGCCGGAATTGCGTTCGCATGGCTTCGCGCGATCGGCGAATACGGCGCGACGAGCATCGTTGCATTTCATCCCACGTCGCTGCCCGTCGCGCTCTACGTTGCGCTTTCAGCGTCGGGCGTGCGCGAAGCGCTCGCGCTCTGCTACGGCTTCATCGTTCTGGCCGCCGTCGTACTCGCCACCGCGTGGCTTCTGCGCCGAGGCGTTACCAGCTGAAGACGACCAGCCCGTTAGCGCCGCCGCCTCCGCCCCCGCCGGCGCCGGCAGGGTAGCAGCAGCCTTGGCGAGCTTCACCGCCGCTGCCGCCTTGATCGACCGATCCGACAGAGCCACCGCCTCCGCCGCCGTGAGCCCACCTCCAAGGCCGCCGGTCCGCCGGATTTGAAGCTAGGCGGGTAATGAGAGACACGGTCCAGCGGAACTTCTATTTTCTCGCTCGGCGATTCGTCGCGGGCGACAATATCGGCGATGCGATTGCGGCCGTGCGCAAACTCAACAGCCAAGGGATGTCGGCAACGCTGGACTTTCTGGGTGAGGACGTCCACGTTACCGAGGCGGCGCTCCGCACGCGCGAGGCGTACGAAGAGATACTCGATGCGATCGCGCAGAGCGGCGTCGATTCGAATGTGTCGGTCAAACTTACGGCGATGGGTCTGCTGATCGATGAAAAGTTTGCCTTGGACAACCTCGTTACGATCCTGCAGCGCGCCGCGAACAATCGCGATCCGTTCGTGCGCATCGATATGGAAGGCTCTTCGGTCGTCGAGGCCACGCTGCGCGTCTTTGCAGCAAGCGTTCGCGACGCACTCCAATGTCGGGCCCGTACTGCAGTCCTATTTGAAGCGCACGCCCGCCGACGTGGAAAACGCGATCGCGCTTCACGCTCGAGTTCGGCTGGTCAAGGGCGCCTACAACGAGAGTCCGGAGATCGCTTATAAGCCGATGCCGAAGATCCGGACGCAATACCTGGAGCTGGCGCGCCGCCTCTTGTTGCATGGCAACTACCCGGGCATCGCGACGCACGATCACCGTCTGATCGCCGCCGTCAAGGAGTTTGCCGCTGCGGAAAGCATTCCGCGCGACCGCTTCGAGTTCCAGATGCTTTACGGCTGTCGTCCGCGCGTGCAGCGCCAAATAGTCGCCGAAGGATACCGGCTGCGCATTTACGTGCCCTTCGGAACGCACTGGGCGGGATATTTCTACCGGCGCGTCTTGGAACGGCGCGAGAACGCGCTCTTCGCGATCTCCTCCATCTTCTCACGGTAGGCCCTTATTGCGCGCGGTCGTTCAACGAGTTAGCCACGCCTGCGTGCGCGTGGAAGCTCGCATCGTGGGCGAAATCGGCGACCGGCCTCTTGGCGCTGGTCAGCGTGGGCAGCGACGACGACGAACGCGACGCTCGATCGATGGCCGAAAAGATCGCCGAGCTACGCATATTTCCCGACGACGGCGGATTGATGAACCGCTCCCTGCGAGAGATCGGCGGAGCCGCTCCTATTGGTCTCCCAGTTCACCCTGCACGGCGACGTGCGGCGGGGCCGGCGCCCTTCATTCATTGCCGCGGCGCCGCCGGCGGTCGCGCGCAGTCTCTACGAGCTGGTGGGCGCAGCGGTGGCGTCGCTCGGAGTTCCGGTGGCCTTCGGCGAGTTCGGAGCCCAGATGGCCGTCGAACTGGTCAACGACGGCCCAGTAACGATCCTAATCGACACGAAAAGGCTCTTTTAACCGAGCAGGGGCTTCCTGCTTGTGCCTGCTCGTACTGCACGCTCTCATCGACCCCCAACCTAGCCGCCAAACTTTTCGCCCCGAAATGACGTTGTAGTAGTTAGAAAGAGTTTGCCGCCCTTGCTTGGCGGCAGACGGACAGGTGAACAGCAATAACCATGGCAGAAAACAAGGAACCGAAAGTCCGGTCCGGCGGCATGTCCGTCCGGGAGGCCGGGCAAAAAGGCGGCGAGACCGTCAAGAATAAGTACGGCGCCCAGTTCTACGAGCAAATCGGGCGCAAAGGCGGCCTAGCGACGAAGCTAGCCCACGGCCACGAATTCTACGAGCAGATCGGCAAGAAGGGTGGAAAGAAGGGCGGCGAAGCCACGCGAGACCGTTATGGACCCAACTTCTACGAACGTATCGGACAAAAGGGTGGGCAAAAGGTCAAGCAGCTCATCGAAGAGGGCAAGCGCGCAGCAAAAGCTCAGAAGCGCGCGAGCTAACTTATCCCGGCTTGGGATACGCCTAAGCCTGTTCATATTTGCAGCCGTCGCGATCGGTGCCGGAAGCGTAGAGGCTTATCCAATGCCTCTAAGGCCTATTCCGAGACCGTCGCCGAGTCCGACGGCTCCCCCGGTAAACGTCTTGCCGTTTGACTCGACGCTGCTCTTCGTGTTGGACGACCCGATTTCGTCGAAGTCATCCAAGGCCGGCGAAATTGTCCGGGCGCATCTCAAGAGCCCCATCGTGGTCAACGGCCGCACCGTTGCGCCGGCCGGCGCACCCGGCCAAATTCGCATCGTCGACGTCTCGGGATCGGACATCGAGGACAAGTATGGCTTCGTGGATATTTTCTTCGAACCGCTCGCGCTGCCCGACGGCCGCGTTTTGCCGTTGCGCGCTCCCGCGGCGCGGCTCGAGCCGCGCGTAACCTCCGGGCACGACAGTACGGTCGAGGCCGAGGACACGGTAGGCGGTATCTTCGTTCCGTACTACACGTTGTGGGAGATCCTGCGTCACGGGAAAAACTTCGTGTTGCAGCCGGGCTCGGAAGTTCCGGCGCGAACCGAAGCGACGATCTCAGGTCAACCCAACGGCTCGATCGCAATCACTACGCCGCGCCCACTGCCGCAGGGCACCGAAGTTCCCGATGCGACCTTTCCGTTATCCCCACTAGCGACGCCGCTACCCACGGCGGCCCCCATTCCGAAGATCAAGCCGACGCCGGTGCCTTCGCCGACGCCGGTGCCTTCGCCGACGGCCTAAGCGCCACGATGTTTTTTGCCTCGCTTCGGGAAAAGAGCCCCGAGAAAGTGAGGTTCCGCTCGTGTTGACTCGACTAACGTTTGCGTTTGCAGCCGTCGCCCTAACCACAATCCCCGGTTTTGCCGCCACGCCATCGCCCGGCCCGTCGCTCTCGCCCGTGCCACAGGGCACCGAAGTGGCCTTCGTTCAAATGATTCAAAAAGATCTGACGGCGCGCTTCCCGACGCCCGCGGACGCCGAGAAGGCCGGCTACTTCCGCTACGGCAACGAGGATGAAGACGGCGCGATCAGCTACGCCAATCTCCAGTGGCAGAGCGGGAATCCCAAGGAGCCCAGCCAGCTGTGGTACGACATACACGGCAACTTACTCGGCGCCGATTTTTCCGTGCTGCAAAGCGGCTCGCCGGCTCCGCCCTCAGTTTGGGGCGTCAACTATCGCCGCTGGGTTTCGTTTGGCGAGCACATCCACTACATTCTCGTGGGCCCCAACGGCACCGAAGTTTACGGCGCCACCAGCGTGAAGAAGTTCGCGGCGGCGGGAGGCAACGTCGACGATCCCAAGCCCGAGACGGTCGTCAAGATGAAAAAAGCCGGTAACGTCGCCGACGTAAAGCGCGTCTTCCTCTTCCCGTCCATTTGGGACCTCATCGTCTGGGTCAAGCCCAATCCCAACGGCGCCTTCGCCGATAAGAATCCTGACGTCATCCCCAGCGCCAACGCCGAGAAACCCGACTAATACTGTCATCCTGAACCCCTCGACTCCGCTCGCCGCCCCAAGCGCTATCTTCGTAATTCTCGTTATGGCGACCGCCCCTATCGGCATGGCGCAGGCTCAATCGAGTGAGACGATTAGCACCGGGACCTTTAGTATCCGCATGGAGTCCGATAAGGCAGCGTACAGGCTGGGAGAGCCCATCAAGGTACGCTTGACGATCCACAATAATTCCGGTCAGACGTACCGTCTTAGTTCTCTGGAACCTTGGGGTATGTTCCGGCTTGAGATTTTGGACGGCCACGGCGATCCGCTTCCAACGCAAGGCTTGACGGTCGGTTACCGAATGTCGCCGAGCGATCTCCGGAGATATCCTCCCGGGACCACACACACTCTTACCTTTGCCGAACCTGCAGACAATTCGACGGTGGGGGAATGGGCGCCGATCGACTACTGGGGTTACCGTCTGACCGAACCTGGTAGTTACACGCTCATTGCGATCCCGAATAATCACCTCGCGGTCACTTTGGATACTGGCGGCTACTTCTTCAGCTTGTCAAATCAGAACCAGTCTAATGCGGTGCGCATTAAGGTTTCCAAGTAATAGATTCTAGCTTCAGGAGACCACGCGTTTTTAGAATCTGATTCAGCGCGGCGCCGCGGGGAAGTGGCCCTTCGCCCTTCACCCTTTGACAAGCTCAGGGTGACACGGAAGCCTTCTACTTCTTGGGGACGCAGTAGGTTTGCGCGGCTAAGTAGGCGGTGTCGACGGCCTGGTCTTCGGACTGCGCGATCACGGCGCGCTGGGAATCGAAGTGCAGCCAGCTCTTCGAGTCGCGCATTGCCTGCGATTCGGTCATCTCGCGCTCGCTGAAACCGCCCATCGCCGGGTTGGCGTAGTTGACGTGGTATTCCAGCATCGATTGATACAGGTGCATCAAGTCGATCGCCAGTTGGCGCTGATGGTCGTAGGCGGTCTGGAGTTGCCAACTGGCCTGCGTGATCTGCGCTTTCGCCTGGGCGTCGGTCGTGAGCGCCGCGCCGTCGCGCAGCGCGACGATGTTGCGCGAAATCCCGGCAAGCGACTCGTTGAGGATGGTCTCCTGGCGCTCGATCTGATCTTGCACGTGCATATATTGTTGCACGTAGTTCGTCTGATGAAAGAGCGTGTTGAGGGTATCGAGCTGGACGCTCGTGCCCTCGAGCACGCGGTCGTTGGCGAGCATCGGCACCATCGCGCCGTTGAAATGGTCGGCGAGCGAGTTGCAGTACGGCGACGAGATGACCGTCACGATGGTCGGCAGCTCGCGCTCGCCGGGTGAGGCCGACGGTGAGGGGTTCGGGAGTACTACCGCGAGCAGCGCGGTGAACAAATTCAGCAATAGCATTTTTTTTGAAACCGTAGGGCCTGAGTTATTCGTTCGTCCAGTAGTCCTTGAGCGCTTTGCCGCGCGAGGGGTGGCGAAGCTTACGCAAGGCTTTCGCTTCGATCTGCCGGATTCGCTCGCGCGTGACGCCGAACTCTTGGCCGACTTCCTCGAGCGTGCGCTGATGACCGTCTTCCAGGCCGAATCGTAAGACGAGCACCTTGCGCTCGCGCTCGGTGAGATTCTGCAGCACGTCCTGCATCTTCTCCTTGAGCAGCATGACGGATGCCGCTTCGGCGGGCGCAACGGCCTCTTGATCTTCGATGAAGTCGCCCAGGTGCGAATCTTCTTCTTCGCCGATCGGCGTTTCGAGCGAGATCGGCTCTTGCGAAATCTTCATGACCTCACGCACTTTTTCGGGGGTGAGGCCCATCGATTCGGCGATCTCCTCGACCGAGGGCTCACGACCGAGCTCTTGCAAAAGCTGGCGGGAGACTTTGATCAAGCGGTTGATCGTTTCGACCATGTGAACCGGGATCCGGATCGTTCGCGCCTGATCGGCAAGCGCGCGCGTAATGGCCTGGCGAATCCACCACGTCGCGTAGGTCGAGAACTTGTAGCCCTTGCGATAGTCGAACTTTTCGACGGCCCGAATCAAGCCGAGGTTGCCCTCTTGGATGAGGTCTAAGAAGAGCATGCCACGCCCGACGTACTTCTTGGCGATCGAGACGACGAGGCGAAGGTTGGCTTCGGTCAGCTGACGCTTCGCTTCTTCACCCGCGTCGACGGTCTTCGAATCGGCCGCGCCATTGCGGCTGCCTTCGAGCTCGCCGGCCTCGATGCGCATGGCCAGCGACTTCTCCTGCTCCATCGAGAGCAGCGGAACGCGCCCGATCTCCTTGAGATACATGCGTACGGGGTCGTCGAGTGAGAGCCCGTCGGGGATCGTCTGCTCGGCTTCCTCCTCGCGCTCGGCTCCCGGCTTTTCGTCTTTTTGCTCGTCGGCGAGCTCGATGCCGGCGGCCGTGATCTCCTCAAAGAATTCGTCGAGCTGCTCGGGAGTAATCTCCTCGAGCACCTCAAAAGCGGTGTTGATTTCTTCGTAGGTTAGCGACCCCGCGACTTTGCCGCGAGCCAGGAGCTTTTTCTTGAGCTCATCCAGCGTCGCCGGCGGTGCGGCGTCCGCGACCGGTGCGTTCTTTTTACGTGCCATTATCTTTTTCGTTCACCTCCTCTCGGTTTTGCTTTGTTTCCCGCTTCGGCCCTTAACGCTTCAGCTTTGCAACAAGCGTTTCGAACTCTCCGCGCAGTTCCTCCGAGACCTGCTCGCCGCCGGCGAGCCGCTCGTCGATGAGATGCGATAACTCTCGATACCGCTCTCGTTCGTTGTCGAGTCGCAGCCGCTCGACCACCCGTTCCAGATGCGCGCGCCGCTCCTCGGTGTCGCCGTACCGGACGGCGGAGCTTCGGTCGCGCCGTCCTAACTCGACGACCACGTCGAGAATCGCCTGATCCTCGGCAAAGAGCCCGAAGACGTCTGCCGTGTTGCGAAGCGTTCCGGACGCCCCGACGATCCGCTCGTAGATCCGCCGATACACCTCGTTCCGGAAACGTGACGCACCGATGCGCTCCCCGTACTCCCCCGCCAACAACGGTTCCTCGAGCAGTATGCTCACGACTTCGCGTTCGAAGGAGAGCGGCTCTGGTGAGGTACTGACGTGGCGGCTTTCCGGCGACCCGATTCGCGCGCGCGGCGCGAAGTTCGCGCTATCAGCGAGGAACCGGCTATTCCGAAGGTCGTCCACGTTCACCTGCAGACGGCTTGCGACATAGACGACCCAACGGTCCCACTCCTCACGTGGCGCTAATCTTCGAATCAGACCGGCGGCCTTGGGCATAATGCGCGCCGGAGAATCGAACCCAGCGCGCAGCTGTTCGATTTCCGCGTCGATCTTGAATTCGATTGCCGGCTTCGCAGCGTCGAGCAACCGGCGAAACTCGGCGGCGCCGCGGGCACGAACGAAACTGTCGGGATCGTCTCCGGAGGGGAGAAGGACGATGCGCACCGGGGAACCGGTGCTCTCAATCGTGTTAGACGCAATATCGATCGCTTTGGTTGCGGCGCCGCTGCCGGCGGCGTCGCCGTCGAAGCACAGATAGATGTAGTCGGCGTACTTGCGAAGCTCGGCCCCTTGCTCGGCCGTGAACGACGTTCCCAGCGCCGCGACGGTGTTTTCGATCCCGGCCTGATGCAAGGAAATGCAGTCGAGGTAGCCCTCGACGACGATCAGCGTGCGATCGCTCTGTGCGGCGCGGCGTGCGAGATTGAGCGCGAAGAGATGATGGCCTTTGGTGTACACCGGCGTCGTCGACGTGTTGAGGTACTTCGGCTCACCGTCGCCGATTGCACGGCCGCCGAAGGCCAGGACTTCGCCGGTGGTCGCATAGGTCGGGATCATGAGGCGATCTCGATAGAAGTCGTAATAGCCGCGTTGACCGCTCTTGAGCAGGCCGGCCTTGGCGGCCAACGCCAAATCCACGCCGTTGCGCTCGAGCTCCGCCACGAGACCGTTCCACGAGTCGGGTGCGTATCCCAGGACGAATCGCTCGATCGTCGCAGCCGTGAAGCCTCGCTTGGCGCAGTAGGCCCGAGCCGTCTCGCCTCGCTCGCCGGCCAACATTCGCGCGAAATAGCCGGCCGCGATATGGTTGGCTTCGTAGATCGCTTCGCGCTCGCTGCGTGCCCGCTGCGCGCCAGGATTCTCAGGCTCCAGCTCGACCCCGGCTTTGGCTGCCAGCATTCGAACGGCGTCGCCGAACGCTGCGTTCTCCAACTTTTGGACGAAGGTGATGACGTCGCCGCCCACGCCGCAGCCGAAGCACTTGAAGAATCCACGGTCGGGATGAACGTGAAACGACGGCGTCTTCTCGGAGTGAAACGGGCAGAGACCCACCAAGTCGTTGCCCCGCTTTCGAAGCGGCACGTACTGTCCCACGAAGCTCGCGATGTCGACTCGCGCGCGAATTTCGTTAAGAGCGCCTTGATCGTATCTCAATGCCAAGGGAGTTCTTCGGTTCGCCCGCGTATTCCGTCGCGCGTGGCATGAAGCGCATCTTCGACCCGATCCATCACTTCATCGAGTTATCCACAGCGGAAGCGCGACTCCTTGACCTTCCGGCAATGCAGCGCCTGCGGCGCTTGCGGCAGCTGGGCCTCGCGTACCTCGCTTTTCCGTCGGCGGAACACTCCCGCTTCACGCATGCGCTCGGCGCGCTCGCGATCGGAACGCGCGCGTTCGACGAGCTAGTGCGCCATGGCCGGGATTTCTTCGGTAGCGAAACGGACGTGGCGTATCAGCGGCGCCTCGTGCGCGCGGCGCTGCTGCTGCACGACGTCGGTCACGGTCCCTTTAGCCACGCGTGCGAAGACGTTCTGGAAGTTCGTCACGAGCGGCGCACGGCCGACATGCTTGCGTTGCCGGACGTCGCCGAGGGCATCGCGGCGCTCGACGTGGACGCCGGTGACGTCCTCGCCCTGATCGTGGCGGATCCCGCCGGCCGGTACCCGGAGCTGCGCGAGCTGGTCAGCGGTCCGAATCTGGATGCCGATCGCATGGACTACCTTCAGCGCGACGCCTACTTTACCGGGGTCGCGACCGGTCGCTACGACGCCGAGCAGCTCCTTGCGTCGCTACGCATCGTAAGCCACGCCGGCCGCAAGACGGTCGGCATCGATCGCCGCGGCGTCGTCGCCCTCGAGTCGTTCGTGATGGCGCGCTACATGATGTTCGCCTCGGTCTATTTTCATCACACCACGCGCATGTTCGAGCACGTGCTGCACGACGTGCTGCGCGAACTCTGGCCGAACCCACGCGCGCTCGACGATATCGACGAGTTCCTTCGCTGGGACGACTTCCGCGTGCTCAACTCGCTCGACGACTCGCGCAGCGAAGCGGCTTACGCCTTGCGCAACCGCGTCCGGGTCTACGCGTTGGCCGCCGAGTTCAACGCCGAACGCGATCTGCGCGCCTTCGAGGCCTGTGAGGCGGCGCTGTGCGAGCGCTTCGGCGAAGCCAACGTCTGGGCCGACTCGCAGTCGCAGCTCTTACACCGTCTGCCCTTGGGAATCGGTCAGCCTTCAACCGTTCTGGTGGACGGCCCGAGCGGCCCGCTCGATGCGCGTGAGGCCTCCGACGTCATCGC